>NZ_PPSK01000001.1 GCF_002903165.1 Halopseudomonas oceani
ATTTTCCGTCAAGCCCTATTTTCGTGCCGGCATGAAAAAACCCGGCTTCCTTACGGATAGCCGGGTTTTGCCCTGCGAGACGCAGGTGTTCAGACCGACAGATAACGACTGATATGGTCCTTGTCGATTTGCTCACCTACCGCCTCATGGACAATCTTGCCCTTGTCGATCACCAGCATCCGGTCTGCTACTGCCAGCGCGAAGCTCAGCACCTGCTCCGACACGACGATGCTGATCTTGCGCAGCTGCTTGATCTCGTTAAGCGTGGTTGCCAATTGCTTGATGATCGATGGCTGAATCCCCTCGGTTGGCTCATCCAGCAGCAGAATCTTGGGGTCGGCCGCCAGTGCTCGACCGATCGCCAGCTGCTGCTGCTGACCACCTGACAAGTTGCCGGCCTTGCGATGGCGCATTTCCAGCAATACCGGAAACAACTCATAGATGTCATCCGGCACCTTGCGCCGCCCGGTGACTTCCAGCCCGGCCATGATGTTTTCCTCTACTGTCAGGGTCGGAAACACCATCCGCCCTTGCGGCACATAAGCAACGCCATTGGCCACCCGCTGGTAAGACTGCAGCCTGGACAGCTCCTTGCTATTAAAAGTGATCTCCCCGCCGCTGCAGGGAATCATGCCGATCAGCGACTTGAACAGCGTGGTCTTGCCCATGCCGTTGCGGCCCATGATCGCTACCGTCTCATTCTCACCCACGTCCAGGTCAATACCGTGGATGACCTCACTCATGCCATAACTGACCCGCAGATCACGTACGTTCAGCATGCTCATGCTCCTTTGCAGTTAGTGGCCGAGGTAAACCTCGATGACCTTTTCGTTTGCCTGTACTTCGTCCATCTTGCCTTCAGCCAGCAACTTGCCCTGATGGAGAACGGTCACCCGGTGGGCGATGTCCTTGACGAAGTCCATGTCGTGCTCAATCACAATCACCGAGCGGTTTTTGCTGATCCGCCCGAGCAGTTCGGCGGTCGCCTCGCGCTCGGACACACTCATCCCCGCCACCGGCTCATCCAGCATCAACAGCTCCGGGTCCTGAATCAGCAGCATGCCAATCTCCAGCCACTGCTTTTGGCCGTGGCTGAGCAGACCGGCGCTGGTATCCAGGCGGTCGCTGAGAAAGATCTCTCCGGCGACGTCCATAACCCGTGCATTGACCTGTTCGGTGACTTTGAAAAACAAGCTGCCGAACACGTTGCGCCCCTTCGGGTACGACAACTCCAGATTTTCCCGCACCGTGAGGTTTTCGTAGATCGACGGAGTCTGAAACTTGCGCCCTACCCCGGCCTTGACAATGTCGTGTTCGACCAGTTTGGTCAGCTCGGTGTCTTTGAATTTGATCGAGCCCGCCGAGGCTTTGGTCTTGCCGCAGATCAAATCCAGCAGCGTGGTCTTGCCGGCGCCGTTCGGCCCGATCACCACCCGCACTTCGTTGCGCTCAACGTATAGGTTCAGACCGTCGACCGCCTTGAAGCCATCAAAGGACACAGTCAGATCTTCGATGGCCAGCAGAATGGGAGAACTCATGAGCGCGCCTCCTGAGCAACCGACTTGCCTTCTTCACTCACCGCCGCCCGCTTGCGCGAGAACAGCTTGGCGACCTGCGGACGCACGTAGTCTTCATAGATACCGGCCAGCCCCTGCGGGAACAGCAGCACGACTCCGATGAACAGCGCACCCATGAACACGATCCACAGTTGCGGAAAGCTCTCCGACAGCAGAGTCTTGGCCAGATTCACCAGCAGCGCCCCATACACCGCACCAATCAGCGACAGCCGACCGCCAACCGCGCAGAAGATCACCATTTCAATCGAGGCCACGGTGCCGACGAACGACGGCGACATAAAGCCAACCTGCAGTGCGAACATCGCCCCACCCAACGCCGAGAACACGCCGGCCAGGGCAAACACGAAGATCTTGATGTTGGCGACGTCGTACCCGGAGAAACGCACCCGGTCTTCCTGGTCGCGCATGGCGATCAGCAATTTGCCGTAACGACTGTTGAGTACAAACTGGCCAACCAGCAAGCAGGCGATCAACAGAATGCAGCAGAGGAAATAGAGCAGATACTTGGCACTGTCTGGGCGGATGTCCCACCCCAGCATGGTGCGCAGGTCGGTAATGCCGTTGATGCCGCCGGTATAGCCCTGCTGACCGATGATCAGAATGGTGGCGATGGAGGCAATCGCCTGGGTAATGATCGCGAAGTACACCCCGCCGACCCGGCGCTTGAACATGGCCGCACCAATCAGAAAGGCAACCAGCGCCGGCACCGTCAGGATCAGCAGCACAGTCAGCGTCAGGCTGTGAAAGGGCATCCACCCCAACGGCAGCTCGGTGATCTGGTTCCAGTCCATAAAGTCCGGAATACCCGGGGTACTTTGAATCGCGGTGTTCTCCGGGCTGGATGCTTCCAGCTTGAGGAACATCGCCATGCAATAACCGCCAATACCGAAGAACACCCCCTGCCCGAGACTGAGAATCCCGCCGTACCCCCAGCAGAGCACCAGCCCTACGGCGACAAACGCATAGGTCAGGTACTTACCGACCAGATTCAGACGGAAGATGTCCAGCGTCAGCGGCAGGATCACCATCAGCAGGACGGCCAGCGCGAGCAACTGCAGCAAGCGTTGCCGCCCCCCGAATGCTGCTATCCATTTATCCATTTCAATAACCTCCAGCGCAGGCGTCGCTTAGCGACGCACCTTGCTTGCAAAGAGCCCCTGGGGACGGAACATCAGAATCGCGACCACAGTCAGCAAGGTGATCACCTTGGCCATGGAGCCACTGAGGAAGAATTCGAGAATCGACTGCGACTGGGCGATGCCGAAGGCCGACACCACGGTGCCGAACAGGCTGGCAGCACCACCGAACACCACTACCAGGAAGGTGTCGACGATATACAGAGAGCCGGTAGTCGGACCGGTCGAGGCGATAGTGGTAAAGGCGGCACCGGCAACCCCGGCGATACCGCAGCCGAGCGCAAAGGTAAAGCGGTCTACCCGTTGGGTATTGATACCCGCAGCGTTGGCCATCATCCGATTCTGGGTCGTCGCACGCACCTTGATGCCCCAGCGCGAGCGGTACAGCAGAATCACCACCAGCACCGTCATCAGCGCGGTGATACCCATGACGAACAGGCCGTTAAGCGGGATATCGATAATGTCGGTCGGCGCCCAGGAGCCCATCAGCCAGTCCGGCATAACGACGCTGACTTCACGCGGACCAAAGGTCGAACGGTAAATCTGCTGCAGGATCAGCCCCAGCCCCCAGGTCGCCAGCAGCGTATCGAGCGGACGGGCATACAGCCGCCGGATCAATAGCATTTCGACCAGGTAGCCAAGTATGAAGGTACCGAGAAATGCCAGCACAACGGCCAGCGGGAAGTAAAACTGCTGCATCCAGGGCCAGGTTTCGGTGGCCAGCTTGGATACCATCCAGGTGATGTAGGCGCCCAGCGTAAGAAATTCACCATGGGCCATGTTGATGACGCCCATCTGCCCGAAGATGATCGCCAGCCCGAGGGCCATCAGCAGAAAGACGCAGAACAGACTCAGGCCACTGAATCCTTGCATCACAAAAATGGCCACGAGCTCCTGACTTGAATATCCGCCCATAATTACTCTCCTAGACGGGTGCGGCCACCTGGACCGCACCCTGTTGCATCACTTCAAACGGACGTCTTACTGGTAGCCTTCCGGGAAGGGATTCGGTTCGATCAGGTCGGACTCGTAAACCACAGTGGCCTGGCCGTCAGCACCCCATTGACCAACCCGCAGCTTGCTCCACAGGTGGTGGTTCGGATGAACGCGGACGTAGCCTTCAGGCGCGGTAGTCAGCTCAATATCAGCGGAGGCTGCAGCCACAGCATCAACGTCAAAGCTGCCAGCCTTCTCAACCGCGGCTTTCCACAGCCAAGGGCCGAGGTAGGCGGCTTGGGTTACGTCGCCGATCACGCTGTCTTCACCCCAGCGTGCCTTGAACGCGTCGACGAAGGCCTGGTTGTTTTCGTTGTCCAGCGACTGGAAGTACTTCATCGCGGAGTAGAAACCTTCCATGTTCTCACCACCGATACCCAGTACTTCATCCTCGGTTACCGAAATGGTCATGATGGTTTGACGGTCAGCCGTGATACCGGCGGCCTTGAGCTGCTTCCACCAGGCGACGTTGGAACCGCCAACGATGCTGGAATAAACAACATCAGGTTTCTTCAGGCGGATCTTGTTGATCAGCGAGCCGAAGTTGGTATTGCCCAGCGGGTAATACTCCTCGCCGACAACTTCGCCACCCAGCACGTCTTCGATGTGCTTGCGGGCAATCTTGTTGGAGGTGCGCGGCCAGATGTAGTCGGAGCCGACCAGGTAGAAGGTCTTGGCGTCCTTTTCTTCGGCGATCCAGTCAAGACCGGCGATGATCTGCTGGGTGGCTTCCTGGCCGGTGTAAATCACGTTCTTGGATTGCTCCAGCCCCTCATAGAAGGTCGGGTAGTAGAGCATGCCGTTCTCGTTCTCGAAGACCGGTAATACCGCCTTACGAGAGGCGGAGGTCCAGCAGCCGAAAACCGAGGCAACGCGGTCCTGAACCAGCAGCTTGCGGGCCTTCTCGGCAAAGGTCGGCCAGTCACTGGCGCCGTCTTCCTGGATGATTTCGATCTGGCGACCCAGCACACCGCCCATGGCGTTGATCTGCTCGATGGCCAGCATTTCTGCCTCAACCGAACCGGTTTCGCTGATCGCCATGGTGCCGGTAATGGAGTGGAGAATACCGACTTTGACGGTGTCGTCGGTCACGGCCAGCCCAGTGGTATTGACCTCAGCCGTCGGCATATCTGCCGCACCCGCCATGCTGGCCAGGCCCAGACCTGTGCCCAGCGCCAGACCGATCAGGCCACGCTTCCAGGCTGGCTTGCTGCGTTTTGAGTCTTGCATAGGGTGAATCTCCTTGATGTGGGTAGAACCGGCTGGCAGACCTCTCTCCCCGGCCTGCCTTGCCTGTCATCAAGGCCTACAGCAACCACTGTGCCAGCGCGCCAGAGTGCGCACTGTCAAACCACCATGACGGCCAAAAATCCTTTGCAGATCAATTGACTGCATAGCTGTATCAAAATCTTCCAGGCGCTCGACTGCGGCCAATGTCAAGCAACGGCCAGGGGAAATGACAATCTGCACCTGACATTGTCATGACAATGTCCAACATCGCTTAGTGACATTGTTAAACCCGCCCGTCTCAGCGCCTGACAATGCGCTGAACAATTCATTTAAGGCACTGATATATAAGAAATAATAAAAACAAAACAAAGCTGGCACGGCTTCTGCTCAGGGAAAAGTACGGTCCATACACGGGCCCGACTCATCACCCAAGCAGAGGATTCGCTGTCATGGCAGAAACACTGATCAAGATCGATCTGAGCAAGAGCCCTCAGGAGCACGACAACATTCACAACCGCTGGCACCCGGACGTCCCGATGGTCGCCACGGTCAAGCCCGGCTCTGACTTCATCGTCGAATGCATGGATTGGACCGGCGGCCAGATCGGCAACAACGACAGTGCCGAAGACGTGCGCGACGTCGACCTGAGCAAGGTGCACTACCTCAGCGGCCCGATTGCAGTCGAGGGCGCCGAGCCGGGCGACCTGCTGGTCGTCGACATTCTCGACATCGGTGCCTTTGCCGATCAGATGTGGGGGTTCAACGGCGTGTTCGCCAAAGAGAACGGCGGCGGCTTCCTGACCGAACACTACCCGGAAGCGCGCAAGACCATCTGGGACTTTAACGGCATCTATACCAAGTCTCGCCATATTCCGGGCGTGGAGTTCATCGGCCTGATGCACCCCGGCCTGATCGGTTGCCTGCCGTCGCAGGACCTACTGGATGAATGGAACAGCCGCGAGCAGGCGCTGATTGATACCGACCCGGATCGCGTTCCAGCTCTGGCCAACCCGCCGTACGCCCCGACCGCGCATGTCGGCCGTGCCACCGGTGACGCTGCCGCCAAGGTCGCTGCTGAAGGTGCGCGCACCGTACCGCCGCGCGAACACGGTGGTAACTGTGACATCAAGGATCTGACCAAAGGCTCACGGGTGTTCTTCCCGGTATATGTGAAGGGCGGCGGCCTGTCGATGGGCGACCTGCACTTCTCCCAGGGCGACGGCGAAATTACCTTCTGCGGCGCCATCGAGATGGCTGGCTGGATTCATATCCGCGTCAACGTCATCAAGGATGGCTGCAAGAAGTACGGCGTGAAGAACCCGATCTTCCAGCCCAGCGACATGGCGCCAAGCTACAAGAAACACCTGATCTTCGAAGGCATCTCGGTCGACGAGAGCGGCAAGCAGCACTATCTGGATGCGCACGTTGCCTACCGTCAGGCCTGCCTGAATGCCATCGAATACCTGAAGAAATTCGGTTACAGCGGCGCCCAGGCGTACTCGCTGCTCGGCACAGCACCGGTGCAGGGTCACATCAGCGGTATCGTCGACGTGCCGAACGTCTGCGCCACCATCTGGATTCCGACCGAGATATTCGACTTCGACATCATGCCGAACGCCGAAGGCCCGACCATCGCGGTAAGCAGTCCGGAAGTGCCAACAGCCCTCTGGAAAGGCTGATAGCACAGCAGTGGCCCGCACCAGCATGGGCGGGCCACATCTTCCAAGTCGCACGTTTGCGGAGCAGATAATGCCTTTATACGATTTTGAATGTACCGACTGCGGCCCCTTCGAAGCGCTGCTGCCGAGCAGTGAGCGGAACCTGCCACGGGCCTGCCCAATCTGCTCGCAGCCCATGCAGCGCCGCATCAGCGCACCTCGCCTGCAGACCCTCAGCGCCCATCAGCGCAAGGCACACGAGACCAACGAGCGCAGCGCTCACGCCCCCAAGGTCAGCCACGGGCACAGTTGTTGCAGCTCCGGTAGTTGCCAGCACACCAAGCGCAAGGAGGGAGAACCTCCTGCCCTCAAACAACAGTCTGGACCACGACGACCCTGGATGATCAGTCACTAGATCAGAGGCGGTGCAGACCGCTTACCCAGTCAGCAGTGCAGGGATGACAGGTCGCGTGGATATCAGCCAACGCGGAGGATCTGTTCATCTTGAATGCCATACAGAAACGGACAGCCCAACAGATGATGAAGCGCGAACTCGTCGTCATTCTGGAGATGGCCAAGCTCCTCGAGAAACCACTGGATGCCCCACGCACCATTCAGGGCATCCTGCGTTTGCTGTCTCAGCTCTATGGACTGAACTGTGGACGCGTCAGCCTGCCGGAAGCGAACTCCCAGTCGCTACAGGTGAAGTACTCCTACGGCTTGTCAGTTGATGATCTCAAGGCCGGCCGCTTCAACGTCGACATCAATCAGGGCGTGACCGGCTATGTGATGCGCACCGGATCGATCGGTCTGGTGCCCGACGTCAACGACGAGCCACTGTTTGTGCGCCGCATTACCGAACTGTCGCACCACAGCGGCGGCCGCATGGCTTTTATCGCTGTGCCGATTCTCGAATCCGGCACCCCGATTGGCGTGCTCTCGGTGCAGCGCGAAGGCATGCACGAACGCCCCTTCGACGAAGACATCAGCCTGCTGCGCGTGGCCGCCGCGATGATCGGACAGGTGCTGCGCATCCACCAGTTTGTGGTGGACCAGACCGAGCATCTGGTCAAGGAAAACCAGAGCCTGCGCCACAGCATCGCGGTCGAAGGCATGCTCAAGCAGAGCCTCGCCCACGGCATCCTCGGCAGCAGCCCGGCCTTGATGGACGCGGTGCGCTCGACCATTCAGGTCGCCCACAGCGATGCCCCGGTGATGCTGCTCGGCGAGTCCGGCACCGGCAAGGAAAAATTTGCGCGGATGATCCACCAGCAGAGCGACCGCCGCGAGAAGCCGTTCATCTGCATCAACTGTGCGGCGATTCCGGCAGACCTGCTTGAATCCGAACTGTTCGGCCACACCAAGGGCGCCTTCACCGGCGCGTCACAGAACAAGCAAGGCAAGATCGTCCAGGCCGACGGCGGCACGCTGTTTCTCGACGAAATCGGCGACATGCCGCTGTCACTGCAGGCCAAGCTGCTGCGCGTACTGCAGGAGAAGAAGGTCGACCCGATCGGTAGTCACGACTCCGTCGCCGTGGACTTTCGGGTGATTACCGCTACCCACGTCAACCTGCAGGCCTCGGTCAACCAGGGCGCCTTCCGCCTTGACCTGTTCTATCGCCTGCACGTGGTGCCGGTACACCTGCCGCCGCTGCGCGAGCGCCAGGAAGACATCCGTCAGTTGGCCCTGCACTTTCTCAACGAACTCAACCACCACTACGAACGCAACTGGAGCCTGGCAGCCGACGCCTTTGCGGTACTCGAAGGCTTCGACTGGCCCGGCAATATCCGGCAGTTGCAGAACGTACTGGAGCGGGCCTCACTGACCAGCGATCAGGAGCTGATTGATGCCGACAAGCTGCGTCAGGCACTGGCCTCGGAAAGCTCGATAGCAATCCCCGGCAACCGCCAGCCACAGGCCACCGCCGAGGTCGCCGCCCCTGGACCCAGCGACAACGCGCCCCGCCAGTACGGGCGCTCCTACAACTGGGTACAGGAAGACGAGGCCGACCGTATCCGCGCGATGCTATCGCAAACCAATAACAACCAGTCTGAAGCCGCACGCCGCCTGAACATCAGCCTGCGGCAACTGCGCTATCGGGTCGACAAACTCGGCATCGGGCGCAACTGACTGCAACTCAACCGCAACAAAGGAGTTACCCATGCGTCACGGAGATATTTCCAGCAGTCCCGATACCGTTGGCGTGGCTGTCGTCAACTACAAGATGCCGCGCCTGCACACCCGCGAAGAGGTACTCGACAACGCGCGCAAGATCGCCGATATGATCATCGGCATGAAACAAGGTCTGCCGGGCATGGACCTGGTGGTGTTTCCGGAATACAGCACCATGGGCATCATGTACGACGGCGACGAGATGATGGCGACCGCCACCACGGTACCCGGCGACGAAACCCGGATCTTCAGCGAGGCCTGCAAGCAGGCCAGCACCTGGGGCATCTTCTCGCTCACCGGCGAGCGTCACGAAGAACACCCGCACAAGGCGCCCTACAACACTCTGGTACTGATCAACGATCAGGGCGAGATCGTACAGAAGTACCGCAAGTGCATTCCCTGGTGCCCCATCGAAGGCTGGTACCCGGGCGATCGCACCTACGTATCCGAAGGCCCCAAGGGCATGAAGATCAGCCTGATCATCTGCGACGACGGTAACTACCCCGAAATCTGGCGCGATTGCGCGATGAAGGGCGCCGAGCTGATCGTCCGCTGCCAGGGTTACATGTACCCGGCCAAGGACCAGCAGGTGATGATGGCCAAGACCATGGCCTGGGCCAACAACTGCTACGTTGCCGTCGCCAACGCCACCGGCTTTGACGGCGTCTACAGCTACTTCGGTCATTCCGCGATCATCGGCTTCGACGGCCGTACGCTGGGCGAATGTGGCGAAGAGGACATGGGCGTGCAGTACGCGCAACTGTCGGTGTCGCAGATTCGTGATGCGCGTGCCAACGACCAGTCGCAGAACCACCTGTTCAAGCTGCTGCACCGTGGCTACACCGGCATGTACAACTCCGGCGACGGTGACCGAGGCGTGGCAGACTGCCCATTCGAGTTTTATCGCACCTGGGTCATGGACGCGGAGAAGGCGCGCGACAATGTCGAGGCCATAACCCGCAAAACCATCGGCGTCGCCGACTGCCCGGTCGGCGAGCTGCCCCACTCCGGCAAGGAACGCGAAGCCGGACTCTGACCACACCGGGGCGCCCGCACGGCGCCCCGCCCGGAGCGATACGGCCCAACACCATGCCCTTTATCAATGACCTGCTGGCCGAGAACCAGCAACACAACGAGCAGCAAGCGCCGCGCGCCCACACCAGCCGTTTCCTGTTTGAGCCGTTGCGCGTCATGCAGTTGCTGCAGCAGCGCATCATCGGTCAGGACGATGCCCTCGCAGAAATCAGCGACAGCCTGGCGGTGGTCAAGGCCGAGCTGGGCGATCCACGCAAACCACTCGGCGTGTTCCTCTTGCTCGGCCCTACCGGCGTCGGCAAAACCGAAACCGTGCGACTGCTGGCCGAGGCGATTCACGGTCGGGCCGATGCCCTGTGCCGGATCGACATGAACACCCTGGCACAGGAGCACTACGCAGCCTCCCTGACTGGCGCACCACCCGGCTACGTCGGCAGCAAGGAAGGCACCACCCTGTTCGACCGCGAGGCCATCGAAGGCAGCTTCGGCAGACCCGGCCTCGTGCTGTTTGACGAGCTGGAGAAAGCTAGCGACCCGGTCATTCGCGCGCTGATGAATATCTTCGACAACGGCCAACTGCGCCTCAGCGCCGGCAACAGCACATTGGACTTTCGCAACAGCCTGATCTTTTTGACCAGCAACCTCGGCGCCAGCAGCGTGCAACAACTGGAGCAGGGCTGGGCGCGACTGTTGCCACCCCGCTGGCGCAGCAGCCTACAGCAACGGGTACAGCGGCGTGCACTGCAACAGCGTTTTGATCCCGAGTTTCTCAACCGACTGGATCACCGCATTCGCTACCGCTCACTGCACAGCAGCCAGTTGCAGCATCTGGTCGAACTGGCGTTGGCGCAGCTCAATCAACGACTGGCCCGGCATCAGGTTCAGCTGGCGCTGGATGCCGAGCTGCGTGACTGGCTTGCAGCCCGCGGCCACGACCACCGCTTCGGCGCGCGCGCCATCGCGCGCAGCTTTCGCCATCACCTTGAGCCCGCGGTCGCCAGAGCCTTGCTTGACGCCGAGCCCCCCCCTGCGGGCAGCCTGCTGCGCGCCAGCCTGAACGCGGGGGAGGTGCAGATCCGGATTGAACCACCACCAGTCTGACAGCAAACAACAGGCACAAAAAAACCCGCCGAAGCGGGTTTTTTCGTTCAACGCAATGCCGTTCAGATGCAGTCTTCAACCGACTTGAGCGGGTAGTGCGCCGGATAGGGCAGCGTGGCAACGCCAGAATCGATGGCTGCCTGGGCAACAGCGGCCGGCACCTTCTCGATCAGACGGACGTCCATCGGCTTCGGAATGATGTACTCACGGCCGAATTCCAGATCGATCCCACCGTAGGCCTGGGAAACGTATTCCGGTACCGGCTCCTTGGCCAGTTCGCGGATGGCGTGAACCGCAGCGATCTTCATTTCTTCGTTGATGCGGGTCGCACGAACGTCCAGCGCACCACGGAAGATGAAGGGGAAGCCCAGAACGTTGTTGACCTGGTTCGGGTAGTCGGAACGACCGGTAGCCATGATCACATCAGGACGCGAAGCGTGGGCCAGCGCGGGGTCGATTTCCGGATCCGGGTTCGAGCAGGCGAACACAATCGGGTTCTCGGCCATCAGTTTCAGCTCAGCCGGTTGCAGCAGGTTCGGACCGGACAGACCAACGAACACGTCAGCACCTTTCATGGCATCAGCCAGGGTGCGCTTGTCGGTCTCGGTGGCGAAGATGGCCTTGTATTCGTTCAGGTCATCGCGGCCAGCGTGGATCACGCCCTTGCGGTCGAGCATGTAGATGTTTTCGGTCTTGGCGCCCAGGCTGACCAGCAGCTTCATGCAGGCGATGGCAGCCGCACCGGCACCCAGGCAGACGATTTTGGCGTTTTCGATGGTCTTGTCGGCCAGTTCCAGCGCGTTGATCATCGCCGCAGCGGTAACGATAGCGGTGCCGTGTTGATCATCGTGGAATACCGGGATGTCGCACTGCTCGATCAGAGCGCGCTCGATCTCAAAGCACTCAGGGGCTTTGATGTCTTCCAGGTTGATACCACCAAAGGTGCAGGAGATACGCTTGACGGTATCGATGAAGGCCTGCGGGCTCTCGGCTTCAACTTCGATGTCGAAAACATCAACGCCAGCGAAGCGCTTGAACAGAACACCCTTGCCTTCCATGACCGGCTTGCTCGCCAGCGGGCCGAGGTTACCCAGGCCCAGAATGGCGGTGCCGTCAGAGATAACGGCAACCAGGTTACCCTTACCGGTGTATTTGTAGGCGTTTTCCAGATCCTTGGCGATTTCACGCACCGGCTCTGCTACACCCGGGCTGTACGCCAGAGCCAGATCGCGGGCAGTCGCGGTCGGCTTGGTCAGTTCAACGCTCAGTTTGCCTGGACGCGGTTCGGCGTGATAGGCGAGTGCATCAGTTCTCAAATCAGACATGGTCACTATTTTCCGGTCAGGTTGCTCATGCGGACGACGGAGAGTACATAAAACGACACACCCTCGCAAGGTTATTCACGAGATCAATGTCAAGGACATTCTCTTACAACTTTGAGTCATCTTGACGTTGTCAGTGAGTACTGACCGGGTGTATCTGGGCCGGGTGACGCAGGTTGATCATAAAGCGCCGAAAGCCATTCTGCTGCTCGCCGCGATCAACTACCCAGCCGCGCACTTCCAGCTCACGGCCGGCCCAGCTGCTATCCGGTAGCGCCGTAAAGTGGGCCTGATCCCGGCGCTCCAGCCTGAGCGTCAGCGGGCCGTCCAGATCAATCCAGAGCGCCGGACGCGTCTGGGTAACAGCAACCACCCGGCCGCGCAGCAGTTGAAAACCGCCGTTCTCGAGCCGCCCCACCGACTGCACCGGATCAGACTGCCAGAGCCCTCGCCGGGACTGACGCGCGTCGGCCTCAGCTGCCAGATAGCACTCGGCCAGCGCATCATTGGGCGGAATGACGATCGCATAACCGAGACCGGCCTGCAGCAACTGTGCCTCAACGCTGCGGCCGTGGCTGTCGAACAGATAGCCCAGCGTACGGCCGTAATGATCGCGCGGACCAGCCCCGACCTTGAGCTGTAACGGCTCATCGTCGACCAGCGCCAGCAGCTCCCGCCGAGCCGCCTGCGCCCAGGGCTCCGACGCCTTGCCGTCACGCCCAATCTCGGGGGTATTGATACCCGCCAGCCGCAGCCGGCGGCCGTCTGCCAGACGCAGGGTATCGCCGTCGGTGACACTTCGGCTGTACACCGTTTCACCCCCTGCAGGCACTGCACAGGATGCTGCCGGTGGCTCAGCCTGAACGCAGCTAGCCAGTAAACTGCAGACAAGAAAAAAGGCGCCCACGAGGGACGCCTTCTTTTCGTTCGCCAGAGCCACAAGGGCCTGCATGACGAACTTACTTGCTGCTGACCGCGCCAAAGCGAGCCTTGAAGCGCTCGATACGGCCGCCGGTGTCCAGAACTTTCTGCTTACCGGTGTAGAACGGGTGGCACTCGGAGCAGACGTCCAGGTGGATCGGAGCGCACAGGGTGGAACGGGTCTTGATCACCGCGCCGCAGCTGCAGGTCGCTTCGATTTCTTCATACTTCGGATGCAAATCAGCTTTCATGGTATGTCCTCGGTTGGTTTGTGCCGCCACCGGATCAACCTGATCGGGCACCGCACTCTGAATCTGTTCTACCAGCCAAGTGACTGCATGCCACAAGCGGCGCATACAGAGTGACCGGAAAATAGGCCGGCGATGATAACAGAATCCGTCCCCGACGCAAGCACCATTGTTTTCCGCCCGTCGGTGGTACCATCTGCTGCACGCCCTATGGAGTGATCTGCGTGACCGGACCCATCTTGCAAGTTGCCCTGCCCTCACCGCTGAGACGCCTGTTCGACTACCGCGCGCCGCGGGGAGTCAGTGCAGCCGATCTGCAGGTGGGCCAGCGGGTGCGGGTGCCGTTCGGCAATCGCGCCATGGTTGGCATGATTGCCGGCATCAGTGACCACACCGAGGTGCCGGCCAATCGACTCAAGCCCGCCGAGGCGCTGCTCGATCTGACGCCAGTGCTGCCCGACAGCCTCTGGCGCCTGTGTCTGTGGACCGCACGTTACTATCAGCACGGCCTCGGCGATACTCTCAGCGTCGCCCTGCCGGTCCTGCTGCGCCAGGGCGAACCGGCGCTGGCCCGCCAGGACCAGCTCTGGCAGCTGCAGCCCGGCGCCTACCCCGAGCACCCGGCGGTGCAACGTGCGCCAAAGCAAAAACAGGCGGTACAAATCCTCGCCCAGCATCCGCATGGCCTGTCCCACGCGCTGATCGGCCAATGGGGGCTGAGCCGCGACACGCTGGTCACCCTTGAGGGCAAGGGCCTGGTCCAGCGCATCGAGCGCTCACCGCACCATGTCGCCGAACCGCTGCCTTTATTAAGGGAGGCGCACCTCACCGCCAACGCCGAACAGCAGGCGGCACTGGACGCGATTCTCGGAGCCGAGGGTTTTCATACCTGGCTACTGGAAGGGGTAACCGGCAGCGGCAAAACCGAGGTTTACCTGCAAGCGATTGAGCGCTGCCTACTCAGCGGCCACCAGGCGCTGGTACTGATACCGGAGATTGGCCTGACCCCCCAAACCCTGAGCCGCTTTCAACAGCGCTTCAGCGCACCGGTGGTGATTCTCCATTCCGGTCTGAATGATCGCGAGCGACTGGATGCCTGGATCGCTGCCCGCGACGGCGACGCATCCATTGTTATTGGTACCCGCTCGGCGATCTTCACCCCGCTGGCACGGCCCGGCCTGATCATCGTCGATGAGGAGCACGACCTCTCCTATAAACAGCAGGACGGTCTGCGCTACAACGCGCGCGATCTGGCGGTCTACCGTGGCCACCTGGAACAGGTGCCGGTGATCCTCGGCTCGGCGACGCCGTCGTTCGAGAGCCTGCACAACGTGCAACAGGGCCGCTACCGGCACCTGCGCCTGACCCTTCGCGCCGGCAACGCCAAGGCACCGACCTTCCAGTGCCTGGATATTCGTAGCCGTCCACTGGAAGGTGGACTCTCCCGCCCGTTGACCGAGCTGGTCGGCGAGCACCTCAAGCGTGGCAATCAGGTACTGGTATTCATCAACCGCCGCGGCTTTGCCCCGACCCTGATGTGCCACGACTGCGGCTGGATTGCCGAGTGCCGACGCTGCGACGCGCGCATGACCGTGCACCAGTCGCCGCCGCACCTGCATTGCCATCACTGCAACAGCCAGCGCCCGCTCGATCGCCACTGCCCCAAATGCCAGAGCGAAGACCTGCGCCCGCTGGGTGCCGGCACCGAGCGCACCGAGGAGTTTCTCAAGGAACGCTTTCCGCACACCGACGTACTGCGCATCGACCGCGAGAGCATGAGCCGCAAGCGCGCCATGCAGGACATGATGGACACCATCCAGAGCGCCAAGCCGTGCATTCTGGTCGGCACCCAGATGCTCGCCAAGGGGCATCACTTCCCCAACGTCACCCTGGTCGCCATTCTGGATGCCGACGGCGGGCTGTTCTCCGCCGACTTCCGCGGCCCCGAGCGCATGGCACAGATGATTACCCAGGTCGCCGGACGCGCCGGACGCGCCGAAAAACCAGGGCAGGTCATCATTCAGACCCACATGGCCGAGCACCCGTTACTGATCGAACTGACCGAGCGCGGCTACCCAGCGATTGCCGAGCGCGAGCTGGCCGAACGTGAAATGGCCCAACTGCCGCCCTATCGTTTCATGGCGCTGCTACGCGCCGAAGCCAATCAGGCCAGCGCCGCCGAGGACTTTCTCGAAGCCGCGCTGGAGCAGGCCGAGGTACTGATCGGTCAGCACAACCTGGCGGACATCGACCTGCTCGGCCCGGTACCCTCACCAATGGAACGTCGCGCCGGCCGCCACCGCGCCCAACTGCTGCTGCAAGCCGCCCAGCGCTCGGCCCTGCATCAGCTGGTGCACATGCTGCTGCCTTTGCTGGAACAGCACCCGCAGGCGCGCAAGGTGCGCTGGTCGATTGATATTGATCCACTGGATATGTTTTAGCAGTGGAGTGATGACTTCCACGCTCCGCCAGACCGAACGCAGAGCATGGGAACGATCAGGGGTGTTGCAAGGCGTGAAGACTGCACGGACCAACTCCCCGTTTACGCGGGCGAGTAGCGCAGGGCTAGCGGGAAAGAGGACGGCAGCATGTTTGAGGAGCGCAGCGACGAGTTCTGCCGGCCCCCGTTAGCCCGAGCAACGCAGCAAACCCGCAGGGCCGCGTAGCCGGGTGCCCCGGGGGATCGCTAAGGGGGGCTGGGCAAGCAGCTCCCCTTGGCTCGCCGTAAAAGGCGAAAGGCTGACTAAGAGACAGCACAGAGAGCAACCAGCCCAGCGCAGCACTGAATAAAGCCCGCGCAAACCACAACAACCCACCCCACCCGACCACAGGGTTTGGCAAGCCGCCCCATAAAACGGATAATGTCAGGTTTTCACTGGGCACCTGCCGGATACTCCATTAAATGAAGAACCTGATCAGCCAACTGCTTGCCGACGCTGTAGACCGCCTCAAGGCCGACGGCGTGCTGCCGACCGACCTTTCGCCCTCCATTCAGGTCGAGAATGCCCGCGACAAGGCGCACGGCGACTTCGCCAGCAACCTGGCGATGATGCTGGCCAAGCCGGCCGGCATGAAGCCGCGCGATCTGGCCGAGAAGCTGATTGCCGCCCTGCCCGCCCACCAGGCCGTTGCGTCGGTCAACATCGCCGGCCCCGGTTTCATCAACTTCTTCCAGGATGCCGGCTGGCTGGCCGGTCAGCTTGAAACCGCACTGACCGACCCGCAGCTGAGCGTACGCGCCGAGATTCCAGCCCAGCGCGTGGTGGTCGATTACTCCTCGCCGAACCTGGCCAAGGAAATGCACGTTGGCCACCTGCGCTCCTCGATCATCGGTGACGCGGTTGCCCGCATCCTCGAATTCCTCGGCCACACCGTGATCCGCCAGAACCACGTGGGCGACTGGGGCACCCAGTTCGGCATGCTGCTGGCCTACATGGAAGAACACAGCGTCGACGCCGAAGCCAAGCTGGGCGATCTGGAGAATTTCTACCGCCAGGCCAAGAAGCGCTTCGACGAAAGCGAAGACTTCGCCGCCCGCGCCCGCCAGCGCGTGGTCGACCTGCAGGCTGGCGAACCGTCCTGCCTGGCCCTGTGGGAACGCTTCAACAGCATTTCCCTCGGTCACTGCCAGGCCGTCTACGACCGCCTTGGCGTCAGCCTGACGCCGGCTGACGTACGCGGCGAAAGCGCCTACAACGCCGATCTGCCGGGCATCGTTGCCGATTTGCGCAGCGCCGGCCTGCTGACCGAAAGCGAAGGTGCCCAGTGTGTTTTTCTCGAGCAGTTCAAGAACGCCGACGGCAACCCGCTGCCGGTGATCGTACAAAAGGCCGGCGGCGGCTACCTGTATGCCACCACCGACCTGGCCGCCATGCGCTACCGCCATGCCGAGCTGCACGCCAATCGCGTGCTGTACTTTGTTGACCAGCGTCAGGCGCTGCACTTCCAGCAGGTATTTGCCGTGGCCCGGGCAGCAGGCTTTGTTCCCGCCGACATGCAACTTGAACACATGGGCTTCGGCACCATGAATGGCGCCGACGGCAAGCCGTTCAAGACCCGCGACGGCGGCACCGTCAAGCTGGTCGATCTACTCGACGAGGCAGAGCAGCGTGCTCTGCGCCTGGTTAAAGAGAAAAACCCGGAGCTGCCGGCCGACGAGCTGCGCGCCATCGGCGCCGCCGTGGGGATTGGCGCGGTCAAGTACGCCGACCTCTCCAAGCACCGCAGCAGCGACTACAGCTTCAACTTCGACCTGATGCTGAGCTTCGAGGGCAACACCGCGCCCTACATGATGTATGCCTACACCCGTGTTGCCAGCGTATTCCGTAGACTGGAGCGCAGCATGGACGCGGTCGCCGATCTGGCACCGCTGGCGCTGATCGAGCCGGCCGAAACCGAACTGGGTGCGCATCTGGCGCAGTTCAACGCCACGCTGAATTACGTTGCTCGCGAAGGTACCCCACACGTACTCTGCACCTATCTGTACGAGCTGGCCGGTCGCTTCTCCAGCTTCTATGAACAGTGTCCGATCCTCGCAGCGGACACTGAGACCCAGCGCGACAGCCGTCTGCGCCTGGCAGCACTGACCGGCCGCACTCTCAAGCAGGGTCTGAACCTGCTGGGCATCAACACTCTGGAGCGTATGTAAGGGCATGGCAAAAGGACGCAAAGCCCCCCGCCGCGGCGCCAGCCGCGCGCAATCTGCGCCAAAGCGCAAAGGCATTCCCGGCTGGTTGTGGCTGGTCAGCGGACTGGTTATTGGTGTGTTCGTTACTTTCCTGCTGCAACTCGAGCCAGGGCGTGAGGAGGTCCGGCGCGCCCCCGAGCCGCCCAAGCCCGCCAACACCCCAGCGGCACAGCCCAGCACGCCGAAGCCGCAATACGATTTTTACACCCTGCTGCCAGAGTCGGACGTCAATGTCCCCCAGCAGCCTGCCCAGCCTGCTCCGGCGCCGACACCTGTACCTGCGCCCGAGGCCAGCAAGCCGGCCGCCAATGGCCCGTCCTACTATCTGCAGGCCGGTTCCTTTCGTCAGCGCTCCGACGCGGATCAACTGAGGGCGCAGATCCTGCTGCTTGGCCTGGACGTCAAGCTGGAGAACGCCACCATCAACGGAAATCAGTGGTACCGCGTTCAAGTTGGCCCATTCAGCAACAAAGACAGCATGACCCAAGCCCAGCGTACTCTCGGTGGTAACGGCTTCAGCAACCTCCTGCCACAGCAGCGTTGAGCCTTGCGCGCCCGTTTCTCGGGCGCGCTCTTCCTTTGCCTTGAAATCCTGATCAGCGCCCCCAGATCAGGAAGCAAGGCAGCGATCCTGCCGCTTTTCCCCCCACAGCCAACCAGGAGTTGCGCGTGACTACAATCGTATCCGTACGCCGCCACGGCAAGGTCGTGATCGGTGGTGACGGCCAGGTATCCCTCGGCAACACCGTCATGAAGGGCAATGCCCGCAAGGTACGCCGCCTCTACAAGGATCAGGTCATTGCCGGGTTTGCCGGTGGCACCGCCGATGCCTTTACCCTGTTCGAACGCTTTGAAGCCCAACTGGAAAAACACCAGGGCAACCTCGTCCGCGCCGCCGTCGAGCTGGCCAAGGACTGGCGCACCGACCGCGCCCTGCGCAAGCTGGAAGCCCTGCTTGCCGTCGCCAACAAGGACGCCTCGCTGATCATCACCGGCAACGGCGATGTCATTGAGCCTGAAGAAGGGTTGATCGCCATCGGTTCCGGTGGCCCCTACGCGCAATCCGCCGCGCGCGCCCTGCTGATGCACACCGAGCTGTCTGCTCGTGAGATCGTCGAAACCAGCCTCAACATTGCCGGCGACATCTGCATCTATACCAACCGCAACCTGACCATCGAGGAGCTGGACGCCAATACCTGAGGCGACCGGATTCAACCCCATGTCCATGACACCCCGTGAGATCGTGCACGAGCTGGACCGACACATCATCGGTCAGCAGGATGCCAAGCGCGCCGTCGCCATCGCCCTGCGCAACCGCTGGCGCCGCCAGCAGTTGCCCGAGGCACTGCGCAACGAAGTCACCCCGAAGAACATCCTGATGATCGGCCCGACCGGTGTCGGCAAGACCGAGATCGCTCGTCGTCTGGCCAAATTGGCCCAGGCACCGTTCATCAAGGTCGAAGCCACTAAGTTCACCGAGGTGGGTTACGTCGGTCGCGACGTCGAATCCATCATCCGTGATCTGGTCGATGCCGCCATCAAGCTGCTGCGCGAAC
Source organism: Halopseudomonas oceani (assembly GCF_002903165.1). Lineage (GTDB taxonomy): Bacteria > Pseudomonadota > Gammaproteobacteria > Pseudomonadales > Pseudomonadaceae > Halopseudomonas > Halopseudomonas oceani. Next base: position 19,643 of record NZ_PPSK01000001.1, read on the forward strand.
AGGAGATGACCAAGGTTCGCTACCGCGCCGAAGACGCTGCCGAGGAGCGCATCCTCGACGCCCTGCTGCCAGGCGCCCGCCCTGCCACTGGCGACCAGCCGGAGCGCAGCGACAGCAGCACCCGACAGCTGTTCCGCAAGCGCCTGCGCGAAGGCGAACTGGACGACAAGGACATCGATATCGAGGTTGCAGACGCACCTGCCGGCATCGAAATCATGACCCCGCCGGGCATGGAAGAGATGACCAACCAGTTGCGCGACATGTTCTCCAACCTGGGCAAGGGCAAGAAGAAAACCCGCACCCTCAAGGTCCGCGACGCGCTCAAGCTGGTGCGCGACGAAGAGGCAGCACGCCTAGTCAATGAAGACGACCTGAAGACCCGCGCGATCAGCGCCGTCGAGCAGAACGGCATTGTCTTCCTTGATGAGATCGACAAGGTCAGCAAGCGCGCCGACAGCGGCGGCGGTGCTGACGTTTCCCGCGAAGGGGTACAGCGCGACCTGCTGCCATTGATCGAGGGCTGCACGGTGAACACCAAGTTCGGCATGGTCAAGACCGACCACATCCTGTTCATCGCGTCCGGTGCCTTCCACCTGACCAAACCGTCAGACCTGATTCCGGAGCTGCAAGGCCGCCTGCCGATTCGCGTTGAGCTGCAATCACTGACGCCGAGCGACTTCGAGCGCATCCTGACCGAGCCGGATGCGTCGCTGACCGAGCAGTATCGTGCTCTGATGGCAACCGAAAACCTGAAGATCGAGTTCGCCCCCGACGCCGTCAGCCGCCTCGCGGAAATCGCCTGGCAGGTCAACGAGAAGACCGAGAACATCGGTGCCCGCCGTCTGCACACAGTGCTTGAGCGCCTGCTGGAAGAAGTCTCGTTCAGCGCCGCCGATCTGGCCGCCAAGCACGATGAGCAACCGCTGGTTATCGACGCAGCCTATGTCGACAGTCACCTCGGTGAGCTGGCCGTCAACGAAGATCTGTCGCGTTACATCCTTTAACCCAAGCCGCAAGCTTCAAGCGGCAAGCGAACAGCAGATCGTGCGCGCCATGCGATCTGCTTGAAGCTTGAAGCTTGAAGCTTGAAGCTCAGGACTCTGCCATGCCCGCACCTATCCCGACCCGCATCAAGTTGCACAAGGCCTCGCGCACGCTGGAGCTGGGGTATGCCGACGGCAGCAGCTATCACCTACCTGCTGAATACCTGCGGGTCATGTCGCCCTCGGCTGAGGTGCGCGGCCATGGCAGCCCCATCCTCCAGACCGGCAAGATCAACGTTGCGTTAACCGGCATCGAGCCCGCTGGCCGCTACGCGCTCAAGCTGGTTTTTGACGACGGACACGACAGCGGCCTCTACAGCTGGGACTACCTCTACCACCTCGCCACCGAGCAGGTACAGCGCTGGCAGTCGTACCTCGACGAGCTGCACCAAAATGGCGCATCGCGCGACCCCGACGTCAGCGCTATCCGCTTCATCCCCTGACAAATTCCCTCCTCAACACCTGTCTGACACATAGATCTGGTTAAGTCGACCCAGTCAAAAAAAGGCGTTAACAGCACACAAGCTGCGTGCTAACGTGTCTCAGGAGTGCGACACCAGGAAGCTGGTTCAATTCTTGCTGGACTGCATTCAGAGCGGCTTCCCTGCCTCAGATTGGAGCGTTGAAAATGGGCGACAAAACCAATAACGAAAATCTGGCCAACAAGGCCAGCGAACATATTCTCGGTCCCAACCCGGTGGTTGGTGTACCAGCGCGCGACCTTATCAGCACTGCCCGGATGGTGTTACGGCAAACGGTCAAACAACCCGTCCACAGCCTGCGTCATATCGGCCGCCTGGGCCTGGCATTTACCGACGTGATGCTGGGCCGCTCACAACTTGCCCCCAGCGCCGACGACCGCCGCTTCGTCGATCCGACCTGGAGCCAGAATCCGCTCTACCGTCGCTATATGCAGACCTACCTCGCCTGGCGCAAGGAGCTCAACAGCTGGATTACCAGCTCGGACCTGTCAGCACAGGACATCAGCCGTGCGCAGTTTGTCATCGCCCTGATGACCGAGGCCATGTCACCGACCAATACCGCACTCAACCCGGCCGCCCTCAAACGTTTCTTTGAAACCGGTGGCAAGAGCATCATGGATGGCCTCACCCACATGGCCAAGGACATCGCCCACAACGGCGGCATGCCAAGCCAGGTGAACATGAATGCCTTTGAGGTCGGCGGCAACCTGGCCACCACTCGCGGCTCGGTCATCTTCCGCAATGAGGTGCTGGAACTGATCCAGTACAAGCCGCTGACCGAGGAGGTCTACGAGCGTCCGGTGCTGGTAGTACCGCCGCAGATCAACAAGTTCTACGTCTTCGACCTGTCGCCGGACAAGAGCCTGGCGCGCTACCTGGTCAGCAACCACATGCAGGGCTTCGTCGTCAGCTGGCGCAACCCGACCAAGAGCCACCGCGAGTGGGGGCTTAGCACTTATATCGACGCGCTCAAGGAAGCGGTCGACGTGGTGCTGGACGTGACCGGCAGCAAAGACCTGAGCATGCTCGGTGCCTGCTCGGGCGGCATCACCACCGTCTCCCTGCTTGGCCACTATGCCGCCCTGAAAGAGAAGAAGGTCCACTCCTACACCCTGCTGGTCAGCGTGCTCGATACCGAACTCAAGACCCAGGTTGCGCTGTTTGCGGACGAACGCTCGATCGAAGCAGCACGGCGCATGTCGTATCAAAGCGGTGTGCTCGAAGGCCGCGATATGGCAAGGATCTTTGCCTGGATGCGGCCCAACGACCTGATCTGGAACTACTGGGTTAACAACTACCTGCTGGGCAACGAGCCGCCGGTGTTCGACATCCTGTTCTGGAATAACGACACCACCCGCCTGCCCGCTGCGCTGCATGGCGAGTTCTTGGAAATGTTCAAGACCAACCCGCTCACCCGCCCTGGCGCGCTGGAGGTCAGCGGCACCCCGATTGATCTCAAGCAGGTGAAGAGTGACCTATTCGTCATCGCCGGCCTGAACGATCACATTACCCCCTGGGAAGCCTGTTACAAGTCGGCCATGCTGATGGGCGGCAAGTGCGAGTTCGTGCTGTCCTCAAGCGGTCATATCCAGAGTATCCTGAACCCGCCGGGCAATCCGAAAGCCCGCTTCTTTACCGGCGGCGATCTCAGCGGCGACGCCAAGCAGTGGCTGGAAACCGCAACCAAACAGTCTGACTCCTGGTGGCAATACTGGCGCGATTGGCTGCATACCCGCGGCGGCAAACGCAAACCGGCTCCGACGGTCCTTGGCAATGAGAACTATCCGGCGCTGGAACCAGCACCGGGTACCTACGTTCACGAGCGCTGAGTGGCGCCCAACAGAGAGCTGTCCATGCCGCAGTCCATTGTCTTTCGCACCATTGAGCTGGACGGTCAGTACCTGCGTACTGCCGTCCGCCCCGGCTCCAGCTCCCTGCCACCGCTGCTGATCTTCAATGGCATCGGCGCAAACCTGGAGCTGGTCTTTCCGTTTATCGAAGCGCTGGACCCTGATCTGGAGGTCATCGCCTTCGATGTGCCCGGTGTCGGCGGCTCGTCGACACCCATGACGCCGTTCCGGTTTCCGGGCCTGGCCAAGCTGGCCGCACGGATGCTGGATTACCTCGACTACTCGCAGGTCAACGTCATTGGCGTGTCCTGGGGCGGGGCGCTGGCACAGCAGTTTGCCTACAGTCACCCCGAGCGCTGCAAGAAGCTGATTCTCGCGGCCACCTCGGCTGGCGCTGTAATGGTCCCTGGTCGGCCGGCGGTACTGATGAAGATGGCCAGCCCACGGCGCTACATTCAGCCATCGCATGGGGTCAGCATCGCCCCCGATATCTACGGCGGGGCATTCCGCCGCGACCCGCATCTGGCAGAAAAGCACGCTTCCAAGGTCCGGTCCTCAGGCAAGCTGGGCTACTACTGGCAACTGTTCGCCGGGCTTGGCTGGACCAGCGTGCACTGGCTGCACAAGATCCGGCAGCCAACGCTGATTCTGGCCGGTGACGACGACCCCATCATTCCGTTGATCAACATGAAGTTGCTGGCCTGGCGCATTCCCAACTCGGAGCTGCACGTAATCGACGACGGCCACCTGTTTCTGGTGACTCGAGCGCAGAGTGTTGCACCGATGATCATGGCCTTCCTTTCCGAAGAGAAGCAGCCCGCCGTGATTCGCCACACAATCCCGGGCAAGCAAACGCCACACCATGGCTGATCGTCTGGCAACACGGGCACGGAAGCCGTAGGCTAGACCCCAAGATACGTATCTGGATCAGGAAAGCTGGATGCCCGAACACCCCCATGGACGATTACCCACCACCACCATTGGGGCTGATGTTTCGAGCAGCCTGCTGGCGCTGCTACGCAGCCTGATACGCCAGCCGTGTCACCACGCCGACTACCTGCGCCGCAGTTTGAGCAAGGTGCTTCAGGCCCTGCAGGGGCGGCTCGATCTCAGCACGCTGAACGACGACCCGCGTTTTACCCATCCCGGCTGGCAGGCAGCCTTGCCTCAGCGGGCACTGCAGCTATGGCAGGCCTGGCAGCTGCCGCTGGCCGACTGGCTCGACGGACTTGAAGTTGCCGAGCACGAACGCGCGCAACTTCGCTGGCTGTTGGTGCAACTGGCTGCAGCAGCATCACCCAGCAACAGCCTGCTCAACCCCGAGGTTGCCGAAGCGGCCCGCCAAAGCCGCGGCCAGAGCCTGTGCCGGGGAGGACACAACCTGTGGAGCGACCTGGCCAGCGGCCGCCCCTTCGCCCAGCCCAATCTGGATACCAGCCATCTGCTGGGACGAGACATTGCCTGCAGTCCGGGCCGGGTTATCGCTCGCCACGCCGAGTTCGAACTAATCTGCTATCAGCCGTTGACCGATCAGGTACACGATAAACCGCTGCTGATCGTGCCGCCGCCGATAAATCGCTTCTACCTGCTCGACCTGACCCCGGACACCAGCCTGATCCGCTACGCCCTGCAACAGGGTCTGCAGGTGTATCTGATCAGTTGGCGCAACCCCAACCCCAGCCACTGCAATTGGGGACTAGCTCGCTACGTCAGCGCCAGCCAGCGCGCACTCAACGAATGTCTGCTGCATAGCGCCAGCGCGCAGGCGACACTCACCGGGATCTGCAGCGGCGGCCTGATTGCCGCCCTGCTCTGCGCCTGGCAGGCAGCGAGCGACCATACCCGCCAACTCAGCGCGTTCAGCCTACTGGTGACGCCACTCGACACCCGCCTGCAGACTGACGTCATGCGGCTCAGCGGACCGGCAACCCGACAGCGTCTACGCCAACGGGTCTGGCGCGACGGCTACCTGGACGCCCGCAGCAGCGGTGCCGCCTTCGGCTGGATGCGTCCCGAGCAACTGGTTTGGACGCCCGCCGTTACCCGCTACGCGTTAGGTCAGGAGCTTAAGCAAAACCCCGTCACCACCTGGGGGCACGATCACACCCGCCTGCCGGCGCAACTGGTAGAAGACCTGTTTGACCTGCTGGATCGCGACCCGCTTGGCCTGCCGGGCAACCTGCAGCTGAACGGCGAGCCCATCGATCTGGGCGCCGTCACTCTGCCCAGCTGGCATCTGGCCGCGCGCCGTGACCACATCGTGCCGTGGCAAAACACCTACCCCGGCACCCGTCTGGGGGGCGAGAAAGTCTTCAATCTGTGCCACAGTGGCCATATTCAGGGGCTGCTGTGCCCACCCGGTCACCCACGAGCCCACTTTCAGCATGGCAACGCAAACGCCGTCTCGACGGATGATTGGTTAGCCTCAGCCAGCACCGTGCAGGGCAGTTGGTGGCCTGCATGGAGCACCTGGCTGAAGCAACACAGCGGCGAGCTGGTTGATGCACCGGTTCATACCGATGGTGGCCACGGCCCTGCGCCCGGCCTTTACGTCCAACAGCAATGAGCAACCGATGAAAACCCGCGACCGAATCCTGCTCTGCACGCTGGAGCTGTACAACACCCACGGTGAGCCGAACGTCACCACACTGGACATCGCCAACGAGCTGGAGATCAGCCCAGGCAATCTGTACTACCACTTCAAGGGTAAGGAAGCCTTACTGGAGTCGCTGGTCGATGACTTTCTGCTGACCACCCGCGCTCTGCTGGTCAGTGCCGAGGAACCCGACGAGGCAACTCCAGAGGACCTCTGGCTGCTGCTGCATCTGCTGTTCGAAGCGATCGCCACGCACCGTTTCCTGTTTCAGGACCTGTCCAACCTGATGGGCCGCTACCCCTACCTCCGCCAGGCCATGTCCCCCTGGCTGGCAGCACTGCGCGCCCGGCTGGATCAGGTACTGCAGGCCCTGCGTGACAGCGGGCACCTGATCTGCGATGCCGATGCCGAACAACGGCTGCTCGACGCGCTGTGCCAGACCACCCTGTTCTGGCTCGACTACCAGCGCGTAGCGGGTAATGGCGAGCTTGATGCCGCCAGCGGCGTGCAACAAATGCTTGGTTTGCTGCGCCCCTGCCTCGACGAGGAAACTGCCGAGTGGATGCAGCTACTGATTGAACGCTACGACTGATCGCCTTTACCCAGGCGGTAAAACGGTTCATCGCGGATTAGGCGCGTAAACAGCCTCCTTCGGTTTACCATTTCATCCAGCACGGTTGCCGAGTCAGCCTTTCGCCTTTTTCTGTGAGCCAAGGGTGGCTGCTTGCCCTGCCCCCCCTTAGCGATCTCCCGCCAATCCTGCGCTACTCGCCCGCGTAAACGGGAAGAACCCCGGTGCCCACTCAACGATCTGAGCATTCGGTAAATCGTCCCGGCTTAGTAAGCAGTAGCGTCATCCGGGAATTGAGTGAAGAACCAATAAAAAACCCCGCAGTGAAGAAGCAGTGCGGGGTCGGGTACGACTGAGTGCGATCAGGCGTCGGTCGGCTTGTCCGCAGCAGATGCTGCAGGAGCCGGAGCAGGTGCCGCCGAAGCAGGCGCCTTCACAGCCGGAGTTGCCTTCGGCTTGGCCGGGGCTTTCGGCTTCGCCGGCGCCCTGGGCTTGGCTGCAGCAGGCTTCGCAGCCGGCTTGGCGGCCGGTTTCGCTGCAGGCTTGGCAGCAGCCGGTTTCGCCGCCGTTTTAGCTGCGGGCTTGGCTGCAGAAGCAGCCTTGGGCTTGGCAGCCGGTTTTGCTGCCGGTTTGGCAGTGGCTTTGGCCGCGGCCGGGCTGGCCTTGGGCGCAACCTTGGTAGCCGGAGCCTTGCCAGAGGCCATGCCCTGAATCAGCTTGGTCAACTCATCGACCTTGTCATTCAGCACCTTCACTTCATCACGTGAGGGCACCCCAAGGCGGGAAACAGCACTGTTGAGACGCTTGTCGAAGGCTTCTTCCAGCTCGTTCCACTTGCCAGTCAGCTTACCCCGGGCCTTCTCGGCCTTGGACTTCGCGTCATCAAGCGGATTCTTGCTGGCTTTCGCCTTACCCTTAAGGGTATCGACCTGCTTGTCGATCTCAGCCTTGGCTTTCTTCTCGGCCGCCTCACCGTCCTTGATCAGGGTTTCAAAGAGCTTCACGCCCTCCTTCCCGACCTTGGCGTAGGCACCCAGACCTGCCAGCCAGATCTGTCGCGAATAGCTTTCGATATCCGCAACCCAACTTGGATCCTTGTCCTTCTTCTTACCCGCCATGGAGCAACTCCTCTGTGACCTTACTTGCTTTGCAGCGACTTGAGTGCAGCACTCAGATCATCCAGCTTAGCAGACAGCTGATCAATATCTTTCTTGCTCGGAATACCCATGCGACCCAGGGTCGAGGCAACGCGCTCGTCGAATACTTCTTCGACCTTGCTGAAACGACCGCCGGTCTTTTCCTGCACCTTCTCTTTGAAGCTCTCGATGCGGCTGTTGGCGGCTTCAACCTGGCCGGCAACCAGCTCCTTGCCCTGCTTTTCTACTGCTTCACCTTCGCTTACCAGGGTCTTGAAGTAGTCCGCACCTTCTTTACCCGCCTTGGCGTAGGCACCCAGGCCGGCCAGCCAGATCTGATGGGCGTACTTCTTCACGTCAGCAGCAAAACCAGCGGTGCTTTCTTCAATTTTCTTTGCGGTGTTCTTGGCCATGTTCGTAACTCCAGTTCAGTAGATTGGGATACTGCAATGGACCGGTTACCGATCCTTGGAGACGACATTACGCAGCAAAATTAGAAAACACATACTAAAAACCGGGACCGGGCAGAACAGCCAGTCCGCAAAGGGAGGTGCGCAGGCTCTGGACTGGCGGTTACCGCCCGAGCCTGCGACACGATGGCGCAGCGCTTAGCCCAGGTATTTGTCCAGCGCCTTCTGCACTTCGCTCTTCACCATGCCGGCCATCGGGGTGAGCATCATGCCCAGATTGACCTGGACCCGCACGTCGGCGTCGGAAACGGTGATGCACCCGTCGGCACCGCTGCGCTTGAAGGTCAATTGATCACCCTGCCAGCTGCACTTTACATCCAGCTTCTGAACCAGCTTGTCGGCCAGTTGTTGCGCGCGCTGACGCGCTTCTTCCTTGCCCAGGCTGTGTTCGCGGGTAATGTCTACTGTCGGCATCGGCTGTTCCATCCAGTGTTGTTATCAGGGCCCGTCAGAATGCCGTAAATGCAGCTACACGTCATCACCCCTGCCGCCAGCCGTCGCTCAACATCCGCCAACAGCTGTCCGCGGCAATTGAGCAGCGCTTCCGAGGACAAAAAGTGGTTAGAATGGGAGCGAATTTGCCAGCGCAGACGGAATCCATGAGCGACCGACACGACAGCGAAAAAACTACCCACTTCGGTTACCAGACCGTAGCCGAGTCCGAGAAAGCCCAGCGCGTCGCCGAGGTCTTTCACTCGGTAGCAGCCAAATACGACATCATGAACGACCTGATGTCCGGTGGCATTCACCGCATCTGGAAGCGGTTTACCATCGAACTGTCCGGCGTGCGCACCGGCAACCGGGTACTCGACATTGCCGGCGGCACCGGCGACCTGACCCGCCGCTTCGCCAAGCGCGTCGGCCCGACCGGTGAAGTCGTACTGGCCGATATCAATGCCTCCATGCTCAAGGTCGGCCGCGACCGTCTGCTCGACCTGGGCGTCGCCGGCAACGTGCGCTTCGTCCAGGCCGACGCCGAAGCACTGCCGTTCCCCGACAACTACTTCGACTGCATCACCATCGCCTTCGGGCTGCGCAACGTTACCCACAAGGACACCGCCATCGCCTCGATGCTGCGCGTGCTCAAGCCGGGCGGACGTCTGCTGGTGCTGGAGTTCTCCAAACCCAAGAGCGAGCTGCTGTCCAAGGTCTACGATCAGTACAGCTTCAAGTTCCTTCCCCTGATGGGCAAGCTGGTGGCCAACGATGCCGAAAGCTACCGCTATCTGGCCGAGTCGATTCGCATGCACCCGGATCAGGAAACGCTCAAGGCGATGATGGAAGAAGCAGGTTTTGCCCGGGTGACCTATCACAACATGACCGGTGGCATCGTCGCCCTGCACCGGGGCGTCAAACCCTGATGTTGCCGGCCGCACTGCTCAAGGCCGCAGAGCGCAGCATTGCTGCAGCGCTGGCCCGTGACAGTGTCACCGCCAGACGGCTCGGTGCGCTGCAGGGCAAATGTGTGCTGATCTCGGCCCGCGACCCGGAATGGCAACTCTGGCTGCTACCCGCCGAGGGTGAGATTGCCCTGCGCACCGCCAGCGAACTGCCCGCCGACTGCGAACTACACGCTCCCAGCAGCCTGCTTGCACGCCTGCTGATCAGCAGCGACCGCAAAGCGGTGCTGCAGGATCCGGACGTCGAGCTGGTCGGTGACAGCCAGGTCCTGGTCACGCTGCAGAACATCATGGCCGACTTGCAGCTCGACGGCGAGGCCGAGCTGGCTCGCTGGTTCGGCCCGGTTGCCGGTCACGCCATTGGCAGCGCGCTGCGTCGCAGCCACCAATGGGGCCGCGAAAGCCGTGACAGCCTGCGTCAAACCCTGGCCGAGTACCTGACTGAAGAAAGCCGCCAGCTGGTTGGCCAGGCCGAGGCCCGCGCCCGCGCCGAACAGCTGCACGCACTGCGCCTGCAACTCGACCGACTGGAAGCCCGGGTCGCGCTGCTCACCCCTACTGCACCGGACTCGCCCGACGCATGAGACTGACCGCCTTTTCGCGCCTGTTGCGCATTCTGCATATCTTCGCCCGCTACCGCCTCGATCAGATCCTGCTGGCGTTACCGCTACCCTGGCTGGCGCGCCTGGCCCTACAACTCGGCCCGTGGCGACTGCGCCCCGCCCCGCGCGACCTGAGCCGCGGCGCACGGCTGCGCAAGGCCTGTGAAGACCTCGGCCCGGTGTTCATCAAGTTCGGCCAGATCCTGTCTACCCGCCGTGACCTGTTACCCGACGACATTGCCCTGGAGCTGGCGCATCTGCAGGACAAGGTGCCGCCATTCCCGGGTCCCAAGGCCAGAGCGCGAATTGAGGAGCAGCTGGGCGAGCGCATTGAGGATGTCTTCGCCGAGTTCAGTGATCAGCCGCTGGCCTCCGCCTCGGTCGCCCAGGTCCACGCCGCACGCCTGAAGGACGGTACCGAAGTGGTGGTCAAGGTGATTCGTCCCGGTATCGGCGAAACCATCGACCAGGACATCCAATGGTTGTTTCTTGCCGCCCGCACGCTAGAACGGCTATCTACCGAAGGCCGTCGCCTGCGCCCGGTCGAGGTCGTCGAAGACTATGAGCGCACCATCTTCGACGAGCTGGACCTGTACCGTGAAGCCGCCAATGCCTCCCAGCTACGCCGCAACTTCGAAGGCTCGGACCTGCTCTACATTCCGCGCATCTACTGGGACTGGTGCCGCCACAAGGTGCTGGTGATGGAGCGTATCGACGGCATCCCGGTCACCGACCTGGCCACCCTCGCAGACCAGCGCACAGACATGAAGAAGCTGGCCGAGCGCGGCGTCGAGATCTTTTTCACCCAGGTGTTCCGCGACAGTTTTTTCCATGCAGACATGCACCCGGGCAACATTTTTATCTCCCGCAAGCACCCGTGGGAGCCGCAGTACATCGCCATCGACTTCGGCATCGTCGGCAGCCTGACGCCCGAAGACCAGAGCTATCTGGCGCGCAACCTGATGGCCTTCTTCAAGCGTGACTACCGCCGCGTCGCCCAGCTGCATATCGATTCGGGCTGGGTGCCAGCCGACACCCGGGTCAACGAGTTCGAAGCAGCCATTCGCAGTGTCTGCGAACCGATCTTCGAGCGCCCGCTGAAAGACATCTCCTTCGGCCAGCTGCTGCTACGCCTGTTCCAGACCGCGCGCCGCTTCAACATGGAAGTCCAGCCGCAGCTGGTGCTGCTGCAAAAAACCCTGCTCAACATCGAAGGCCTGGGGCGTCAGCTCTATCCCGAGCTGGACCTGTGGAACACCGGCCAGCCGTATCTGGAACGCTGGATGCGTGAGCGCATGCTGCCGCAGAACCAGATGAAGAACTGGCAGCAACACCTCGAACGCGTACCCGCACTGATCGACACCGCCCATCAGGCGCTGGATAATCTGGCCAAGGCACCATTGCAGGCCCGAGCGGAGCGGCGTCCACGCTGGCCATTGCAGCTGGCCGGTATCGCCCTGCTGGTGTTTGGTGCCAGCGCCCTGGGTGGCAGCGACCCGGCGCTCTGGATCAACGCCGCGCCGGCCCAATGGGGCCTGATTGCACTCGGCGGCTGGCTTATTCTGCGCCGCGGATAGTCAGCCCCCGTCATAACTGGCACACTTGCGACATTCAACGAAAGACGACCCGCCATGACCGACTCGACCTCCGCCAGCAACTGGCTCGACAGCATCCACTGGGATGCAGACGGACTAATTCCCGCCATCGCCCAGGACGTGCACACCCAGCGCATTCTGATGATGGCCTGGATGAACCGCGAAGCACTCGAGTTGACCGTACAGGAAGGCCGGGGCATTTACTGGTCGCGTTCGCGTCAGCGCCTGTGGCGCAAGGGCGAGGAGTCCGGCAACGTGCAGAAGCTGCACGAACTGCGGCTGGACTGCGATGCCGATGTGATCATTCTGCAGGTCGAACAGATCGGCGGGATCGCCTGTCACACCGGCCGCGAGAGTTGTTTCTACCGGGTTCTGAAGGACGGCCAGTGGCAGACCGTCGACGCCGTCATCAAGGATCCGAAAACGTTATACGAGCACCCAAAACATGTCTGACACCCTGAGCCAACTGGCCGCCGTACTGGAGCAACGCAAGCAGGCGTCTGCCGACACCTCCTACGTTGCCAGCCTGCACGCCAAGGGCCTGAACAAGATTCTCGAAAAGGTTGGTGAAGAGTGCACTGAGACACTGCTAGCCGCCAAGGATTGTCAGCATAGCGAGGACAAGTCCGACCTGATCTACGAGACCGCTGACCTGTGGTTCCATTCGCTGGTCATGCTCAGTCATCTCGGTCTCGGTCCGGACGACATCCTGAACGAATTGGCACGCCGCTTCGACCTGTCCGGTCTGGAAGAAAAGGCGTCCCGCGGCAAATAAACTGGGCAATAGGCCCCGGAGGCAAAAATGGGTTTTGGTGGCATTAGTCTGTGGCAACTGCTGATCGTACTGGTCATCGTGGTACTGCTGTTTGGTACCAAGCGTCTGAAAAACATCGGCGGCGATCTCGGTGGCGCGATCAAGGGCTTCCGCAAGGCGATGAACGATGAGGACAAGCCCTCGGTCGAAAGCAAGCCGGGAGAAACGCTCGACGCCAAGTCCGAAGAGCACAAGCAGGACTCCCAGTCCAAGCCGTAATCCGCCGACAGGTCCCGTCTCATGTTCGACATCGGCTTCATGGAAATGCTGGTGGTGGCGGTCATCGCCCTGCTGGTACTCGGCCCCGAGCGGCTGCCCGGCGCCATCCGCACCGTCAGCCTGACCGTAGGCCGGATCAAGCGTGGCTTCTCAGAAGTGCGCAGCCAGGTCGAGCGTGAGATCGGCGCGGACGAGATTCGTCAGCAACTGCACAACGAACGCATCCTCGCCGAGCTGGAAAAACAGGGCCTGAACGCTGGCAGCCCAAGCAATCAAACCCCGACCGCCAGCGGTAACAAGCCCGTCACACAGCCGTCGCAAACTGGCCCGACCGCCGATGAACCCAGCGCCGAGCCCGTCAATGAGCAGCAAGACACCCGCCATGAGCAACCCTGAACTGCCACCCGCGAAGCCGGCCGGTGACATGCCGCTGGTCGCGCACCTGACCGAGCTGCGCTCGCGTCTGCTGCGTATCGTCTTGATCTGGCTGCTGATCTTTGCCGGCCTGTTCTACTTCGCCAACGACATCTACGCGTTCATTTCCGAGCCGCTGCGTGCGCTGATGCCGCCCGGCACCAGCATGATCGCAACCGACGTCGCCTCACCGTTTCTGACCCCGTTCAAGCTGACCCTGATTAGCGCGCTGTTCGTCGCCATGCCGTTCGTCCTGCATCAGATCTGGGGCTTTATCGCTCCCGGGCTGTACAAGCACGAAAAGCGCATTGCCATCCCGCTGCTGGTATCGAGCATCTTGCTGTTCTACAGCGGCATGGCGTTTGCCTACTTTGTGGTGTTCCCACTGGTGTTCGGCTTCTTCACCAGCGCTGCGCCGGATGGTGTGGCGGTGATGACCGATATCAACAGCTATCTGGACTTCGTGCTGACCCTGTTCATGGCTTTCGGCCTGTCGTTCGAGATTCCGGTCGCCACCGTGCTGCTGGTACTGGTGGGCATCGTCGACGTGCAGAGCCTGAGCAAGGCCCGCCCCTACGTGGTGGTCGGTTGCTTTACCGTCGGCATGGTGCTGACCCCGCCGGACGTGATCTCCCAGACCCTGTTGGCGCTGCCGATGTGGCTGCTGTATGAAGTCGGCATTCTGTTCAGCCGCCTAGTCCGCCCGCGTACACCGGAAGAGCAGCAGGACAACCCGCAGGGATGAACCTGCTGCTGCTTGAAGAGACTGATTTCATCGACGCGGACCATGTTCGCCTGAGCGGTCGCCGCCTGGCCCACATGCTGGACATCCAGCAGGTCAGCGTTGGCGACACCTTGCGTGTTGGCCGCATCGGCGGTCTGATGGGTCGAGGCACCGTTCTGGAGCTGGACAACGGCAGCGCGCTGCTGGCCGTCGACTTAAGCGAGTCGCCACCAGCCAAGTTGCCGCTTACCCTGCTGCTGGCCATGCCCCGTCCGAAGATGTTCCGCCGTATTCTGCAGCACTGCGCCACCCTCGGCGTACCCGAGATCATCCTGCTCAACAGCGTGCGCGTGGAAAAGAGCTTCTGGCAGACGCCGTTTCTGCAGCCAGAAGTGGTGCGCGAGAACCTGCTGCTGGGCCTGGAGCAGGCACGCGACACTGTGCTACCGACGGTGCGTATCGAAAAGCGCTTCAAACCCTTCGTTGAAGACAGCCTGCCCGGCATCATCGACGACCGACTCGCGCTGGTCGCCCACCCCGGAGACTACCCCGCCTGCCCACGCGGTATCGACCAGCCACTGACCCTGGCTATCGGGCCTGAAGGCGGTTGGATTCCCTACGAAGTCGACAAACTGATCGAGGCCGGCATGCAGCCGGTGCAGCTGGGTGAACGTATCCTGCGGGTTGAAACCGCTGTGACAGCATTGCTCGCCCGATTGTTCTGACACCTGGTTTCGCCAGGCCATAACGACAATCGGCCGGAACCGTCTAGGAGCATTGGGCGTTATATGACTGGGGGCTTTTACGTTACCCCGCGCGAGCTTATCCTCACAGCAGGGCCAGGCCGATCATTCTGACCGCTCTATCCCGACCGACAACAACAAGAGCCCATGCCCCTAAGCCGAGACAAGTCTGGGCCTGACAAGGAGTCCCCCGAATGGACAGATTCGCACTGCCACCTGCTGCCCGACTGCTCAACAACATCCTGATTTTTTTCCAGGGCACCTGCACCCTGATCGCGCTGACCGCCATATTCGTCTACCCCCTCGCCGCTATCGCCCTGGTTATAAGCGCGGCAATCACAGCGGGCCTCTGGTTCAAACATCCATTCGCCTACGCGGCGGTCATGGTCAGCTCCTTCATCGCCATCATCATCTGCCTGAGAAACAATGACTTGGTTGCGGTCGGCGCGGGCGTACTCAACGTCTTGCTTGCGCTCTATATCCGACTCAATCTGCACGAGCTGAGAGCCTCCTCCGAGGCCGACACCAAACCGGAGTAGTCGCAGCGCGGCATACTCAACAGCGCGTTGCGCTGCAGATTTAGCCTCAAGCCTTGGCCGAGGCACTGCGCTGCATTATTCTGTTGGCCGGGCAAGGGACTGCCAGCTGCTTCACCTTCGCGTTATCTTCGCTGACTTCCCCATGACATCAGTCGAGCCGCGCTAAGCGCGTCAGGCCGGTGCACGCTTGCGCCTGTGCCCAGGCAAACCGATCGGTACCTGTCCAATAAAAACCAAGAAGAATAATGAAGATGAAATTACCTGCACTGACCATCGCCGCGTCGATCCTCCTGACCTCCGGCTGCGCGGGCTTTAAGGCCAACGACCTCCCTACCGTGAGCAACGCCAGCTACTCGGTTCAAAACGAGAAACCCGTAAAAGTATTCAGCACCTGGCAAGCCCGCGCGGGAAGTAACGTTCCCAAGGGCCACTTTGACTCTGCCATCCGTAGCTCAGGCTGCTGCGAAATCGTGGATAGCGCTGAGCAGGCCGATGTTATCGTCAACGGCGTGGTGGTTGTCGAAGGCACTCCTGGCGCAGGCATCTTGGGGATGATCTCGGGCTTTACCTTCGGAGTCATACCCGCGTGGGCCACCCAGGATCTTAGTCTGCGGGTAACCGCTACCGAATCCGAGCAACAGCACAGATATACCCTGTCAGACTCAGCTACTCTGGTGATATGGCTACCAATGCTGCTGGTGATGCCATTTCGCGACAACCCGCTCAACATTGAGCAGGAGGTCACTCAGAATACTTACCGCACCCTGGTCGCCCGAATGAAAAATGACGGTCTGCTGAGCAACTGAGTCCAGACGTGTGGGCAGAACCTCACGTGTGCACTGTCCACACTCCGTGCCCGAGGAGCAAATATGAAACACGTCGCCGCGGGGATGGCCCTGCTGCTGTCCGCCTGCGCCACTGGCGTCACCCAAACACCCCTTGAAACGGCGCTTGTCGCTCAGTTCGGTGAAGATATTCCAGAACATCAACGCGTGCTCATCGACCTCAACGGTGACGGTTTTAACGATGCGTTGATCTATGCCCAGGGGCCTGACTGGTGCGGCTCGGCAGGCTGCACGCTATTCGTCTACAAGGGTGGAGCCAAGGGTTTCTCACTGCTATCGAGAAGTACGGTGGTGCAATTACCGCTGGTGGTGTCTGCGCAGAGAAGCGCGGGCTGGAACGACCTGATAGTGCACGCCAGGGGGCAGGGGCAAGTGGTGCTCCGAGCCACGGCCGAAGGCTACCCACTCAATCCGTCGCTGCAGCCGTCGGCGTCAGCGCACGACCTGCAGGACAGCCGGGCTCTGCTCGACTACAACTAGCCCAGCGCCCGAACCAGCATCGATACCAGCTCAGTCTGCTTGCGGTAACCGTTCTTGCCGAGCAGGTTCTTGATGTGCTGACGGGCAGTATGTATCGAGATAAAGCGCTTTTTGGCGATATCGTTGGCACTCAGCCCCTGAATCGGGTCGCCCGCCACCGCCGCTTCGGCCGGCGTGCAATCAAATAGCTGTTGCAGTCGCGGCTGATGACTGCCAAAGCTGAACAGCTCAACCAGCACACCGTTGTTCTCAGCGCGCTCCGCGATCAGCGGTGTGAGACAAAGCGCAATGCGTTCATCACCAGCGTTGACGAACAGCGTTCGGGTAGCCAGTTTGCTCTGATGGGAGTGAACGATGCAGGTGCTTATTGCCGCGCTCAACTTGCGCGCCAGCGCACGGTCACGGTTTTGCAGGCGCTGGTCACCATCCATGTAAAGTACGCCGCTGCGCGCCAGTAGCGTCTCTGCGGCGGCGTTGGCCTGAGCGCGGCAGCTGCACGTAACAACTGATCGCCTCATCGCGCTCGGGCAGGTCGCTGTTCATGTACCAGTCTTCAACCCCCCTCCGGGTAGCCGAAGGTCCAGCCGTAAATCAACCGCTGCGGTGCCTGAGAAACCCCGAGAATACCGCCCTGCAGGGCCTTGAAGTGCTCGCGAAATGCAACAAAGAAAGGGGCGAAGCCCCCGCTGTCGTGCAGACAACGGTAGAGAATGCTGACCAGATTGTTATAGGCCTGCAATCCCTCCTCTCTGAGCACGGGAGCTGACAGGTCGACGCTCTGATTTGGCATATTTCGACCAATCCGCCTTACGTTGCGGTACGAGCGGGCTACTCCACCCGTACCAGTTTAATGTTGACCAGATCGTTGCCCTGCATCAGCGTGTTGTCATCAACGATGGTCCAGACCTCTTCGTTCTCACCGCTCTTGAAAACCAGATAGCGCTTGCCTGCCGACTCGCGCTCGAAGATATCGTCAAAACGCGTGCGCTTGCCTTCGGATTCGATGTAGTCATCGCCGATAACGATGCGGTCGGCGCCGGCCATCTCAGCAAACGCGTTGAGCACGTCATTGCTGGATCCCGCGCGGCTTTCGTAGACACCCTCGAAGTCGTGACCGCCGCAGGCGCTGAGCAGCGCGACTGCAACCAGCAGGGCACTGTATTTGAACCATTTCATGGAATGTTCCTTGTGCAAAAACCGCAGCGGCGGCGAGTTGACCATCATAACCTGACAGGACAGCGCCCCATACCCGCACGGTCCTTCTCGGGCCGCCCCTATAACCCCGATGAATAGCGCGCCACAGAGCATTTGCCGGGGTCCGGAGCCGCCGCCTAAACTCGGTCGTTGATCAAGGCACGTGCCCGGCGCCGTGCAGCCATAAACCCCTTGCAGGAAGACAGCCCCCATGAGTTTCGATACCCCCCTCTACCTCTGCGGCCCGCTGCGCGAGCCCAAGCAGATGCTGGCTGACCAGGAATACAGCGGTCACTCTTCGATTCACGACGATGACATGGCCGAGAAGCTGGGCTTCCGTGCCGGCCCGATCGAAGGCCCGACCCACTTCAGCCAGTTCACTCCGCTGCTGGTCGAACTCTGGGGCCAGGCCTGGTTTGAGCGCGGCTGCTTCTCCTCGCACTTCCAGAACATGGTGGTCGAGGGCGAACAGGTACGCGCCTTCGTCGAGCGCCCGGCTCCGGGCCAGACCCGTGTCCGTTGCTGGGCGGAAAAGGCTGACGGCACGCCGGTCCTGGAAGCCAGCGCCAGCATTGGCGCTGCCCCAGGCGAGAGTCTGTTGTACGAACGCATGGCCAAGCTGCGTGCACCGGAGAAGCTGGTCATCCTGTCTGACCTGCGAGTTGGCATGAAAGGCGCCGTCGACGAGAAGGTGCGCATGGACCCGGACCAGTACATGGGCAAACTCTATCCATTCTCGCTGAACCAGAAGCTGGCCGGCATCACTGAAAACTCCAGCTGGTACTCCGATGGCAGCAGCACGCCCTGGGGCCACGCGGTGATTCCGACCGAAATGGTCAGCGTGCTGGCCGAATACACCAACAAGGATGCCGAATTTCCGGTCAAGCAGCCGGTCATCGGCCTGTTTGCCGACCAGGAAATCCGCATGATCGACGGCCCGTTGCTGGTCGGCGAGGACTACCTGATCCGCCGCGAGATTGTCGCCCTGTCCGAGAGCAAGCGCACCGAGTCCTACTGGGTACTATCGCGCATCTATGATGCCAGCGGCGAGGTGCTGAAGGCCGAAATGCTGCTCAACCATGCCACCCTCAAACACTCCTACGCCAACTACGAAGCGGAAGCCGCCGCGCTCTGAAACAGGCGCCCTCTAAAAACCATCTGAATATGCTCCGGTCCTTGCGTTGGGCCGGAGCCGGTGGGAGTATCAGCAGTAAGAATTCTCACTGACAGGAGGTTAGAGATGTTGATTCGACCACGCCAACGGGCACTGCTGGCTGCGCTGGTGGCCATGCTGTTCAGCATGCCAGCACACGCGCTACGTTGCGGAACCAGCATTGTCGAGGAAGGAGACCTCAAGATCGAGGTGTTGCAAGCCTGCGGTGAGCCGATCTCCCGCGAGGTCATCGGCTACATAGACAGCGTCCGGGTGAACGACCGTATTCGGGTCATGAAGATTGAAGAACTGATCTACCAGATTAACGGCAACTACCAGAGCCTGGAATTTGAGGGCAACCAGTTGGTACGCATTACCCGCGTCCGCTGACCCGCGTCAGCGCCGCTGCAAAAACAACAAACGCACTCCCGCAGAGGGTGCGACATGCCGTTGAGGATGTCTGTTCATGAGCAAGACTCTGGTTATCGGCAGTACCGGTCAAATCGGACTGCAACTAATGCCGCTGCTGCAGCAGGCAGGTCTGAACGTGGTCGCCCTGACCCGCAACCCCGGCAAGCTGGCCGGCATCGACGGACTGGAGATTATCGAGGGCGACCTGGAGAGTGACTTCGAGCAGGCTTTCGTCGGCTGTGAGCGGGTCATCTTTACCGCCGGCTCAGGAGCCAGTACCGGGGCAGACAAAACCCTGCTGGTCGACCTGTGGGCCGCCCGCAAGGCCGTTGACTACGCCCTCAAGCACCATCTCAAGCACTTTGTCATGGTCAGCTCGCGGGGCGCTGACAATCCCGACCGCGGCAACTCGCCGATCAAACCCTACTTGGTCGCCAAGTGTTTTGCCGACGAGTACCTGCAACGCTCAGGCGTGCCCTACACCATCCTCCGGCCAGGCCGTCTGACCGATGCTGCCGCCACCGGCTGCATCACCACCCGCCGCCCGGAAGAGGCAGAACGCCAGCACATCACTCGCGCCGATACCGCGCGTATCATTGCTCACGTGGTTAAGACCGGGCAAAGCCGCAACACCATCTACGAGTTGTATCAGGGCGACACTCCCTTCACTGACCTGATCGCCTGAGCTGCGTGACAGCGTGCCGCACGCGACCGTGCGGCGAGGCTCTGGCATACTCGGCAGCACGCAAGCGAAAGTCACGGTGGAGAGGGAGTTCAGCCAGCTTGCCGGACATTTGCGCCCCTCCCCATCCTTCCTGACTTTCTGCCCAACCTGCGTCGTCAATCAGGGGAGGATCAGCATGCAGTGTTTCAACCATCAACAACAGGCCGCCATCGGAGTGTGCAAGTGTTGCAGCCGTGGCCTGTGCGCTGAATGCGCCAAAGATCTCGGGCACGGCCTGGCCTGCCGCGACCGACACGAGGCGCAGGTCGAGGCGATGAACATGATCATCGAGAAGAACGCCCGCATCTACGCGGCAGCACCCAAAAACATTCTGATCGGCCCGGTCTTTTTCCTGCTGCTGGGCCTGCTGTTTGCCGGCTTCGGTTACTTCAGCGCAGGCGGCATCACCGATCTGCCATTCCTAATGGGGCTGGCCTTCATCATTTTTGCTGTTGTGTCCTTCGTTCGCAGCCGAGCGCTGTTTCGTGACGCCCCATGAGCTGCCAGCGTATTCTGGTTCTTGGCGGCTACGGCAACTTTGGCAAGCGCATCACCGAAGGTCTGGCGGCCACCGCCGGTATTACCCTGATCATCGCCGGGCGCCGCAACGCGCCAGCGCGACAGCTGCAGGCCCAGTTGCAGGCGACTGCAAGCGCTCAGCTGGAAACCGCGGAACTGGATCTTCACGCTGCCGACTTTGAAGCGCGACTCAGCGCCCTCAAGCCGGACCTGCTGATACATACCGGCGGGCCGTTTCAGGGCCAGGACTACCGCGTACCCAGGGCCTGCATCGCCGTCGGCTGTCACTACATCGATCTGGCCGACGACCGCCGTTTTGTCTGCGACATCAGCCAGCTGGACGCCGAGGCACGCGCTACCGGGGTCCTGATCGTCAGCGGCGCCAGCTCGGTGCCGGGGCTGTCATCCTGCGTTATCGCCCACCATGCCGAGCAATTCAGCCGGCTCGACGACATCGACTTTGCGATTGCCCCGGGCAATCAGGCTGAGCGTGGCGAAGCGACCGTACGCGCCATCCTGTCCTATACCGGACACCCAATCACAGTCTGGCAGGACAGTCGCTGGCAGCAGGTCTACGGCTGGATGTCACTGCGGCGTCTGTGGTTTGACGACATCATCGGCCGCCGACCGTTGGCCAACGTCGATATCCCCGATCTAGAACTGCTGCCGGCGGCCTATCCCGAGGTACGCAGCGTACGCTTTCAGGCGGGACTCGAGCTTGGCCTGCTGCATTACGGCATGGGGTTGATGGCCACGGTTGCGCGTATCGGCTTGGTTCGCAACTGGGCACGCTGGAGCAAACCGATTGTCCGCGCCAGCGAGTGGTTTATCCGCTGGGGCACCGATATCGGCGGCATGCAGATCAATCTGCGCGGACTGGACCACCAGCAACAACCGCTGCACCTGAAATGGCTACTAGGCGCCACGGACGGAATCGGCCCGTATATCCCGACCCTGTCGGCGCTTATCCTTACTCGTCAGCTGATCAGCGGTGAACTAGGCGAGTGCGGTGCCAAACCCTGCATGAACCTGTTCCCCTTCGAGGCATTCGAACAGGAAGCGCAGGGGCTGGCAATCTATCACCGGCTGGAAGTCCACCGTGGATAACTACCTGCTGCTCAAGCTGCTGCACATTCTCGGCGCTACCGTACTGGCCGGTACCGGCAGCGGCATTGCCTTTTTCATGTTCATGGCTCACCGCAGCGGCAATGTCCAGGCGCTGGCGGTAACCACTCGCCATGTGGTGCTGGCCGACTGGCTGTTTACCGCACCGGCGGTGGTGTTGCAGCTCGGGACCGGCCTACTGCTTACCCGCCGACTGGGGTTCAGCCTGACCTCGCCCTGGTTCCTCAGCGTGCTTGGTCTGTTCGTGTTCATCGGCCTGTGCTGGCTACCGGTGGTGGCGATCCAGTACCGACTGCGCCAACTGGCGAATGAGGCGCTGGATACCGGTGAGCTCTCTGCGGATTTTCACCACCAGATGCGTTGGTGGACAGCGCTGGGCATTCCCGCCTTTGCCGCCATTCTGCTGCTGTTCTGGCTGATGGTCTTCAAGCCGCTGCCGCTGGTGTGAGCCGATGAGCCGAGTCGAACACCTGTTTGCGCGCCTCAGTCTGGCTCTGCTCTGGCTGCTAACCGGTGTGGTCTCTCTGACCGCGGGCCAGTCGATTGGCGTTGAGGTGCTAACCGCTGCCGGGGTTGACCGCACCTTGATCGTCCCCTTGATCTGGGCTGGCAGCCTGCTGGATCTGGCGCTTGGCCTGTGGTTGCTGAGCGGCTGGGCGCTGCGGCTGTGTTGCGCGCTGCAGCTAGGGGTGGTGATCAGCTACTCGATACTGCTCAGCCTGCTTGCTCCCGCGTTCTGGTTGCACCCATTCGGTCCCCTGAGCAAGAACCTGCCGATTCTGGTACTGATCTGGCTGCTACTACGCGACCATGACAAGCGCACCGAGCTGACCTAAGGTATCTTCAGAGTCACTACCGGGAGCCAGCTCATGTTGCCGATCAAAACACTCGAAGGCCACTGTCTGTGTGGCGCCGTAACCCTTCGGGCCGCCGTCAACCACGACCAGGTGGGCGCCTGCCACTGCACGACCTGTCGACGCTGGGGTGGCGGCCCGCTGCTCGCCGTCGAAAGCGATCAGCCCGTGGAATGCAGCGGCGAGCAGCACATTGGCGTATACGCCTCGTCGGACTGGGCCGAGCGCGGCTTCTGCATAGAGTGCGGCACCCACCTGTTTTACCGCCTGCGCGAACAACCGTTCTACGCCATTCCGGTCGGATTGTTTGATGATCAGCGGGACTGGCAGCTGAACCGGGAAGTGTTCATCGACCAAAAACCCGGGTTCTACTGTTTCGCCCAGCGCACCGAGCAACTGACCGGCGAAGAACTGTTCGCACTGCATGCCGACGACTAACCGATAACCCCTCCTTATGACCCATCAATCTCCCCCGACGGAGGCATTGACGTTGTCACGGCTTGGGCAGACGCTTGAAGCGACGTAACACCAAAACAACACCAACCAGAAGGGATCACCCGATGTTCAGTCACATCATGCTTGGCGCAAATGATCTGGAAAAATCCAAGGCGTTCTACGACGCCACCCTCGGCGTTGTCGGTTGCAAGCCCGGCTTTGCCGACCCCAAGGGTCGCATCTTCTACATGACCCCAAGCGGCGTGTTCGCGCTCACCAAGCCGATCAATGGCGAGCCTGCCTCCTGCGGTAACGGCAGCACCATTGGTTTTGCCATGGAAAGCCCGGAACAGGCCGATGCCTGGCACGCCGCCGGCCTGGCGGCTGGCGGCACCGAGTGCGAGGATCCGCCCGGTGTTCGTGAAGGCAACGGCATGAAACTGTATCTGGCCTACCTGCGTGACCCGGCTGGCAACAAGCTGTGCGCCATGTACCGCATGCCCTAAGGCAAGTCCTTCCCTCGAGCAGTTCGGCGGCTTTCGCAGCCGCCGGATTGCGCACAACCCGCCGCAAAAAAACAGTTTGTTCCTGCGCCAGCAGCCTGCGTAACATCGCCTAACCAACCGAGGCGATACGCATGAACCATTGGGTCTACCTGATCACAGCCATTGTGTCCGAAGTGATTGCCACTTCCGCCCTGAAAGCCAGCACTGGCTTCACCAAACCGCTGCCATCGGTGGTTGTGGTAATTGGCTATTTGGTCTCTTTTTACTTTCTTTCGCTGACACTCAAGACCATTCCTGTGGGCATTGCCTATGCCATCTGGTCCGGAGTGGGCGTGGTGCTCATATCGGTCGTGGCCTGGCTACTGTACGGCCAGAAGCTCGACCTGCCTGCGCTAATCGGCATGGGGCTGATCATCAGCGGCGTCATGGTCATCAATCTGTTTTCCAAAACCGCCGGGCACTGAAGCCACTCACTCAGCCCGCCAACAACTTCTCCACCTCTTCGCCAAACGCGGCACCCGGGCGCGCATCGATGTCCCGAGGCCCAACCGGCTCAGCACATTCCGAACAGACCATCACCGGTTTCATGCGCTGACCGCAGCCCTTGTGATAGTGCTCGATGGGCGCACCACGCTCATCCGCCATCCAGGTATCGCCCCAGCTGACCAGCGACAGAATCACCGGATGCAGCGCCAGCCCCTTGTCGGTCAGCCGGTACTCCTCACGCAGGGGTTTTTGCTGATACGGCACCTTGACCAGCACCCCGTGTTCAACCAGCTTCTTCAGACGATCAGCCAGCAGGTGGCGGGTCAGGCCGATGCGCCGCTCGAAGGCATCGAAGCGGCGTACGCCGAGAAAGCAGTCGCGCAGAATCAGCAACGTCCAGCGGTCGCCCACCACCGCCAGCGTGCGAGACATGGAGCAGGGCTGCTCACCCAGTTCTTCCCAGCGCATGTATTAACCCTCCAGTTGATGTGCTCAGAGTAGCTTGACAAGTTCCATAATGAAACCCACCATCAAGTTAGTTCCAAAAAAGAACCATAGATAACAAGGACCATGCCATGACAGCAACTGCACCCGTAGCCGTGGTGATCGGCGCCGGTGACGCCACCGGTGGCGCTATCGCTCGCCGCTTCGCCCGTGAAGGTTTTACCCTCTGCGTGACCCGCCGCAATGCTGACAGCTTGAGCGAGCTGGTTACTCGGATCGAGGCTGACGGCGGCAAGGCCCACGCCTTCGGCTGTGATGCGCGCAATGAAGACGAGATGGTCGGTCTGTTCGAGCACATCGAGCGCGAGATCGGCCCGGTTGAAGTGGCAGTTTTCAACATCGGCGCCAACGTGCGTTTCGGTATTACCGAGACCACTGCCCGGGTCTACCGCAAGGTCTGGGAAATGGCCGGCTTCGCCGGCTTCCTCACCGGCCGGGAAGCCGCCAAGGTGATGTTGCCGCGCGGCAAGGGCACCATTATTTTCACCGGGGCCACGGCCTCGCTGCGTGGCGGTTCGGGCTTCTCAGCCTTTGCCGGCGCCAAGTTTGCGCTGCGTGCACTGGCCCAAAGCATGGCCCGCGAACTGGGCCCGCAGGGCATTCATGTCGCCCACCCGATCATCGACGGTGCCATTGATACGGCCTTTATTCGCGACAACTTCCCCGAGCGCTATGCGCTGAAAGATCGAGACGGCATCCTTAACCCCGAACATATTGCCGACCAATACTGGGCCATTCATACCCAGCCGCGCGACAGCTGGACCCATGAGCTGGACCTGCGCCCCTGGATGGAAACCTTTTAATTCAGCTCTGGAGAGACGCATGAGCAAGACCATCGAGTTCTATTTTGACGTCGGCAGCCCGGCCAGCTATCTGGCCTGGAGCCAACTACCGGCGATTGCCGAGCGCACCGGCGCTAGCCTGGTCTACAAACCGATGCTGCTGGGCGGCGTGTTCATGGCCACCGGCAACAGCTCCCCGGCGACGGTGCCGGCCAAGGGCGCCTATTCGCGGATCGACATGCAGCGCTATGCCAACCGCTATGGCGTCACCCTGAACCAGAACCCCTTCTTCCCGATCAACACCCTGCAGCTGATGCGCGCGGTTACCGCTTATCAGGACACACCGAAGTTCGAGCCTCTGCTGACGGCGATCTTCAATGCCATGTGGATCAGCGAGCTGAACATGGGCGAACCCGCGGTCATCGGCAAGGTGCTGGTCGAGGCCGGGTTTGACCCGGAAGAGGTGATGGCCAAAGCCAGTGACCCGGCGGTCAAGGAGCAGCTCAAGCGCGCAACCGAAGAAGCCATCGGCCGCGGCATATTCGGCGCACCGACCTGCTTTGTCGATGGCGAGATGTTCTTTGGCCAGGACCGCCTGGACTGGATCGAAGCAGCCGCGCGCAGCTGATCCGGCTGACCAGCGGCACCTTCGCCGGTGCCGTTGGTCGGCTGCCGTCAAAACCCGCTTTGCAGCCAATTGACGGCCATCTCGGCGCGGCATACATTCGCGCCGATGAGCAGCGTTCTGGCGTCCTGCCCCTGCTCAGGGATTCCCTGTCCCTACCTTTGCGGATCTATCCACATGCTGTCCCTTGCCCTCAAGTGCGTCCTGGGTGCGCTCGCAGTGCTGCTGATTGCGCTGCTGGCGAAGACAAAGAGTTTCTACATTGCCGGCCTGGTGCCGCTGTTTCCGACCTTTGCGATCATTGCCCACTACATCGTCGGCAGCGAGCGGCTGGCCAGCGACCTGCGCAGCACCGCGATTTTCGGCCTGTGGTCGCTGCTGCCCTATGCGGCGTACCTGCTTTCGATTGTCGTGCTGAGCGAGCGCTTCACGCTGGCTGCCACCCTGACTCTGGGTGCACTGGCCTGGACACTGACGGCAGCCATGCTATTGACCGTCTGGACACGGGTTTACCCGATTGCCTGAATACCGGCGCTCAAACCTCCAGCATGAAGGTTACCGGCCCGTCGTTGACTAGGTGAACCTGCATGTCGGCACCAAAGCGGCCGGTCGCAACCTGCGGGTGCCGTGCCTGCGCCTGAGCAACCAGATAGTTGAACAGCGCTTCAGCACGGTCAGGCGGCGCAGCGGTGGAGAAGCCGGGGCGGCGACCCTTGCGGGTGTCGGCGGCCAGGGTGAACTGTGATACCAGCAGCAGCCCGCCCTGCACGTCGGTCAGCGAGTCATTCATGCGACCGTCGGCATCGGTGAATACCCGGTATTCGAGCAGTCGCTTGAGCAGTTTGTCGGCGCTGGCCTCATCGTCCTGCGGTTCGATGCCAACCAGCACCAGCAGCCCCTGATCAATCGCCCCGACAATCTCGCCGTCTACCTCGACCCGGGCCTGACGCACCCGTTGCAGCAATCCCTTCATATCACTCGGCCTGCGGCGTCAGGTCGAGCAGGCGACGGGCCATATCACCGGTAGCACGCACCAGCGCGTCGGCTATGCCCGGCTCGGAGGCGGCGTGGCCGGCATCGCGAATGATGTTCAGCTCACTGCCCGGCCAGCGCTGATGCAGCGCGTGGGCGTTATCCAGCGGGCAGACCATGTCGTAGCGGCCATGCACGATGATGCCCGGGATATGGGCAACCCGGTCCATGTTGTCGAGCAGTTGGTTGGGGGCAAGGAAGGTTTTGTTGGCGAAGTAGTGACACTCGATACGGGCAATCGCATAGGCGCGACGGGCGTCGCTGAAGCGCTCGATCACCTGCGGGCTGGGCCTGAGCGTGGCGCAGCGCCCCTCCCACACCGACCACGCCTTGGCCGCGTGCATGCGACAGATCTCGTCGTCACCCGTCAGCCGACGGTAGTAGGCGGCCACCATATCGGCGCGCTCTTCCTCAGGAATCAGGCTCAGATAGTCTTCCCAGTAATCGGGGAACACATGGCTGGCGCCCTCCTGATAGAACCAGTGGATATCCTGCTCGCGGCACAAGAAGATGCCGCGCAACACCATGCCCATGACCCGGTCAGGGTGCGCCTGGGCGTAGGCCAGCGCCAGCGTCGAGCCCCAGGAGCCACCGAACAGCACCCACTTGTCGATGCCCAGGTGCTCGCGCAGGGTTTCCATGTCGGCGATCAGATCGGCGGTGGTATTGTTGTCGAGACTACCGTGCGGCGTGGAGCGGCCACAGCCACGTTGGTCAAAGGTAACGATGCGATAGACGGACGGGTCGAAGAAGCGGCGGCTTAACGCATCACATCCGGCCCCTGGGCCGCCATGGATGAATACCACCGGCAGGCCATCAGGCTGCCCGCTTTCATCGGCATAAAGTACATGGGGAGGAGTGACCGCCAGTTCGTGGCGGGCGTAGGGTTTGATCTCCGGATACAACAGCTGCATGATGGCTCCCTGAACCGGCGCGAATGCGCCGTGCTCCTTACGTTGGAAGCCCCAACATTACTGACCCGCGAGGCTGCTGTCACCTATGCGTTTTCTGCTTGCCGCCCTCCTTGCGCTGAGCCTCCTCGGCTGCGGTGCCTCCAGCCCTGACGAACGCCTGAACCAGGCCATCGACCAGCTACAGAGTGGGATCGAAGAGCGTGACCGCGGTGCCGTCCTTGACCTGCTGCACCCCGAGTTCATCGCCCAGAGTCAGTACGACCAGGACTGGGCCGACCGCACCTTGCGGCTGATGTTCTTGCGCAATCAGCGCATCAACGTGCTGGTCACCCAGCAGCGCACCGAGATCGACCCGGGCTACGAACAACGTGCCGAAAGCGAGGCCCGCGTCACCCTGACCGGGGCTGAGCGGCTGATCCCCAACAGTGCCGGCCAGTACGATATTCGTCTGCTCTGGGAGGATGTCGACGGCCGCTGGCTACTGCGCGACATCAACTGGCAACCGGTACGCTGAGATGTCAGCCGGGCCGGACCACGCTGCTCTGGCACGTATCGCCCTTGGTCATATCACCCGGGTCTATCCGCACAGCGGCCCACAGTGGCTGAACCGTGCAGCCGACTGGCAACCGCCCGAGCAGGCCCATCCGCTGTTCTGCGGCAGCTACGACTGGCATTCCTGCGTACACAGCCACTGGCTGTTGGTGAGGGTGCTGAACTGTGCTCCCGAGCTACCCGAAGCCGCCGCCATTCGCCAGCGTCTTGAACAGATCACTGACGACGCAGTCACCGCCGAAATAGCCACCTTCGAGCGTCAGGGTGCGAGCTTTGAGCGTCCCTACGGCTGGGCTTGGCTGCTGATGCTGCAGGCCGAACTGCTGCGCAGCAGCGAGCCGCTGGCAAGGCGTGCCGCAGTAACACTGCAGCCGCTGGCAGCCCTGCTAGCTGAACGCTTGCAGGATTACCTGCCACGCCTGCCCTATCCAATCCGCAGTGGCCAGCACAACAACACCGCCTTCGCCCTGCTGCTCTGTCTCGAATACGCCAGAACGGCGCAGGACCAGCAACTGGAGCGCCTGCTGCGCGAGCGCAGCCTGGCGTGGTTTGCCAACGACAGCGACTGCCCGGCCTGGGGCGAGCCGAGTGGCGAGGACTTTCTCTCACCCACACTGCAGCAGGCAGTACTGATGCAACAGGTAATGGGCGGAAGCGCTTTTGCCACCTGGCTGGATGCCTTTCTGCCAGAGCTGGCCGCACAGCAGCCGGCCACCCTGTTCCGGCCGGTTAACGTCAGTGAACGCAGCGACGGCAAGCTCGCCCATCTCGACGGCCTCAACCTCAGCCGCGCCTGGTGCTGGTTTCGGCTATCAGCCACACGGCCCGCACTGCTGGCCGTGGCCAAAGCCCATCTCACCGCAGCGCTCGGCCACCTTGAGGACGACTACATGGGCAGCCACTGGCTCGCTACCTTCGCCCTGCTGGCGCAGCAGGCGGCCAGTGAACACGCGTGACGCAAACGCTCAGCGCAGCTTGGTCTCCCGCAGCTTGAGCATGTAGTCCGGCGGCGCAAAGCTGTCGGCGCGCGCCTGGGCCCAGTACTTTTTGAACAGGTGCAGTTCTGCACGGCCATCCAACAGCACGCCCGGTTCAAGAAACTCGAACAACTCGCTGTACGACCGCACCTCGTACCGCGACACCCGCCGAATCACATGTTCAGGGCCTAACTCGCTCGGATGTTTCAGCCCGGCCGCCTCCAGCATATGCGCCAGCGCCAGCACGGTATTGCGGTGGAAGTGGTATACCCGTTCGCTCTTGTCCGCCACGTCCAGCCGGGCGCTGCGGCTCGGGTCCTGGGTGGCAACACCGCTGGGACACTTGCCGCTGTGGCAGCTCAGGCTCTGGATGCAGCCCAGGGCAAACATGTAGCCACGAGCGGCATTGCACCAGTCGGCACCGATCGCCAGGGTACGGGCAATGTTGAAGGCCGAGGTGATCTTGCCCGCCGCGCCGAGGTGGATCTTTTCCCGCAGATTGGCGCCCACCAGCGTGTTATGTACCAGCAACAGGCCGTCGGTCATCGGCGTTCCGAGGCGGTTGATGAACTCCAGCGGCGCAGCACCAGTGCCACCCTCACCGCCATCCACCACGATGAAGTCGGGATGCTCACCCGTCTCCAGCATCGCCTTGACGATGCCGAACCACTCCCACGGATGCCCGATTGCCAGCTTGAAGCCAACGGGCTTGCCGCCCGACAGTTCACGCAGTCTGGCAATAAACGCCATCAGTTCCAGTGGGGTATGAAACGCCGAGTGAGCCGCAGGCGACACCACATCCTGCCCCTCCGGCACGCCGCGGGCTTCAGCAATCTCGGCGGAGACCTTGGCCCCCGGCAGAATACCGCCGTGCCCCGGCTTGGCGCCCTGTGACAGCTTGATCTCGATCATTTTCACCTGTGGCAGCCGGGCGTTGCGCTCGAACAGCTCGGCATCAAAGCCGCCATCCGGCGTGCGACAGCCGAAGTAGCCCGAGGCGATTTCCCAGACCAGATCACCGCCGGGGCGCAGGTGGTAGCGCGAGATCGAACCCTCGCCGGTGTCGTGGTAGAAACCGCCCTTCTTGGCTCCGGTATTGAGCGCCAGAATCGCGTTGGCCGACAACGAGCCAAAGCTCATCGCCGAGATGTTGAATACGCTGACATCATAGGGCTGGGTAGTTTTCGGATGGCTGCCAACCCGCACCCGAAAGTTGCTGTCCGCGATGTGCACCGGCGCCAACGAGTGGTTCAGCCACTCATAGCCCTCTTCGTTCATTGGCATCAGCGAACCAAACGGTTTCTTGTCGAGTACGTTCTTAGCGCGCTGGTAGATCACGTTGCGCTGCTCGCGCGAAAACGGCAGCTCATCGGTGTCGGATTGAATGAAATACTGCCGCAGCTCTGGCCCGATCGACTCCAGCAGATAGCGCAGGTGCGCCAATACCGGATAGTTGCGGCTGATCGTCCGGCGCCGTTGAGTCACGTCCCAGAGCCCCAGCAGCGCCAGCGCCAGCAAGGGCACAGCGAGCACCCACCAGAGTGGCGATAACGCAGTCAGCGCCAGGCTGATCAACGCGCCCAGCACGCACAGCAGCCAGGTCAGATAACGGGTGGGAATCGCGGTCGGTTGCATTCAGTGGTCCTTGTCAGCGGGGCATCAAGCCAGAGGATTGATAACATATCCGCTCCGGCACTGCACGGTCAGCGCGCCGACACGGCCACCTGATCAGCAATACAGGGCGAGACAAACAGCTCGCCACGCCAGGCACCGCGCAGGGTCGCAGCCATCACTACTAGCCAGAGCAGCGCCAACAGGCAGACCAACCCGGTTCCAAGGTGCGAGAAAAAGGCCAGTTGCAGCGTTTGCCCCAGAGTCAGCGTCGCCAGGGCATACACCCCGAGCGGAAAGGTAAAGGCCCACCAACCCAGGTTAAACGGCATGCCCTCACGCAGATAACGGCAAATGATCAGCAGCGCCAGCAGCAGCCACCATAAACCCAGCCCCCAGAGCAACAACCCGCCGACTACCCCAAGGCCGTGCGCGACCACACCGACGCTGGAAAGGCCTTGGGCGGCAAAGACCTCTGTTGCTGCCTGACCCAGCAGCAACAGCCCGAGCGCACCAGTCCCCAAGGGCCCCAGTGCCAGCAAGCTGGACGCCGCCATATTGCGGTGCGGCAACTTGTGGACCGCCATGCGCAGCAACAGGATCACCAGAATGCTCAGCGCGACCGGTACCGAGCAGGCCCAGAGCACATAGCTGGTCACCAGCACGGCATAGGCCTGCTCCGCTGCCAGCCAGGGAATCAGTACCCCACCACTCGCAGCAGCGACCTCAGCGGCCACCACTGGCAGCAGCCATACCGCGGTCATCTGGTCGATACTGTGCTCCTGACGGGTGAACATCAGATAGGGGATGCCGACACCGCAGGCCAGCGCCAACGCCACATCCAGCCACCACAGAGGCAATGCCAGCGTCATCGCGGCCTCGCCCCAGAGGGCGACCCCATGACTCGGCAGGCCATTGATCAGGGTGGCCAGCCCCATCGGAATGGTACCAATAAACATCGATACGGTAGCGTGGCCGAAGATGCGTCGCGCCTCATTGAAAAACAGCAGCCAACGGGCGGCATACAGCCCGATGAACAGCGTAAAAAGCAGCAGGTTCAGCAGCCACAGCGCCTGCCCCAGCAATGCCGCGCCCGGCAACGCAAGGTGCGGCAGCGCAGCCGACAGAATGCCAGTGCCCATGGTGACGGCGAACCAGTTAGGGGTGAACTGCCGAACGACCTCCCGTGGGTGGCTCAACTGCCCTAGCGGGCGGCAGCAGGCAGTGTTGAATGGCATACGGGGCATGGCGGCACTCCAGCGGTAAATTCCATTTCATTCTACCGACCTTAAATATCGATATAAGCGCATAATTCCTGTTTCGCTTATCGGTTTTACCGAACACCAAGAATGACTGGCACTCTTTGTGCTTCACTGGCAACAGGCACCACACGAGCGCAGTCACATGATTCGATCCGATACCGCCTGCCAGGCACCCGACCGCAGATTGATCAGTCTGCAGAGCACCTGCCTGATCGCCAACTGGCTGGAGGAGCACAATCTGCCTGTTGAACCGGTCCTGGCGGGTTCCGGACTTAGCTCAGCGGACCTGCAAACCCCGGCTCTGCTGATCACCCCAGAGCAGGAGCAGCAGGTATTCGCCAACACGGTAGCGCTGACCGGCGACCCGCTGATCGGCCTCAAGCTCGGTCAGCGCATGCGGGTATCGGCCTATGGCCAACTGGGCTATGCGATGCTGTCGGCACCAACGCTGCTCGATGCCTTGCAGGTCATGCTGGCCTTTCCGGTGTTACTCGGCAGTTACTTCCGGCTGCAACTGGAGACCCTCCCGGATGGTCAGCTGGCGCTGCGCGCCGACCACTATCACGAGTCGCCGGCGCTGCGGCTGTTCAACGTCGAACTCTGCCTGTCCTCCATCAAGGCGATGCTGGATGATGCGCTGGGCGGCCAACTTATGATCAGCGCGGTACACCTGAGCGGCAGTCCACCCGACCACAGTGACCAGTACCGGGACTACATGGGCGACTGTCCTCTGCTTTGCGACCAGGACGCCGAGCGCCTGGTGTTCGCAGCAGGCACGCTAAATGCTCCGTTGCCGCTGGCTGAACCGGTCACCCACTTCGAGGCCAAGCGCCACTGTCAGACGGTACAGGACAGCTTCTGCCCCGAGCCGTCGCCGCTGGTCAGCCAGCTGCGCGCGCAGCTGGAGCAACAGCTGGAAGCGCCACCCACCCTTGAGCAACTGGCCAACCAGCTGCACTGCACCACACGCACCCTGCGGCGCCACCTGCAACGTGCCGGCTGTGGCTATCAGCAACTACTCGATCGGCTGCGCTTCCAGCGGGCCAAGCTGCTGCTTAATCGCGAGCAACTGCCGATCTACGCCATCGCCGAACAGCTCGGCTTCAGCGAGACGGCCAGCTTCCGTCACGCATTCCAGCGCTGGTCCGGCACCACGCCACGCGCCTGGCGGCAGAGCCAGCAGCCACCGCACAGCGCATTCTGACCCGAAGAAGCGGTCTTTCCCGGTCAAAGCACTGTCCGTTTCGGTCCCTTTTCTGTCCCTCTGCAGCATTTCCCGCGGCCCTGCTGAGCGCCATGATCAATGGCAACCCAGCCACTCGCCACAGGATTTACCATGCAGACGTTCTACAGCGACGATCACCGCCTGCACCACGCCAACGCCGAACTCAACGAGGGTCAGCTCATGCCCTGCTTCGAGAAGCCTTCGCGCGCCGATATGGTGCTGGAACAGGTGAAACGAACCGGTTTGGGGCCAATCAGCGAACCGCAGGACTTTGGACTGGCGCCGATCAAGCGGGTACACAGCCCGGATTTTGTCGACTTTATCCAAAGCGCCTGGCAACGCTGGAGCGCATTGGGCCGCAGCCACGACATGCTGCCGCTGGCCTGGCCGCTGCGGCGCATGCCGCCGCGCTGCCCGGATGACATCGACGGTCAGCTCGGCTATTACAGTTTTGACGTTGGAGCGCCACTGACCGCCGGCAGCTGGCAAGCGATCTACAGCAGCGCCCAGGTAGCGCTCAGCGCTCAAGCCCAGCTGTGTGCCGGTGCACGCAGTGTCTTCGCCCTGTGTCGTCCGCCGGGGCACCATGCCGGCATCGACTACATGGGCGGCTACTGCTACTTCAACAACGCCGCCATCGCCGCCCAGGCGATGCTCGATCAGGGCGCCCGCAAGGTCGCTATCCTCGACGTCGACTTCCATCACGGCAACGGCACCCAGGACATCTTCTACCAGCGCCCGGACGTGCTGTTCACCTCGATCCACGGCGACCCGCGCAACGAATATCCCTGCTTCGCCGGCTACGCCGATGAACGCGGCGAAGGCACCGGCCTTGGCTACAACTACAACTACCCGCTGCCCGCCGGCAGCGACTGGAATGTCTGGTCGCAGGCCCTGCGCGACGCACTGCGGCAGATCGCGGGATTCGGTGCGGATTATCTGATCGTCTCGCTCGGCGTGGATACCTACCTGGCCGATCCGATCTCCAGCTTCAAACTCGACAGCCCCGACTACCTGAAGATGGGCGAACTCATCGCTAGTCTCGGGCTGCCGACGCTCTTTGTCATGGAAGGCGGCTACGCCGTGGAAGAAATCGGCATCAACGCCGTCAACGTCCTTACTGCTTTTGACGCAACCGTCACGACTCAAGGAGAAGCACAATGAAACTGGCAAGCAAACTCGGGCTGATTGCCCCGCTGGCCGCGCTGTCATTCAGTGCGCTGGCCGCCGATCAGGTAAAGATCTACAACTGGTTCGACTACACCCCGCAAGCCACGCTGGACGGCTTCCAGGCAGAAACCGGTATTGTTCCGACCCTGGACACCTTTGACTCCAATGAAGTGCTGGAAGCCAAGCTGCTGTCCGGTCGGTCGGGCTACGACGTGGTGGTGCCAAGCGACAGCTTTCTCGCCAAGCAGCGCCAGGCTGGCGCCTTTCAACCACTGGACAAAAGCCTGCTGCCGAACCTAGGCAACCTCAACCCGGACCTGATGAAGGTGCTGGAGGGCAGCGACCCCGGCAATCAGTACGCCGTGCCCTACATGTGGGGCACCAACGGCATCGGCTACAACCCGGAAAAAGTCCGTGCCGTGTTGGGTGACGATGCCCCGGTCGACTCCTGGGCGCTGGTCTTCGATCCGGAAAACATGAAGAAACTGTCCGAGTGCGGCGTTGCATTCCTCGACTCGCCGTCGGAGATTCTGCCCGGTGCCCTGCACTACCTGGGCCTGGACCCGAACAGCACCCGCAGTGAAGACTACGACGCTGCCGTCGCGATGATGAGCAAAATCCAGCCCTATGTGCGCTACTTCAACTCCTCGCGCTTTCTCAACGATATCGCCAATGGCGAAATCTGCGTTGCGGTCGCCTGGTCCGGCAGCATCCTGCAGGCCAATTCACGCGCACAGGAAGCCGACAATGGCGTCCACCTTGAGTATCGCATTCCGAAGGAAGGGGCACAGGTCTGGTTTGACCTGATGGCGATTCCGCAGGATGCACCCAATCCCGCTGCAGCCCACGCCTTCATCAACTATCTGCTCAAGCCCGAGGTAGTAGCCGAGATCAGTAACGTGGTGGGCTACGCCAACCCCAACGCAGCCGCGACCGAGCTGGTCAATGAAAGCCTGCGCAACAACCCCGGTGCCTATCCGCCGGCCGATGTACAGGCCCGCCTGTTTACCCTCAAGCCGCTGCCCCTGGCCGCTGAGCGTGTGCGTACCCGTGCCTGGAACCGGATCAAGACCGGACAATAATTCCAGTCTGATTTGAGCCAATAAAAAAACCCGCAGCGATGCGGGTTTTTTGTCTTCCGCAAAATGTCAGGGACACACCATCGCAGCCGCTGCTCGCGACAGCTCAAGGGTGCGACACTAACGTGAGATATAGGGCTAATGGCGACTGGATCAGCGTTGCGCCATCGGCAAGTCTCCATTTCGCCTTCACGGCGAGCCAAGGGGGGGTGCTTGCCCAGCCCCCCTTGGCGATCCCCCCGGGCACCCGGCTACGCGGCCCTGCGGGTTCGCTGCGTTGCTCGGCTTGGCAGGGGCCGGCAGAACTCGGCTCTGCGAGCCTCAAACAGGCTGCCGTCCTTTTCCCTGCCAATCCTGTGCTACTCGCCCGCGTAAACGGGGAGTGGGTCCGTGCAGTCTTCACATCCTGCAACACCCTGATCGTTCCGACGCCTGCGTGCGGTGGGTCTGACAGGGCCTTATCTTGACGCCAAAGACTCCCGATCAGACAACAAAAAACCCGCATCACTGCGGGTTTTTCATGCCTGCCGGGATCACACTCCCATCGGCTTAACCCCAATCCAGGCGCCATGCAGGTAGAAGGCAAAGGCCGCCCAGGCGACCAGACCGACCACCACAACCACCGCATCCATCACCGGCTTGCCCTTGCCGTAGCCGACACCCGCCGCGCGATCGCGCTTGCGCGAGACCACAAACAGCGCGGTGGCCCAGGCCAGGAAGCCGCCGAACAGCAGCAGGTCAGCCAGCGAACCGTTGGCAATCAGGTGGGCCAGCGCCCAGAACTTCACGCCCAGCAGCATAGGGTGACCAACGCGCGCCTTGATACAGGAGCCGGGAATATAGGTCGCAGCGATGAGAATGAATGCAGGAATAGTCAGCAGCGCAGCCACATGGCGTGTCCAGACCGGCGATATCCACAGCCAGGTGGGGCTCATGCGGGCCTGGCCGTAGCCGTAGATGATCAATACAAAACCGACAATCGACACCAGCGCGTAGATACCCTTCCAGGCCAATGGCCCCTTGGCGGCAATGAAGGACGCGCGTTTTTCCGCGGCGAACAGGCGGGCGGAGTGCATGCCCAAAAACAGTATCAGGCCCAGAATCAGCAGCAGCATCACGGTACTCCGTTGTTATGGTTTTGGTTCACCGGCCCGATACCGGGCCGGACGCTGCCATCTTACTCCAGCCGAGCCTTCAGGGAACCGCCCTCATCACCCTCAAGGATCAGGGCACCGGTTTCATCAAGATGGAAACGACTGATCTGCTCCAGCGTCTGCACAAAACGGGTCTCCTGCTCGTTCAGCGCTGGCGCACAGGCACGCCGGGTGGTCGCCAGTTGCGTCAGCTGCAGGCTGCGGCCATCGACCTGATAGGCGCCGACGTAGTTGTTGCAGCTGGCGCGGCCGGAGACGCGACCGTCGTTGCCGAAGTTGAGCGTCACCCGTGAGCGATCAATGATGCCGCCACGGTTGATGTCCTCAACCACCCACTCACCGGCTTGCAGCACCAGCGCCCCGGCCGGCTCACACTCGGGCAGGCTTTCGCCCCGAATGGTCAGCAGGCCCTGATCGCCCTTATTCCAGAAACTGGTCGAGCTGTCATCAGGCGCCTCGTAGCGGGCACCTGAGGCGGTAACCACTCGCTCCAGCAAAAACCGGCCCTGCATTGCCTCAACCAGCGCCTGATCGCCCGTCAGAGTAACTCGCACCGGTGTCCGGCCACACTGCAGGATCATCACACCGCGCTGCGGAATCTGCTGCTCAGGGGCAACAACCTCCGCGGGTTGGCTGTCGAGGCCACTGCACCCCGCCAGCATTGCTGCACTGATCATCCCGGCTGCCAACACTGCCTGCCGTAAATTCATTCTGCCTCTCCCTGTTTAATTCAATGCTGCAAGCATAGCCGGTTGGCCCTCCCTATCGGGATGCCTGGATCTCAATCCGGCAAATGAATGCAGCCTTCAAGATAGAGCACCGCGTAGCCGCTGATGCGAACTCGCTCAGCCTCGACCTGACAATACAGACGGCCGCAACGCGCGGATGCCTGTACGGCAACCAACCGGTCACGTCCCAGTCGCTCGGCCCAGTACGGTGCCAGCCCGGCATGAATCGAGCCGGTCACCATATCTTCCAGCCCGCCATTGGC
Organism: Halopseudomonas oceani; assembly: GCF_002903165.1. Taxonomy (GTDB): domain Bacteria; phylum Pseudomonadota; class Gammaproteobacteria; order Pseudomonadales; family Pseudomonadaceae; genus Halopseudomonas; species Halopseudomonas oceani. Next base: position 57,451 of record NZ_PPSK01000001.1, read on the forward strand.
CGGCCAAAAATAACGCGACACAAAGTCCACGTCGTGTCCGGGTGCAGTAACCACTACATCGCGCGGTGCCAGCTGGCGGATCAGCTCCGGATCCTGCTCGACCGCGCGCACCTGCCCCTCATCAGCATAAACAGCAAACCACGCCTGACGGCTGACCAACACCGAATCCGGCCTGATCGACAGACCGTCGAGCAACAATGCAGGAGCCTCCTCTACCGGTACCGGTGCCAGCCGCGGCGCATCCATGTGGATCAGCCCATCGGTTTCACGGCTGAGGCTCAGCTCCCCCACCGCTGCCGCCCGAAAACGCAACACTTGGGTATCCGGGTTCAGCCGGAACAGGACAAACGCGGCAGCCAGCGTGGCATGGCCGCAGAAGTCGATCTCGGCCAGCGGCGAAAACCAGCGAATGGCGTAGCCACCGTCAGCCTGTTTAACCACAAAGGCGGTTTCAGACACATTGTTCTCAGCCGCAATCGCCTGCATCAGCTCTGCCGACAGCCAGTCGGCCAGCGGCACAACGGCGGCGTAATTGCCACCAAACAGGGTGTCGGTGAAAGCATCAACCTGAAAGATCGACAATTGCATGAAACATCTCCGGCAAAAGACTCAAGCCTACGCCATCACATACGGGGCGTCGCAACACAGTTTGCTCAGCGTTCCGGGGTACAGTTTTGCTAGAAAGCGCTGCCCTTGGTACGCAGAAACGCCACCTCCTCCGCTGTGCTTGGCCGGCCAAGAATCGCGTTGCGATGCGGGTAGCGGCCAAAACGCTCGATAATCTCCCGGTGCCGCTGCTCAAAACGCAAGTTGTCTTCCAACCCTGGCGTGCTGAACAGCTTCGTTGCCTGTTCATGCATACGCAACGACTCGCTATGCATGAACGGCATGTACAGGAAAGCGCGCCATTTTACCGGCAACGGCTGGTCCGCGCCTTCAGCCACAGCCTCCTGCGCCAGGACCAGCGCCATCCCATCGGCGGCAAAGGCACGTGGCGTATCGCGCCAGATGTTGCGTGAAAATTGGTCCAGCACAATGATCTCGGCCAGCCGCCCCAGTGCAGTACCACGCCAGTTCATCAATTCACCGCGCACCGCACGTTCGTGCAGATCGCCAAAACGGCTACGGATCAATTCATCCAGCGCCGGATCCTTTTGCCACCACTGAGCCGGGCGCAGCTCAGCAAACCAGAACGCCAGTACTTCATCCGCCGCCGACATCACCGTCTCCTGGTCAATCACTTCAGAGGCCGAGGCAATTCCCGGCATCTGGATCAGATCAGTCACACCCGGATCGGTTCCCAATTGGGACAACAGTGTAGTGAGTTGCCCACGGTGATGGGTCTGATGATTGAAGAAGTGAGTCAGCGCCAGCCACAGCGGATAGCAACGCGGCTCCGGGTTGACCAGGCTCGTGTACCGCAGCTCACCCGCCAGCCGCGCCGGCGACAGGGTGCCGACCCATTCAATGATCCGCTCATCCATCATCTCGCGCGCACGACGCAGCTCGGCAAACCCGGCATACAGTTCGGTATCGAGCGCCGGAGCAGAGAAAGGCTGACCGGTAAAGCGTCCCATCCACAGGTTGTCGGCTAGCAGGATGTGGTTCAGCGTGCCATGAATGGAGCCGAAAAATGCCCCCCGGGGAGCCCGCCGGTCAGCCTCCTCAAGCGTCTCACACAACGCATAAAGCCGCTGATTCATCCACTGGTTATAGCGCGCGAGGGCTATTAGCTGGGCGTAATGCATGGGCTCTCCTTGATCACGATGCTCCCTGCAGTCGACACGGCTAAGAGCCGTCTGTCCAGACCCTTTTGCCTGTCGTCAGTCAGGGTCATGCAGGAAGCCTCGACACACCACCGCCAGCTTGTTGCCATCCGGGTCGCGTACATAGGTACTGTAAAAGTCCGGATTATAGTGCTCGCGCAGCGCAGGCTCGCCTTCGCTGCGTCCGCCGTTAGCCAGTGCCGCAGCATGAAAGGCTCGTACTGATTTCCAGTCGGGCGCCGTAAAGGCGACCATCACCCCATTACCGACCGATGCGGGCTGGCCATCAAAGGGCTTGCACAGCCAGAGCGCCAGCTCCCGGGCTCCGCAATTCTCGTAACGCCCCCAGCCGACCCAACCGTCCCAGTTTTCCTCATCCGGCGTAGACACCCGGGCAATACCGAGCGTCGCCATCACCGCGTCATAAAAGCGCACCGCTCGCGGCAGGTTGTTGGTGCCCAGGGTGATATAGGTAAACATGGCGAACTCTCCAAGCAAAAACCGGGGCTTCAGCATAACCAATTGCGGGGTACCAGGTCGTTTTTTAGACATCAATGGATCATTTCGCTATCATGCTCGACTGCTGAACATTCAGCCCATCACTATGATCATTGCAAATTAGCCAATGATCGACGCTTTTTTTCGCCGTTCACTCCAGTTTGTCGGCTTACTTTCATGCACGCGCACTGCTTCTCAGCAGCCTGCCCGATGCGACCTATTGTTTTTTACAAGAAAGATACAGACGATCCTCTATGCCAAAATCCAATCTTTTAGCCGTTACCTCCATCACACCTGATCAGTTCAACGTCAACCAGCTGCGCCACCAGCGCTTCAAGGTTTACACCGCCAAGCAGCTCGACCAGATTCCGCAGCTGCAGCAATTGAGTGCAGAGCAGCGCTTTGAAATGCAGGTTGTCGCCAGCGTCCTGCCGTTCCGGGTCAATCAGTACGTCATTGACGAGCTGATCGACTGGCAGCAGGTGCCGGCCGACCCGATTTTTCAGCTAACCTTCCCGCAACGCGGCATGCTCAAGCCAGAACACTACGACCGGGTTGCCAATGCCATGCGTGATGAGGTCGGGGCCGCCGAGTTGAAGGCGCTGATCAGCGAAGTCCGCGCTGAGCTGAACCCCCACCCGGCTGGCCAGCTGGAACACAACATCCCCAAACTGGATGGCGAGGTGGTAGAAGGTTTGCAGCACAAGTATCGCGAGACCGTGCTGTTCTTCCCCAGCTCCGGCCAGGTCTGCCACAGCTACTGCACCTTCTGCTTCCGTTGGGCCCAGTTTGTCGGTGACAAGGACCTGAAGATTGCTGCCCGTGAATCCAACCAGCTGCAGGACTACCTGCGCGCTCATCCCGAAGTGACCGACGTACTGGTCACCGGCGGCGACCCGATGGTGATGAAAACCCGCAACCTGCGCGCCTACCTCGAACCACTGCTCAGCGATGAATTTGCCCACGTCCGTACCATCCGCATCGGCACCAAGGCACTGACCTTCTGGCCCCAGCGTTTTGTCAGCGATGACGATGCAGAGGACCTGCTGGCCCTGTTTGCTGAAATCCAGGCCGCCGGTAAACACCTGGCGCTGATGGCGCACTACAACCACTGGAAGGAGCTGGAACCGGAGGTGGCCCGCGAAGCAATCCGTCGTGTCCGCGAAACCGGCGCGCAGATTCGCGCCCAGGGCCCGCTGCTGGCACATATCAATGACGACGCCAGCGTCTGGGCAAGGCTCTGGCAGACCCAGATCGAGCTCGGCATCATCCCCTACTATATGTTCGTTGAACGCGATACCGGGGCACGCCACTACTTTGAGGTGCCGCTGGTCAAAGCCTGGCAGATCTACCGCGACGCCATGCAGCAGGTCTCGGGTATCGCCCGCACCGCCCGCGGCCCCTCCATGAGCTCGCACCCGGGCAAGGTGGAAATCCAGGGCGTCACCGAGATCAATGGAGAGAAAGTCATCGCCTTGCGTATGATTCAGGGCCGCAACCCCGACTGGGTACAGCGCCCGTTCTTTGCCAAATATGATGAGCAGGCCACCTGGCTCAACCACTTGAAGCCAGCATTCGGCGAAGAACGCTTCTTTTTCGACGAGTAACCCGACGACGCCCGGTGGTTTAGCACGCCGCCCGGCTCTTTTATAATGCGCGCCTCATCCCTTGGGGCGCTGCATGAAACCGCAACTGATTCCCGCCGCCGACATCGACCGGCTAGACACCTGGCAGAAGTACCGCAAGGGCCTGTGCGATAGCTGCAACGCCAGTTGCTGCACGCTGCCGGTAGAGGTTCGGCTGGACGACCTGATTCGCTTGGAACGGGTAGATGAATTCGAACGTGGCGAGCCACTAAAGCAGATCGCCAAACGCCTGCAGAGAGAAGGTGTCGTCGAGCGTTTTCACCAGAAGAGCGGCGTTTTCACCCTTAGCCGCATGAGCAACGATGACTGCCTGTTTCTCGATGCCCGCAGCCGGCGCTGCACTGTCTACGACAAGCGCCCTGCGACCTGCCGCAACCACCCGCAAGTCGGGCCGCGCCCCGGTTTCTGCGCCTACCGACCAAAACCCTGACCATCAGCCACAAAAAAGGCGCCGACCCGACGAGGGGCCGACGCCTGCTCCTTGAACCCGGAACTTAGTACGGGCAGTTGCCGCGATAACCGGAGATCTGGAAATCCGAAGTATGGTTCGGACCACAGAGGAACTGCTTGTAGCGGTTGTCTTCATCCAGATGCAGTTTCATCCAAGACACGCCCAAGCGGCCCAATACATCGTTGTAAATGCTGCCACCATTGGCACAGAAGTGGCTGCCACCGTTAATTTCCACAAAGGCCTTGTCGATGTTCGACGGCAGCGAATTGTAGAACGGCGATGCGTGCTGGAAGACCGGCGCGATCACATCCGCCTGACAGGCAAAGATCAAGGTCGGCGCCTGAGCGCGGCTGGCGTAGTAGCTGGAAGTATCCCAGGGTGCCAGCGGAATGGCAGCCTTGATACGACCTTCGCTGGCCACCCGCAGGGTACCGCCACCGCCCATCGACCAGCCGACTACACCGAGGCGATTGGTATCAATCATTCCGCGCACGGGGCTTGTGCTCCGGCTGTTCTGGCTGATCAGGTAATCCAGTGCGTTATTGATCTGACGTGCACGGCTCGGCGGCTGATCAAAGCCGGTGTTGGTGTCAATGGTCATGACCACAAAGCCGTAGGACGCCAGTTTCGGCCCCCACCAGTCAATCGACGACTCGGCAGAAACAAACCCGGGAATCACCACCACCGCTGCCATGGTGCCGGTAGTACCGGTGGGGTAGTAAATGGTGCCGCCGCCAAAGCCGCTGACCAGGCCGGATACGCGGCTGGAGCGCACGCTGTACTGGCCGCGATCGGCTTCGAGGAAGCTGACGGATGGATCCGGGCCGCGCTGGTAGCTGGAACCACCGCCGTCACCAGGATCGGTCGGCGGTGGATTGTTGGCCAGGGCAGACATCGAAAACAGCAGCGCGCCAGCGCCACAAATGGCAAGGATGCCTTTTTTGCTGAATGGCATGAGGTGTAGCCTCCATGAATCGTGCGTGGTTTTTGTTGTTGGGTACATCACGATCCGGCCTGCGCCGTTTCGGACCTCGGGTTGCCTGAGCGCTACTCTAGCGCCGCTCCCGACCAACACCAGCACCCATTCAGGTGACTTACCGGCAAATCCACCCTTTCGGGCGATGGCCGCTCCGGCAGCGGCCAACTAGTATCCTGTCTGCAATAAGCGAATCCCGTTGCCCGCCGCTCGGACCTCAGGTTGCCGCCTACAGTCCCAGCACCGAGCCAACGCCGATCAGGGGTCGCTCAGCGATGCCCTGATGAACTCGATCTCGTCAAATAGTCCAGCCATGATTTCTACCCCTGCTGGGTCAAAATGCTTACCCGACTGGGAAAGAATGTAGGCCTGTGCCTTCTCTGCGCTCCAGCCTTGTTTATAGGGTCGCGAACTGCGCAGCGCATCATAGACATCGCACAGCGCAACGATGCGCGCCGAAATGGGTATTTCTTCCCCCTTGAGCCCGCCAGGATAGCCGCTGCCATCCCACTTCTCATGGTGATTGAGCGCAATTTCCGCAGCCAGCTCCAGCAAGGAGGATCGACCGCTATCGGCAAGAATGTCGTGCCCGATACGCGCGTGCCGCTTCATGATGTCGAACTCGTCCTCAGTCAGCTTGCCCGGCTTGAGCAGAATATGATCAGGTATGCCAATCTTGCCAACATCATGCATGGGCGCGGCGAGCCGCAACAACTCTACCCAGGTCGCCGGTGCGCCAATCGCCCGTCCTAGCAAGGCGGCAGTTTCACCTATCCGCATAATGTGGTTGCCGGTCTCGTTGTCCTTGTAATCTGCCGCCCGGGCCAGCGCCCGAATCACTGCCTGGTAACTGTCACGCAGCCGCGCAGTGCGCTCCTCGACGCGCATTTCCAGGGTCTCCCGCTCCTGCTGCAGCAGGCGATGGGCGAAACTCAAGTCCAGACAGTTGCGCACGCGCAACAGCAGCTCAGGCAAATCAACCGGCTTGGTCAGGTAGTCGTTGCCACCCAGGTCCAGGCCGCGTCGACGACTCACGGCGTCACCCAACGCCGTTACCAGTATTACCTGCTGCGCACTTCGATCGCGGTCGCGCAGCGCCTCCAGAATGGCAAATCCGTCCGGCGCCGGCATGTCCAGGTCCAGCAGCAACAGATCCCAACTGTTCTGCTGCAACCAGGTCAGACCCTCGGCAGAATTGCTAAAGCCCTTTACCTGACCAAGACCCATAGTGTGCAGGCTGGATTGGAGCAAGCGCAGGTTGGCCGGAACATCGTCAATCACCACCACGGTCGCACGACGCAAGACGTTACTCAGCATGACCAGCCTCCCGTTCCAGCAACACGTTCACCAGCGCGTCAAACTCGTCACTGTCCAGGGGCTTGCGCACCAGCCCCTGACACTCACTTACCAGTTCATGGACCGACGCCAAATTCGGTGCATCGGCCAGCAGCAGCACTGGCAACGCCAGGCCCGCCTGCAGCTGACGCAACCGCTGCAGCATCGATACAGAAGAGGAATCCACCACTGCCTCATCGATCAGCACCAGGGAAGGAGGACTCTCCGCGGCCTGCTCAAGCAACTTACCGGCGTTGCCGACCCTAAGCCGCGCCCGCTCCCCGAGCACCTCACGCACCTGCTCAATCAACACCTCATCATCGCTGAGGCAATAGACCAGCGGCCCACCAGACCGAGGCAGGGCTGGCGCCGCGCTCAGCGGCAATTCAACCCAAAACCGGCTGCCGACCCCAGGCTCGCTGTGCAGGCCAATGTCTCCTCCCATCGCGCGGGCGTACTCACGACAGATGGACAAGCCGATTCCGGTTCCCTGAATAGCGGTGTTTTCCCGCCCCAGTCGCTGGAACGGCTCAAACAACAGCGCCTGATCCTCGGGCTCGATACCCATGCCCGTGTCCTCGACCACCAGACGCAGGCGAGCGCCAAACACGTCAGAGTACAGCCGCACACTGCCCCCGACGGTGTTGTATTTCTTGGCATTCGATAGCAGGTTGATCATTACCTGACGCAGCCGCCGAGGATCCGCCATCACGGTCACCCCCTCGGGCGGCGGCACAACCTCAAGGGATAAGCCCTCCTGGCTGATCGCGAGCCGCACCATTTCGGCACTTTCATTCATGATCTGGGCAACATCGGTCGGCATCAGCTGCACGCGCCGGGCATCTACCTGAATGGCTGACCAATCGAGGATGTCACTCAGCAGCGTATTGAGGTGCCGGCTTGCCAGCAAGATTTCCTGAACGTATTCCGAGGGTTGCCCACTTTCCTGACTGTCGAGCTCCATCAATTGGGCAAAACCGAGAATCGCGTTCAACGGCGTACGCAGCTCATGACTCATGCTGGAGATGAATCGCGCCTTCGCCAGGTTCGCTGCTTCTGCTTCGTGGGTCGCCGAGCGCAAGTCACTTTCAATGTGCTTGAGATCATCGATGTCTACATGAGTACCGGCCAGCAGCAGTACCTCGCCGGTAGCCGGATCCTGCTCAAGGACACGGCCACGGCTGAGCAACCAGTGATACACCCCCTGAGCATCAGCAAACCGGAATTCCGCAGCATACTGTGCGCGGCTGCTCAAAGCCGACTCCTCCGCGCTCAAGACTCGGGCTCGATCATCGGGGTGAATCCGGGCGCGGAACATGTCCAGCGGCACACGCCCGACTGGCAGCCCGAAGCGCTCGCCAAAGCGCCCGCGCAGCTCTATTTCCCGGTCACCGACGTGCCACTCCCAGATGCTCTCGGTGGTACTGTCGAGCACCAGCTCAATACGCTGTTGGGCGGTACGATTGAGTTCCTGGCTGCGCTCCAGCTGCAGTCCAATTTCATGGGTGTGGCGCGCCATGCCGTCGAGTTCGGCGATTTCCGAGTGCACCGGCTCCGAGCGCCAGCGCTCGGCACCGATGTCTGTCATCATTCGAGATATCCCTTCAATCGGAACCAGCAACCGCTCCGTCAACCCTCGGGCCCGAATCCAGAGAAACGCAAAGAACACCACATAGAAGGCGATCAAACCGGCGATCAGCAGCATGCCTATCTGTCGATAGTGGCTCGCCATCTGGTTGGTCTGAGCAAACAGCAAATCTTCATCCACCACCGTCAACAATTGCCAGCCGGTTTGCTCGACTTCGGTCCAACCCACCAGTAGCGCCTTGTCATTGAGCATCAACTGCTGCACACCGTTGCTACGCCCCTTCAGCACCGCGGCCAGATCAACTGTTTCCGCGCGCTGAGCCAAGTTGAAGTCATCCGGCTTGAATATTTCCCGGCGAATCGCATCCTGATAGGAGTGCGTGGTCAGCTCACGCAAGCCAAAATCCCGCTCGGCGGGCGCAGGCATTGCCATGATGTTGAGGTCCTGACTGACCAGCATGGCATAGCCGTCCCAGGACACCGGCAGGCTGTTGATCTCGGTCAGAATACCGTCGACGGTGATGTCGACACCCACCACACCCTCAAGAAAGTCGCCACGGTAAACCGGAGCGATCGCCGACATCATCCAGCCCTGACCGGCCGGGTCCAGATAGACATCCGTCCAGACCACCCCCCTGCTCGGGTTATGCTCGGCGTCGGCTAGATAGTAGAAGTTGTAGTCCGGGATCACCATGTCGTGCGGATACTGATCCGCGGTGGCAAACCAAGGATAGATGTGGTTGTAGTTATCCCAGCTATTGAAGTAAACACTGGCAATCAGCGGGTTGCTCCGCTGCAACTCACGCATGACCGGATCAAGCGTCGCCATGCGATGGATCTTGTTCCTGTCCTGCCGGGCCGGCGGCGTTGCGCCCGAGTAAAAAAACGCGCTGCCACCGTTGTCGGCCGGGCTGTAGGTCACGCCACTATCAATGGTTTTGGCGGATACCGGCGGGGCAGCCATAGGCGCCGTCAATGTCTCCGCCACCAGATTGCGATAGCCATTGGCCAGCGACGCTACCTGCTCAAGACGAGCATTGATCACCCGCGCCTCCAGCCGGGCTGCGCCGCTCAGCTCTGTCAGCGCAGTCTGCCGCAGATAGGCAGTCTGCTCGTCACGAATTTCGGAGTTACTGAACAGGTAGATGGCAATCAGCGCCGCTTCCACCAGCACCAGCGGTACCAGCGCACTGCGAATAAAGGCGCGCCAGATCCACTGCTGCAGTCCGATGTGCCGATTTCCACCCATTATTGTTATCCCCGAGCAAACGATGCGAGAAGGCTTTTTGATGTCAATATAATATCACGCAGACGGTTCAGAGCTCCCCCTCAAACAGTAGCCATTGGTCGCACATCCCGCCAACTCGGACCCGCAGACATGAAAAAACCCGCACCGGAATCCGGGGCGGGTTTTTCAGTCACAGCGAGGCTCAGCTCTTGCTGGCACGCTTGCGGTCGGTCTCGCTCAGCAGCTTCTTGCGCAGGCGAATCGACTTCGGCGTCACTTCGACCAGCTCGTCGTCATCGATAAACTCCAGCGCCTGCTCCAGAGTGAACTTGACCGGCGGAACCAGCTGAATGGTCTCATCCTTGCCGGAAGCCCGCATGTTGTCGAGCTTCTTGCCCTTGGTCGGGTTGATGACCAGGTCGTTGTCACGGCTGTGGATACCGGCCAGCTGACCTTCATAGATCTCCTGACCCGGCTCCAGGAACAGCTTGCCGCGATCCTGCAGGGTTTCCAGCGAGTAGGTCAGCGCCTTACCGGTCGCCATGGAGACCAGCACGCCGTTCTGACGGTGGCCCACTTCACCCTGCTTGATCGGCCCGTAATGGCTGAAGGTGCTGGTGATGATGCCGGTACCCGAGGTCATGGTCAGGAAGCTGTTACGGAAGCCGATCAGGCCACGTGCCGGCACCACGTACTCCAGTCGAATGCGGCCCTTGCCGTCCGGAACCATGTTGCCCAGGTCGCCCTTGCGCAGACCCATCTGCTCCATGATCGGCCCCTGGTGCTGCTCTTCGATGTCGATGGTGACGTTCTCGTACGGCTCCTGCTTCTCACCGTCGATTTCCTTGATCACTACCTCAGGACGGGAAATACCCAGCTCGAAGCCTTCGCGACGCATGGTTTCGATCAGCACCGACAGGTGCAGCTCGCCACGACCAGATACTTTGAACTTGTCAGCGCTGTCGCCTTCTTCAACGCGCAGAGCCACGTTGTGCAGCAGTTCTTTTTCCAGACGCTCTTTGATGTTGCGGCTGGTGACGAACTTGCCTTCTTTACCGGCGAACGGCGAGTCATTGACCTGGAAGGTCATGCTTACGGTCGGCTCGTCGACGGTCAGCGCCGGCATGGCTTCAACGTTTTGCTGATCGCACAGGGTGTCGGAGATGAACAGCGGGTCAAAGCCGCTGATGCAGATGATGTCGCCAGCCTGAGCTTCTTCAACTTCAACGCGCTGCAGACCGTGGTGACCCATGATCTTCAGGATACGGCCGTTGCGCTTCTTGCCCTGCGCATCGATAGAGGTCACCGGCGTGTTGGTCTTGACCTTGCCGCGGCGGATACGACCGATGCCGATAACACCCAGGAAGCTGTTGTAGTCCAGTGCCGAGATCTGCATCTGGAACGGGCCGTCGAGGTCAACGTCCGGAGACGGCACGCGATCAACGATGGTCTGGAACAGCGGGGTCAGATCCTCAGCCATTTCTTCCGGGTCCATACCTGCAATACCGTTGATTGCGGAGGCGTAAACGAACGGGAAGTCCAGCTGCTCGTCGGTAGCGCCGAGGCTATCGAACAGGTCGAAGACCTGGTCGATAACCCAGTCAGGGCGGGCACCCGGGCGGTCAATCTTGTTCACGACAACGATCGGACGCAGGCCGGCCTGGAAGGCCTTCTGGGTTACAAAGCGGGTCTGCGGCATCGGACCGTCAACCGCATCAACCAGCAGCAGTACCGAATCAACCATGGACATCACGCGCTCAACCTCGCCACCGAAGTCGGCGTGGCCGGGGGTGTCGACGATGTTGATGTTGTAGCCGTTCCACTTGATGGCGGTGTTCTTCGCCAGAATGGTAATGCCGCGTTCCTTTTCCTGGTCGTTGGAATCCATGATCCGCTCGGAATCCAGTTCCTTGCGATCCAGGGTACCGGACTGACGCAGCAAAGCGTCGACCAGCGTGGTTTTGCCGTGGTCAACGTGCGCGATGATGGCGATATTGCGGAGATTCTCGATCACTGTGAGCGTCCTGGGTGATGCGGCGACAGCCGGCATACTGAAAAAAAGAGGGGGGCATTATACAGACCCAAAGGTGACAATGGGTGTTTTTTGTTCAAAACACCCTGCCATTACTTCAATTGCGCCGAGCAGAACAGCTGCCCGGTGATGCTATTCAGCGCTTGCTGCTGCCGCCCGGCCGCAGCACACGTACATTGCCGTGACCTTCATCCAGCAGATATTGGGCATGCAACTGACTCATGACCCCTTTCTCGCAATACAACAGATAGGCGCGAGAAGGGTCGAGTTCGGCAAAACGACTATTGAGGGTATAGAAAGGAATCGACTGCACTTCCACCCCGTCCAGCTGCAGCGGCCTTAGTTCCTGCTCATCGGGGTGGCGGATGTCGATAACGATCTGGCCGGTCAGTGCCTGCTCGACAATTTCGACCGGCGAGCCGCCTTCCATCATCTCGCCCAGCTCGCTGCACTCGCTGTAAGCGGCATTCTCCACCGCCTGCGACAGCAACTCAAAGTTGAATCCGGCTTCAGCCGCCTCAACCCGCGCCACTGTGGTGCGAATAGCCGGACTGACGGAGATCACCCCGCAGTACTCGGGCATGCTGCTGGAAAATTCCAGCGTGCCGATACGCCGGGCCACATCGATAATGTCCAGCTTACTGGTAGTAATCAGCGGACGAATGACCAACCGCTCTGCCACCTTGTCGATCACACTCAGGTTCGGCAGCGTCTGACTGGCCACCTGGGCAATGGCCTCGCCGGTGACCAGCGCATCGATGCCCAGGCGGTAGGCTACCCGGTCTGCGGCACGCAGCATCATGCGCTTGAGCACCACACCCATCTGGCTGTTTTCAACGTTCTGCAGAATCTCGGCCACCACCCCTTCAAAGGGAACGCTGACAAAGCGCAGGCGGTGACTGGTCGCATAACGCTCCCACAGGTAATGCGCAACCTGACGCACACCCAGCTCGTGGGCTCGGCCACCCAGATTGAAGAAGACGAAATGCGGCAGCAGGCCTCGCTGCAGCATCTGATAGCTCGCCACCGTGGAGTCGAAGCCGCCTGACAGCAGGCTAAGCACCGGCTCCATGGTTCCCAGCGGGAAGCCGCCCATACCTTCGTGACGCGCCTGGATCAGATAAATTTTCTGATCACGAATCTCGACATGCACTTCCACTTCAGGATCTTTCAAGGACACACCGGCTGCGCCGCACCGGGTATTGAGCGCGCTGCCCACCTTGATCGCGACATCCTGCGAGCTGAACGGATGGGTACCCACCCGCTTGCAGCGCACCGCAAAGGTCTTGCCGCGCAATTGATCGCCGACATTGGCCACACAGAGCTCGATTAACTCATCGATGGTGCCGAGCGGATACTCGTGCACCTCGAAGCAATGCGAAATGCCCGGCGTGTTGCGCAACCGTTCGATACAGCGCTGCTGCAGCGCCGGATCAGGCCCCAGATTGACTTCGAGACTGTCCCAGTTCCCGTTGACCCGGGCTTGCGGATCAACCGCCGACAGCACCTTTTTTAAGTTGCCCTTCAATTGGGCAATGAAACGCTTGCGAACCTGACGGCTCTTGATGGTGATTTCCGGGAAAAATTTGATGATCAGTTTCATGGGGGCTGGCATATCGTGCGCAAAGCGCTGCATTATACGCGCAGCAGGCGCTCAGCGCTCGGCTAACTGCCGTGCAGACAACGCACCAACTTGGCGCACACCCACCGCTGAATGCACCAACAAGGTGCTCCAGAATGGTGCGCATCACCAAGTTTCAGAGCAAGAAGCGCCAAATACGGGGCTCACAGGCGATGCTCCGAAATGGCACACCTTTTGCTCACTTGTAATGCAACCGAGCAGCGGCCTGTCCGCTGGACGTTATATAAGGTGCCAGACCGGCTGTCTGGCAAACGATTCCTTTTGGAGGAAACCATGTCGAAAGCGATGCAACTGATCAACGAGCATGACGTGAAGTGGGTAGACCTGCGCTTCACCGACACCAAGGGCAAACAGCAGCACGTCACCATGCCGGCCCGTGATGTCAACGAAGACTTCTTCGAAGACGGCAAGATGTTCGACGGCTCCTCGATTGCCGGCTGGAAAGGTATCGAAGCGTCCGACATGATCCTCATGCCCGATGACAGCACCGCCGTTCTGGACCCGTTCACCGAAGAGCCGACCCTGATCATCGTCTGCGACATCATCGAGCCCTCCACCATGCAGGGCTACGAGCGTGACCCGCGCGGCATCGCCAAGCGCGCCGAAGAATACATGAAGTCCACCGGTATCGGTGACACCGTATTCGTTGGTCCGGAACCGGAATTCTTCGTCTTCGACGAAGTGAAATTCAAGTCCGACATCTCCGGTTCCATGTTCAAGATCTTCTCCGAGCAGGCTTCCTGGAACACTGACGGCGACTTCGAGACTGGCAACAAAGGCCACCGTCCGGGCGTCAAAGGTGGTTACTTCCCGGTGCCGCCGGTCGATCACGACCACGAAATCCGTACTGCCATGTGTAACGCCATGGAAGAAATGGGCCTGACCATCGAAGTTCACCACCACGAAGTGGCAACTGCTGGCCAGAACGAAATCGGCGTACTGTTCAACACCCTGGTGAAGAAAGCCGACGAAGTACAAACCCTGAAGTACTGCGTACACAACGTTGCTGACGCGTTCGGCAAGACCGCTACCTTCATGCCGAAGCCGCTGTACGGCGACAACGGTTCCGGTATGCACGTTCACATGTCCATCGCCAAAGACGGCAACAACACCTTTGCTGGCGAAGGTTACTCCGGCCTGTCTGACACCGCCCTGTACTTCATCGGCGGTATCATCAAGCACGGTAAGGCACTGAACGCGTTCACCAACCCGTCCACCAACTCCTACAAGCGTCTGGTCCCGGGCTTCGAAGCTCCGGTCATGCTGGCCTACTCCGCCCGCAACCGTTCCGCTTCCATCCGTATCCCGTACGTTTCCAGCCCGAAAGCCCGTCGCATCGAAGCACGCTTCCCGGATCCGGCTGCCAACCCCTACCTGGCCTTCGCAGCGCTGCTGATGGCTGGCCTGGACGGCATCCAGAACAAGATCCACCCCGGCGATGCAGCCGACAAGAACCTGTACGATCTGCCGCCGGAAGAGTCCGCGCTGATCCCGCAGGTGTGCGGCAGCCTGAAAGAGGCACTGGAAGCATTGGACGCAGACCGCGACTTCCTGACCAAGGGCGACGTGTTCACCAACGAGTTCATCGACGCTTACATGGAGCTGAAGAGCGCCGAAGAGATCAAGGTTCGCACCTTCGTTCACCCGCTGGAATACGACCTGTACTACAGCGTCTAATCCAGAGACAGGCAACTGTCACCCAAAAAAAGGGGTGCCCGGTCGGGCGCCCCTTTTTTACGTCTGTCGCCAAGGCAGACCAAGGCAGTTGCCAGCTTTCCCGGACGGTGCCAGCATGAGCAGATGTCTCAAGGAGAGTACGACAATGCCGCGCAAGCTTATCTTTGCCCTGTGCAGCGCGCTGATCTTCAGCCAGAGCGCCACTGCCGAGATCTATACCTGGACCGATGCCGAAGGCAACACCGTCTACTCGGACCAGCCATCCCCCAATGCCAAGCGCATTGAGATTTCCACGCCCAACGCCATGGATGCACCGCGCCCTGCTCCGACCTATAACCAGAGCAGCAGCACCACCGGCAATGCGGCAACAAGCCAAGGACGCTACCGCCGCCTGGAAATCACCAGCCCTGCCGACGACAGCGGGGTACGGGCCAACGACGGCAATCTGGTGCTCGGCATTGCCATTGACCCGCCGCTGCGAAGCGGAGCGCTGCTTCGGGCCCGAGTCGATGGCACCCTCTCCACCCAGGCACTGCCGGGCGATGGCCAGAACGAGGCCAGCCTGACCCTGCCCAACCTGGATCGGGGGTCGCACCAGATTGAAGCGGTGATCACTGACGCCAGCGGCCAGGAATTGATCGCCAGCAGCCCGATCACCGTCCACGTGCAGCGCACCTCTTTAAACCAGCCCGGCCGAATCAACTCACCCAACCAGGCACCGCGGGCGCCAGCCGCACCGACAGCGCCGAACGTGCCCAAGCCACCCGCCAGCACCCCCTGACCCACCCCTTCCAGCGCGAGTGACGAGCGCACCAAATCGGTGCATACTCGTCACTCGCGACTCCAATTCGCGCACCGTTCCAATGCGCCCAGCCGATATCCACTAGCCCGACAACCTACTGAAACGTCCGCTCAAGGCCCTCGTCGGCAGCGAGAACACCAGCAAAAACAGGGCCTGCGCACGCGCCTGAGCATTCCGGGGGCCACTCGTCACAGAAACGGGCAACGGATTATCCATCTCTCCCGGAATACGCCCCGAATTGGTTCGCTTCTTGCATTTCCTTGCCCAAACGACGGATATAGCCATGCTGCCAGACCGATTTCTACGCCAGATTCTCGATAACCTGACCACTGCCGTGCTGCTGCTGGACAGCGACCTGCGCCTGAGCTTCATGAATCCCGCGGCGGAAATGCTGCTGGCAGTCAGCGGACAACGGGTATATCAACAGCCCTTGCAAGGGCTGTTCACTGATAGCGCGGCAGCCCTCGATTCGCTGCACAACGCGGTTGAGAACGGCCACCCTTTTACCAAGCGCGAAGCCCAGCTAACCCTTGGCAACGGCCAGAGCATGATGGCTGATTATTCGGTCACACCGATCATTGCCGCCAACCGCAACTGGCTGCTGATGGAACTGTATCCACGTGATCGCCTGCTGCGTATCACCAAGGAAGAGGCCCAGCTGTCCAAACAGGAAGTGACCAAGGTACTGGTGCGCGGCCTGGCCCATGAGATTAAGAATCCGCTCGGAGGCATTCGCGGCGCGGCTCAGCTGCTGGCCCGAGAACTGCCGGAAGAGAGTCTGAAAGACTATACCGACGTGATCATTGAAGAGGCCGACCGGCTGCGCAATCTGGTCGACAGCATGCTTGGCCCGTACCGGCCACCCGCGCTGCGACCGATCAACATTCACGAGATCACCGAGCGGGTCTGCAGCCTGATCGAGGCCGAAACCCAGGGCGCGCTGCACATCAAGCGCGACTACGACCCGAGCATCCCGGATGTCCAGGCCGACCGTGAGCAACTGATCCAGGCGCTGCTGAACATTGTCCGCAACGCCATGCAGGCACTCGCTGCCAATGGTCCGCTTGAGCAGGGCCAGATCACCCTGCGCACCCGCACGCTGCGCCAGTTCACGATCGGCCAGACCCGCTACCGACTGGTTTGCCGGGTTGAGGTGATCGACAACGGCCCTGGCATTCCGGCCGACATCGCCGAGAGTATCTTCTACCCCATGGTCAGTGGCCGGGCCGAAGGAACCGGGCTTGGCCTGTCGATTACCCAGAACATCATCAGCCAGCATCAGGGCCTGATCGAATGTGACAGCGTGCCGGGAGAAACCACTTTTACCCTGTTCCTACCACTGGAACAGGAGGGGGCCGACTGAGATGCAGCCACGCCCCCATGACAACACCAGTGCTGCCCCGACGGCAGCGCGACCTTACGCATTCTTGCCTCTGCGCAATGCCTCAACTGCCTGCCGGTGAAACCGGAACTGGAGAACTGTTTTATGACCCGCTCACAGAATCGTGCCGAGAACGTCTGGATCGTTGATGACGATCGTTCCATCCGCTGGGTACTGGAGAAGGCCTTGCAACAGGAAGGCATGGAGCCGGTCGCCTTCGATAGCGCAGACGCCGCACTGGCACGCCTGCAGCGTCAGCACCCGGATGTTCTGATCAGCGACATTCGCATGCCTGGCACCAGCGGTCTGGACCTGCTGGCGACCGTGCGCGAACGCTATCCGAAACTGCCGGTCATCATCATGACTGCCCATTCCGACCTGGACAGCGCCGTCGCCTCCTATCAGGGTGGTGCGTTCGAATACCTGCCCAAGCCATTCGACGTAGACGAAGCCGTTGCTCTGGTACGCCGTGCTCTGGCCCATACCCACGAGCAGGAGGCGCAGGAAGAAGAAACCCTGCAGACCCGTACCCCGGAGATCATTGGTGAAGCGCCGGCCATGCAGGAAGTCTTCCGCGCCATTGGCCGTCTGTCGCACTCCAATATTACCGTGCTGATCAACGGTGAATCCGGTACCGGCAAGGAGCTGGTCGCCCACGCTCTGCACCGCCACAGCCCGCGCTCGCACAATCCCTTCATCGCCCTGAACATGGCGGCGATTCCCAAGGACCTGATGGAGTCCGAGCTGTTCGGTCACGAGAAAGGCGCTTTTACCGGCGCCGCCGTACAGCGCCGTGGCCGCTTTGAGCAAGCCGACGGCGGCACGCTGTTCCTCGACGAGATCGGCGACATGCCCGCCGAAACCCAGACCCGGCTGCTGCGGGTACTGGCCGATGGCGAATTCTACCGGGTAGGCGGCCACACACCGATCAAAGTCGACGTGCGCATCATCGCCGCCACCCACCAGAATCTGGAAGGGCTGGTGCAAGCTGGCAAGTTCCGCGAGGATTTGTTCCACCGCCTCAACGTCATCCGCATCCATATTCCCAAACTGGCCGAACGCCGCGAAGACATCCCGGCCCTGGCCCAGCACTTCCTCGCACGCGCCGCGCAGGAACTGGCCGTCGAGCCGAAGACCCTGAAGCCGCAAACCCAGGACTACCTGCGCAACCTGCCGTGGCCCGGCAACGTGCGCCAGCTGGAGAACACCTGCCGCTGGATCACCGTCATGGCGTCCAGCCGCGAGGTATTGATCGAGGACCTGCCCCCGGAACTGCTCACCCAGCACCAGGACAGTGCGCCGGATGGGCACTGGGAGCACGGATTGCGCACCTGGGCCGATCAGGAACTGGCTCGCGGCGTCACCAACCTGCTGGATATCGCGGTACCCGCATTTGAACGCATCATGATCGAAACGGCCCTCAAGCACACCGCCGGCAGACGCCGGGATGCCGCGCAGTTACTGGGCTGGGGCCGAAATACCCTGACCCGCAAAATCAAGGAACTGGGCATGAATGTCGACGGTTCCGACGACGATGAAAGCGAATAAAGTACACCTGCAAGAAAACTGGCACGCTTGATGCTAAATGACTAATGGGTGTATTTGGGGTGACCTCGGTTCAGGCAGGCTGGGGTCGCCTTTTTTTTGAGCTGCAAGCCTCAAGCTACAAGCCACAAGAAAACCCAAACCCTTCCAGCCTTCGGACTAACACCAACGCTCGCAGCACCACGGACTACTTGAAGCTTGCCGCTCCAACCGGGTAGCCTACCGCTCCGCCCTTGCGTAGCCGCCAGCCATGTTTCATATCGCCCTGCTCGAACCCGAAATCCCGCCGAACACCGGCAACATCATCCGCCTGTGCGCCAATACCGGCTGCCAGCTGCACTTGATAGAACCGCTGGGTTTTGAACTGGATGACAAGCGCCTGCGCCGCGCTGGGCTGGATTACCACGAGTTTGCCGCCGTACGCAGTTACCCGGATCTGACCAGTTGTCTGGAACAGGTGCAACCGAACCGAGTGTTCGCACTGAGCACCAAAGGCACCCGCTGGTTCAGCGAGCCTGAATATCAACCGGGCGACCTGTTCCTGTTCGGGCCGGAGAGCCGCGGCCTGCCAGCTGATGTACGTGAATCACTGCCAACCGATCAGGTACTGCGTATTCCGATGCAGGCCAACAGCCGTAGCCTGAACCTGTCCAACAGTGCAGCAATACTGATCTACGAGGCCTGGCGCCAGCAGGGGTATGGGGGCGCGCTTTAGCGCGCCCAGCCGCAAGCCGCTCAGTCTGTCCCTGGCATTGATGCTGCCACATGGTATTTAGGAATTAGAGTGTCGTCGCGCCCATGAAAAAACCCGCGCGATTCAACACCGCGCGGGTTTTTCTTGTAGCTTGCCGCTTGTGGCTTCCCACCAGGGCCAGCCTGCGGCTGGCGTTAGCGGGTCTTGACGACCACTTTGCCCACCGCCTGACGGGTGCTGAGGATGTTCAGCGCAGCTTCGTACTCGTTCAGCTCGAAGGTCTTGGAGACCAGCGGCTTGAGCTTGCCTTCGCTGTACCAGCGGAACATTTCCTGGAAGTTCTCCAGATTGACCTGCGGCTCACGGGCAGCAAAGGCACCCCAGAACACACCCACGATGGACGAGCCTTTCAGCAGCGCCAGGTTGACCGGGAATTCCGGGATACGGCCGCTGGCGAAGCCAACAACCAGCAGACGGCCTTTCCAGTTGATGCAGCGCACGGCTTCGTCGAACAGGTCGCCACCGACCGGATCATAGATCACGTCAGCGCCCTGGCCGTTGGTCAGTTCCTTGACCGCATCCTTCAGGCTGACTTCGCTGTAGTTGATCAACTCGTCAGCACCAGCGGCCTTGGCGACTTCCAGCTTTTCAGCGCTGGAGGCAGCAGCAATGACGCGCGCGCCCATGGCTTTACCCAGTTCAACCGCAGCCAGACCAACGCCGCCAGAAGCGCCCAGCACCAGCAGGGTTTCACCCGGCTTGAGTTCGCCACGCTGCTTCAGCGCGTGCATGGAAGTACCGTAGGTCATGCTGAAACCGGCGGCGGTAACATAATCCATGTCGGCCGGCATTGGCAGCACGCGCATCGCGTCGGTAGCGACCTTCTCGGCAAAACTGCCGAAACCGGTCAGACCCATTACCCGATCACCGACTTTCAGGTGTTTGACGTTCTCGCCAACACTGGCAACCACGCCAGCCGCTTCACCACCCGGGGAGAACGGGAAAGGCGGCTTGACCTGATACTTGCCTTCGATGATCAGGGTGTCGGGGAAGTTGACGCCGGCAGCGTGGATGTCGATGACGACTTCGTTTTTCTTGGCAACCGGATCAGCAGTCTCTTCCAGCACCAGACTGCTGGCAGGGCCGTAGGCTTTGCACAGTACCGCTTTCATTGTTGTCTCCTTGGCTTAAGCTGAGCAATGGCGACAGTCTAGACGTGAACCCGGCTACAGGGTCAATCACCATGCCCTGAAGTGATAGGTTCGCATAAGGTCAAAGGCACGGCTATTTGGCGCTGAACCGCACCTCGGCTATCCTGTGCGCACTTTAATGGAGTTTCAGTCCGATGCATCGCAACCCCCTCACTACCCTGCTGCTGGCCCTGACGTTAATTGCTACCCCGGTTCTGGCGGAAGAGGAAGCCGCAGCCCCCACAGCCCAATACGTCGAACTTAAGCCCGCCTTCGTTGGCACCCTGGGCGCCGGCCCGCGGATTCAGTATCTGAAGGCCGATGTCGCACTGCGCACTGACGACCCGGCTGCGGTCGAGCGTATCCACTACCATGACGCGCTGATCCGCAACGCGCTGGTCTTCCTGTTCAGCGAACAGCTGCCAGAGAACCTGAGCACGCTGGAAGGCAAGGAAGCACTGCGGGCCAGCGCGCTGGCCGCCGTACAGAAGGTACTGGAAGAGGAAGAAGGTGACCCGTTGGTCGATGACCTGCTGTTCACCAACCTGATCGTGCAGTGACAACTGCGGGGGCTTAGGCCCCCGGTATATCAGGCCTGCTGACTCAGATAACGATCCACAAAGGTATCGAAGTCGACGTCATCTGCCGCTTCAATCGCTGCCTGCTCCGCCAGTGATGCGGTCGCCTCAGTGGCCATTCGCTCCTGCGCATCGCTATCCAGCGGGCGGGCACGAAAATTCTGGCTGTGCTCCTCGGATTGCGCCAGGGCAAAGCGGAAGAAGCTGTCGCCGTGCTCGGCAATCGCCGCCAGCACCTTGGCCGACGGCGTCAGCGACGCATCCTTGAGCTTGGCGCGCTGAACGGCAACGGACTCCAGAAACGCCGAACCGCCCTGTGACTGGTCGAGCAGTTCTGCGCAGGCGGAAATTCCGTCCAGCAAAGACTCGCCCCAGCTGACCAGGCTGCGTTCGCTGCCATTGTCGCTCAACATCAGGCCGGGCTCGCGGCCGCGCTTGACCGCCAGACTGAAGTTACCCGCCGCCTGCTCACACTCGCTGTCGCTCAGCTCGGGGCTGTCGTTGATCGCGCAGAACAGCAGGAAACTGTCGAGGAAACGGGCTGTCGCCGGCTCGATTCCGAGCGGCACGAAGGGATCGATATCCAGGCAGCGAACCTCGATGTACTCGACTCCGCGCTCACGCAGGGCATGCACTGGCTTCTCACCACTGTTGGCGACCCGCTTGGGGCGGATCGGGCTGTAGAACTCGTTTTCGATCTGCAACAGGTTGGTATTGAGCTGCTGCCATTCGCCGTTGGCGTCATGGGTACCCAGCGCCTCATACGGGGCGTAAGGCAGGCTGATCGCATCCAGCATGCTGTTGATGTAGTTGTCGAGACTGTTGTAGCAGACGTTCAGACCGGACTGGGCGTTGTTGTTGTAGCCCAGGTCGCTCATCCGCAGGCTAGTCGCCCACGGCAGGTACAGACTGTGCTCACCCAGCGGCTGCAGCCGGTGATCTCGACCTTGCAGGAAGCTGGCACATACTGCGGGAGAGGCACCGAACAGATACATCAACAACCAGGCATAGCGGCGGAAATTGCGAATCAGTGCGAAATAACGCTCGGACTGATAGTCCTGCGCGCTGCGGGTATCGCCCTCTTTAGCCTGCATGACCTGCCACAGCTGTGGCGGCAGCGAGAAGTTGTAGTGAATGCCGGCAATGCACTGCATCGCCTTGCCGTAACGCACCGCCAGCCCGCGCCGGTAAACGTATTTCAGAGTGCCTACGTTGGAGGTGCCATACCAGGCAATCGGAATCGCCTCATCGGTGGCCGGCAGACGACAGGGCATAGACTCAGTCCACAGCCGCTCATCGCCCAGTTCGCCATAAGTAAAGCGATGAATTTCGTCCAACTGGCCGAATAGCTCCTCGATCCCCTTGCTGACCGGCGTAATCAGCTCCAGCAGCGCTTCGGAGTAGTCGGTGGTGATCCGTGGATGGGTCAGCGCTGAACCCAGCGCCTGCGGGTGCGGCGTCTGCGCCAGCGTCCCGTCGGCGGAGATACGCAGACTTTCCTTCTCGATACCGTGCTGACAGTCGCTCAGCAACGAGCGGTTCGCGGGTGTCGCCAGCAGGGCGAGGCGTTCACGGAGCAGTGGTGACAAAGCGTCACTCCTTAGGCAATGGATCGACGTACGTCGTCGACCCGTTTAATCAGTATAGAAAGACCGCAAGGCGCCGCTCAGATACGAGCGAAGGTCCCCAAACACTTGGCTACCAGCACGCCATCCTGCCACACCTCACCGTCCACGACGATGGTGCGCGTACCGGCGTGCATCACCTTGCCGGTGCATTCCAGCACACCGCCGGTAACCGCCCGGGTGTAGTTGATCTTGCACTCGATGGTGGCGGTGCTTTCGTGCGGTTCCAGCACACTGAACGCGGAAGCGCCCATCGCCGAGTCCAGCAGGGTAAACACCACCCCGCCATGCACCCGGCCGGTGGAGTTGAAGTGCTTATCGTCAATCGGCAGGCGCAGGGTACATAACCCACGCTCAATCGCGGCAAACTCGATGCCCACCAGGGCGGTGAAGGCGCTGCTGCGCTCGGCAGCAAAGGCGGCCAATGCCGGATGCAATTCGCTCATGGGATCATTTCTTCTTCAGATTTTTGGCATTGGCAAACAGGTTGGCGAAGGTGCCGCCCGCGTCGGCCGGGCGCGCACTGTTGCCGCGCGGTGCGCCCTGCCGACCACGATTGCGCTCACCCGGCTGCTGGCGTTCGCCGGCGGGCTGAGGCTTGTCGTCCAGGCGCATGGTCAGGCTGATGCGCTGACGCGGGATATCCACCTCAAGTACTTTAACCTTGACGATGTCACCGGCCTTGACCACGTCACGCGGGTCCTTGACGAACTGGTGCGAAAGCATGGAAATATGCACCAGACCATCCTGATGCACGCCGATATCGACAAAGGCACCGAAGTTGGCCACGTTGGTAACCACCCCTTCCAGCGTCATGCCCGGCTTGAGGTCCTTCAGGCTCTCGACCCCTTCCTGGAATTCGGCCGCCTTGAACTCGGGGCGCGGATCGCGACCGGGCTTGTCCAACTCGCGCAGGATGTCGGTAATAGTCGGGATACCAAAGTGTTCGTCGGTGTAACGCGCCGGTTCCAGCTTGCGTAGGAAGGTCGAGTCACCGATCAGACCGCGGACATCACGGCCGGTCTGTTCGGCAATCCGCTCGACCAGCGGATAGGCCTCCGGGTGCACCGCCGAGGCATCCAGCGGGTTGTCGCCGTTCATCACCCGCAGGAAGCCCGCGGCCTGCTCAAAGGTCTTTTCACCGAGGCGGCTAACCTTGAGCAACTCGCGACGGTTGCGGAAGGCACCGTTACTATCGCGGTAATCGACGATGTTCTGGGCGATGCTCGGGTTCAGGCCGGAGACCCGGGTCAGCAGCGCCGCGGACGCGGTATTCAGATCGACGCCGACCGCGTTCACACAGTCCTCAACCACCGCGTCCAGCCCGCGTGCCAGCTTCACCTGAGAAACATCGTGCTGATACTGGCCGACGCCGATTGCCTTGGGCTCAATCTTCACCAGTTCGGCCAGCGGGTCCTGCAGACGGCGGGCGATGGACACCGCGCCACGGTAGGTCACGTCCAGATCCGGAAACTCACGGGCCGCCAGCTCGGAGGCCGAGTACACCGACGCGCCCGCCTCGGAGACCATCACCTTCTGCATTTTCTGCCCGCTGCACAGCTTGATCAGGTCGGCAGCCAGCTTGTCGGTTTCACGCGAGGCGGTGCCGTTGCCGACGGCAATCAGGTCAACCTGATGCTTGCTGCACAACGCCGCCAGGGTCGCCAGCGAGCGGTCCCAGTCATTGCGCGGCGCATGGGGGAAGATAGTGGCGGTGTCGAGCAGCTTGCCGGTGGCATCAACCACCACCACCTTGACCCCGGTACGCAACCCCGGGTCGAGGCCCAGCGTAACGCGCGGGCCGGCCGGGGCCGACAGCAGCAGGTCTTTCAGGTTGCTGGCGAATACGCGGATCGCCTCGTCTTCGGCGGCTTCGCGCAGCTCGCCGAGCAGTTCGGTTTCCAGATGGCCAAGCAGCTTGACCCGCCAGGTCCAGCGCACAACCTCGTTGAGCCAGCGATCAGCCGCGCGGCCCTGATTGACGATGCCAACGGTCTCAGCCACCAGTGCCTCACAGGGATGCATGGTACCCGGCGCCGGTTCGGCGTCGCCCAATTCCAGGGCGATGCTCAGCACGCCCTCGTTGCGGCCGCGCAGAATCGCCAGCGCGCGGTGCGACGGCACCTTCTTCAGCGGCTCATCGTATTCGAAATAGTCGGCAAACTTGGCGCCTTCCTGCTCCTTGCCGACAACCACCCGGGACACGACACGACCGTCATCACGCAGCGCACCGCGCAGGCGCTCCAGCAGGCTGGCATTCTCGGCAAAGCGCTCCATCAAGATGTACTTGGCCCCATCCAGAGCGGCCTTGGCGTCCGCTACGCCCTTATCGGCATCAACATAACCGGCAGCGGTGCTCTCCGGATCCAGCATCGGATCAGCAAACAACGCATCAGCCAGCGGCTCCAGGCCCGCCTCAATGGCGATCTGGCCCTTGGTGCGGCGCTTGGGCTTGTAGGGCAGGTAGAGGTCTTCCAGCCGGGTCTTGGTGTCGGCCTCGCGAATATCGCGTTCCAGCTCCGGGCTCAGCTTGCCCTGCTCGGCAATGCTCGAGAGCACCGCGGTACGCCGGTCTTCCAGTTCACGCAGATAGCGCAGGCGCTCTTCGAGATAGCGCAACTGGGTGTCGTCCAGACTACCGGTTACTTCCTTGCGGTAACGGGCAATAAACGGGACGCTGGCGCCCTCGTCCAGCAGGGTGACGGTAGCGGCAACCTGCTCGGGGCGAACCGACAGTTCGCTGGCGATGCGCGAGGCAATACTCTGCATGGGGAGACACTTCCACTCTTGGCTATGACAGGCCGGGCAGTATAACCGACAGATGCGCCCGTGGTCGGCCTTCATAAAGCGGCTGGATGATGGCGTCATAACAGGGTAAAAAGAAACCTCTTGTAACAATGGCCAGCCCGCAAGCTACGGGGGCTGGGTCACAATGCAGGCTCACTCACTCCGATAGGTGATACATGGCTGACGAAGGCGAAAAAATTCTGATTGTCGATGACGATGTGCGGTTGCGACGGCTGCTCGAGCGCTTTCTCGGCGAACAGGGTTACCGCGTTCGCGCCGTGGAAGATGTGGCTCAGATGGACCGTCTGCTGGCCCGTGAAATCTATTCGCTGATCGTGCTCGACCTGATGCTGCCCGGGGAAGATGGCATGAGCGCCTGCGCACGCCTGCGGGCCGAGGGCAACACCACGCCGATCATCATGCTGACGGCCAAGGGCGATGAGACCAGCCGCATCCAGGGGCTGGAGATCGGTGCCGACGACTATCTGCCCAAGCCGTTCAACCCCCGCGAGCTGGTTGCCCGCATGAAGGCTGTACTGCGTCGCCAGGCACCGCAGGTGCCGGGTGCGCCGAGCACTGACGACGATCAGGTCACCTTCGGCGAGTTCACTCTCAACCTCGCAACCCGTGAACTCAAGCGCGGCGACGAGGTGAACATGCTGACCACCGGCGAGTTCGCCGTGCTCAAAGCGCTGGTACGTCACCCGCGCGAGCCGCTGACCCGTGACAAGCTGATGCAGCTGGCCCGTGGTCGCGAGTGGGATGCACTGG
Source organism: Halopseudomonas oceani (assembly GCF_002903165.1). Classification (GTDB taxonomy): domain Bacteria; phylum Pseudomonadota; class Gammaproteobacteria; order Pseudomonadales; family Pseudomonadaceae; genus Halopseudomonas; species Halopseudomonas oceani. The sequence continues at coordinate 83,662 of NZ_PPSK01000001.1, forward strand.
AACGTTCGATCGACGTACAGATCTCCCGCCTGCGCCGCATGCTTGAACCCGATCCGTCCAAGCCGCGTTACATCCAGACTGTCTGGGGTGTTGGCTACGTCTTCGTGCCGGACGGTCAGAATACGTGAAGGGCGGACCCGGCTGGCACCCATTGTTGCCACGTAGTTTCTTCGGCCGCACCATCCTGCTGGTGCTGATTGTCACCCTGTTTTCCCAGGTGCTGACGCTGATCTACCTATTGAGCAACGAGGACCTGCTGGTTGACCGCCAGTACAGCCACGGCACCGCGATGCTGGTGCGCGCCTACTGGGCCAGTGGACCGGATGCGCGCCGCGACATCGAGGAAATGACCGGTATCCGTATCATGGTGCCCGAGCAGGTGCCGCAGGGTGAGGTGCACTGGCCTTACTCCGGCATCTTCACCCATCAGTTGCGTGACGAGCTGGGCGATCAGACCGAGGTTCGGGTGCAAACCCAGGCGCAACCGGCGGTCTGGATTCACCAGCCGATCTACGGCAACTACTGGCTCAAGGTGCCGCTGTACGCCCATCCACTGCGCGGTCAGCGGGTCTGGCTGGTGGTCACCTGGCTGGCGCTTATCGGCATGCTCTCGACTGCCGCCGCCTGGCTACTGGTGCGTCAACTCAACCATCCACTGAAGATGCTGGAACGCGCCGCCCAGCGTATCGGCCGTGGCCAGAGCGTACGACTGCTCGACACCAGCGGGCCGTCGGAGATTTCCGAGGTGTATCGGGCGTTCAATCAGATGTCACAAGACGTCGAGCAGGCCAACCGCGACCGTACCATGCTGCTGGCCGGCGTTTCCCACGATCTGCGCACCCCGCTGACCCGCATGCGGCTGTCGTCCGAGTTGCTGTCAGACGCCGAGCCCGAACTGACTGACGGCATGATTCGCGACATCGAGGACATGGACGCCATCCTCGAGCAGTTCATGAGCTACATTCGTGACGGCAGCGCCGAGCCAACCGAGGAAGGAGACATCAACGAGCTGATTCGCGAGGTAGTCGCCCCGCTGAACAGCAATGGCGAGGTGGTCAGGCTGTGTCTGGCCGAGGTACCCCACCTCACCTTCCGTCGACTGTCGCTCAAGCGCGTACTGATCAACCTGATCGATAATGCGCTGGTGCATGGCGGCACCGGCGTTGAAGTCTGCACCTACGTCACCCGCGTTGGCGCCGAGCGCCTGCTGACCGTCAGCGTGCTGGACCGCGGCCCCGGGGTAGAGATTCTCGAAAACGATGCCCTGTTCAGCCCCTTCATTCGAGGTGACCAGGCCCGGTCGACCAAGGGAACCGGACTGGGGCTGGCCATCGTCAAGCGAATTGCCGATAGCCACGGCGCACAGGTGCAGCTACTCAATCGGGTCGGCGGCGGTACCGAGGCGCGACTGAGCTTTCCGTTGAGCGACTGAGCGGCGGTGCTGCTCAGCTGGCCCGGCGCAACAGCCCCGCCTGATCCAGAGCCTGTTCCAGCGCCTGCAGATCGGGGATCAGTAGATCCTGCGGCTCATCGCTCAGGCTGACCTGCTGCAGTGTCCACTCGGTTGCGCTGGCCGTTGTCGTCAGATCACCACGCTGCAGCTTGCGGGAACGGGGAATGCCCCAGACCCGCAGCGCAATGAAATGCACCCCGGGCGTACCACCAATGGCGTTGAGAATCAGCGTCCGCGGCGATACTTCCGGGGCGTCTGCGGTGTCGCCCATCAACAGGTCGAGATCCACCATCGGCACCTGCTGTTCACGCCACAGGGTCCAGCCGAGGAACCAGTCCGGCCCATGGCTGGCCGCCTCGCTCAGACGGAAGCCCACCAGCTCGGCCACTGCCACGTTCGGCAGCAGCAACGACTGCTCACGCAGCGGTACGATCAAGCTGTTCAGTGTCTCCAGCGCATCAGACGCCATGTCCCCATTCCCTCATGATGATCAATGTTGTTGCTCAACTGGCCGCAGACCATTCCTGCGCCAGCCAGCGTTGCAGCGCGGCTGCCAGCTCCTCGGGTGAACCCTGCCGGTGGCTGAAGCCGGCATCGCGTACCGCATCGGGCATGGTCGCACAGGCCGCACTCTGCGTGTCCTGGGTCCAGACTTCAATACCCTGCTGACGCATCCGCCCGCAGGCGGCAACACCGTCTTCGCCCATGCCACTGAAGATAATTGCACCGCAGGCCGGGCCAAACTGCTGACAGACCATGTCCAGCACCGTCTCAATTGACGGCTGATAAGGGCCGGGCCAGGGTTCATCACTGAGACTCAGCACGCCGTCGCGACTGAAGCCCAGGCGCTGGGCAATCGGCACCACCAACACCTCACCCGCCTGCAGGCGACTGCCGGGGCGGCAGTTGAGTATCTGCCAGTCGTTCTGCCGGCCAATGATCTGGGGCAACTGCTGTTCAAACCCGGGATCGATATGCTGAGCATAAACAAAGGCAACCGGCAGGTTCGGCGGCAGTGTATCGAGAAAGCGTTTGACCGCGGCTGGCCCGCCGAGGGACGCACCCAACACCCAGATACAGGGAGCACGCTCAGCCGGATTGGGCAGCGGTGTTGCAGCCAGACTCGGAGCCTGGCCCTGCGCCGGGGTGCCCAGCATCGGCTGCAGCTTGGCATACAGCCGGCACTGCCAACGCGGATAATCTTCGCTGTCGATGGCAGGAATTTCCCCCGCCCCCAATAGCACCGGGACCTCGCTGTGCTCAAGCAGCCACTCGGTCAGAGGTGATTCCTCTGCCAGCTCCAGCAACCAGGCATCGGCCTGAACGAGCGCCAATTGCGCTGGCTGCAACGACAACGGGTCCTCGGCGGATACGACACGGTAGCCGAAGGTGCTCAACACCTGCGCCAGCTGTTGACGCTGGCCCGCGTGGCAGGCCAGCAATGCAATACCGGGTGCCGGCTCAGCCACCACTCTCTACCAGTTGATCAATCACCTCCAGCAGCTGGGCTTCCTGATAGGGCTTACCCAGATAGACGTTGACGCCAATACCAAGCGCGCGCTCCCGGTGCTTTTCGCCGGTACGCGAGGTAATCATCACGATTGGCAGCTTCTCCAGCCGCGGATCGTGACGAACCAGCGTGGCGACCTCGAAGCCGTCCATGCGCGGCATCTCGATGTCCAGCAACATGATATCCGGCGTGATGTCCTGCAGCTTGGCGATAGCTTCGACCCCGTCCTTGGCGGTGACCACTTCCATGCCGTTACGCTCAAGCAGGCGGCTGGTAACCTTGCGCACGGTGATTGAGTCGTCGACCACCATCACCAGTGTCGGTCGCTCCTCTTCGTATTCACCAACCAGCGCTGCACGCTCGGCGGCCAGCTGCTGCAGAGCCTGCTGTGCCTGCTGGGCGCGGATGACCGCAAGCAGATCGAGAATCACCACCACCCGACCGTCGCCCAGGATGGTCGCACCGGAAATCCCCGGCACCACCGCAAACTGCTTGCCGAGGCTCTTCACCACGATTTCGCGCGAACCCGCCAGTGCATCGACCTGAACGGCGACGCTGTGTTCGGCGCCCCGCACCAGAATCACCGGCAACGGCAAGCTGTGGCCAGACAGCTTGGGCTGCTGACCGGTTACCAGCAAATCGCCGAGATAGCGCAGATCATAGGTCTTGCCAGCGTACTCGAATGGCGGCGCATCCGGCGCGTAATAGGCTTCCAGCTCGTAACCGGAAACCCGTACGATACCCTCGATGGTGTTTAGCGGGATGGCGTAAAGGTCCTCGCCCGAATACACCATTAGCGCGCGGTTTACCGACACGGTAAACGGCAGGCGGATGATGAACGTCGAGCCGTTGCCGGGCTCGGTCGTCAGCGTCATGCTGCCACCGAGCTGCTTGACCTCGGCGTTTACCACATCCATGCCGACCCCGCGGCCAGAAATCTGGGTCACCTTCTCGGCGGTAGAGAAACCCGCTTCGAGAATGTACTGCAGTACTTCCTGGTCGGTGAGATCAGTATCGGCGTCCATCAGGCCGCGTTCGACCGCCTTGCGCCGCACCGCCTCAAGGTTGATGCCGGCGCCGTCATCCTGCAGGGTCAGCACGATTTCACCACCCTCACGCTGCAGATCCAGACTGATTCGTCCTTCACGCGGCTTGCCACTGGCGGCACGCTGTTCGGGCAGCTCGATACCGTGATCCACCGCGTTGCGCAACATGTGCTCCAGCGGCCCGATCATGCGCTCCAGCACGCTACGGTCCATTTCCCCTTCAGCGTTGCCGATGGCGATATCGACCTGCTTGCCAAGCTCGCTGGCGACCTGGCGAACCACCCGGCGCAAGCGCGGCACCAGACGCTCGAACGGCACCATGCGGGTGCGCATCAAGCCTTCCTGCAGCTCGGTGTTGACCCGTGCCTGTTGCAACAACAGGGTTTCAGCGTCACGGCTGCGGGTAGCCAAAGTTTCCTTCAGGTCGAGCAAGTCAGACGCCGACTCGAACAGCGAGCGCGACAGCTGTTGCAATTGTGAGTACTGGTCCATTTCCAGCGGATCGAAGTCTTCGTATCCCGGCCCCATCTGGTCCTGGTGGCGCGACAGGATCTGCGCCTGGGTTTCCATATCGAGACGACGCAACTGATCACGCACCCGGTCGATGGTGCTTTCCACGTCTTCCAGAATCTGCGCAACGTCGGTGACCTGCTGCTCGATGCGACCACGAAAAATGGACGTTTCACCCGCCAGGTTGACCAGCTCTTCCAGCAACGCGGCGGAGACCTTAACGCTTTCCTGTGCAGCCGCCCGCTTATTGCCCTCACCGGCAGCCGGCGCATCAGCCTCCATCGCCTGCTTCAGTACGGCGTTGACGTCGGCCAGCGACATGCCGTCGGCGACCGGCGGCTCATCGGCGACAGCAACCGCGGCGGGCGGTATCGAGAACGGTGTTGCCGGCTCCGGCCCGAGAGCTTCGCTACCAGCGGCGAGTTGCGCAACCGCATCCTGCAACGCGGTGAGCTCGGACTCCTGCGCGGTACCGGCAACAAGGGCCCCTTCGAGCTGCTTGGCTTGCTCGGCCAGACCGTGTTGACCAGCCAGACGGGCACTTCCCTTGAGCGTCTGTACCCTGTGCAGCAGGTCTGCCGCAGCGGCGGCATCATTCTCCTTGGCTGCGAACAACCACTCGCAGGGCCCCAGCAGCTCCTGGGCTTCTTCGACGAACATCGCCAGCATGCCCTGCATCGGCGGCGCAAGGACCGGCTCGGCCGGTCTGTGCTCCTGCTGCGGGCTGACACTCGCCTCACTGCCGGGCAATGCCGGGACATCCCCGGGATTCTTGCGGAAGCCATTGATAGCGGCGATCAGCGCAGCACCATCACTGATGGGTCTGGAGGCGACAACCCCTTCGACCATCTCTGCCAGCGCATCGTGGCAGGCATGCAGCAGTGCAATCAGCCCTTCACTGGGCTCATACCGCTGATCACACAAGCCTTCGTAGACGAACTCCATCTCGTGGGCAAGATCGCCAATCGGGCGAATCTCGGCCATCCGTGCGCCCCCCTTGAGGGTGTGCAGGTCACGCTGCAATGCTTCTACCGCCAGCGTGTTACCAGTGTCAGCGATCCATTGCTGCAGGCTGCCTGCGGCGCTATCTATGATTTCCTGCGCTTCTTCCAGGAAGATATCGACCAGTTCGGCATCGGTACCCGCCTCGCTCAGGCTCCAGCTGCCGCCTGTCGGCGCAACCGGGGCGGCCGCTGTCGGTGCCGGCTCGATAGCCAGGCTACCGGGGATCAGCGCTTGCAACGCCTGCAATTCCGCATCGGCGGGCAGCAGGTGTTGGTGGGCCGCAACCTGATCCATCATGCTGATCAAGCGCTCATGGCCAGCCGCCAGCGCATCGACGACCGTTTCATCCGGGCTCAGCAGGCCGGCCTGCAGGCGCTCGTGCACCTGCTCAAGGGTATCGGCCAGTCGCTCCAGCGGCGCCAATTCAACTTCTGCCGCGACCTCGGCCAGAGCGCGCAAACTCGCCGCCAGCTCGTGACTGTCGAACTCGGGCGTAACGCCCGGGGTGCGCATGTTCAGCTCGTCACTGACGTCCAGCAGTTGATCAATGCCCTCAGTCAGGAAAATCGACATCAGGTCGGCGCCAGCGGCCCCTTCCAGGTCAGCCCGACCACTTTCCCGAGCACTCAGTCCCAAATCACGCAGCTGTTCGATACGCTGCAGAAATTCGTCCGATCCGGCGAGCGGCGCCTGCGGCGAAGCGACCAGTTGCTCCAGGCCGGACTCGAACAGGCCGACCGCATCACCCAGCAGCTCAACCAACGCCTGATCGGCCGGGATGAGATTAGCCTTGAAATCCTTGGTGAGTTTTTCCAACGGCGTGGCCAACAGAGCAATCGGCTGAATGCCGGCCATATGAGCACTGCCCTTGAGGGTGTGCAAGGCGCGCTGCAGCGAATCGCTCAGGGCACGCGGCGTACCGTAGTCACGGCAGTCGCGCAGATAGGCGTTGATCTGGTCGATATGGTTACGGGTTTCGTTGCGGAAAATCTCCAGCAACACCGGGTCCATTCCAGCGGCCGTATCCAGTTCGGGCTCCGGCTCGGCGGCGCCCTCAGCATCGTCGGCAGGCGCGGAGTCAAACTCAACGGGCAGAGCATCCTCCGTCGAGGCCGACATCTCGTCACCAGCCTCGTCCGGCAATACCGGCATATCTTCAAACGGCGGCACCTCGTCTGCGGGCGCGCCCTGCTCATCCAACCCGGAAGAGCCCGACTGAGCCTCGTCAACCGCCGGGGAATCAACCCCCGCATCAAAGCTCAGGTCATCGTCGAGCGTTGCCAACGGCAAGGTTTCGTCATCCGCCACGGCCACTTCGTCGAGCTCCGGCAGTTCAAACTCGCTCAGATCGACCAGTTCGATGGCTTCGGCTTCGGCTTCGGCTTCGGCTTCGGCTTCGGCTTCGGCTTCGGCTTCGGCTTCGGCTTCGGCTTCGGCTTCGGCTTCGGCTTCGGCTTCGGCTTCGGCTTCGGTATTCAGTGTGTCTGCTTCTGGCTCCAGATCCAGCGTTTCCGGCGTATCCGCGCCTGTAGCGCTGACCTCGGCAGCAGACTCGCCGGCCTCCGGCAACGCTTCTCCGCGGGCCAGTGCTTCCGCTTGCGCAGTCAACTGGGCAACCTCTGGCAGCGGCTGCTGCTGGCCTGCAGCAAAATCCTCAACCAGCCGGGGCATCAACCCGCGTACGGCGTTGACCACCTGGAACAGCGGTGTATCCGCTTCGATGCTGCGATCCAGAACCCGATTCAGCATGTTCTCGACGGCCCAGGCCAACTCGGCCAGCACCCCGGCGCGCACCATCCGACCGCTACCCTTGAGCGTATGGAAACCGCGCCGAACCTCAGCGAGCGCCTTGTTGTCTGCAAGGTCGGCCTGCCATTGCGGAGTAAACTCGGCCAGGGTTTCCAGCACTTCCCCGGCCTCTTCGACAAAAATCTCTATCAGTTCGTCATCAAGCTCGTCATCTTCCGGCTCGTCGGCCGCTACCGCTGACTGAACCTCTGGCTCTGGCTCTGGCTCTGGCTCTGGCTCTGGCTCTGGCTCTGGCTCTACAGCCTGCGGTGCGCCGGCGGCGTCGGCAAGCGGCTCAGGCTCCACCGGCAACTCCGGCGCAGCCGAGTCCTGAACCGGCGACAGGGTCGCTGACTCATCGGCAGGCTCTTCTTCTGGCAATGTCTGCGGATGGTAGCCAAGCAGTCCGAGACGCTCTTCCGCCACATCAAGAATGCTGTCGCCACGGCCGCTGTCGTCTTCAGCCAGGCGCTCCAGGTAGTAATCGATACTGGTGATAACGTCAGCCAGCGCGTCCAGAGCGGTCCAGTCCGGTACCAGCTCCCGACCTACCAGTTGCTCGTTGATATAACGCCGGCAAGCCGAAACCGCTGCTGCCGCACGCTCCAGCGGTACCATGGCAAGGCCACCGCGCACACTGGTCAACAGGGCGTCGATGGGCGCCAGTTGGGCGTGATCCCACTGATTGGCGATGAACGCGTTGATCGCTTCACGGGTTGCCTCGAGCGCGTTACGCGCTTCCTGCACCACTAACTGGTGCACCAGAGCAATGTCCTGTGCCGCGGCCAGGCCCTGCATTTCGCTGTCGCCGCCACCGTCCTGTTCGCTACGCTCGACGCCCAGAATGCCCTGCAGACTGGCCTCGACGTAGAGCATGCCGCCAGCCACATCCATCAACGCCGCATCGGTGATGGCCGACTCGCCAGACGCCAGTCGGGCGACCTGCTCGATCTGTTCAGTCAATACCCGGCGTGGCTGACCAAGGCCCAGCATCGCCAACGTATCGGCAATGCGTTTCATCACCGGCAGGATGTTCTCCAGCCCGTCAAGCTGAAGGCGGTCGCTGCGTACGAACAGATCGAACTGATCCTTCACCTGCATCAGCTCTTCGCCAAGTGCCAATGCGACCGAGTGCATGGCTTCGCGATCCGGGCCAACCAAGCGGTCGCCCACTGCGCGCTGCTCCTCGCTCCAGGTGCCCTTGAGCTGGTAACGCTCTTTCAGGGCATCCAGGCGGGGACTGCCATCGGCACTCTTGGCAACATAAAACAGCAGGTTTCGCAGCAGCTCACGCGGCGGCGCGCTCTCCAAAGCGGTTGCGCCACGCGCCATCAACTGACGCAATTCCTGATCGGCCTGACGCAGCAGCTGACGTACAGCGGCGCTGTTTTCAATGCTGCCGATCTCGAGCCCTTCGGCCACGCCGGCAAAAATCGACCAGAGCTGGGCATAGGGTGCCCCGGCACACAACGACTCCAAGCGAGCAAACACATTGCGCAGATGACGGCTGTTCTGGGCCAGCTCCTGACCACGGATTACACTGGCCTGGGCCATCTGCAGCGCCTGACGCAGCTTGCGCAGCTGCCGTACGCTGGCCTCGTCGCTGAGGTCGGCGACGGCGTCACTCCGCGGCTGGGCCTCGCCACCATCCAGCGCCGGGCTGAACACCGCGTTCTCGGACAGTAGCTTGTCACCGCGAGCGGTGCGCATGTCGTTGAGCAGCGGCAGCAACACCATAGGCAGGTCTCGGCGACCGGTCTGCACCCGATCAAGGTAGGCTGGCATCTGCAGGATCGCCTGCATCAGGACTTCCAGCGCTTCCCCTTCGCGACTGGCCGAGCCGTTCATCAACGCCTGGGCCAATTGCTCCATTTCCTCGGCAAGCAAGGCCGCACCGTAGAACTCGACCATCTGCAGCGTGCCGTGAACCTGATGGATATAGGTCAGGCAAAAACGCAGTCGGGTCGAGTCCTCGGGGTTTTCGACAAAGGCTTCCAAAGCTTGTCGCGCTTGATTCAGCGTTTCGGATATCTCGCCCTTGACCCAGTCAAGCGCGACATAATCATGCCGATCACCCATATTCACTCCAGACGTCCATTGCTGTCCCGGCGCACGTATGCCTGCACCTGATCATCAGGTAGGCGTTCGAGCAACGGGTTGTTCCAGTCCACGATTTCACCCAGTCCGATCACCAGCAGGCCACCTGGAGCCAGCCGTCTGGCAAGCAGGTTCAACAGGTCGCGACGACGCCAGCGGCGGAAATAGATGAGCAGGTTCTGGCAGAAGATGATGTCCAGGTCCTGAATCGGAGCCTGGGCCAGTTCAAGAATGTTCAAGCGGGCAAAACAGACCCGGTCACGCAGGGCATACGCCACTTCATGGCGATCATTGGGCAACGGCTGCAGCCATTCACGGCGCTCCCGTTCGTTCAGCCCGCCGAGGCGGCCGCCCGGATAGATCGCGGTACGACCCTGCTCCAGCGCCTTGTGGCTGATGTCAGTCGCCCAGATGCCGTAGCCCGGAGGATGACCACCAGCCCGTCGAATGCTCTGCTCGACCATGATCGCCATGGAGTAGGCTTCCTCGCCACTGGCGCAGCCGACGCTCCATAGCTGCAGAGGACGCTCCTTGGCCTGCGCCTGCAGCAGTTGATCGAGGTGACGACCAACCACATCAAAGGAAGGGCGGTGGCGCATGAAACTGGTTTCGCGCACCGTCAGACGCTCAATCAGTGCAGACCATTCGACCGCGCCGGCCGCACCGTTGGTCACGTGCTCGAAATACGCCTGATAATCAGCCATATCGAGTTCGCGCATCCGCGCGCTCAGGCTGGTCTGCAGAAAGGTCTTGCGTTGATCGCTGACGCACACGCCCGTGCGCGCCTCCAGCAGCGTTTGCCACTGACGAAACTGCTGCACGTCCATTTCCGGCAGCTGTTGCAACGACCAGTTTTGCGTTGTCTGCACGTATGACCCTCGCACTCAGCGTCTTCGGGCGACGTCTGACGCCGCCCGTTTCAGCTTAGTCGCCCTGCGGCAGTGTGAAACCATCAACCGACTGACGCATCGCCTCGGCCAGTTTCGCCAGTTCACCAATGCTGCGCGCCGTCGTGGTAGTACCTGCAGAGGTCTGCGAGGTAATTTCCTGAATGACGTTCATGGTGTTGGAGATGTGGCCGGCCGAAGAGGCCTGTTGGCGTGCCGCGTTGGAGATGTTCTGAATCAACGCTGCCAGGCTAGTCGATACTTTTTCAATCTCTTCCAGAGCGACACCAGCGTCCTGCGCCAGGCGAGCACCCCGTACCACCTCGGAAGTGGTCTGTTCCATCGAGATTACCGCTTCGTTGGTATCGGTCTGAATGGTTTTAACCAGGGCCTCGATCTGCTTGGTTGCACCGGAGGAGCGTTCTGCGAGGCGCTGTACCTCGTCCGCAACCACCGCGAAGCCTCGACCGGCGTCGCCAGCCATGGAAGCCTGGATCGCCGCGTTAAGAGCCAGAATGTTGGTCTGGTCGGCAATGTCGTTAATCAGGCTTACGATGTCACCGATCTCCTGGGACGACTCACCCAGACGCTTGATCCGCTTGGAGGTGTCCTGGATCTGCTCACGAATGGTGTCCATGCCAACGATGGTGTTCTGTACCACCTCGTTACCCTTGTTGGCGATGGCTACCGAGCGCTCCGCTACCGCCGCCGATTCGGAGGCGTTGGCAGATACCTGGTCAATGGAAACCGCCATCTCGTTTACCGCCGCCGAGGCGCCGGCAATCTCCTGCGCCTGGTGCTCGGAGGCTTCGGCCAGATGCATCGCGGTGCCCTGTGTTTCCTGGGCTGCGCGCTCCACTTCCTGAGCGGTATCGTTAATGGTACCTACCAGCGCACGCAGTTGGTCGATGGACTCGTTGATGGAGTCGGCGATCGCGCCGGTGAAGTCCTCGGTTACCGTTGCCTGGGCCGTCAGGTCACCGTCGGCCAGGTCGCCGATTTCGTCGAGCAGCCGCAGAATTGCCGCCTGGTCACGCTGGGTTTTTTCCAGCGTCTCGTCCAGACGCAGACGGGTATCACGGGTCAACTGGATACCAATCAGCAGCAGACAGGTCAGCGCGATGGCCGCCAGCACGTAGCCCAAAATGGTGTTGACAACACGGGCATCGGCGTTGTCTTCAAATGCTTTTGCCAGGCGGGATGCGTTCTCCAGCAGCGACTGCGAGTCGGTGAAGATGTCGTTGGCAGCAGTCCGTACCTGATACAGCTCCGGGGAGGTCAGCAGAATCTGGTCAACCGAGTCGGATACATAACGGAACAGCGACTGAATTTCCTGCAGTCGGCTGGCTGCCTCTGCGTCAGCTACCTTGGTAATGCCGATACTGGCGTTACCTTCGATCATGCCCTGCAGTACCCGCCCGAACAGGCTGGCATCACGGCCGAAGCTGTCGGCCGCCATAACCGCGTCTTCGTCACCTTCCAGTACCCGGTTTACCGAACCAAGGATACGTTCAGCCAGCAGAGACTGGCGCTGGGCGATAGCGACTTGATCGGCTGGCGCATTGCTGGCGATCAGCACGTCTACCACGTCTTCATACTCGACCTGCAACTGCGGCACCGTGTCAGACAAGGTAGCGGCAACCTCATGCAGCGAAAGTACTGTGGTCTGGCTGGCCAGGATCGCATCAGCGTTGCGACGTACCTTGTCCCAGTCACTCTGCAGCTGTGCCTGCTGGTCGGCCATGCTCGCCGGCATCGGCGGCAGACCGGAAGCGGCGTCGCCCTGGACCAGGAAGTCCCAGCGTTGCTGGAAGTCATTACGTGCGCTCAACAGCAGACCAAAGGCCTCCGGCGTACCGGTGGCCGCTTCGGTTGCCGACTTGGAGATCTGCTGGGACAGAACCCGCAGCTCACCGGCGTGACCGATGTACTCGGTATCACGCGAGCTCTGCGTGTTCAGATACAGGAAGTTGGCGATCAGCAACACCAGCGACAGCAACAGAATGGCGCCTAGGCCAAGTACCGTACGGTTGCTTCGCAAGGAAGACAGCGTCTGTGTATCAAGTATCTTCATATTACTGGCCCCTACCTGGCCTACGGCTGTTTTTTCTGGCTAACATGCTCCGGCGCAAGTGCGGCGCTAACCGCACGTCACACCAATTCTGATCAGATAGCTACGTCAAGAAAGTCCTGATCACGTGCCAGGGCGCGAAAATTGAACACCAGCGCCTCACGCTCCCCCTGGTATCCACCGATCACATACGGCCGCACCCGCGGCTCCAGCTCTGGCAATTCGGTACTGAAGGTACTGACCGGCAAATGCTGCATCCCCAGTACTTCATCGACCAACAGGCCGACAAACAGGTCGTCACGATCCAGCACCAGCACCCGACGCTGCTTACGCCCGCCACTGGTGGCCACACCGAAAAAGCGACTCATATCAACAATCGGCAGCAGACGCCCGCGCACGTTCGCCACACCGCGAACCCAGGCCTTGACCCGAGGAAGTGCGGTGTAGCGAGGCTCGTGGAGAATTTCCGTGATTTCACCCATGGCGACCAGCATGACATGGCCCGCAAGGCGAAAACCGACACCGCTCCAGGTTTCGCTGACTTCGTCCTGCGACGGAAGACCCGCCGCCTGTTGGCGACATTGGCCAGCGAGTTGCTGCAGCAGTTCAAAGGGATGTTGAGTGTCTGACATGCCGTCCCTGTTCTCTTTCTTATCCGGCATCGAAGGTGCCGGCACCTAGCTACCGAGCACGGTTTTCAGCGTCTTGATCAGGATGGACTCATCGACCGGTTTGGTCAGATAGTCCTTGGCGCCCTGACGGGTACCCCATACCTTGTCGGTTTCCTGATCCTTGGTGGTCACGATGATGACCGGGATATGATTAGTTTCCGGGTCCTTGGTCAGCTGACGGGTTGCCTGAAAGCCGTTCAGGCCAGGCATAACGATATCCATCAGCACCGCATCCGGTTTCTCCTGCCGGGCCAGCGCCACACCGTCAGCGCCATTTTCGGCCTTGAGGACTTCGTAACCGTGTTTTTCCAGCATGCCGGTCAGCTTGTACAGCTCGGTCGGCGAATCATCTACTACCAAAATGCGAGCCATCAGACTCCCCCGGGTTGTTCTTCGAATGAGTTAGTGCTCAGGCACCAGCGGCGCCCGCGACGCTACCGCTCTGCGGAACATGGGCACGAATGGCGCCCAGCAGTTCTTCCTTGCTGAACGGTTTGGTCAGATATTGGTCAGACCCGACGATCCGACCCTTGGCCTTGTCAAACAGACCGTCCTTGCTCGACAGCATGATGACCGGGGTAGCCCGAAAGGCGCTGTTGTTCTTGATCAGGGCACAGGTCTGATAGCCGTCCAGGCGCGGCATCATGATGTCGACAAAGATGATATCCGGGTGGTTGTCGGCAATCTTGGCCAGTGCGTCAAAGCCGTCAACCGCCGTGATCACATTACAGCCAACTTTCTTCAGCAGGGTCTCAGCCGTGCGTCGGATCGTCTTGCTGTCATCAATCACCATGACCTTGAGGCTCTCGAAATTTTCTTCCATAAGACCAGCCTTTGTTATTGATGGAGGGTCGTTTCAGAAGGCTGCTGTGTGGCACCCCTCGACCAGCCAAATCCCTTTCCGCGTACTTTTAGCATAGATTCCGCAGTCAATCTATAAAGCCGGAGCGGCTCCGAGGCAACACTGCCTACCTGTCCGCACTGGCTGTGCAGACACTCTGGCGCTACACTCGATTCCCCTTCCGAAACAGCCAGGAAAGCACACATCCTATGCGAATCCGCCTCGGTATAGTCATGGATCCAATCAACGCGATCCACTACAAGAAGGACAGTTCTCTGGCCATGCTGCTGGCCGCCAGCACCCGCGACTGGGAACTCTTCTATCTGGAGCCCCAGGACCTCTATCTGGCCAATGGCAAAGCCATGGGCTGCCTACGTCCGCTGCAGGTTCACGCTAACCCGGATCACTGGTATGACCTGGGTGCACAACAGCAGGCGCCGCTCGATTCGCTGGACGTGATCCTGATGCGCAAGGACCCGCCGTTCGATAACGAGTTTCTCTATGCCACCCACATTCTGGAAGCGGCAGAGCGTGACGGCGTACTGATCGTCAACCGCCCCGCCAGCCTGCGCGACTGCAATGAAAAGCTGTTCGCCACCCAATTCCCGCAATGTGCACCGGATCACGTAGTGACTCGCCGCGCGGACATTCTCCGCGAATTCGCCACCCGGCACCGTGACGTTATTCTCAAACCGCTCGACGGAATGGGCGGTTCAATGATTTTTCGCATAAGAGAAGACGATCCCAATCTCAGCGTGATCATCGAGACACTGACCCAGCACGGTACGCAGCAGATCATGGCCCAGCGCTACCTGCCGGAGATCAAGGATGGCGACAAGCGGATCCTGATGATCAAGGGTGAACCGGTGCCCTACTGCCTGGCCCGCATCCCGCAGCAGGGCGAAACCCGCGGCAATCTGGCCGCCGGCGGCCGCGGCGAAGCGCGACCGCTGACCGAGCGCGACCGCTGGATCGCAGCGCAGGTTGGCCCGGCGCTGCGTGAGCGCGGCCTGCTGTTCGTCGGCCTGGATGTGATCGGCGACTATCTCACCGAAATCAACGTCACCAGCCCGACCTGCATCCGCGAAATCGACGCAGCCTACGACACCGACATCGGCGGTCGCCTGATGGACGCCATCGAGGAGCTGCTGCAGGCTCGCTGAGTTGGCAGCACGCCGCCGGGCGCAGATGTTCGGCGGCGTGACGCAGCACATGGACTTTTCCAGTCGCCGCGGGCAGACTGCTGCAGATAGTGACAGCACCCAGCACACGGATCGCATGAACAACGCAGCACCCCCCATTGCCGCCAGCACACCACCGACCGTCACCCCACGTGATCGCCTCGGCTTTACCCTGTTTCTGGCCGCGGTGCTGCATGCCCTGGTCATTCTTGGCATCACTTTCGACATACCGACCCCGAACGAGCTGTCGAAGAGCCTAGAAATCACCCTCGCCACCCAGCACAGTGAAGCACCACCGGAAGACGCCGACTATCTTGCCCAGATGAATCAGCAGGGCAGCGGGACACTGGATGAAAAGGCTGCGCCCAGCACCACGGAAGAAGCGCCTTTCCAGGACAGCGAGATCAATCAGATCAGTCCGCCACCCCAGGTCAGCGCGCCGCCGCCCGAGCCCGTGCAGCAGAAAACCGTAACCACCACCGCACCCAGCCCGCAACGCGTTGATACCGCACCGCCGACGCCCAAACCGGTACCCGCGCCTGCAGCCCAGTTGCGTTTCGACATGAATGACCTGTCGCGCGAGATCGCCAGCCTGGAAGCCCAACTGGCCGAAGACCGCCAGGCCTATGCCCGCCGTCCGCGTATCCTGCGCCTGAACGCCGCCTCGACCATGCAGGACAAAGGCGCCTTCTACAAAGATGCCTGGCGCCGCAAGGTCGAGCAGGTCGGCAACCTCAACTACCCAGCCGAAGCCCGCGCCAACCGCATTTACGGCAGTCTGCGCCTGCTGGTTCAGATCAACCGCGACGGCACCCTGCGCGATGTGCAGATCCTTGAGTCCTCAGGCGAGCGGGTGCTGGATCAGGCCGCCATGCGCATCGTCCGCCTGGCAGCGCCTTTCATGCCTTTCACCGGCGACCTGATGGACATCGACGTACTGGAGATCATCCGCACCTGGCGCTTCGAACCGGGCGACCGGGTATCCAGCTTCTGACCCACAAGCGAGCGGCCTGCGCGGCAATTCGGGCCTTGCCCTGCCCGGCCTTCGGCTCAATACTATGGCCATGATGCAAACAACCCCCAGCAACCTCACCCATCACTTTCTGATCGCCATGCCGCATATGGCTGATCCGCATTTTGATCACAGCCTGATCTACCTCTGTGAACACAGCACTGAAGGTGCGATGGGCTTGATTATCAACCAGCCCAGCGATCTCAACCTGAGCGATCTGCTCGACCAGTTGGCCCCCGACATCACTACCGGCATCGACGTCGCCGTACTCAACGGTGGCCCGGTCGAGCCAGAGCGCGGCTTCGTGCTGCATGGCGGCGAGCGCAAATGGGAGTCCAGCGTCGATCTCGGCCCACTGACGCTGACCACCTCGCGTGACATCCTCTGCGACATGGCCAAGGGTGCAGGGCCGGACAACGTCCTGATCACCCTCGGCTATGCCGGCTGGGGTGCCGGCCAACTGGAACAGGAGCTGGCCGACAACGTTTGGCTGAGCTGCCCGGCCGATCACGGCATTCTGTTCACGCTGCCCTGTGACGAGCGACTGGCCGCCGCGGCGCGCTCACTTGGCGTGGACTGGAGTCTGCTGACCAGCCAGGCAGGCCACGCCTGATGCCAACCACCCACCGCCGCGCCATGGCGTTCGACTACGGCACCCGGCAGATCGGCGTCGCCGTTGGCCAGACCCTGACCGGTAGCGCCGAGCCGCTGACTAACCTGCGGGCCCGTGACGGCGTGCCGGACTGGGATCAAGTCGGCAAACTGATCCGCGAATGGGAGCCGAACGTGTTGGTGGTTGGCCTGCCGTTGAACATGGACGGCAGCGCCAGTGACATGAGCGAACGCGCCGCCCGCTTTGCCCGCCGCCTGAACGGCCGCTTTCAGCTGCCGGTCGAGACGGTCGACGAGCGTCTGAGTACCTTTGAAGCCAAACAACACCTCAAGTCGCAGGGACGCACACCGAGCAGCTACCGGGACGACCCGGTCGACAGCCTCGCCGCGGCTCTGCTGCTGCAGACCTGGCTGAGCAGCCAGAGCAAGGAGACACCATGAGCACACTTCCCGCGGTCGACAGCCTGCTGAGCAGCATGGCCGACCAGTTGCGCGCCCACCTCAGCGCGCGACAGATCAGCGACCCGGCCTTTGTCGGCATTCATACCGGTGGTGTCTGGGTTGCCGACGCTCTGCACGCTGCCGTCGCCCCTGAGGCGCCGATGGGCACGCTGGACATCGCCTTCTACCGTGATGACTTCGAGCAGCACGGCCTGCCGCAACGGGTTCGTCCGTCGGAACTGCCGTTCAGCGTCGACGATCGTCACATCATTCTGGTCGACGACGTACTGATGACCGGCCGTACCATCCGCGCCGCGCTGAACGAGCTGTTCGATTACGGCCGCCCAGCCTCCGTCACCCTGGTTACCCTGATTGACGTCGACGCCCGCCAGTTGCCGATTCGCGCTGACATTCTTGGCGCCAGTCTGGCCCTGGAGGAAGGCCAACGGGTAAAATTGACCGGACCCGCCCCGCTGCAACTGACCCTGACCGACGCCGCTACCAACTGAGATCGCCATGAGCCTGACGCCGCATCACCTGCAACTCAACCAACAGGGCCAGCTGCGCCACTTCCTGACCATCGAAGGGCTGTCACGCGACCTGCTGACCGAACTGCTCGATACCGCCGACTCCTTCCTCGAAGTCGGTGAGCGCGCGGTCAAAAAAGTACCGCTGCTGCGCGGCAAGACGGTCTGCAACGTGTTCTTCGAGAACTCGACCCGGACCCGTACCACCTTCGAGCTGGCGGCCAAGCGGCTGTCGGCCGACGTGCTCAACCTGAACATCTCGACCTCGTCGACCAGCAAGGGCGAAACCCTGTACGACACCCTGCAGAATCTCGAGGCGATGGCCGCCGACATGTTCGTCGTGCGCCACGGCGATTCCGGCGCCGCGCACTTCATCGCCGAGCGGGTCTGCCCGGACGTGGCCGTGATCAACGCCGGCGACGGCAACCACGCGCACCCGACCCAGGCCATGCTCGACATGCTGACCATCCGTCGGCACCGCGGCGACTTCGAGAACCTTTCGGTCGCCATCGTCGGCGACATCCTGCATTCACGGGTTGCACGCTCCAATATGCTCGCCCTGAAAACCCTCGGCTGCCCGGACATTCGCGTGATCGCCCCGCGCACCCTGCTGCCCGAAGGCATTGACCAGTACGGCGTACGGGTCTTCAACGATCTGCGCGTTGGCCTGCGTGACGTCGACGTGGTCATCATGCTGCGCTTGCAGAAAGAACGCATGCAGAGCGGCCTGCTGCCAAGCGAGAGCGAGTTCTACAAGCTCTACGGCCTGACCCGCGAGACCCTCGCGCTGGCCAAGCCCGATGCACTGGTCATGCACCCCGGCCCGATCAACCGTGGCGTCGAAATCGAATCGGAGGTCGCCGACGGCCCGCAATCGGTGATCCTCAAGCAGGTGACCTACGGCATCGCCGTGCGCATGGCCGTCATGTCGATGGCCATGACCGGACAGACCACCCAGCGCCAGCTCAACCAGGAAGCGAACTGAACCATGCGACTGACGATTGAAGGCGCCCGGGTCATCGACCCCGCCAGCCAGTTTGATGAAATTACCGATCTGCATATCGCCGCCGGCCACATTCTGGCCATCGGCGCCGCACCCGAGGGCTTCAGCCCCAACCAGCGCATCGACGCCCGCGGCCTGATTGCCTGCCCCGGCCTGGTGGACCTCAACGTTTCCCTGCGCGAGCCCGGCTACAGCCGCAAGGGCAGCATCGCCAGCGAAACCCGGGCCGCGGCCGCCGGCGGCGTGACCACCCTGTGCTGCCCGCCGGACAGCCGCCCGGTACTGGACACCCCGGCGGTGGCCGAGCTGATCCTGGATCGCAGCCAGGCTGCCGGCAACGCCCGCGTGCTGCCCATCGGTGCCCTGACCAAAGGGCTGGAAGGCGAGCAACTGAGCGAACTGGTCGCCCTGCGCGACGCCGGCTGCGTTGCCTTTACCCAAGGGCTGGCGCCGATGGGCAGCAATCGCATCCTGCGTCGCTCGCTGGAATACGCAGCGACCTTCGGCCTGACCATCATTTTCACTCCGCAGGATGCTGACCTGGCCGAAGGCGGCATGGCCCATGAAGGGCCAACCGCCTCCCGCCTGGGCCTGGTCGGCATCCCGGAAAGCGCCGAAACCGTCGCTTTGGCCCGCGACCTGCTGCTGATCGAGCAGACCGGCGTACGCGCCCACTTCAGCGGCCTGACCAGCGCCCGCGCGATGGACATGCTGGCTGATGCGCAGGCCCGCGGCCTGCCGGTGACCGCCGACGTTGCCGCCTACCAACTGCTGCTGTGCGACGAGGACCTGACCGGTTTCTCCAGCCAGCTGCACGTCATGCCCCCGCTGCGCTCCGCCGACGACCGGCGTGCCCTGCGCCAGGCCGTGCAGAGCGGCGTGGTGCAGGCTATCGCCTCGCATCACCAGCCGCACGAAGCCGAAGCCAAGCGAGTGCCCTTCGCTGCCTCGGCACCGGGCATCAGCAGCGTCGAAATTCTGCTGCCGCTGACCATGACACTGGTCGCCGATGGCCTGCTGGAAATGCCTGCGGCGCTGTCGCGGGTCACCACCGGGCCGGCAGCGGCTCTAGGGCTGTCAGCCGGGCAGTTGAACCAAGGCGGCGTCGCCGACATCACCCTGTTCGACCCGGCCCAGGCCTGCGAAATCGGCCGCAACTGGCTGTCCAGGGGAGCGAACTGCCCGTTCATCGGCAAAGGCGCGCCAGTGGCGGTCACCCACACACTGTACGGCGGAAAGCTGGTATACCAGACACCCTGACGCTGGAGCGGAGGACCGCCCGGCGAGGCACACACTGACCGATTGGAAGGAGTCCGGGCATGGCCGCATTCGGCTTGCGTGGCAAATCACTGCTGGCCCTGGTGCTGGCCTGTCTGTTGGCACTGGTACCCGCCGGCCTGATCGGCTGGTCGGTGCTAAGCGGTATTCACGAGCACTTTGGCGAGGCTTACGCCCGCAACGCAACGCTGCTTAGCCGCGAGAAAATCAGCGCGCCAATCAGCCGCGAGCTGGCGCTGTCCTTACGTTTTGCCAATTCCGAAGTAACCCGCCAGTGGCTGCTTGACCCGAACGATCCGGCCAAGGCCGCTCTGTTCTTCCGGGAGGCAGAGCTGTACCGCGGCGACTTCCGTGATCACGCCTACTTCATCGGCCGCCTGGACAACCTCAGCTACTACTTTAACGGCGGCGACCAGCCCCCCAGTACCGAGCCGCGCTATATTCTCAATCCCGACTCTGACGCCGACAGTTGGTTCTTCAGTACCCTGCGCAGTACCGAAAACTACAACATCAACGTCGACACCAACCCTGAGCTGGATACCACCAAGGTCTGGCTCAACATGGTGGTCAAGGATCACGACGGCAGCGTACTGGCCCTCGCGGGTTCCGGGCTGGATCTGTCCGACTTCATTCGCGACTTCATCACCAGCGATGATCCGGGCGTGACTCCCATGATCATCGACGCCGATGGAGCCATCCAGGCGCACAGCGACCGCAGCCTGATCGCGCTCAATTCCGGTGCCGACGCCAACAAGGGCACCGGCGCCAACCTGCTCAACCTGGTCAGCGACAAGGATCGCGCAGCGGTAGTCGCCGCCATTACCGCAGTCACAGCCGAACCGGGCGCTGTGCGTACATTACCGGTGCAGCTGCAAGGCACCTCCGAGCTACTGGCCCTGACCTTTATCCCGGAACTGAACTGGTATGTGGTCAACGCCATCGACCTGACCACCGCCGAGGTCATCGACAGCACCTGGCTGACCCCGTTGCTGATCGGCCTGGCCGCCCTGCTGCTGCTCATGGTGCTGATTTTTGCGGTTGCCATCGAGCGCCTGCTGCTTGGCCCGCTGCGCCAGCTCAAAAGTGGCGCCCAGGCGATGGCCGCCGGCAACTATGACGTGACCATGCCCGCCGCCCGCGACGATGAGATTGGCGAACTCAGCGACGCCTTCGGCATCATGGCCGAGAAAGTGCGCAGCCATACCCAGGAGCTGGAACAACGAGTGCAGGAACGCACTCAGGATCTGGAACAGGTCAACCAGCAGATGCACGCAGCGCGCAAGAAGATTGAAGACTCGATCGACTACGCCAGTCTGATCCAGCGCTCGATCCTGCCCAACCGGGAGCTGGTTAATGCCCTCGGCGAGCATCACGCCGTGCTCTGGCGCCCGCGCGACGTGGTCGGCGGCGACTTCTACATTTTCCGCAACGAACAGGATCACTGCCTGTTCGGCGTCGTCGACTGCGCCGGCCACGGCGTTCCCGGCGCTCTGATGACCATGCTGGCCCACGCCGCGCTGGACCAGGCCATCAGCGATTGCGGCATGCACGATCCGGCTGCCGTCCTGCGCCGCACCGACCAGATCGTCCGGCACATGCTCAGTGATTCGGAGGAAACCAAGTCGGTGGCGACCAACATGGACGTCGGCCTTGCTTACGTCGACCTCACGGCCCAGCAGGTTACCTTTGCCGGCGCCAAGATCTCCCTGTATCACAGCGACGGCGAAGTCGTGGAGCATCTCCCGGGCGCGCGCCGGGCACTGGGCGACAAGCGCCAGGGCGAGTACCAGAACGCGCAGATAGCACTACAGACCGGTCGCACCTTCTACCTGTGTACCGATGGTTTCCTCGATCAGGCCGGTGGCGACCGCGGCTTCGGCTTCGGCAACAGCCGCTTTGCCGAAATGCTGCGCAGCCACGCCAGCTTGCCACTGAGCGAGCAAAGCGCCGCATTCAGCGATACACTGGCCGCATACCAGGGCAATTACCCGCAGCGCGACGACATCACCATGCTGTGTTTCCGTTTTGACTGAGCAACCGCCCGACCGCACAGGAGTTGTAATGGACAATATCGACCTATTCTCGATGCGCGAGAGCTTCAACAGCCAGCAGATCTTGCTGTGTTTCAACGGCCCGATTTCGCGCAGCCTGATTGAAGAGATCGGCAATGCGTTGCGCAATTACCTGGCGGCCGACAGCGCACCCACCTCCGCGGCCATGGATGTATTCGCGGTCTATATCGAAATGACCCAGAACATCAGCCACTACACCCGCGGCAAAGGCTGGAGCGAGCCGGAAGCTGGCGCCACTGTGGTCGTCTCACGCAACCAGGAAGGGCGCTATGTGGTATCGGCGGGCAACCTGATCGAAAGCGCGGATGGCGACAGTCTGGTCAAAGCCATCGACGACCTGGCAAAGCTCGACAAGGCCGGCCTGAAGGCAGCCTACAAGGAGCAGCTTCGACGCCCGCGTGACGGCGAGCGCCCCTCCGGCGCCGGCCTGGGCCTGATCGATATTGCTCGCAAATCCAGCGCTCCGCTGCAGGCTTCCCTGCAGCCCGCCGCCAACGGCCGCAGCTTCTTCAGCCTGCGCGCCGTGATCTGACCGAACCAAGAGCCAAGTAACCATGAATGATTTCAGCATCCCAAGCTCGCAATCCACCCCGGAAGTCCGCAGCGACTGGGCCGCAGGCCAACTGCACATGGCCGGCGATTCCTACCCGGAAAACTCGTTCGACATGTTTCAGCAAGTATTCGACTGGATCGAATCCTACCTTGAGCAGGCCAACGCCGAGCTGAGCCTCGAGTTGCGTCTGCTATACCTGAATACCAGTAGCGTCAAAGCCATGATGGATGTCTTTGACTTGCTCGAAGCGGCTCACCAGGACGGTAAGCCGGTTCAGGTCAACTGGTACTACGACCCACAAAATGAACGCGTCGCGGAACTGGCTGAGGAGTTCAAGGAAGACTGTACGTTCACCTTCAACATCATCAGTCACTCCTGAGCACGCCATGAAAGAGTCAAAAGGGGACCTTGAAACGCAGATCAGCCAGTTGCTGGAGCAAACTGCCTACCAGGACAGTCCTCTCTACGCGCCGCTGCGCGAACTGTGGACAGCCCATCAGGACCTGGCACGGCGCATCGACCGGATCAGCCACATCTCTGACGGCTACCAGAGCATGGCCAGGCAGCGAGAGCAATCACTGACCGAGCGCCTCAACAAGCAACTGCGTCAACTGGAGAAGGTCGCCCGCATCTCGGATCGCTACCAGAACATGATGCGCGACCTGAACGAGGCCCTGCGCGAAGCGTCAACCCACGACGCGCTGACCGGCCTGGGTAACCGTCGCCTGCTGGTAGACCGCCTGAAGAAGGAAGCAGAGCGCTATATCCGCTATCAGCGCCCGTTCAGTCTCGCCATGCTGGATGTGGACCACTTCAAGAGCATCAATGACCGTTACGGTCACGAAGTCGGTGACGGGGCACTGGTCGAGCTGGCCCGCGTTCTGGATGCGGAAATCCGCGACAGCGACCTGTGCGGCCGTTGGGGTGGTGAGGAGTTTCTGATCCTGCTGCCGGAAACCGGCAGCGACGAAGCGACGCTGGTGATGGAGCGGGTCCGCACCGCGGTGGAGCGTTTGGGCATTCGAGTACAGGACGAGCTGGTCGGCATGACCGTCAGTATCGGCATCGCCCAGCACGGTAAGAACAGCAGCTATTCCGATACCATTAGCCAGGCCGATCACGCCCTGCTTGAAGCCAAACGCGGTGGCCGCAACCGTCTGAGCACAGCAACCAATAACGCACCCGCCGTCAGCGAGTGACGGCGGTAACAGGCCATGCCTCAGAAGCGGCGCGTGCGTGAGGCGACCTCTTCCTCTTCCTCCAGCGATAGCCCGTTGCTGAGCTGATCTTCCATCAGGTGCTGGCCGTCGGTCTCGGACCCCAGCTTGATCATCAGACGCAGGTCGTTTGCCGAGTCAGCGTGCAGCAGCGCATCTTCATAGGTGATCTCCCCTGCGCTGTAGAGCTTGTACAACGCCTGATCGAAGGTCTGCATGCCCAGCTCGTTCGAGCGCGCCATCAGTGGCTTGAGCTCGTGCACCTCGCCCTTGCGGATCAGGTCGGCTGCCAGCGGGGTATTGAGCATCACCTCAATCGCCGCACGACGCCCCTTGCCGTCTGGTGTCGGGATCAATTGCTGGGCAACGATGGCCTTGAGGTTTAGCGACAGGTCCATCCAGACCTGATCGTGCATCTCATTCGGGAAAAAGTGAATGATCCGGTCCAGCGCCTGGTTGGCATTGTTGGCGTGCAGCGTTGCCAGACACAGGTGACCGGTTTCGGCGAAGGCAACCGCGTGGTCCATGGTCTCCTTGGTCCGCACCTCACCAATCAGAATCACGTCCGGCGCCTGCCGCAGGGTGTTCTTCAGCGCGACCTCAAACGAGTCGGTATCGATACCAACCTCGCGCTGGGTCACGATGCAGTTCTGGTGCTGATGAATGAATTCGATCGGGTCTTCGATGGTAATAATATGGCCGCTGGAATTCTTGTTGCGATAGCCAATCATCGACGCCAGCGAGGTCGACTTACCGGTCCCGGTGGCACCAACGAAGATGACCAGACCACGCTTGGTCATCGCCAGCTGCTTGAGCACCTCGGGCAAGCGTAGATCTTCCATGGTCGGGATGTTGATCTCGATCCGACGCAGCACCATACCCACCAGATTGCGCTGGTAGAACGAGCTGACCCGGAAACGACCAATACCACGTGCGCTGATGGCGAAGTTGCACTCACGCTTCTCGGCAAACTCGCGGCGCTGTGCTTCGGTCATCACGCCCAGCACGGTTTCGCGGGTCTGTTCCGGTGAAAGCGGGGTTTTGGTAACCGGCAGAATCTTGCCGTTGACCTTCATGCTCGGCGGTACACCGGCGGTAATAAAAAGGTCGGACGCGCCCTTCTCGACCATCAACCGCAACAGCTTCTCGAACTCCATGCGTTGCCTCTACCTTTCCTTCATGGCGACAGGCACACCGCCGCCGGCACTATTGTTGAACTCAGAACCCGTCAGCGACCTTGGCCTTTTCACGCGCGCTTTCCTTGCTGACCAGCCCCTTGGCGACCAACGACTTCAGACACATGTCGAGGGTCTGCATGCCGAGGTTGCCACCGGTCTGGATCGCCGAGTACATCTGCGCGATCTTGTCTTCACGGATCAGGTTACGGATCGCCGGGGTACCGATCATGATTTCGTGGGCAGCCACCCGACCGCCGCCGATCTTCTTCAGCAGGGTCTGAGAGACAACCGCCTGTAGTGACTCGGACAGCATCGAGCGCACCATCGCTTTTTCTTCACCGGGGAACACGTCGACGATACGGTCGATGGTCTTCGCGGCCGACGTGGTGTGCAGGGTGCCGAACACCAGGTGACCGGTTTCTGCCGCAGTCAGCGCCAAACGGATGGTTTCCAAGTCACGCATCTCACCAACCAGGATAATATCCGGGTCTTCCCGCAGTGCCGAGCGCAACGCTTCGGCAAAGCCAAGTGTGTCACGGTGTACTTCACGCTGGTTGACCAGACACTTCTTCGACTCGTGAACAAATTCGATCGGGTCTTCGATGGTCAGGATGTGGTGATACTTGGTGGAGTTGAGATAGTCGAGCATGGCCGCGAGACTGGTCGACTTGCCCGAACCGGTCGGGCCGGTGACCAGCACCAGACCGCGCGGCACATCGGAAATTTTCTTGAACACATCGCCCATGCCCAGATCTTCCATGGTCAGTACCTTGGAAGGAATGGTCCGGAATACGGCGCCTGCGCCACGATTCTGGTTGAACGCATTGACCCGGAAGCGGGCCACACCGGGAACCTCGAACGAGAAGTCGGTTTCCAGAAACTCCTCATAGTCCTTGCGCTGCTTGTCATTCATGATGTCGTAGATCAGCGCATGAACCTGCTTGTGCTCCATCGCCGGTACGTTGATCCGGCGCACGTCGCCGTCAACACGGATCATGGGCGGCAGTCCTGCCGACAGGTGCAAGTCCGACGCGCCCTGTTTAGCGCTGAAGGCTAACAGCTCGGTAATATCCATAGGGTTCCCCATAACAACCTGCATGCATGTAGAATGCCCGCAGTGTCTATTCCATTGGCAAGGTATTAACGTCCGTAATGTCCACGATAGCAGAGAATATTGCAAACGTTCGTGAGCGCATCCGGCGGGCTGCCGAGGCAGCCGGGCGCCCAGCCGAGGCGGTTACCCTGCTGGCAGTCAGCAAGACTCGCCCAGCCAGCGCCATTCGCGACGCCTGGGCCGCAGGGCTGAAGGATATCGGCGAGAACTACCTGCAGGAAGCCCTGGACAAGATGGCCGAGCTGGGTGATCTGCCCTTGTGCTGGCACTTCATCGGCCCCATTCAATCCAACAAGACCCGCCCCATCGCCGAACACTTCGACTGGGTGCACAGCGTCGATCGCCTGAAGATCGCCCAGCGCCTCTCTGACCAGCGCCCGGAACATCTGCCGCCGTTGAATGTCTGCCTGCAGGTGAACATCAGCGCCGAGGACAGCAAATCCGGCGTCTCGCTGGCCGAGCTGCCGGAGCTTGCTGCGGCGGTCGCTGAGCTGCCACGCATTCGGCTACGCGGGCTGATGGCGATTCCGGCCCCGGCCGAGACCAGCGAAGCGCGCCGCGCGCCGCTGGCGGCACTGCGCCAGGCAGCACAAAGCCTGCCGCTGGAACTGGACACGCTGTCGATGGGCATGAGCGATGACCTGACCGAAGCGGTACAGGAAGGTGCCACCATTGTGCGTATCGGCACCGCCCTGTTCGGGCAGCGCCAGTACCCCCACTCCTAACGCATGCAGAACGAGGTTTCCCACATGACTGCACCCGTAATCGGCTTTATCGGCGCTGGCAACATGGCTACCAGCCTGATCGGCGGCATGCTGCAGAAGAACGTCAAGCCGGCAAACCTGATCGCCAGCGACACCAAGGCCGAGCAGTGCGCCGCTCTGGAACGTCAGTTCCACATTCGCACCGCGACCGACAACGCAGTGCTCGCCGCCGAGTGCGACATCCTCCTGCTGGCAGTCAAGCCGCAGGTCATGCAGGACGTCTGCCGCGCACTGCCGCGCAGCCGCAAGCCGGGCCAACTGATCATATCAATTGCCGCCGGCATCACCTGCGGCAGCCTGGAAAACTGGCTTGGCGCCGGTACCGCCATCGTCCGCTGCATGCCCAATACACCGTCACTGCGTGGCCAGGGCGTCAGCGGCCTGTATGCCAACGCCGCGGTCAGCGACGAGCAGCGCGAGCAGGCCGAAAGCATCCTCAACGCGGTCGGTATCAGTGTCTGGCTAGAGGAAGAAAAGCTGATCGACGCCGTCACTGCGGTGTCCGGTAGCGGTCCGGCCTATTTCTTCTATCTGATGGAAGCGATGATCGACGCGGGCGAAAAACTCGGCCTGCCGCGTGACACCGCCGAGCGCCTGGCCCTGTTCACCGGCCTGGGTGCCGCCGATATGGCGGTGCACAGCGACGTCGACGTGGCCGAGCTGCGCCGCCGCGTTTGCTCGCCGAACGGCACCACCGAACGCGCCATCGAGACCTTCCGCAGCCAGGGGCTGCCGAAGATGGTCGAAGACGCCATGCAGGCCTGCGCCGACCGCGCAGCCGAAATGTCCCGCGAGCTCGCCTGAGGATTGACTGCCCATGAACAGCCTGAATACGGCCGCCATCTACCTGCTGCAAACCCTCGGCAATCTCTACCTACTAGTGGTGCTGCTGCGCTTTCTGCTCCAGCTGGTCCGCGCCGATTTCTATAACCCGATCTCGCAGTTCATCGTCCGCGCCACCAAGCCGCTGTTGATGCCGCTGCGCCGGATCATTCCCGGTTACGGCGGGCTGGACTTCGCTTCGCTGGTCCTTGCGCTGGTGATTCAACTGGTGCTGATGGTGCTGATCATCGTACTGATGGGCTACGCGCTGCCGAACATTGTCCTGCTGGTCGCCTGGTCGGCCATTGGCATCCTCGCGCTGTTCGCCAAGATCTTCTTCTTTGTGCTGATCATCAGTGTGATCCTGTCATGGGTTGCCCAGGGCAGCTACAACCCGGCAGTGTTACTGATCAACCAGCTGTGCGAGCCGCTGCTGGCACCGATCCGCAGAATTCTGCCGGCGCTTGGCGGGCTGGACCTGTCACCGATCTTTGCCTTTATCGCCATTCGGCTGTTCGACATGTTGGTGATCGCCAATCTGGCGGCCGTGGCCAGCATGCCACGCGGCCTGACGCTGGCGTTGTAAGCCGGATCGTGGCCTTCTACTACTGGCAGGGCGAGGACCTGGTCCTCGACTGTCATCTGCAGCCCGGCGCCAAGCGCGCCGAGTTTGCCGGCCAGCATGGCGAACGGTTGAAAATCCGCATCAGCGCACCGCCCGTCGACGGCAAGGCCAACGACGCGCTGATCCGTTTTCTCGCCGATGCCTTTGCGGTCAGCCGCCAGCAGGTCAGCCTGCTCAGCGGTCAGACCAGCCGGCAGAAACGTATGTTGATCAAACAACCGCAGCAACTGCCCGAGGATCTGGCTATCAGCCGCGGCTGAATGTTGCACCGGACCAACGCCCTCTTTAGACTGGCGCCTCTATTATTGGCCCTTCGCCTGCCTGCAGCACCCCGGAGCAACCCTCCTGCGAAGTCCGGCCAAGCGACACAGGAACAGGTTACCGATGTCCAGACTACCTGCTGACTCCGTCGGCCTGGTCACCCCCCAGCGCCAGACCTTCACCGACCCTCTGCCCCTGGCCTGCGGCAAGCCGCTGAACAGCTACGAGCTGGTCTACGAGACCTACGGTGAACTCAACGCCAGCGCCAGCAACGCGGTGCTGGTCTGCCACGCCCTGTCCGGCCATCACCACGCCGCCGGCTACCACAGCGTCGATGACCGCAAGCCAGGCTGGTGGGACAACTGCATTGGCCCCGGCAAGGCCATCGACACCAATCGCTTCTTCGTCGTCAGCCTGAACAACCTCGGCGGCTGCCATGGCTCCACCGGCCCCTCCAGCATCAACCCGGAAACCGGCAAGAGCTACGGCGCCAGCTTCCCGGTACTGACCGTTGAAGACTGGGTCCACAGTCAGGCTCGGCTGGCCGACGTGCTGGGCATTCAGCAGTGGGCTGCGGTAGTCGGCGGCAGCCTTGGCGGTATGCAGGCGCTGCAGTGGGCAATCAGCTACCCGGAGCGCGTCCGCCACTGCGTGGCCATTGCCACCGCGCCCAAGCTGTCGGCGCAGAACATCGCCTTCAACGAAGTGGCCCGGCAGGCGATCATCACTGACCCGGACTTCCACAACGGCGACTACGCCGCCTTTGGCGTGATCCCCAAGCGCGGCCTGATGCTGGCGCGCATGGTCGGCCACATTACCTACCTGTCGGATGACTCGATGGGCGCCAAATTCGGCCGCGACCTGCGCTCCGATCAGCTCAACTACGACCTCACCAGCGTCGAGTTCGAGGTGGAGAGCTACCTGCGTTACCAGGGTCAGGAATTCTCCGGCCGCTTTGACGCCAACACCTATCTGCTGATGACCAAGGCGCTGGACTACTTTGACCCGGCGGCAGCCAACGGCGGTGACCTGGCACGCACCCTGGCAGGCCTCAAGGCGCGCTGCCTGGTGATGTCCTTTACCACCGACTGGCGCTTTTCGCCGGCGCGCTCGCGCGAGCTGGTTGACGGCCTGCTGGCCGCCCGCAAGGACGTCTCCTATCTGGAGATCGAAGCAGCCCAGGGCCACGACGCCTTCCTGCTACCGATTCCCCGCTACATCGAGGCCCTGAGTGGCTACATGAACCGCATCGAGGTGAGCCAATGAACCTGCGCGCCGACCTTGAGATCATCCAGCAATGGATTCGCCCGGGCAGCCGGGTACTCGACCTGGGCTGCGGCGAGGGCCAGTTGCTGCGCCACCTGCGCGACCATAAGCAGGTGCAGGGCTACGGTCTGGAAATTGACCCGGACAAGATCAGCAGCTGTATCCGCCACGGCGTCAACGTGATGGAGCAGAACCTCGACGAAAGCCTCGACAACTTCGAGGACAACAGCTTCGACACCGTGGTCATGACCCAGTCGCTGCAGGCCATGCATTACCCCGACCGGGTGCTGGAAGACATGCTGCGCATCGGTCACGAAGGCATCCTGACCTTCCCCAACTTTGCTCACTGGCGCTGCCGCTGGTATCTGGGCACCAAGGGCCGCATGCCGGTGTCCGAGTTCATGCCCTACACTTGGTACAACACTCCAAACATCCATTTTTGTACCTTCAAGGACTTCGAGCAGCTGTGCCGTGAGCGCAACATCAAGGTGCTGGACCGTCTGGTGGTCGACCAGACCCACCAGAGCAGCTGGTTTAGTGGTCTGTGGCCCAACCTGCTGGGTGAAGTCGCGATCTACCGGGTCAGTCGCTAGTCCACTTTTGAGGAGAACTGCCATGTTTCGTCGTCTCTGCCTGCTGAGCCTGATGCTACTCAGCCTCAACGTCTTCGCCGGTCCCGAGCCCACCCGCTTCGGTGATCTGGTGGTCTACCACAACGTATTCAACAGCAGCCTGCTGCAACCCGACATCGCCGCCAACGCTGGCCTCAAGCGTGGCCCGACCCACGGCGTGCTCAACATCGCCGTGCAGCGCGCCGACGGCAGCGCGGTCGACGCCATCCTCAGGGGCGAAGTACGCAGCCTGATCGGCCAGCCAACAACCCTCGACTTCAAGCGCATTCAGGAAGGCGACGCCATCTACTTCGTCGCCAACTACACCGCCACCCAGCGCGGCATCTTGCTATTCAAGGTCGATATTCAAGCCGAAGAAGGGGCCATGGTGCACAGCCTGAACTTCCAGCAGGAATTCTTCCCCGATGACCAATAAAACTGCCCTGCCCTTCAGTGAGTTAGTGCTCGCCAGCAACAACAAGGGCAAGCTCGCGGAACTCCAGGCCATGCTGGGTGACAGCATCACTGTCCGCCCGCAAAGCGACTTCACCGATATCGAAGCCGAGGAAACCGGGCTGACCTTCGTCGAAAACGCCCTGATAAAGGCCCGTCACGCCGCCCGCGTCTCAGGCCTGCCGGCGCTGGCCGACGACTCCGGTCTCGCAGTCGATGCGCTTGGCGGCGCACCCGGCATCTACTCTGCCCGCTACGCAGGCGGTGGCGGCGACGCCGCCAACAACGCCAAGCTGCTTGAAGCGCTGAAGGACGTACCGGACACCGAGCGCGGCGCCCAATTTATCTGCGCACTGGCACTGCTGCGCCACGCCGAAGACCCGATCCCGCTGATCTGCGAAGGTGCCTGGGAAGGGCGCATCCTGCACGCCGCCAGCGGCGAGCACGGTTTTGGCTATGACCCGCTGTTCTGGGTGCCGGAGCGCGACTGCTCCAGCGCCGAACTCAGCCCGCAGGAAAAAAATCAGTTGAGTCACCGGGCGCGGGCAATGGCGCTGCTACGCGCCAAGCTGGGCTTGCAGCCCGCTTGAAGCTGAAGGCTGTAGGCTGGAAGCCTTGAATCAACTGGGCTGCTCCTTATCCAAGGAAGGCAGGAAGGCCGCGACATCAAGCGGTGCCAACACCCTGCCCTTTCCACACAACAGAACCAGCACACTATGCCGACCTTCCAGCCTCTAGCCTCCAGCCTCCAGCCCGAGCAGGCGCAACCGACGCTCAGCCCTCTGCCGCCCCTGGCGGCGTACATCCACATCCCCTGGTGCGTAAAGAAGTGTCCCTACTGCGACTTCAATTCGCACACCAGTCGCGATGCCCTGCCCGAAACCGAGTACGTCGACGCCCTGATCGAGGATCTGGAGCAGGATCTGCGCTTACTCGACGACTTGCCCATCCGGCCGCTGACCTCGATCTTCTTCGGTGGCGGCACGCCGAGCCTGTTCTCGGCCGCCGCGCTGGATCGCTTCCTGCAGGCGCTGAATCAGCGCGTGCCGTTCGCAGACGACATCGAAATCACCCTCGAAGCCAACCCCGGCACCTTTGAGCAGGCCAAGTTTCGCGACTACCGGCTGGCCGGCATCAACCGCCTGTCGATCGGCATCCAGAGCTTCAATGCCGAACATCTCAAGGCCCTTGGCCGCATCCATGATGACCGCGAAGCCCTCGGCGCCGTCGACATGGCGCGCCGCGCCGGCTTCGACAACCTCAATCTCGACCTGATGCATGGCCTGCCGAATCAGGAGCACGCCCAGGCGATGGCCGATCTGGATCAGGCTATGGCGCTCGCGCCTGAGCACCTGTCCTGGTATCAGCTGACGCTGGAGCCGAACACCGTGTTTTACTCGCGCCCGCCCACGCTGCCCGAGGAAGACATTCTCTGGTCGATTCAGGAAGCCGGGTTGCAGCGCCTGGCCGCCGGCGGCTACGCCCAGTACGAGATTTCTGCCTATGCTCGTGACGGCCGCCGTGCCCGCCATAACCTGAACTACTGGCAGTACGGCGACTTTCTCGGCCTGGGCGCCGGCGCCCACGGCAAGCTGACCAACGCCAGCGGCCAGGTACAGCGCTACTGGAAAACCCGCCTGCCCAAGGACTACCTGAACCCGGACAAGGCCTATCTGGCGGGCAGCAAGACGCTGGACACCGACGAGCTGCCGTTCGACTTTCTGATGAACGCCCTGCGGCTGGTCGATGGTGTGCCCAGCGCCTGGTACGCCGAGCGCACCGGCCAGTCGCTGGAGCAGATCGCCGACACCCTGAACCAGGCCGAAGCCAAGGGCCTGCTCGAGCCCTGGCGCCAGCAGCTACGCCCGACCGAACGCGGCCGACTGTTCCTCAACGACTTGCTGGAGATGTTCCTCTAGGCCGCTTGGCAAGGCCGAGTTGAAATTCGCCTCTCCCACCCTGCCGCGCTGTAAATTACCATCGGTAACATCAATAGCCCTTGCCGCATGAACGTACAGTCAGCAGAATTGACTCAGTCTGGAAACTGATTTCGATCTCGCCAGCCGGTGACTACCCGGCGATGACCACACAACAACCGCGGCCCACGGGCACGCAGCAGATCGAACCCGCACCCAACCCGGAGGCCCGATGAATCCCTTCAGCTTTGCCACCACCGCGCAGATCCTCTGCGAATCCGGTTCCGCCAGCCAGCTCGGCGAGCTGTGCAAGGTCCGCGACGCCCACCGCGTGCTGATTGTCACCGACCCCGGCATCACCAAGATCGGCCTGCTCAGCGGCGTAGTGCCGACCCTGAGCAGCGCTGGCATTGCCGTTGAGGTATTCGATCAGGTCGAGGCCGATCCGCCGGAGTCCGTGGTCCTGGCGGCCGTTGAGCAGGCCAAGGCCATGCAGGCCGAGCTGATCATCGGCTTCGGCGGCGGCAGCTCGATGGACGTGGCCAAGCTGGTCGCCCTGCTCGCACACCCGAGCTGCAGCCAAACCCTGCAGGACATCTACGGCGTCGGCAATGCCCGCGGCCAGCGCCTGCCGCTGATTCAGGTGCCGACCACCGCCGGCACCGGCTCGGAAGTCACCCAGATTGCGATCATCACCACCGGCGCCACCACCAAGATGGGCGTGGTGTCACCGATTCTGCTGCCGGATCTGGCCCTGCTGGATGCCGACCTGACCCTCGGGCTGCCCGCCCACGTCACCGCCGCCACCGGCATCGACGCGATGGTGCACGCCATCGAGGCCTACACCAGCAAACTGAAGAAGAACCCGCTGTCCGACATGCTCGCCCGCGAGGCCCTGCGCCTGCTGGCCGGCAACCTGGATGCGGTGGTGCAGGACGGTCAGAACCGCGAAGCCCGCCAGGCCATGCTGCTCGGCGCGCTGCTCGCCGGCCAGGCCTTCGCCAATGCCCCGGTCGCTGCGGTCCACGCACTGGCCTACCCGCTGGGTGGTCACTTCCATATTCCGCACGGCCTGTCGAACGCACTGGTGCTGCCAACCGTTATCGAATTCAACGCGCCGGCCGCCGCGCCACTGTACGCCGAGCTGGCCCCGCTGATCGTCGGCCGTGGCCTGGTACCCGGTGACGCCGACAGCCTGACCGAACAACTGGTGCGCGCCCTGAGCGAGCTCAGCCCACGCTGCGGTCTGCCGAGCCGTCTGCGCGATGCCGGTGTGCCTAAGGACAAGCTGGAGATGCTGGCCAAGGACGCCATGCTGCAGCAGCGTCTGCTGGTCAACAACCCGCGCGAGGTCACCGAAGCGGACGCGCTCGCCATCTACAACCTGGCCTACTGAGCCGCAAGCGGAGCAATCATGAGTACAAGCAAGCCCACCCGCAGCGATTACCCCTACCTGCACGCCATCACCACCCGCTGGCACGACAACGACATCTACGGTCACGTCAACAACGTGACCTACTACAGCTACTTCGACAGCGCGGTAAACAGCTGGCTGATCGCCGAAGGCGGGCTGGACATCCATACCGGCGACCAGGTCGCCTTTGTGGTCAGCTCCAACTGCGACTACTTCGCGCCCATCGCCTTTCCTGACGCCATCGAGATTGGCGTCAAGGTCGCGCGCCTGGGCAGCAGCTCGGTGCATTACGAACTGGCCGTGTTCAAACAGGGCCGTGAAGAAGCCTGCGCGGCGGGCCGCTTCGTCCACGTATTCGTCGACCGCGCCAGCAACACCGCCTTCCCGATCCCCAACCGCTGCCGCGCCGCCCTTGAGCGGCTGATGGACCCGATCTGATGCGCCGCCGGTGGCTGTTGCCGCTGCTGCTTGGTCCGCTGCTGCTGGCGGCAGGCCCGAGCAGCGCCGAGCCCCGTCTGCAGAGCCGGGTGGAGAGTTTTGATGTCAGTGGCGCCACCGTCGACACCATCCGCGCCAGCCTGAACCGCAACCGCCAGCACAGCGCCAACCGGGTCAACTGGAACTTCCGCTGGGAGTCCACGCCCGGTCAGTGCCGCATCACCGAAGCGACCACAGACGTCAGCATCACCGCCTACATACCGCAACTGCAGCCCGACCCGCAGCGCACCGCCAGCGTACAGGCGCAATGGGACAGCTACCTGCTTGCCCTGCAGCTGCATCATGATGGTCATGTAGAGTTGGCAATGAACGCCGCCAGACAGATCGAACAGGCAATTCAAAACCTGCCGCCCGCGGCCTCCTGCGAGCAACTGCAACAAGCCGCCAACGCCACCGGCCGCCGCCTGCTGGAACAGCTCGCTATCGACGACCGCGAATACGACAAACGCACCCAGCAGGGGGCGCTGGAGGGTGCGCACTTCCCGTAGATACCGTCTTCACGTCTGCACGATTCCTCTTCCCGCCAAGCCCCCCGGCAGACTGGGCACGGCATGCAGTGCCCCCAACGATACCGATTACGCCATCCCACCCGGCGCAAAGATCTCGATCCAGTAGCCATCCGGGTCACGGATAAAAGCGATGTTGTGCATCTTGCCGTCCTGCGGGCGCTTAACGAAGGACACACCCAGCTCTTCAAAGCGCGCGCAGGCCGCCTCCAGATCCGGCACAGCAAAGCCGATATGGCCAAAGCCGCGTGGATCTTCGTTGCCGTTGTGATAACTGAATTCCGGATCGCCTTCGGTGCCCCAATTGTGGGTCAGCTCCAGC
Source organism: Halopseudomonas oceani (assembly GCF_002903165.1). Lineage (GTDB taxonomy): Bacteria > Pseudomonadota > Gammaproteobacteria > Pseudomonadales > Pseudomonadaceae > Halopseudomonas > Halopseudomonas oceani. The sequence continues at coordinate 119,187 of NZ_PPSK01000001.1, forward strand.
ACGGCCGGACGACCGAAGGTCTGGTGGGTGCGCTCGACCGGATCGTCAGACCAGGTGTCGAGCGCGTTACTGTCGACCGCGGCCAGAAAATACAGGCTGAACTTGGCCGCCGGAAAATCCAGCTTCTTCACCAGCGTCATGCCCATCACGCGGGTATAGAAATCCAGCGTCGGCTCAGGGTCCTTGATGCGCAGCATAGTCTGGTTGAAGACAAACCCCTCGGTAGCCGGATCACGGTTCTCGCACAGGCCCGGGGCAGATTCAAAGTGACGACTCATGGCAACAGCTCCCATTGGGTAGAAAAGGCCAAAGCCTAACACTGAAACGCCCGCACACAGAACGTGCGCGGGCGTCGTATCCGGTCAGCAGTGCGCCGTGCTGCCGGCAAACAATAAAAGCGTCACAGAGGCAGGCAGTGCAAGGCGAAGTGAAGACCAAAAAGCGATCGGAGTCGCGCCCGACCTTACAAAGAGTAAGTGAGCATTTTTGGCCTTTGCTTCAACGCAGCAATGCCAACGCAGGTAGCTTTTATCGGAACTTGCGCTCTTCCCACCATGGGAAAAACGCAGGCTTGTCCGTGCTCGGACGCAACTTGAACTGCGGCGCACGCTTCTCCAGGAACGAACCGACTCCCTCTTTCGCATCTTCGGACTCACCCATAAAGGCAATCGCGCGGGAATCGATGATATGCGCTTCCATCGGATGATCCGCCGCCATCATGCGCCACAGCAGCTGACGGTTCAGCGCGGCGGACATGGCAGAAGTGTTGTCGGCAATCTCACGGGCCAGCTCGCGCGCCGCGGGCAGCAGTTCATCAGGCTCGTGGACGCTGCGCAGCAGACCGCCCTTGAGCGCTTCTTCGGCGCTGAAGACACGGCCGGTGTAGACCCATTCGGCCGCCTGCATAGGGCCGACGAGGCGCGGCAGGAACCAGCTGGAGCAGGCTTCCATGGTGATGCCACGACGGGCAAACACGAAACCGAACTTGGCGTTGGTCGAGGCCATACGAATGTCAGCAGGCAGACTCATGGTCACGCCCACGCCGACAGCCGCGCCGTTAAAGGCAACGATGACCGGCTTGAGGCACTCGTAGATACGCAGCGAGACAGTACCGCCGCCATCACGCAGGTCATCACCCTCGGGCTGATCCTGACGCTTGTGACGGTTGAAGGTATCACCGCCCTTCTCCAGATCCGCACCGGCACAGAACGCACGGCCCGCACCGGTCATGATCACCACACGCACCGCATCATCGGCATCGGCCGCATCAAAGGCCGCAATCAGCTCACGCCGCATCAGGCCGTTAAAGGCATTCATGCGGTCAGGACGGTTCAGCGTCAGCGTGAGGACACCGTCCTCCACCTGATAGTCGAGGGTCTCGTACGTCATTGGGGCTCTTCCTGTTTGTTCAAATGCCGCCCAGTGTAGAACCGGCCAGTCACGGTAACCAGTTGAGTTACCGTGGCGTATGTGAGGGTATTGGTGGGGTGGATGGCAGATAGCAGAAAACCTCATGAGCGTGAGGATTCAGCACTCCGCCGATCAATCTCAACATTAATCTGCACGATCGTGCAGATTAATCTTTGCTGTGCGCGCTGTCGGCTCTGCCCGATACCAGCGCCTGCACGCCCGATAAAACGTACTCGGGTCCTTGAACCCCAACTGCTCACTCACCCGCTCCATGGTCAGGCCCTGCTCTATCAGAGCCTGGGCTAGCTCCCTACGTATCTGGTTGACCAGTTCGGTGTAGCTGGTGCCTTCCTGTTTCAGGTGCCGGTAGAGGGTCTGGCGGCTTAGGTGCAGTTGGGCGCAGATGTGGTCGAGGCTGAGGTTGTCGGGCAAGCTCTGACGGATCAACTGACTGACGGTGCGACTCAGGCTGTTGCCTTGCTCGACCTGCTGCAGGGTATCCAGCGCGCGAGCCTGGAGCATCTGCCGCAGATAGTCATTGGCGCCGGTGATCGGCGTATCCAGGAAACTGCGCGGCAGTTGCAGACTGTTGCAGCTGGCGTTGAAACGCAGGTTGCGCCCGAACAGTTGCTCGAAGGGCTCAATCTGCTGCGGACGCGGGCGCATCAGTTCGCAGCTGAGCGGAGTCACGGTGGTGCCGGTCATTTCGGCTGACCAGCGCAGCAGGGCACTGAGGCTACGCTCTACCGCGATCTGGGGGTAGGCGCGGTCGGGGGCGAATTCGACGGTCAGCGTCAGCGCGCGTTTGCCTTCGGTCAGCGTCCAGCGTTCCGTGGGGTTCATCAGCGCGATGTTGCGCTGGAATACCGCAAGCGCATCGCCGGCACGGCGGCAGTGCCGCAACCAGCTGGCGAGCACGCCATGGGCAGCCGGGTTGTAGTGCTGTCCGATGATCAGTCCAAGCTCGGGCCGTGTGCCGTGACGCTCGGCCAGTTGCCAGAGTATAAGCAGCAGGGTCTCGCTGGCCCGCTGCTCCTGCAGCGGCGCGGCGTTGGCGCGCTGATTGAGCAGCTTTTCACGGTAGATTCCGGCGGCGCGCAATTGCTGCGCGCTGACCACGTTCAACTCCAGCAGCAGGTCGTGCAGATCGAGTACCGCCACGGCCGATACGCTGGTGTGATTGCCCATCTTGCCTCGCTCCTGAGGACTCTCCTGCCACAACTCTACCGGTCCACCCGCTGCCGTACCAGCACCAACGTGCAACCAAAAGCCAGACTATTTGAGCGCCGCTGCAATGGTCTGCCCAGCGCCCGCTGCCTAGCATCGACTGACCCGATCTAACGAGGAACATGCGATGCACGAACACCAGGTTGATTCGCTGAGCAAGCTGCGGGAGCTGATCCCCTCGCCACCGGCAATGATGCACAAGCGCCTGCAACGCGAACTGGACGACTATTGCCTGACCATCATCCGCCACGCCTCGGTCTGTGCGGTCGGCTTTATCGAGGACGCGCTGGATGTGACCTATCTGAACCTGCGCAACCATCCGGTGCTGCAGGCTGAAGGACACACCATTGTCTTGCCCTGGCCTGCGGGCAAACCGCAGCCGACCCTGCCACCGGCGGGGCTGGCCTGCAGCCTGTATTTCTTCCTGCCCGGCGTGGGCTTCAGTCTGCGCGCCAATGGCCGCTGCGTGCTGCAGCCGAATACGACCGGTGACGTGCTGACGTTTCAGGCTGACGCGCTGTTTCTGCATTGCTCGCGCGCCAAGGTACGGGCGGATTTCTGGCGGGTGCGCGGCCCTGACCAGCCCTTCGTCGCGGAGGAAGGCGACGCCCTGAGCGAGCGCGCCCTGGCCTTTGTCGCAAAGGCGCCGTATCTGTTGATGCTGACCCAGCAGGGCGAGCATACCGAGCTGTCCCCACGCGGCGACCCTGAGGGCTTTGTGCAGTCCCTTGGCCCCGGCACCCTGCTGATCCCCGAACGCCCCGGCAACAAGGTGGCCTGCACTCTGACCAATATCATTGCCGACGGTGCACTGCGACTGTCGCTGATCCAGCCCGGCAACAGCACGGTGCTGTCGATCGCAGGTCAGGCCTGGGTCACCAGCAACCCAGAGACACTGAAGCCATTGGCGGTGAACAACAAAGCGCCCAAGGTAGCGACCGTGCTGGAGGTAGAGCGCTATCGCTTTCAGCACTGCCCCGAATTGGTCAGTGCCGGGCTATGGGATGCGGCGACCCACCTTCCCGAGAAGGCGATACCGGCATTCTCGAAAATGCTGTCCGAGCACATGAACGGCCGCGGCCTGCTCGGCAAGGCCACCACACTGGTGGTGGATGCAGTGGTCAAGCACGACCTGCGCAACCTGTATTAACCGGGCATGGCCCGATTGCGGCCAGCGGCCTTGGCGGCATACAGCGCGCGGTCTGCGCGGCTGAGCAACGCTTCGATGGACGGGTCATCCGGCCGCCACTCGGTGAAGCCGATGCTGACCGTGATGTCGGGCAAGCCCGGCTCGCTGGTCCTCGCGGCCAGCAGCAACCGCTCAGCCAGCTCACCGGCCTGAGCCACGGTAGTTGCCGGCAGCAATACGATAAATTCCTCGCCACCTACCCTGCCGAGCACATCAGCCTGTCGCATGGCATCCTCCATGTGCCGACAGAATGCCTCCAACACGCGGTCACCGCACTGATGACCGAACTGGTCGTTGATCGCTTTGAAATGATCCAAGTCGAGCGACAGCACCGAATAGGGCTTGCCGCTCCGTCTGCTGCGCTGGAGCAGGTCGCTGGCGGCTCCCACCACCGCTCGACGACTGCGCACGCCGGTAAGCGTATCGGTCATGGCCAGGTCTTCAAAGCGGCTTCGGATGCATTCGGACATGAGCAACAGGAAACCGATGTTAACGATCACCAGGCCGAAGGCGAAGGTGCCAAGGTAGAGCGCCTGCAACCAGGACACATCGAGCAAGCCCTGCCCATCCTGCGGCTGGAAGATGGCGTGCAGCCAGCGGGCACCAAACACCAGTGTCGAGAAGGCGACCCAGAAACCGGTGAAGGGCAAACCCAGCCCGCGTTGCCTCCAGGCGCCTCTGCCGCAGCGTAGCTCTTGCGCAAACACGATGGTATGCATAAGGCTGGCAGCGAACACGTAGCCGGTTAAGCTAAGGTAACGTCCCCGCACGCTTTCTTCGACATGGGTAAAGTAGGCCTGCCCGATCCAGGCCACTAAAAACAGCACGACCCAGCCCTTGAGCTGCGGCTGCCGACCGAAATACCTGGCGCTGCCAATCCAGTAGAGGGTGTAGGCCAGCATCGCTGCGGTGTTCTCGACAGTATATGTGAGCCATTGCGGCCCCACACCACGCAGGACAATCAGCATGCCCGACAGTGCCATCAGCAGCGACCCCGTCGCCCAGTAGCGAACGCCTGGAATACGTGGTGTGCTCGCGCGACCCAGCAACAGAAGCATGATGCCTATCACGCCGGTCAGCAGGCAGGCCAGCATAAGCAGGGTTTTGGGGTCGTAGGCGGGTGTCACGTCGATCGGTTCTGCGTCGTCAAATGCATCTCTTCATTATGAACGTTATAGGCAGGCTGCTGGCGCCACAAGTTTTGCCAATGATGACCAGATCGCGTGCGCCGCAGATGCTGTCAGTAGATCGGGCAGCACTGGCTACGAGACCTCACGTTCACCGAAGCGAGCGGGCTGGACTACTCTATCCATAAGGTGCGCCCCCCCGAAAAGGATAAGAACACGCTTGGCACGCTCCCCGATACACCGCCTCTCTCGTTACTACCGAACCCTGATGCTGCTGGGGTCGTTCATATTTCTGAGCATCGTTGGCCTGACAGTCTGGGTCGGCTGGAAGCAGGAGGAAGCCGTCGAAATAGCCATCGCCCAACAGCGGGTAGACGAAACGGCCATACGCCTGCAGGCCATGATCAAGGCCGCCAACGACACCGTCTCGCAGGCTGTGAGCTGGGCAAACACGTTCCCCCAGCACGCACCCTATCCGGGCAGTGCCGGATTGCGCCGTTCGGTGGAGCAGGCCATCCGGCAGTCCGAGCAGGGCACGTTCACCCTAGATCAGCGTGGCAATCTGCCGGCGCAGGAGCGCTTGGGGCAGCTAATTGGCTTGAATTCAGTGCAGCAGGTAGACGCCTCTCACGGTGTGTCGCATCTGGACCTGGCGATATCGTTGCTCGACCGCATGGGCAGTAGCCAGGCCACCTCGCCCTTTCTGCGCTGGACCTATTTCTTTTCCGCCAGTGAGGACTTACTAGCGCTGACTCCGTGGGCATCCAGTGCTGAGATGCTGGGCGAATCGCCCGATATCCCGACCTTTCTGCACAGCTCATGGCAGAATTACGACCTTACCAGAATGGCCCTGCCTGCCAACAACCCACAGCGCCAGGCGTTCTGGACTCCCGCCTACCTGGATCAGGTCGGTGCTGGCCTGATGGTCTCCCATGCGCAGCCGGTCTACTGGGGTGATGATTTCGTTGGGGTCGTCGCAGTCGATGTACTGCTCAACTTCCTACATGAGGAACTACGCAACTTCCCCGATCAGGATGGCACGCTGCTGGTCGCCAACGCCTACGACCAGGTGCTGGCGAGGCGCGACCAAACCATCCAAAGCCATTCCGAGATCACGTCACTGAGCACGCTGCTGCCCATGTTGTCGGACACGCCAGACGGGGTAAAGCAGCTCGGCGGCTCAGTCCAGCATGACAATCTGATGCTGGTGGACCAGTTGAATAACCCCCACTGGACTGTGCTTTTTCTCCTGCCACGCAACGCGATCACCGAAAGGGTAGTCGCGTCGTTCATGCCACAGCTGCTGCTAGCGCTAATCCTGGTGATTGGCGGCGCACTGGCCAACATCGTCCTTTGGCGCAGGTTTGTAGCGCCAACCATCAGTGTGGCCGAATACGTAGCCAAAACCGCGGATAATACTCCGCCCGATCCTCCCGAGGTGCCGCCGCTCTGGCGCCCGTGGGTTGCAGGCATGGTGCAAGCCTTTGTCGAACGTCGGCGGCTGTTCAACGACCTGGCGCAGGCCAACGCTGAGCTGGAGCTCAAGGTTGCCCAGCGCACACAGGAACTGATGGTCGCCAACAAGCAGCTAACCGCGCAGGCCAGCACCGACCCGCTTACCGGCGCCTATAACCGCCGCTACCTGTTTGAGCTACTGAGCGCAGAATACGCCAGAGCCCGGCGTAGCGCGGCAGCCATCTCAGTACTGCTGATCGACCTGGACCACTTCAAACGCGTCAACGACAACTACGGCCACGACGCCGGAGATGCAGTCCTGCGTGAGTTTGTGGAACGGGCGCGAAATAGCGTACGCAGTTCGGACCGTATCTGCCGCTACGGCGGCGAGGAGTTCGTGGTATTGCTACCAGACTGTGAGGCAGAAGGCGCTATGGTTCTCGCTGAGCGCCTACGCCTCAGCGTAGCTGCCACTCCAATTCAGCACGCAGGCCACACTATCTTGGTCACCGTCAGCATTGGCGTTGCCATGCTCAGCTCGACTGATACCGAGCAAAGCCTGCTCAAACGCGCGGACCAGGCGCTCTATCGCGCCAAAAATGACGGCCGTAACCGGTCCGTGCTGGACATGGACTGAGCAACCAACCCAGCCGTGCGCTGTGACGTATTCGACAGGTCGAGCCGGCAACTGGTTGATCGTAACCTGAGTGTCATCTGTCTGTCGCACTCTGGCAGCCCTGCACCCCGCTGTCAGATGAATGAGGTCCATCATGCACTCGGTTCGTCGCCGTCTTCACCACCTGTGGCTCTCGCTTGCCCTGCTGCCCGGTCTGGTCAGCGCCCACGCACTGGAGATTCACGGCTCCAATACCATCGGCGCGGCTCTGGCGCCGATGCTGATGACCGGTTTTCTGCAGCAGTTGACCGGCAATACCGTCAGCGCCCAGCCGACCGGGGTAGCCAACGAGACGATTCTGTCCACCACCCATGACGGCAAGCCACTGACGGTGCTGGTCGCAGCGCACGGCTCCAGCACCGGGTTTACCGCACTGGCAGCCAACCAGGCGGACATCTGGGCCGCTTCACGACGGGTCAAGGACAGCGAAAGCGCCGCCATGTCGGCGCGCGCCGACATGACTAGCCCCGCCAGTGAACACGTGATTGCGATTGACGGACTGGCGATTCTGGTACACCCGTCCAACCCGGTTGAGCGGCTGGACATCGATACCCTAGCGCGCATTTTTGCTGGCGAAATTAGCAACTGGGCAGCCGTTGGTGGCCCGGATCGACCGATTCATATCTATGCCCGCGACGAACAGTCGGGCACCTGGGATACCTTCAAGGAGCTGGTACTGGCCGGCCGCTACAGCCTGACCTCGAGCGCACGCCGTTACGAGTCAAACGATGCCTTGTCGAGCGATGTGAGCAGCGATCCCTCCGGCATCGGCTTTGCCGGTTTTGCCTCGGCCGGTAACAGCAAGCTGGTGGCGATTGCCGACGGCACTGCACCGGCGCTCAAGCCAAGCAAGCTGTCGGTCGCCACCGAAGACTATCCGCTGGCCCGTCGGCTATACCTGTATACCGCCGCAGACACCGGCAAGCCGCTGGCCCAGCAGTTCATCGAATATGTTCAGAGCCAGGCCGGGCAGGCGATTGTGGCCGAGTCCGGATTCTTCTCGCAGACGCCCTTTGCAGTCGATCTGCCGCCGGATGCCAGTGTGCCCGATACCTTCAAGCGGCTGACCCAGCACTACCAGCGCCTGTCGGTGAACCTGCGCTTTGCCGAGGGACACACCCAGCTGGATAACAAGGCCCTGCGCGACCTGCAGCGCGTCCAGCAATACCTCGCCGACACCGGCAGAACCGGCCGAGACCTGATGCTGATCGGTTTTGCTGACCAGCAGAACCACGAGCTGCGCGCGCAAATGATCTCTGAGTTGCGAGCCCTGTCTGCGGCCAAGGCCCTGCGGGAAATGGATGTGCAAGTGCAAGGCTATGTGGGGTATGGGCACTACATGCCGGTGGGCTCGGCAGGCGGGGAAAGTGGTGCGCGACGCAATGGGCGGGTTGAGCTGTGGGTGCGGCGGTAAGACGCTGCCCCCTGCCCGGTGCAGCTGGATTCCCGCCGGCGCGGGAATGACGGCTGGGGCGCCTGACATAGGTGCCACGAAACCGCTTGATGCGGAAGCGTCGCCAAACGTGCGTATACATCGCCTCCACCGGGAAGGTCGAGCGGGCCATCCCGGGCAACGCATAAGGCTGCCGTTATAGCACCAGGCCTGCCCACTCCTCGTCATCCCCGCGCAGGCGGGGACCCAGTCAGGCGAAGGTCGCGGGCAACCGTGGGCTCAGTCGACCCGCTCGAACTTGAGATCCCAGACGCCGTGGCCCAGACGCTCTCCGCGCCGCTCGAACTTGGTCACCGGGCGCTCTTCCGGGCGCGGTACGTAACCGGCATCACCGGCCTGGTTACGATAACCGGGGGCGGCACTCATCACTTCAAGCATGTGCTCGGCGTAGTGCTCCCAGTCGGTGGCCATGTGGAACACGCCCCCAACTTTCAGCTTGCGACGCACCTGCTCGGCAAAGGCCGGCTGCACAATGCGGCGCTTGTTGTGCTTCTTCTTGTGCCAGGGGTCCGGGAAGAACAGCAACAGACGATCCAGGCTGCCGTCCGGAATGCAGCGGTTGAGCACTTCGATCGCATCGCAATCAAATACCCGCACGTTGCTCAGGCCGCTGGTCAGCAGACCGTTGAGCAGCGCTCCGACGCCAGGGCGGTGCACCTCAATACCAATAAAATCCTGCTCGGGCGCGGCCGCTGCCATTTCCAGCAGCGAGTGGCCCATGCCAAAGCCGATCTCCAGCGTGCGCGGCGCACTGCGACCAAACAGGGCATCCAGATCGAGCATGCCCTGGTCCAGTGTCAGGCCGAAACGCGGCCAGCCCTGATCAATCCCCTTCTGCTGACCTTCGGTCATGCGGCCGGCACGCATGACGAAACTGCGAATGGCACGACGCGGAGGGCTATCGGGGTTCGGGGTGTCTGCGCTTTCGGGCAGTTCAGGAGTATCAGACATGGGCAGCTCGGTAATGATTCGAATGAGACGGCGCCCCGCGGGGCGCCTGACAGAAGGATAGCCTGCTCAGCGCAGGGTGCCGTCCAGCGGCGATGAGGCCGAGGCGTACAGCTTGCGCGGCATGCGACCAGCCAGATAGGCAGCGCGACCGGCCACCACAGCGTGGTGCATGGCCTGAGCCATCAGCACCGGCTGATCGGCGTGGGCAATCGCACTGTTCATCAGCACACCGGCGCAGCCCAGCTCCATCGCGATGGTCGCGTCGGAGGCGGTACCAACCCCAGCATCCACCAGCACCGGCACGGTGGCTTCTTCCAGAATGATGCGCAGGTTCCAGGGGTTGCAGATGCCCATGCCGGAGCCGATCAGGCCGGCCAGCGGCATGACCGCAACGCAGCCCATGGCCGCCAGCTCGCGGGCGATGATCGGGTCATCGCTGGTGTAGACCATGACGTCGAAGCCGTCCTTGATCAGCACCTCGGCCGCCTTGAGGGTTTCCACCACGTTCGGGAACAGGGTCTTCTGGTCGGCCAGCACTTCCAACTTGACCAGCTTGTGGCCATCAAGCAGCTCACGGGCCAGCCGGCAGGTGCGCACCGCCTCTTCAGCGGTATAGCAACCAGCGGTGTTCGGCAGGATGGTGTAGCGATCCGGCGGTACAACATCCAGCAGGTTGGGCTCGTCCGGATTCTGGCCGATGTTGGTGCGGCGAATGGCAACGGTCACGATCTCGGCGCCCGAGGCTTCGATCGCGCGGCCGGTCTCGTCCAGGTCCTTGTACTTGCCAGTGCCGACCAGCAGACGTGAACGGTAGCGAACGCCAGCGATTTCCAGCGCATCCTGGGTCATATCAGTCATCAGGTTCTCCAGCGAAGGGTTGGGTTAGCCGCCACCGATGGCATGCACGATCTCCACCCGATCCCCTTCGGCCAGACGGGTTTCGGCGTGCTGACTACGCGGCACGATATCGAGGTTCAGCTCAACCGCCAGACGCTTGCCGGTCAGCCCCAGACGGGCGATCAGCTCAGTCAGGGTAAGCGGCTGGTCGAGGTGATAGGGCTCACCGTTCAAATGAATATGCATGGGCGGCTCGGCAACGACGGATGGAGATAATAGGGCAGCTCAGCGCGGTCAATGTTGACCGGCGACAAGGGCGCTATGATAACGCCCTTTGCCACCCGCTGACCACGGCGGATCAGAGCGTGCGCCAGACCGCTAGCCCCAGACACAGCCAGGCCACCAGCCAGAGCACGCCGCCGAGCGGAGTAATCATGCCCAGCTTGCCGATGCCGCTGAGCGTCAGCAGATAGAGACTGCCGGAAAACAGCACGATACCCAGCGCAAAGAGCACACCAGTGGCTTTGAGCAAAGTGCTGTCCGGGCTGCGAAGCAGCAGCAGCGCCACCCCAATCAGCGCCATGGTGTGCCACAGCTGATAGCTCACGCCGGTCTGAAATACATTCAGCATGTTCTCGGACAGTTTGCCGCGCAGCCCGTGGGCAGCAAACGCGCCCAGTGCTACGCCGGTGAAACCACTCAGTGATGCCAGTAACAGCAGCCATTTGGCCATGCTTTGCCCCCTCGGTTTATACTCCGGACCAAATCACTGGCCGGACTCCCATGTTCAAACTCATATTGCGCAAGACCGCCAAGTGGCTCCTGATTGTCGCCCTGCTCAGCCTGCTGCCCGTGCTGGTGTTACGCTGGGTGCCTGCGCCAGGCTCGATGCTGATGGTCGAACGCTGGATCAGCCAGCGTGACGACGCCGACTACCGCCGCCAGTATCAATGGCGACCGTACGAGCAGATCCCCGACAGCATGAAAATGGCGGTGATCGCCGCAGAAGACCAGCGCTTTGCCGACCACTACGGCTTTGACCTCAAGGCCATTCGCGCCGCCGTCGAACATAACATGCAGGGCGGCAATCTGCGCGGCGCCAGCACCATCAGCCAGCAGGTAGCGAAGAACCTGTTCCTCTGGTCAGGCCGCAGCTATCTGCGCAAGGGGCTGGAGGTCTGGTTTACCGCCGGCATTGAACTGCTCTGGCCCAAACAGCGGATTCTGGAGATGTACCTGAATATCGCCGAGTGGGACAAGGGCGTCTACGGCGTAGAAGCCGCGTCACGCCACCACTTTGGAATCGGCGCCAGCTATCTGTCCAGCCAGCAGGCCGCGCAACTGGCTGCGGTGCTGCCCAGCCCGCTCAACTGGGACGCGGCCAGCCCGCCGCCCCACGCCCTGCGCCGCGCCAACTGGATTCAGCGCCAGAGCAGACAGTTGGGCGGGCGCCACTATCTGGATCGGCTGGAAGCAGGCAAGCCGTTGCCGAACTGGCTGACCGTGCGCTACTGGCGCAATCGACTGGATATTTGAGACGACTCGTTGAGACCGCTCGCCGAGCCTGCCTCACACCTTCCGCGAACGATCTGGCAAGCAGAAGCGCAACGCCGCAGATGGACGCTTAAGCACCCACACTACTGCTCAAGGTCGTCGCGCAGACCAAACATGATCGAATGCGCCTGCTCTTCACCAACAGCAACCACCGCGCCCACCTTCGGATAAACCCAGGCTTCCCCTTCGCTGACTGGCAAACGCAGATCCGGGTTGCCGAAGGTGCCCTGCACCTGCGCCAGCGACATCGGCTCGTTGGGGATCAGGCTCAGGCGCACGATCTTGCGGTCTTTCAGGGCATCACCGACTGCCGAGTTGATCGGCTGATCCGGCAGCTCCGGTTGCCAGGCCTGGGCCTGGACCAGACTCTCGGTCTGCTCGGGTGTCAGGCTGATCACCGCCTGCACGCGCCAGCTCAAGTCATCGCTTTCCATCGTATAGCGGCTGACCAGCAACGGCTCACCTTCAGAGCTGATCATCCAGAGGGTGCCATGCCCCAGCACCGCTCCCGCATCACCAAGGGTCAGCTGCTGCTCGTGCAGCGGCGTCAGCAGATTGGCCTGATAACGCTCCTGCCATTGCATCGGTTCGGGAGCCTCGGGCCGAGACTGCCAATAGCCAAATGCATAGAAGGCGAGAATCACCACGGTGAACAGTGTGGCCAATCGCACACCCTGACGGCGCGTCATGCGTTACTCCTTGGTTTTATGTTTATTCCGGACAAACAAAAAGGGCATCCTGCGGATGCCCCTTGTTCAATGCAGCAAGCGTCAGACTTCAACCTCGGTTTCAAGGTTCTTCTTCAGCTTGTTCATGGCGTTCTTTTCCAGCTGACGGATACGCTCGGCCGACACCTGATACTTCGCTGCCAGCTCGTGCAGCGTGGCCTTCTCTTCGGCCAACCAGCGCTGGTAAAGAATATCGCGGCTGCGCTCGTCCAGCGCCTCCAGACCGGTCAGCAAACTGGTGCTGGCACTATCAGACCAGTCAGCCGACTCCAGCTGGGTAGCCGGGTCGTAGCGCTTGTCTTCCAGATAATGCACCGGGGCGTAGGCCGCATCGTCGTCATCGTCCTGCGCGCCATCAAAGCCCAGATCCTGGCCGTACAGACGGCTCTCCATCTCACGGACTTCGCGCTCGGCAACGCCCAGATCAGCCGCTACTGCCTCCACTTCATCCTGTGACAGCCAAGACAGCTTCTTCTTGGCGCTGCGCAGGTTGAAGAACAACTTGCGCTGGGCCTTGGTGGTCGCCACCTTGACGATACGCCAGTTGCGCAGGATGAACTCGTGGATCTCGGCGCGAATCCAGTGCACGGCAAAGGAGACCAGGCGCACGCCCATCTCCGGATTGAAACGTTTGACCGCCTTCATCAACCCAACGTTGCCTTCCTGCACCAGATCAGACTGAGCCAGACCGTAACCGGAGTAGCTGCGAGCGATGTGCACGACAAAACGCAGGTGAGACATGACCAGCTGACGTGCAGCTTCCAGATCTTCGTGATAGTACAGGCGATCGGTCAGCACCCGCTCCTCATCTACACTGAGAATCGGAATGGCGCTGACGCTTTGAATGTAGGCTTCGAGATTGGCTCCCGGAGCCAAGGTATGAACAGGCTGCAATGCAGTGCTCATGTTCGAACTCCCCAAATAAGAACGGCTGAGTGTATCACCGCAAAATAAGACTGTGAACGTAACCTAAAGTTCAGCGTGGCGGCAAGCGTAACCAGGATGCTTCCGGCGGGCGGCCTGTAAACGGGTTATCCCGGCGTTTACTGCCACACCGCGCTCGACGGACAAACTCGCCATTAAACGCCTCGCGGTTTTCGCTTGAGGCTTGCGGCTTGTCGCCGCCTTATTGCGGCTCAATAGCCCTTACATGCTGCCCAACCGCCAGCCAGGCGCCGGCCAGCCCCAGCACCATAGAGCCGAACACCAGCGCCAGGCCGTCACTCCAGGGCATGCCGAACAGGGCGAAATCGCTCTGATAAAGCGATGCCACGCGTTCGACGGTAACATTCAGCCAGGCTAGGCCAAGCGCCAGCAGCACCCAGGCCAGCACTCCGGCGAGTAGGCCATAAAGCACGCCAATATAGAGGAACGGGCGACGCACGAAGGCATCGGTGCCGCCCACCAGCTTGATCACCAGAATCTCTTCACGGCGGCTTTCGATAGCCAGCCGGATGGTGTTGGCCATAACCAGCAGCAGGGCGATGATCAGCAAGACGCCAAGGCCACCGGCAAAACGCTCAAACATCGCCAGAATCGCGGCCAGCCGCTCAACCCAGAGCAGATCAATCTGCACCTGTTCAACGCCGTCAATGGCGGCAAGGCGGTCACGCAGTGGCTCCAGCGCCGCGGCGCCGCCGTCAATACTCAACGGAGTGACCACAATCACGCTGGGCAACGGGTTGTAGTCAAGCTGCAGCAGCGCATCGCCCATGCCCGCGTGCTGCTGGAATTCGGCCAGCGCCAGATCCTTGTCGAGCAGTTGCGCCTGCGCCACACCCGCCAACTGACCGATCTGCTCGGTCAGGCTCTGCTGTTTCTCGGCGCTGACGTCATCCGCCAGATACACGGAGATCTGCGCTGCTTCCTGCCAGTTCACCCCCAGCTGCTTAACCTGACCAATCAGCACCGAAAGGCCCATCGGCAACGCCAGGGCGATGGTCATTACCAGCACCGTCATGGCGCTGCTGAACGGATAGTGACGCACCCGCACCAGCGCCTGACGGGCGCTGTCACGGTGGCTGCCGAACCAGCTGCGCAGCGGGTGACGCCAGTCGCGCTGGGAGCGCGCCGCCCCACTGGGTGTCTTGCGGCGGCCGGGCTGGGGTTGCTTGGCGCTGCTCATCAGGACTCTCCATCGGCCAGCAGATGGCCTTGATCCAGCGTCAGGGTGCGGTGATGCAGGCGGGCAATCAGCGGCAGGTCATGGCTGGCGATGATCACGGTCACGCCGACCCGATTGAAGTCTTCAAACAGCGCCATGATTTCCGCCGACAGTTCCGGGTCAAGGTTACCGGTCGGCTCGTCCGCCAGCAGCAGCGCCGGCTTGTGCACCACCGCACGGGCGATACCGACCCGCTGCTGCTCACCGCCGGACAGCGCGATCGGGTAGCTGTTTTCCTTGCTCAGCAGGCCAACCTTGTCGAGCGCGGCGCGCACCCGGCGCCCTACTTCGTCGGCCGGGGTGCCGTTGATGATCAACGGCAGAGCGACGTTGTCGAATACCGTACGGTCGAACAGCAACTGGTGGTTCTGAAACACCACGCCGATCTGGCGGCGCAGGTAGGGAATGTCGTCACTGCCCAGATCACGCAGGTTCTGACCACCGACGTGCACGGCGCCGCTGCTGGGGCGCTCCATGCACATGATCAGCTTGAGCAGGGTGCTCTTGCCGGCGCCAGAGTGGCCGGTAATAAACACCATCTCGCCGGTCCGGATGTGGAAGCTGAGCTTGTCCAGCCCCTGATGTCCGTTAGGGTAGCGTTTGCTGACCTGCTCGAAGCGAATCATTTATGGCTTCTGTCCAAACAACGCGGCAACGAAGTCGGGTGCGGTGAAGGGGCGCAAGTCGTCGATCTGCTCGCCCACACCGATGAAGCGAATCGGCAGACCAAACTGCTTGGCCAGGGCAAAGATCACCCCGCCCTTGGCGGTGCCGTCCAGCTTGGTCAGGGTCAGACCGGTCAGGCCAACCGCCTGATCGAACAGCTTGGTCTGGGAAATGGCGTTCTGGCCGGTGCCGGCGTCGAGCACCAGCATCACTTCATGGGGCGCATCGGCATCCAGCTTGGCCATGACGCGCTTGACCTTGGCCAGCTCGTCCATCAGGTGGTCCTTGTTGTGCAGACGGCCGGCGGTGTCGGCGATCAGCACGTCGGCGCCACGGGCCTTGGCGGCCTGCAGGCCGTCAAAGATCACCGAGGCGGAGTCAGCACCGGTGTGCTGGGCAATCACGCCGATCTGGTTGCGCTCGCCCCAAACCTGCAGTTGCTCAACCGCGGCAGCGCGGAAGGTATCGCCGGCGGCCAGCATCACCTGCTTGCCTTCGCTCTGCAGCCGCTTGGCCAGCTTGCCGATGGTGGTGGTCTTGCCGACGCCATTTACGCCGACCACCAGAATCACATAGGGCTTCTTGCTGCTGTCGATTTCCAGCGGCTTGGCCACATGCGCCAGCAGCGCTTCCAGCTCATCCTGCAGGGCACGGTAAAGCGCCTTGCGGCTGGACACCTGACGGCGGGTGACCCGTTGCTGCAGGGTTTCCATGATCATGGTGGTGGCTTCAATGCCGACGTCGGCCATCAGCAGCCGGGTTTCCATGTCTTCGAGCAGTTCGTCGTCGATTTCCTTTTCGCCGAGGAACAGGTTGGCCATACCCTCGCCGAGGTTGACGCTGGTCTTGGACAGGCCCTGGCGCATGCGCGCGAAGAAGCCCTTGGCCTCCGGCTCGGCGACCGGTTCCGGGGTTTCCTCGACCGGCGCCTTCTGGCCCAGTTCGGAAAACAGCGAGGCAGCCGCCTCACGGGCCGCTGCTTCACGGCCCTCGACGGTATTCAGGTCACCACTGAGCGGGGCTGGAGCATCGGCCTGCGGCTCACTCGGTGCCGGCTCTTCCCGGCGCCGTGCCCAACCGAACAAGCCTTTCTTTTCCGGCTTGGTAGTATTCTGGGCATCGGGGTTTTGCGGTTTGTCTTTGGAACCAAACATGAAGAGTCACTATCTGAGTTCGACGGCGAATGCTTCGCCGTATTGAAGGTTGGGTTATCCTACCCCACTTCCGCCAACGGCGGTATGACTCAGCGGCAGGCAGTACACCAGTCTGCATGCAGGGTCACACGATTACCGCGCTGTATAACAGGACACCTGCATGTTGCGCTTGCGTACTCTCCTGCTGTTGCTTCCACTGCTCGCGCCGACGGCCATGGCCGAAAGTCGGCAACCTACCCACAGTTACACCCTCGACAATGGGCTGAACGTCATTATCCGCGAGGATCACCGCGCGCCGGTGGTGGTCTCGCAGGTCTGGTACAAGGTCGGCGGAGTCGACGAGCCACCGGGGCAGACCGGCCTGTCGCATGCACTGGAACACATGATGTTCAAGGGCAGCGAACACCTTGAACCCGGCCAGGCCTCGCGTCTGCTGAGCAGTCTTGGCGCCAGCGAAAACGCCATGACCAACCGCGACTACACCGCCTATTACCAGATGCTCAGCCGCGATCAGCTACCGGTAGCGCTGGAGATGGAAGCCGAGCGCATGCACCTGCTGACCCTGCCCAAGGACGAATTCCTGAAGGAAATCGAGGTCATCAAGGAAGAGCGCCGCATGCGGGTAGACGACAACCCGAACGGGCTTGCCTACGAACGCTTTCTGGCCCAGGCCTACACCGCCAGCCCCTCCGCCCAGCCAGTGATCGGCTGGATGCACGACCTCAACCGCATGCAGATCGAAGACCTGCGCGCCTGGTACAAGGCCCACTACGTGCCGGGCAACGCCACCCTGGTGATTGTTGGCGACGTCTACCCGGAAACAGTCAAGCCACTGGTCGAGCGCTACTTCGGCGCCGTCCCGGCCGGCACCCTGCCGGTGGTACGCAAGCCGCTGGAGCTGGCGGCACCCGGGGAGCGCAGCCTGACCCAGCATCTGGACCTGCAGCTGCCGAGCCTGCTGCTCGGCTTCAACGTACCGTCACTCAATACCGTCAGCGAGCCGTGGGAAGCCCACGCCCTGCGCCTGCTCGATGCCGTGCTGGACGGCGGCTACAGCGCCCGCCTGCCAAGCCACCTGGAGCGCGGCGACGCCATCGCCACCTCGGTCGGCACCAGTTACGACGCCTTTACCCGCGGCGACAGCCTGTTCGTCTTCAGCGGCATCCCCAATGAGGCACGCAATACCGACCTGCCGAAACTGGAAGCCGCCATCTGGAAAGAGATTGACGCGATCAAACAGACGCCGCCAAGCGCAGAAGAGCTGGCCCGCGTGCAGGCACAGGTGGTGGCCGGGCTGGTCTATGCCCAGGACAACATCATGCAGCAGGCCAACCGCATCGGCGAACTGGTGACCGTCGGCCTGCCCTGGGAGCTGGTCGACAACGATATCGATGCGCTGCAAGCGGTTACCCCGGAACAGATCAGCGAGGTTGCCCGTCGCTATCTGGTACGCGAGCGCATGACCCGTAGCTACAACCTGCCCAATGCCCGCGAGGAGCAGCAGCCATGAGCCAGAGCAAACCCTTTTCCGTCCTGCGCTGGCTGATCGCACTGGCTGCCCTCGGCGTGATGCTGTTCCTGCTAGTGGAGCGCACCCCTGACAACCCGCAAGCCGTTGACGCGCCTGCCGTTGCCCAAGCGACGACTGCAACAGCGGCTGACACCGCCAGTGAGGTCTTCGGCTCACCTTTGCCGGCACTCAGCTCACTGGAGGAACTGGATCTGGATACACCGCCGGCGCGCCGCGGGCTGGATCTGCAGCACTGGCAGACCCGACAAGGCACACCGGTGTACTTCATGCACGCCGGCGAGCTGCCGATGCTCGACATTCAACTGCTCTACGCCGCTGGCGCCAGCCGCGACGGTGAGCTGCCCGGGCTGGCCATGTTCACCAACGCCATGCTCAACGAAGGCACCGGCAGCCTGGATGCCGGAGACATCGCCTCGGGCTTCGAGCGTCTCGGTGCCCAATTCAGCAACAGCTCGCACCGTGATATGGGCCTGATCAGCCTGCGCACCCTGACCGCTGCCGACAAGCTGGAGCCGGCACTGTCGCTGTTTGCGCAGATTCTGGCCAAGCCGAGCTTCCCGGCCAACTCATTGGAGCGCATCCGCGAGCAACTGCTCGCTGGCCTGCGCTACGCCCGTCAGCGTCCCGGTGCGCAGGCCAGCGAGGCGCTGTGGAGTACACTCTATCCCGACCACCCCTACGGCATCCCGCCGGATGGTACCGAAGACAGCCTCAAGGCCATCAGCCGTGACGATCTGCAGCGCTTCCAGCAGACCTACTACAGCGCCGGCAACGCAGTGATCGCATTGGTCGGCGACATCGACCGTGCCCGCGCCGAGCAGTTGGCCCAGCATCTGGCCGATGCAATGCCGCAAGGACCTGCTGCCGAGCCAACGCCGCCAGCGGAAAAAATCACCGCTAGCAGCCAGCATATCGACTTTGCCAGCAGCCAGACCCACGTACTGGTCGCCCAGCAGGGCATGAGCAAGGATGACCCGGACTACGCCGCGCTCTACCTCGGCAACCAGATCCTCGGTGGCAGTGGCTTTGGCTCACGCCTGGTTGAAGAGGTGCGCGAGAAGCGCGGCCTGTCCTACAGCGTCAGCAGCCACTTCAGCGCGATGCAGGCGCCCGGCCCGTTCGTGATCTCACTGCAGACCCGCAGCGATCAGGCCGAGCAGGCACTGATGGTGGTCAACCAGACCCTCGACCGCTTCATCAGCGAGGGCCCGACCGAGGCCGAACTGAGCCGTGCCAAGCAGCAGTTGCTCGGCGAGTTCCCACTCAGCACCGCAAGCAATTCGGCCATCGTTGCGCAACTGGCAGCGATTGGCTTCTATCATCTGCCGCTTAATTACATGCAGCTGTTCCTCGACCGCGTGCAGGCATTGACGGTGGATGACATCCGCGACGCCTTTGCCCGCCACCTGCCCGACAGCGAGCGCGTGGTGATCACCGTAGGGCCACCGCAACCACCCGCAGAATCAGACGACGATGCCGACCAGCCGAGCGCGGCGGCAGAGCAGGAGCCCAGCGCATGAAGTCCAACCAGGCCAAGGCCAGAGTCAGCCAGCTGCGTATCATCGCTGGCGAGTGGCGCAGCCGCCGCTTCACCTTTACCGAACAGCCGGGCCTGCGTCCGACCCCGGACCGAGTGCGCGAAACCCTGTTCAACTGGCTGAGCAGCGACGTGCCCGGCGCGCATTGCCTGGACCCCTTCACCGGCAGCGGCGCGCTGACCCTGGAAGCGCTGTCGCGCGGGGCCGCCAGTGCACTGGCCGGCGACCTCAGTCGTGACGTCGTGCATACCCTGCGCGGCCATCTGCAAACGCTGAACTGCGACCGTGCCGAGGTAGTCCAGCAGGACGGCCTGTCACTGCTGGCCAGCACGCCGCCACGGCGCTTTGATCTGGTGTTTCTCGACCCGCCGTTCCATCAGGGCTTGCTGGAACCGGCCTGCGCGGCACTGGAAGCCAACCAGTGGCTGGCCGACGAAGCGCAGATCTACATCGAAAGCGAACAACCGCCAAGTCAGCTGGCACTGCCCGACAACTGGCAGCTGCACCGCGAGAAGCGCGCCGGTCAGGTCTGGTACAGCCTGTGGCATCGGCAGGATTGAGCAGCTTCCGGCCCTCGCGCTGGCTGCCCGGCGGTCATCTGCAGACCCTGTTCAGCCCGCTGCTGCGGCGCCCACCGCAGCTCGAGCGTGAGCGCGAACGGCTGACGCTGGCCGACGGCGACTTTCTCGATCTCGACTGGTTTGGCCCGGACCATTACGAGCAACCCTGCGTGATTCTGCTGCACGGGCTGACCGGCAGCTCCAGCTCGCTGTACATCCTCGGCCAGCAACAACAGCTGGCCAAACTCGGCTGGCGTAGCGTCGCGGTCAACTGGCGCGGCTGCTCGGGTGAGCCCAACCACAGCGCCCGTGCCTACCATTCAGGCGCCAGCGACGACCTGGCCGAGGTGGTCAATCATGTGTTGTTGCGCTACCCCGGCCGCACGCTCGCTGCCGCCGGCTTCTCCCTCGGTGGCAACGTGCTGCTGAAGTATTTGGGCGAGTGCGCGGACGCCTGCCCGCTGCAGGCTGCGGTCGCGGTGTCGGTGCCGTTTCGGCTGGATGAATGCGCCGACCGCATCAGCGTCGGCTTTTCCCGCGTCTACCAGAGCCGCTTCATGCGCGACATGCTGGCCTACGTCAGCAACAAGAAGCGGCTGTTCAGCCATCAGGGCTGGCACAGCGAACACGCCCGACTGGATGCGCTGGGCTCACTGGACGGGATGGATACCTTCTGGGACTTCGACGGCCGGGTCACCGCACCGCTGCATGGCTTTGCCAGCGCCGACGACTACTACCGGCGTTGCAGCAGTCGCTACTTCCTCGGTGCCATTCAGGTGCCTTGCCTGCTGATTCAGGCGGCCAACGACCCCTTCGTCTATCCGCGCAGCTTGCCGCAGCTGAGCGAGCTGGGGTCGCGCACCGAATTTGAACTGCATCAGGGCGGTGGTCACGTCGGCTTTATCGAAGGCTCGCCGTGGCTACCGCGCTACTACCTCGAGCGGCGCATTCCCGACTGGCTGCAGCAACAGCTTCAGGCGTCCGGCAACTCGGTGTAGTAGTCCCGCAGCATCGCCTCAACCCGCGGGCGGGCCGCATCGCTCAACAGACCCAGTTCCTGCGCCAGCACCTGATAGACCGCCCGACGCTGCATCTGCGGAGTCAGCTGAACTTGCGGATCGGTCAACACCGTGGTGCAGAGGAAATTGGTCCAGCTGTTCATCAGCAGCCAGCTATTCAGCGCCAGCACCTCGGCGTTGGCGTAGCGGGCGTCGAGAATGCCGGCGTCGATGGTGCCCTGAAATATCCCCTCAACCGCCTGCAGTGCCCGCCGCGAGAACAGGCGGTAACGCTCGGCCACCTGCGCGTCGCTGGCCAGCAGATGCTCAAGGTCGCGCTGCAGGAAGCGGTAACGCCACAGCGACTCACTCAGACTCTCGACGTAGCGCGCCTTGTCATCCAGATCGAGCCCGCGGTCGGCCGGCAGCGCCAGACTGTCTTCCAGCTCGCGCTCGTAGTGATCAAACAGCTCGGCAATGATCTGCTGCTTGTTGCGGAAGTGGTAATAGAGGTTGCCCGGCGACATCCCCAGATGAGCGGCGATGTGATTGGTAGTAACAGCGCGCTCGCCCTGCTCGTTAAACAGCTGCAGGCTGGCTTCAAGAATACGGTCGCGGGTTTTCATGGCAATAGATCGGCTTCGTTTGCTGAATATTTGACACTTTAGAGCAATTACTCTAAAAATTACATCCCAGACCACTTGCTGGCGGGAGTCACCACTCCACCGGCAGTCAGAAAACAACAACAGTGGTGAAAACCACCGGTCAGTCCACGGAGGCCCCATGGTAGCCGATATTGCTTATCTGCAAGAGCAACAGCAGTCCATCAGCAGCATGCAGAAGCTGTTCGAGGCGCAACGCGCCGCTTTTCGCAAGGCGCCCATACCCTCGGCTGACGACCGCATTGAGCACCTGAAAGCGCTCAAGCAGGCCATCCTGAAACATCAGGAGGCCCTCATCACCGCCATCAACGAGGACTTCGGCCGCCGCTCTGCAGACGAAACCCGCCTGGCGGAAATCATGCCCTCACTGGAAGGCATTCACTACGCCAGCAAGCGCGTACGCCGCTGGATGAAACCATCAAAGCGCAAGGTTGGCCTGGCCTTCCAGCCAGCCAAGGCCCAAGTGGTCTATCAGCCGCTCGGCGTCATCGGCATCATAGTGCCCTGGAACTACCCACTGTTTCTCGCCATTGGCCCGCTGGTCACAGCGCTGTCTGCCGGTAACCGGGCGATGATCAAGATGAGCGAATCCACACCGCGCACGGCCGAGGTGCTGGAGCAAATGCTGAGCGAGATCTTCCCCGAAGAGCAGGTCGCCGTCGTCACGGGCGAAGCCGATGTTGGGGTCGCCTTCTCGAAACTGCCATTCGATCATCTGCTGTTCACTGGTGCCACCAGCATCGGGCGCCACGTGATGCGTGCAGCCGCCGACAACCTGACCCCGATCACCCTGGAGCTGGGTGGCAAATCACCGGCGATCATCTCAGCGGATGTACCGCTCGCCGACGCCGCCGAACGCATTGCCTTCGGCAAGGCGATGAATGCTGGCCAGACCTGCGTCGCCCCCGACTACATTCTCTGTCCACGCGACCGGGTCGAGGCCTTGGCCGAGGCACTGCATCATCAGTTCACCGCGATGTATCCGAGCCTGCTCAACAATGCCGACTACACCCAGGTGGTCAATCCGCGTCAGTACCAGCGCCTGCAGAGCTACCTCAGCGACGCGCAGGAAAAAGGCGCCCGCGTTCTGCCGGTCAACCCGGCCAACGAGGATCTGACCGGCACCCGCATCATTGCGCCCACGGTACTGCTCGATGTCAGTGACGAGATGAAGGTGATGCAGGAGGAGATCTTCGGGCCGCTGCTGCCGATTCTGCCCTACGACCAACTGGACGCCGCGCTCGACTACATCGCCGACCGCCCGCGCCCGCTCGCCCTGTACTATTTCGGTTATGACAAAGCCGAGCAGCAGCGCCTGATGGAGCAGACCCACGCTGGCGGCATGTGCGTCAACGATGCCGTGTTCCACGTTGCCCAGGATGACCTGCCGTTTGGCGGTGTCGGAGATTCCGGCATGGGCCACTACCACGGCCACGAAGGTTTTCTCACCATGAGCAAAGCCAAGGGCGTGTACATCAAGCAGCGTTACAACGGCGCCAAGCCGATCTACCCGCCCTACGGCGGCAAGCTGCTGAAGCTGGTGTACAAGCTGTTCCTGCGCTAAACGTGCGCCGATGCCACCCGGCAGGCCCACCCTGCCGGCAACAGGAAGAAGACTGATCATGTCAGACAACAATTCACCCGACCTCGACCGGCGCAGCCTGCTCAAGCTCGGCCTCGGTGCCAGTGTGATGCTCAGCACCGCTGGCCTGACCGCCACCCTGAGCGGCTGCAGCTCTGCCGGACCGGCCAGCAACCTGGCCGTACTGCGCGAATCCGACTTGCCCCTGCTCGCGGCGTTGTTTCCAGCCGCAGTCGGCCCGCACCCGGCCTTTAGCGAAAACAGCAACGCCATCGAACTGGCCATCGCCCAGCTTGACCATTCCCTGCATTACAGCTCGCCCTTCGTTCAGAGCGAGGTCTTGAACCTGTTGGGCATGCTCTCGATGCCACTGACTCGCGGCCCGCTGACCGGCATTTGGGGCGATCTGGCCAAGGCCAGTCCGGCCCAGCTTGAGGCCTTCCTGCTGCGCTGGCGCGACAGCCGCTTCGATATGCTGCGCAAAGGCCACAAGAGCCTGCTGCAACTGCTGCACATGGCCTGGTACGCCACGCCTCAGTCCTGGGCCGCCGTTGGCTACCCCGGTCCGCCCATCATCTGATTTCGATTGCAGGGAATTACCATGCCCGTACCCGATCTATTTTTGCAGGGAATTGAGCGCGGCTGGCAGGTCATAGACGCCAGCGCCCTCGACCAGGAAACGACCCTTGAAGCCGACGTCGTGATCATCGGCACCGGCGCCGGTGGCGGCACCAGCGCGGAAATTCTGGCCAACGCCGGCCTGCGTGTGCTGCTGGTGGAAGAAGGCTCGCTGAAAACCTCCAGCGACTTCAAAAATGACGAAGGCAAGGCCTACGCCGAGCTGTATCAGGAAGGTGCCGCCCGAGCGACCGCCGATGCCGGTATTGGCATCCTGCAGGGCCGCACCGTCGGTGGCACCACCACCGTCAACTGGACCAGCAGCTTCCGCACCCCGGACCAGACCCTGGCCCACTGGGCCGAGGCGCACGACGTCAAGGGGCTGGACAGCGCCAGCATGGCGCCCTGGTTTGCCCGCATGGAAGAACGCCTCGGCGTTGCACCCTGGGCAGTCCCGCCGAATGCAAACAACGACGTGATCCGCCTGGGTTGCGAAAAGCTCGGCTACCACTGGAAAGTGATTCCGCGCAACGTTCGTGGCTGCTGGAACCTCGGCTACTGCGGCACCGGCTGTCCGACCAACGCCAAGCAGTCGATGCTGGTCACCACCCTGCCCGCGGCCCTGGAGAAAGGTGCGGTGCTGGTACACAGCGCTCGCGCCGAGCGCCTGGTGTTTGATGGCGACCGCATCAGCGAGGTGGAATGCCGGGCAATGGACGCCACCCTGAGCAAGCCCGCAGGTCAGCGTCTGCGCCTGCGCGGCCGCCACATCGTGCTGTCCGGTGGCGGCATTAACAATCCAGCGCTGCTGCTGCGCTCGAAGGCGCCGGATCCGCACGACCGGGTCGGCAAACGCACCTTCCTGCATCCGGTCAACCTGACCCTGGCCCAGTACGACCGCGACATCCACGGCTACTATGGTGCGCCACAGTCAATTTACTCAGACCACTTTCAGTGGGATCAAGGCACCACCGGCCCGGTCGGCTACAAGCTGGAAGTGCCGCCGATGCAGCCGAGCCTGACCTCCACCCTGATGGGCGGCTTTGGCATGCAGCATTTGCACCGCATGGCGTCGCTGCCACAGAGCAACATCCTGCTGGCGCTGCTGCGCGACGGTTTCCACGAACAGAGCCAGGGCGGCACCGTGGCACTGCGCGACAACGGCGACCCGGTGCTCGACTATCCGATCACAGACTATCTCTGGGACGGTCTGCGCCGCGCCTTCCTCAGCATGGGTGAAATCCAGTTCGCCGCCGGTGCCAGAGCGGTGATGCCGAGCCACGCCCACGGCCATCTGAGTACCAGCTGGGCCGACTATCAGGAACAGGTCGCCAGCCTGAGCTACCGTCTGCACGACGTCCGGCTGGCGAGCGCCCACGTCATGGGCGGCTGTGCCATGGGCGAGGACCCTACTCGGGCGGTGGTGGACAGCGCCGGGCGCCATCACCAACTGGAAAACCTGTCGATCATCGACGGTTCGCTGTTCCCGACCAGTATCGGCGCCAACCCGCAGCTGTCGATCTACGGCCTTGCCGCGCGGCTGGCCAGTCAGCTGGCCAGCGACCTCAGCTGACTACGGCGGCGACACCTTAGCGGTGTCGCCGCCGCTCTGCATCTGGGTTTTCGCCGAGTGTTGAGCTACCATCTGCCTCTCGACAACACAGCCGCAGGACTCGATCACGCATGAATACCGTACTCTACCCCGGCACCTTCGACCCCATTACCAAAGGTCATACCGATCTGGTCGAACGCGCATCACGGCTGTTTGATCGGGTCGTCGTTGCCGTGGCAGCCAGCCCGAAGAAAAACCCAGCGTTTACCCTGGAGCAGCGCGTCGAACTAGCCAACACCGTGCTGGGCCACCTGCCCAACGTCGAGGTGGTCGGCTTCTCCTCGCTGCTCGCGCATTTCGTCAAGGAAGTGGACGCCAACGTTCTGCTGCGCGGCCTGCGCGCGGTATCCGACTTTGAGTACGAATTCCAGCTGGCCAACATGAACCGCGTACTCGCCCCGGATGTCGAAAGCCTGTTCCTGACGCCGTCGGAGAAGTACTCCTACATTTCCTCTACCCTGGTACGCGAAATCGCCGCACTGGGTGGCGACGTTACCAAGTTTGTTCATCCAGCCGTGAATGAAGCGCTGATCCAGCGCTATCACGCCTGATCCTGCGGAGAGCGCGCGCATGTCTCTGATCATCACCGATGACTGCATCAACTGCGATGTCTGCGAGCCCGAGTGCCCCAACGGCGCCATCTCACAGGGCGAGGAAATCTACGTCATTGACCCCAACCTGTGCACCGAGTGCGTCGGTCACTTCGACGAGCCCCAGTGCCAGCAGGTCTGCCCGGTCGACTGCATCCCGCTCGACCCGGACAACGTCGAGAGTCAGGAGGAGTTGATGGACAAGTATCGGATCCTCACCGGTAAGGCCTGACCATGATCAGTCTCAGCGTGCGCACGCTCACCCGCCTGCTCGGCCTCACCGCCCTGCTGGCGCTCGCCGCGCCGCTGCAGGCAGCCGACGGCCCCGGCCGCAACGCCGTAGCCAGCGCCCACCCGGTAGCGACCAAAGCGGGTCTGCAAATCATGGCCGACGGCGGCAACGCCTTTGATGCGGCTGTCGCCGTCGCCGCCACGCTGGCGGTCGTCGAGCCATACAGTTCCGGCATTGGCGGCGGCGGCTTCTTCCTGCTGCGCCAGCCCGCCAACAGCGAACAACCTTACCGGTTCATCGATGCCCGCGAGACCGCGCCGGGCCGAGCAGGCCGCGACCTTTACCGCGACGCCAGCGGCAAGGTGCAGCGCGATCCGGCGATCAATGGTCCGCTTGCCGCTGGCATCCCCGGCATACCTGCCGCACTGGTCCACCTCGCCACCCATTATGGCCGCCTGCCGCTGGCTCAGTCCCTGGCGCCAGCCATCGATGCCGCCGAAAACGGCTTCACCAGCAGTGAGCACTATCGCACCCTGGTCGGCTACCGACTGGAAGCCATGCAGCGTGACGCCGAGACCACTCGGCTGTTTCTGCGCAATAACCAGGCACCCGAGGTCGGCACGCTGATCACCCAGCCGGAGCTGGCTGAGACCCTGCGCGCCATTGCCAGCGAAGGACGCGACGGCTTCTATCGTGGCCCCGTTGCTGAACGGCTGCTGAGCGGCGTTCAGGCCGCCGGCGGCGTCTGGCAGCAGCAGGATCTGGATAACTATCGGGTCATTGAGCGCAGTCCGATCCGCTTTGTCAGTGGTGGCTATCAGGTCATCAGCGCGCCACTGCCGTCCGCTGGCGGCATCGCCCTGGCCGGTATTCTGCAGGCGCTGCCCGCACTACCTGCCAGCCCCAATCGCTCGATTGCGCAGACTCACCAACTGGTCGAGCTGATGCGCCGTGTCTACCGCGACCGTGCCATGCTGCTAGGCGACAACGACTTTGTGCCCGTGCCGGTGGCCGAGCTGACCTCCAAGGCCTACGCCGTGGCAATGGCCCGGGATATCGACCCCGAGCGCGCCACCCGCAGCAGTGAACTCGGCCCACTGCGCGACTTCCATGAAGGCACCAACACCACCCACTTCTCGCTGATCGATGCCGATGGCAATGCCGTCGCCGCCACCCTGAGCATCAACCTGCCGTTCGGCGCGGCCTTCACCCCGCCCGGCACCGGCGTACTACTCAACAACGAGATGGACGATTTCGCTGCCGACCCGAGCGGCAGCAACGCGTATGGTCTGGCCGGCAGTGAGGCCAACGCGATTGCACCCGGCAAGCGTCCGTTGTCGAGCATGACCCCGACCATGCTGGAAAACGACCGCCAACTCGCGCTGCTCGGCACCCCTGGCGGCAGCCGCATCATCACCATGGTGCTGTTGGGCGCACTGGAAGCCATGCACGGTGAGCCGGTCGAGCGCTGGGTCAGCCGCCCGCGCTTTCACCATCAGTACCTGCCGGACTACATTCAGGTCGAAGACGCCGCCTTCACCGAGCAGCAGCGTCAGGCGCTGGAAGCAATGGGGCATCGGATCGAACCAGTGGGCCGTGACTACGGCAACATGCACGCGGTGTCCTGGGACAAGGCAACCAACCGCGTCTCCGCAGCCAGTGATCCTCGCGGTATCGGCGCCGCCAGCGTGCAGGCGCAGGCGGCACCGGTACCAAGCGAATAACCCGGCAACAAACCAACCGCATCACGACGCAAAGGTATTCGTATAAAAACCTTTATCTACGAGTTCTGGCGTTTCGGTCTCAAACAGGCCTATGCCTGCCTGTTCGGCGGTTTTTTGTTGCTGGTGATGGTGGTGACCCGCTACTGGTACCCGATTGAAGGGCTGCACCGTTACGACTTCATCTTCCTCGCCGCGATCGGCTTTCAGCTATTTATGCTGGCCGCGCGTTTGGAAACCCTGCGCGAGTCCATGGTGATTGTGGTGTTTCATGTCACCGCCACGATCATGGAGCTGTTCAAGACCTCGGATGCCATCGGCTCCTGGCAGTACCCGGAGGCGTACCTGTTTGGTATCGGTAACGTGCCTTTGTTTACCGGTTTCATGTACAGCGCGGTGGGTAGCTATATCGCCCGCGTCTGGCGCCTTTTTGACTTTCAATACACCCACTACCCGGTGCACTGGCAGACCGTGGTACTGGTCATCCTGATCTACCTCAACTTCTTTACCCATCACTTTGTCTGGGATTTGCGCTGGGTATTACTGGCGACCACGGCCTACCTCTTCTGGCGGACGCAAATTCATTTCAAGATCAGCAAGACCCATCGCTGGATGCCCTTGCTGCTAGGCTGGTTTCTGGTGGCGCTGTTCATCTGGATTGCCGAAAACATCGCCACCTACGCCAACATCTGGGTCTACCCCAACCAGAAAGAACAGTGGCACATGGTCTCTCTGGCCAAACTGAGCTCTTGGTATCTATTGATGCTGCTGAGCTTTGTCCTGGTGTCGCTGATCAACAACCCGGTCACGCGCGTGCCAAGCAACCCAGTCCAAGGGCGATAGAACTCGAGTTCACCACCCTATATCGGCCAATCGCCCAAGCGAGCGCAGCACGGCTGCTGTTGTCACCAGGCAGAAAAAAGCCGGACCACGATATCGCTGGTCCGGCTTTTCATACGCATCTGAACGCGAAGGAGACTCAGCCCGTCCAGCCTACCACTTGGGCATAGATAACAAAGCACAGGGAAATGCCGATCCAGATGCCGAACAGCGGCAGGAAAAAACGTACCCAGCGATCCCAGGTGACACCGCCCAGCGCCAGTGTGGCCATAAAGTAGCCCGAGGTCGGATACAGGATGTTCGACAGACCGTCACCCAACTGATACGCCAACACCGCCGTTTGCCGAGTTACACCAATCAGATCAGACAACGGCGCCATGATCGGCATGGTCACCAGTGCCTGTCCGCTTCCGGACGGAATGACAAAGTTGAAAGCCACTTGGGAGATAAACATGCCCACTGCGGCCAGCGTCTCGGGGAAAGAACCAACCAGATTGCCCAGGCCAAATACCAAGGTATCCATTACCTGCCCCTGCTCGAGCATCACCGCAACGGCACGGGCGAGGCCACAAATCATGGCGCCAACCAAGACCTCGCGAAATCCACGGTTGAACGCTTCGCAGATATTGCCCAACGACAGGCCAGCGATCATACCCACAGCCACACCCATGATGACGAACAGACCCGCCATCTCCATCATGAACCAGCCACGCGTCAGCACGCCCCAGACCATCACCGCGAAGAAACCCAGCGCCGCCATGCCTGCCCAGAACTGACGGGGACTGAAGTGCATCGGCTCACCGATTTCCTCGTTCTGATAATGGCGACGCTTCTCGGCTTCCTTGCTGTCACCGGCCATCAGGCTCAATTCGGGGTTGGCGCGCACCTTCAAGGCATAGCGAGTGATATAGAGTACACCTGACCCGACCAGCAGCAGGAACAGCAGCGAGCGCAAACCGGCACCAGAGTAGATCGGCACCTCGGCGATCATCTGACCCAGGCCGGTGTTGATCGGGTTGAGCACCCCAGCGGAGAACCCGGCGGTCGTCGCCAGCAGCGCGACGCCCACTGCAGTAATACTGTCAAAACGCAGTGCGATCATCAGCGGCAGGATAACCGGCACATAGACCAACGCCAGTTCCTGGGTGCCAATCAGTGTTGCCACCACCGAAAAGGTCAGCATCAGCACCGGCAGAATAAGCACGGAGCGGTTGGCAAAGCGGCGGGTCAGCTTATCCACGGCGATGTCGATCACGCCAGTGGTGCGGATGACCATGAACATGCCGCCGATAATGAAGGTGAAAAATACCACCATGGAAGCATCGACCAGGCCCTGCGGAATCGCCAGCATGAACTGTTCGAGGCTGACCGGGGTTGCCTCGACCTGGCGGTAACTCTCGGGGTTGATTGCGACCCGGCCATTCTCCAAGGTCACGCGATCGTAAAGCCCCGCAGGGATAAAGTGCGTCAGCACCGCTGCGATAGCGGTAAATACAAAAAGAATGACGTAGATGTGCGGCATCTGAAAACCGACACGCTCTTCTACGACCGCCTCGTCGCTCATATTGCTGTTGTTATCGGCCACGGCTGTTCTCCGCTGGGTAGTTTGATGTCAAGGTGATTTACAACACTGCAGTTGCAGGAAAAAAGGCGACACCTTAACAGCCGTGCCGCGCGCACGCGCTCAGATAAACCGAGCTGATGCCGCTTGATTGCGCACAGCTATAAACAATCAACGCCCGCATAGTGCCATCGCCAGACAGACGGCAGGGGCCTTAACACTATTTCATCGTAAAAGCCGAGAGTTTCTTTTTCGATTCCTGTATATTGACCGCCTGTTTTTTCACCCGGCTATCAGAGAGTGCCATGACTGATCTATCCCTCTACCGTAATATTGGTATCTTCGCCCACGTTGATGCCGGTAAGACAACTACTACCGAACGTATCCTCAAACTCACCGGCAAGATCCACAAGCTGGGTGAAGTACACGAGGGTGAGTCCACCACAGACTTCATGGAACAGGAAGCCGAGCGCGGTATTACCATTCAGTCCGCTGCTGTCAGCTGCTTCTGGAAAGGCCACCGTTTCAACGTCATCGACACCCCCGGCCACGTTGACTTCACCGTAGAAGTGTATCGTTCGCTGAAAGTACTCGACGGCGGTATCGGCGTATTCTGTGGTTCCGGCGGCGTTGAGCCCCAGTCCGAAACCAACTGGCGCTACGCGAACGACTCCAAAGTTTCCCGTCTGATCTTCGTCAACAAGCTGGACCGTATCGGCGCAGACTTCATCCGCGTGACCGAGCAGGTCAAGAACGTGCTGGGCGCCAAGCCGCTGATCATGACCCTGCCGATTGGCCGCGAAGACACCTTCTCCGGTGTGGTTGACCTGCTGACCCGCAAAGCCTACATCTGGGACGAAACCGGACAACCGGAAAACTACAAGGTTGAAGACGTACCGGCCGACATGGCCGACGACGTCGAAATGTACCGCGAACAGCTGATCGAAATGGCTGTCGAAATGGACGACGACCTGATGATGGCGTACATGGACGGCGAAGAGCCGGCCATCGACGACATCAAGCGCTGCATCCGCAAGGGCACTCTGGAACTGGCATTCTTCCCGACCTACTGCGGTTCTGCGTTCAAGAACAAGGGCATGCAACTGCTGCTCGACGCCGTTGTTGACTACCTGCCGTCCCCGACTGAGGTTAACCCGCAGCCGCTGACCGACGAAGAAGGCAACCCGACCGGCAAGTTCGCCATCGTGTCTGCCGACGAACCCTTCCGCGCCCTGGCATTCAAGATCATGGACGACCGTTTCGGCGCCCTGACCTTCTGCCGCATCTACTCCGGCAAGCTGGCCAAGGGTGACACCATCCTGAACTCCTTCACCGGCAAGACCGAGCGCGTCGGCCGTATGGTGGAGATGCAGGCAGACGAGCGGAATGAACTGACCAGCGCCCAGGCCGGTGACATCATCGCCATCGTTGGCATGAAAAACGTTCAGACCGGTCACACCCTGTGTGATCCGAAGGACCCCTGCACCCTGGAAGCGATGGTCTTCCCCGAGCCGGTAATCTCCATCTCCGTTGAGCCGAAGGACAAAGGCTCCACCGAGAAAATGGGTATCGCGATCGGCAAGATGGTTGCAGAAGATCCGACCTTCCGCGTTGAGACTGATCCGGATTCCGGCGAAACCATCCTCAAGGGCATGGGCGAGCTGCACCTGGACATCAAGGTCGACATCCTCAAGCGTACCTATGGCGTTGAACTGGTTGTTGGTCAGCCGCAGGTGGCCTACCGCGAGACCATTACTCGCGAGATCGCCGACAGCTACACCCACAAGAAGCAGTCTGGTGGTTCCGGCCAGTACGGTAAGATCGACTACGTCATCCGTCCCGGCGAGCCGAACTCCGGCTTCACCTTCAAGTCCAGCGTTGTTGGCGGTAACGTTCCGAAGGAATACTTCCCGGCCATCGAGAAGGGCTTCGCCTCTTTGATGGACACTGGCCCGCTGGCTGGCTTCCCGGTTCTGGATGTTTCCTTCGAACTGACTGACGGTGGCTACCACGCCGTTGACTCCTCGGCCATCGCGTTCGAAATCGCGGCCAAGGGTGCGTTCCGTCAGTCCATGCCGAAGGCCGGCCCGCAGATGCTGGAGCCGATCATGAAGGTTGACGTGTTCACTCCTGAAGACCACGTTGGTGACGTTATCGGTGACCTGAACCGTCGTCGCGGCATGATCGCAGGCCAGGAAGCCGGTGTAACTGGCGTCCGCATCAAGGCCGATGTACCGCTGGCAGAAATGTTCGGCTACATCAGCACCCTGCGTACCATGACTTCCGGTCGCGGTCAGTTCTCCATGGAGTTCTCGCACTACTCCGCGTGCCCGGCCAACGTTGCCGAAGCCGTGATCGCGAAGGAAAAAGAGAAGCGCGCAGCCAAATAAGGCTCGCGTTACTCGGCAGTAACAAAAAACGCCTGATGCGCTGCATCAGGCGTTTTTTTATGTCTGTGATTTACCGCGAACAATGCGCCACACCGCAGCTGTTCAGGCTGCCTCCGTCAGCGCCGCACGGGTATAGATCATGTCATGCGCGGCGCGCAGGTTGCTGCTGATCTCCAGCAGGTAATGCAGATCGTTGATCAGACTGGTTGCCTGCCAGCCGTCCAGCTCGCCAGCGCGCAGCTGCTGTTGCAGACGCTGCTCGAACTGACTACGAAACAGCTGCTCCTGATCCAGATAGTCAGCCGACTGCTGCCGATCGGCGGCGCCGGACAATGACTCGGCCTCCCGCCGGGCCTGATCACTCAACAGCAGCATGCCCTGCTCGCGCAGCTGGCGATAACCGTCACGCATGGCCTGACGCGGGCTCTCAAGATGCTTGCGCAGGTTGGTTTGCAGGTGCTTGGCTGCCTTCACCGACTCCACAAGGTCCCGTGCGGCCAGGTTTACATCCATCAGCGCCTGCTGCTGTTCCGGCAGCAGTTCGCAGTCAAGATGCCCGATAAAGTCGACGATGTCGGCGTAAATACCCTTGATGTGCTGATGATAGAGCGCATCCGCGTCCTCCCGTTCGGCCAGCGGCGGCACCGCCAATGCCTCACCCGGATCCCGTTCTCGAGTCATGTCCTGACGGAAACTGCTCGGCAGATACAACGCCGACGCAATAACCTGTCGACTGGTTGCGGCGAGATGAGCTAGCTCCTGCTGCAACACCCTGACCGCCGACCCTGCGTGCAGTTGTGCGGCACCGTCGAGGTAGAGCGCATGGGAACGCGGACGATCCGCCAGCTCCTCGTTAACCGGCTCACTCGGAGGTGGCAGCAGCCGGGTCAGCAGGCGCACCAGCACCGGTATCAACGGCAGCATCAGCGCCAGCCCGAGGAGATTGAACAGCGTATGGAACAAAGCCAGCTTGAGGGTGTAGGACTCGGCCGCAATACCAAGCCAGCCGGCCAGGGTATCGACCACCTGTGCCAACACCGGCAGCACCGACAGCGCAACAACGCCGGTCACCAGGTTGAACAAAATATGCGCGACGGCCAACTGGCGACCGGCATTATTGGCACCCAGAGCAGCAAGCACAGCAGTCACCGTGGTTCCCAGGTTGGCACCCACCGCCATCGCCAGTGCATTGGTATATTCAAGCTGGCCGCTGGCAAGCGCCGCCAAGGTGATCATCAGGGTGGCATGGCTGGACTGCATCAGTACCGTCGCCAGAATACCGAGCAGCGCGTAGAGCAGCATGCCCTGCCAGCCGCCGACGCTGTAGGCGGACAGGTCGAAGATTTGCTGCATACCATCGAAGCCAAGCTTCATCAGGTCGATACCAAGAAACAGCAAACCAATACCCAGCAGCACCTGACCTGTACCTCGCCAGCGCGCCGCGCTGTTACGCTCGAACAACACACCGAGCACCAGCAAGGGCATACCCACCTGCGCTAGATCAACCTTGAGGCCAATCAGCGCAATCAGCCAGGCGCCGGTAGTGGTGCCCAGATTGGCACCAAAGACAATACCGATCCCCGCCGTCAGACTGATCAGGCCGGCGCTGAGAAAAGCGATACTAAGAAGGGTGACAAGCGAGCTGGATTGCACCAGCGCGGTACTGACCGTACCAAAGGTAAGACTCTTCCAGAGCCGGTCGGTGCTGATCGCCAACCAACGCTCCAGTGCACCGCCGGAGAAGGCACGGAAGCCGTCCTCCAAATAGCGCATGCCAAGCAGAAACAGAGCAACACCGGCAAACAGCTGGGCCAGCGACTGGTGCTTGAGGAACAACAACAGCACCAGAGCCAGCCCGAAGGCCATGCCGATCGGGCGTAGCTTCGCCAGTCGCGAACGAATCAGGCGACTGGTGTTCAATGCATCAGCCACCCCTCACTCTCCAGGGTGGCAACATCAGCGCCGACGCCAACAACAACCCTGCTGCGTCAATCTCAGCGAAGCTCGTCCTGCTGCTGACGACCATAGCCCGCGCGGGTACAGCCCAGGCAGCGCACGAAGGTTTCCTCGGCAGGACGAATGACCAGCTCGCGCCCGGCCTCGGGCACGTTTCCGCCCAACGCACTGAACGGCAGGCTGACCAGAAAGGCGCCGGTACCCAGCACGGTGGCACCCAGCAGCAACGGACGCGCGATAACCAGATCACCGATCATGGCAAAGTAGCCCGGCTCGTCTTGCTGGTAGTTGTTGTAGGAATCGGCAGCCATGACGCTGGCGCTCATCAGCAGGCCGGCGACAAGTGCGGTGGAATGACGTAACAGGCGCATAGTTAATCCCTGGTTGTGGCCCGAAAGGCAATGATCTGGTTGCGTGTCCCAAACTCCTGTGGGCCCACGGCATCGCCTTCATTGTAGGCACAAACCCGGCGTTACGGAACGCACCTGATGAAAATTGCGACACAGCGCAGCTTGAGCGGGCGTCAGCATGCGCAGGGCAAGTCGGTAATTCATCCGTCTAGCGTTGACACTGTCGGCAGAACACGGTGCTACGCTGGCCCAGCCGGCACTCTGAAAGCGTGGTACCGCACTGCTTGCACAGCTCCCCGCCGCGTCCGTAAACAAACAGCTCCTGCTTGAAGTAACCAGGTTGACCATCGCCGCCAACGAAGTCACGCAGCGTGGTCCCGCCTTGCTCGATTGCCCTGGCCAGGATGCGCTTGATCTCTTCGGCCAGCCGTTGATAGCGCTGACGGCTGACCCGCCCCGCCTCCCGGCGCGGATCAATGCCCGCGGCAAACAGGGCTTCAGTCGCATAAATGTTACCGACCCCGACCACCACGGCGTTATCCATGATGAAGGGTTTAATCGCGGTGCTCTTACTGCGCGACAACTGGTAGAGTCGCTCGCCATCGAAAGCATCGGACAGCGGTTCCGGCCCAAGCTTGCCGAGCAGTGCATGCGGCTCGTCCGCCCGCGCCCAAAGCAGCGCGCCGAAGCGCCTGGGATCGGTGTAGCGCAGCGCCATGCCCGAATCCAATTCGATATCGACGTGATCGTGCTTGGCCGCCGGCGAGCCTGCCGGCACCAGCCGCAAACTGCCCGACATTCCCAGGTGACCAATCAACGTGCCGCCGCCGATCCGCATCAGCAGGTACTTGGCACGGCGGTCAATACGCTCGAACAGCTGCCCTTCGATCTGGATCGCCAGATCCTCCGGAATCGGCCAGCGCAGGCGACGATCGCGGACGATCAGGCGGGTAACCCGGCGCCCCTCAAGGTGCGGCGCAATCCCGCGGCGGGTTGTTTCGACTTCAGGCAATTCAGGCATGTCAGCTCTGCAACCAGTAGGTAATGAAGATCAGCAACAACAGCAACGGCATGACGCTGGCAACAAAGCGCCCGTTCCAGCCAAAGGCCACCTGATACGGTGACTCGCCGCTGTAGCGCGACAGGATAAGCGTCGAAGGACCGAAGGGCGAGAAGATCATCGCCAGCGAAAACCCGCACATCAGCCCTACCGCCGGCGTCATGATCGGCACCCCGAGCAGTGACAGCTGGGCCAGCAGTCCCGCGGTCAGTGATAGCGACACAATCGGTGCCAGCCCCAGCACTGCCAAGGTAATGGTGCTAAACAGGCTGCCAATCGCCAGCAGCACATTGTACTTGGGCTCCTGCGCCAGCCAGGCAGCGATCTGCTCCAGCGGCGCCACCGCGCCCAACACACCACCCAGCAACGCGGCGCAGCCAAAGATAAACATTTCGTTGTGCATGCTGACCATATTGTCGGTCACTTCCTGCAGCACCTGCGCAGGTTTGCGTTCGCGCCACAGCAGGTAGCTGATAACCCCGGCAGGCACCAACACCATCGCCGCCTGCGACGCGCTCAATGTTGTCAGGGACGCCAGCAGGCCGATGGCACCAAGGCCCAGCAGACTACCAATCAACAGCTGCGGCATGCCATCGGCCTTGCTGCTGTCACCAATATTGTCGCGCAGCGCCAGCAGCCCGCGGGTTTCCCGGCGCCAGCCGACCACAATCATCATCACCGCAGCAACCGCGCCGTAGGGCACCATGGTGCTCCAGGACTGCTCGGGCATTTCCCGCGATATGATGGCAATGGTCACGCTGGTTGGCGCCAGCAGCGGCACCAGAGCAAACCCCCGCAGCGTCGTCACCATGACGCTGCGCAGACCGGCCCGGCGCTGCTCATCGGTCAGCGAATAGCGCTTGAGATGCTCGCTCAGGGTCCCACAGAGCAGGTTCATCATGCCGAAGTTGAGAATCGAGCCGATACTGCCGGCGGCCAGCACATAACGCGGATACAGCACGACCTTGGACCCGGATAGCAGCGCCTTGTGCAGCTCGCGCAGCTGCGGCAAGCGCTGCGCCAGTAACTGCATCAACCCCAGCGCACCCAGAAAGCTGGTGTAGTAGGCCACCGAACTGGCCAACTTTGGCCAAAGCTCGGCACCTGGACGCGCTATCACGATGGCCGCCGCCAGCACTGCCAGCGTGCAGATTCCGAGCCAACGTGGATAGGGGTTCAGGCGGGTGAAGAAGCGCAGGAAATAAACTGCAAAGGCGCCAGCCGCGAGCCAGCTCAACCAGTGCTGGTGACTGAGCAGCCCTGCCAGCTCTAGCGCAACACCGAGCGGCAGCAGCGCAGCACTCACGGCAGGTCCTTGCGATAGGCGCCCTTCTTGAATACACCCTCACCAAAACCGATCAGCTTGTCGTTCTGATCAAGCAGGTCACAACTGGCCATGAATACCTTGTGACCGGCGTTGCGGCAGGTAGCGACCGCACGCACGTGCGTACCAACCGGCGCGGTCGCGGTGAAGTTGGTGTTGAGTGACAGGGTAATGGCAACCCGGCGATCTTCTGCCGATGCCGCCCAGGTACCACAGAGCCCCATAGCAATGTCTAGCAGACTGGCGGTGACCCCACCATGCAATGAGCTGGCGTTGTTCATGTGCTTTTCGGTCAGAGTCAGGCCGACAACAGCTCGCCCCTCCGAGTACTCTTCCAACTGGGCACCAAGCTCCTGAAAGAAGCCGGTAACGGTACGGGCAATGGCCTGACGTTCATCTTGATTCACGGGTGCGACACCTTTTATTCACTACACTCGATCTGGCTGGCCACACGACAGTCACGGCGGGCAGGCCTGCCCGGCACGCAGTAACGGCCAGTTTGAAGGGGGCGAGTATGCCACGCACAAGCATGCGCAGACTGTCGCCAAACTTGCACTCCTACAACGCAGGATTTAATCTCGCACCACTTAAACGAAATACCGTTTCGCCATGCGGAACAACGAGCGTACTCCAGGAGGCAAAGCATGTTCAAGCGGATTGGCGTCATCGGCGCCGGAGCCATGGGGCGCGGTATCGCCCAGCTGTTCGCCAGCAGTGGTCAGCAGGTTCTGCTGTTCGATACCCGTGCAGAGGCCATCGACGATGCACTGGCCTTCAACCGTAACCTGCTGCAGCGGGCACAGGCCAAGGGCAAGATGACCGAAGCGGAGCTGGAGGCAACCGTCGCGCGCATGCAACCAGCCGCCAACCTGACCGACCTGGCCGACTGCGACCTGGTGATCGAGGCCATCGTCGAGCTGCTGGAGGTCAAACAGAAGCTGTTTGCCGATCTGGAAGCCATCGTCAGCGCAGACTGCGTACTGGCTACCAACACCTCATCGCTGTCGGTCACCCGCATCGCCAGCACCGCCAAACACCCCGAGCGCGTTGCCGGTTTCCACTTCTTCAACCCGGTGCCGCTGATGAAAATCGTCGAGGTCGTCCGCGGTGAACGCACCGACGAGCGCCACATTCAGGCACTGGTCGCCCTGGCCGATCAGGCCGGTCACTTCCCGGCAATCACCCCGGACACCCCCGGCTTCCTGGTCAACCACGCCGGTCGCGCCTTCGGCACCGAAGCGCTGCGCATGCTCAGCGAAGGGGTCGCGACGCCTTCGCAGATCGACCGCATTCTGCGTGATGGCCCCGGCTTTCGCATGGGGCCCTTTGAGCTGTTTGATCTGACCGGGCTGGACGTGTCCCACGCGGTGATGGAGTCGGTCTACGAGCAGTTCTACCACGACCCGCGCTACACCCCGTCGTTCATCGCCGCCCAGCGCGTCGCCGCCGGCCTGCTGGGCCGCAAGACCGGCCAAGGCTTCTACCGCTACGAAGACGGCCAGAAGATCGAGCCGGCTGAGCAGCAGCCCGAGACCGTGCTGATCACTCGCCCGTTCTGGCTGGAAACTGACGACGACGCACTGCGTAACCAGGTCAGCGAGGTATTGAACAAGGCTGGCGCCACACTGGAAACTGGCACCAAGCCATCGGACGATGCCATCTGCCTGATCACCCCGCTGGGCGATGACTGCAGCACCGCGCTGACCCAACTGGGCCTGCCTGCTGAGCGCACCCTGGCACTCGACAGCTTCGCCAGCTGGGACAAGCGCCGCACGTTGATGCGTCAGCCCGCCGCCAAAGCCGAGATCGTTGCCCAGGCCCGTCAGGCCCTCGGCGCCGATGGCGTCCCCGTCGAGGTGATCAACGATTCGGCTGGCTTTGTCATCCAGCGCCTGATCGCCAGCGTGGTCAATCTGGGCTGCGAAATTGTGCAGAAAGGCATCACCGCGCCACAAACGCTGGACCGCGCCATTCAACTGGCGCTGGGCTACCCCAAAGGCCCGCTGGCCTTCGGTGAGCATTATGGCGAAGCCAACATTCTTGCCGTCCTCAACAACATTCAGGCCGTTTACGGCGAGCCACGCTACCGTCCCAGCCCCTGGCTGCGTCGTCGCGTACAGCTGGAACTGCCTTTGACCACACCCGATTTCCAGGAGTAAGAGCATGACTGCCTATATCTATGATGGTTTGCGTACCCCGTTCGGCCGCCACGCCGGCGCCCTGGCCAGCGTGCGTCCCGATGACCTGCTAGCGGAAGTGATTCGTGCCGTGGTCACCCGCAACCCGTTCGAAGGTCAGGACTACGAAGACGTGGTCATGGGCAATACCAACCAGGCGGGCGAAGATGCGCGCAACGTCGCCCGTCACGCCGGGCTGCTGGCGGGTCTACCGCAGGAAGTGGCCGGTGTCACCATCAACCGCCTGTGCGGCTCTGGTCTGGCAGCCATTCTCGACGCCGCCCGAGCGGTAAAAACCGGTGAAGGCGAACTGTTCGTCGCTGGTGGTGTGGAAAGCATGAGCCGCGCGCCCTTTGTTATCGCTAAGAGCGAGAGCGCCTACAGCCGTGATTTCCGCGCCTTCGACAGCACCATCGGCGCGCGCTTCCCGAATCCCAAGGTCGAGAAGCAGTACGGTGACGACACCATGCCGCAGACCGCCGACAACGTCGCTGCCGATCTGGGCATCAGCCGTGAAGAAGCCGACACTTATGCCGCCCGCAGTCAGGCGCTGTATGAGAAGGCCCGCGCTGAAGGCTTCTTCGCTGAAGAAATCCACCCCATCGAGGTCTCTCAGGGTCGCAAGAAGCCGGCCAAGATCGTCGATCAGGATGAACATCCGCGTCCGAGCAGTGACATGGCCGCCCTGTCCGGTCTGCGGGCACTGTTTGAAGGCGGCGTCGTCACCGCCGGCAACGCCTCCGGGGTCAACGACGGCGCCGCTGCGCTGATCATCGGCAGCGAGGCCGTCGGCCAGAAATACGGCGTCAAACCCCGCGCCCGCATCCTCGCCGGCGCGGTTTCCGGTGTCGCTCCCCGCGTAATGGGTCTGGGCCCGGTCGAAGCCTGCAAAAAGGCACTGAGCCGCGCTGGCCTGACGCTGGACCAGATGGATGTTATCGAGATCAACGAAGCCTTCGCCTCCCAGGTCCTCGGTTGCGCCAAGCAGTTGGGTATCGCCTTTGACGACCCGCGCCTGAACCCGAACGGCGGCGCCATCGCTGTCGGTCACCCGCTGGGTGCCTCCGGCGCTCGCCTGACCCTGACCGCCCTGCGCCAACTGGAACGCACCGGCAAGCGTTATGCGCTGGTCAGCCTGTGCATCGGCCTGGGCCAGGGTGTAGCGGCGGTGATCGAGCGCGTTTAACGCGCTCGCGGAGCTACAAGCTACAAGCTACAAGCTACAAGCTGAGAACCCCTGCCTCGCCCTGGTTTGGGTTTTAGCTTGCGGCTTGAAGCTTGCGGCTTGAAGCTGATAGCTTCTATCCCCTCATTCCCTGTCAGCGACCCCTTGCATGCAGCTCAACTCCAGCAGCCCCTTTGAATGGCTCGGTTCCGCCATCGGTAGCGTCGTCCGCGTTGTCATCGACAGCCTGATTTGGCTGTTCACCATGCTGAGCAATGCCAGCTCGGACTTTATCAACGGCTTTGCCAGTGCCCTCGGCGTCAACAGCAACCTGCTGAGCATCGCTGCAGTCATTCTTGGGCTGTTTCTGATCTACACCGGCGTGCGGGCCTTTATTCGCCGCAAGATCGTGCTAGGCATCATCTGGGTGCTGCTCGGGCTCTGGCTGCTGAGCGCCCTGATCAGGTGAAACGCGCTTGTGTCATCACAGACGCATACTAGTATTTCGGTAGTTTTCGGCTAAAAATTTAAGGAGAACACCATGGGATTCGCATTTTCCAACGAACTGGAACTGACCAGCAGCGCCTTTGCCAACAACGGCGCCATCGCTGCCAAACACACCGGCGACGACGCTGACGTCTCTCCTGCCCTGAGCTGGAAGAACGCACCGGCGGACACCCAGTCCTACGCCGTCATCTGCCACGACCCAGACGCTCCGCTGATTTCCGCCAACGGCACCTATGGCTTCGTGCATTGGGTGCTGTACAACATTCCGGCCAACGTCAGCGAGTTGCCGGAAGCCTGCGGCGACTACACTCAAGGCGTAAACAACTTCGGCAACAGCGGCTACAACGGTCCGCTGCCTCCGGAAGGCCACGGTCAGCACAAATACTATTTCTGGGTCATCGCGCTGGACACCGAGCTCAATCTGCCAGCCGGTCTGACGCTGTGGCAATTGCTGGAGAAGATCGAACCGCACGCCAAAGCAATGAACCGGCTGATTGGTACCTATCAGCGCGGTTGAGCGTCCTTGCGCGGCACCCGCAACGGGTGCCCGCGCCCTCTCGGAAGCCCAACCTGAAAACCACCGCAACGCCCACTTCTCCCCGGTCGATAGCAGCGGATTCACAGCGTCAAGCTTGATGGCCAAACCACTCAGGCGCTGCCTATTATGACCATCATATTGACTCATTCCCGCCGTAACGGAATCCCGCAGATGACCGCATCTACTCCCGCCAGCCACGCCTTTGACCGTGCCATCGCATTAACCGCGGCAGGTGCCAACCTGTTCAAGGGCAACGTCGACGACAGTTTTCAGAACATGGTCGGGCCATTTGGCGGCGTAACCGCTGCAACCCTGCTCAACGGTGCCCTGCAGCACCCGGAGCGGATTGGCGAACCGATCTCGCTGACCATCAACTTCGCCGGCCCGGTACAGCTCGGTGCCTTCGAGCTGGAAGCCATCCCGCTGCGCACCAACCGCTCAACCCAACACTGGCTGCTGCTGCAGCGCCAGGACGGCGAGGTGGTTACCAGCGGTACCGCGTTCTTCGCCACCCGCCGCGAGACCTGGTCCGAGCAGCAACACGACATGCCGACAGCGCCGCCGGCCGACAGCCTGCCGCGACTGGTACGCGGCGAGCGCAATTGGTTCCGCAACTACGATTTCCGTTACGTTTCGGGCTTGTTTGACCCCAGCCGTGGCGACGGCAACCCCGAGGATGCCCATAGCGAAACCCTGCTGTGGACCCGCGACAATCCACCCAGGCCGCTGGACTTCGCGTCACTGACCGCGTTGGGCGACGTGTTTGCACCACGCATCTTCCACCGCCGCCAGCGCTTTACTCCCGCCGGCACGGTGTCGCTGACCCACTATTTTCACGCCGACACCGAACAACTGGCACGCGCCGGCGACCGTCATCTGCTCGGTCAGGCCCACGCCACGCGCATGCACAACAATTATTCGGATCAGGTCGCCCATCTGTGGAGCGATGACGGTCAGCTGCTGCTGACCACCACTCAGGTCGCGTATTTCAAGGAGTAAGACCGGAAGATCGCCGGGGCACAGCATGCTGTGCCCCGGCGATCAGCCCTGCAGAGCAACAAACGCCTCACGCAACGGCGCATTCAACAGCGCCCGGGTCTCACGGTAGGCGCGACGGTCCAGCCCGGCCAGCTGTCGGATTTTGGCACGGGCACGCTCAAGCAGTTGCTCGGCCGGCTGCAACTCATCAAAGAAACCGGCTTCCAACGCGCCAGCCGAGGCAAACACCTCGGCCTGCAACACACAGCGGCTGAGCCACTGCGGCGACAGCCGCGCCCGGGCCTGGAGCATGGCGCCCTCTGGCATGGTCATGCCGATAGCGACTTCATTCAGCGACACCCGATAATCACCCTCGGTGCCCAGCCGGTAGTCGGCCAGCAGTAGCATGAACGCCGCCTTGGCCATCGCGTGCCCGTTAGCGGCAACCACCAGCGGTGCCGGATAGTCCAGCAACGCCAGCGTCAACCGGTCACCGGCCGCGCGCATCGCGTCACAGGCCGGCCCGCCGGCATCAATCAGCTTGCGGTCATAACCACCACTGAAAATACCAGGGCGGCCGCTGATCAGCAGCGCTGCGTCCGCCTCTGCCGCCGTAGCGATAGCGGCCAGCAACTGCTCCAGCATGCTCTCCGACAGCGCGTTAACCTTGCCATCGTCCAGCCGTATTTCAGCGATGCCATCCTGCAGACTGAACTGCAGAGAGGCGTTCACGCCTTCGCCTCGCCGTTCGCTTCATCACGCAGCACCCGGCGCAGCAGCTTGCCAACGGTGGATTTGGGCAGTTCGTCGCGAATCTCGACGTGCTTGGGAATCTTATAACCGGTCAGGTTTTCGCGGCAGTGGGCAATGATGGCCGCGTCGTCCAGACCTGCGTCGTTGAGGCTGACGAAAATCTTGATCGCCTCGCCAGTACGCTCATCCGGCACACCCACTGCGACGCACTCGCGCACGCCGGCATGACGCATGACCGCGTCTTCAACATCGTTCGGATAGACGTTGAAACCAGACACCAGAATCATGTCCTTCTTGCGGTCGACCAGTTTGAGGAAGCCCTCTTCGTCCAGCAGACCAACGTCACCGGTCTTCAGCCAGCCATCGTCGGTAAAGGTAGCTGCGGTCTCATCCGGGCGATGCCAGTAGCCCTGCATTACCTGCGGCCCCTTGATCAGCACTTCGCCCGGCTCACCGCGCGGGGTCTCGTTGCCTTCGTCATCCACGGTCTTGACCCAGGTGTCGATCACCGGCTGACCGATGAAACCTTCCTTGTAGGGGGTCTTCGAGGTCGAGGCCACCACCACCGGTGAGGTTTCGGTCAGGCCGTAGCCTTCGCGAACCACACTGCCGGTACGCTCCTGCCAGCGGCGGGCGATCTCGGTGTTCAGCGGCGCACCGCCAGAGTTCACCCATTTCAGGCGGCTGAAATCGACGCTGTCGAACTCCGGGTGGTTCATCAGCGATACAAACAATGAGTTGATCCCGGTCAGCAGGGTTATGGGGTGACGCTTGAGGTCGGCGATCAAGCCATCAAGATCCCGTGGATTGGTGATCAGGATGGTATGGAAACCGGTAAACACCGAGGCAATGC
Organism: Halopseudomonas oceani; assembly: GCF_002903165.1. Taxonomy (GTDB): domain Bacteria; phylum Pseudomonadota; class Gammaproteobacteria; order Pseudomonadales; family Pseudomonadaceae; genus Halopseudomonas; species Halopseudomonas oceani. The sequence continues at coordinate 163,874 of NZ_PPSK01000001.1, forward strand.
AGTTCGCGGTGAAGGCGAAGATATGGTACAGCGGCAGCGGCGAGACCCGCACTTCACCGCCGTAGGTCACGTCCCCTTCCTTGAAGACGCTCACCGCCTGCAGCACGTTGCAGAGGATATTGCGGTGGGTCAGCATCGCGCCCTTCGACACGCCAGTGGTACCGCCGGTGTATTGCAGCAACGCCAGGTCGTCCAGCCCGCGCTCAATGGCAACCGGGGGCAATTCATCACCCAGCCGCAACGCCTGCATAAAGCGCACCTCGTCCGACTCGCTGCTATCGAATTGCGGGTTGCTGTAATCGTCCATGCTGGTGACGATCAGTGTTTCGATCTCGGTCTCGTCCTGAATCTTGCGCACCAGCGGAACCAGCTTGTCGAGTACGACGACGGCGCGGGCACCGGAGTCGGCAAACTGGTGGCGGGTTTCATAGGGGGTGTATTGGGGGTTGGTGTTGACGATCACCAGACCGGCACGCAGCGCGCCAAAAATGGCGACGGTGTATTGCAGCAGGTTCGGCAGCTGGATCGCCAGCCGGTCACCCGGCTGCAGCCCGGCGTGCTGACGCAGATAGCGGGCAAAGGCGTCGGCACGCCCGCGCAGCTGGTTAAAGGACAGAGTGTCGGCACCGCAGGAGAACGCCGGCTGGTCGCCATAGCGACTGCAGGACTGGTCCAGGATATCGAAAAGCGTGGTGTGACCCAGCTCGGCCAGCTGTGCGCTGACGGCGTAGTGCTCAGGAGTAGACATCTCATCCTCTTGTTTTTGAACTATTGTTTTGCACTGCGAAACAGAATACCAAAAAGATGCTATTCTATTCGAGGTTAGCTGTGCAATGATCGAGACAGTTAGCGTGCGCCCCGGTAACAAAACAGCAACAGAGTGTCTGCGTGTCACTGTGCAGAACTCCTGATCGTGCTATCGTTCCGCGCTCTGACCATAACAATAAAAGACAGCATCAAATCACGTTCGGCCGCACCCACCGATGGGCCACAAGGTATACAACCCAATGAAAGATGAGTTGGAAGCAGCAGTAAAGGAATCCCCTGCCAAGGACCGCAAGTTCGTCGAAGCACTCTCTCGTGGGTTGGACGTTTTACGCGCATTCAGTCAGGGTTCTGTGGTCATGGGTAACCAGGATATCGCCCGCATTACCGGCCTGCCCAAGCCCACTGTCTCGCGCATGACCTACACACTGACCAAGCTAGGTTATCTGAGCTATTCCACCCAACTGGAAAAGTATCAGCTCGACTCCGGTGTGCTGGCCCTCGGTTACGCCTATGTATCCAACCTGCGCGTACGCCAGCTGGCCAAGCCCTACCTCGACGAGTTCGCACGCAACACCAATACCTCGGTTGGCCTGACCTGTCGCGACCGTCTGTCGATGATCTACGTCGAAAACTGCCGCCCGTCTGAATCCACCTCACTGCGCATGGATGTGGGTGAGCGTTTGCCGCTGGCCACCACCGCCGCCGGCCGTGCCTACCTCGCTGCCATGAAGGAAGACGAGCGCAGCCATCTGCTCGACGCCATCAAGGCGCGCAACCCGGATACCTGGCCCGAACTGCAAGCCTCCCTGCAACGCAGCTTCGATGAGTATCAGCAACACGGCTTTTGCCTGTCGCTCGGCGACTGGGACCGCAACGTCAACGCCGCCGGCGTGCCACTGCATCTGCAGGACGGCAGCCTGATGGTCCTGACCTGTGGTGCACCGTCGTACCTGGTATCCGAAGAGCGGGTCAAAAACCAGCTCGCCCACCAGCTCGCCATGCTGGCGCGGGATATCGAGCGGCTCGGGGTGTAGACCCAGCGGCAAGCTGCAAGCTGCAAGAAAAACCCGGCCCTGTGTTAGCCGGGTTTTTTGTGCCCACCTGAAACAGCCTCTCCTTCGGTTCGGGGTTCGGGGTTCGCTTGAAGCTTGAAGCTTGAAGCTTGCGGCTTGCAGCTGTGATGAATCCAGCGGTCGCTAGCGACCGCTGGATTCATCACCTTAACTAATAAACCGCCATTTCCCCCACTCGGGGCATCGACAAGCGGTTTTATTTTTTGTATTTTGCCTAGCGAAACGCGGTTTCACTATTTCGCATAGTGAAACGCCATCCCCAATCCTGACGGAGGTCAAGCATGTCGGACGTGGTCACTCTGGAGCGCAAAGGCGCCATCGCGGTCGTCACCGTGAACAACCCACCGGTCAATGCGCTGGGTATTGCCGTGCGTGAAGGTCTGCAGCAAAGCTTCAACGCTGCCGAAGCCGATCCTGACGTTAAGGCGATCGTACTGGTCTGTGAAGGCATGACGTTCATGGCTGGCGCGGACATCAAGGAATTCGGCAAGCCGCCGAAGGAACCGAGCCTGCCTGAAGTCGTCAACGGCATCGAAGCCGGCAGTAAGCCGAGCGTTGCTGTCATCCACGGCACCGCCTTGGGCGGCGGTCTGGAAGTTGCCGTCAGCTGCCACTATCGCATCGCCGTCAAGAGCGCCAAGGTCGGTCTGCCGGAAGTCAAACTCGGCCTGCTGCCGGGCGCCGGTGGCACCCAGCGCCTGCCGCGTCTGGTTGGCGTCGCCAAAGCACTGGACATGATCGTCAGCGGCAACCCAATCGGTGCCGTTGAAGCCCACGACCTGGGCGTGATCGACGAACTGGTTGAAGGTGACCTGACCGCCGCCGGTATCGCTTTCGCCGAGAAGCTGCTGGCCGAGGGCAAGGGCCCTCGCCGCACCGGCGAGCGCACCGACAAACTGGAAGGTGTCGACAACGCCGCAGCAGTCGCTGCCAAGCGCGCCGAAATCGAGAAGAAGATGCCTGGCCTGTTCTCGCCCCAGCGCTGCGTCTCTGCCGTTGAAGCAGCCTTCGCTCTGCCGCTGGTCGACGGTCTGAAGCGCGAGCGCGAGCTGTTTGCTGAGTGCCTGGTGTCGCCGCAGCGCGCCGCCCTGGTTCACGCCTTTTTCTCCGAGCGTCAGGCCTCCAAGATCAACGACCTGCCGAAAGACACCCCGGTACGCGACATCAAGTCCGCCGCGGTGATTGGCGGCGGCACCATGGGTGTCGGCATCGCCATCTGCTTTGCCAACGCTGGCATCCCGGTCAAGATCCTCGAGATCAGCTCGGAAGCCCGCGATAAGGCGCTCGAACGCGCCCGCGACACCTATGGCATGAGCGTCAAGCGCGGTAGCCTGACCCAGGACGCGCTGGAAAAACGCATGAGCCTGATCAGCGGCGTGACTGACTATGCTGACCTGTCCGACGTCGACGTCGTGGTCGAAGCGGTATTTGAAGACATGGGCGTCAAGCAGAAGGTCTTCGAAGCACTGGACGCCAACTGCAAGCCGGGCGCCATTCTGGCCTCCAACACCAGCTCGCTGGACCTGAACGCCATCGCCCAGTTCACCAAGCGTCCGCAAGACGTGGTTGGCCTGCACTTCTTCAGCCCGGCCAACGTCATGCGCCTGCTGGAAGTGGTGCGTGGCGAGAAGACCGCCAACGACGTGCTGGCCACTGCCATGGCGATCGGCAAGAAACTGAAGAAAGTCTCTGTACCAGTGGGCGTCTGCGACGGCTTCGTCGGCAACCGCATGGTGTTCCAGTACGGCCGCGAGTCCGAGTTCCTGCTGGAAGAAGGCGGCACCCCGGAACAGATCGACGGCGCCCTGCGCAAGTTTGGTCTGGCCATGGGCCCGTTCGCCATGCGCGACCTGTCCGGCCTGGACATCGGCCTGGCTATCCGCACCCGTCAGCGTCAAACCCTGCCGGCCGAGTTCAAACTGCCAGTGGTACTCGACAAGATGGCCGAAGCCGGCCTGCTCGGACAGAAGACCGGCAAGGGCTTCTACGTTTACGAGAAGGGCTCGCGCACCCCGTTGCCCAACCCGGAACTGCCGGCCATCATGGAAGCCGCTTCGAAGGAGCAAGGCGTCGAACGCCGCGAGCTGAGCGATGAGTACATCATCGAGCGCTGCATCTACGCCCTGATCAACGAAGGTGCCAAGATCCTGGAAGAAGGGATCGCCCAGCGTGCCAGCGACATCGACGTCATCTATCTGAACGGCTATGGTTTCCCGGCCCACCAGGGTGGCCCGATGTTCTATGCTGACGCGGTCGGTCTGGATCGCGTGTACGCCCGCATCTGCGAATTCCACGAGCAACACGGCGCTTGGTGGAAACCAGCCGCCCTGCTGGAAAAACTGGCCAAGGAAGGACGCAAGTTCGCCGACCTGTGATGAATCAAAGCGGCCGGCACTAGCGCCGGCCGCCAGATACCCGTATTACAACGAGGACATACAATGGAAATCCATTACTCCCCCGAGCAGCTCGCCTTCCGCGACGAAGTGCGTGAATTCCTCAAGCAGGAACTGCCTGCCGACATCGCTGCCAAGGTCAAACTGGGCAAGCACCTGCACAAGGCCGACCACGAGCGTTGGCAGAAAATCCTGTCCAAGCGCGGCTGGTACGCGCCGGGCTGGCCGGTAGAGCATGGCGGCACCACCTGGGGCCCGATCGAAAAGCACATCTTTGACGAAGAGTCCGCCGCCTTCGGCGCACCGCGTCTGGTGCCGTTCGGCGTCAACATGGTTGCCCCGGTGATCATCAAGTTCGGTACTGAAGAACAGAAAGCCACCTACCTGCCGCGCATCCTCGACGGCACCGACTGGTGGTGTCAGGGCTACTCCGAGCCGGGCGCCGGTTCCGACCTGGCCTCGCTGAAGACCCGTGCCGTACGCGACGGTGACTACTACATCGTCAACGGTCAGAAGACCTGGACCACCCTCGGCCAACACGCCAACTGGATCTTCTGTCTGGTGCGTACCGATCCGGAAGCCCAGCAACAACGCGGTATCTCCTTCCTGCTGATCGACATGGCCACCCCCGGCATCACCGTGCGCCCGATCATCACCCTGGACGGCGACCACGAAGTCAACGAAGTCTTCTTCGACGACGTCAAGGTGCCGGTTGGCAACCTGGTCGGTGAAGAGAACAAGGGCTGGACCTGCGCCAAGTACCTGCTGACCCACGAGCGTACCGGCCTGGCTGGTATCGGTGCGTCCAAGGCCGCGCTGACCAACCTCAAGCGTATTGCTTCCAAGCAGCAGAAGAACGGCAAGCCGCTGATCGAAGATGCACTGTTCCGCAGCCAGATCGCCGAAGTTGAAATGTCGCTGATGGCGGCTGAAATGAGCACCCTGCGCATCGTCGCAGCCGCCTCCGAAGGTGGCGTACCGGGCTCGGAAAGCTCCATCCTGAAAGTACAGGGCACCGAAATCCGCCAGGCCATCACCCACCTGATGCGCAAGGCACTGGGCCCGTACGCGCTGCCCTTCCTGCCGGAAGAGCTGGAGCTGGACTTCGACGGCGAAATGCTGGTCGACGACTACGCTGCCTCCCCGGCATCGCAGTACTTCAACATGCGCAAACTGTCGATCTTCGGCGGATCCAACGAGATCCAGAAGAACATCGTCTCGAAAATGATTCTTGAACTCTGAGGAGGCTGACCGTGGATTTCAAACTGACTGAAGAGCAGCAAATGCTCAAAGAAACCGCTGAACGCCTGGTTCGCGACGTTTACGATTTCGAAAGCCGCAACAAATTCAGCGCCAGCGAAGCCGGTTTCAGCACCGACTTCTGGGCACAGCTGGGTGAGCTGGGTCTGACCGCCATCCCCTTCTCTGAAGAGCTGGGTGGCTTCGGTGGCACCGGCGTTGAGACCATGCTGATCATGGAACAACTGGGCAAGGGCATCTGCCTGGAACCCTACATGGAGTCAGTTGTTCTCGCTGGCGGCCTGATCGGCCAGCTGGGCAACGATACCCAGAAGGAAGAACTGCTGGGTGGTATCGCTACCGGTGAACTGCAAGCTGCCGTTGCCCTGGACGAGCTGAACAGCCACTACGACCTGGCCAACGTCACCACCACTGCCACCGAGCAGGGCGGCGAGTGGGTTCTGAATGGTCGCAAGGGCGTCGTCATCGGTGGTCAGACTGCCGGCAAGATTCTGGTCTCTGCCCGCACCGCTGGTGACAGCCGTGACGAGCAAGGCATCAGCCTGTTCCTGATTGATCCGGCTGCCGCCGGTGTCAGCCGCCGGGTCTACGCCACCGTTGACGGTCGCAAGGCCTGTGAACTGTTCCTCGACAACGCCAAGGGCGAGCTGCTGGGCGAAGCCGGTAAGGCCTATGACGCCATCCGCTACCAGAGCGGTCGCGCCATCGCCGCCCTGTGTGCCGAAGCTGTCGGTGCCATGCGCACCGCCTGCGACCTGACCCTGGAATACCTGAAGACCCGCAAGCAGTTCGGCGTGCCGATCGGTAAGTTCCAGGTTCTGCAGCACCGCATGGTCGACATGATCAGCGAACTGGAGCGCGCCACCTCCATGGCGATCCTGGCAGCCTGCCTGGCTGATGACGAAGACAGCGCCGAGCGCAGCGCCAAGCTGGCCGCCGCCAAGTTTGTCATCAACCGCGCTGGCCGCTACGTGGCCGAGCAGTGCATCCAGCTGCATGGCGGTATCGCCATGACCTGGGAGTACAACGGTGCCCACTACGCCAAGCGCTTGGTCATGATCAGCCACCAGTTCGGTGATGACGACCACCACCTGGAAGCCTACGCCGCTCAACTGAGCGCAGCGTAAGTTCCTTCCGGACAGCCGGGTCGGCGACAATCGGTCGCCAACCCGGCATTTTTGTCCAACAAAGCGACAATTTGTACTTTCGGGCGCTCACTCTGCCCGGTATCCTATGCAGCCCTTTTAATGTCATGCGCCCGCGGGCGTCTCAAGACTTGTGGAGGACTAACGTCCATGAAAATCCTCGTTGCCGTTAAGCGCGTGGTCGATTACAACGTCAAGGTTCGCGTCAAGGCCGATAACTCCGGTGTTGACCTGGCCAACGTCAAGATGTCGATGAACCCCTTCTGCGAAATCGCCGTGGAAGAAGCAGTACGTCTGAAAGAAAAAGGCGTTGCTACCGAGATCGTCGCTGTCACTGTCGGCCCAACCGCCGCCCAGGAACAACTGCGTACCGCCTTGGCACTGGGTGCTGACCGCGCTGTTCTGGTCGAGTCCGCCGACGAGCTGAACTCGCTGGCCATCGCCAAGGCGCTGAAAGCCGTTGTCGATAAAGAGCAGCCGCAGCTGGTCATCCTCGGCAAGCAGGCCATCGACTCCGACAACAACCAGACTGGCCAGATGCTGGCTGCACTGTCTGGCTACGCTCAGGGTACTTTCGCCTCTGAAGTGGCTGTTGACGGCGACAGCGTCAAGGTCACCCGCGAAATCGACGGCGGTCTGCAGACCGTTGCGCTGAAGCTGCCGGCCATCGTTACCACTGACCTGCGTCTGAACGAGCCGCGCTACGCGTCGCTGCCGAACATCATGAAGGCCAAGAAGAAGCCGCTGGAAGTCGTCAAGCCGGAAGATCTGGGCGTTAGCACCGCATCGACCGTGACCACCCTGAAGGTTGAAGCCCCGGCTGCCCGCAGCGCTGGCATCAAGGTCAAGAGCGTTGACGAGTTGGTCGACAAACTGAAGAACGAAGCCAAGGTGATCTGAATATGAGCATTCTGGTTATTGCTGAACACAACAACGCTGAGCTGAACGCAGCTACCCTGAACACCGTTGCAGCCGCTCAGGCCATCGGTGGCGACATCGACGTTCTGGTTGCCGGCGCAGGCTGTGCTGCTGTTGCCGACGCTGCTGCCAAAGTCGCTGGCGTCAACAAGGTCCTGCTGGCTGACAACGCTGCCTACGCCAACTTGCTGCCGGAAAACGTTTCCCTGCTGATCGCTGAGCTGGGCAAGGGTTACAGCCACATTCTGGCTCCGGCCAGCACCAACGGTAAAAACTACCTGCCGCGTGTTGCTGCGCTGCTGGACGTTGATCAGATCTCCGAGATCATTGCCGTTGAGAGCGCTGACACCTTCAAGCGTCCGATCTACGCGGGTAACGCGATTGCCACCGTACAATCCAGCGCTGCGATCAAGGTCATCACCGTTCGTGCCACCGGTTTCGACGCCGTTGCAGCCGAAGGCGGCAGCGCTGCGGTTGAAGCGGTTGCTTCTGCCCACGACGCTGGTATCTCCAGCTTTGTCGGCGAAGAACTGGCCAAGTCCGACCGTCCGGAGCTGGCAGGCGCCAAGATCGTCATTTCCGGTGGTCGCGGCATGCAGAACGGCGACAACTTCGAAATGCTGTACAAGGTTGCCGACAAGCTGGGCGCCGCCGTGGGTGCCTCGCGCGCCGCGGTTGACGCTGGCTTCGTACCGAACGACATGCAGGTTGGTCAGACCGGCAAGATCGTTGCACCGCAGCTGTACGTTGCGGTCGGTATCTCCGGCGCGATCCAGCACCTGGCTGGTATGAAAGACTCCAAGGTGATCGTTGCGATCAACAAGGACGAAGAAGCGCCGATCTTCCAGGTGGCCGACTACGGCCTGGTTGCCGACCTGTTCGAGGCGGTACCAGAGCTGGAAGGTAAGCTCTAAGCCGACGGCTTAGAGGCAGCGGCAAGCTTCAAGCCGCAAGCTGCAAGAAAACCCCGGACTCGCGAGAGCCGGGGTTTTTTATTGTCTGCTCGTTGTGTGTGGGGCATTTTGGCGTAGGGGTACAGCACGCTGTGCCCGGGATGGCCCGAGGGGTATTTCGTGGGGGTATCGGTATCTCGTTCCGCGCAATCTGGACCCCGGGCACGGCGTGCCGTGCCCCTAGCGGTCGGCACTGACCTGAAAGGTATCCGACAGCTGGTGCAGCCGCGACGCGGTTTCCTTGACCTGCCCCGAGCTGGCCCGCAGCGCGGTGATCACCTGGCTCATCGAGTGGGTTGCCTCGGCTACATGGCCAGCCTGCCGGCCGTGCTCCTTGCTGTTGGTGTCCATCACCGAGATCACCTCGAACAACTCTTCGACGGTCTGGTACAGCAAGTCGTTGTCATCCGACGCGCTGGCCGCCTGCTGCAGCTGCAGGTCCACATCAGCGACACCGCGTTCCATCACTACCACGGTTTCCCGGGTCGCATCACGGATGCTGGTAATCCCCTGGCTGATCTCGTCAGCAGCCTTGGCGGTTCGGGCAGCTAGCGCCCTGACCTCGTCGGCGACCACCGCAAAGCCGCGACCATGTTCACCCGCACGAGCGGCCTCGATGGCGGCGTTGAGCGCGAGCAGATTGGTCTGGCTGGTAATGTCGGTGATCAGCGAGACCATGCCGACGATATCGCCGGTGCGGTTGTCCAGCACCTGCACGCTGGCGGCCGAGCTCTCGACGATATCGCGAATCTTGCGGGTGCCGCTGGTCACCGTGTCGAGCCGGGCTCGCGCCGCTTCGACCACGGAAGCCATGTTGGCCTTCATCTGCGCGGCGGTTTCCGATGCCGCGTTGACTGTCTGCAATTGCGCCTCGATCATGCCAAGCATCTGCTGAATATTGCTGGTGACTTCCTCCGCGGTGTCGCTGGCCTGCTGATTGCGCCCCAGCATCTGCTCGCTGTTCTGCAGCGCGTGCCGGCTGGCCTGCTTGACCCGGCCGACAATGGTGTCGAGGTTGTCGATAAAGCTGTTGATCCAGCGACCCAGCTCGCCCGTCTCATCCGGCACCAGGCGGCTGGTATCCATCCGCTGACTGAGATTGCCCTCACCCTCGGCAATATTGCGGATAATTTCGGTCATGCGACCCAGCCGACGCGCCAACTTGCGCGTCGCACTCTGCCAGAACCACAGCCCCGCCAAACCGAGCACGCCGACATGGGCAACATGCTCCAGCCAACCGGTCAGCCCCAGTTGATCAAAGCCCAGCTGAGCAACAAAAACCAATGCGGCCAGCACCCAGAAGTCCTTCATCAGGCTGTAGCTGAGCGAACGATAGCGGTAGACCTCTTCCAGGTCCGCCTCGCACATCATGCCCCAGCGGTCGGGCGAGCCCGGCAGGCTGAAGGTCACACCCTTGCCGATCACCGGAATATGGCGGTAGTCGGAATAACCGGGGTATTTGACGTAGGTGTTCTCGCCCTTGCGCATGGTCTCGCGCACCCCCGGATGCAGCTCGCCGGTGGCCGGATCGGTAAAGCGCACCTCAAACTCGGTGTGTTCGCGCACACTGACCGTACCCCAGGCGGTCTTGATCCCGCTTTTGAGGTTATCGCCGTGGCTGAAGGTGCTGTCTTCAAAGCGTGAGCGCGACAGCGCGCGACCCGGCTCGATGGACGGATTGAAGCGCGATTCAACCATAAAGATGTAGTTGTCACCGGACTCCTGATAGATGTGTCCGGCCTCACGCTGAATCAGGTCACCAACGACGTCATTCGGCACCCGCGCACAGACGCAGCCAAGCGCTTCGCCGTTCGGGCCGTGCAATGGCTGGTAGAACATCAGGGTAACGGCATCATGGAAGCTAGAGGTCGACGGTCCCAGCTCACGAGTACGCTGATCGACATAGGGACCGTGCAGAAAGCGATGCTGCAGACCAGCCCGAACCGCCTGGGCATCCAGTTGCAACCCGCTGAGCTGGCCCGCGCTGCTCGCCAGTACCGTCCCGTCGGCACCGAGCAGAAACAACTCGGAGGCATCCGGCAGTTTGCTGCGCAACTTGGCCAGCAGCGCCTCGCCGGCTTCTGCGGTGCCATCACTCAACTGCTGACCAATGCCCTGCAGGCCCGCCCACTGGTTTTCACACCACTGCTGCAACAACCGCACCCGCGTTGCCGCCAAGCTATCGAAGATGGACTCAAGCTGCCCGTAACGGTTGCGATTGACCCGGCAGGCCCAGCCCATAGCGAGCTTGCCGGTCGGTCCGAACCACGGCAGCCAGCGGCGCTCGGACTGGGTCAGATTCATTTGATCGCTATTCAGGCTCACGGTGACAACCTCGCTATTTGGAACGAGTTGAGACCAAAGCAATATTCGCACCACAAGAGATAGCGCAGCGCCATCATGGAACGATCAGAAAATCCGCAGTCCTGAGCGGCAGCCGCATAGCACCATATAGGTGCTTAAAACGCACAAAATCAGAGCGATAGCACCAAAAAGCAGCGCACCCTGTCCGTCCGGTCAGGTTTTAGGTCGCAATTCCAAATATTGATGTCGCCCACCAGCACTAGACCAGTGCAACCGGCGACACCGGCGAACCGACTGCGCCCGGCAACCGCAGCGGCGGCGCGGTCAGCAGAAAGCGATTCCGACCGCAGGTGCGCAGATGCTGCGCCAGCTCGGTCAGGTACCAGAGTTCGCCCAGATGGACACCCAGCTTGAACAGACAATGCTCATGCAGCGGCAAGGCAGCACAACAGCCCTGCCCCTCCCGCGCCGGGTAGGCTTCGACCGCGTAATTGTCAGCAATCAGCACGCTCAGACCACTGTCGGTAATCCACCGCAGCAGCGCCGGATCACGGCCGTCCAGCACCGCGCAGCTGGATTCCAATCGCGCCGCATCAGGTTCACGCCCCATCTCCAGAATCACGTCGGCGAAACCGGTATAGAGACAGACCATGTCGCCCGGCTCGATGACCACACCGTCTGCCTGCATGATCTGCTGCAACCGCGCGTAGTCGACCAGCACCCGCTCACGTCCGCAATGGCGCTCCAGGTCGACCAGTACCGAACGGCCGCTGACAGCCGTCTCGGCCATCTTTTCAATGCCTAGGCGCGTCGCGTTGACCCCTTCCAGCGCGTCCTCGTGCCCCTCTGGGCCGCGAATATCCTCACCGGCCTTCCAGCCGTTGTAATACAGCGGCTCGGCTACTCCGTCACCGTCGGCGTCAAACAGTCCGCCAACGTGCGAGAGCGCATCCCATTGGGTCGAGTACTGGGTAAACAGCAGCACCGCGTCGTCACTGACCACGTCGGTAAAGCTCGGATTCAGGCGGTGCAGCTCAAAGTTGTAGTTGAGCTTGTCGGCGCGCCCGGCGGTAAAGCGCCGGGGCGGATGACGCAGGCGGTTGAGCGCATTGCCTCCAGGATAGTCCAGCGGCAGGCTGAGGCAGAAGCTGCGGCCCTCGCGCACTTCTGCGACACCTTGCAGCACCTTTTCGCCGGTCAGCAGATTAAGCCGCCCCAGTTCGTCATCAACACCAAAGTCACCCCAGTTCGAGCCCTCAGGCCGGTGTGTCCAGCGCATGCGTCTCTCCTGTTTCTTGTCTGTTGTTCTAATTGTTCGACAATGCCACGCAATGGGAACATGGAACCATCGCGTTGGCGGTCGATCAATGAGCGTGTTATGTACGCATAATCAGCAAGAGAGACAGCGAACGCTATTCCATAGGGGTCGCGTCCGGACCTAACGCGTGCTTTACTTGCGCGTCTTTTTTCCAGCCGTGGCTCCAGCGCGCCCGGCCACCTTCAACTCACGGAGCACAGCGTCAACATGGATTGGCTGCAGGTTTTCATTCTCGCGATTGTTCAAGGCATTACCGAGTTTCTGCCGGTATCCAGCTCGGCCCACCTGATTCTGGTACCGGTGCTGACCGACTGGCCCGATCAAGGGCTGGCCTTCGACGTTGCCCTGCATCTGGGCAGCCTGTCTGCCGTGCTGATCTACTTCCGTCGTGACATTCTCGGCATGACCGTCAGTTGGGGCCGTTCACTGGCCACCCGCCAGCTGGATGACGACGCCCGCCTGGCCTGGGCGGTCATCCTCGGCACCATTCCCGTGGGGCTGGCCGGCCTGCTGCTGAAAGACACTGTCGAGACCGTGCTGCGCTCACCTGTCTATTTATCAATCGGGCTAATCGCCTTCGGCCTAGTACTGGGCTGGGCTGATTGGCGCCACCGCGGCAGCCGCAGCGAGCACCAGATGACCTGGAAAGATGTGTTGCTTATCGGCTGTGCGCAAGCGTTGGCACTGTTTCCCGGCACCTCGCGCTCCGGCATCACCATGACCGCCGCGCTGATGCTGGGCCTCAGCCGCGAGGCCTCAGCACGCTTTTCGTTCCTGCTGTCGATTCCGGTCATCGTACTGGCCTGCGGGCTGGAAACCATCGAACTGATCGAAAGCAAGGTGGCCGTCGACTGGCTGCACATGGCGGCCGGTGTAGTGCTGTCTGGTGTTAGCGCCTACTTGTGCATTCACTACTTCCTGGCGTTCATCAAGCGGATCGGCATGCAGCCCTTTGTGATCTACCGCATTTTGCTCGGCGTACTACTGCTCTGGGTCTTCCTGTAACCCACGAAGCGCGCCGAACTTGAGCAACAGTCGGCTTGGTTCGGCGGCGCGCAGCCCCAGCTCACCCAGCCGGGTATCGCGCAGCCAGCTGTGCGCACAGTGAGTCTGCCCCGCCTCGGTGAGACGGCCGCTGAGCAACAGCAGCTCACCAGCGGAGGCCCCCTGCCAGCGCAGCTCGGCTCCGGTCTCGCAATCCAGCAACCAGGTCTGCTCGCAGCCGTGCCGATGCAGCAACGTGCCGCTGACACCGGTACAAAACGTCACCGAGTTCGCGCTGCCAGCGGCTAGCCGTACGGTTGCCTGATCGTCCCCGGCAAACTGGTTGAGCTTGACGAAAATCAGGCAACCCGGCTCGGAAAACGGAGCGTGCTCTGAACCCGCCGGGCTGCGCAGATAGCTGCCGGCGGCATAGTTACCAGAGTCATCGCTGAAAACGCCTTCCAGCACCAGAATCTCTTCTCCGGCAGGATGCCGATGGACCGGGAAGCGTGCCCCAGGCAGGTATTCCACCAGGCTGGTCACCTGTCCACTCTCCGGCGCCTCGCGCTCAAGTTGCCAGCGCCTGATCGGTGCTTGTGGTGCAGCCTGCCAGTGCTGGTCCTGCGGCCCCACGCGACAGGGCTGGCATCGATCCATGCGCAGCGGCTGGAACTCAGTCATGGGGCAGGCTCGCCGAGCAACTTCTCGATCTCACTGGCCGGCAGCGGGCGATTGTAGAGATAGCCCTGCCCCAGGTCGCAACCGAACTGATGCAGCACCCGTTGCTGCTCCTCGCTCTCGATACCTTCAGCAATGACCTTCAGCTGCAAGCTCTTGCCCAGCGCAATAATCGCCCGCGCCATGGCACTGTCACTGTCGCTGCCGGGCAGGTCAGTGACAAAGCCTCGGTCAATTTTCAACTTGTTGACCGGCATACGCTTGAGCCGCAACAGCGACGAATACCCGGTACCGAAATCATCAATCGCCAGACCCACGCCAAGGATTGCCAGCCGGTCCAGCAGCAACACTCCGTCATCGTTGAAGTGCATGACTTCGTCTTCGGTCACTTCCAGCTCAAGACAACCGGGATCCAGTCCGTAACGGCGCAGCGCGGCCGCAACGTTCCCAAACACGTCGCCGCGCTCCATCCAGTAACCGGACATGTTCACCGCCATCGACTGCAGTGGATAACCCGCATCCAGCCAGTGCCTCAGTTGGAGGCAGGCCTCATCCAGCACGAACTCATCGATATCACTCATCATGCCGGCGTTGCGTGCCACCGGCAGGAACTCGTCAGGTGCAATAATCCCCTGAGTCGGATGCTGCCAGCGCACCAGCGCCTCCAGACCAACCGGTCGACCGGTGCCCAGATCCATCTGCAGTTGGTAATAGACGCGCAGCTGATTGAGCGCGATGGCTTCGTGCAGGTCGGTTTCCAGATTCAATCGCCGCCGCGCCTGCTCGGTCAGCTCCTGGGTATAGAAGGCATAACCGTTACGCCCACGCTGCTTGGCCAGCGACATCGCCGAATCCGCGTTTTTCAGCAACTCGGCGCCATCTACGCCATCATCCGGAAACAGGGCCAGACCGATGCTCGCGCTCATGTGCAGCAACTGCCCGGACAGTTCGAACGGCGCCTGTAGCAGGTGCAAAATACGCTCGGCGAGCTTGCCCATGTCTGCAACCGCTGCACGCCGCTCGACCAGCAATGCAAACTCGTCGCTGCTCAGGCGCGCGAGGGTGTCACCGTCCTCACACAGCTGCTGCACCCGCTGGGTCACCAGTTGCAGCAGGTGATCTCCGGCACTGTGCCCAAGGCTGTCGTTGACCCCCTTGAAACGGTCCAGATCAATGAACAGCAGACCCAATCCACTCTGCTGGCGGCGAGCGCGAGCAATGGCCGTACTCAGGCGTTCATTAAGCAGCAGCCGGTTGGGCAGCTTGGTTAGTGGGTCATGGTGCGCAAGGTAGTCAATCTCCTGCTGGTTGCGCTTGATCACACTCATATCGGCAAACACGGCAACGTAATGACTCAGCTCTCCACGGTGATCCTTAACGCTGATGATGTTCTGCCACTGGGGGTACACTTCGCCGTTCTTGCGTCGATTCCAGACTTCGCCGGACCAGCGCCCGGTGGCGTGCAGCTGCTGCCAGAGCTGGCGATAAAACGTGCGATCGTGACGGCCTGACGCCAGTATGCGCGGCTGCCGGCCGATCACCTCACCGGGCTCATAGCCGGTAATCTTGCAGAAGGCGTTGTTGACGTCGAGGATGGTCTGGTCCACATCACAGATCAGCATCCCTTCGCTGGTGCAATCAAACATCACCCCGGCCTGGCGCAAACGTTGCTCACGCTCAATCTGCTCGCTGACGTCGCGCAGCATGCCAACCATCCGCGTGGCACGCCCGTCATTGTTGCGAACCGCCCGGCCAGCCGCCTCAATCCAGGCCGTGCGGCCATCCGGCTGACGTACCCGATAGCTGAGGTCCAGTCGCTCGGTGTCACCACGTAAGTGCCGCACCAACGCAAGTCTGGCTGGCTCGCGATCTTCCGGGTGCAACAATGCCAGCCAGTCGTTGGGCAGCGGCCCCTGCTGATTCAGCCCGAGGATTTGCCGACCGCGCAGCGACAGATACATTTCACCAC
Organism: Halopseudomonas oceani; assembly: GCF_002903165.1. GTDB lineage: Bacteria > Pseudomonadota > Gammaproteobacteria > Pseudomonadales > Pseudomonadaceae > Halopseudomonas > Halopseudomonas oceani. Next base: position 179,637 of record NZ_PPSK01000001.1, read on the forward strand.
TGCTGACATCCCAGTCCCAGAGTCCGTCGTTACCACCAATCAGCGCCAGATTGAAACGCTCCTGACTGCGCTTGAGTGCCTCTTCCTGCTGTCGGCGTCGGCGCAGGTGGTAACGGACCGAGAAGAACAGTAGCCCGCCGGTGGCCAGGACAAAGGCAACGCCCTTGATACTCTGCAGGCGCTGCTGCGACTCGGCGTCAGCCATCATAAGCAGCGAGTCGCTGAACAGGACCCAGCCGATGGCGACGACCACGTAAGATAACGTGACCATCCAGGCGCTGGAGTTCGAATTCATACCGGGGCACCGGTGCATTTCATCAACATTTGGAAACTATAGCAGCCATGGCTCGGCGACCTGTGGTCATGTTCATCACTCATCGGTTGATCCATAATCAACCTGATACGGGCTTTTTGCCCGCGTATTCTAACGAGGTAAAGCAGATTTATGTGGTACAACGGCATACTCAATTGGTCTGGTTGGCAGCTGCTGGCGGTAACGCTGGTTCTGACCCATATCACCATCGTCAGCGTCACCGTCTACCTGCACCGCTATTCCGCGCACCGCTCCCTAGAGCTGCACCCGGCGCTCAAACACTTCTTCCGCTTCTGGTTGTGGCTCACAACCAGCATGAACACCCGTGAATGGACCGCCATTCATCGCAAGCACCACGCCAAATGCGAAACACCGGACGACCCGCACAGCCCGGTTCACAAAGGCTTGATGACGGTACTGCGCAAAGGCGCCGAACTATACATGGAAGAGGCAAAAAACGAAGAGACCCTGCGTATCTACGGCAAAAACTGCCCGGATGACTGGATCGAACGCAACCTCTACCAGCGCTTCCCGCTGGCCGGCGTTACCCTGATGGCACTGATCGATCTTGCCCTGTTCGGCGTGCTCGGCTTGACCGTCTGGGCGGTGCAAATGCTGTGGATCCCAGTGCTGGCAGCTGGCGTCATCAACGGTCTTGGTCACGCGCTTGGCTATCGCAACTTTGAGTGTCGCGATGCGGCTACCAACCTGGTTCCGTGGGGCATTCTGATCGGTGGTGAAGAGCTGCACAACAACCATCACACCTATCCCAACTCGGCCAAGCTGTCAGTCAAGAAGTGGGAATTTGATCTGGGCTGGATGTGGATTCGGCTGTTCAGCCTGTTCGGCCTGGCCGATGTGCGCCGCACTGCGCCAATTGCCCACAAGATCGCCGGCAAGCAGACACTGGACATGGATACCGCCATGGCGATCCTCAACAATCGCTTTCAGATCATGGCGCAGTACCGCAAGCACGTAATCAAACCGCTGGTGCGCAGCGAGCTCGCGCGCCTCGACGCCTCAATGCACCACCTGTTCCGCCGTGCCAAGCGCCTGCTTAGCCGGGAAACCAGCCTGCTGGACGACCAGCATCAGGCACGCATCCAGACCATGCTGGACCACAGCCAGGCGCTCAAGGTGATCTACGAGAAGCGCCTGGCGCTGCAGCAGATCTGGGGGCGCACCAGCGCCAACAGCCACGAAATGCTGCAGGCCCTGAAGGACTGGTGCCATCAGGCCGAGGAAAGCGGTATCAAGGCACTGCAGGATTTCGCCAGCCACCTGCGCAGCTACTCGCTACGGCCGAACATGGCCTGAGTCACAACGCTCTCGGTGCGGGTCGCAACGGCCCGCATTCAGCGCTAGACTCGGCTTCTGCCAGCACGAATAACACAGGTAGCAGCGGATGCGCGCCTTACTGTCATTGCCCCTGCTGCTGGCCAGCCCTCTGTTGCTGGCCGGCAACATCTACAAGTACACCGATGAAAACGGTGTGACCACCTATACCGACAGGCGAGTCGAGGGTGCCCAGGTCATCGTCTTCCGTGACGCCATGGTCGAGAACGTCGACCGTGAGGTATACGTCACCAAGCAACGCCACGCGGGTGGCGAAACCCTGATCGTTCACAACGACCTGTATGCGCCAGTCGAAATTCGCCTGAGCATCAACAACGCGCGCAACATCAGCGGCGCGCCGGCCAGCCCGATCAACTGGGTGTTGCCACCGCGCCAACAAATCCGACTGGTCACGCTACAGCCTACCGGCAACGGCGAACCGCACTACGACTATCGACTTGAGCACGCACTTGGCGACCCGCGGGCTCAGCAAACCCTGACCCACTATCCACTGCCTTGGCGGGGCGGCCCGTTCCGCATGACCCAGGGCCCGGGCGGACGCTACAGCCACTCCAGCCCCAAGGGCCGGTACGCCTTCGACATTGCCATGCCGGTCGGCACACCCATCGTCGCCGCCCGCGCCGGCCTGGTCGTGAAGATCGAGAACAACCAGACTGGCCGTGGCAGCAACCCGTCCGGCAACTTCGTTCGGCTGCTGCATGACGACGGCACCATGGGCGTCTACCTGCACCTCAAGCGCGGCTCGGTCCAGGTCAGTGAAGGCCAGCGGGTCAATCCAGGTCAACTGCTCGCTCTGTCAGGCAATACCGGCAACAGCACCGGCCCGCACCTGCACTTTGTGGTGCAGAAAAATGTTGGCCTGCAGACCGTCTCCATCCCCTTCGAGTTCGCCCAACCGGTCGACAGCCTGCCGAATTTCGCTATCGGCGGCGAACCCTGAGCTTAGGGTCTGTTGACCCTATATCACAGACAACAAAAAACCCGCTCGAGAGCGGGTTTTTTGTCAGCAAGCAAAGACCTTATTTGATCTTGGCTTCCTTGTAAGTCACGTGCTTACGTACGACCGGATCGAATTTCTTGATTTCGATCTTGTCGGGAGTGGTGCGCTTGTTCTTGTCGGTAGTGTAGAAGTGACCAGTACCGGCAGAGGACACCAAACGAATCAATTCACGCATGATGATACTCCTTAGACTTTTTCGCCGCGGGCGCGGATTTCAGCCAGAACCGCATCGATACCGCGCTTGTCGATGATGCGCATGCCCTTGGCAGTAGTGCGCAGACGGACGAAACGCTTTTCCGACTCAACCCAGAAACGATGGTACTGCAGGTTAGGCAGAAAACGACGCTTGGTTTTGTTGTTAGCGTGGGAAACGTTGTTCCCAGTAACCGGACCCTTGCCGGTCACTTGACATACTCGAGACATGGTTAACCCTCTCCAACCACTTGCCCAACCCGAACTGGTTGGAAGCCATAAAAGAATCTGTTGTCCAGCCGGGGCGAGTGGATTTAACCCGCCTGAAATACACATTTGCAGGCGCAGCCCCGAGAAGAGCGGAGCTTTATACCAAAAAGCCCAACACCAAGCAACGCTTTTTCTACATCAGGCATTCCAGGCAAGGCACTTACAACAAGCCCCTTTCCGCCATCGAGACGGGATCTCCATCCCCTATGACAAGGTGGTCCAGCACCCGTATATCGAGCATTGCAAGACTATCGCGCAAGCGGCGTGTGAGCTGAAGGTCCGCCTGACTCGGCTCAGCAATACCCGACGGATGGTTGTGGGTCAGGATCAACGCTGCCGCATTGAGCGCCAACGCACGCTTGAGCACTTCACGGGGATAGACACTGGCGCTGTCGATGGTGCCGCGAAACAGTTCCTCGAAGGCGATCACCCGATGCTGGTTGTCCAGAAACAGGCAGGCAAATACCTCGTGCGGCAGTGCGGCCAGGCGACTGCGCAAGAACTGCCGCACCGCGCCGGGCGAGGTTAGCGCGTCACCACGCTTCAGGTCCTCAAACAGATGCCGGCGCCCCATTTCCAGCACCGCCTGCAGCTGAGCAAATTTGGCAGGCCCGAGCCCGGCGTGGGCCGAGAACTCGGTCAGATCGGCCTGCAACAGGGCACGCAAGCTGCCGAACGCCACCAACAGCCGCCGCGCCAGATCCACCGCACTGCAGCCGGGCAGCCCGGTGCGCAAAAAAATCGCCAGCAGCTCAGCGTCAGACAGCGCCTCAGCCCCCTGCGCCAATAATTTTTCCCGCGGCCGTTCCGCCGCTGGCCAGTCGGTAATTGCCATGCACGCTCCCTGTGCTGTCGGATCACTCACAAACACCCGCCGGCCGCCCCGCCCACAGGCGCGCGGCGGCCAGTGCTGTGCTATCGTAGCGGGCATTTCGCAGGCTCTCCAAAGGCCCGCTCGCAGCATGAGGGGAAGTTCACAATGCAGTCGTTATCCAACAAGCAGGTGGTACTCGGCGTCAGTGGCGGCATTGCTGCCTACAAGAGCGCCGAACTGATCCGCCGCCTGCGCGACGCCGGTGCTGAAGTACGCGTGGTAATGACCCATGCCGCCCGCGAGTTTATTACCCCGCTGACCCTGCAAGCGTTGTCCGGCCACCCGGTACACGGTGACCTGCTTGACCCGGCCGCAGAAGCCGCCATGGGTCATATCGAGCTGGCGCGCTGGGCCGATCTGGTACTGATCGCGCCGGCCACGGCTGATCTGATGGCCCGACTGGCACAGGGCCGTGGCGACGACCTGCTGACCACCCTGGTGTTGGCCACAGACGCGCCCATAGCCATTGCCCCGGCGATGAACCAGGCGATGTGGCGCGACGCGGCCACCCAGCACAACCTGAGCATGCTGCTCGAGCGCGGCGTGCACGTTTTTGGCCCCGGTGACGGCGGCCAGGCCTGTGGCGACGTTGGCCCCGGCCGCATGCTCGAGCCGACCGACATTGCCGCCCGCGCTGCCGACTGCTTCCAGCGCGGCCTGCTCAGCGGCCGTCACGTACTGATCAACGCCGGGCCAACCCGCGAAGCAATCGACCCAGTGCGCTATATCTCCAACCACAGCTCCGGCAAGATGGGCTTTGCCCTGGCCGAGGCAGCCGCTGAAGCCGGCGCACGGGTCACTCTGATTGCCGGCCCGGTCAACCTGCCGACCCCGACGCGGGTGCAGCGGGTGGACGTGGTCAGCGCCCAGGACATGCTCGAAGCCTGTCAGGCGGCGCTGCCCGCTGATCTTTTTATTGCCTCGGCAGCGGTTGCCGATTACCGGCCCGATACCTGCGCTGAACAGAAGCTGAAAAAAACCCCGGGCAGCGACGACGGCATGACCCTGAGGCTGATCCGCAACCCCGACATTCTGGCGACCCTAGCGACCGGCGCGCAGCGTCCGCGCTGCTGCGTCGGCTTTGCCGCCGAAACCCAGGACGTACTGGGCTACGCCCGCGACAAGCTGCAACGCAAGAACCTCGACCTGATCATCGCCAATGATGTCAGCCAGAGTGGGATCGGGTTTAATAGTGACGACAACGCGGTCACCCTGATCGATCAACAACTGACCACGACTACCCTGCCGCAGGCCAGCAAGCAGAAGCTGGCCCGCGACATCATCAGCCGTCTGGCCGCCCTGCTGGACCAGCAGGACAGTAACTGAGGAGCCCCGATGCACGCGCTGCAAGCCAAAGTAATGGACCCCCGCCTCGGCACCGAGTGGCCGCTGCCAGCCTATGCCACCGGTGGCTCGGCCGGTCTCGACCTGCGAGCCATGCTGGATGCCCCGTTAGTCCTGGAGCCGGGACAGACCGAGCTGCTGCCCACCGGACTGGCCATTCACATCGCCGACCCGGGGCTAGCGGCGATGATCCTGCCGCGCTCAGGCATGGGCCACAAACACGGTATCGTGCTCGGTAATCTGGTCGGCCTGATCGACTCAGATTATCAGGGCCAGCTGATGGTCTCGTGCTGGAACCGCGGCAACAGCGCCTTTACCATCAACCCGGGGGAGCGTATCGCACAGCTGGTGCTGGTCCCGGTCTTGCAGGCAGAACTGCAGATCGTTGACAGTTTTGACGACAGCCAGCGCGGTGCTGGCGGATTCGGTCACACAGGAACCCACTGACCGCACGAGCGCGGCGTCAGTGCAGGGAGGCTCAAGAATAACGATGAAACTGACCCGAAAAACCAGCGGTACAACGGGCTTGCCTGCAACGGCTCTGCCAATAGCGCTGTCCGTGGTAGGCATAGCGGCCGCAGCGGCCGTGCTCTGGATTGCCCTTGGCAGCTACGCGACCAAGCGCACCAGCGAACTGGAAGCCAGCTACGCTCACCAGCAGGTCAGCGCACTCAACCAAGCCCTGGCCCAGCTGGACCGCGACCTCACTCGCATCGCCGCCAACCCGCAACTGCAGGTGACGCTAGATCAACAGCAAAGCACCCCGCTGGAGCGATTGCTGCGCTATCACGGTGCCGACACACTGGCGGTCTACACGCACGCTAGGGGCGGTGCCGAACGGATCGAAGATGACCAGGCGCCGCTGAATTTCGCCGCGCTGGACATGATTCGCCGGGCAGAACACGACCTCCCGGTGCCGATTGAAGCCCACAAGATTGGCAATCGCTGGCTGATTTATGGCGTCAAGCCACTGCGCGCCTCGGAAAACGCACCAATCGGCGGCACCCTGACCGCCGTGATGCAGATGGCGCGCATCACCGCGACCTTACCTGACCTGCCCGCGCAGGTTGGTCAGATAAAGCTGATCCAGCAGTTTCCCAACGCGCCCGAGCAGGTACTGTTCGAGCGCGGCGAAGGAAACGGCGCGACAGTATCGCTGCAGACCAGTAATCCGGCCTGGCGTATTGAGTTCCAGCGTGGCCCTGCGATCTCCAGCGTCAAGCCCAGCATCCTGCTGCTGACCATCGCCGGCCTGATGGCCCTGATTGGCACCCTGCTCGGCATGCTGCTCCTGCAACGCAGTTGGAGTCGCGCTTTGCGCGCCGACGCCAACACCCTGACCCAACTGACCCTTGGCCACAAAGCGCAAGGCATCAAACTGGGGCCACTTGAGCCACTGGCGCAGAACATCCAGCAACTGCTCAAGCGAGCGCCCGAAGCCGACAGCGCACCAGCCAACAGCAGCCCGAGTACCGAGCCCAAGCCCAAGCCCCCTGTCAGTCCGTACCAGCACGACAACGACATACTTGATATCGACATCCTCGACGACGACCCATTCAACATGCAGACACCCGACACCGACAGCAGTAGCCAACACGCTGACATTCCAGAGCTGCCCGCCGAAATCTTCCGCGCCTACGATATCCGCGGCGTGGTAGGCAAAAGTCTGACCGAAGAAGGCGTTTACTGGCTCGGCCGCGCCATTGGCAGCGCCTCGCTCGACGCCGGTGAGCCCAAGGTTGTGGTCGGTCGCGACGGCCGCCTGTCCGGCCCGGCACTGAGCGAGCAACTGATCCAGGGCCTGGTCGACAGCGGCTGTCAGGTCGCCGACCTGGGCATGGTGCCAACGCCGGTGGTGTACTTTGCCACCAACACCACTGACGCCAGCTCCGGCGTGATGATTACCGGTAGCCACAACCCGCCGGCCTACAACGGCCTGAAAATTGTCATCGCCGGGCAAACCCTGTCCGGTGAGCAGATCACCGCCCTGCACCAGCGCCTGCAACAGAACCAGCTGCGTACTGGCAACGGTGCCAGTGATCGACTCGAGATTCTCGACAGCTATCTGAACCACATCGTTGAAGACGTCCTCATCGCACGTCCACTGAAGGTCGTGGTCGACTGCGGTAACGGGGTTGGCGGCGTGATTGCCGAACGCCTGCTTGAGGGCATCGGCTGCGAGGTGATTCCGCTGTTCTGCGATGTGGACGGCCTGTTCCCCAACCATCACCCGGATCCGGGCAAGCCGGAGAACCTGATCACGCTGATCGAGACCGTACAGCGCGAAGGTGCCGATCTCGGCGTTGCCTTTGACGGCGATGCCGACCGCCTCGGCTTTGTCACCAACAGCGGCGAGATGATCTATCCGGACCGGCTGATGATGCTGTTTGCCGAGGACATCGTCACCCGCAACCCCGGCGCCGACATCGTCTTTGACGTCAAATGCTCACGCCAGCTGCCCCAGGTCATCAGCCGAGCTGGCGGCCGGCCGATCATGTGGAAGTCCGGCCACTCGCTGGTCAAGGCCAAGATGAAGGAAACCGGCGCCCTGCTCGGTGGCGAGATGAGCGGGCACCTGTTCTTCAAGGAGCGCTGGTTCGGCTTCGACGACGGCCTCTACAGCGCCTGCCGCCTGCTCGAGCTGCTGTCGCTGCAGCCCGACAGCGCCGATCAGGTGATGGCCCGCTATCCGGCCAGTATCAGCACCCCGGAAATCAACCTCACGGTCGGCGAGGAGCGCAAGTTCCAGATCATCGAGGCGCTGACAGCAGAGGGTAACTGGGGCGACGGCGAGGTCACCAGCATCGACGGCATCCGTGTAGACTTTGCCAACAGCTGGGGCCTGATCCGCGCCTCCAACACCACGCCGGTGCTGGTACTGCGCTTCGAGGCTGACAGCGACGCGGAGCTGACCCGCGTGCAGGACCTGTTCCGTCAGCAGCTGCAGGCCATCGCACCCGACCTGCAACCCACATTCTGAATCACCACAGGAGACACCAGACCACCATGTTGAGTCGCGACGCCGCCGCCCAGGTTTCACGCGTTCTTACCGAAGCCCTGCCCTATATCCAGCGCTTCACCGGCAAGACCATCGTCATCAAGTACGGCGGAAACGCCATGGAAAACGATGAGCTGAAAAACAGCTTTGCCCGCGACATCGTGCTGATGAAAACGGTCGGCATCAATCCGGTGGTGGTCCATGGCGGCGGTCCGCAGATCGGTGATCTACTCAAGCGACTGAACATCGAAAGCCAGTTCATCGAAGGCATGCGGGTGACCGACAGCCAGACCATGGATGTGGTGGAAATGGTCCTCGGCGGCCAGGTCAACAAGGACATTGTCAACCTGATCAACCAGCATGGCGGCAGCGCCATCGGGCTGACCGGCAAGGACGCCGGCCTGATCAAGGCGCGCAAGCTCAGAGTCAGCCGTCACACTCCGGGCATGGACAAACCCGAGATCATCGACATTGGCCATGTGGGCGAGGTCTCCAGCGTCAACGCCAACCTGATCAATCGCTTGGTCTCCGATGACTACATTCCGGTCATCGCTCCGATCGGCGTTGGCAGCGACGGCGCCTCCTACAACATCAACGCTGACCTGGTTGCCGGTAAAGTCGCCGAGGCGCTGAGCGCCGAGAAACTGATGCTGCTGACCAACATCGCCGGCCTGATGGACAAGGAAGGCAAGGTGCTGACCGGCCTGAGCACCACGCAGGTTGACGCACTGATCGCCGATGGCACCATCTACGGCGGCATGCTGCCGAAGATTCGCTGCGCGCTGGACGCGGTACAGGGCGGTGTCGGCAGCGCCATCATTGTCGATGGCCGCGTGCCCAACGCCGTGCTGCTGGAACTGTTCACCGACACCGGCGTCGGCACCCTGATCACCAATCAGGCACGAGACGAGTAATGAACAAGACCGACTTTCGCTTCAGCACGCCGCTGCGCGTGCGCTGGTCCGAGGCGGACCCCCAGGGCATCGTCTTCAACGGCCACTATCTGAACTACGCGGATGTCGGCGTCACCGAGTACTACCGGGAGCTGCGCGCCGACGCCGGCGTGCAGCCCGGAGAGGGCCTCGATGGCAGCGAGTTTTTCGCCGCCAGAACCCTGCTCGACTACAAGGCGTCAGCGCTGTTTGATGATCTGCTGGACATCCGTCTGCGGATTGCCCGCTTCGGCAACTCCAGCATGAGCTTTGTGGTGGGAATCTATCGCGGGGACACGCTGCTGGTCAGCGGCGAGATCGTCTACGTGCATGCCAATCAGCAGACCCGTCGACCGGAACCTATCCCGGAGTCATTCAAGGCAGCTGTTCGCCGCTTCGAAACTCGGCCCCCCGAAGAGGCCGGCGCCGCTGTACAGGGCTGACCTGGGGAAAGAATCCGAACTACTGCGGCGGCGGCTCGTCGCCAAGCAGAAGCGACAGCCGCGAGCGCTGGGCGGCGTAATCTGCCTTCACCGCAGCAATCTCGCCCTCAGTGCGCTCGATTCGCTGCTGCTGAAGCCGTGTTTCGGAATCGACGGCCTGCAACTGATCAAGAATGGCTTTATCCACCTTGCGCCCAGCCCGCTCCTGATCGGCCGCCTGCGCGCGCAACTCCTCGCGTTCAGTCTGCAGCTCGGCAATGTTGGCGCGCGCCACCGCAATCTGGTTATCCAACTGCTGGAGCTGACGGGCCTGGGCCCGGTCCAGATCGGCAAGACTGCTGTATAGCCGCAGCAGGGTGGCATCCTCGGCATCCTGTTTTTTCTGGGCTTCCAGCGCCAGCCGACGGGCCTCTCGCTCCTCGGCCGACGGTGCAGCCGGGACGACTTGCTTGACCCGACCATTGCTGTCGAGCACTTCATAACCACGAGCAACAAACTGCGGTGGCACCTGCCGACCAAGCACCACAACACCGTGGTCATCGACATAGCGGTACAGATCGCCAGCAACGCTCAGCGACGAAACCATCATCAGGGTCAGTGCAGCACAGCTCAAGATCCGATTCATCGCAGGCGGTTCCTCGTCCGTTCCAGCCTTCCTTTGCGTAACTTCGAAGCCAGGCTTGCTGGCCAATTGGCAGTATATCGGCCGCCGCAATCAAACCGTTAGCCCATGTTAAGCGGCACCGGCCGAACCGTGATCAGACGCCGAATTCGGCGCGATAGGCCTGCACTGCCGGCAAGTGTTGCTGCAGCTCCGGGTCATCCTTGATGAAATCCATGACCTGATTCAGGCTGACAATGCTGATGACCGGAATTGCGAAGTCACGCTCGACCTCTTGGATTGCCGACAGCTCGCTCTGTCCGCGCTCCTGACGATCCAGGGCAATCATCACGGCAGCCGGTGTCGCGCCAGCCTGCTGAATGATCTGCATGACCTCGCGCACAGCGGTACCGGCAGTGATCACATCGTCAACGATCAGCACGCGACCTTCAAGCGGTGCGCCCACCAGCGAACCACCCTCGCCGTGATCCTTGGCTTCCTTGCGATTGAAGCAGTAGGGCAGGTTGCGGTCAAAGCTGTCCGCCAGTGCCACTGCCGTGACAGCCGCCAGAGGGATCCCCTTATAGGCCGGTCCAAAAATCACGTCGACGCCCGGCAGACCGCTGTGCACCAGTGCCTGGGCGTAGAAACGACCCAGCCGACTGAGTGAGGCGCCGTCGTTGAACAGACCCGCATTGAAGAAATACGGACTCTTGCGCCCTGACTTGAGAGTGAACTCGCCAAATCGCAAGACATTGCGATCCAGCGCAAAACGAATGAACTCCCGCTGATATTCGTGCATCTACACCCTCATCATTAACAAAAGGACCGGGGCTGCTGACGCCGAGGCCATCCGGCGACGCTCGTCGCTTATCCAGAATGACCAAACCACGCGCCTCGTTTCTTGCCCGACAGCTTTACCGGCTGCAACCGCCGGGTTAACGAAACTACAACAGACCCTCAAGCTCGGGTATCATACACGCTGGTTTTTTGGGGGACCATGCATGCGAATCATCAGTCTTAACGTCAATGGAGTGAAGGCCGCCGCCGAGCGTGGCCTGTTTGACTGGCTGCGCACTCAGGATGCTGATGTCATCTGTCTGCAGGACATCCGCGTCACCGCCCCCGAACTGGAGCAGGACCCGTACTGGCTGGACGGCTACTGGCAATATTGCTTCGAAGCCGAAACCCCGTCCCAGGGCGGTGTCGCGATCTACACCCGGGTCGCCCCCAAAGCGATCATCATGGGTCTGGGCTTCGAGTCCGCCGACCGTTACGGCCGCTTCATGCAGGCCGACTTCGACAAGCTCAGCATCGGCTCACTGCTGCTGCCCTCCGGCCGTGACGGCGACGCCGACCTGAACCAGAAGTTCAAGTTCATGGAAGACTTCGCCAACTACCTGAACAAGCAGCGCCGCAAGCGCCGCGAATTCATCTACTGTGGCTCCCTGTATGTCGCCCACCTCAAGCTGGACGTAAAAAACTGGCGCGACTGCCAGAACGAACCCGGCTTCATGGCGCCCGAGCGAGCCTGGATGGACGAGATCTTCGGCAACATGGGCTACGTCGATGCGCTACGCGAAGTCACCCGCGAGTCCGAGCTCTACAGCTGGTGGCCCAACAGCGAACAGGCGGAGAATCTCAACCTCGGCCTGCGCTTCGACTACCAGTTCCTGACTCCTGGCCTGCGCCGCTTCGTCAAACAGGCCAAAATCCCGCGCAATGCGCGCTTCTCTCAGCACGCACCGGTGATTATCGACTACGACTGGACCCTGAGCATCTGAGATACTGCAAGCGATGATCTGGGGATACCCACCCTTGTCGCAACAGAATCAGCCTCACAAACGAAAAACACCCCCGGAGCCGATGGCTGCGGGGGTGTTTTTTTGCTTCGCCTATTTAATCAGGCGCCAGCAGAACGGATAGCGGTAGGCCTGACCTTCGTTGGCCTTGATCGCGGCAATGATGGTCAGCACCAGCGCGCCTACCCCCACCACCCACATCAGCAGCAGGCCAATCAGCACCAGTGCCAACAACAGGCAAACCAGCATCAGCAAGGCAACGGTGATCTGGAAATTGAGCGCTTCCTTGCCTTGATCATCGACAAAGGGGTCCATGTCTTTCTTCAGCTGCCAGATGATCAACGGGCCGACCAGGTTGCCGAACGGAAAAATGAACCCCAGCAATGCGGACAGGTGCACAAACAGCGCCCACTGGCGCGCTTCCGGGCCGGGCGTCGCGGGCGGCGGCGTATTGTCAGTCTGGGTTACTGGATCAGTCATCGCAGGCACTCCTTGGCGTAAAAACAGGTTTACGCGAGTTTTAACAGAGTTTCCGCTCCCTGCCTACGCCAGTGCCCGCGCCAGCGCGACCGCCGCACAAAAAAGGCAGCCCAAAGGCGGGCTTTTCAGCGCAGAGACGCGAGTCAGTCCTCCAGCGCAGCGCGCTGCAACACAAACAGCTCCTCGGTGCCCTTGCGTGCCAGCGCCAGCATGGCATTCAGGTCCTCGGCACTGAACGGCGCCGCCTCAGCGGTGCCCTGCACTTCGATAAAGCCGCCCTTGTCGGTCATCACCACATTCAGGTCAGTATCGGCAGCCGAGTCTTCCGGATAATCCAGATCCAGCACCGGCACACCTTGATAGATACCGACCGAGATCGCGGCAATCATCTGCACCTCAGGCACCTTCTTGATCGCGCCACGCTGCTTCATGGCACGCAGCGCATCGACCAACGCCACGCAGGCGCCGGTGATCGACGCGGTACGGGTACCGCCATCGGCCTGGATCACATCGCAGTCGATGTACAGGGTGTTTTCGCCCAACGTCTTCAGGTCAACCGCGGCGCGCAGCGAGCGACCAATCAGCCGCTGGATTTCCAGCGTGCGACCACCCTGCTTGCCACGGCTCGACTCACGCTGCATGCGCGAGCCAGTCGAGCGCGGCAGCATGCCGTATTCAGCGGTGATCCAGCCCTGGCCGCTGCCACGCAGGAAGCGCGGCACCCCGGCCTCAACACTCACGGTACAGATGACTTTGGTGTCGCCAAACTCGACCAGCACGGAACCTTCGGCATGCTTGGTGTAATGACGGGTCAGGGTAACCTGGCGCATCTGGTCGGCGGCGCGTTCGCTGGGGCGTTTCATCATCTGGAATCCTTGTACTGCAGGTGGGAAGACCGCGGAGTATAGCACCCCGACGATACCCCCGGACCGCAGCAAGGCGCTACAATGCCCATCCGCTCACCGACCAGACAGAGGATCCGCATGGTTTACAGCATGACCGCCTTCGCCCGCAGCGAACTCAGCACCGATCAGGGCAACCTGGCCTGGGAACTGCGGTCGGTGAACCACCGCTATCTGGAAGTCACCCTGCGCCTGCCCGAAGCCTTCCGCGAACTGGAGGGTCCGCTGCGCGAACTGCTGCGCAAGCAGCTGGCCCGCGGCAAGGTCGAGTGCACCCTGCGCTTCAATCCGGCCGAGCAGCAGTCCAGCGAGCTCAGCCTGAACCAGCCATTACTCGATCAGCTGATCCGCACCACCGAGCAGCTCAGCGCCCGCCTGCAGAACGCCGGTCCGGTCAACCCACTCGAGCTGCTAGCCTGGCCGGGCGTGGTGATTGGCGAGAAGACTGATCAGGGTGACTTGGTCAAGCAGGCCCGACAGCTGTTCGATCAGGCCCTCAAGGAACTGAAGGAACACCGCGCGCGCGAAGGTGCCGAGCTGAAGCAACTGATCGAGGACCGCCTGAGCAGCATCAGCGAGCGCACCGCCGTAATCCGCGAAATGATGCCGACCCTGCTTACCGCCCACCGGCAGAAGCTGATCGACCGCTTCAACGACGCCAAACTGGAGCTGGACAGCACCCGCGTCGAACAGGAAATTGTGTTGCTGGCACAGAAGATCGACGTCGCCGAAGAGCTCGACCGCCTCGATACCCACGTCGCCGAAACCCGCCGCGTGCTGGACAGCAAAGACGCCATCGGCCGCCGCCTGGACTTCCTCATGCAGGAGTTCAACCGCGAAGCCAACACCCTCGGCTCCAAGGCCATCGATACGCGCAGCACCCAGGCGGCGGTGGATCTGAAGGTGTTTATCGAGCAGATGCGCGAGCAGATCCAGAATATCGAGTAAGCCCATACCGCTCCGTTGCGGAGCGGTATCAATGTCAGCGCAGGGTCACTCCAGCGTGACCCGGATGTTGATCGGATGCTCGTCGCAGTTGTGGCCGGCACCACCGCGATCAACCACCAGAAACTCCCCTTCACGCTCCAGCACCGACTGGATGGCATGCCAGGTGCCGATGCGGTAGTTGACGCCCTGGCGGCCGTCGGTGATGAAGGCGCGCACCTCGGCCGGATCAATCGCATCGCCCGGCGGCGCCACCACGATCAGAAACTGCTCCTCGTGCAGCGGCATAAACGCCTGACTGCCGAGCGGATGGCGCTCCAGAAAGGTCAGCTCCAGCGGCACGGTGACCGGCTGGCTGACAAAGATGCTGATCAGCACCCGCGGTGATTCACCGGCCACCTCAACCTTAGCCAGATCATGATGGCGACGGGTACGGCCCGCGTTGATCATGAAATGCGCGGAGCTGCGCACATCGATCACCTCACCGAATGCCGCGAAGGCCTCCGGTGTCAGGGGCTGGGCCGTCAGCTGCAACACGTCAGCACTCATCTCCTGCTCCTCAACGGTCAAGCGCCGGCAGTTTCATGTGGCGGTTGACATCCTTGTACAGCAGGTAGCGGAACGGGCCGGGGCCGCCGGCATAGCATGCTTGCGGGCAGAAGGCGCGCAGCCACATGTAGTCGCCGGCTTCGACCTCAACCCAGTCCTTGTTCAGCAGATACACCGCCTTGCCTTCCAGCACATAGAGGCCGTGCTCCATGACGTGGGTCTCGGCAAAGGGAATCGCACCGCCCGGCTGGAAGTTGACGATATTCACGTGCATGTCGTGGCGCATGTCGCTCATGTCGACAAAGCGAGTGGTGCTCCAGGCCCCGTCGGTGCCGGGCATCACCAGCGGCTCGATGTCATTTTCGTTGGTGACGAAAGCTTCCGGCGCGTCGATACCCTCGACTTTCTGGTAGGCCTTGCGAACCCAGTGGAAGCGCACCACAGCGCCGCTGTTGTTGTGCAGTTGCCAGTCGCTGCTTGGCGGAATAAAGGCGTAGCCGCCCTCTTTCATCAGATGCTGCTGACCGTTCAGGGTCAGCGTCATTTCGCCTTCCACCACGAACAGCACGCCTTCGGCGGAGGCGTCGGTTTCCGGCTTGTCACTGCCGCCACCCGGTTGCACTTCCATGATGTACTGCGAAAAGGTTTCGGCAAAGCCGCTGAGCGGGCGCGACAGCACCCACAGACGGGTACCGGTCCAGAACGGCAGGTGGCTGGTAACGATATCGCGCATCACGCCCTTGGGAATCACCGCGTAGGCCTCGGTGAAGACCGCACGGTCGGTGGTCAGCTGCGTCTGCGGCGGGTGCCCGCCGGTTGGCGCGTAGTAGCTGCGGGGTTCGGATTGCTTGCTCATGCTGACTCCTGGTTCTGTGCGGGATGATGCTCGGCCCAATGGCGGGCGATATCGACACGGCGTGTCACCCAGACCCGATCATGGGATTCGATGTAATCAAGAAAACGCTGCAGCGCGCGGAAGCGGCCGGGGCGGCCGATCAACCGGCAGTGCAGACCGATCGACAGCATCTTCGGCAGGTCTTCACCCTCAGCGTAGAGCACGTCGAAAGCGTCTTTCAGATACTGAAAGAAGTGGTCGCCGGTGTTGAAGCCCTGCGGTGAGGCAAAGCGCATGTCGTTAGTATCGAGAGTGTAAGGCACGATCAGGTGATTGTGCAGCGCGCCGGCGCTGTCCGCCTCACGGGTCCAGAACGGCAGATCATCACCGTAGTAGTCGCTGTCATAGAGGAAACCGCCCTGATCCAGCAGCAGACGCCGGGTGTTGGGGCTGTCCCGCCCGGTGTACCAGCCCTCCGGTTGACTGCCGTAGAGGCGCTGGAAGATGTCCAGTGCACGCTGCAGGTGCTCGCGCTCAACCGCTTCGGGGATGTTCTGGTAGTGAATCCAGCGCCAGCCGTGGCAGGCGATTTCGTGGCCCAACTCATGGAACGCCTGGGCTACTTCCGGATGCCGCTCAAGTGCCATCGCCACGCCAAACACGGTCAACGGCAAACCGCGCCTCTCGAATTCGTTGAGCAGGCGCCAGACACCCACCCGCGAGCCGTACTCGTAGATCGACTCCATGCTCATATGGCGATCATCGAACGCCGCCGCACCAATGATTTCCGACAGGAACTGCTCGGAGTGGCTGTCGCCGTGCAGCACACAGTTCTCACCGCCCTCTTCGTAGTTGAGCACAAATTGAACGGCGATCCGCGCACGGCCGGGCCAACGGGCTTCCGGCGGGGTGCGGCCGTAGCCGATCAGATCGCGTGGATACACAGCGCTATCGATCATTAAGACACCTCTTTCGCTGAAGAAAGCCTGCAGTTCGAGTACGTAGTGCTTATTACGCGCGATAACTGCAAGGCATTTTGATTTTTTGACTCAGACGATTGTATACAATTAATCTACTCTTTTGTGTACATACATGGGCAGGCCAGATTCATGCATATTCGCGTCATCAACCCGAACACCACCCACGCCATGACCGAGACCATCGGCGAGGCGGCCAAAGCGGTTGCCGCACCCGGCACGCGGATCACTGCCAGCCAGCCAGACAGCGGCCCGGTGTCGATCGAAAGCCATTTCGACGAGGCGGTAAGTGCCCTGGGCGTCGTTGAGGAAGTGCGCGCCGGTGAGCGCGAAGGCACCGATGCCTACATCATTGCCTGCTTTGGCGACCCCGGCTTGTATGCCGCTCGCGAGCTGACCCGCGCCCCGGTGATCGGCATCGCCGAAGCCGCATTCCATGTCGCCAGTCTGATCAGCACCCGCTTCTCGGTGGTTACCACCCTGCCGCGCACCCTGATCATCGCCGAGCATCTGCTCGACAATTACGGCTTCCGCCACAGCTGCCGACGCCTGCGCGCCGCCGACATTCCGGTGCTGGATCTGGAAGAGAACCCGGATATCGCACTCGAGCGCATCATCGACGAGTGTCTGAAGGCCAAGCGCGAAGACAACATCGGCGCCATCGTGCTTGGTTGCGGTGGCATGGCCGACCTGACCCCGCAGATCAGCGACGCGGTCGGTCTGCCCGTGGTGGAAGGCGTAACCGCCGCAGTGAAGCTGGCCGAAGCCGTGGTTGGGCTGGGGCTGGGTACCAGCAAATTTGGCGATTTGGCGTTTCCGGGCAGCAAGCGCTTCACCGGACGCTTTGCCGAGTATTCTGATCTGGCCCACGGCTGATCAGGTGACAGCGCGCCCCGCGGGGCAAACACAAAAAAACCGCAGGATCGGATGATCCGGGGAGACAACAATGCACAACACAGCCCACGGGGGAGTCTCATGAACACTGACGCCAGCACGCTCACCGCCGGCAGCCAGCCGAGCAACGAAACCAAGGCCGCCGGCGAGGAGTCCCTCGCGCCCCAGAAGGTTCGCATTATGGGGCGCTTGTCCTATCTGCTGGCCTGGTTTGGTGGTTGCGTTTCAATCGGCACCTTTACCATGGGCTCCAGCGTGGTCGGCAGCCTGAACCTGATCCAGGCCACCCTGGCGATTGCCATTGGCTGCTTCGTCATTGGCGTTGCCCTGGTCTTGAACGGCGCCGCCGGTTACAAATACGGCATCCCGTTCATGGTGCAGGCGCGCAGCGCCTTCGGCTTCGCCGGCACCCGACTACCCGGCCTGGTGCGCGCGGTTCCCGCGATCGTCTGGTACGGCTTCCAGAGCTGGATTGGCGCCGGCGCCCTGAACATGGTGTCCGCCACCCTGTTCGGCTTCGACAATCTGGTGTTCTTCTTTGTCGCCTTCCAGTTCCTGCAGATTGGTCTTTCGGTCATGGGCTTTCAGGGCATCAAGTGGCTGGAGAATGTCGGCAGCGCCTTTATCCTCGCCTCACTGGTCTACATGTTCTACAGCACCGTGCAGCGCTACGGTGACGAACTGTCGGGCAGTCTGCTGACCATGCAGGGCTCATGGGGCCTGCCGTTCTGGAGTGCGACCATGCTGTTCCTCGGCATCTACAGCACCATGATCCTCAACGTCAGCGACTACGCCCGTGAGCACAAACACGGCACCGGCCCCGGCCTGCTGACCACCATTTACTCGATGTCGATTCTGCCCTGCACCTTGTTCATGGGCCTGATCGGGTACATGGTCTCCGAGGCCACCGGCGTCGCCGACCCGATTCAGGTGTTTGCCAACGCGGTCGACAACACCCCGCTGCTGATGACCACCCTGCTGTTCATCGCCTTCGCTCAGGTCACCACCAACGTACTGAACAACGTGGTGCCACCAACCTACGTGCTAATGGATGTATTCAAGCTGAAGTTCCGACCGGCTACCGTGATCGTCGGCCTGCTGGCCTTCGCGACCTTCCCGTGGAAACTGGTCAGCGAAGATTCAGCCGCCGGCCTGCAGGTGTTCGTGCAGACCTACTCGGCCTTCCTCGGCCCGATCTTCGCGATTCTGGTGGTGGACTACTATCTGATCCGCAAGCGTACGCTGAATCTGGAGCACCTGTACGACGCCAACGGCCCGTATCAGGGGGTCAACTACGCCGCGCTGATCGCTACCGCCATTGGTGCCGTGGTCGCACTGAACGTATCCAGTGTGTCCTGGTATGCCAGCCTGATCCCGGCCGGGGTCAGCTACTACCTGCTGATGCAATACTGGGGTCCCTGCCAGCGCTTCCGCCGCTGAACCCCGAGGCCGCCGACGGTGCCTGCACCGTCGGCGTCATCAGCCGCGATAGGCGGCGAAGATATCCTGCAAATCCGGCGTGGTCTGCGGCGAGTCGGCAATCGCCAGCGAGCCCTCAATGGCATCCAGATGCTGCGCCATGAAAGCGGCAGCCGCCTCACCATCCCGAGCTTCCAGCAGCGTGATCAGGCGGCTGTGATCGGTACAATCGCAGCCCAGATTCCCGGCGTTGCCGTACACCGCCAGAATCAACGATGAGCGCGAACACAGCTGGACGACAAAACTCGCCAGCGTCTGATTACCGGCCAGCACCGCCAGCCGACTGTGAAACTCCGCCGAGCACTTGATCGCTGCACTCTGATCGCGCGCCGCCAATGCCTGCTGCTCCTGCTCGGCCAGCGCGCGCAACGCCGCCAGCGCCGCCTCATCAATCTGCCGCGCCAGTTGCCGCATCAGGCCACATTCCACCATCCGCCGCGCATCAAAGACTTCCCGTGCCTCCTCGGCGGACGGCCGGGTGACACTGGCGCCCTTGCCCGGTGTCAGGGTGACCAGCTGATCCATGGCGAGGCGCTGCAGCACCTTGCGAATACCGGTTCTGCTGACCCCGAACACCTCAGCCAGCGCATCCTCACGCAAACGCGCCCCCGGCTGCAGCCGGTGCTCGATGATGGCGTCGCTGATGGCCTGATAGATTCGATCCTGACGCAATGCGCCGGCACCGGAAGCCGGCGCCGTGGCAGCAGTTCTGTGATCAGCAGCGCGCAACGCTGATGAAATCCGACGTGCGGTCATCAGGGTAATTCCTCGACGGGATGAAAGGACAAAGCGGCGCTATTGTAGCGGTTTCGGCGCAACGGGTGCGGCCGAGTGGCCCACACCCGATAATCAGGCGCGGGCCGGGATAATCAGGCAACAACCTGACTGATGGTGACAACCGGCGTGATATCGGTGTAATTCGCCATGTCCTCATTCAGCGCCTGGCCGCCAGCGGCGAAGGCCGCCTGAAACTGCGCCATATCGGCAAAGAACAGATGCGCAGAGGCCACAAACTGCGGCGCCTGCCCTGCACCATCGGCCAGACACTGATCCACTTCCAGCTTCAGCAACCCGTGCGCATCCAGCTGCTGATGGATCAGTTGAGCGTGCTGTTGCTGGTAATAGCTGTGGTCAAAGCGCGCATTGTCCTGCGCGGGGTAGGAAACGGTAATTCGAATCATGCTGCAGAACTCCATTATTGTTCGAAAGGGCCGGCGGGGGCGCCTGCGAGCAGCACATCAGACACTGCTCAGCCCTACACCATATCACCACTACTGCTCCTGTTGGCGGCTACCACGTGCTTCAAATACGCCCCCATAAACGCAAGCAAGGGTGCTCAGCAGATCGCGCTAGTGCTGACCTATTCGATCCACTGCCGCCAGCACCCGCTGACGGTCTGCCTCGAGCACCATCGCGTGCTCGGCCAGCGCGCGCACCGCGGCACCCAGGCGCTGTGCTGGCTGCAGAAACCGTTCGTCGCGCGCGGCCAGCGCCTGCAGCGCCTTGGCCAGCCGCATCTGCACGTCAACGCGGCCCGCCCCATCCCGCACAATCGGCCCAAACAGGTCATCGAACAGGTCGTCCAGCGTAAGTGCAGGAACCCAGATTTGCGGGTAACAGACCGTATCCGGCTCAGGCTCGTGATAGTCCACCCAAGCCGACAGCAGCCGCACGCCGCGGCTGAGAATGTCGATCGCCGTACCCGGATCATTGACCGCAGGGGACAGCGCCCGCGAGGCGATCTCGGACAGCACCGCAAGGCCGAAACGCGGGTCCTGATCAAACGAGCGCAGGTCACCCAGCGTGAAGCACTCGCGCAAGCGCGCCTGAGCGGCCTCGTCGGCGTCGCCTTCAAACCAGAGTAACGGTGACGCCGGATGAACAAAGTTGCCGGGCAGCACCACCACATACAGGCGCAGCGAATGTGCTTCGGCACAGTCAGCCAGAGCGCCCACATCCAAGTGCTGCAGATACAGACTGTGCTGCGGATACAGCGGCGTCGCTTGCCGTGGAATTCCGTTCGGGTCCAGTTGCCTTGCACCGAGACACGGATTGGCGATCCGGTCCACCAGAGCGCTGCTGGTCACGGCCTCGACCCTCGCTGTCGTTTCACCAACCCGGCCAAACCGCGACAGATGATCAATCCAGCGCAGAATCGTCACCACAATCAGCACAATAACCACCAGGGTCACGGCAAACAGCAACACCCGCCCATTCTCGTCATACGCCTTGGTGCTGAGCGCCACCAGCCCCACCAGACTGAACAGAAACGCACCGATAAAGGTACCCAGTACATTCTGCGTGGTGGTGTCCTGCATCAGCAGGCGCGTCGCCCTTGGTGTCACATTGGCCGTCGCAGCGCTGTATGCCGCTACCATGACACTCAGCGAGAAGGTCGTTACCGCCAGCATACTGGAGGCAAGGATATCGAGAATGCGGTCAACCGCATCTGCTCCAATGGTGATCGGCAACGTGGTGGGCAACAACTGCTGTGCCAGCACCGAAAGCAGCGCCGCGGCGACCGCAAATACCGCGTACAGGGAGGCGCGAACCCAGAGCGTCCGCGTCAGCTGCGTCAAAAGCCATTGCCATTTCGAAATCATCCCTGCTCCTGTGCTCGGAATTCTGTCTGAGCAGACAGCTTAGCGGAAGCGACAGGTAACCATGACGCCACCGCGCGGAAACCCTATAATTGCGCGCTTATCCACTACGCACCGCAGGAACCCTGTCCGATGACCCACGCCACCGGCACTCTGTACATCATCTCCGCCCCGTCCGGCGCAGGCAAAACCAGCCTGGTCAAGGCACTGATCGAACAGACGCCCAACCTGCACGTATCGGTCTCGCACACCACTCGCCCGATGCGCCCCGGCGAAACAGATGGCGTGAACTATCACTTCACTGATCGCGACGCCTTTATTCGCCTGGTTGAAGCTGGCGACTTCCTGGAGCACGCCGAGGTCTTCGGCAATCTCTATGGCACCTCGCAGACTGCAGTCGAGCAGGCCTTGGCACGCGGCCACGACATTATCCTCGAAATCGACTGGCAAGGGGCGGAGCAGGTACGCCGCAAGCTGCCACAGGCGCACTCGATCTTTATCCTGCCGCCGTCACGCGAAGCCCTGCGCCACCGTCTGAACTCGCGCGGCCAGGACCACGACGAGGTGATCGACCGCCGCATGGCCGAGGCCGTAGCGGAAATGAGCCACTACGTCGAGTTCGATAGCCTGGTGATTAACGACACCTTCGACCACGCCCTCGATGATCTCAAGGCCATCGTCCGCAGCTACCGTCTGCAGACCGTCGCCCAGCAGGCGCGCCACACCTCCTTGCTGCAAGCGCTCTTGTCAGACTGAAGCATCAGCCAGTACACTGTCAGGTCCTGCGTCCGGAACAAATGCCGGGCGCGCCGATCTGTCAATTAGTTACCTTTCCGGAGTACCCCCATGGCTCGCGTCACCGTTGAAGACTGCCTGGAAAATGTAGATAACCGTTTCGAACTGGTCATGCTGGCCTCCAAGCGCGCCCGTCAGCTGGCCACCGGCGGCAAGGACGCCAAGGTAGCATGGGAGAACGACAAGCCCACCGTCGTTGCGCTGCGTGAAGTCGCCGAAGGCCTAGTTACCAATGAAATCCTCGCCGAAGAAGCCCTGCAGGATCAGCAGGAGCCGCTGTACTCGCTGGAAACTACCGAACTGGCCGAGTAAAAGGATTGCGCAGGCCGGGCATCCCTGAGGTCATCACCCGTCAGCACGGGTGCGGGAGAGCTGCATGTCTGCGATAGAAGTTTTTGCCGACAATCTTGGCAATTACCTTGAGCCGGAACAGGTCAATCTGGTCCGGCGCGCCTATTTCTACGCCGAGCAAGCCCACGACGGCCAGACCCGTCGCAGCGGCGAGCCCTACGTTACTCATCCGCTGGCAGTAGCCAACATCCTCGCCGACATGCACATGGACCATCAGAGCCTGATGGCAGCCATGCTGCACGATGTTATCGAAGACACCGGCATTCCCAAGGATGCACTGGTCGAACAGTTTGGCGACACCGTTGCCGAGCTGGTAGACGGGGTCAGCAAGCTGACCCAGATGACCTTCGAGAGCAAGGCCGAGGCCCAGGCCGAGAACTTCCAGAAGATGGCGTTGGCCATGGCCCGGGATATCCGGGTGATACTGGTCAAGCTCGCCGACCGCCTGCACAACATGCGCACCCTGGGCGCACTGGCGCCGGAAAAGCGCCGCCGCATCGCCAAGGAAACCCTTGAGATTTACGCGCCCATCGCCAACCGTCTGGGTATGCACAGCCTGAGCACCGAGTTCGAAGACCTCGGCTTCAAGGCCATGTATCCGATGCGCTCGATGCTGATTGACCGCGCCGTACGCAACGCCCGCGGCAACCGCAAGGAGCTGCTGAACCGCATTCTTGAGTCGCTGCAGGCCTGTCTGGAACGCGAGGGCCTGCAGGGCAAGGTGATGGGCCGCGAGAAGCACCTGTACGGCATCTACCAAAAGATGCGCGGCAAGAAGAAGTCGTTCAATGAAATCATGGACGTCTACGCGTTCCGCATCATCGTCGACAAGCCGGATACCTGCTACCGCGTGCTCGGTGCGGTACACAGTCTTTACAAGCCGTTTCCCGGTCGCTTCAAGGACTACATCGCGATCCCCAAGGCCAACGGCTATCAGTCCCTGCACACCACGCTGTTCGGCATGCATGGGGTACCGATCGAGATTCAGATCCGTACCGACGAGATGGAAGAGCTGGCCAACAACGGCATTGCCGCGCACTGGGTCTACAAGTCGAAGGACGAGGTGATCAACGGCAACCACGCCCGCACCCGGCAGTGGCTCAAGAGCGTGCTGGAGCTGCAGCAAAACGCCGGCAACTCGCTGGAGTTCATCGAGAACGTCAAGATCGACCTGTTCCCGGACGAGGTCTACATTTTCACCCCCAAGGGCCGCATCATGGAGCTGCCCAAGGGTTCGACCCCGGTCGACTTTGCCTACGCGGTGCACACCGACATCGGCAACAGTTGCATCGCCTGTCGCGTCAACCGACGCTTGGCGCCACTGTCCGAGCCGCTGGAAAGCGGCGAAACCGTCGAGATCATTACCGCACCGGGCGCCCGCCCGAATCCGGCCTGGCTCAGCTTCGTGATTACCGGCAAGGCCCGCAGCAACATCCGCCACTTCCTCAAGCACCAGCGCCATTCCGAGTCCATCGCCTTGGGCGAGCGACTGCTGGACAAGGTACTGGCCAGCTTCGGCACCCAGCTCAGCGAGATCCCGGAGGCACGCGTCCAGGCCGTGCTGACCGACTGTGGCATGGAGCTAATGGAGGACCTGCTGGCCGACATCGGCCTCGGCAACCGGATGGCCTACGTGGTCGCCCGACGCCTGCTGGCGAGCGAAGGCGGCAGTGAAGAAGAGGCACAGAAGGTCAGCCCCGACAACGACAGCGATAGCGACGAAAAACCGCTGGCGATTCGCGGCACCGAAGGCCTGGTCGTCAGCTTCGCGCGCTGCTGTAACCCGATTCCGGGTGACCCGATTGTTGGCTATCTGTCCTCCGGCAAGGGCATGGTCATTCACCAGGAGAACTGCCGAAATCTGGCAGACAACCGCCACAACAGCGAAAAGATCCTGAACCTGGCCTGGGACAAGGATGTGAGCGGCGAATTTACCGTCGAGCTGCGCGTCGAGCTGGAACACCAGCGCGGCATTATTGCCCAGCTCGCCACCGGCATCACCGTCGCCGACGCCAGTATCGACAAGATCAGCGTCGACGAACGCGACGGACGCGTCAGCGTCGTGCAACTGGTGGTTCGGGTACGTGACCGCCTGCACCTGTCACAACTGATCAAGCGCATCCGCAACCTCAAGGGCGTGATGCGCATTACCCGTCTCAAAAACTGAATTTCGTCGGAGAACACATGAACAAACAAGTCATCACCAGCGAGCAGGCCCCTTCCGCCATCGGCCCGTATTCCCAGGCTATCAAGGTTGGTAACACGGTTTATCTGTCCGGCCAGATTCCACTGGACCCGGCCACCATGGAAGTCGTTGAAGGCTTCGAAGCACAGGTCTGCCGTGTATTCGACAATTTGAGCGCCGTTGCCGAAGCCGCTGGCGGTACGCTGCAGGACATCGTCAAACTGAATATCTTCCTCACTGACCTGGGCAACTTTGCCAAGGTCAACGAAATCATGGAGCGCTACTTCGAAAAGCCCTACCCGGCACGCGCCGCCATTGGCGTTGCCGCGCTGCCCAAGGGCGTACCGGTCGAGATGGACGGGATTATGGTGGTGGGCTAACGCCCATCCCCCTGAGCTGCAAGCTTAGTCAGTGTCTGTTCGACGGCGACACCGTCAACTGTTTTTACGGTTTCCGGGCCGCCAGCAGCTCATAAAGAACCCGCGCGATTAAACACCGCGCGGGTTTTTTCTTGCAGCTTGTGGCTTGCCGCTGGCTTCGCTCGGCTAGCCGAGCGAAGCTTTGAGGCTGATCTCGGCATTCAGCAGCTTGGAGACCGGGCAACCCTCTTTTGCCTTGCCGGCAATTTCATCGAAGGCCTGCTGGTCGATACCGGGAATCACGGCATTCATGGTCAGTGCCACGGCGGTAATGGCAAAGCCATCATCCTGCTTGCTCAGGGTCACCTCGGCCTGAGTGTCGATGCTGCTGGCTGTGTACCCGGCCTCTCCCAGCAGGTTGGAAAAGGCCATCGAGAAGCACCCCGCGTGCGCTGCGCCGATCAACTCCTCAGGATTGGTGCCTGGCTGGTCCTCAAAGCGGGTGTTAAAGCCGTAGGGGTTGGCTTGAAGGGCGCCACTTTCAGTCGAAATGGTACCTTTGCCTTCCTTCAGCGAGCCTTCCCAGTGAGCCGATGCTGATTTTTTCATCTGCGCCTCCTCTTGAGCGGTTAGCGGATTGTCCTACTCCCCTTGCGACACGCTAAGTGGCCAGATAATTCCCTGCGATCTTTTCTCTACTGCCCCAGCAGCGCCGCATACCCCTCGCGATAGGTCGGATACTGCGGTGCCCAGCCAGTCTCGCGTGCCAGTGCATTGCTGCAGCGCTTGCTGCCGACCCGGGTGCTACCCGGACCATCAGCTCGAGCCTCTGCTCCGACCTGCTCGCGCAACCACTGAACAACCTCATGCAGTGCAGCCGGCTCGTCGTCAACACCCAGATAACAGGGCGCCAGCAGTTCCCGTGCCTCGGCCTGCAGCAGCAGGTGCTCTAGCAAGCCGACCGCATCGTCACGATGAATCCGATTGGTGTACTGCGGCGGCTCGGCTGGCACCGTCATCCCGGCCCGAGCCTGTTCAATCAGCCGGTTTCGACCCGGCCCGTAAATACCCGCCAGCCTCACCACCGACGCCGGCACGCCACTGCGCAGTGCAACATCCTCAGCGGCGAGCAACGCCTTGCCGGTTTCACTGGCAGCCTCAGCGCGGCTGTTCTCACTGACCCACTCACCATCCTGCTGGGCGTAGACGCCGGTGCTGGAAACCTGCAGCAGATGACGGAGATTCTTTTTGTCCTGACCCAGCCAGCCGATCACGTTCTCCAGCCCCTGCACATACAGACGCTGATACAGCTCGGCGTCACGCTTACCAGCCGCAGGGCAAAACACCAGGTAATCGACCTTCTCCGGCCAGTCCGCAGGCCGTTCGGCAGCACACAGATCTGCCGCAATGGGCAGCACGCCCTCCGGCAGTCTGGCAACATCACGGCGCAGACCGTAGACCTGCCACCCACGCGCGACCAGACAACTGGCCAGCGCCGACCCCACATCCCCACATCCGGCGATCACTACCCGCGGCATTTGTCTCTCCTGTCCGTCAACTCAAGGCCGACACTGTATCAGCCACCACACGGGATCTGCAGTATCCTCGGCCACGCTTCGATTGTTTTACTCTATTAACCAAACGGCTATGCTAGAGCCAGTCGTTCAACCTACGTTCCCGTTGCCAGATAGATTGCCAGCCAATGACCCTGACCGAACTCCGCTATATCGTCACCCTTGCCCAGGAGCAACACTTCGGCCACGCCGCCGAGCGCTGCCATGTCTCCCAGCCGACCCTCAGCGTAGGCGTCAAGAAGCTGGAGGAAGAGCTGGGCGTGATGATTTTCGAGCGCAGCAAAAGCGCCGTTCGGGTCACGCCGATTGGCGAACGCATTGTCGCTCAGGCCCAGAAGGTACTGGAGGAGGCGCTGTCCATCCGTGAGCTGGCGACCGCTGGCAAGAACCAGCTGGCCGCACCGCTCAAAGTCGGCGCCATTTACACCATCGGCCCCTACCTGTTCCCGCATCTGGTGCCGCAGCTGCACAAGGTGGCACCGGAGATGCCGCTGTACATCGAAGAAAACTTCACCCATGTGCTGCGCGACAAGCTGCGCAACGGTGAACTCGACGCCATCATCATCGCGCTGCCATTCCAAGAGCCGGATGTGCTGACCAAGACTCTCTACGACGAGCCGTTCAGTCTGCTGATGCCAGCCAGCCACCCCTGGGCGGCGCGCGACTCCGTGACGCTGGACGAGCTGGACGACAACAAGCTGCTGCTGCTGGGTGAAGGCCACTGCTTCCGCGATCAGGTGCTCGAGGCCTGCCCCACCCTGCGCAAAGGAGAGGAGCAGCACAAGCACACCACGGTCGAATCCAGCTCGCTGGAGACCATCCGCCACATGGTCGCCTCCGGTATTGGCATGACCGTCTTGCCCATGTCTGCCGCCGATGACCGTTATTACAGCTCCGATCTGCTGGTGACCAAACCGTTCAAGGCACCGGCTCCCTACCGCACTGTCGCCGTCGCCTGGCGCGCCAGCTTCCCGCGTCCGAAGGCGATTGAGCTACTCAGCGACTCGATTCGCCTGTGCTCGGTCGGCCAGCCATCACGCTGATTCAAGGCAGGACAGAGGGTGAGTGAACAGACATCGCTGACCGTTCTCAAAGGTATCGGCCCAGCCCTCGCGGACAAGCTGGACCGGCTCGGCCTGTCGTCGGTACAGGATCTGCTGTTTCACCTGCCGATGCGCTATCAGGACCGTACCCGCGTCACCCCGATCGGCGCGCTGCGGCCCGGGCTGGATGCGGTGATCGAGGGCACGGTGCTTGGTGCCGAGGTGGTCATGGGCCGGCGCCGCAGCCTGCTGTGCCGAATTCAGGACGGCAGCGGCACCCTGAGCCTGCGCTTCTACTATTTTTCCGCCGCGCTCAAAGCCAATCTCAGCCGCGGCAGCCACTGGCGCTGCTATGGCGAAGTGCGGCCCGGCGCTTCCGGGCTGGAGATCTACCATCCCGAGCTGCACAACCTTGACGGCGCCGAGGCGCTGCCCGTCAGTGACACCCTGACGCCCATCTACCCCGCCACCGAAGGGCTATCGCAACAGCGCCTGCGCAGCCTCAGTGACGCGGCGCTGGCCTGGCTTGCCAAGGGCAACCATCTGACCGAGTGGCTGCCGCCGGAGCTGGCCGAGGCATACCAACTGCCGCCACTGCGCGAAGCCGTCCAGTTGCTGCACCGGCCACCGCCGGACATCGACCTCGAGGCCCTGCAGGATGGCCGTCACTGGGCACAGCACCGACTCGCGTTTGAGGAGTTGATGGCGCATCAGCTGGCCATGTTACGGCTGCGCGCCCAGATGCGGGCGCACAAGGCGCCGCCGATGCGCGCAGCCGGTGAGCTGGCTGACCGCTTTGTCACTCAGCTCGGCTTCCCGCTAACCGGCGCCCAGCGCCGGGTAGCTGATGAAATTCTGCTCGATCTGGCGCAACCAAGACCGATGTTACGTCTGGTGCAGGGTGATGTCGGTGCCGGCAAGACCGTCGTCGCGGCGCTGGCTGCGCTGCAGGCCATCGAAGCAGGCTGGCAGGTGGCGCTGATGGCACCCACCGAGATTCTGGCCGAGCAGCACTTCAACAACTTCCAGCGCTGGTTTGCTGCACTCGGCCTGTCAGTGGCCTGGGTCGCCGGCAAACTGAAGGGCAAGGCGCGCAGCAACCAGCTGCAACTGATCGCCAGCGGCGAAGCGGTGATGATTGTCGGCACCCACGCGCTGTTCCAAGACGACGTGCAGTTCCGCAATCTGGGCCTGGCGATCATCGACGAGCAGCACCGCTTCGGCGTCCAGCAGCGCCTCGCCCTGCGTGACAAAGGTGCTGCCGGCGGCGTATCGCCGCACCAGCTGATCATGACCGCCACGCCGATCCCGCGCACCCTGGCGATGAGCGCCTACGCCGACCTGGATACATCAATCCTCGATGAGCTGCCGCCCGGACGTACCCCAGTCAATACCGTGCTGATTTCCGACAGCCGCCGCGTCGAGGTCATCGAGCGGGTCCGTGCCGGCTGCGCCGAAGGCCGTCAGGCCTACTGGGTCTGTACCCTGATCGAGGAATCCGAGCAACTGCAGGCACAAGCTGCAGAGGCGACCTGGGAGTCACTCTGCGAAGCCCTGCCGGAACTCTCCATCGGCCTGATTCACGGGCGTATGAAACCGGCAGAAAAAGCCGAAATCATGGCCGCCTTCAAGGAAGGTGACTTGCACCTGCTGGTGGCAACCACGGTGATCGAGGTCGGCGTGGATGTGCCCAACGCCAGTCTGATGATCATCGAGAACCCGGAGCGGCTGGGTCTTGCTCAGCTGCACCAGCTGCGTGGCCGGGTCGGTCGTGGCAGTGCCGCCAGCCATTGTGTGCTGCTCTACCACGCACCGCTGTCAGCGCTCGGCCGCGAGCGGCTGGGCATCATGCGTGAAAGTACCGACGGCTTCGTCATCGCCGAAAAGGACCTGGCCCTGCGCGGCCCAGGTGAGGTACTGGGTACCCGACAGACAGGTCTGGTACAGTTTCGGGTAGCCGACCTGGTGCGTGACGCCGATCTGCTGCCGGCCGTTCAGCAAGCCGCCCAGCAACTCGCCAGCCGCCACCCCAGCCATGTTCAGCCGCTGCTTGATCGCTGGATAGCTGAGGGCCAGCATTTTGCACAGGTCTGACTGCAGCTATGCTGCAGATAGACCAAACGCTAGAATCGAACAAGAATCCCGCAATATCGGGGCACCAGCCCGCCTGACCGAGCAAGGAACAGACAATGAGCAACCCGGCCGCTTCCGAGCAATTTGGCGCCAGCCTGCCCGACCTGATTGAAAAGCTCCTGCAACAACAAGGGATTGCCTACCAGTTGCGCCCCGCCAGTGGAGGGTGGCCAGCGTCTCAACAGATTCAGGCCAGCCTGCTTTGTGACAATGTCGGCACCGTCCTGATCCTGATCCCCAAGGACCACCT
This sequence comes from Halopseudomonas oceani, assembly GCF_002903165.1. Taxonomy (GTDB): domain Bacteria; phylum Pseudomonadota; class Gammaproteobacteria; order Pseudomonadales; family Pseudomonadaceae; genus Halopseudomonas; species Halopseudomonas oceani. Next base: position 210,113 of record NZ_PPSK01000001.1, read on the forward strand.
GTTGGATCTGAAGACCCTCGGCTCGCTGCTCGGCCGCGAACTTGAACCGGTTCGCAACCGCGAGCTGCAGCGCATCCTGAGCAAACACCAGCTAAACCAGCTGCCGGGCTTGCCTATCCTGTTCAACTCGCCCTGTGTCTGCGAGCGCAGCCTGCTTGATCAGCCCGAGCTGGTACTCGACAGCGGCCTGGATGGCTGGTCGCTGGTACTGAACCAGGCGGATGCCCGCACCCTGATGGCCAAGGTCAGCCTGGCCCAGTTCTCAGTCCCGCTGAGTAGCCTGGAAAAGTCGGCGGTCAGCGCCGCCCAGGACGATCAGGACCTGAGTGACGCGGTTCAGAATTTCACCGCCCTGCGCATGAAGCAACGGCTGGAAGAAACGATTGAGATCCCACCGCTGCCGGAAACCGCACAAAAGGTGATGAAACTGCGGGTCAACCCGGATGCGGACGTCGACGATCTGGCTGATGTAGTCGAAACCGATCCGAGCCTGGCGGCTCAGGTCGTCAGTTGGGCCGCTTCCCCCTACTACGCTGCGCCCGGCAAGATTCGCTCGGTCGAGGACGCCATCGGGCGGGTACTGGGCTTTGACCTGGTGATCAACCTGGCGGTGGGTCTTGCTTTGGGTAAAACCTTCAAGCTCCCCAACGACGCGCCGGATCGCGCCACTCCCTACTGGGAGCAGGCCATTTACACCGCCGCCGTGATCGAAGGTCTGGCCAAGGCCATGCCGCGCGAGCGTCGCCCGGAAATGGGCCTGAACTACCTCGGCGGCCTGCTGCACAACTTCGGCTATCTGGTGTTGGCGTATATCTTTCCGCCCTACTTCAAACTGATCTGCCGCCACATTGAAGCCAACCCGCATGTGCAGCCACACCAGATCGAGCAACACCTGATCGGCGTTACCCGTGACCAGATCGGCAGCTGGCTGATGCGCTACTGGGACATGCCCGACGAGGTCTGTACCGCTCTGCGCCAGCAGCATAATGCGAACTATCAGGGCACCGACCACATCTATCCGAACCTGATCTATCTGTCACTGGCGCTGCTCAGCGAGCAGGGTATCGGCAGCGGGCCGCGACTCAGCATTCCCGACGCGCTGCTCGAGCGCCTTGGTCTGGAGCGGGAGTCCGCTGACAAGGTCGTCGGCAAGGTGCTGGATGCGCGTGATGCACTGCGTTCGCTGGTGAGCAAGTATCAGGGGACGACACGTCCAGAGTAGAGCACAGAGAGGCAGGGGCCCGAGCGAGCCCCTGTCGCGGGAGTCAGGCTCAGTTGACCGCGTCGCGCAGGCTTTTGCCCGGCTTGAAGGATACGGTGTTGCTTGCCTTGATCTTGACCGGAGCGCCGGTCTGGGGGTTTTTGCCGGTGCGGGCGCCACGATGACGCTGCAGGAATGTGCCGAAACCGACGAGTGTAACGGAGTCCTTGTTACTCAGTGCCTGGGTAATTTCGTCCAGTACGGCGTTGAGCACTCGGTTCGCCTGATCCTTGCTCAGGTCTGCCTTTTCGGCAATCGCCGCTGCGAGATCTGGTTTGCGCATATAAAGCCTCATTGTCTGTTGTTTTTGTTGTTGCCGCCGATTCCTCGCGGCGGGCCCTGGCAGACACCTGCGAGCCCGCTCGAAGCGCTCTGGCAAGGCCCGATCAGCATGGCACGACTGAATCCGTTTCGCCAGTCGTCTCAGCCCTCAGAGCGCGCAAAATCACGGTTTTTCCCGACAAAAGGCCAAACTGTCCCACATTGTCGACCGGATCACCCTAGCCAGGCAGGGAGTTCACGGGTCAACTGCAGTTTTTCTGCCACCGCAGTGCCGGTCAGCGCAAAGCCATGCATCTGCCCACTGTCATCGAGATAGAGTGCGCGCATGTCACTGCCCTCACCCGTGCATTGCCAACTGCCGCACTGCGCGGTCAACGGTGGCGCGACCACCAGCGGGCAGGCTGGCGTTTTCACCATGATCGGCATCGCCGGATAACTCAACTCGGTCGGTGTGCCACTGAGGGTTTTCGCCAGCGCCCGCGCAGAGGTCATCAGCGGCATCACGTACATCAGATTAAGACCAGCGACCTCGGCGCAGTCACCCAGGGCATAGATATGTGGATCACGGGTGCGCAGTTGGCGGTCCACCTGCACGCCACGCCCCACCGCCAGTTCGGCCGCCTCGGCCAGTGCCGCCCGCGGCGCCAGGCCGATGGCCGAGAGCGCCTGATCGGCAACCAGTTCGACACCCGAATCCAGCCGCACACGCAGCCCCTCACCCTCCAGCCGCATGCTCTCAATGCCGCAACCAAGGTGGAAGCTGACGCCCAGCTCCTCCAGCCCGGCCTGCACCGCAGCGGCGGCCTGCTCCGGCAGCAGTTGCGGCATGAGCCAGGGGTCCGTCGCCACCACGGTGACCTCAAAACCGCCGAGGCGCAGGTCATTGGCAAACTCGCAACCGATCAGACCGGCGCCAACAATCACCACCTTGCGACGCCCCTGCAGCGCCGCACGGAATTGACCGTAGTCGGTCAGATCGTTGATCGACAGCAGCCGCTCGCCCAACGCGTCGCGCCACGGCAGTGAACGCACTTCAGCGCCGGTAGCCAGCACCAGATCACTGTAGGGCTGGCTGCGCCCGTCCACCGTCAGCGTTCGACTGGCCGGATCAATGGCGGTCACCCTGGCGCCTGTCAGCACGTCGGCATTGAGCTGCGCGGCCATGGTTGCCGCGTCCTGCATGCCCAGTTCGTCGGCTTCCTTGCCCTTGGCAAAACCGGTCGAGAGCAATGGCTTAGAGTAGAAGCGGCCATCATCAGCGCTGATCATCAACAACGGGCGCTCGCTATCGAGTTTGCGGAATTCCTTCGCCAGATTGTAGCCAGCCAGGCCTGTGCCAATGATGACCAAAGGTGCGTTATCAGCCACTTGGATTCTCCTGCGGGGCGTGTATTAAGGGAGTGACAGAATCAGCCGATTTCAATCATCTCGAAATCTTCCTTGCCCACGCCACAGTCGGGGCACATCCAGTCCGCCGGGACGTCTTCCCAGCGGGTACCGGGGGCAATACCTTCGTCGGGCCAACCCTCAGCTTCGTCATAAATGAAACCACAGACAATACACTGCCACTTCTTCATGCTTGCTTCTCACGGAGTTCTGAATTTGCTATCTGGGAGGTGCTTGAAAAGCGCTGCCGAAACAGCCCGGTTTTCAACACCTGCTCGCGACACTACCGCAATTACCCTGCAAGTCCAAGACCAGCTCACAGCGCCCGCCGCAGACGGGGTTTCGTGATACCCTTGGGGCCACATCCAACCTGCCTGCACCCCGTAAATACCTGACATGCTGCCTCACTGGTATCCCACCGACCACCATCCCGCACCGCCGGCAAACCCGCTGTTCAGCTGGCTCTGCCATGAAGGCTCGCTGACCCAGCGTCTGACCGACGCCGGCAACCACGACTTCCGTGTCGAACTGCTGCGGCAGGAGCCGCAGGCCGCGCGTGCCGACGAGGCGGCCGCACTGGGGGTGCCGCAGGGCGCTACCGTATGGGCCAGAGAGGTGCTGCTGCACACCGCTGGTGCACCTCGCGTCTATGCACGCTCGGTCGCACCGCCCAGCGCACTTGGCAGCTCGGCGGTCGAACTCGACGCGCTTGGCACGACCAGCCTTGGCCACCTGCTGTTCCGCAACCCGCAGATCAGCCGCGGTCCGATCGAGATCAGCCGTTACCCTGCCGAATGGCTGCCCGCCGACTGGCGTAGCGACGGACTGTGGGCACGCCGTTCTCACTTCTCGGATGGCGAGTTGCAGCTGCTGGTGTGTGAAGTATTCTTGCAGGGCTGGCCGGTCGCCGGCACCTGAGTATCTGTCTTCTGACTGGAGAATCACCTTGCTCGGTCTGCTGATCAAACCCATCGCCCGGCTCAATCCCAGGGCCAACGACTACATCCAGCTGATGCGACTGGACCGCCCAATCGGCACCTACCTGTTGCTATGGCCAACCCTGTGGGCGCTATGGCTGGCCGCCGAGGGCGTCCCGGACATCAGCACTCTGGTGATCTTCGTGCTGGGAGTGATTCTGATGCGCGCAGCCGGTTGCGTGATCAACGACTATGCCGACCGCGATTTTGATGGCCACGTCCAACGTACCCGCGAGCGCCCGCTGGCCACAGGCCGCATCACTGAGCGCCAGGCCCTGTTGACCTTCGCCATTCTGGTTGGCCTGAGTGGCCTGCTGGTGCTGTTTACCAACGCACTGACCATCAAGCTGGCCTTCGTCGGCGTGGCTCTGGCCGCCATCTACCCGTTCTGCAAGCGCTTCACCTTCTACCCGCAGGTCATTCTCGGTGCGGCCTTCTCCTGGGCCATCCCAATGGCTTTTGCCGCCCAGGCCGAGGCCCTGCCGATACCCTTGTGGCTGGTGTTTCTCGCCAATCTGCTGTGGACGGTGGCCTACGACACCGAGTACGCCATGTGCGACCGAGAGGATGACCTGCGCATCGGCATCAAGTCGACCGCAATCCTGTTCGGCGACGCAGACAAGTTGATTATCGGCCTGCTGCAGGGGCTTACCCTGGTATGTCTGCTGTTGGTCGGTCTACGCTTTGAGCTGGGTCTGTACTACTACCTCGGGCTACTGGGCATGACGCTGGGATTTGCCTGGCAGCAATGGCTGATCCGCGACCGTGACCGCAACGCCTGCCTGAACGCCTTTCTGGCCAATCACTGGGCTGGCATGCTGGTCTTCATCGGGATTGCACTGAACTACTGGCTGGCCTGATCCAGAGCGGCCGCATAGATGTCACGTCGCCGTCGCGACGTCACACAAATGAAATAAAAATGTTATCTAATCGGCGCATGACTTATAGCTGCAACGAGACGGTAAACCATGTCTGGCAAAAGTATTCTGATCGTCGATGACGAAGCCCCGATCCGCGAAATGATCGCGGTCGCACTGGAAATGGCGGGCTACAACTGCCTGGAAGCAGAAAACACACAGCAGGCGCACGCCTGCATCGTCGACAGCAAGCCTGACCTGATTCTGCTCGACTGGATGCTACCTGGCACCACCGGGATCGAGCTGGCCCGGCGCCTCAAACGCGACGAGCTGACCGCTGACGTGCCAATCATCATGCTCACCGCCAAGGGTGAAGAAGACAACAAGATCCAGGGGCTGGAAGTCGGCGCCGATGACTACATCACCAAGCCGTTTTCCCCCCGCGAGCTGGTTGCCCGCCTGAAAGCCGTGCTGCGCCGTGCCGGCCCGGTCGACAGCGAAGCGCCCATTGAGGTCGCAGGCCTGGTACTCGACCCGATCAGCCATCGCGTAACCATCGACGACGAGGCTGCCGAAATGGGACCGACCGAGTACCGCTTGCTGCAGTTCTTCATGACGCATCAGGAACGCGCGTATACCCGTGGCCAGTTGCTGGACCAGGTCTGGGGTGGCAATGTTTACGTTGAAGAGCGTACTGTGGACGTGCACATCCGCCGGCTGCGCAAGGCACTTGGCGAGAAGTACGAACATCTGGTCCAGACCGTACGCGGCACCGGCTACCGATTCTCTACCAAAGCCTGACAAGCTGCGCACCGCGATACTCTGAAACAGGACGCCGTCGTTTTGAAGAGGACCTTCAGTGGCCAAGAATAGCTTCAGCCGAGTACTCGGCCATGTCCTGCTGCTGGTGCTTTTCTGCCTGCTGCTGGGCTGGGTTCTGGAGCAGACTGCCTGGGTGCTGGTGATCGGCCTCGGCTGTTATCTGGCCTGGACCCTGCGCCACATGTCGCGCTTCTACGACTGGCTCAGTACCCACCCCAACGAACCGCCGCCGGAAGCCCGTGGCGTCTGGGGCGAGATTTTCGACAGCATTTATCACCTGCAGCGCCGCGACAGCAAAATGCGCTCTCGCCTGCAGGCAGTGATCGACCGCATTCAAAGCTCCACCTCCGCCCTGCGCGACGCCGTGGTGATGATCGACAGCGAAGGCCACCTGGAGTGGTGGAACCACGCTGCCGAGCGCCTGCTTGGTCTGCGCACCCCGGACGACAGCGGCCAGCATGTTGCCAACCTGATCCGCGATCCGCGCTTCATCGAGTACTTCGAGCGCGGTGACTTCCGCGACCCGCTGGAAATCCCGGCGCCGATCGACCTCAACGTCCAGCTGCAATACGCCATTACCCGCTACGGACCCGGTGACCGGCTGATGGTCGTGCGCGACGTTACCCGGGTGCACAACCTGGAGCAGATGCGCAAGGACTTCGTCGCCAATGTCTCCCATGAGCTGCGAACACCGCTGACGGTGGTGGTTGGCTACCTGGAGACGCTGCTCGATATGGACGACGAGCTCAACCCGCGCTGGAAACGTCCGCTGCAGCAGATGCAGCAGCAGGCCAGCCGAATGCAGGCCCTGCTGCAGGACCTGTTGTTGCTGGCACGGCTGGAAACGTCGGACAACCCCAGTGAAGAGGAGCTGGTCGATGTGCGTCCGCTGCTGGAGCATATCCGCAAGGACGCCGAAGCGCTCTCCGGCGAGCGCGGTCATCACATCACGCTGAAAATTGAAGGCAACACCCGGTTGCACGGGATCGAAGGCGAACTACGCAGTGCCTTCTCCAATCTGGCCTTCAATGCCGTGAAGTACACCCCGGATCAGGGCGAGGTAACCCTGCACTGGTGGAGCGATGACAAGGGTCAGCACTTGAGCGTGATCGACAACGGCGTCGGTATCGCACCGCAGCACATCAACCGACTTACCGAGCGCTTCTACCGGGTCGACACCAGCCGCGCCAGCACTACCGGCGGCACCGGCCTGGGCCTGGCGATCGTCAAGCATGTGCTGCTGCGCCACCAGGGCCGTCTGCAGATTACCAGCGTGCCCGAACGCGGCAGTACCTTCAGCTGCCACTTTCCGCCCAACCGCGCAGCCTGAAGCGCTCAGGCGCTTGGCGAATAGTGTGATTGGGCGGTACCGGAAGCAATCAGACGGGACAGGTAATCAAGCTTCTCCGGGTCCTGATCGACAAACTTGATCGTTACCTTGATCCACTCGCAGTCCACTTTCGCTTCCAGTGCCGCTACGGCATGGACGTAGCCGTTGATACGCGCGACCGAGCGATCGGCGTCCTGCTCCAGATCCAGCACGCCGCTTTCGAATACCTGCGGCAGCCGCTCGCCACGACGCACCACGATCAGCGCATCGCGCAGACTAAGCGTCTTGATTACACAGGCAAACTGCTCGCCCGCCAGCCGCAGCTGACCCTGACCACGTACCGATTGTGCGCTGCCGGTCGAGGCTGCTGGCGGAGCCGGCGGTTCAGCCGGGCGGGCAGAATTGAGCAATGGCGAACTGACCGGCGCGGGCGCCGGGCGGGCAGAGGCTTCCGCAGGGCGCCCGGCTGTCAGATTGGCGACCGAACCGACAGCAGTACCGGCGCTCGGGCGCGGCGCACCGCCGACCTGCAACTGCGCCAACTTGCCGGCTCGGTGCAGCGCTTTCTTGACCTTGGTGATCAACTGCTCGTTGCTGAACGGCTTGCCGACGTAGTCACTGACGCCGGCCTGGATGGCCTCCACAACGTTGGCCTTGTCACCACGGCTGGTCACCATGACGAATGGCACACCAGCTCCCTCGGGCTGCGCACGGAACCACTGCAGTAGCTCAAGGCCGCTCATCTCCGGCATTTCCCAATCACACAGAATGAGATCGAAACGCGTACGCCCGAGCATCTGCTGGGCCTTACGACCGTTGGTCGCCTCCTCAATCTGCAGTCCGGGAAAGTAGCTACGCAGTGCTTTCTTGACCAAGTCGCGGATGAAAGGCGCATCATCAACGACCAGGACCGATACTTTCGACATAGTGAATTTTCCTGAAGCTCTGCGTCTAGCTTAACGCAGACTGAGGAAAAAGCTGCACTTCGTATTGCGCAAAGTGCCGGTGCGGCGTTCGCAGGACGCCCCTGCGCCACTCACCACCACCGCTGGCTGCCCCCGGGCCCCGCAGAGAAAAAAGCCGGGCACAAGCCCGGCTTTGCTCAGCACAGCACGATCACAACTCGCCGCGCACGGCCTTGAGGAAGATCGCCTGGTATTGCTCGGCGTTGTAGCGCTGAGGGTTGGTGCTGCCGGCAACATCCTTGGCGGACATGGCACCAATGGTTTCAGCCTTGGCATCGTCAATGTTGATCTCGGCCAGGGTATGCGGGATACCCAGCTCGGCACGCAGCTCCAACACCCAGTCCAGCATGCCATCGTAGTTCTGCTTCTGCAGACCCAGATAGCGGGCAGCCCGCGCCATTTCCTCTTCGATAACCGGACGGTTGGCCTGCAGCATGTAAGGCATGACAATCGCGTTCAGCAGGCCGTGGTGAGCGTCATAGACCGCGCCCAGGCTGTGTGAGACAGCGTGAATACCACCCAGACCGCGCTGGAAAGCTACCGCACCCATGCTGGAAGCAACCTGCATCTGCAAACGAGCCTGGATGTCGTCACCCTGTTTGGTCGCACGTGGCAGGAAGTCCTTGACCAGGCGCATGCCTTCCAGCGCGATACCTTCAGCCATCGGGTGATAAACCGGAGCGCAGAAGGCCTCCAGGTTGTGCGCCAACGCGTCCATACCGGTAGCAGCGGTCAGCTTGGCGGGCAGACCGACGGTCAGCTCGGGGTCCAGCAGCACGATGGCGGGGACCATTTTCTGATGGAAGATAACCCGCTTGACGTGGCTTTCGTCGTCGGTGATGACCACCGCCTGACCCACTTCCGAGCCGGTACCAGCCGTGGTTGGTACCGCGACCACCGGCAGCATCTTGCTCGCATCGATCGAACCGGGGCCCGCTTCCCACAGGCTGCAGTCCTGATGGGCAATCAGCGCAATCGCTTTGGCTGCGTCAATTGCGGAACCGCCGCCAAAGGCGATGACCCCGTCGTGGTTGCCGGCCTTGAGGGCAGTTACGCCATCGGCTACGTTGCCACCAGTGGGGTTGCCCTTGATGGCGCTGAACAGACCTGCTTGCAGGCCCGCATCGCGACACAGCTGCAGCGCCGCCTCAACCATCGGCAATGCTGCCAGGCCCGGGTCAGTCACCAACAGCGGAGAAGTCATGCCCAACTGGCGGCAGGCTTTCGGCAATTCGCTGATACGCCCTGCACCCACGCGCACGGCGGTGGGGTAATGCCAGTTCATGCTGTAAGACTTGATCTCCATGGTATCTCCGAATTTCTCAGGTTTTTGTGGGTGCAGGCGTTAGCCTCTGGGGCCCGCCTTCTTTTATCAATCTTCGGAAGCGGGCTGCGCAAGATACAAAATGCGATAATGTCCCGCAACATACTCAAAATAGCGACTTTAGTCCACGTACTCTGCGACAAATGAGCACTTGTCAAAGCCGGCATCAACGTCCATTTTTAGCAAAGTAGCGATACGCTCTAACAAGAGACAAGCAGGGTCACCTGCAACTTACAGCCCGTGAGGAACACCTGATGAAACGTCTGATGATCACTGCCCTGGGTGCAGCCGCGCTGCTCAGCTCCGGCTCCCTGTTCGCCACCGATGGCGAAACCCTGTACAAGACCAAGGCCTGCGTCGCCTGCCACCAGATCGATACCAAGGTGGTCGGACCTGCCTACAAGGATGTCGCCGCCAAGTATGCCGGGCAGGAGGGCGCAGTGGAAACTGTCGCCGGCCATATCAAGAACGGTATCTCTGGCCTCTGGGGGCCGATTCCGATGCCTGCCAACCAGGTGACCGACGAGGAAGCCCGTATTCTGGCCGAATGGGTGCTCAGCCAGTAATAACAAAATTCCAACAAAAAACCCGCCATCAGGCGGGTTTTTTGTTGCCTCAGGCACCAGCTCACTCGTCAGCCACGTCCTTTTTCACCTCGGCTTCCATCCGCTTCAGGCCGATATGACGGACATCGGTGCCCTTGACCAGATAGATGACGTGCTCGGCGATGTTGCGCGCGTGGTCGCCGACCCGCTCCAGCGAGCGCAGGACCCAGAGGATGTTCAGAACCCGGCCGATGGAACGCGGATCTTCCATCATAAAGGTCACCATCTCACGCATCGCGGTCTTGTATTCCTGGTCAACCGCCTTGTCCTCGCGGGCAACGGCAAACGCCTGCTCGGTGTCCATTCGGGCAAAGGCATCCAGCGACTCCTGCACCATGCGACGTACGTGGTGGCCGATATGGCGACACTCAACATAGCCACGCGGAGCCTGGCCTTCATCCACCAGATCCAGCGCACGACGGGCAATCTTCGACGATTCGTCACCGATGCGCTCAAGATCGACGATGATCTTGCTGATGCTGACCACCAGGCGTAGGTCGCTGGCTGCCGGCTGGCGCCGGGCCAGAATGCGCAGGCAATCCTGGTCGATATCCAGCTCCATCTGGTTGATGGTGTCGTCCTTCTCGCGGACCTGCTGGGCCAGCTTGGCATCCCCCTCCACCAGCGCAACGATGGCGTCGTTGATCTGTTTCTCGACCAGGCCACCCATTTCCAGCAAATGGGTACGGATCTCCTCGAGTTCATCGTTGAACTGCTGGGAAATATGCTGATTAAACGCTTCTTTATCTGACGGCATGGTGCATGTCTCCCTGGGTTAGCCGTACCGACCGGTAATGTAGTCTTCCGTCTGTTTCTTCGACGGATTGGTGAACAACGTGTTGGTGTCACCGAACTCGATCAATTCGCCCATGTACATGAAGGCAGTGTAGTCAGAAACCCGCGCTGCCTGCTGCATGTTGTGGGTAACGATAACGATGGTGAACTTGGACTTCAGCTCGTTGATCAGCTCTTCGATCTTCAGGGTGGAGATCGGGTCGAGTGCCGAGGCCGGCTCGTCGAGCAGCAGCACTTCAGGCTCCACGGCGATCGTGCGGGCAATGCACAAGCGCTGCTGCTGCCCCCCGGACATGCCCAGAGCCGACTCGTTCAGACGGTCCTTGACCTCATCCCACAGGGCCGCCCCCTTGAGTGCCCACTCAACCACTTCGTCCAACGTGCGCTTGTTGTTTACACCCTGAATGCGCAGGCCGTAGGCGACGTTTTCGTAGATCGATTTGGGGAACGGGTTCGGCTTCTGAAACACCATGCCAACGCGACGACGCAGCTCGGTCACGTTGACGTCCTTGCCGTAGATATCCTTGCCATCAAGCAGGATCTCACCGTCAACGCGGCAGCTATCGACCAGATCATTCATCCGGTTGAAGCAACGCAGCAGAGTCGACTTGCCGCAGCCGCTCGGACCAATGAACGCGGTTACCCGGTTACGCGGAATCCGCATGCTGACGTTATGCAGGGCCTGCTTGGTGTCATAGAACAGGGAGAGGCCCGGCACTTCCAGGGCAATGGACTCATTGTCCATGTTCAGCTCCTGCTGAGAGCGGCCCAGCGCGCTCATATCCATAGCATGGGTCTTGGTAGTGTTAGACATAATCTTGCGTCCGCCTAGAAAGAGTGATCAGTTTTCCAGCGCCTTGTACTTTTCGCGCAGGTGGTTGCGAATGGATACCGCAGCAAAGTTGAGCGCGGCAATGACGCCCACCAGCAACAGCGCAGTGGCATATACCAGCGGTCGCGCTGCTTCGACGTTGGGGCTCTGGAAGCCGACGTCATAGATATGGAAGCCCAAGTGCATGAACTTCTGGTCCAGGTGCAGATACGGGTAGTTGGCATTCAGCGGCAAGGTCGGTGCCAGCTTGACCACACCCACCAGCATCAGCGGTGCGACCTCACCCGCGGCGCGGGCCACGGCGAGAATCAGACCGGTCATCATGGCCGGGCTGGACATCGGCAGAATCACCTTCCACAGGGTTTCCGACTTGGTCGCACCCAGCGCCAGCGAGCCTTCGCGCAGCGAACGCGGAATGCGGGTCAGACCTTCCTCGGTGGCAACGATCACCACCGGCACGGTCAGCAGCGCCAGGGTCAACGAGGCCCACAACAGACCGCCGGTACCCAGGGTTGGCGCCGGCAGCGCTTCGGGGAAGAACAGCTGGTCGATATTGCCGCCGAGCAGATAGATGAAGAAACCGAGGCCGAACACACCATAAACGATGGACGGGACACCGGCGAGGTTGTTCACCGCGATGCGGATAATCCGGGTCACCGCGCCCTGCTTGGCGTATTCGCGCAGATAGACCGCAGCCAGCACGCCAAACGGAGTGACGATGATCGACATCAGCAGCACCATCATCACGGTACCGAAGATCGCCGGGAACACACCACCCTCGGTGTTGGCCTCACGGGGCTCGTCGCTGACAAACTCCCACAGCTTGCTGAAGTAGTGACCCACCTTCTGCATCGGGCCCATGGCATTGGGCTGGAACACGCGCACAACCTTGCCGAGGCTGATATCGAGCTCACGACCGTCCATCGCCTTGACGTGAATGCTGTCGCGGTTGAATTCCTTGTAGAGCCCGACCAGCTGCCCCTCCAGCTCGGCGTACAGGTCATGCTGCACCTTGCGCTCGGCTTCCAGCTCGGCCTTGCGCTGTTCGGTCAACGCGTTGTCGAGTTCGAAGCCACGCTCGCGCAGACGAATGCGTTCCAACTCGTTGTTGATCTTGCCGATGGCACCGGTTTCCAGGGCGTGAATTTCATCGTAGATCCCCAATGCGCGGTCTACCGCCTGCTGCAGCGCGGTCCAGGCCTGGTCGCCTTCGGCGATCACCTTACCGTCCTGCTTGACCTGTTGCAGATAGCCGTAGAAGTTGCCCCATTCGCGGCGCTCGATAACGACGATATCCTCAGGATGGCGTTCGTTTTCCAGCCAATCGGCGACAATCCAGCGGAAGTCCGCACCATACAGATCACGGTTACCCACTTTAAGCAGTTCGCGATCCATAAACTCGGTCTTTTCCGGATCCACCGGCAGGCCTGCACCGTGCAAACGCTCGGTCGGCACCTGCTCGCGGGTAGTGACTTCGCCGATCAGGGTAATGGTCGGCTGGCCCGGAATGGTGTACTCCGCCTCGATGACATCAGCCGGCCAGAAGTGGCTCAGGCCGCGCACCGCGATCAGCATCAGCAGACCCAGGGTCATGATCACCGCGATGGCGACCGCGCCTGCATTCATCCAGACCCAGGGGCTGCCCGATTTGAACCAGGTTGTGAAGTTGCCTTGTTTCACTGTCTAGAGTCCTGTGGTCAGAGAGAGGCGTATTTCTTGCGCAGGCGCTGACGAATCAGCTCCGCCGCCGTGTTCATCAGGAAGGTAAAGCTGAGCAGCACCAGCGCGGCCAGGAACAGCACCCGATAGTGCGTACTGCCCACTTCCGATTCCGGCATCTCGACCGCAATGTTGGCCGACAGCGTGCGCATGCCTTCGAAGATGTTCCAGTCCATGATCGGTGTGTTGCCGGTTGCCATCAGCACGATCATGGTTTCGCCTACAGCGCGACCCAGACCGATCATCACCGCCGAGAAGATGCCCGGACTGGCGGTCAGAATGACCACCCGGCTCAAGGTCTGCCAGGGTGTGGCGCCAAGCGCCAGCGAACCCTGGGTCAGGTGACGCGGCACGCTGAACACGGCGTCCTCGGCAATCGAGAAGATGGTCGGTATCACCGCAAAGCCCATGGCCAACCCAACCACCAGCGAGTTGCGCTGGTCGAAGTTGATGCCCATGTCGCGGGTCAGGAACACGCGCATGTCGCCACCGAAGAACCAAGCCTCGACATACACGCTCATGGCGAAGCAGACCCAGCCCAGCAAAATAATGACCGGGATCAGCAGCACCGCTTCCCAGCCCTCGGGCACCAGCAGACGGATGCGCGCCGGCAGGCGGCTCCAGCCATAGGCGAAGGCGATAAATACAATCGGCGTCAGAATCAGCAGCGAGAAGATACCCGGAAGATTGTCTTCCAGCATCGGCGCCAGCCAGAGACCGGCGAGAAAACCGAGAATAACGGTCGGCAGTGCCTCCATCAGTTCGATGATCGGCTTAACCTTGCGGCGCAACGCCGGTGCCATGAAGTAGGCGGTGTAGACCGCAGCGGCAATCGCCAGCGGAGTGGCCAGCAGCATCGCGTAGAAGGCCGCCTTCAAGGTACCGAAGGTCAACGGCGCAAGGCTCAGCTTGGGTTCGAACTCGGAGGTCGCCGAGGTCGACTGCCAGACATAGTCCGGTTCCGGGTAGCTTTCGTACCAGACCTTGCCCCACAACGAACTCCAGGAAATCTCCGGATGTTCGTTGTGCACGTCCCAGAAGCTCATTTCGCCACTGTCATGTTCAACCAGCAAGTGGTCGGCGCGCGGGCCAATGGCGAAGGCCTGCACCTTGTCGTCGCCAAGCGGTTCGATCAGCAGATTGTTGTGTGCCGTTGAGTTATAGACACCCAGCTGGCCGGCAGCATCAATAGTAAGAAAGACCTTGCGGCGCTCTTCAGGCTGGATCAGCGCAATGGCTTCGCCCTGCTGCTGATCAAAGTCACGTATCTCGGTCAGCTGAGGATTGCCATTGCCGCGGACCATGAACCACTGCTTCAGATCACCGCTGCTGTCACCGACGATCAACGAGATGCCACCGAGCATCAGGTTAACCGAGGTGACCGACTTGCCAGTACCTTCGACCACCTTGTAGCGGCCGTTCAGCTCACCCTTGTGACGCAGCGCCAGGACATCAATGTGTTGCTCGCCATTAACCACGTACATCCACTGGCGCAGCGGATCAATCAGCAACTGCTTGACCACGCCTTCGGCCGGATTCAACGCCAGCCGCGCTTCGCTACGGGTCTCTTCGCCGGTGATCATGTTGCGTTTGACGCTAACGCTGATCGCCGTCAACTCACGGCCGATGCTGCCAGCCAGCGTCAGGCCATTGCTGTCGGCACTCATGGCCACCTGATCCAGGGCGCGCCCCTGCGGATCCAGGGTGATCGGCTCCTGACCGTAGGGGAACATCAGGCTCGGCGTGATCAGGCGCACATCGTTCGGGTAAGTCACCTTGTAGTTGTGCTGGGCAATCAGCACTTGACCATTGCTCAGGCCCACGACAAAGCGACGGGAATTGGGGGTTTCGACGCTGAAGCTGGTGATCTTCGCATCGGCCGGAATCGGTAGCTGCTGTTCCAGTACCGGCTTGCCGTCATGGGTGTTGAAGAAGCTCACCTGACCGCTCCGGGCCACGCGAATCGCCACTTCGCCCTGTTCTTCCATCGCCAGCATCAGCGGCGGATCATCGGGCTGCACCCAACTTGCGCTGTAACGCTCGCGCTCCTCGATCTCGGCACCGCCAAACAGCGGCAATACCTCGAACAGCAGATAGAGGAAAATCAGCAGGACAGCGACAATGACGCCAAGTCCACCGACCGCAACGTACCAGCGGGTAAAGTGGTCCTTGAAGTGACGCATGGCTCGGTGGCGCTGCATCGCTGGGGTATCAAAATCGACGCGGGACGTCTTGGATGGGGATTGCGTAGTCATGGCGCACACCCTACAGGGTCAATATGACGAATTCATTACAGCCTGGTGACGGCAAAAAGGGGCGTGTCATCGACACACCCCTCCAAGCTCAGGCATCCGTGCCCGACAGCTGCGAACTTAGAAGCCCAGTTCCTGATGGACGTTGTCCACTGCACGCTTGGGCAGCGGCACATAACCGTCTTTGAAGACCACTTCCTGACCCTGCTTGGACAGCATCATCTTGACGAACTCACGCTCCAGCGGAGCCAGCTCGCCATTCGGCGCCTTGTTCACGTAAACGTAGAGGAAACGCGACAGCGGGTAAGTACCGGCGATGGCGTTTTCTTCGTTAGCTTCGATGAACGGCTGGCCTTCTTCTGCTGCCAGCGGGATAGCGCGAACGCTGGAAGTCTTGTAGCCCAGACCGGAGTAACCAACCGCATTCAGCGACTGACTGACCGACTGAACAACGGAAGCAGAGCCCGGCTGCTCGTTAACGCCGCTGCGGAAGTCGCCTTTGCACAGCGCGTGCTCTTTGAAGTAACCGTAGGTACCGGATACCGAGTTACGGCCGTACAGCTGAATGTCGCGGTCAGCCCAGGCGCCAGTCAGACCCAGCTTGCCCCAGGTGTCCAGATCCTCGCCACCACACAGACGGGTAGCAGAGAAAATACCGTCAACCTGAGCCATGGTCAGGCCTTCGATCGGGTTGTCCTTGTGCGCGAAGACAGCCAGGGCGTCGATAGCAACCGGCACAGCGGTCGGCTTGTAGCCATAGCGCTCTTCGAATGCCTGGATTTCACTGTCTTTCATCATGCGGCTCATCGGAGCCAGGTTGGAGGTACCCTCGGTCAGAGCCGGCGGCGCAGTGGAAGAGCCTGCAGCCTGGATCTGGATGTTGACGTTGGGGTACATGCGCTTAAACTCTTCAGCCCACAGCGTCATCATGTTGGCCAGAGTGTCGGAGCCGACGCTGGACAGGTTGCCGGATACACCGCCAACACGCTGGTAGTCTTCCAGAGTCTGGTCAACGGCGGCAAAGCTGGAGCTGGCGGCGACGCCGGCGGCAGCGAAGGTCACAGCAGCGAACAAGCGCTTGAGTTTCATGTCATTCTCCTGTTGAGGTAGTGTTTGCAACACGCGACTCAGTATCAGAGCGGCTTGTGACAACTCTATTCACGAATTATGACAATTGCGTGAACCCCCACAGAACGAACGAGACCGGCGGCGCAAAGCCGTCATACAAAGATTGAGAGGCTGCCGCCAATCCCTTAACATAGGCGGCTTTCCGCTAGGTCCGCGTTCGGCCACGGCCCGGCACAACAAATACAATAGACCACTACCGAGTCTACCAATGCACGAATTAGATACCGATCCCGTGCCACAGGGCGAGCTTGCGCTCAAGATCACCGCCCTGCCGCGAGACTGCAACAGCTTTGGCGACATCTACGGTGGCTGGCTGGTTGCCCAGATGGACACCGCCGGCACCAGCATCGCCGCCCGCATCGCCCGCGGTCGTGTTGCCACTGTCGCCATCGACCGCATGGGCTTCATGGTCCCGGTGCCAGTTGGCGCCCAGCTGGCGTTTCACGGCGAAGTACTGGACATCGGCCGCAGCTCGATCAAGATTCTGGTCGAGGTCTGGAGCGAAGACCTGGCCCATGACGAGAGCCGCAAGGTGACCGAAGCCACCTTCGTCTTTGTCGCGATCGACGACCGCGGCCGTACCCGGGTAATCCCGTCCTGATCAAGGCGGTCACCCGGCGGCCCTGACGGACTGCTGCCACATGTTCCAACGCCTTACCTCCGCGGGCCTGACGCTGGCCTGCGCCATCGACCGTGCAACCAGCCTGCTCGGCCGCGCCGTTTCCTGGCTGACGTTACTAATGGTGCTGCTGACCTGCGCCGTGGTGCTGCTGCGCTACGGTTTCAACATTGGCGCAACGGCAACCCAGGAAGTCGTCCTCTACGCCCACTCGCTGGTGTTTCTCGGCGCTGCAGCCTGGGCATTGCAGCGGGATGCCCATGTTCGCGTCGACATTTTCTTCCGCCGACTGCAAAACCGTGGCAAAGCGTTGGTTGACCTGACCGGCAGCCTGCTGTTTCTGCTGCCAATGTGCCTGTTTCTGGCGTGGAACTGCTGGGACTATGTAAGCATGTCGTGGCAGCGGCAGGAGCGCTCCGCCGATGCCGGCGGGTTGCCGTGGGTCTATCTGCACAAGAGTTTTATCCTGCTACTGGTCGTCAGCCTGCTGCTGCAGGCCGTGGCGCAGCTCCTCAAGACCCTGGCGGTCCTGAGCGGTGTACAGCCCGGGCATCTGCCGGCCAGCCATGAGGAGCACCTGTAATGGGCGGAGAATTCATGGCGATTGCGCTGTTCGTCTGCCTCTGCCTGGCACTGATGGCCGGCTACCCGGTGGCCTTCACCCTGGGCGGTATCTCGCTGCTGTTCGCCGGTATCGGAATCCTGTTTGACCTGTTTGAGCCGAGCTTCCTGGGCGCCCTGCCGAGCCGCCTGTACGGCACCATGACCAATCAGACACTGATGGCGGTGCCGCTGTTTGTATGTATGGGCGTCATGCTGGAAAAATCCCGCATCGCCGAGGATCTGCTCGACGCCATGGCCCGACTGTTCGGCGGGCTGCGCGGCGGCCTGGCCTTCTCGGTCTGCATCGTCGGGGCGCTGCTCGCCGCCAGCACCGGCATTGTCGGCGCCACCGTGGTCACCCTCGGCCTGCTGGCGCTGCCGACCATGCTGCGGCGCGGCTATGACCCGGCACTGGCCACCGGCACGTTGGCGGCGACCGGCACGCTGGGACAGATCATTCCGCCGTCGATCATTCTGGTGCTGTTGGGCGACGTATTGTCCAATGCCTATCAACAGGCGCAGCAAAAGCTTGGCATCTTTTCGCCGAAGACCGTGACCGTCAGCGACCTGTTCGTCGGCGCACTGCTGCCGGGGCTCCTGCTGGTGCTGCTGTATCTGCTGTATCTGGCGTTTGTCGCCTGGCGCCAGCCAGAAAAACTGCCGGCACCGACGCCGGAGGAGCGTAGCTCCGTATCGATCGCCCAACTGCTGCGCAGCTTGTTGCCACCGTTGCTGTTGATCATGGCCGTGCTGGGGTCGATTCTGGGTGGCGTTGCCACGCCGACCGAGGCCGCCGCAGTCGGGGCGCTGGGTGCCGGCCTGCTGGCTCTGTTCAAGCGCCAGTTGAACATTGGCAAGCTGCGCGAGGTGGCTCAGGCTACCGCCGAGATCAGCGCCATGGTGTTCATGATCCTGCTTGGCGCATCGATCTTTTCGTTGGTATTTCGCGGGTTCGGCGGTGACGAGCTGATCCACGAGCTGTTCCACTCGCTGCCGGGCGGAGCCTTCACCGCCACGCTGGTGGTAATGCTGGTGATCTTCCTGCTCGGCTTTATCCTCGACTTTATCGAGATTACCTTCGTGGTCGTACCGATTGTTGGCCCGGTGCTGCTGAGCATGGGTATCGACCCGGTCTGGCTCGGGGTGATGATCGCGCTGAACCTGCAGACCTCATTCCTCACCCCACCCTTCGGCCTGTCGCTATTCTATCTGCGCGGGGTTACCCCGCCCAGCGTGCCAACCTCGGCCATCTACCGAGGCGTGCTGCCGTTTATCGTCATTCAGTTGCTGATGCTGGCAATTGCGGCCTGCTGGCCCGGTCTGGTGACCTGGCTGCCCACACTGCTTGCGCGCTAACACCGGCACAACCGGGCAGCCGCCCGGTTGGCTGCCTGCCCTCTCTCAATCGCCCTTGCCGGTGGCAAGCTCGACCCCGACCCGGTTCTCCAGCAGCGCCGTGGTCGCGGTCTGCACATAGGCCTTGAGCTGCTCATCCAACTCCGTCGGCACCTGCGGCAGCGGCGTCACAGCGGCCTCCGGGCCGAGCTGATAGCGATAGGCACGGGGCTGCTCGCCGCGCGGCTGGACCACCAGTTGGTCACCCTGCAGCAAGCCCACGGTCTGCCCGCCGCCCGAGGGCTTGATCACACCAAACCCCTTGTCCTCCGTCGGCAACGCGAGCAGATCGCGGCCCCAGCACTGCTGCTGCACCTCGCCGCCGAGGCGCCCCATGATGGTCGGCACGACATCCACCTGAGTGCCGACAATGTCATTGCGCTGGCCAAAGCGCTCAGTGATACCGGGCGCGATCAGCAGCATGGGCACGTTGAACCGCAGCAGATCGAGATCGGTCAGTTGGCGCGGCGTACCAAAGCCATGGTCGCCAATCACCACGAACAGGGTGTCCTTGTACCAGGGCTCGTTGCGTACCTGATCGAAGAACCGGCCCAGCGCCCAGTCGGAATAGCGCATGGCGGTCAGGTGCTCGTCGTTAACACCCTGCCCGCTCACGGCATCCACCGGCAGCGGGTCTGGCAGCGCGTAAGGCGTGTGGTTGGACAGGGTCTGCAGCAGTGCGTAGAACGGGCGCGTATGATCCAGCGCATTCAGTTCAGTGACAGCTCGGTCAAACATGTCCTGATCGGACACGCCCCAGGTCGGATCGGAAAAGACCGGATTGACGTACTCGTTACGACCAATGAAATGGCGCATGCCCTGCTTGCCGAAAAAGCCCTTCTGGTTGTCCCAGGCAAAGTCGCCGTTATAGACATACAGGTCGTCGAAACCACGCTTGCTCAGCAACTGCGGCAGACCTGAAAACGCATGGCCACCCTCCGGCTCCTGCATCAGGTATTCAAAACCGGGCAGATTGGGGAAACAGGCCATGGTCGCGAACATGCCCTGATGAGTGTGAGTGCCGTTGGAGAAGTAACGGGTAAACAGCAGACCCTCTTTACTCAGCCGGTCGAACTCCGGGGTAATCCCCAGCGGCGAACCCAGCGCACCGGTGTAGTAGCCGGCAAAACTCTCCATCAACACCACCACCACATTGCGCACCGGCAGCACGGTCTCAGCCGGGGACTCGGACTTCCGGCGGACCGGCGCCTGCTCGGCATCGATCAGCTGATCGTTCGCGGTCAGCAGCAGATGACGGGTTACTTCGGTTGCCTTGCTGTCATCCATCAAACCAAGCCAGGCATTGTTGCGGTGATCGGAAAACTGCGCCTTGGCCGCTGAATACAACGTCAGCGCCGGGGTCAGGCCAAGCTGATTGGTAAACGTCGATTCGGTGGTGAAAGCATCGCCCCAGCGCAGCGGTGGCCCCTGCCGCAAAGTGCCGCGCGCCAGCACGGTCGAACTGATTAGCAACAGCAACAGCACCGAAACCCGCGCCGTCAGCGCCCCCAGCCGACTATGCTGCCGATTGGCGGCACTGTCCGGCAGGCGGGTGTGACGATCCAGCAAGCGGTAGCTGCGGTACATCAGCCAGCTGACCAGAGCCATGCCAAGCAGCAGTCGTACCACCGGGAAGCCATACCAGAGCATGCTCAGTACGGTCGCCGGATCTTCCTGCAGATACTGAAATACCAGTGTGTTCAAACGCTGGTGAAACTCCCGGTAGAAACTCAGCTCGATGGTGCCGAGCAGACACAACAGCAGGGTCGCCAGCGTCAGCCACAAACACTGCAACGTGCGCATGGCCATCAGCCGCGCGCTGAGAACGGTGAGCATCAACGGCGCGCCGACGATGACGACGACCCGCAGGTCAAAGCGCAGGCCGTTGAAAAAGGCCTCCAACAGGTCGCCACGGGTTACTTCCGCAGCCAGCTCCCAGTTCCATACCAGCAAGGCGCCACGCAACAGGGTCAACATCAGAGTCAGCGCTGCCAGCGCACCGACGATGAACAACAGCTGGCCGCGCAGGCCAACCACCGGCCGGCTGGCCGAGGCAGTAGACAGGGTCATCAAACAGTTTCCACAGGCAAGCCCGCTCAGGCGGGCGAGAAAAGAATCAGGCTCCAGACGCTGGTGATCAGCAACAGCGCGAGCATCTGCGCCGCACTGCCCAGATCTTTGGCGCGCTTGGATAGCGGGTGCAGCTCCAGCGAAATACGATCCACCACGGCCTCGATGGCCGAATTGATCAGCTCAACGATCAGCGCCAGCAGCACCACCCCGACCATCAGGGCACGCTCCACACCACTGACCGGCAGCCAGAACGCCAGCGGAATCAACACCACCGCCAGAAACAGCAACTGACGGAACGCGGCCTCAAAGGTAAAGGCCGCACGCAGACCGGCGAGCGAGTATCCCGTCGCCTTGAACACCCGGATGAACCCGCCGCGACTCTTCAGCTTCAACGCATCCGCTGCTTCGGATATCGACTCAGGCTGCATGGCGGCTGTCTCCAGTGCGCCCTTGCAGGCTGTGATAGCAGCCCAGGAAATATTGCCAGTCACTCTCCGGCATGCCCTCACGACGGCGGCGCAGCTGGTCGAGATCATGCCGCACCGCACGACTGCGCAGCAGGCGACGACGACTCTTCTCCAGATCCAGCAAGGCGACCTCGGCATGGTCGCCGTTTACCCGAACATAGATGTGCTTGGCGTACAGGCAGCCGTGCTGGCGTCGACCGCCATGCAAGCGCCGCAGTACCACAGCCAGCTGCTGCAACACCGCGCGCCGCTGGGTTGCTGTCGCCGTGCCGGCGTACCACTGCCCCAGACTGACATAACCGCTCAGTTCCTCGGTTACCAGCAGCCCCTGCCAACGCCCCTGTTCACGCCTGGCGGCACAGAACACCAGTTTGGGCACGGGTACCAGGAGCTGCTCGCAGGCGCGCAAGGCCTCCTCTTCCCGCAGCACGGTCGGCCGGCCAAGCGGATGCAGCCAGCTACGGTAAATATGACCCGCCTGACGTTTGCTGTAGAGCCTCGGCTGGCCGCGGCCCTGAGCGGGGAGCAGTTTCACGCCACTCTGACCTCCGCGCCGCTGATTGGGCTCCTCAACCCACTCGCCATCCATATACCACCAGCGCTCAAAACGCGCCTGAATAAACGACGGCAGGCGGCCCTGGGCCGAGATGACCGCGCTCATGCGTCCACCTTGCGCAGCACGTAGACCCGCCACATGGCGTAACCCGGCAGAAAATCGTGATGGCTAAGCTCATTGAATCCCGCCTCACGGAACTCGGCTTCGATCACGTCACGCGCGACCACAAAGCGGTTCTGATTCTGACCTGCCCGCCCCTGGCTGGCGCGACGCGCCTCCAGACGGCTGCGTTTCCACGATTTGTAGTTGCCGTCGACCCACAACGAGATGATCAGGGTGTCGCGGGTGACCCGGGCACATTCGCGCAGCAAGGCAAGGCGGTGCTCATGATCGGCCACATGGTGAATCAGCCGCATACAGAAGATGCTGTCGACCGCGTTATCGCCCAGATCGATGTCAAAGGCAGAGGTCTGGAACGCCTTGACCCGTCCCACCACGTCCGCTGGCTGGCCAGCCAGCGCGGTCTGGATCATGTCCGCCGAGTTATCGGCAGCGAGAATCACCCGATTCGGCGCCTCGGCCAGCAGCGGCCAGAAACGGCCGGCGCCACAGGGCAGATCCAGCACCAGGTTGGGCTCACCGGCGTCTTTCAGGGCACGGCGGGCCAGCTGCATGTCACGCCAGTTGGACAGACGGCGCGACAGGCCGCTCTGATGCTTACTGAAATACTGCTGGGAGTGATCCCGGTCGTACTTGTCGGAGAACGCGAGTTCAATTGGCTTGGCTTCAGACATGACGGTGATCCTGATGAGGAAGTTGCCGCCAGACTAGGCGCCAAGGCATCAAGGTCGCGTCAAAGCAATGTCAAAATTTCGTGAAAGAGCCGGACAACAGGACGTCAGCCGGCGTTTGCCGACCGAGCGCAGCCGGGACTCACCCCAGCCGCACCTCAAAACAGCTGCCCCCCGCTGCCGGAGAGTACATGGTTACCGACCAGCCCTGATGGGCACAGATCCGCTTGACCAGCGACAAACCCAGCCCCAGCCCTTCACCTCGGGCCTGGCTACCACGAACAAAGGGTTCGAAAATGTCGCTCTGCTGGTCCCTCGGCACCCCGGGCCCGGTGTCCTCCACCCGGAAGCAGCCGGCACCCAGCAGCAACCGGACCTGCCCCTGCTCGGTGTAGTGCAGCGCATTGCGCAACAGATTCGACATCACCGTCCCCAGCAGCCCCGGATGATACTGGCCAGCGTCCTCTGCCTCGACGATCAGCTCAAAGCTCAGACCCTTTTCAGCGAAAGCGCTATGCCAGCGCTCGGTCTGTTCCTGTGCAACCGACAGCAGGGAGGCATTGCCGGTCATCTTCACCGGCTGGCCCTTGGCCCGCGCCAACAGCAGGAAGGTGCCGACCAGCTCGCGCATTTCCTCCGCTGCACGGGCGATGCGGTCAACCTGCCGCTGCTCACGCTCACCCAGCTGCGCTGCCTCCAGCAGTTCCGTGGAGGTAGCAATAATCATCAACGGCGTACGCAGCTCATGGCTCACGTCTCCGGTAAACAGCCGTTCACGCTCCAGCGAGCGGCGCAGCTGACTGAGGGTCGAATCGAAAGCCTCGGCCAAATGCCCCACCTCATCATCCGGGTAGTCCGGTGCCAACGGCGGCGCCAGCAGCAGCAATTGATCCCGATGGCGCACCTGGCCCGCCAGCCGGATGATCGGGGCGAGAATCTTTTGTGCCATTAGCCAGCCCAGCAGGCAACCGAGCAGGACACTGAGCATGAAGCCGGCAAACACCACCGCGAACAGTACCTTCTCGCGCGCCTCAAACTCGGCCTGTTCTTGCACCAGCACAAACCGCTGAGTACCAATCTGGCGAATGTAGACGTAGGCAGCAAATTCGTCGTCCACCAGCTCGCTGAAGCCCTCATCGAGGTCACGCAGCGGCTGCGGTATTTCGTAGCCAGGCATGTGCGAGGCATACAGCCGGGTCTTGGCATCAAGGCGGGGCGGCAGGCCTTGCGCCAGATCCTGCTCCAGCACGCTGTCCAGCTCTTCGCTCATCTCTTGTGACACCAGGTGCTCTTCAACGAAATGCACAATGGCGACGATCCCCAGCGAAAACACGCCGCTGACTGCCAACGTCATCAAGGTGAAGGCAATTACGATCCGCCGCCGCAGCGGCTGCTTACGGATCATTGCGCTGGCTCCGCCAGGCTGTAGCCAACCCCGTGCACGGTGTGAATCAGCGGCGTTTCAAAGGGTTTGTCGACGATCTGACGCAACTGGTGGATATGGCTGCGCAGGCTGTCGCTGTCGGGCAGCTCGTCGCCCCAGAGCGCCTCTTCCAGCACGTTGCGGCGAATCACCGCCGGGCTTTTGCGCATCAGCACTTCCAGTAGCTTGAGCCCGACTGGGTTGAGTTTGAGCGCCTTGCCGGCACGGTTGACCTGCAGGGTATCGAGGTCATAGCTCAAATCACCCACCTGCAGGCGGTGACGGCCACCGCCGCTGCTGCGGCGCAGAATGGCTTCGATGCGCGCCACCAGTTCGGACAGTGCAAAGGGTTTGAGCAGATAATCATCAGCGCCGACTTTCAACCCCTTGAGTCGGTCGTCCAGCGCGTCGCGCGCGGTCAACATGATAATCGGCGTGTCGCGACCGGCGTCATCACGCAGCCGCTGACAGAGCTGATAGCCGTCCATGCCGGGCAACATGATATCCAGCACGATCAGGTCATAGTGATCACTGACCGCCAGATGCAGACCGGATACACCGTCCTGCGCACAATCCACCGTGTAGCCCTTGAGCTGCAGGTAGTCCATCACGTTGGCGAGGATATCGCGGTTATCCTCAATGACCAGAATACGCATGCAGGTGCTCTCCAAAAAACCACTCGGCTTGACGAAATTTTCACAGCGCGTTGACGCAGCGCCGACAGCAAGATCACCACACTGCGACGGTCGATTTCAACCATGGACCGTCACATGCCCCTGCTCAAATCCGCCCAGGCCCGTTTCCTAGGCTTGCTCGCCAGCCTCTGGCTCGGTGTTTTCGTTGTCACCCGTTCGATCCTGCTGCTGACCCACCTGGGCGAAGCGCAACTCAGCGCCGGCGGTGTGCTGCGCCTGTACGGCGAAGGAATGATCTACGACCTGACCTTCCTGCTCTACGCCCTCGCGCCACTGGCACTGTACCTGCTGCTGTGTCCGGCCTGGCTATGGCGCAAGCGCTGGCACCTGCGCCTGCTGCAGGTAGCCATGACCTTCGGCGTTTTCCTGATGCTGTTCACTGCGGTCGCCGAATGGCTGTTCTGGGACGAGTTCGGGGTGCGCTTCAACTTCATCGCGGTCGACTATCTGGTCTACTCCGACGAGGTGATCAACAACATCCTCGAGTCCTACCCGGTCTATCCGCTGCTGGCAGCGCTGACCGTCATCGCCGTGATCACCACCGCGCTGCTGCAACCACGGGTTCGCCGCATCGCCGCCGCCCCCTTGCTAAGCTGGCCCGAACGCGGCATCAGCCTGGCAGGCGCAGTTACGGCCGTCGCCCTGAGCATTTTGGTGGTCGGTCAGGACTTCCCGCGCAGCAGCGGCGGAAACGCCTATCAGCACGAACTGGCCAGCAACGGCCCGTACCAGTTCTTCGCCGCCTTCCGTAACAACGAACTGGACTACACCCAGTTCTACCCGCAACTGCCCGAAACGACCGCCGCCACCACCCTGCGTGATGAGGTCAGTGAAGCCAATGCCCGCTTTGTCGACACCGACCCGATGGGCGTTCGCCGGCAGATCGACAACCCCGGCCAGCCGCGCAAGCTGAACCTGATTTTGGTCACCGTCGAGAGCCTCAGCGCCAAGTACATGGGCAGCGAAGGCGATGCGCGCAATCTGACCCCTAACCTCGACGCCCTGCGCCAGCAGAGCCTCTACTTCAACCAGTTCTACGCCACCGGCACCCGCACCACCCGCGGCCTGGAAGCCATCACCCTGTCGATCCCGCCGACCCCCGGCCGCTCGATAGTCAAGCGCATCGGCCGCGAAACCGGGTTTGCCAGTCTTGGCCAGCAACTCGGCGCGCAGGGCTACGACAGCGTGTTTGTCTACGGTGGCCGCGGCTACTTCGACAACATGAACGCCTTCTTCGCCGGCAACGGCTACCGAGTAGTCGATCAGGCCAGCGTGCCTGACGAGGAAGTCACCTTCACCAACGCCTGGGGTATGAGCGACGAAGACCTCTACAACCAGACCCTGAAGCTGGCCGACGCCGATGCCGCCGCGGGCAAGCCGTTCCTGCTGCAGCTGATGACCACCTCCAACCACCGCCCCTACAGCTATCCGGAAGGCCGCATCGACATCCCGTCCGGCACCGGCCGCGAAGGCGCGGTGAAATACACCGACTACGCCATCGGCCAGTTCCTCGCGCAGGCGCGTGAGAAACCCTGGTTCAAGGACACCGTCTTCGTGTTCGTTGCCGACCACACCGCCGGCAGCGCCGGCAAGGAAGACCTGCCGGTGCACAACTACCACATCCCGCTGTTCGTCTACGCCCCAGGCCTGATCGACGCCCGCGAGGACAGCCGCGTGGCTAGCCAGATCGATCTGGCACCGACGCTGATGGGCCTGCTGAACATGGATTACACCTCGACTTTCTTCGGCCATAACCTGCTGCGCCCGGATACCGGCCCGGGACGGGCGCTGATCGGTAACTACCAGCATCTGGGTCTGTTTGACGGTCAGGATCTGGCGATCCTGAGCCCGCGCGGCCTGATCCGCCGGCACGACGACGCCATGGGACTGAGCGTGGAAAAGGCGGCGCAGGCAACTGATCCGCTGGTCCGCCGCGCCATTGCCTACTACGAAGGCGCCAGCTACGACTACGGCCACCGACTGCTGGCCTGGCAGCCCTCCAGCAGCCACCCGGTCCGTCAGGTCAGCCAGCGATGAGCAGCCCTGCGCGGGTGTCGCGCCCCTTTCCTGTTGGTCGCTGGCTGCTGATTCCGGCAGCAGTCATGGCGCTGATGCTGATGTTTGACACCAGCGCGCTGGATTTCTGGTTCTCCGACCTGTTCTACGTACCGGGCGACGGCTTCGTCGGTCGCCACAGCTTCTTCCTCGAAGACATCCTGCACGACCGGGTCAAGCAGGCGGTGATTGTCATCGGCGTACTGGCGATCATCGGGTTTGTGCTCAGCCTGCTGCCGACCCGGCTGAGGCGCTGGCGGCCGGAACTGGGCTATCTGGTGCTGTCGCTGGCCTTGGCTACCAGCCTGGTCACCCCGCTCAAGCAGCTGACCAACGTGCCCTGCCCCTGGAGTCTGGTGCAATACGGCGGCACGGAGATTCACACGCCGCTGCTATCAGTCCGCCCCGACAGCAACAAACCCGGACGCTGCTGGCCCGGCGGTCATGCCTCTTCCGGGTTCTCGCTGCTGGCCTTGTTCTTTGCCCTGCGTGACCGCTTTCCGCGGGCCGCCCGCGGCGCCCTGATCGGCGCACTGGCGCTAGGCACCGTGCTGTCACTCGGGCGCACCATGCAGGGCGCACATTTCCTCTCGCACAACGTCTGGACCCTGTTGTTCGACTGGTGCATCTGCCTGCTCTGTTACCGGCTACTGCTGTATCGGCCAGCCGTCGCAGCGCGTAACGTCAGCCAGGCTGGGGAGCTCCGTCATGAAGCCGCGTAATCTGTTGCTCGTGGCCGGCCTGCCGCTGGCACTGCTGGGTGTCATCGCGCTGGCCCGACCCGACGTCCTGCGCAGCGACCACGTCGACATGCCGGCACCCACCCTCAGCGCCGGGCAGGCGCGTCCGGCCAACTGGGCAACCCCGATTGATCCGCAGCTGCGTCTGTATCGCATGGCACCCAACCTGTATCGCAGCGCCCTGCCGGACAGCGGGGACCTGTCGACGCTGCAGGCGCAAGGTATCCATACCGTGATCAATTTCTACCAGCGCAACGACGACTGGCTGGCAGGCAGCGAGCTGACCGCCATCCACGAACCACTGCACGCCGACCGGGTAACCGACACCGACGTGATCCGCGTGCTGCGCGCGATCCGCGCCGGCCAGCAACAGGGTGGTGTGCTGATCCACTGCAAGCACGGCCAGAACCGCACCGGGCTGATGACCGCCATGTACCGCATGGTGTTCGAGGGCTGGAGCCGCGAACAGGCGCTGGCCGAGATGCTCGAAGGCGGCTTCGGCGACGGAGAGCTGATGACCGATGCGGTCGGCTACCTGAATCGGGTCGACGTGGAGGCCGTGCGCACGGCGATGGATGAGGGCCGCTGCAGCACCCAGGCGCTGGCACTGTGTCAGGTCAGCGACTGGTGGCGCCGCCAGACAGGTGAGATTGACCAGCGGGTAGCGCAACTGGAAGACTGAGCCGTCAGGGCGTGGATGCTGCCGGGTCTGTCTTGTTCACCAGCCAGACCATCTCGCCCACCACCCGCTCGGCCAACACCGATCCCCAGTAACGGCTATCGTTGGAATTGTCGCGATTGTCACCCAGAAAGAAGTAGTGCCCTTGCGGCACCTTGAACGTCTGGATCGGCTGCGGCGCAGCAGCGTCCAGTTGCTGAATCCGGTAGGACTGGCCGCCATTTCGCTCACGGTAGATCCGTATCCCCTCGCTGTCCGACAGCAGCTCCCGGGGCAGACGCTCGCCGTTGATGACGACGCCGTCCGGGGTCAGCGCGATCACATCACCGGGCAGTGCCATCAACCGCTTCACATACAGCGCATCGTGTCCGGGAGGATAGAACACGTAAATCTGACCGCGCTGCAGGCGCGCCGTATCGAGCTGATCGCTACCGGGCAAGGTGAAACCGAACAGGCTGCGATGGGCAAAGCCCCGCTTCTGCGCAACAAACAGATTCCCCTCCATCAGCGTCGGGCGCATCGAGGCAGACGGCACCTGATAGGGCTCATAGAGGAAGGTCCGCGCCCCCAAAATACTCACCATCACCGCGAGATAGAGGCCAACCGCCACACTGGCACGATTGAACCAGCGGCGCGGCGTCTGCGGGTCGTAACGCCTCGCAATCATCACCGCGTGCAGCGGGCAGATCAGGCTGAACAGCAAGGTCAACGCCAGCTCGTAATACCAGTCGATTCCCGCGGTCACCAGCGAGACCAGCAGGTAACCCCAGAACAAGCGGGGCCGGTTGACATAGAGAAACACAAACGGCTGCAGCACGATGCCAAGCAGCACCGTCAGCCAGAGACGGGGTTTCCACGGTGATGACACAACCTCTCCTTGCGCTAGAGACCCGAGCAGGCCATGCCTTGATTGACCATCGCTTTGTTTCAAGGTTGCAGCTGGCGGCGATAAGCCCATTGGAACGTTTGGGTGAATCGGCCGATATCGCTGGCACCGTCGCATTCCTGTGCAGCAAGGACGGTGGCTGGGTCAACGGCGGTTTTACCTGAACGTCAGCTGTCTGCAGTGCGCTCCAGATGGCATATCAGCAGGCAAAGCAGCAAGACCGGCAGATTGGTCGACACCGGATTGAACGCCTCGATCAACAGCATCGGGGCGAACAAGGCAACGTAGCCAAGCAAGCCGACCAGCCCGAACCCGGCGGCGACTACCGGCCAGCGGCCGAACCAGCCAGACAGAATAAGCAAGCCGAGCAAAACCTCAGCCGCTCCGGCCAGCGGCGAAATCACCTGTGCGTTCAGGCCCAGACCTGACGCCTCGACCATCTGCACTTCGACCGGGCTGAGAAACAGCAGCTTGGGCACCAGGCCGTGGTAGATGAAAACAAACGCCAGCATCCAGCGACACCAGCGTGCCACCCTCAACGTCTCCTGCCTACTCATCAACAAAGCGCCCCGCGTGGTCGGCCGCCGGCAAGCGACACAGTTCATAACGACCAAACAGCCGGTAACGATTCAGCGCAATACGGTCATAGAGCCAATCGCGCAGCGGGCGCGGGATCAGCCGAAACAGGCACAGTCCGCGCCACGGCCAGCCGAGCCGAGCCATGACAACAAAGAACGCCGCACTTTTTTCGAAGCAGCGTTCGCCATCAACCACCAGCATGGTTTCAAAGGTATCGGTGGGATAGCCGTGTCGTGCCAACAGTCGCTGTCCGGCCGGTGACTGCACGCTGCAGAGCCGAAACCGGTGATCAATATCGTGCTCGATAATGAAGTTGGCCCAGGCGCTGCACAGTTTGCACACACCATCGAACAGGATCACGGGTGTTGGCTCGTCCATCTGTGCGCCTGCCCTATTCCCGGCCTGCGAAGCGCACTGGCTCACGGGGCTCGACAATCACCACGCTGCCGGCAATCTTGTCATGCCAACCCTGCTTGCGAGCATCGAAGGCCACCCAGAGAAAACCCAGGCAGAGCGGCAGCGCCGACACAAAGTAACCGACATAGCGCAGGATACATTGGCCCAGCGGCAACGGCTCACCGGTACGCGCATCGACCACCCGCAAACGCAGCAGCATCTTGCCCGGTGTACCGAGAAAGCGGCGCCAGAACCAGAGGGTGGCGATAAAGGGCACAACGTAGCTGAGCAACACATCCCAAAAGCCGTGCACCAGGGTTTCATCGACCCAGTAGCTTTCACCGTAGATCAGCGCCAGCGGCACCATCAGCACCACGCCGAAAACCACAGAATCAATCAGGGTAGCGCCGAAACGCAGCCAGAAACCGGCGTATTGGGGTTCACTCATGGTCAGTCCTTTGGGCAAATGAAAATCCCCGAAAGCATATCAGGCCTGACTCGCAAAATGTGCGCTGCGCTGGCGGGACTGAACACGCCGTTGGGTTACAACACCGGTCTGCTCGCGGTAAATGCCGAGGGTGGCTGCCCGAACTGCTTGCGAAACGCCGTAGTGTAAGCACTATGGCTATCGTAGCCGCTGGCAAGTGCAACTTGGGTGATTGGCACGCCCTGCAGCAACAGCGTCAGCGACGACATCAGCCGCAACTGCTGACGCCACCTGCCAAAGGTCATGCCGGTAGACTGCTGGAAGCGCCGGTGGAATGTTTTGATGCCAACTGCCAGTCTGTCGGCCCACACGGCAGCGGTGCCGGTATCGCCCGGATTGTCCACCAGCGCCTGACACACCTGCTGAATCGGGTTGGCGGCTCCGCCCGTCGGCCACGGCAGGTGCAGCGGCAGAACGGGCTGCGCATGCAACTCCTCAACCAGCAGCTCACCCAGCAGCGCCATCCGCCTGTCGCCGACAGCCGCGTTATCGGCTCGGGTCAGCGCCATGATCAGCTCACGCAGCAAACCCGAGACATGCACCACGCAGTCGGCCGCTGGCAAACGCGCGCACACATCCTCCCGTACGAACAACCCGTGAGCCTGCAACGCGACCGGAACCACCAGCCGGTGCTGCACACCCGCCCGCAACCAGACCGCCGCCGTGGGCGGCACCAGCCACTGCCCGCTTTCGGCTTCCACCCGCAGCAGTCCGCGGTCGGCATAGATCAGGTGCCCCTGCGGGTGCTGGTGTGCAGGTACGACATGGCCCGCAGGGTAGCGAACCGCCACGCCGGATACCGACCAGGTGTCGACACTCGGATCAAGTGCATGACCACCGTATTCAGGAGAGTGAAAGCCCATGCCGAGGCAATATGTCCATATGGATAAATAATCTGTCTATTTTTATGTAGATAGACAAATGCCGCAAGCCTAGCATCAGTGACACATCCATTGGGGCTATTCACCTGGTTGGTGCGCGCGTTTGCCCAACGGCGGCTACCGCTGATGGTCGCATGATCGTGCGTGTCGTGACCCGCCCTCAATTCACCTGACCCGGCCATTATCTGCGTGAGCCAGACAACGGGAATCAGGCAGATAACAATTTCGCTGGAGTGCTGTTCATGTTGACCGACCCTTCCCGGAAATACCACGCGGCCTCTCAGGTCGATCTCAGCGACCGCCAATGGCCGTCACGGACCATGAAGCAAGCGCCGATCTGGCTGTCCACCGACTTGCGCGACGGCAACCAGGCGCTGTTTGAACCGATGAACCGTGAACGCAAGTTACGTCTGTTCGATACCCTAGTACGCATCGGGTTTAAGGAAATAGAACTGGGCTTTCCCGCCGCATCAAGCACGGATTTCGCGATCGTTCGCACCCTCATCGACACGAATCAGATCCCTGATGACGTCACTCCGATGGTCATGACTCAATTGCGCGAAGACCTGATCACCGACACTGTGCGCAGCGTCGCAGGTGCCCGCCGGGTCATCGTTCATCTCTACAACGCAGTGGCCCCCGTCTGGCGCGAGGTCGTGTTCGGCATGAGCGTGCCACAGATCACCGCCATGGTTGAGCACCATATCGCCCTGTTCAAACGGCTGACGGCGGCCCACCCCGAAACCGAGTGGGTATTGCAATATTCGCCGGAGACCTTCTGCATGGCTGAGCTTGAGGTGTCACTCGCCGTCTGCAACGCCGCCATCCGCGCCTGGGACGCCGGGCCACAACGCCGGATGGTCATCAATCTGCCGACTACCGTGGAAGTCGCCACCCCCAATGTGTTCGCCGATCAGGTCGAGTGGATGGACCGGCGGCTGGAGCGACGCGAGCACATAACCCTGTCGGTGCACCCTCACAACGACCGGGGCACCGGCGTCGCCTGCGCCGAACAGGCGATACTGGCGGGCGCGCAGCGGGTCGAAGGGTGTCTGTTTGGCAATGGTGAGCGCAGCGGCAATGTCGATCTGGTAACGCTGGCACTGAATCTGTACACCCAGGGCATCGCGCCAGACCTGGATTTTTCCGACATTGCGGCGATTGCCCGGGTGGCCGAAGAGTGCACCGCACTGCCGATTCATCCGCGCCACCCCTACGTTGGCGACCTGGTGTTCACCGCATTCTCCGGTTCGCATCAGGATGCCATCGCCAAGGGCTTTGCTGCACAGAAGCCCGACGCGACCTGGCGCGTGCCTTACCTGCCGATTGACCCAAAAGACCTGGGCCGCACCTATGACAGCATCGTGCGCGTCAACAGCCAGTCGGGAAAAGGCGGTATTGCCTTTCTGCTGCAGCGCGACAACGGCATCAGCATGCCGCGCCGCATGCAGGTCGAGTTCAGTTCGATCGTGCAGGCACAGGCCGACGCCAGCGAAACGGAGCTGGCCAGCGAGCAGATCTGGGAGCTCTTCGAGCGAACCTACCTTGCCCCGACCCGGGAGCAGTCGCCCTTCATCTATCGCAGCCATCGCCTGTTCGAGCATGCGGACGGCCAGGGCATTGCCCTGGAGCTGGCTGACGCGGATGGTGCCCTCAAGGCTTTGTCGGGGTCAGGCAACGGGCCCATTGCTGCAACGGTCGCGGCACTGGGTATGCCGCTGCGCATCGACAGCTACGAGGAGCGCAGCCTGGGAGCAGGGTCGGATGCCGCTGCAGTGGCGATCGTAGAGGCCGCCATGCCGAATGTCCCCGGCTCGCGTTTTGGCGTCGGCCGGCACGCGAATATCACCACGGCCTCGATTCTGGCGGTACTGAGTGCGGCGGCCCGGTTCTCCGAAACCCCGGCAGCCCGTTGATCAGGACGCCGCACCTCAGCCGTGCGGCAGCGTCTCTGTGGAACCCGCAATGACCTTGGCGTAATGAAAAAAAGCGTCATCGCGAACCCAGCCAGTCGACTCATAGAGCCGCTGCGCCGAAGTATTGGTAACCGCCGTCGCCAATTCCATCCGCACCGCGCCATACGCCTGTGCCTGCTGGCCGGCCGCTGCCAGCAACAACTCGGCCACGCCCTGACGACGGTAATCGGCAGCCACGAACAGATCGTAGAGAATGCAGATCGGCGCCATATCCACCGAGCAGAAAGTCGGGTAAAGCTGGCAGAAGCCGGCCAGCTCCCCCCCAGCGGTCTGCGCCATCAGTACGATGGATTCACCACGCTGCAAACGGGCACGCAGATAGGCGGTTGCGCCGGCGGGGTCTGTCGGTTGTTCATAAAACTGGCGATACAGGTCGAACAGCACGCCAACCTGCTCGGCGTCAGCGGCGGTTGCCAGAGAAATACGGAAAGAAGTCATAGGCCAAAGCCTCGTTGATCGTTTGGAGGTTGGCCCTCAGAGTGTTGCACCAAGCAACCAACCCCACATCAGCAGCACAGCCAGAAAGTTGATGGTAAACACCAGACCACGCAGCCGAATATTACCCGTCAGTATTTGGACAAAACTGTGAACGACGCGCCCCGCCACAAAGATCCAGGCCAGCAGCACCAGGCCAGGATCTACCTTGCCCGTCTGCAGCAGTAACACACAACAGACGTAAAACAGCAGCGGCCATTCAAACTGATTGGACAGGTTGGCGCTGACCCGTGGCTCCCAGGCGGCCCGGCGAGCCAGCCTGCCGGAGCGGGTATCCAGCCCCCAGATCGTCGGCGCCCGCAGCACGGTCAGGGCAACATACAGCAGTGCTGTCCAGCCGACGTGGAACACCATGGGATATAACAACGCACTCGAGTCCATCACTTGCCTTCCCTGCCAGTCCTGACTCAGACCTGCTTTGGCTTCACCGGCGTTTTGCGACCGAGCAGTTGCTCGCTGGGGGCAATTGTGGCGACCCGACGGTAATCATCCAGCATCTGAAACCAGTCCGCCTGAGGCATGCCGTCACGGTGGCGATACAGCTGCGTCAGATCATGACGTACCGCCGCACTGCGACGCCAGCGCCGGCGACTTTTCTCCAGGTCCAGCAGGGCCACTTCGACCCCATGGCTATGCACCCGAATGAACACATGCTTGGCATACAGGCAGCCATGCTGGAGCCCATGAGCATGGGCTCGGCTCAGCGTAGCGGCCAGTTCACGCAGCATGTGCCGATGTACCGCAGCGCCATGACGCACTGGCGCGTCGCTGGCGTACCACTGATCAAGGCTGACGTAACCACTCAGTGCTTGTGTCACCAGCAACCCCTGCCACTGCCCCTGCACCTTGCGCACCGCAGAGAATACCGTTTCCGGCACCCGAACCCCGGCAGCGCGATAGGCTGCCAGTGCTCGCGCCTCGCGCGCCACCGTAGGACGTCCGAGTGGATAGCGCACGGAACGACTGAGATGACCGACCTGTCGTTTCAGATAAAGAAGAGAGTCGTTGCCGATAGTCAGGCGCTGTACGCCACTATTGCCATCGCGACGCTGATTGGGGGCTTCAACCCAGTCGCCCTGTTGCATCCACCAGTAGGCGAAATCACCCTGTGGGTAGTGCCGTTCTGCCTGCTTCAAATGGAAACCTCGCTGCCAATACGCTCTGCTGTCCCGTGCGGTGCAAGGACTGCGCCAGAGGTTTGGCTGATCTTGTTATTATCAGGCAGAGTGCCAGTAGCGAAGACATTAGACGGCATCCAGCGAGGTGGTCAACCCGCGAGGGCAGTCGAAGGACAAGCAAAGTGCCCCGCAGGAGTGCGGGGCGGGGCCGTTCAGGTGCGCAGATCGTACATCGCCTTTTCACTGATCGCGTGCCAGGCCTGGATCTTCTCGCGGAACGCCTGCATGGAATCCCACACTTCGCGGTTCAGCGGATCCATCGCGGCGGTCTCTTCCAGCACATCAGCACTGATGTCGCGCAATCGGTCCAGCACCGAGTCCGGCAGCCGACGTAGCTGAACGTCATATTCGTCGATCAGGGTGTGTAGCGCGTCGGCATTACGGCGGCCATACTCATCCAGCATGGCCTGATTGGTTGAACGGGCAGCCTCGATGACGATACTGCGCAGGTCATCCGGCAACTCTGCCAGCTTCTGCTTGTTGATGGTCAACTCCAGCACCGCACAGGGTTCCTGCCAACCCGGGTAGTAATAGAACTTGGCCGCTTTGTGCAAACCAAAGGCCAGATCGTTGTAGGGACTGACCCAGTCGGTGGCGTCGATCACGCCAGTCTGCAGCGAGGTAAAGATTTCGCTGCCAGGCAGGTTGACCGTAGTCGCGCCAGCACGCGACAGCACCTCGCCGCCGAAGCCCGGCATACGGATTTTCAGGCCCTGCAGGTCGTCCAGGCTATTGATTTCCTTATTGAACCAGCCGGCCATCTGCACGCCGGTATTGCCGCACGGCAGCGGCACCACGCCGAGCGGGTCATAGGCCTTCTGCCACAGCTCCAGCCCGCCGCCTTCATATAGCCAGGCGTTCATTTCCTGGGCATTCATGCCGAACGGCACAGCGGTAAAGAACGGCGCCGCGGCACTCTTGCCCTTCCAATAATAGGCTGCGCTGTGACCCAGTTCAGCGGTGCCGCCAGAAACGGCGTCAAACACTTCCAGCGCCGGAACCAGGGTGCCAGCGGCGAACACCTGAATGGTCAGACGGTCGTTGGACAGCCGCGCCACAGTGTCAGCAAAGTGCTGGGCGGTGGTACCCAGACCAGGAAAGTTCTCCGGCCAGGAGGTCACCATCTTCCAGCGAAAGCGCTGCTCTGCCGGCGCTGCCGCAGTGCCGGCAGCTGCACTGTCATCCTTGCAGCCAGCCAGCGCCGCAGCCCCCAGGCCCAGACCTGCGGCCGTCAACAATTCACGTCTATCCATTCTTTTAGCTCCAAGCTGTAAGCGGCAAGCTACAAGCTGTCCGCGTCTGATTTTGTACTGAATCCCCAAGCGCCGACAGCCGCTCTAACACTCTCACTTCGCACAATGCCTCACGCACGCCCAGACCGCTTGCCGCTTATAGCTTGAAGCTTGCAGCTCCAAGCGCTAAAGCGCTAAAGCGCCTGTAGCTTGGCATACGCCACCATCAGCCACTTGCTGCCTTCATCATCAAAATTGACCTGAATCCGTGCCTGCGCGCCATGGCCTTCGTAGTTGAGCACTACCCCTTCACCGAACAGGGCGTGTTCGACGCGCTGGCCGAGGGCAAAACCGGTGCTTTCGGTCGCCTCACTGGAGAACAGGTTGCCCTTGGCCGGACCAAAGGGTCGACTGACCTGACTGCCAAGACGTACTTCACGAATCAGTTCCGGCGGAATTTCACGGACAAAGCGCGACACCTTGTTGAAGGTTTCACTGCCGTACAGTCGGCGGGTCTCCGCCCAGGTGATCACCAGTTGCTGCATCGCCCGGGTAATACCCACATAGGCCAGTCGGCGCTCCTCCTCCAGCCGGCCCGGATCTTCCAGGCTCATCTTGTGCGGGAACAACCCCTCTTCTACCCCGGCCAGAAATACCAGCGGGAATTCCAGACCCTTGGCACTGTGCAGGGTCATCAACTGGACGCTGTCTTCAAAGCGGTCAGCCTGGGTTTCACCCGCTTCCAGCGACGCGTGGGCAAGGAAGGCCAGCAGCACGTCGCCTTCCTCTTCCTCGTCGGCCATGTCGTTCTCGAAACCGCGCGCGGCCGACACCAGCTCTTCCAGGTTCTCGACCCGCGCCTGCGCCTTGTCGCCCTTTTCCTGCTCATGGAAGCGCAGCAGACCACTGTGCTCGATGGCAATCTGGGTCTGGCTGTAGAGCGGCAGCCCTTCGGCGCGCTCGGCCATTTCCTCGATCAGTACCAAAAAGCCCTGCACCGCGTTGGCCGCCCGGCCCGGCAACCCCTTGTTGTCGATCAGATCGCAGGCGGCCTGCCACATGGAGACATCTCGCTCGCGCGCTTGCTGGCGCAGCAGCTCGACGGTCTTGTCGCCGATACCGCGGGTCGGCAGATTGATAATGCGCTCCAGCGCACCGTCGTCGCCGCGGTTGGCCATCAGCCGCAGGTAGGCCATAGCGTTCTTGATCTCGGCACGTTCGAAGAAGCGCTGGCCGCCGTAGATACGGTAGGGAATACCGCTGCGCAGCAGCGCCTCCTCCAGCACCCGCGACTGGGCGTTGGAGCGATAGAGAATGGCCATCTCGCTGCGCGCCAAGCCGTCGCGAATGCCCTGCTCGATCCGTTCGACGATAAAGCGCGCTTCATCCTGCTCGTTGAAGCCAGCGTAGAGGGCAATCGGCTCACCTTCGTTGCCGTCGGTCCACAGCTCCTTACCGAGTCGGCCCGAGTTATTGCCGATCAGCGCGTTGGCGGCCTGGAGGATGGTCGCGGTGGAGCGGTAGTTCTGCTCCAGGCGAATCATCTCGGCATTCGGGTAATCGGTCTGGAACTGCTGGATGTTTTCAATCCGCGCACCGCGCCAGCCGTAGATTGACTGGTCATCGTCACCAACCACCATCAAGCTTGGCGTCTTGCCGGCCAGATGCCGCAACCAGGCGTACTGCACCGCGTTGG
Organism: Halopseudomonas oceani; assembly: GCF_002903165.1. Classification (GTDB taxonomy): domain Bacteria; phylum Pseudomonadota; class Gammaproteobacteria; order Pseudomonadales; family Pseudomonadaceae; genus Halopseudomonas; species Halopseudomonas oceani. The sequence goes on from NZ_PPSK01000001.1 coordinate 248,550, forward strand.
TATCCTGGAACTCGTCGACCAGAATGTGCTTGAAGCGGGCCCGATACTGCTCGCGCAGGGCCTGGTTGTCACGCCACAATTCCAGCGAGCGCAGCAGCAGCTCGGCAAAATCGACCACGCCAGCCCGGCTGCAGGCCTGCTCGTAGGCTTCGTAGATGCGCACCATGGTGCTCATGTACAGATCACCGGCCGGCTGGATGTGCTGCGGGCGCAGACCTTCGTCTTTCTGCGCGTTGATCCACCACTGGGCCTGCTTGGGCGCCCACTGGTTCTCGTCCAGCCCCAACTCACGGATAACCCGCTTGACCAGCCGCTGCTGGTCGTCGCTGTCGAGAATCTGGAACTGTTCGGCCAGCCCGGCCTCACGCCAGTGCGCTCGCAACAATCGATGTGCCAGGCCATGGAAGGTGCCGACCCACATGCCCTGCGGCGCAATGCCGAGCAGTTGCTCGATCCGCGCGCGCATCTCGTAGGCGGCCTTGTTGGTAAAGGTGACGGAAAGAATGCTCCAGGGTGAGGCCTGTTCGACCTGGACCAGCCAGGCGATACGGTGAACCAGCACTCGGGTCTTACCGGAGCCGGCACCGGCCAGCACCAGTTGCTGGCCGACTGAGGCGGTCACAGCCTGACGTTGAGCATCATTGAGAGAATTAAGCAGGTGGGAGATATCCATCGCGGCATTCTAACAGCCCGTTGTCCTGCGCCGGAAGCCACGCAGCCATGCCCCGGACCAGACGCCTCGGATGTGATATTTTGCGGCTGAGGGACTGTGCCGCAGGACAGGGCTGGTGTAAGGTGAAGAGCCTGATTCGACTGTAACACCCGACGTAAAGCGCATGATAACAATAACAATCACGGGCCAACGGAGCGCAAAAAAGCCATGACTGGCAGCCGAGCCGCGTTCAGCCCTATCTCGCAAAGCGATCTGCGCCTGCCGCAGATGGACCAGCTGTATGCCCGATCGCGGCTACCGCAATGGCTACTGCTGTTCACCGCGCTGCTGGTCACGCCCCTCGTCTGGAACCAGGCGTCCGCATTCCACCTGTTCAGCTGGCTGGGTGCCCTCGCCCTGCTGGCGGTGCTGCGCCAGATGCTGGTTCGTCGCTACTGGCAAACCCCCTCCCAGGACCGCCTGCGCCGGCGCTGGAGCTTCTTCTTCCACCTTGGCAACCTGGCATCGGGCCTATGCCTGAGCTGGGTCTACATTGCGCTGACACCACTCGACAACTTTGCCCAGCAAGCGCTGACGTACAGCATTGCCGGAGGCGTCAGCCTGTGCGTAGGCGTGCTCTACGCTACCCGTTTCAGTGCCTTTATCTCGTTCCTGCTGCCTGCCTGGTTACCCCCGCTGGCCTGGCTGTTGCACGACGGCAGCGCCAGCAGCAAAGGCTGGGCAACGATGGGGATGCTGCTGTTTTTCTTCATCGTACTGACCGCCGTACTGATCCACCGCATCATGCGGCAAGCGATGATCAGTAACCTGCGCAATGAAAGCCTGCTGGCCAATCTGGGCAGTGCCCACCAGCGTACTGAAGAACTCAACCAGCAACTGACCCGCGAGATCATGCAGCGCCGACAGGCAGAACAGTCGCTGCGTGACAGCCATATCGCACTGGAAGAGCGGGTCCGGCAACGAACCGCCGAGCTGGAAGCAGCCACCCACAACCTGCGCGCCAGCGAAGCCCAGTTGAGTCTGGCCATGGAGGCGAGTCAGTTGGGCCTGTGGGACTGGGACCTGACGACCGACAAGGTCTACCACTCGCGCCTCAAACCGCTGTTCGGCATGCCTGAAGATGCGGTGCCGAGCATGCTGGAAGACCTGCGGCCACTGGTTCATCCAGCCGACCTGACGATGGTCCGCAAGACCCTCGTCCAGCATATGAAGAACAAGACCCACGCCTACCGCATGGAGTACCGGGTACGCCATGCCGATGGCCACTGGCTCTGGGTCGAAGACAGCGGCCGGGCAGTCGAGCGCGACGCCAGCGGTCGGGTTCTGCGGATGATCGGTACCCGCCGCGACATCAGCGCCCGCAAGCTGCAGGATGAACAGGCCCAGCTGTCGGCGACCGTGTTTGAGGCTTCCAGCGAGGGCATCTTCATCCTCAGCCCGACGCTGGATATCCTCGCGGTAAACCAGGCCTACAGCGTCATCACCGGCTTGCAGCAACAGGACGCCGTGGGCCGCAACATGCTGGAGCTGAGTGGTTCGGACGAGCTGCGTCAGCAATTCCTGCACCTGCAGAGCATGCTCAACAACAAGGATCGCTGGCAGGGTGAAATGACCGCCCGCCGTCGCAGTGGTGAGTCTTTCCCGATTTGGCTGCAAGTCACCGTGGTACGTAACCCGGCGGCGCAGATCACCCACTACGTCGGGTTCTTCGCCGACCTGACCACCCATCGGCAAACCGAGGAGCAGCTGCAGTATCTGACCAATTACGACCCGCTCACCCAACTGGCCAACCGCCGCCGCTTCAGTGAGAACCTGCAGGAGGCGACCGCCCGCGCACGCCAGAGCGACAGCCAGCTGGCGCTGCTGCATATTGATCTGGACCGCTTCAAGCACATCAACGTGACCCTGGGCCATGCCGTCGCCGATGCCCTGCTCCAAGAGGTCGCCCACCGTCTCAGCGCCCTGCTCGGCGACGAACACGGCCTGGCGCGGCTGTCCGCCGACGAGTTCGTCGTCATCGTCGAGCACGCCAACTGCAGCGAAACGCTGGGCACGCTGGCCGACCATATCCTTGAGCGCCTGCGCGAACCCATGCTGATCGCCGATCACGAACTAGTGGTCACCGCCTCCATCGGTATCAGCCTGTTCCCGGCAACCGCACGCGACAGCCTGCAGCTGATTACCCAGGCCAACCAGGCCATGCAGCACGCCAAGCACCTTGGCGGCAACCGGCTGCAGTTCTATACACCGCAGCTGCGCGCCTACAGCCTCGACCGCCTGCAACTGGAAAACCAGCTGCGCAAGGCAATCGAGGAACAGCAGCTAATTGTCTATTTCCAGCCGAAGCTACACCTGGCCAGCGACTGCATCCGCAGCGCCGAGGCCCTGGTACGCTGGCAGCACCCGACACGTGGGCTGATAATGCCCGGTGAATTCATCAGTATTGCCGAGGAAACCGGGCTGATCGTCGCCCTTGGTGAACAGGTGCTGAACGCGGCTTGTGCCCAGGCCAGCCACTGGTGCCATCATGGGCCAGCCTCGGTCATCGTATCGGTCAACCTGTCGGTTCAGCAGCTGCGACAGGAAGGCTTTGCCAGCCGCGTCCGGCAAACCCTGCAACGCCACAATCTGCCGGCCCGCCTGCTGGAGCTGGAGCTCACCGAGAGCATGCTGGCCGAGCACAGTGAGGCGATTGTCGACAACATCAACGAGCTGCAGGCACTGGGTGTCAGCCTCTCGGTCGATGACTTCGGTACCGGTTACTCATCGCTGGCCTACCTCAAGCGCTTCCCGATCAGCACCCTGAAGATCGACCGGGCCTTCATCGCGGCGCTGAACGACGCGCCCGGCGATGACGCCATTGTCCGTGCCGTGATCGCGATGGCCCACAGCCTGTCACTGCAGGTCGTGGCAGAAGGCGTAGAGACCGAAGCCCAGCTGCAGTTCCTCAAGGAAAACGGTTGCGACGACGTTCAGGGCTACCTGATCAGCCGACCGATCAACGCCGAGGCCTTTTCCGCCCTGCTCGAGCAGAACCAGCCTCCCCGCGACCTGCTCGATACACTCGGCCGCTGACTCAGCCTAGCGCTGATCCAGCCAGCGGTGACCACGCCGCTCGAGCAGACTGTCGGCGGCTTCCGGCCCCCAGCTACCTGCGGGATAACGCTTGGGGGAGCGGTAGCAGTCACGCCAGCCGTCAATGATCGGATCGACCCAGCGCCAGGCTGCGCCGATCTCGTCACGCCGCATGAACAGGGTCGCGTCCCCTTCGATGACATCCAGCAGCAGCCGCTCGTAGGCGTCCCAGCGCCGGCGGGTAAAGGCCTCGTCGAAATTCAGGTCCAATTCCACTTGCTGCAGGCCCATACCGCGGCCGGGCGACTTGGCCATCAGCGACAGGCGGATTCCCTCGTCCGGTTGCAGACTGATGATCAACCGGTTGTTTTCCGGGCTGTCGCCGTGGTGCGGGAACAGCTTGTGCGGCACCGGCTTGAACTGGATGACGATCTCGGACTTGCGTTGCGCCATACACTTGCCGGTGCGCAGGTAAAAAGGCACACCAGCCCAACGCCAGTTGTCGATCTCGGCCTGCAGGGCGACAAAGGTCTCGGTGTTGCTGTCGTGGTCGACACTCTTTTCAAAGTAGTAGGCCGGCAGCCGCTCACCAGCGTGCTCACCGGCAGCGTACTGACCACGCACGGTGCGATCCTGCACGTCCATGCCGGTGATCGGCCGCAGCGCCTCCAGAATCTTCAGCTTCTCGTTGCGCACCGCCTCAGGCTCGAAATGCACCGGCGCTTCCATCGCCACCAGACAGAGCAGCTGCAGCAGGTGGTTCTGCACCATGTCGCGCATCGCCCCGGCGCGGTCGTAGTAGTCGCCGCGGTTTTCCACGCCGACGCTCTCCAGCACGCTGATCTGCACATGATCAATGTGCGCGTTGCGCCACAACGGCTCGAACAGCGCGTTGCCGAAACGCAGCGCCAGCAGGTTCTGCACCGCTTCCTTGCCGAGGTAGTGATCAATACGGAATACCCGCGACTCATCAAACACCTGACCGATCTGCTCGTTAATCCGGGTCGCGGTCTGCAGGCTTTCACCCAGCGGTTTCTCCAGCACCACACGGGCGTGCTCGTCGGTCAGGCCGACGGCGGCCAGATGCTGCACGGTAGGCGCAAACAGGCTGGGCAGGGTCGCCAGATAGAACACCCGGACCCGCCCGGTGCCCGGCTTAAGGACCTTGGTCAGACGGGGAAAGGCAACCCGCTGGCTGACATCCAGCGACAGGTAGTCAAGGCGTTCGGCAAATAGCTCCCAGACGCTCTGATCAAAGTCACGGCGCGGGACATGCTGGCCAACGTGGCGCTTGACCAGCTTGCGATAGCTCTCAAGGCTGTGCTGGGCACGGGCCAGCGCCAGGATGCGGGTGTCCGGGTGCAGATGACCATCGCGATGCAGGTAATAGAGCGCTGGCAACAGCTTGCGCATGGCCAGGTCACCGGTGCCGCCAAACACCACCATGTCACAACTGATTCCCGCCCGAGCCACGTCAAATCCTCCTGCGCGCCACACCCCGGCCGTTTTTGTAGTATAACTACAAGCGCTACTACACCACGGGTGTTCGAACCATCCCAGATACGGCAGCTTCGCTGCCACTCATTCGCTGCCAGACATGATGCCATCATGAACATGCTCCAGCACATCGCTGCCAACCGCGACCAGCTCAGAAAGTCGGAGCTGAAGGTCGCCGATTTTGTTATGGCGCAGGCCGCGCAGGTGATGCACTCATCAATGGCCGACCTGTCGCAGCAGGTCGGTGTCAGCGAGCCCACCATCGTACGCTTCTGCCGCGCGATTGGCTGCAGCGGATTTCAGGATCTCAAGCTGAAACTGGCCCAGAGTCTGGCTGCCGGTGCCAGCTTCGGTCAGTTCTCGATCAGTGAGGACGACAGCGTGGATGCGCTGTCGCACAAGATCTTCGACACCACCCTGGCGACCCTGATGGATGTGCGCGAACGCCTCGACCCGAACGCCATCGAACAGGCCATCAGCGCACTGACCCACGCCCGCCGCGTCGAGTTCTACGGCTTCGGCGCCTCCGGCGCCGTCGCCAGCGATGCTCAGCACAAGTTCTTCCGCCTGCTGGTATCGACCGCCGCCTATTCCGATCCGCACATGCAGGCCATGTCTGCCGTGACGCTGGGGCCGGAGGATGTGGCGGTGGCGATCTCGCAAACCGGCCGCACCAAGGACCTGCTGCACTCGGCCAGCCTGGTGGTGGAAACCGGCGCGACCCTGATCAGCCTGTGCCCGAGCCGCACGCCGCTGGCCGAACTGGGGCAGGTGCACATTCCGATCGACGTGCCGGAAGACACCGACATCTACACCCCGCTGTCCTCGCGCATCGCCCATCTGGTGGTCATTGATGTGCTGGCGATGGGCATGGCCATGCGCCGCGGCCCCGAGCTGGTCAACCACCTCAAGAGCGTCAAGCGCAGCCTGCGCGGCCTGCGCCTGTCGAACAAGGCTAGTCGCAGCGAGCTGGGCGAGTAGCCGCCTCAGGCAGCGCCAGCGAGACCAGCCCAGCGGTCAGCACCAGCACCGCCGACAGCCACAGGCAGGTCACTAGCCCGTACTGCTGATAGATCCAGCCGGACAACAAGGTGCCAAGTAACCGCCCCGCTGCGTTGGACATGTAGTAAAATCCCACATCCAGCGACACCGCATTGCGCGCAGCCCAGGATACGATCAGGTAACTGTGCAGCGCCGAATTCAGCGCAAACACCACGCCGAACACCAGCAAGCCGCCGAGCAGCACCCAACGCGACTGATCATCCAGCATCAGGCCCAGCGCAATCAGCGCCGGCACCACCGCCAGCGCCAGCGCCCAGCCGGCCGCTGCGCGTCCGCCCGGCTGGCGACCACTCCGTCGCCCGGTCAAGGCCGGTGCGCGGGCCTGCACCACGCCGTAACCAATTACCCAGAGCGCCATAAAGGCGCCCACCGACCAGACATCCCAGCCGAATACCGCCGACAGATAGACCGGCAGGGCGACCACAAACCAGATATCGCGCGAGGCAAACAGGCACAGCCGAGCGGCGGACAGCAGGTTGATCGAGCGACTCTTGGACAGCAGATCACGAAACTTCGCCTTGGCTCGGGCGCGGCCCAGATCCCGGCGCAGCATCCGCAGGCTGAGCAGCCAGACCAGCGCCAGCGCGATAGCCATCGCCAGCACCGCACCCCGGAACCCGAGCAGCGCCAGCAGCCCCGCGCCGAGGAAGAAGCCAACGCCCTTGAGCGCGTTCTTCGAGCCAGTCAGCAGTGCCACCCAACGGTACAGTGCGCCCTGCTGCTCGTCCGGCAGCAGCAGTTTGACCGCGCTCTTGGCGCTCATCTTGTTCAGGTCCTTGGCGATGCCCGACAGCGCCTGCGCCGCCATCACCCAGCCCACCGTCAGCCAGCCGGTCGGCACCGCCAGCATGCCGAGCGCCAGCACCTGCAATGCCAGACCGATGTTCATGGTGCGGTTCAAGCCGATGCGTGCGCCAAGCCAGCCGCCGAGCAGGTTGGTCACCACACCGAAGAACTCGTAGAACAGGAACAGGCCGGCGATCTGCAGCGGGCTGTAGCCCAACTGGTGGAAGTGCAACACCACCAGCATGCGCAACGCGCCGTCGGTCAGGGTGAAGCTCCAGTAGTTACCGGTGACCACCAGATACTGCCGAACCTCCGCCGGCAGCCGCGTCAGTCGCTCAATCAAGATGCCGCCTGCCCCACCTTACGCGCCAACTCGACCAGGCGGTTGCTGTAACCCCACTCGTTGTCGTACCAGCTGTAGAGCTTCACCTGGGTGCCGTTGACCACCATGGTGCTGAGCGCGTCGATGATCGAGGAGCGTGGATCGGTACGGTAGTCGATCGACACCAACGGCCGCTCCTCGTAACCGAGAATCCCAGCCAGCGGGCCCTCGGCGGCGGCCTTGAACAGCGCGTTGACCTCATCAACCGTAGTCGCGCGTTCGACCTCGAACACACAATCAGTCAGCGAGGCGTTGGCCAGCGGCACCCGCACGGCATGGCCATTCAATTTGCCGCGCAGCTCGGGGAAGATTTCAGCAATCGCGGTTGCCGAGCCGGTGCTGGTCGGGATCAGGCTCATGCCGCAGGCACGGGCGCGGCGCAGGTCCTTGTGCGGCTGATCAAGAATGCTCTGGGTGTTGGTCAGGTCGTGAATGGTGGTGATCGAGCCGTGACGAATGCCCAGCGCCTCGTGGATCACCTTGACCACCGGGGCTAGGCAGTTGGTGGTGCAGGAGGCGGCGGTCACGATCGGATGTGTTGCCGGATCGAACAGCTGATCGTTGACGCCCAGCACAATATTCAGCACGCCCGGCTCCTTGACCGGCGCGCTCACCACCACCCGCCGTACACCCTGGTCCAGATAGGGCTGCAGCGCGGTGCTGGTCTTGTTGGCGCCGCTGGCCTCGATCACCAGATCGCAACCAGACCAGTCGGTATCGGCAATCGCCCGGTTGCGGGTCAGCGGTACTCGACGGCCGGCAATGACAATCGCATCACCATCGGCCTGTGCCTCGTGCTGCCAGCGGCCATGCACCGAGTCGAAGTTGAGCAGATGGGCGTGGGTTGCCGGGTCCCCGCCCGGGTCGTTGATCTGCACGAACTCCAGTTCCGGCCAGTCCCAGGCAGCGCGCAGCGCCAGTTTGCCAATGCGGCCAAAGCCGTTGATGCCTACCTTTATGCTCATAATGCGTACCTCCGATTGGCCCGCTCGGGTTGCGGCGGATCCTTGTTCTCAGAATAGCCCCTGGCGCGGCTCAGCGGCGCGCGGGAGGCTCACAGCAGGTGGCGGCAGCGCCCGCCAAACGCGCGCGCTCGGCCTCCAGCCAGCACGGCTGGCTGTGCGCCGCCTGCCTGAGCACCTCGCTCGCCCAGACGGGCAAATCCGGGTGCAGCCGGTAATAGACCCACTGCCCGCGCCGTTCATCCATCAGCACATTCAGCTTGCGCAGCAGCGCCAGATGTCTGGATATCTTCGGCTGAGACAGGGCCAGCGCGCCGGTCAGCTCGCAGACGCAGAGTTCCGGGCTGTCGACCAGCAGCGCGCAGATGCGCGCGCGGGTGTCATCGGCCAGCGCCTTGAACAGCGCCGGCGGCGTCAGAGGGTCACTCAACATAAAATTCACTTGTGCAATCAGCCTGCGGGCAATATATATGAAATTCCGCATATGCGGGAAAGTGAATATTTCGTGACACCAGACAAGGTCCGCCCATGCACAGCAGCGCTGAATCCACCCGCCAACCCTCGCCCATGGGCCGTTTTGAACGCTACCTGACGCTTTGGGTGGCCCTCTGCATTGCCCTCGGCACGCTGCTCGGCGTGCTGCTGCCAGCCCCCATGCAGGCACTGGGCTCGCTCAGTGTGGCCAACGTCAACCTGCCGGTCGGCCTGCTGATCTGGGTGATGATCATCCCGATGCTGATGAAGGTCGACTTTGCCGCGCTCGGCGAAGTGAGGCAGCAAACCCGCGGTATTGCCATCACCTTGCTGGTCAACTGGGCGATCAAGCCGTTCTCGATGGCGCTGTTTGCCTGGCTGTTCATCCGCCAGTTGTTTGCTGGCTGGCTGCCCGCCGAGCAACTGGATCATTATGTCGCCGGTCTGATCCTGCTGGGTGCTGCGCCCTGCACGGCGATGGTGTTTGTCTGGAGCAACCTGTGCCGCGGCAACCCGCAATTCACCCTGAGTCAGGTGGCGCTGAACGATGCGGTGATGGTGATCGCGTTTGCGCCGATTGTCGCGCTGCTGCTCGGCGTCAGCGATATCGTCGTGCCCTGGGATACCCTGCTGCTGTCGGTCGGCTTGTATATCGTGCTGCCGCTGGCCATTGCCCAGACCGCACGCTATCTGCTGCTGCACCGCAGCAAGGCGGCCCTGGAGCAGGCGCTGAGCGCCATTGCACCCTTGTCGATGGGCGCGCTGCTGGCGACCCTGGTGCTGCTGTTCTCGTTTCAGGGCGAGGCGCTGGTGCAGCAACCGCTGGTGATTGCCCTGCTGGCCATCCCGATTCTGCTGCAAACGCTGTTTATCGCCGCGCTCGGCTATGGTCTGAACCGCCGCTTCGGGGTACGCCACGAGGTGGCCGCACCCTCTACCCTGATTGGCGCCTCCAACTTCTTCGAACTGGCGGTTGCGGTGGCCATCGCCCTGTATGGATTCAACTCCGGTGCGGCACTGGCGACGGTCGTTGGCGTGCTGATTGAAGTACCATTGATGCTCTGGTTGGTCAGTATGATCAACCGCAGCCGCCCTTGGTACGAATCCCGCTGAACCCGAGAGGAACCCGTCATGCCCGTCGCCATGGCCCGCCATATTTTGGTCAAGACCGAAGCCGAAGCCGCCGCGCTGAAGAAACGCATCGCCGCCGGCGAAGCCTTCGATGTGCTGGCAAAGAAGTACTCGACCTGCCCGTCAAAAAAGCGCGGCGGTGATCTGGGTGAAGTACGGCCGGGTCAGATGGTCCGCGCCATCGACCAGATCATCTTCAAGAAAGCGCTGAAAGTGGTGCACGGCCCGGTAAAGAGCCAGTTCGGCTACCACCTGGTGCAGGTGTTCTATCGCGACTGAGCGTTGCTGCCCGGCGGGTAGTAAATCAGGTTGTGAAACACCGCCGGCACGCTACCCCGATTGCGATAACCATGCGGCTGGTCCGCCGCAAAGCGCACCGCCTCACCCTCGTTCAGCGGCTGCCAGGCGCCCTGCACCAGCAGCTCCACAGCGCCGCGCACCACCATCACATGCTCGACCACGCCCGGCCTGTGCGGCTCTGACAGCCGCTCGTAACCCGGCAACAGGGTCAACTCGAACAGCTCAAAGCCGTAGCGTGCATCAAACGGAAACAACGGCGCGATCAACATGGCATCGGCGGCCGGCCGCTGGCGCAGAGCGTCGGCGCTGCGCAGGGTCACACCGCTCTGTTCGGCCGCCGGCGGCTCCAGAAAGCTGGACAGTGAAGCACCAAAGCCCGAGGCAATCTTCCACAGGGTGGCCACCGTCGGGCTCGACTCACCGCGCTCGATCTGCCCCAGCATTGCCTTGCTGACACCACACTCGCTGGCAGCGCGGTCCAGGCTCCAGCCGCGGTCATTGCGCAACTGCCTGAGGGTAACGGCAAGGTACTGGTTGATTTCCTGCATCAAGGGTCCGGTCGGTTGGGGGCAGCACAGCATAGCAATTTCCTTTTGTGCGTTATAGCGCACAGTGCTAGGATCGGCCAACCGTGCGCTATAACGCACATACCGCCGATTGAGGATCGCCACATGCTGAAGGCCTGGTTCAACCCATCCCACATTGCCGCCGGCTTTATCGCCGTGCTGGTGGGCTATACCAGCTCGGCCGTGATCATCTTCCAGGCCGCCGAGGCCGCTGGCGCCTCGCCGGAGCAGATCAGCTCCTGGCTGTGGGCATTGGGCATCGGCATGGCGGTCACCAGTATCGGCCTGTCGCTGCGCTTTCGCGCGCCGGTACTGATCGCCTGGAGTACGCCAGGCGGCGCGCTGCTGGCTACTGGGCTGCCCGGTTTCAGCCTGAACGAGGCCATCGGCGTGTTCCTGTTCAACGCTGCGCTGATCACCCTCTGCGGCCTGCTTGGCTGGTTCGACCGCATCATGCGCCTGGTGCCCGCATCACTGGCCGGCGCCATGCTGGCCGGCGTACTGTTGCCCTTCGGGCTCAACCTGTTTGGCGCACTGCAGGAGCAAACCCTGCTGGTCGGTGTGATGCTGGCCTGCTACCTGGCCGGAAAGCTGCTGCTCCCGCGCTACGTGATTCCGCTGACCCTACTGGTCGGCGTGCTGGTTGCCGCCTTGGCCGGGCAACTGCATCTGGAGCAGCTCGAGTGGTCACTGGCTCAGCCGGTCTGGACGACCCCCGCACTGTCGATTCCGGCACTGCTCGGGGTCGGCATCCCGCTGTTTATCGTCACCATGGCCTCGCAGAACGTGCCGGGTATGGCCGTGCTGCGCGCCAACGGCTATCAGCTGCCCGCCTCGCCGCTGATGACCACCACCGGGATCACCGGTCTGCTGCTGGCACCCTTTGGCGGCTACACCTTCAACCTCGCGGCAATCAGCGCCGCCATCTGCGCTGGCAAGGATGCGGACGCCGACCCGAGCCAGCGTTTTCGGGCCAGTGCCTGGGGCGGGTTCTTCTATCTACTGACCGGTCTGTTCGGCGCGACCGTCGCCAGTCTGTTCGCCGCCTTCCCGCAGGCGCTGGTGATGGCGATTGCCGGACTGGCGTTGCTAGGCACCATCGGCAACGCGCTGGCTACCGCACTGCACGACGACCAGCAGCGCGAAGCGGCGTTTCTGACCTTTCTGGTGACCGCATCAGGACTGGCGCTATGGGGCATTGGCAGCGCCTTCTGGGGGCTCTTGCTCGGCCTGCTGGTACTGCGATTGTACCGTCGCCACGGCTGAATACGGCGCTCAACGGCGGTCGCAGATGCCACTGTGGATTTCGCTGGTCAGGGTCTCGATCCGCTGGCTGAGTTGGTGCACCGTTTCGGTCAACCGGGTGTTCTGCTCCATCAACTGCAACAGGTGCTCGGTCTGCTCGGCAGCGTGAGCGGCGCGTTGCTCACTGGCCTCGGCCAGCGCTTCGCGGTGCAGCGCATCGGCCTGCGCCGAGGCCTTGTCCCGGTCAGCCTGGCGGGTCTGCGCCAGCAGAATCAGCGGCGCGGCATAGGCCGCCTGCAGACTGAACGCCAGGTTCAGCAGAATGAACGGGTAGCGGTCGAAGCTGACCAGGTCAGTCACGTTGATGGTAATCCACAGGCCGACAATCAAGGTCTGCGCAATCAGGAACACCGGGGTGCCGAAGAAGCGAGCAAAGGCTTCGGCGCGCAGGGCAAACCAGCCATCGCCGAACACCGAGTCAAGATGCATATTCGGGCGGTGGAAACGGAAATGGTGCGTGGCGGGCTTGCCTGTCGCCGCTACGGATTCGGTCTTGCCTTGCTCAGACTTAGTCATCAACTCACTCCTTGGCCAACGGGATACAGGCACTATAGTGCGCAGAGGATAATCTGTTCAGGGTCAATCCACAGGCTTATCGATTCGCCAAGCCCCGGCACAGCCGGATCACCCACCAGCGACGCCACCAGCAGCACGCCACCGGCCAGCTCTGCCTCCAGCGCCAGTTGGTCACCAACCTGCTCACGGCCCACCACCGTGCCGGTCAGTCGGTTACCAGGCATCACGTCGCCCGCCAGCTTCACCCACGGCGCCTTGATCAGGGCAAACACCTCTGCGCCAGGACGCAACCCTAGCCGCTCACTGCTACTGCGGGTAATCACCGCGGCCAGACACTGGCCACCATCCAGCTCCAACTCGACCCGGTCATTAAGTCCCTCAGGGTGCAGCGCGGCGACCCGGGCAAACAGCTGATTACGCGCGCTGGTGCGCAGGCGCAGCCGGTTCATGACCTGCAGGTAGGGATCAAGACTGTCGTCTTCGCTGAGCCGCGCCAGAAAAGCCGCGTGTTCCTGCTGATAGCGGCGAAAGGCGGCCACCAGTTGCTCACCAGCCGCCGTCAGCCGGGTGCCGCCACCGCCGCGCCCACCCACCGAACGCGCCACCAACGGACTGCCCGACGCCTTGTTCATCGCATCGACCGCATCCCAGGCGGTCTTGTAGCTCATGCCGGCGGCGCTCGCCGCCTTGCTGATCGAACCGGTCTCAGCAATGCAGACCAGCAATTCGATGCGATCCTGCCCCGCCAGCGGTCGACCCTGATGGGAGAACCAGACCTGTCCTTCGAGTTTCATTGCACACTACCCCATACGCTATATAACGAATAATATAACGGTTGTTACCGCCCCCGTTAGCAAGGACTCCCATGCGTCTATCACTGCTCGTCACCACCATTGCCTGCCTGATTGTTGGCAGCCCGCTGCAGGCGGCTGAGGTACAGGTCGCGGTTGCGGCCAACTTTACCGCACCAATGCAGGACATCGCCGCCGCTTTCGAGCAAGACACCGGCCACCGCGTGGTTGCCGCCTTTGGCTCGACTGGCCAGCTGTATGCCCAGATCAGCCACGGCGCGCCCTTCGAGGTCTTTCTTGCAGCCGACGCCAGCACCCCGGCGCGCATCGAACAGGAAGGGCTCGGCGTTGCCGGCTCGCGGTTCACCTACGCCACCGGCGCGCTGGCGCTGTGGTCGACTGACGCCAACCTGATCCACGACGGCGAATCGCTGCTGCGCAGCGGTGCCTTCCGCCATCTCGCCATCGCCAACCCAAAAACCGCACCCTATGGCCTGGCTGCCACGCAGGTAATGCAGCGCCTCGGATTGAGCGACACACTGAAGCCCAAGCTGGTCGAAGGCCAGAGCATCGGCCAGACCTATCAGTTTGTCGCCAGCGGCAACGCCGAGCTGGGCTTCGTTGCACTGTCGCAGATTTCCCGCCACGGCCAGATCACCAGCGGATCAACCTGGCCGGTACCGGCAGCGCTGTACGAGCCCATTCGTCAGGACGCGGTGCTGCTGACTAAGGGTGCCGACAACCCCGCCGCCACGGCCCTGCTCGCCTATCTGAAAAGCGAGCGTGCTACCGCAGTCATCAGCAGCTACGGCTACGGTCACTGAGCGTGAGCCTGCCGTTCGACGCCGCCGACCTCGCCGCTGTCTGGCTTACGCTCAAACTGGCAGCCCTGACCACTGCACTATTGCTGCTGGTTGGCACCCCGCTGGCCTGGTGGCTGGCGCATACCCGCTCTCGGTTGAAGGGGCCAATCAGCGCGCTGGTGGCCCTGCCGCTGGTACTGCCGCCGACGGTGATCGGCTTCTACCTGCTGGTCGCGATGGGGCCGAGCGGTCCGATTGGCGCACTAACCGAGCAACTAGGGCTGGGCACTCTGGCATTCAGCTTCAGTGGCCTGGTCATCGGCTCGGTATGCTATTCCATGCCCTTTGTCGTGCAGCCCATTCAAAACGCCTTCGAAGCCATCGGCAAAAGGCCGCTCGAAGTGGCAGCAACCCTCGGCGCCAGCCCCCTGGACCGCTTTTTCACTGTCGCCCTGCCGCTGGCCCGCCCCGGCATCATCACCGCCAGCGTACTCGGCTTTGCCCACACCCTCGGCGAGTTTGGCGTGGTACTGATGATTGGCGGCAACATTCCCGAACGCACCCGGGTGGTCTCGGTGCAGATCTTCAACCACGTCGAGGCAATGGACTACGCCAGCGCCCACTGGCTGGCCGGCGGCGTACTGGTTTGCTCGTTTCTGATTCTGCTGCTGCTCAACCGCCGTGGTCAGCTGCGGGTGATGCCGGGGGGACAACCATGATCCGGCTGCAACTCAAACAGCGGCTGGCGGATTTCACGCTCGATCTGGACCTGACACTGCCCGCACGCGGGGTCAGTGCCATCGTCGGCCCCTCTGGCTCCGGCAAGACCACCCTGCTGCGCTGCATCGCCGGGCTGGAACACGCAGCCGAGGCACTGGTGGAGATCAATGGCAGCTGCTGGCAGGACAGCCAGCGCAATATCTGGCTGCCGCCGCACAAACGTGCAGTCGGCTACGTGTTTCAGGAAGCCAGCCTGTTTGACCACCTCAATGTGCAGGACAACGTGCACTACGGTCGGCGACGCAGCCACGCCCCGGCCAGCGAGAGTCAGACAGCGCAGATCATCGAACTGCTGGGCATTGGCCATCTACTCAAACGCGACACCGGCAGCCTGTCTGGCGGCGAGCGCCAGCGCGTCAGCATCGCCCGAGCCTTGCTCGGCAACCCGCGTCTGCTATTGATGGATGAACCGCTGACTGCCCTTGATCCGCAGCGCAAGGCCGAGATCCTGCCGTATCTGGAGCGGCTGCACGCCGAACTGGCACTTCCGCTGCTGTACGTCAGCCACTCGCCGGATGAAGTCGCCCGGCTGGCCGACCACCTGGTCTTGCTGGACAACGGGCGGCTACAAGCCAACGGCCCGTTGCATGCGCTACTGCCAAGGCTCGACCTGCCCCTGGCCCACAGCGATGACGCCCGCGTTGTGCTGGACGGCGTGGTCAATGGCTATCAGCCACACTACCAGTTGCTTAGCCTGCAACTGGCCGGTGCCCAACAACTGCAGATTATCCACAGCGCGTTGCCGCAGGGCCGCACGGTGCGGGTAGCAATACAGGCAAGGGATGTGAGTCTGGCACTGGACAAGCCGCAGCACAGCAGCATGCTGAACCTGCTGCCGGCAACCATCTGTGCTGTCGAACCCGCCAGTAGCGCTGCACAGGTGCTGATTCGGCTGGATGTGGGAGGGCAACCGCTGTTGGCCAGGGTGACCCGCTACTCGGCAGATCAGCTTGGCTTGGCAATCGGTCAGCAGCTGTGGGCGCAGATCAAAGCGGTCGCTGTACTCAGCTGAGGGCGCCGCCCTGCTTTGCCGCGCGCTGCAGCCACTGCTGCATGTGTCCGCGGTCAATCAGGCGAATCGCGTTGCGGCGGGCGAAGGCCCGCGTGTCGTTATTGATGCGGCCATTGCAGACCACAATGGTGGCTTCGGCATCCAGCGCCTGCGCTCGCTCCAGCGCATGCTGCAGCATCGCCGTTTTCAGCGTCGGGCGACGCCAGTACTCGGTCACCAGCAGCGCCCGCAGTTCACCGCGCTGCAACATCAGTTCTGTGTCCTTCGCCGCTCCGCTAACCGATCGATAGCCTTCGCCGTGCAGAGCCAGCTCGACCAGATCATACATCTCCTGCCAGCTGAGCTGCTCCAGCAAGCATTCCGATGTTCCCTCGTGCTGCAGTCGATCCAGTCGCCGCCGACGTGACAAGCGGTTGAACAGCTCCGCCACGCCCGTGCACAGTAATGCCAGCGGCACCAACACTTGGCCGACAAGAGCAAAGCTGTGCAGCAGGGTAACCATCTCGCTGCCGCGCTGGCTGAAGGGCCGAACCGACTGCGCTATATAGTGAAGGGCCAACCAAGTAATGATGGCCAGCAAAAAATAAAGCCACCACGGCACCACGTGCCGGGTCAGCAACACCTGCTCAAGCGGAGAAACAGTCTGACGACGAGGCATCCTTGACTCCTGAAAGATGGCTCCATGCCACCTCAACGAAACGATAGCTGCTGCAACCGATCAGGTAAAGGCGTTACCGACCCAGGCTGCGCTGAGCCAGAATAGCGTCCAGCAGACCGGGGAAACGCGCATCCAGATCAGCCCGGCGCAACGAATTCATATGAGTTGTGCCGACACTTTTGGTCATTACCAGACCAGCGTCACGCAGTACCCGAAAATGATGCGACATGCTCGACTTCGGGCGGCCCCCATCCAGTTCGCCGCAACTGGCTTCAGCAACGTTGGCCAGGCGCTGAACGATTTCCAGCCGCACCGGATCGCTCAAGGCGTACAGCACGCGTTCAAGAATCAGCTCACTGGCAGGCGGGTGTTTGAAGGGTCTCATACCACCCGATGATACACAGAGGTTTACTTCCGATCTATAGTTCCAATATTATCGAACAATTGAATAAACACATTCTCCCACGCTGCCGGAGGTCATCCATGTCAGCCCTGTTTCAACCTTTTACCCTCAAGAACATTTCCCTGCGCAACCGCATCGCGGTACCGCCAATGTGTCAGTATTCGGCCACCGACGGCCTGGTCAACGAATGGCATGTCGCCAACTACACCGGCATGGCCCGGGGCGGCGCCGGACTGGTCATCGTCGAGGCCACCGCCGTTTCGCCGGAAGGCCGCATCACCCCCGGCTGCGCCGGTATCTGGAACGATCAACTGGCCGAGGCCTTCGTTCCGGTCGTGCGCGGCATCAAGGCCAATGGCGCGGTGCCGGGCATCCAGATTGCCCACGCCGGTCGCAAGGCCAGCGCCAACCGCCCGTGGGAAGGCGACGACCACATCCCCAATGAGGCCGCCAACGGTTGGCAGACTATCGCACCGTCGGCCATTCCCTTCGGTGCACATTTGCCGAAAGTACCTGAGGCCATGAGCCTGCAGGACATCGAGCGGGTCAAGGCGGACTTCGTTGCCGCCGCCCGCCGCGCCCTGGCGGTCGGCTTCGAGTGGCTGGAGCTGCACTTCGCCCACGGCTATCTGGCCCAGAGCTTCTTTTCACCGCACGCCAATCAGCGCACCGACGCCTACGGCGGCAGCGCCGACAACCGCGGTCGCTTCCTGCTGGAAACCCTGGCGGCCGTGCGTGAGGTCTGGCCAGAGCATCTGCCACTGACCATCCGCTTTGGCGTCATCGAGTTCGACGGCAACGACGAACAGACCATGGCCGAATCGATCGATCTGACCCGCCGCTTCAAGGCGTCAGGTATGGACATGATGAGCGTCAGCATGGGCTTCAACACCCCGACCGCGCAGATTCCCTGGGCACCGGCATTTATGGGCCCGATTGCCAAACGGGTTCGTGATGAAGCCAGCGTACCGGTCTCCTCGGCATGGGGCTTTGGCGAGCCGCATATCGCCGAGAAGGCGGTAGAGGACGGCCAACTGGATCTGGTCATGGTCGGCAAGGCCCATCTGGCCAACCCGCACTGGGCCTACCACGCCGCCCGCGAGCTGAAGGTCGAGCGCCCCTCCTGGGTCCTGCCAGCGCCCTACGCCCACTGGCTGGAGCGCTATTAAGGAAAGCGTTGGCCAAATCCGCATGCTCTCTGCGAGGGCGTGTAGCATTGAGCCGTGTCTCCCTCGCCCCTTGCGCGCGCCGCTTCGGCGCGCTGCAATGGAGAGCAGCCAATCACGCAACCGGATGGGAACAGCATGCAGGACGACAGCTACTACTATGAACCCGCGCAGGGCCACGGGCTGGCCCACGATCCGTTCAATGCCATCGTCGGCCCCCGGCCGATCGGCTGGATCAGCAGCCGCAGCGCCGACGGCATTCTCAATCTGGCGCCATACAGTTTCTTCAACGCATTCAACTACATACCGCCGATCATCGGCTTTGCCAGCATTGGTCACAAGGACAGCCTGAGCAATATCGAGCAGACCGGCGAGTTTGTCTGGAATCTGGCCACCCTGCCGCTGGCCGAGGCGATGAACCAAAGCTGCGCCGCGGTCGCACCGGAGGTTGACGAGTTTGCCCTGGCCGGCCTAACGCCGGCGCCATCAAACCTGATCGAGGTCCCCCGGGTAGCCGAAAGTCCGGTCTCCTTTGAGTGCCGCAAGACCCAGATTATCCAGCTGCAGAGCGCCGCAGGGGATGCGGTAAATACCTGGTTGGTACTCGGTGAAGTCATTGGTGTTCATATCGACCGACGCCTGCTGGTCGACGGCGTCTACCAGACCGCCGCTGCCGAACCGATCCTGCGCGGCGGCGGCCCGGCTGATTATTTCCGCATCGAGCCGGACGCCCTGTTCCGCATGCAGCGGCCGGGCTGAGCCGGACCTTCGGTCGGCGCGGCCCTGTCGCCGCGTCGACGCAACCGCTACAATGCGCGGCTTTGCGCCGCCCCTCGCGGCTGTCCTTTTCGTCCGCTCATTTGCTCAGCCAGGATTTTTCCGTGATCGCCACCGCCAACATCACCATGCAGTTTGGTCCCAAGCCGCTGTTCGAAAACGTTTCCGTCAAGTTCGGCAACGGCAACCGCTACGGCCTGATCGGCGCCAACGGTTGCGGCAAGTCGACCTTCATGAAGATCCTCGGCGGCGAGCTGGAACCCTCCGGCGGCCAGGTCATGCTCGAACAGAACGTGCGTCTGGGTAAGCTGCGTCAGAACCAGTTTGCCTACGAAGAGTTCAGCGTGATCGACACTGTGATCATGGGTCACGAGGAGCTGTGGAAGGTCAAGGCCGAGCGTGACCGCATCTACTCGCTGCCGGAAATGAGCGAAGAAGACGGGATGAAAGTCGGCGAACTGGAGGGCGAGTTCGCGGAAATGGACGGCTACACCGCCGAATCCCGCGCCGGTGAACTGCTGCTCGGTCTCGGCATTCCGCTGGAACAGCACTTTGGCCCGATGAGCGAAGTCGCCCCCGGCTGGAAGCTGCGTGTGCTGCTGGCCCAGGCGCTGTTCTCCGATCCGGATGTGCTGCTGCTGGACGAACCGACCAACCACCTGGATATCAACACCATCCGCTGGCTGGAAGACGTACTCAAGGCGCGTACCAGCACCATGATCATCATTTCCCACGACCGTCACTTCCTGAACTCGGTCTGCACCCACATGGCCGACCTGGATTACGGCGAGCTGCGCCTGTTCCCCGGCAACTACGACGAGTACATGACCGCCGCCACCCAGGCGCGCGAGCGTCTGCTGTCGGACAACGCCAAGAAGAAAGCCCAGATCGCCGAGCTGCAGACCTTCGTCAGCCGCTTTTCGGCCAACGCCTCCAAGGCCAAGCAGGCAACCAGTCGCGCCAAGCAGATCGACAAAATCCAGCTGGAGGAAGTCAAACCGTCCAGCCGCGTCAGCCCGTTTATCCGCTTCGAGCAGTTCAAGAAACTGCACCGTCAGGCGGTAACCCTGCAGAACGTCAGCCAGGGCTACGACGGCGAAGTGCTGTTCAAGGGTCTGAACCTGCAGATCGAAGCGGGCGAGCGCGTGGCCATTATCGGCCCCAACGGCATCGGCAAGACCACCCTGCTGCGTACCCTGGTCGGTGAAATGCCGCCAATGGCCGGTGAAGTAAAATGGGCCGAAAGCGCCGACATCGGTTACTTCGCGCAAGATCACGCCGACGACTTCAAGGACGACTGCACCCTGTTCGAGTGGATGGCGCAGTGGACCCAGGGCGGTGAGCAGCTGGTGCGCGGCACCCTCGGCCGCATGCTGTTCTCCAACGACGAAATCGGCAAATCGGTGAAGGTGATTTCCGGGGGTGAACAGGGCCGCATGCTGTTCGGCAAGCTGATCCTCGGCAAGGCCAACGTCATGTTGATGGACGAACCGACCAACCACCTCGACATGGAATCGATCGAAGCACTCAACCTGGCCCTAGAGAACTACCCGGGCACGCTGGTCTTCGTCAGCCACGACCGTGAGTTCGTCAGCTCGCTGGCCACTCGCATCATCGAGCTGTCGGAAAATGGCGTGACCGACTTCTCCGGCAGCTACGACGATTACCTGCGCAGTCAGGGCGTGCTGGTCTGATCCGACCGGCCGCCAACCACTGCCGGTGATTGGCGGGCGCGCCGCCTGATTACTTCCCACTGATGTATTCGCAGTGCAGACCTGCCATGAAGGCACGTTTGCCCGTCGCCTTTACAGAATTTACACACCCGTCCAGGTCCTTAACTACGGGGCCGGCAGGATACGTACACACTTGGACACACTCTGCACGACACAATCTCATTTGCAAATGATTATCATCCATGGATATTTTCCGATGGAGATCGTGTATGTTTCCCTTCCGCCGCCGCACACTGCTGGCCAGCGCTGTTGCCCTGGTCGCCTCGGCACCCTCTCTGCAAGCCGACGAAGTGGTTACTCTCGACAACCTGGTCGTGACCGCCTCGGGCTTTGAGCAAAAGCTCACCAATGCCCCCGCCAGCATCAGCGTCATCAGCCAGCAAGACCTACAGCAGAAGCGCTACAACAGCCTGGCCCATGCGCTGGGTGACGTCGAAGGCATCGACATCGGCCAGGGCACCGGCAAAACCGGCGGCCTCAACATCAGCATTCGCGGCATGCCCAGCGAGTACACCCTGGTTCTGATCGACGGCCGCCGTCAGAATGCCGCCGGCAATGTCACACCAAACGGCTTCAACGAAACCTCGACCAGCTTCATGCCGCCGCTGTCGGCCATCGAGCGCATCGAAGTCATTCGCGGCCCGATGTCGACCCTGTACGGCTCGGATGCCATGGGCGGCGTGATCAACATCATTACCCGCAAGGTCGCTGACGAGTGGACCGGCTCCCTGACTCTGGACCACACCTTCCAGGAAAACAGCGATTACGGCGCCACCAGCAATGCCAGCCTGTACACCAGCGGCCCGCTGGTGGAAGACCTGCTTGGCCTGCAGCTGCGCGCCAGTGTGTTTGACCGCCAAGAGTCGGATCTCAGCTTCGGCGACGGCAGCGATGTGAGCAAGCGCGGCCCGTCCCCGGTCGATGGCCGCAACCATACCCTGGGCGCACGCCTGACCCTGACGCCTCACGAGAACCACGACTTCAGCCTGGACTTCGAGCG
The DNA here is from genome assembly GCF_002903165.1 of Halopseudomonas oceani. GTDB lineage: Bacteria > Pseudomonadota > Gammaproteobacteria > Pseudomonadales > Pseudomonadaceae > Halopseudomonas > Halopseudomonas oceani. Next base: position 270,402 of record NZ_PPSK01000001.1, read on the forward strand.
TGGCCGCCAGCGCTACAACAACGACGAATGCCAGTTGGGCACACTGGATGGCCTCAACCGCGCCTGCACCGTGCCGACCACTGCGGCCAACGGCTATGCCGACGAACTACGCTTTGAGCGCGAGCAGATTGCGCTGACGCACACCGCCCGTCTGGGCGTTGGCACGCTGGATTCCAGCCTGATGCGCAACCAGACCGAAACCATTGGCCGTACCCTGCCCGGCGATCCTATCGGCAGCCCCTCCGGTATTCCCGGCAGCCTGGCCGGTGACGATCGCGAGCTGGAAACCACCAACCTGGTATTTGATACCAAGCTGGTCGCGCCGGTCGGCGATAACCACATGACCACCGTGGGTGCGCAATGGTGGAAAGCCGAGATGACCGATGGCATTGCGACCGAGGACTTCGAGCAGAAAACCTGGGCGCTGTTTGCCGAAGACGAATGGATGCTACGCGACGACCTGGCACTGACCCTGGGCGCCCGCTATGACGATCACGATGCCTTTGGCGGCCATATCAGCCCGCGCGCCTACCTAGTCTGGAACGCCGCTGACAGCTGGACTATCAAGGGTGGTGTCAGCCGCGGCTACCGTACCCCGGACCTGAACGAACTGCACGACGGCATCAACGGTATCAGTGGTCAGGGCACCGTGGTCACCATCGGCAACCCGGACCTGGACCCGGAAACCACCACCAGCACCGAGTTTGGCGTGTACTACGACAGCTACGATGGCCTCAGTGCCAATGCCACGGTGTTCCACAACAAGTTTGAGGACAAGATCGCCAGCGGTAACCCGGTTGCCGATCCGCTGTGCGCCGGTAACGCGGGTGGCACCTGCTCACAGCTGGTGAATATCGACGAGGCGGTCACTCGCGGTCTGGAGCTAGCAGCCCGCTGGGAATTCATTCCCGCCTGGACGCTGAGCGGCAATTACACGTATACCGACAGCGAGCAAAAAAGTGGCGCGGACAAGGGTCAGCCGCTGACCAACACACCGGAGCATCTGGCCAACGCCAAGCTCGACTGGCAGACCAACAGCCGCCTGAACCTGTGGCTACGCGGCGAGTATCGCGGCGAACGTGCGCGCTTCTCGTCCAGCTATGCCAACCTGGCCAACGGCAACGGCAGCTACTCCAGCAACCAGTCGCTGTACGACGCATTGGGTGCGAAGACCAAGGCCTACACCCTGTTCCATCTGGGTGGCTCGTTCCAGGCAACCGACAACCTGACCCTGAACGCAAGCATCTACAACCTGTTCGACAAGGACTTCCTCAAGGGCCAGACCTACACCACCTACACCAACGCTGGCGCCGTGGACGGCACCGCCTTTGGCAGCGACTACATTGTCAGCGGTCGATCGACTACCGGTGTGCTTGAGGAAGGACGCCGGCTCTGGCTGTCAGCCAACCTGACGTTCTAACCGCCAGGCCGGTCGTGCGGGTGCTGCTCAGGTTGGCAGCAGCCCGCCCAGCAGGCTGCTGTCCAGCACCAGTCGGTCGAGCCAGACCAGCTGGTGCACGGCAACAATCAGCCAGAACAGCACCTGAAAGGACACCTTGCGGGTCTTGTGGCGAAACAACTGCTGGGCCACCAGCGCGCCCGGCCAGCCGCCCAACAGTGCGGTTATCTGCAGGGTATTCTCCGGCGTGCGCCAGCGCCCTGTCTCGGCGCTGCGTTTATCGAGCCAGTACTGAACAAAGCTGATAACGCTGATCACCCCGTACGCCAGCAGCCACCAGGGCTGCCCCTGGTCCAGCCAGAGTTGCAGACTGCCGACCAGCGGCAGCACGCAGAGCAGCGCCAGCACCACCAACTTGGCACCCCGATTGTGTACCCGATGACGGTGCCGTCCGGTACGGCGCGCGGACCCGCGCGTCGGCGTCGGCGCGCTACGCTCGCGCGGCTTGCGGCGAATGGCCGGACGGTCCAGCGCCAGCCCCTCACCGCGCATGTGCTCGGCCCGTCGGCGCCCCTGTTCGTCGGCGACAGCAACAAAGCGCACCACCATGCCGGTGGCTGGACGGGCATCACCACGCATGACCGAAATATGGGCAAACACCCGTTCACTGCCGTCATCTGGCTGGATAAAGCCAAAGCCTTTGGCGTCGTTCCAGTTAACCAGCTTGCCGCCCTGCTCCATTGCCGCGCTCCTGTTCCCCAGCATTCGTAACAATACTGCCCAGCGCAGCTGCCACAAACCAGACTGATTGCGCGTGACGTCATCATAGCCGGTTTATTTAAGCCACTGACTTTGATTTATTTGTTATGTTATAACGACAAAAAAATATTCTGCAGACACCTCTCCAGCCACACGCATCTGCGTTGGCCAGAAATCAAACAGCAAGGAACAAACATGGAAAACCGTTCAGGGGCCGCCAGTTGCGGTCTGTTCGCGCTTGCGCTGCTGGGGAGCAGCGCCTCGGCAAACAACCTCGCAGACACCAACTCAACGGCTTTGCCCACCCTGGTGGTCACCGCCACCACCACCGAGCGCAGCACCGCCGATGCGCCGGCCAGTGTCAGTGTGGTTGCCGGCGATGACCTGCGCAGCAGGCCGGTCAATGACCTGGCCGACGCGGTGCGCAATACCGTCGGTGTCGATCTGGAAGACCTCGGGCTCGGGCGCCGCGGCGTCTCCATCCGCGGTATGAATTCCGAGCAAACCCTGATGCTGGTCGACGGCCAGCGCATCAGCGCCTCAGCCTCGGGTATCGCCCACTCGGATTTCGAGTTGGGCTGGGTGCCCACCGAAGCCATCGAACGAGTCGAGATCGTGCGTGGGCCCATGTCCTCGCTGTACGGCTCCGAAGCCCTTGGCGGCGTGGTCAACGTGATCACCCGCGCCGCCACCGATGAGTGGCAGGGCTCGCTCAGCAGCAACGCCACCTTCAGCGACAGTAGCCTGGACGGCGAGCAGCGCAAGACCGGTTTCTATCTGGGCGGCCCGCTGGTCGATGGCAAGCTGGGGCTGAACCTGTGGGGCGAATTCCGCCAGCGTGATGCGCTACATGACGCCGCCAACCCGACGCTCAGCCAGCTCGACGAGCAGGACGCGCGCAGCGGTCACCTCGGCCTGAGCTGGACGCCGCTGGACAACCAGCGCATCGACCTTTCGGTCGACGCCGGCAACGAAGAGCAGGACGGCGACCGCAGCTCCAGCGCCAGCCCGCTATACAAAACCCACTACGACGTCGACCGCCGCCGCTACTCGCTGGCGCACAAGGGTGACTGGAGCTGGGGTGACAGCCAGCTGCGGCTGTACCGGGCGGAACTGGAACGCAAGGCCTATCGCAGCGATGGCGCCGACGCCAGCGGCCCGAACACCTTCACCGACACCGTGCTGGATGGGCGCATCGGTCTTGCGCTGGGCGAGCACCAGTTGCTGACCTTCGGGGCAGAAACCCGCCGCGAGGAACTGGAAGACCCGACCGTCAACCGGGGTGGCAAGGCCGAGCAGGACCACTACGCCGCCTTCGCGCAGAATGAAATCTGGTTCAACGAACAATGGGAGCTGGTGCTGGGCGCACGCGTCGACCGCCACGAGGACTTCGGCTGGGAAACCAGCCCGCGCGGCTATCTGATGTTCCACCCCAGCGATGCCCTGACCCTGCGCGCCGGCGTGGGTCACGGCTTCAAGGCGCCGACGCTGAAGCAGTTGTCGCCCGAGTACGAGTCGCGCGCGGCCATGGGTGGGCGCGGCATCATCCGCGGCAACCCCGAGCTGGAGCCGGAAACCAACCAGTCCTTTGAGCTGGGCGCCGAGCTGGATCAGGGCCGCTGGATGGTCGCCGCCACCCTGTTCCGCAACGACGTCGACAACCTGATCGAGACCATTCGTCTGCCTACCTGCGACGTACCGGGCCGCGTCTGCCTGGAGTACGACAACATCGCCGAAGCGCGCCTGCAGGGCCTGGAGTTGAGCGGCCGCGTCACCTTGCTCGACCCGCTTAGCCTGAGCGCCAACTACACCTATCTGGACGCCGAAAACCGGGTCACCGGTGAGCGTCTGGCTGACCGTTCCCGCCACCGCGCCAACGCCAGCCTGGATTGGGACCTGACGCCGACAATCGGCACCCGACTACAGGCCCAATACCACAGCTCGCAATTCCGCTCGGCCAGTGAGCCGGATAGCCCCGGCTATACGCTGGTGAACTGGTACCTAGACTACGCCGTCACCCGCAACCTGAGCCTGCACACCGGCATCGAAAACATCGGCGATGAGCGGCTGGCCAACGACGACCCGGACGACTATGACCGCGTCGACAGCGGCCGCCGTTACTTCGCCGGCCTGACGGTCAGCTTCTGATGCGCGGCGACTACCCAATCCGCCGCAGCCTCTGCGCGCTGCTGTGGTTGCTGGTGGCGGGCATGGCGCAAGCACAAACACAGGGCGCCAGCGTCCTGGTGTTGCACAACAGCTTTGTCTCCGGCGAGAAATTCCAACTGCTGCAACCTCTGGCGGCGCAGCGCGATGTCGCGCTGCAGCACCTGAACGTCGAGAATGCAGACAGCGAGGCGCTGCAACAGGCGCTAGAGAACAGTGCGCTGGTGGTGTTGGACGTGCCTCGCCCCAGTGATCGTGCACAAGTCAGTCGGGCACTTGAAGCCCGGCAAGATCTGCCGCCACAGCTGACCATCGGCGGTGGCCGCCCACTCTGGGAGCAGCTACCACCCAGAGTGGCTGGCCCGCTGGTGGCGCTCTACGCCGCGGGCGGCGAGTCCAACTACACCCGCTTCTTTGCCCTGGCTGCCGCCATTCAACGCGGCGCGCCGGTCACGCCTGAGTTACTTGCCCCGCCCGAGCAGCTGCCGTCCACCGGGTTTTATCACCCGCAGGCACCCGAGCTGTTCAGCACCCTGGCCGACTATCTTGACTGGGCTGATCAGCGGCTTCCCAATGCCAAGGGACGCATCGCTTACCTGATCCACTCGGGCATGGTCGGAGATATGCTGACCCGCGAGCTGGACCAACTGATCGCCCGCAGCGAGGCCGCCGGTCTGCAGCCGGTGATGTTCTGGTTCGACGGCAACGCCGAGGGCGGCCTGACCGAATTGTTCGCCGGCCAGTCGATCGACGCACTGGTCAACCTGACCCACATGCAGAACGGCTCGGCGCGCAGCGCCGATTTTCTCGCCCTCGACGTGCCGGTCATCCAGACCCTGCGTTTTCGCGAGGGCGAAGCAGCCGACTGGCCTGACGCGGTCAGCGGTGTCGCTGCGCGCACCACGGCGGTGTTTCTGGCCGGGCCTGAAGGCTGGGGCGTCAGCGATCCGCTGGTGCTGTCGGCCACCACCGACGGTGTCGACGACCTGCTGCCCGCGCAGGCCGACGCACTGATCGCCAAACTGCAGCGGCTGGTTGCCCTGCGCCATACCCCGGCGGCGGACAAGCAGCTGGCACTACTATTCTGGAACTACCCGGCCGGGGAGAAGAATCTCGGCGCCTCCAACCTCAATGTGCCGCGCAGCATCGTCTCGATCCAGCAGGCGCTGCGGGCCGAGGGGTATCAGGTAGGCGAGCCAGCCAGCGAGCAACAGGTGATCGAGCATGCCCAGCGCCTGCTCGGCGCCCTGTACGGCAGTGTCACCCCCGAGCAGTTGCTGGCCGAGGGGCTGGCCGTCAGCTATCCGGTTGCCGACTACCAAACCTGGCTGGACAGCCTGCCCGCCCGGCGCCAGCAGGCCTTGGCCGCCCAAGGCCCGCCCGCGCAACACCCGGCCGTGCGTGAAGTGAACGGCGAGCCTGCGTTTATCCTGCCGGCCTGGCAGCTGGGCCACCTGCTGCTGATGCCGCAAATGCCGCGTGGCGGCGAACCCGGCAACTATCACAGCCAGGACAGCACGCCCGATCACCGCTATCTGGCCGCCTACCGCTACCTGCAAACCCGCGCCGGCACGGATGCGCTGATCCATCTGGGCACCCACGGCACCCAGGAGTGGCTGCCGGGCAAGGACCGCGGCCTGGCAGCGGATGACTATCCCTGGCTGGCGGCGGGCGATTTGCCGATCTTCTACCCCTACATTCAGGACAACGTCGGTGAAGCCATCCAGGCCAAGCGCCGCGGCCGCGCCGTGACCATCAGCCACCAGACCCCGCCCTTTGCACCGGCCGGCCTGTATGACCAGATGCGCGACCTGCACCACCTGATCCACGAGCACGAACAGCTGGATGAAGGTCAGGTGCGGGACACCGTGCGCGAGCAGATCCGCAGCAGCGCCATCGAGGCCAACATGCACGCAGACCTGGGCTGGAGCGAGGAGCAAACCACCGCCGATTTCGACGGCTTTCTGCAGGCCCTGCACGATCATCTGCACGAGCTGGCGCGCACCGCCATGCCCCTCGGGCTGCATACCTTCGGTCAACCGGCCAGCACCGAACACCGCATGATTACCCTGATGCAGCAGTTGGGCGCGCCCTTCTATGCGGCACTGGGTACCGATCGGCTGGAGCTGTTTGCGGTCGAGCACGAGGCGCTCACCGCCACTCCGGCCTACCGCGCGGTCGAGCAGCTGCTGGATGAACAGGCGAGCACTTACCTGCCCCCCGAAGTAGCCGCCTTTGCCGAACGCGCGCGCCAGCTGGACCGGCAATTGCGCAATACTGGCGAGAATGAGGCGCTGCTGGCCGGGCTGGCCGGTCGCTTTGTCGCGCCGGGCTCGGGCGGCGACCCGATCCGCAACCCGGATGTGCCCAGCGGCCGCAACCTCTATGCCTTCGAGGCCGACAAGATTCCGGCCCGCGCCGCCTGGGACAGCGGCGCTGTCGCCTACCAGCAGCTGGTCGACGCTTTCCGCGCTGAACACGACGGCGCCTGGCCCGAAAAGCTGGCCTTCAGCCTCTGGTCATCGGAGGCCATCCGCCACCTCGGCGTGACCGAAGCCCAGGTGCTGCACGCGCTGGGGCTGCGACCGATCTGGGATGACGGCGGCCGGGTCACCGCGCTGGAGATCATTCCGGCCAGCGAGCTGGGCCACCCACGCAGCGATGTGGTGGTACAGGTCACCGGCGTCTACCGCGACCAGTTTGACCACTTCATGCGCCTGCTCGACGACGCCATCGTCCGGCTGGCCGAGCTGGACGAGCCGGGCAACCCGATTGCCGCCAACAACCGCCGCATCGCCGCCGAGCTGCAAGCCCAGGGCATGAGCGTCGAACAGGCCGCTGAAGCCGCCGGCTACCGCATTTTTGGCAACGCCCCCGGCGAATACGGTACCGGCGTGCCTGATCTGACCATGGCCTCGACCGAGTGGGATGACGATGCCGTGCTGGCCGAGCAGTTCCTCGCCAGCAACGGCTACGCCTTTGGTAATCGGCAATGGGGTGAGGCCAGTGGCAACACCAATTTACTGGCATCGCAGCTGCGCGGCACCCAGGCAGCCATCATGTCACGCTCCTCCAACCTGCATGGCGTGCTGTCCACCGACCACCCGTTCGAGTTTCTCGGCGGCTTGTCGGCTGCCGTGCGTCACCTCGATGGCGCCGCGCCCCAACTGCTGATCTCTGACCTGCGCAGCAGCGAGACCCGCACCACCGGTCTGGAGCGCTTCCTTGCCGATGAACTGCGCGTGCGCTACCTCAACCCGCAGTGGATCGAAGGCATGCAGGCCGAAGGTTATGCCGGCACGCTGGAAGTGCTGAAGGTCACCAACAACCTGTTCGGCTGGCAGGCAGTGGACCCGTCGACCGTGCGCGACGACCAGTGGCAGGCGCTGTTCGACACCTACGTCAACGACAGCCAGGCGCTGGGCACCCAAGAATGGTTCGAGCAGCACAACCCCACCGCCCAGGCACAGATGCTGGAACGCATGGCCGAGGCCATTCGCAAGGATTACTGGAACGCCTCAGAGCAGACCCGCGCGCAGCTGGCCGAGCGCTGGCAACAGCTGCAGGACGAATTTGACGTGGCACCCGGCAACCCGGTGACCAGCGCCTTTATCGCCGAGCTGGCGCGCGGCGCAGGCTTCGAGGCACCCGCCAGCAACGAGCCGTCGGCAGCGCGCCCCGAGCTGCCCGAGCAGCCCGAGCAGCCCGCTGCCGCCAGCGAACCCGCAGCGACCCAGCCGGTGCAAGGCCAGGTGCTCGAAGCCGTCGGCGAGGAGCCAGAGCCGGACTACACCGCCTACTGGGCGCTCGCGTTCATGCTGCTGTTGATCGGCGGCGGCGCCCTGCAGCAGACGCGCCGCCCACGCACTTCCTACAACCTCTGACAAGACTGACCGACATGAGCTTTTTTACCGACATTGAACACCTGTTATACGCCGTATCCCGCCTGTTTCTTGCCCCGGTCATGTTGCTCATCGCCCTGGCCCTGGCCTACGCACTGGTGACCCTCGGCGCCTTTGCCGTCGAGGCCTGGCAACGCAGCCGTAACCGTCATCAGGCTGCGCTGTTGCAACAGGCCACCGCAGCCGATGGCACGCCGGTGGCGAGCGATGATCTGGAGCTGTGGATCATGCGCCGGCTGGAATGGCTGCGTGTGGTCTCCCGTACCGCCCCCATGCTCGGGCTGATCGCCACCATGATTCCCATGGGGCCGGCGCTACTGGCACTGGGTAACAATGATGCGCAGGCGGTCGGCCGCAACATGGTCGCGGCCTTCTCGGCGGTGATCCTCGCCCTGCTGGCCGCCAGCCTCTGCTACTTCATGCTCACCGTACGCCGTCGCTGGTTGCTGGAAGACCTGCGCCAGCTGGAGCAGCAGCGTAGCCGCCAAGGGGCAAACTGATGCGCTTCCTGGACGAAGATGACGACGATCCGATGCTCTCGGTGGTCAACCTGATCGACCTGTTTCTGGTGATCATCGGTATGCTGATGGTGGTGATCGCGCAGAATCCGCTCAACCCCTTCTCCGAGGAGCGGGTAGTGGTGGTCGAAAATCCGGGGGAGGACAATATGCGCATTACCGTCAAGGACGGACAGGAGCTGACCCGGTACGAGTCCAGCGGGGAAATGGGCGAGGGTCAGGGCGCACGCGCCGGTGTTACCTACCGGCTGGATGACGGACGCATGATCTACGTGCCAGAAGGCTAAGACTCACCCATTCGGTGCCCGCCCGGCAATCTGCCACAACCGAGCCAGGTCGGCGGCGCGGGCGCTGAGCTGCAGGCCGGCTTCGGCCATGGCCTGCTCCAGACTCAACGGGCCAGGAGCCAGACTGAAGGCGGCACCGATGCCCTCGGCGTAGAGCCGCTGGTAACCCTCGCCAAGACTGCCGGCCAGAGCAATCACCGGCACACCGGCGGCCCTGGCCAGACGCGCCACACCAACCGGGGTCTTGCCATGCAGGCTCTGGCCATCCAGTCGGCCTTCGCCGGTGATCACCAGGTCGGCATCCTCCAACGCCTCAACCAGACCGGCCAGCTCGGCAACCAGCTGCACCCCCGGCTGGAACGCTGCCTTGAGCACCGCACGAGCGGCAAAGCCGAGACCACCGGCAGCGCCGACACCGGGCTGATCGCGCAGATCCTCACCCAGGGTTGCCGCCATCACGTCGGCGTAATGCGCCAGCGCAGCATCCAGCTGTTCAACCTGCGCCGGGCTCGCGCCCTTCTGCGGGCCAAATACCGCCGAAGCGCCACGCGGCCCACATAACGGGTTATCCACATCGGCGGCAACCAACACTTCGACCTGGGCCAGCCGGGTGTCGAGTCCGGTCAGGTCAATATGTCGCAACTGCGCCAGTGCGGCGCCACCCGGCGGCAACTCCTGGCCGTCAATATCCAGCATGCGCACACCAAGTGCGCACAACAGACCGGCACCACCATCATTGGTAGCGCTGCCGCCAAGGCCCAGCACGATGCGCCGTACCCCCGCATCCAGCGCGGCGCGGATCAGCTCACCGGTGCCAAAGCTGCTCGCGCTCAGCACATCGCGTCGCGCCGGCTCGACCCGATGCAGGCCACTGGCCTCAGCCATCTCGATCACTGCCCGCTGGCCAGGCAACAACCCCCAGGTGGCGACGACCCGATCACCCAACGGACCGGCAACCTCGGTCTGTTGACGCTCCCCCCCGGTGGCAGCCAAGACCGCGTCCACCGTTCCTTCACCGCCGTCGGCCATCGGACAGAGCCGCAGCTCGGCATCGGGATAGACCCGCGCCCAACCCGCCGCAATGGCTTCGGCGACGGCACGGGCGCTCAAACTTTCCTTGAAGGAATCAGGGGCAATCAACACTTTCATCAGAGCAGTACCAGGCTCAGCAGCCAAACAGTAATGATCCCGGCAATTCCCTGCATCAGGGTGCCGAGCGTTTGTGCACGGTAAGCGGTGCCCACGCTCATGCGACTGAACTGGGTCACGACCCAGAAGAAGCTGTCGTTGGCGTGGGACACGGTCATCGCGCCGGCACCAATGGCCATCACGCAGAGCACCCGGCCCATTTCACTATCCAAACCCAGCTCCGGCAGCAGCGGTGCAACCAGCGCCGAGGTAGTCACCAGCGCCACCGTGGTCGAGCCCTGTGCCGACTTCAGCGCGGCAGAGACCACAAACGGCATAAACAGGCCGATCCCGAGCGCCGACAGGGTCGCTCCCAGATAGTCACCCAGCGGCGTCACCTTGAGCATCGCGCCAAAGGCACCGCCAGCACCGGTGATCAACAGGATCGGTGCGGCCGCCTGAATGCCCTCAACGACGCGATCATGAAACTCCTGACGTTTGTTGTCCGAGCGCAATAGTGTGCAGGCCAGAGCCAGGCCAACCGCGAGTGCCACCACCGGCTGGCCGAGGAACGCCAGCAGAGTGTAGACGAAGCCCTCGCCCACCGGTTTGGCCGGCAGATTGGCCAGGGTGCCCAGACAGATCAGGCCGATCGGCAGAAAGATCGGCGCAAAGGCCTTGGTCGCGCTCGGCAACACACCGTATTTGGCACGGATCTGGGCGTAGTCTTCAGCGTCCATCACGTGGGCGCCATTGTCTTCCAGCGGAATGTCCTTGCCGATGAACCGGTTGGCCCACCACATGCCGGCAAAAGCCGTCACCAGCGACACCACCAGACCGACCAGAATCACCAGGCCGAGATTGTTTTCCAGGCCCAAATTACCCGCCGCCGCAATCGGGCCGGGGGTCGGCGGCACAAAGGTATGGGAAGCATAGAGCCCGGTCGCCAGCGCCACACTCATGGCGATCACCGAGACCTTCATGCGAGCCGCCAGGGCATTCTTTAGCGAGTTGAGGATGACGTAGCCCGAATCACAAAACACCGGGATCGAAACCAGATAGCCGATGATCGACATGGTCAGCGTCGGGAAGCGCTCCCCCAGCAGCTTGATCACCGTCTCCGCCATGGTGATTGCGGCACCGCTACGCTCGAGAATCACGCCGATGATGGTACCCAGCACAATGACAATGCCGATATAACTAAGGATGCCGCCAAAACCACCGGTGATCGTTTTGACGATCTCCATGGCCGGCACCTGATAGGCGAAACCCGCCAGCAGCGCAGCGGCCAGCAAGGCAAGAAAGGGGTGTAACTTGAGGCGCGATGTCGCCAGAACGATAAAGGCAATCAGGGCGACCAGAATCAGTACCAGACCCATGCTGAACTCCTTTTTATTGTGTTTGCCGCGATGGGCGGCGATGACAACGGCCATTGTCACCCAGCCTGCGGGACAAAAGCCTTATGCCCACGCACAACAATAGACGGGAATTAGCAATGCATTCTTGTTCACCCGCCCAATAGCAATGAACCTGAAACCGGGTAGATCCGCTCTGGTTAGCGGCCCTAGAGCGCAAGGCGAGCATCCAGAGCAAACAGGACGCAGAGCGTCCTGACAAGCGCTCCCACGCGGGAGCGTAGGAACGATCAGTACTTGGATGGTGAAGTGTGCACCCGGGGTTCGTCCCGTTTACGCGGGCGAGTAGCGCAGGGATGACGGGAAAAAGAGCGGCAGCATGTCTGAGGAGCGCAGCGACGAGTTCTGCCGATCCCCGTCAGCCCGAGCAACGCAGCGAACCCGAAGGGCCGCGTAGTCGGGTGCCCGGGGGGATTCAGGGAATCGCTATCCCATTCCACATGCCCTCTGGCGTTCAGGCCGGGCCGCAATCAAGGCGTGGTTTCGAAGGCATGTCGGGACCTGTCGAGAAATCACAACGCAGAGTGCGGACCGGCCTGAACACCCCGCAGGGCGAGTACTCAAGCATGCATCTGACTGCGTTGCGCTGCTTGCCAATAGAACCACTATTGGCTGCACATCGCGCCTTGCATCTACATGCTTGAGCGCTCGCAGAGGGCGTGTGGAATGGGATAGCGCTTCCCCTGGGGGGCCGGGCAAGCGGCCCCCCTTGGCTCGCCGTAAAAGGCGAAAAGCGAGTTATCAGGCAAAAACCCAGCAAGAAAGACAACACCAAACCGGACGCAGAGCGTCCATGCAGGCGTTCCTACGCAAGAGCGAGGGAACGATCATCAACGGAGCAGCAGCCGCCGCCCAGCTACTCCGGAAACAACGCCAACCCAATACTCAACAGCATCCGATCGTTCATGCGATCCAGCTCCAGGCCAGTAATCTCGGCGATGCGATCAAGTCGATAGCGAAGGGTATTGCGGTGCACCTGCAGCTGCGCGGCACAGGCTTGCGCATGACCGTTGTGCTGCAACCAACTGCGCAAGGTCGCTATCAACTGGCCGTTTGCATCAGCCCTACGCAGCGGCTGAATCGGTGCCAACAGCTGCTGCACCGTCCAGCTGCCCTGCTGCTGATGCAGCAGCACCGCCAGCCGAAACTCCGCCAGACTGACCATCCTTTCGGACACCCGCATCTCCTGCACATAGTCACGCAGGTTGATTAGCGCTTCGGTCGCCTCGCGCAGATCCGCCAGCGATTCAACTGCCTCGGCCAGCAGTATCCGCCCCACCGGCCAGTCGCGCTGATCGGCCTGCTCCAGCCAGCTGGGGCGGGGCGCTTGCGGCTTGCCGCTGCGCAGCCAGAGCACCTCGTGCAGCCCCAACGGCAAGATGATGTCGTGCGGGTGGCGGGCGCGCATCTGGGTCACCAGCTGTCCCTGGGAATGCTGATGATCGCTTTCCGCTGCCAGACACAACAGACAGCCCTGTAGCGGCCACTTCCAGCGCATACGCAACCGCTCGGCGTCATCCGCCAGACTGGCCACCGGGTAGCCGCGCTCCAGCAGGTTGACCAGCCAGGCCTCCTGCTGCTGTCCGCGCCAATGCTGTTCGGCCTGCAGCACACTCTGCTCGACCAGCATCTCGGCGGTCATGCGCAGCAACTCGGCAAACGGCCGCACCTGCTCAGGTTCACCGGTAATGCCCAACACACCGACCAGTCGACCGGCGTGCAGCAGAGGCAGATTGATGCCTGGTTTGACGCCCTGCAGACAGGCGGCGGCCTGCGTGTCGAGCGCCACCACCCGCTGATTGGCGAGTACCAGTTGCGCGCCCTCGTGCCGGCTGTCGATGCGCTCGACGTCACCGCTGCCGATGATCACCCCCTGGCGGTCCATCACATTGACGTTGTAGGGCAGGATGGCCATCGCCCGGTCGACGATCTGCTGAGCCAGATGACGGTCCAGTTCAAACATGGTTGTACTCCTCAGCGGCTGTCATCACCGCGTCATGCTGTGGTCGCATGCTTAGCTCGTGAAGCCAGAACACCACTGACTCGGGAGCTGCCAACATGGCCTTTGATCCGGAATTTGCAGGTGATTTCAACTCCGCCGCGGACCAACGTCGCGAACGCCGTCGCAACGAAGACAAAAAGCGCATGGCCTATCGCCGTGCGATCGAAGACTACCGCGAAAGTCAGGCGCTGCAGGCCTCCTTCAGCGACTTTCCCGAGCTGCTCGGGCAGACCGACTTCCATCGCTCACAGCGCCACTACTGAGCCGCAAGCGGCGGTTCGAAGGGTTCTGCCAGTTGCCGAATCAGAGCCTTCTCCTCGCGCAAGAAGGAGAGGAAGGCTTCGGCCACCGGGCTCAGGCGCTTGCCCCGGGCGTGCACCGCACACCAGCTGCGCTTGAGCGGCAGTTCGCTGATATTGAGGCAGACCAGTTCCCCCTGTCGTATCCAGGCCGCCGCTGCATGCCCCGGCACCAGCGCTACCCCCAACCCGGCAATTGCACCCTGCACCAGCGCTTCGGTCGACCCGAGCTGCATGGTCTGTCCGAGATGCACCCGCTTGAGCTGAAGAAACTCGTCACAGGCCTTGCGGATGCCCGAGCCGCTCTCGCGCTGCAGGACCATTTCCTCTTCCAGTCTAGCCAGCGGAATCTGACTCTGCCGCGCGAGCGGATGATCCGCTCGCGCCACTGCCACGATCGGGTTGTTGAGGAACGGGAAGAACTCCAGCGCGCGGTCCGCCGGCACCAACCCCATGATCACCAGATCATCGCGGTTGTCGGCCAGGCGCTGAATGATCTGTGCGCGGCTGGCCACGTCCAGGCGGAAGGTAACCTGTGAATAGCGCTGACGAAACGCCGCCAGCAGATGTGGCAGCACGTACTGCACACTGCTCGCCGCCGCCAGACGCAACTCGCCACGCAGGCTGCCCTCCAGCGTCGACAGGTTCATGTCGAGGCTATCGAGACGGTCAAAGATATCAGCCGTGGTTTCCAGCAGCGATTCAGCGGCTTCGGTCAGGTACAGCTTGCGGCCGACATACTCGAACAGCGGCAGGCCAACCTGCTCTTCAAGCTGGCGTATCTGCAGGCTGACCGCCGGCTGAGTCAGCGCCATGGTTTCGGCCGCACGGCTATAGGAGCGGTGCTCACAAACCGCCCGAAACACCTGCAGTTGACGGAGGGTCATTCGTAGCAAGGATTTGCGCATGGTCTACCTTGAATGGGAAGCCGCTTTGCATGGCTGCAGTATATATAAGTAATTACTTATACATAAGCCAAGTATTATTCATTTCACAGAATAGAGGCGTCCGCTTAGGGTATGCGGGAAACATTTTGCAATGTGTCGCGCCGGGACCACGCATTCCGGTCGCGGTACGCAAAATGTTCAACGCATCCACTCGATCACCCACACGAGGAACGCGTACGTGATCAAGAAAATTCTGATTGCCAACCGGGGCGAGATTGCCGTTCGCATCGTCCGCGCTTGCGCGGAGATGGGCATCACCTCGGTCGCGGTCTACACCGATCCCGATCGCTATGCCCTGCACGTCAAGCGTGCGGACGAATCCTACAACGTCGGCAGCGACCCGCTGGCGGGTTATCTCAACCCGCGCCAGCTGGTTAACCTGGCGGTAGAAACCGGCTGCGACGCCCTGCACCCGGGCTACGGTTTTCTCTCCGAGAATGCCGAGCTGGCGAAGATCTGCGCCGAGCGCGGCATCAAGTTCATCGGCCCGGCGGCCGAGGTCATTACCCGCATGGGCGACAAGACCGAGGCCCGCCGCAGCATGATTGCCGCCGGCGTACCGGTCACCCCCGGTACCGAAGGCAACCTGGCGGATCTCGACGAGGCGCTGCGCGAAGCCGAGCGCGTCGGCTACCCCGTCATGCTCAAGGCAACGTCCGGTGGTGGTGGTCGCGGTATCCGTCGTTGCAACAACCGCGAAGAGCTGCAATCGGCCTACCCGCGGGTCATCTCCGAAGCCACCAAGGCCTTCGGCAGCGCGGAAGTCTTCCTCGAGAAGTGCATCGTCAACCCGAAACACATCGAAGCGCAGATTCTCGCCGACAGCTTCGGCAACACCGTGCACCTGTTCGAGCGTGACTGCTCGATCCAGCGCCGCAACCAGAAGCTGATCGAGATCGCGCCCAGCCCGCAGCTGACCCCGGAACAGCGCGCCTACATTGGCGACCTGGCGGTCAAGGCCGCGCAGGCGGTCGGTTACGAGAACGCGGGCACCGTCGAGTTCCTGCTGGCCGACGACGAAGTGTATTTCATGGAAATGAATACCCGGGTTCAGGTCGAGCACACCATTACCGAGCAGATCACCGGCGTCGACATCGTTCGCGAACAAATCCGCATCGCCTCCGGCCTACCGCTGTCGATCAAGCAGGAAGACGTTCAGCATCAGGGTTTTGCCATCCAGTTCCGGATCAACGCCGAGGACCCGAAGAACAACTTCTTCCCCTCCTTCGGCAAGGTCACCCGCTACTACGCACCGGGCGGTCCGGGCGTGCGGGTCGATACCGCGATCTACACCGGTTACACCATTCCGCCGAACTTCGACTCCATGTGTCTGAAGCTGATTGTCTGGGCCATGACCTGGGAAGAGGCGCTGGACCGTGGCCTGCGCGCGCTGGACGACATGCGCCTGCAGGGGGTCAAGACCACGACCCCGTACTACCAGGAGATCCTGCGTAATGCCGAGTTCCGCTCCGGCGTGTTCAACACCAGCTTCGTGGAAGCCCACCCCGAGCTGCTGAACTACTCGATCAAACGCAAACCCGAGGAGCTGGCGCTCGCCATCGCTGCCGCGATTGCCGCCCACGCCGGACTATGACACTGGCGGCCAGCTGATGGCTTGCCGCTGACGAGGAACAGAGAATGAGCACTACACGCAAAATTACCGTTACCGATACCATCCTGCGCGACGCCCACCAGTCCCTGCTGGCCACCCGTCTGCGTACCGAAGACATGCTGCCGATCTGCGACAAGCTGGATCAGGTCGGCTACTGGTCGCTGGAAGTCTGGGGCGGCGCGACCTTCGACGCCTGCGTCCGCTTTCTGAAAGAAGATCCGTGGGAGCGCCTGCGCACCCTGCGCAAGGCGCTGCCAAACACCCGTCTGCAAATGCTGCTGCGCGGCCAGAACCTGCTTGGCTACCGTCACTACAGCGACGACGTGGTTCGCGCCTTCGTCGCCAAGGCAGCCGAGAACGGTATCGACGTGTTCCGCATCTTTGATGCCATGAACGACGTACGCAACCTCAAGGTCGCCATCGAAGCGGTCAAGGCGGCCGGCAAGCACGCCCAGGGCACCATCGCGTACACCACCAGCCCGGTGCATACCGTCGACACCTTCGTCAAACAGGCGAAAGACATGGCGGCGATGGGCATCGACTCCATCGCCATCAAGGACATGGCTGGTCTGCTGACCCCGTTCGCCACCGGCGAGCTGGTCAAGGCGCTGAAAGCCGAGCTCGACTTGCCGGTGTTCATCCATTCGCACGACACCGCCGGCCTGGCCTCCATGTGTCAGCTCAAGGCAATCGAAAATGGCGCTGACCACATCGACACCGCCATCTCCTCGATGGCCTGGGGCACCAGCCACCCGGGCACCGAGTCGATGGTTGCCGCGCTGAAAGGCACCCCGTACGACACCGGCCTGGATCTGGAACTGCTGCAGGAAATCGGCATGTACTTCCACGCCGTGCGCAAGAAGTATCACCAGTTCGAAAGCGACTTCACCGGCGTAGACACCCGCGTACAGGTCAACCAGGTGCCGGGCGGCATGATGTCCAACCTGGCCAACCAGTTGAAGGAGCAAGGCGCACTGGATCGCATCCAGGACGTGTTTGCGGAGATCCCGCGCGTACGTGAAGACCTCGGCTTCCCGCCGCTGGTCACCCCGACTTCGCAGATCGTCGGCACCCAGGCGGTGTTCAACGTGCTGGCTGGCGAACGCTACAAGACCATCACCAACGAAGTGAAGCTCTACCTGCAGGGCCGTTACGGTCAGGCACCGGGTACCGTCAACGAGAAGCTGCGCCGTCAGGCCATCGGCGGTGAGGAGGTCATTGACGTCCGCCCGGCCGACCTGATCAAGCCGGAAATGGACCGCCTGCGCGGTGAAGTCGACGCCCTGGCCAAATCAGAAGAAGACGTGCTGACCTTCGCCATGTTCCCGGACATTGGCCGCAAGTTCCTTGAAGAACGCGAAGCCGGTACCCTGAAACCCGAGCAGCTGCTGCCGGCGCCGGGTGAAGGCTCACCGGCCGCAACCAGCGAAGGCGTACCGACCGAGTTCATCATCGACGTGCACGGCGAGTCCTACCGGGTTGATATCACCGGTGTCGGCGTCAAGGGCGACGGCAAACGCCACTTCTACCTCAGCCTCGACGGCATGCCGGAAGAAGTAGTGTTCGAGCCGCTCAACGCCTTCGTCGGTGAGGGTGGCAGCAAGCGCAAGCAGGCCAGCGAGCCGGGCCACGTCACCACCAGCATGCCGGGCAATGTGGTCGACGTCCTGGTCAAGGTCGGTGACACCGTCAAGGCCGGTCAGGCCGTGCTGGTCAGCGAAGCCATGAAGATGGAAAGCGAAATCCAGGCGGCCATCGCTGGGACCGTCAAGGCCGTTAACGTCGCCAAAGGCGACCGCGTTAACCCGGGCGAGATTCTGGTCGAAATCGAAGCCTGACGTGCTGCTCTGATACGGGTGGAAACACCCGCTGACATTTAACTGCACCGGTGCCTCCCGGCACCGGTGTCGTCACCAAGAAACTGATCGTCTATCCGTACAGCCCAACTGATGATTGAGACTGCGACATGAATAACGACTCCAGACGCAATGAAAGCGCCGAAGAAGCGCTCAAACAAATCGTCGACGGCTTCAACCGTTTCCGTAACGAGGTTTATCCCGCCCAGCAGGAACTGTTCAAACAACTGGCCCACGAACAGATTCCACGGGCCATGTTCATTACCTGCGCCGATTCCCGCGTCGCGCCGGAGCTGATCACCCAAAGCGCACCTGGCGACCTGTTCGTCTCCCGCAACGTGGGTAACGTGGTACCACCCTATGGCCAGATGATGGGCGGCGTCTCCACCGCCATCGAGTTCGCAGTACTGGCGCTGAACGTACAACACATCATTATCTGTGGTCACTCAGACTGCGGCGCGATGAAGGCAGTACTGAATCCGGAAACACTCGACTCGCTGCCAACCGTCAAGGCCTGGCTGCGCCACGCGGAGGTCGCCAAGATCGTGGTGGAAGACAATTGCGACTGCTGCGACGACAAGCTGACCATGATGACCGAGGAAAACGTCATCGCCCAGTTGCAGCACTTGGCAACCCATCCCTCGGTAGCCTCACGGCTGGCCCGCGGCGAACTGTTTATCCACGGCTGGGTATACGAAATCGAGACCGCGCATATTCGCGCCTACGACGCGGAAACCAATGAGTTCCGCCAGATCGGTGAAGGCCCCGTGCCAATGGCTACACCCCGCGCGCGCTACCCCGGACGCAACACACGCTAACCGACAGGCGCATTACTGCATTTGCCCAATTACGGGTATACTGCGCCGTCTGTTTTAGCGGCAGACCCCACGGGGTCTGCACTCTCCAAGCAAGCCACGCCAGTCCGCTGCCGTGGCTTGTTGGTTTCTGCCGCCACGGCGGCCCTGATGAGCGAGGCACCTACAGATGACCGCACTGGTTGGCGTGATCATGGGCTCCAAGTCCGACTGGTCCACCCTGAGCCATACGGCCGATATGCTTGAGCAGCTAGGCATTCCCTACGAAGTGAAGGTGGTTTCTGCCCACCGCACGCCTGATCTGCTGTTCCAATACGCTGAAGAAGCGGCCGACCGCGGGATCGAGGTGATTATTGCCGGCGCCGGTGGCGCAGCCCACCTGCCGGGTATGTGCGCGGCCAAGACCCATCTGCCGGTGCTCGGCGTGCCGGTCCAGTCGTCCATGCTCTCCGGTGTCGACTCGCTGCTGTCGATCGTCCAGATGCCGGCTGGCGTCCCGGTCGCCACCCTGGCCATCGGCAAGGCCGGTGCGGTCAACGCCGCACTGCTGTCGGCCAGTATCCTCGGCGGCAAGCACCCGCAGTTCGGCAAGGCGCTGCAGGATTTCCGCAGTCAGCAGACCGACAACGTGCTGAACAACCCAGACCCGCGTCAGGCTTGAGGAATCGGATATGAAGATCGGTGTCATCGGTGGTGGACAACTGGGTCGCATGCTGGCACTGGCCGGCACCCCGCTCGGCCAGCAGTTCGCGTTTCTCGACCCAGCCCCGGATGCCTGTGCCCAGGCCCTCGGTGAGCACATCCGCGCCGACTACAGCGACACCGATCACCTCCGCCAGCTGGCAGATGAAGTGGACGTGGTGACCTTCGAGTTCGAAAGCGTCCCGGCCGAAACCGTCGCCTTCCTGGCGCAGTTCGTCCCGGTCTACCCGAACGCCGAGTCGCTGCGCATCGCCCGCGACCGCTGGTTCGAGAAGTCGATGTTTCAGGACCTTGGCATCCCGACCCCGGAGTTTGCCGACATCCAGTCGCAGGAAAACCTCGATGCCGCGGTCAAGCGCATCGGCCTGCCGGCGGTGATGAAAACCCGCACCCTGGGGTATGACGGCAAGGGCCAGAAAGTACTGCGCCACCCCGACGATGTGGTTGGCGCCTACGCCGAACTGGGCAGCGTGCCCTGCATTCTGGAAGGCTTTGTGCCCTTCACTGGCGAGGTGTCGCTGGTTGCCGTGCGTGCCCGCGACGGTGAAACCCGCTTCTACCCGCTGGTGCACAACACCCACGAAAACGGCATCCTCAAGCTGTCCGTCGCCAGCACCGCCCATCCGTTGCAGGCACTGGCCGAAGACTACGTTAGCCGCGTGCTCGACAAACTGGATTACGTCGGCGTGCTGGCCTTCGAATTCTTCGAGGTCGACGGTGGCCTGAAAGCCAACGAGATCGCCCCGCGCGTGCACAACTCCGGCCACTGGACCATCGAAGGCGCCGAATGTAGCCAGTTCGAAAACCACCTGCGCGCCATCGCCGGCCTGCCGCTGGGCTCGACAGCCAAGGTCGGTGAAAGCGCGATGCTCAACTTTATCGGCGAAGTACCGGCCGTCGAGGCTGTCAGCGCCATCAAGCACTGTCACCTGCACCACTACGGCAAGGCCTTCAAAGCCGGTCGCAAAGTCGGCCACGCCACCCTGCGCTGCCCGGATATGGAGGCGCTGCAAGCGCGCATTGCCGAGGTTGAGGCGCTGATCGGCAACTGAGTCAGGCGTCGAGCAGGCAACGAAAAAAGGCGTAGCACCGAGTGCTACGCCTTTTTTATTTACCGCCAGCGCTCGTCTAGCCATTTCCCCGTTGCACGGCGCCCTGGCAAGCGAGATGGTTCGCGGTAGTGACCTTGTCCGGCCGCGCCAGCAAGGCGTCTGCGCGCAGCGATGCCTTGTTCTGACTGTAGGGGCTTCCCATCCGGTTTGGGGAGCCTTCATGCACCCAGATATCACCCCGCTCGCTCTGTTTGAAGTAAAGCGTATTCGATGAACAGGCGCTGCCAGCCGGCATGTACAACGTTGGCACGCCATTGCTGACAGCGATAAAGCGGTATTGCTCGGGTGTGCGATTGGAGTAACCGTAATAGCCATCGGACAGGCCGGTCATCAGTACATAAGTCGGCTGATCGGCCATCGCCTCAGCGGACAGCGTAACAGCGCACACCAGCAGTGCAGTGCCAAATCGCAGGGTCATCGGAATACGTCCTCTTTCGTCTTGAATCCAGCCAGCAGCCTGCCAGATGAGCTGACGGGGGACATCCCCAATAGTTGGTATCCGGGGGTCAATCCGCCATCAACTGCTCGCGCAGGAATCCCACAACCCGCTGCTCGACCGACAGCCTGCTGAAGTCGTCCCCCAGACTGACCGCGCCCATCGGGTAAAAGTGACCAAAGCCCGGCACCCAAGCCTGCCGACGCACTGCACCGGCGCTGTCGAGGGCCCGTGCGACGACGCCGCTGCCACGGATGACTCCAGGCAAGTCGTCCTGACCGACCAACTGCAGCAGTGCTGGCGGCTGCGCGGGCAGATGGCCCGGCAGCAGGTATCCCCAGGTACTGCCCGACAGCGACACTACCGCCTTCACGGGGACGTGCCGGCCGTAGGCGGTATTGATCGCCGTGATGGCGCCGGCCGAGAAGCCGCCCAGCGCTATTCGCTCAGGGTCTACGCCATAGCGCACGGCCTGACTGCGGACGTGACTGACGGCGGTTTCCATATCCTCGCTGGCGCTCAGCAGCGCCTGCCAGAACTCGGCACGCAGCCGGTCATCCATCGGCGGCAGACCGATGGCCTGACGCGCGATGTCGATACGCGCGGTGGTCTGCGGGGTGACGGCCAGCGCCTCCGGCATCAGCCGCTCGGCGTCAATCGGCTTGGCCAGCAGCGGCCGCTCGCCCGCCAGTCGGTATTCGATGGAGAAACAGTTGAAGCCCTGCCGGGCGAAGACCTGACAGTATTCGGCCATGGAGGAGTCCTGCGCCCCATTTTCAGTGAAGCGCTCATCACCCTTGCTGCCCCGCACGAAAGAGCCGCCAAAAGCCATGATCACCGCCGGCCGCGGCGTGTCGTCCGCGGTTGCCGGGCGGTACCAGTCCATGCGCAGATCCCGTTCGACGGGCGTATCGCCGCCGATCAGCCCCCGGCCGTAGACCAGGTCGTAGTCCACGCTGACCTGCTCAGCCGCACTGATCGGCGCGGCCAGCAGCAGGCCGAGGCTCAACCCCGCCAATACCTGATTAACTCGGGTCATCATGACCTCCTGCGTTCTTGTTGTTGTGCGCTGCCGACCAATACTGAAACGAAAACACCCGGCGTGCACCTTTCGATGCACGCCGGGTGCGTGGCCAGGCTCAGAGGAAGCGCTTGAGCTCGGCCTTGGCGATGGCGTTGCGATGGACTTCGTCCGGGCCGTCAGCAGTGCGCAGGTGGCGCGCATAAACGTACAGCTGGGCCAGCGGGAAGTCGGAAGAGAAGCCGCCGGCGCCGTGCGCCTGAATGGCCCAGTCGATCACCTGACAAGCCATGTTCGGCGCTGCCACCTTGATCATCGCGATCTGCTTGGCCGCGACCTTGTTGCCGACGGTATCCATCAGGTGCGCGGCATTCATTACCAGGAAGCGCGCCTGATCGATCATGATCCGCGACTCGGCGATGCGTTCACGCCACACGCCCTGCTCGGCCAGCGTCTTGCCGAACGCCACACGCTTGCTCAAACGTTCACACATCAGCGCCAGCGCCCGTTCGGCCTGACCGATCACGCGCATGCAGTGATGGATACGACCCGGGCCAAGGCGGCCCTGAGCAATCTCGAAGCCGCGGCCTTCGCCCAGCAGCATGTTGCTGGCCGGCACGCGCACATTGTCAAAGACGATTTCCGGGTGGCCATACGGCGGGTCCATATAGCCGTAGCAGCCCATATCACGCAGCACGGTGACGCCAGGGGTGTTCATCGGCACCAGGATCATCGACTGCTGCTGGTGGCGGTTGGGGTTGTCCGGGTCGCTCTTGCCCATCACCACCATGATCTCGCAGCGCTCGTTGGCAGCACCGGAGATATACCACTTGCGGCCGTTGATCACGTACTCGTCACCGTCACGCTCGATGCGGGTTTCCACATTGGTCGCATCGGAGGACGCCACCAGTGGCTCAGTCATGGCAAAAGCGGAGCGGATTTCGCCGTTCAGCAGCGGGGTCAGCCAGCGCTCTTGTTGTTCCTTGGTGCCGTAGCGAGCCAACACTTCCATGTTGCCGGTGTCCGGCGCGCCGCAGTTGAACACCTCGGACGCCCACATACCCGGCACGCGCCCCATCAGCTCGGCCAGCGGAGCGTACTCCATGTTGCTCAGACCCGGACCGTGCTCGGCTTCCGGCAGAAACAGGTTCCACAGCCCCTCGG
This sequence comes from Halopseudomonas oceani, assembly GCF_002903165.1. Classification (GTDB taxonomy): domain Bacteria; phylum Pseudomonadota; class Gammaproteobacteria; order Pseudomonadales; family Pseudomonadaceae; genus Halopseudomonas; species Halopseudomonas oceani. The sequence goes on from NZ_PPSK01000001.1 coordinate 293,942, forward strand.
CGCGTGCCTTGGCCTTCAGCTCTTCCATCAGTTGCACGGTAGTGTAGGCGTTTCCGGCCTTCTCGTTGGCACGGATTTCCTCTTCGTAACGCTGCTCATTGGGGAAAACGTGCGCGTCCATAAAATCGGAAACGCGCTTTTGCAGATCCAGCGAGCGTTCAGTCTGGTGGTACATGGCGAACTCCTGAGGTGTCGATCATGCGGTTGCGATGGCAGCCGTCCTGGACACAAAATCTCAATACACATGTGTATTGTCAATTGTGTATGGAAATAGATATGACGCAGGCTTCGTCCGACTTATAATGCTTAGCCGAGACATTCACCGGAACCATAAGATGCCCACCGCCAGCAAACCCGGTCGCCGCGGTCGCCCTACCGGCCGCGCCGTGCTGACCCCACAGGACTGGTTCAACGCCGCTACCGACGCGATTCTCGAAGGTGGCTTCGACCAATTGCGGGTGCTGCCGCTGGCCAAGCGCCTGAAAGTGACCCGCGGCAGCTTTTACTGGCATTTCGAGGATCTACCCCAGTTCATTCGCCAATTCCTCGATCAGTGGCAAGCCCAGCGTATGAAGGGCTTGCGCTACTGGCAGCCTGGGCTGGACCCGCAGCTGAGCCCCGAGCAGGAAGTGGAACGCGTGCTGCTGCTGATGTTCGAGGGGCCAGCGGTCGAGTTCAAACGCATGAAGGTGGAGTTCGCCATCCGCGACTTTGCCCAGCGCGACCTCTACGCTCGCGACATCGTCGCTGCGGTGGATGAAGCCAGGGTCGAACAGACCGCGCGGTTGCTGGAACCCCTGGTAGCGGATGGCAGCGCCCGCGGCATGGCGATGATCCAATATGCGACCGTGCTTGGCAGCGTGCTGCTGTTCCGCGGTCAACTCGGTGGCGAACGGGCACTGCAAACCATTCGCCAGCAGTGGCAGGCCTTGTTGCAAAAGCCTAAAGTTGTCACTGAGCACGCCGATACTGGGGCGAAGGCGCGCTAAGTTTTCCTGGCTGGACAGCCGGAATACACGCCGACATGATAAAAACGTGCTGTCACGCGCCGGATGCGGGATGACTGCGCACCTGCTGACGCCGATCAGGTGTCGGGCACTCTCAGGAGCGAAGCATGCCGATCCATTCCTGGTTCTATCGCGCTGATTTGCATCAGGGCACCCTGCTGCAAGGTCATCATGACCATGCCCTGATGCTGGTCTCTATCTTGGTAGCGATTGCAGCCTCCTGGCTTGGGCTGCAGGTTGCGGGGCTCGCCCACAAGGCGGCTACCCCGCTGACCCGTCATGGCGCATTGATCAGCGGCGCGGTTGCGCTCGGTGGCGGTATCTGGGCCATGCACTTCATCGGGATGCTGGCATTCAGCCTGCCGCTGGACGTTGAGTACGATTCTCAGACCACGCTGCTGTCGATGGTGCCGGCGGTGGCCGCATCGCTGGTTGCCCTCCATCTGCTCTCCCGTCCACAGCTGGGCGTTCGGGGCTTGCTGGTTGGCGGCCTGCTGATTGGTACCGGTATTGGCGTTATGCACTATGTGGGCATGACAGCGATGCGCATGAACGCGCAGCTGCTGTTTGACCCGCTGTGGTTTGCCGGCTCGATTGGTATCGCTATCGTGCTGGCGATAGTGTCGCTGTGGATTCGCTTTGGTCTACTCGAAGAGAGCCATACAAGCCTGTTGGTAGCAGCCGTTGTGATGGGGCTCGCCATCTCTGCCATGCACTACACCGGCATGGCGGCCGCCCGCTTTGTCGGCACGCCTGAAGTGGGCTACACACCACAATACAGCCACCAGCAGGATCACGGCCTGTTGATCGCCATCGCGGTTCTGGTATTTGGCACCCTGGTCGGCGCAATCAACGGCATGATTCGCTTCAGTCAGCTCTACCAGCGCGTACAGGCCAGCCAGGAGCAAATCCGCGGTATCGTCGATACCGCTGTCGACGCCATCGTAAGTTGGGACACCAGCGGTATCATTCGCGACGTCAACAATGCCGCAGAGAAGATGTTTGGCTGGCAACGCAGTGACCTGATCGGCCAGCACCTGAACAGGGTACTGTCGGAACACTCAGCCGAGTTGATGCGCGGATTCCTTGAGGATTTCAATGCCGGGCGCTACCCGGATCGGATTGCTGTCAACATCGAGCGCTGGTGCCGCCGCCGCAATGGCGACATCTTCCCCGTCAGAGTGGCGATGGGGCAGTCCAAAATCGCGGGCGAAGACCAGTTTGTCGGCTTTGTCAGCGATATCACCGAGCGCCGGGAGCTGGAAAATTCGCTGCAGGAGCGTGAGGAGCAGTACCGCAGCCTGATCAGCAATATCCCTGGCGTGACCTTCCGTTGCCTGCCTCGCGAAGACTGGCGCATGCTGTTTATCAGCGATGCCGTCGAACAACTGACCGGCTGGCCGACCGAGCGTTTTTCCGGCAACGACCTGAGTTTCGCCGACATCATTCACCCAGCCGATAGCGACTTCACCGTCGAGCACGTCATGGCCGCGATTGGCCGCCGCGAAAAGTACAACCTCGAATACCGCATCATCCACCGCGACGGCCGCATACGCTGGGTTACCGAGTACGCCAGCGCAATCTTTGACGACAACGGCGACCCGGAGTGGATCGATGGGGTCATCATCGACATCACGGAAACCAAGCTGCGCAACGCCGAGTTCGAAGGCATTGTGCATGCCATCAGCCAGGCCCAGGGCATGGCTGAGCTGGATCTGAACGGCTGCATCCGCTTTAGCAATCCGCGCCTGCTTGAGCTATGCGGCTACCCGGCAGAACAACTCAACGACCACCACTACCAATCACTGCTGGGGTCCGATCAGTTTACCGAGGCGCAATGGCAACAGGTACGCCAGGGCGAGTATCTGGCTGGCGAGTACAGCCTGCAACACGCCAGTGGCAGCAGCATCCACGTCCAGATCTACTTCAATCCGATCATGGATGCCTATGGCAATCCCAGCAAGGTGATCATGCTGGTCACCGATCTCAGCGAACGCCACCGCATGGAGCTCGACCTGCTCGAAGCAAAAGACCGCGCAGAGCTGGCAGCCGAATCCAAAGGCGCCTTCCTCGCTAACATGAGCCATGAAATCCGGACCCCGATGAACGCCATCATCGGCTTCAGCGAAGTGCTCCTGAACGAGTCACTCAGCAGCACTCAGCGCAAGTATCTGAAAACCGTCAACCAGTCCGCCCGCTCGTTGCTGGGCCTGCTCAACGATATTCTGGATACTGCCAAGCTGGAGAAAGGGGCAGTGCAACTCGACCTGCAGGATTTCTCCCTGTACGAACTGTGCCAGCAACTGATCAACGCCTTTTCGCTGGAGGCCGGCTACAAGGGACTACAGCTCAATTTCGAGTACCTCCTGCAACAGCAGCACTATCGCGGCGACGCCTTGCGGGTGCGTCAGGTAATGACCAACTTGCTGGGTAACGCGATCAAGTTCACCCAGCAGGGCAGCGTCGGACTGCGGGTAGACAGCGACCAGCAGCAGGTCCGAATCCGCATCAGTGATACCGGCATCGGCATCGCACCAGACCGCCTGCAACAGATTTTTGAGCCCTTCGCCCAGGCCGATGCCTCGATGAGCCGTCGCTTCGGCGGTACCGGTCTAGGAACCACCATCGCCCACCAGCTGGTCGAGCTGATGGGCGGCAGTATTCGTGTCGAAAGCACACCCAATCAGGGCTCAACCTTCGAAGTTACGCTGCCGCTGCAGCCGCTCGACGATCAGGTAGTGCGACTGCACAAGGACAACGCCGGTCGCATTGAGCTGCCACCGCTACGCATCCTGGTGGCGGACGATGTACCAGACAATATTCAGCTGATGGAAATAATGCTGCGCGCAGAAGGCCATCGTGTACGCAGCGCCAGCAATGGCCTGAATGCATTTGAGCGAATCGTCGAAGAAGACTTCGACCTGATTCTGATGGACATGCAGATGCCTGAAGTGGACGGCCTTGAGGCGGCGCGCATTATCCGCCGTTACGAAGCCAATATGGGCAAGCCGCCAACTCCGATCATCGCGCTCACCGCCAGCGTACTGGACAAGGACCGTCAGGCAGCCCGTGAAGCGGGTATGGAAGGCTTCGCGTCCAAACCGGTCGAACGTGCCGCACTCAAGCGCGAAATCGCCCGGGTGCTGGGGCTGCTGGTCAGCAGTGGCGAACCAAAGGGCTCTGCCGACCGGACTGGCCCACAACTGATCGACTGGGCCGACGGCGAACGACGCTGGGGCAACCGCAGCGCATTGACACAAGCCATTGAGCGCTTCTTTGCCGAATTGCCCGACCGCCTCGAAGACCTTGGCCACGCGCTCATCCAGCAGGATCGTGATCAGGCACGGACGCAGGTTCACCGAATCAACGGCAGTGCCGGCAACCTGTCTCTGCAGATATTACAGCAAGCCGCTGCCGGACTGGAGAAGCAGCTGCAACACGGTAACTCGCGCCAGCTGTCCGCCTGCCATCAAGCGCTGCTGACCGCAGCCGAGCAGACCCGGGCGGCGTTGCCGAACCCGGCACCGCGCAGCACCGCGGCGGCCAATGGTTCGCTCTCGGCCGAAGAACGGCATGAACTGATCGACAAGCTGATCACCGTGCTCAATCGCAGCGAAGTAAATGAACAGGCGCTGCAACAGCTGGCTGGAGTACTGCAGCCCGAGCAACGCCAGGCCCTGGAAAAGGCGCTGGACGACTTTGACTTTGCAACGGCAATCTCGCTGCTGGAAGCCGAGCGCAGCGTTGCCACTACAGAAGATTGATTGTATGCCTTTCAAGGACACCCGCCAGGTTCTGCTGCTGGTCGACGATGAGCCCGCCAACCTGCACGTGCTCAAGCACATCCTGCAGGAGCACTACCGCCTGCTGTTTGCCCGCGATGGTCAACGGGCGCTGGAGCTGGCAGCGGCCGAGCGACCACAGCTGATTCTACTCGACGTGATGATGCCAGGCATGACCGGCCACGAGGTCTGCGCGCAGCTCAAGAGCGACCCGCACACCAGCGACATTCCGGTGATCTTCGTTACCGCGCTTTCCAACGTCGACGACGAGATCCGTGGCTTCGAGCTGGGTGCGGTCGATTACATCACCAAGCCGGTCAGTGCCCCCATCGTCAAGGCGCGAGTGCGTACTCATCTGTCGCTGGTCCGTGCTGAAGTGCTGCGCGAAACCCGCCTCAACATTGTTCAGGCACTCGGTATGGCCGCCGAGTACAAAGACAATGAAACCGGCCTGCATGTCATTCGGATGAGCCATTTCTCACGGATCATCGCGCTGGAAGCAGGTTTCAGCGCGGAGGAAGCCGACGAGCTGTTGCACGCCGCGCCAATGCACGACGTCGGCAAGATCGGCATCCCCGATGCAATACTGCAAAAGCCGGGGAAGCTGGATGACGCCGAATGGAAGATCATGCAGAAACACCCGGAAATCGGTGCGCAGATCATCGGTGAACACGACGCCAGCATGCTGAAGATGGCCCACCGCATTGCCCTCGGTCACCATGAAAAGTGGGACGGCAGCGGCTATCCGGCCGGTCTGGCCGGCAACGCGATACCGATCGAGGCCCGAATCGTTGCGATCGCCGACGTGTTTGATGCGCTGACCAGCGTGCGCCCGTACAAGAAGGCCTGGAGCGTGGAAGACGCGGTGGCATTGATCCGCGAGCAGAGCGGCCGGCACTTCGATCCGGATCTGGTCGACTGCTTCCTGCGTCGCCTCGACGATATCAATCATATCCGCGAGCGCTGGGCCGAGTAGTCAGCGCGCGCGCACTATGGAACACTGCGCGCCAACGCCGGTCCGATAACGGCATTCGATACCAGAGTGGATACTCCCATGCTTCTGCGCTCCGCCATACTGTTGCTCGCCTTAGCCCTGCCGGTCCATGCCAGCGAGCCTCTGACCGTCGACTGGCTCGACCTGCTGCCGGCCGAGGACTATCAGGCCATGCTCGATATGCCGGAAATCGATCACGGTACAGGGCTGGATGCAGAGGGCAACTTCAGCAACAGCCTGCGCCAACGGGACAACAGCCTGCCAGAAGTCATGTATTCGACCAGAGTCGTCGCCAAGTACGATGGCAAGAACCTGCGTATCGGTGGCTACCCGGTGCCGCTGGAAACCGACGATAACGGCCGCTACACCAGCTTCTTTCTGGTTCCCTATGCCGGCGCCTGTATTCACGTGCCACCACCGCCGCCCAATCAGATCATTCTGGTCGAGTACCCGGCAGGCATTGCCATCGACGATATTTACCAACCCTACTGGGTTCAGGGCACACTGCGGGTCGAGCAGACCAGCAATGAGCTGGCAGACGCTAGCTACCAACTGCAAGCGGCACGCGTTTGGCTCTACGACGGGGAATAAGCCAAGCTACAATCCCCCACCCGGGTGGCCCCTGGCCAGCAGCGAGTACGCTAAGCTGGACCTCCCGCCCCAGCATTCAGGATAAGACAGTATGCAACTTCTGATTGGGCTGATTGGCCTGTTTTTCATCGTCGCCTTCAGCCTCCGCCGTTGGCTGCTGCGCCGCGAGTCACCCCAGGTACAGGCTGTCGAGTTTGCCGGGGAGCTCTACCGGGTTGGCCTGGCCACAGTGGCCCGGCGCGGGCCGGAAGACGCCGAACAGACTGTCATCGTGATGCCCGGCTTTGTGGAGAACTTCCTCTACTTTACCGAGCACTATCAGGATCCGTCGCTGCAACTCATTCTGCTCACCAGCGCCGACTACCACGTGCCGGTCAACCGGCCCCAGTTCAGCAAGGCCAGCTGGGTCAGCGAACCACAAGCCAGACCCTGCACCATCGCCTACGACGCCGAGGTGCTCAACCAGGCGCTGGAAAACCTTGCCAACGGCAAACAGGTGCGGGTTCACGGGCATTCCCGCGGCGGCGCCGTGGTACTTGAAGCGGCGCGCCAACGCCCGGACCTGTTCGCTCAGGTTGAGGTTGTGCTGGAAGCCCCTGTCCTGCCCCAGGGCAAGCCCTACCGTGACGTCCCGCGCTTTTTCCGCTGGTTCCTGCCGTTCTACCTGTTTGCCTGGCAGCAGCAGCCGATTTCAGCCAGCAATCGTCAGCTGTTTGGCCCGCTCGATGATCCACGCAAGCGCGAGCTGATCATGGCTCTGCCGTTCAATCCTAAGCACGGCAGTACCTTCGTCTGCAACATTCTTGATCTGGCAGACTGGATGCAAAACAACACCCCGGATATCTATCAGCATGTGCGCCGCGGCGCCATTATGGTGCCCTCACGTGACCGTATTCTTGACCCTCGCGCGATGCTCCGCAGCGCACAGCAGGCAGAAAGCCTGCAGATCATCGAAATCGATGGCTGCAGCCACCTGATCACCGCAGACCGTCCCGACTGCATACCGCCACTGGCGACACCGACACCATGAGCTGGCAGTTCGAACCGGTGGGTATCATCCACTCCTGCTTTGCAGAAAAGTTCGCTATTCCACGCCAGCCACTGCTGGCACCGGCAGCAACCGCCAGGCTCGAACTGCTGCCACCCTACCATCAGCCAGAAGCACTGGAAGGCCTGCAGGGCGTTAGCCATCTCTGGCTGATTTTTGTCTTCCACGCTGCCGCCAGCGGACCACAGCACCTGCGGGTGCGTCCGCCAAGACTGGGCGGCAACCAGCGGATCGGCGTGTTTGCCAGCCGTGCAACCCACCGACCCAACCCGATTGGTCAGTCGGTGGTGCGGCTTGAAGGTATCGAGAATGGCCAGTTGCTGCTGTCCGGCGTCGATTTGCTCGACGGCACTCCGGTGCTGGATATCAAACCGTATGTCCCCTATGCCGATGCTATCGATGACGCGATCAACCCGCTTGCCCCGCAGCCGCCCGAGGCCATTGCGGTAACCTGGACCGATGCCGCACGAGAAGAGGCTCAACAGCATCAGGACCGTCTCCGGCAACCCCTCGTTGCCCTGATCGAACAGTGCCTCAGTCAGGACCCGAAACCGGCCTACCAGCAACCGGCACCCGACCGCGAATACGGCGTGCAACTGTGGGACGTGAACGTTCGCTGGCACTATCCTCACAGCGACCAGATCCGCATACTGAGCGTCCGTCAGGCAACACTCACCTGAGATATCCGCGGTAACCGAGTCGGAGCGCGCGCACATCACGCGTCGCCTACCTAGCGGTTACCCTCCCCGGTATCGGCGCAATTGCACCAACGTGTTTAGTATCTGACCAGCCCGGGGATATACTTTAGCCAGCGTTCGCCAAAGGAAGGCTTTTCTCACCATGGCCCAGCTTTACTTTTCCCCTATCCTGCTGGGTATCTGCCTGCTGGTCGCCATCGCGCTCTGCGCTACCGCGCTGTATCTGATGGCGCCTGGTGAATCTGGTCCCGGCTTCTGGATGGCGAGCGGTTGGACCCTGATTGGCGGTGTAGTCATGTTTATGGGCTTCGTGGTTACCCGCAGTCCGCTACTCAATGTCCTCGGCAACGCCGCCCAGCTCGCCGGAGAAGCCTTTTTTCTGCTCGGCATTTTCAAGTTCATGCGCCGACCGCTGCCCTGGTGGACACTTCCCGCCAGCGTCGGCGCGATGGTTATTGCCAACACCCACTATTGGCTGGCCCACGGCAACTCCGACCTGTTGATGGGTATTTACTCCAGTATCGCAGGGCTGCTTCCGATGCAGGCAATCTGGTTGCTGCTGCGCGAGCGCAGCGATCCGGAGACCCGACCTGCCCGCTTGCTGGTAGGAGCCAGTCTGCTGCTGTATTCGGCCACCACCCTGCTACGGGGCACGCTCGCCTACCTCGATTGGTGGCATGACGCTCCCTATGTGCAGCCCTATGCATCCTTTAGCTACCTGTTGTCCTACAACTTTGCCATACCCGCGCTGGTGCTCGGCTTTGTTGGCTGCAGCCTGATGACCACCCAACGGGTGCTGGCACGCAGCAACCGGATGGCGGCTCAGCTCAAGGAGCAGGCCACCCGGGACCCGCTTACCGGCGTTCTCAACCGCCGTGCCTTCCATCAGCAGTTGCTTGCCGACGTCATTCGCAGCCAGCGTTACAACCGCCCGCTTTGCCTGGCCATGTTTGACCTAGATCGTTTCAAGCAGCTCAATGACCAGCTCGGCCACCTCGGGGGCGACGAAGCTCTGCAGCACTTTTGCCAGCTTTGCCAGCAGCAGGCCCGACGTACCGATACCTTTGCCCGGTTCGGCGGTGAGGAATTTGTGTTGCTGATGCCAGAAACCGACGCGGCCCAGGCTCGACAGCTGTTGGATCGGATCCGCCAGATGCTGGCCGATCAGCAGTTTTACCACCGGGATCAGAGCTACCGCCTGCAGGTCAGCATCGGCTTCGCCGATCTGGCCACCAGCGGCAGCCCAGACCAGTTGTTGCGCCAGGCCGACCTTGCCCTGTATCAAGCCAAGGAGGCCGGGCGCAACCAGGTGCAACTGTGGTCAGCGCCCGCTTCCGTGGCATACTGACTGGCACCGTAGCAACCTGAGTCTCACCCACGTGTTCAATCTAGGCCACGCCACACTGCTGATTATTGGCACCTTTTTCGTCTGGTGGCTATGGCGTGTCCTTGGCCAACGTGACCGCGCGCTGGCACTGGTACGCCAGCACTGCGAGCGCAATGACTTGCAACTGCTGGACGACAGCGTTGCACTTAGCGGCATACGGCTTGCTCGCCTGAACCGCGGCCGCTACGGTATCGTTCGGCGCTACGCTTTTGAGTTCACTGTAACCGGCGAGCATCGTTACGCCGGACACCTGGATCTGCACGGGACCCGCCAGTTGCATATCGAGCTGGCGCCACACCCCTTCCCAGGCAGAGCAGACGGTGACTCCCCGGTCTACACAGAGCCCGCCAGTGCTAAAATACACAGAATCTATTAGAGCACGACTGTCGATTTAAAAAAGGCGAAAATTGTTCCACGTGGAACCCGGTCAGCCATGCTAAGCCAGATCCCTACTCACCTTATCGCTGGCCCGTTGGGCGCAGGCAAAACCAGCCTGCTCCAGGCAGTTCTCGCGCAACGACCCGCCGGAGAGCGTTGGGCGATCCTGATCAATGAGTTTGGCCAGATTGGGCTAGACCAAGCCCTGCTGGGCGCTAGCGCCAACGACGGCGTCAGCTTGAGCGAAATCCCCGGTGGCTGTCTGTGCTGCGTCAACGGCGTCCCGTTTCAGGTCGGGTTGACTCGCTTGCTGCGCAAGGCACGACCTGACCGTCTGTGGATAGAGTGCTCAGGGCTAGGTCATCCTGTCAGCCTGCTGCAACAGCTGGCTGACCCGCCCTGGCAAGGGGTTCTTGATCTGCAGCCACTGATCATGGTCTGCGAAGCCTCTCAGCTGCTTACTGACGAAAGTCTGCCGGCAGTGCAGCTACAGGCGCTCCCGCTGGCGGGCCTGCTGATTGCAAACAAGGCGGATCAGCTTGATCACCTGCAGCAACAGGCGCTGCAGGCTCGCTGGCCGGACGCAGTGCTATGCCAACACGCAGCAGTCCCTTTGCATCAACTCCCTGGCGCCTCGGCCAACTCAAGCGCAGCTGCCACGCACGAGCTGCCCACACCGTCGTTACCGACCATTGGCGGACAAATCTGGCGGGACAACGCACCATGGGTGTGGCAAAGCCAGCTAACCCAAGCCCCCTACAGCATCGGATGGCGGGTGACGCCGCAATCACGGTTTCGCAGAGATGCGGTACAGTACTGGCTGAAGCAGTATCCCTTTCTTCGCGCCAAAGGGGTACTCAACACGGACGCCGGATGGCGCTCATTCAACCTGCTCGGGAATCCGACGCCCGACTCCTGGCAGCAAACGCCGTGGCGCCGTGACAACCGACTGGAACTGATTCTTGCCACCAAGCCGGACTGCGACGCCCTGGACCAGGGCTTGCGGGCTTGCCTGCTGAGCCAGTAAGGTATCCGCTTTGCCCGGAATGACCATGCCACGCGTCGTTGCCCTGCTACTCTGCCTGATCAGCCCCCAGCTCTTGGCCAGTGCCTGCCTGATAGAGTCGACCGATCAGGATCTGCCCGTGCGAATGTGCCAGCAGAACGGCAGCATTCCTCCCGCCCTGTTCGAGCAGCAGTTCTGCCAGCCACAGATTCCTGGCCGGGAGTTCAGCATTCAGATGCAGGAAAGTTGCCCTGACGGCGCCTATGGCATCTGTCATGGTGCGCACACCGAAGGCGTAGGTTATCAACAGGATATCCACTACTACAGCGCTGCCGAAGATGCTCCGATCCTCAAGGCCTACTGCGAGCAGATCAGCCAGGGCCGCTGGGAGCAGCCCTGACTCAGTTCGGCGGTGGGGTTGCCGGAAGTACAGACAGGTCCAGGTTATCCCCAACCTTCAAACCAAGCTTATCCACACTACCGGCCGGCAACTCGAACACCCAGCGCAGTGGTTCCGCTGCCTGATAGACAGCACAAGGCAGATCCGCACAGGGCGGCACCTCAGGGAACACGTGGGCGATACGTCCATCGGCGGCAACAAACACCAGATCCAGACTGATCACCATATTGTGCATCCAGATGGCTGGCCGCGTGTTTATTGGAAAGTCGAACAGCATCCCGCTGCCAAAGGGCAGACTCTCGCGCCCCATCAAGCCCTGGCGGCGACTGTCCGGATCAGCAACGACCTCCATGGCAAACTCGGTATCGCCCAGCCGGATCGTCTGGGTGGCGCCAGTGACCGGCACGGAGGTTGCCAGCAGCGCGCCCACCGCAAGAGCATAAGCAATTGATTTCATAAGGTATCTTTCAGAAGGTTCTGATAAACCATGTTGGTCAGGTAGAGCCGATCCTGTTCGCTGATATCGATGAACTCGATCCCGGTAGCAATCTGACTGTCCTGCGACTCATCGGCGCTGACTGCTCTCACCCGCGCACTCACGGTCATGTATACATCCAGCCCAGCCGGGTTGATCCGAAACGAGACCTTAATCACCTCGTCCTTGTTGGCAACCGGTCGCGGAGACAGCAGGCGCGCACCGCCAACGCTTATATCGGTCATGCGGGCCGAGGCTTGCGCTGCCCCATTATCGCGATTGATTGCGGTGACCAGATCGACCGACACCCGCGCGGAGCTGCGGATACGCATCGACTGCACACTATCAGGGTAAGCCAGATGCAGATAAGGGAAGGGAGACAGGTTCGACTTGAGCACCCGGGTCTTGTAAGCAACTGCGTCCTTGCCAACAAAGCCGCGCACCAGAAGCTGCTGGCCTTCCTTGACGAACACCAGCTTGCCCTGACTGGTCGGCGCGGTTACCAGCAGGCTAACCGGCGCGTGAAATCCAATCATCCGTACCAGATAGCGCTCCGCATTGGTGGCGCTCATCGTCTGCAGCTGAATCAGGTCACCCGGAGCCAGCTGAATCTGCTCCAGCTTGGACACCGGCCGCTCCGCGATCTGGGCAGCCGTATTCTCGCTGTTCTGCTGGGCGTTGCGGAACAAGCCAAGCTTGAGCAACTGCAGCAGCAATGGCTTGTTATCGACAACTTTGGAGTGCGGAAAAAGCACCTTGCCATCGGAATCAACAATATTCCACGGCAAGGGCTTGCCGAGGGGAATTTCCTCTTCCGTCAATGGAATAAGCGACACTCAATCACTCCGCTAGATCAACCCGGTCGTGGTCAACAATGTAGCAGTCTAGCCGGGCCTCGGCTATCTCTCGCTGCGGATGACGCCTGTGCCCTAAAGGTAGATGTCTTCGCGGGTAAGAGGTAGCGAATGGCTGCCGTTTGGCAGTGGCTTCACCGCCAGAATCTGGTGAATATCCATCCAGTTGCGCGAGAAACCGTAGGCGCACCCAGCGAGATAGATACGCCATATTCTCAACGCACGCTCATCGACCAGCGCTGCAGCCTGATCCAGCTTTTGCTCCAAATTGTTACTCCAGAGCTCCAGCGTGCGAGCGTAATGCATACGCAGACTTTCCACATCAACGACCTCCAGGCCCTGATCGCTCAACCCGGCGACCGCCATCGACAGATGCGGCAACTCTCCATGGGGAAAGACGTAACGACCGATAAACGCGCCAGCGCCGTGTCCCACTGGTCGGCCATCAACGTGGTGAGCGGTTATGCCATGATTCATGACCAGCCCGCCCGGCTTCAGCTGATTTTGAAGAACACGGAAATACTCCGGCAGGTTTGCATGCCCGACGTGTTCGAACATGCCGACGCTGATGATCTTGTCGTAGTTTTCCTTGCCAGCAAGGTCACGGTAGTCGCGCAATTCCAGATGAACGCGATCACCGAGCCCCTGCGCCGCCACCCGTTCACTGGCCAGTTTGAGCTGCTGCTTGCTCAGGGTAATCCCGTGGACGTGAACACCGTACTCCCTCGCGGCGTGGCGAGCCAGCCCGCCCCAACCGCATCCAACATCCAGCAGCCGCTCCCCACTGTGCAATCTCAGCTTGCGACAAAGGTGATCCAGCTTCTGGACCTGCGCCTTGGCCAGCGAATCGTCAGGGTGACGGAAGTAGGCACATGAATAAACCATCTCCGGATCGAGCCAGAGCGCATAGAACGCATTGGAGAGGTCGTAGTGATAAGCGATGGCATCAGCGTCGGTCCGACGATCATGCGGCTGGTGCAGGACGTCGCCATTGTCCTGCTCCGGCACCAGCAGACTGCTTAGCCGATCAGCAACCGCGACAGCTTCCAGCACGCTGCCGCGGATATCCAGGCGCTGCTGGACAAAGGCCTCACCGAGCCGGTCGAGACGCGGCGCCTGCAGTTCCTGCAGCAGCGCGGGGTCATGAATCGTCAGTTCAACCCGAGGCGATGGACCAAGATCAACACTGCCACCGTCGGGCAAGCTGAGCCGTAACGGTAGTTTCAACGCACTCAAAGAAGCGGTCAGTTGCGCGAGCATACGGACATCCCCCCAAGCAGAGCAAAACTCCCTTCACTATAGAACAGTCGAGTGAACGCGCTTTGCGCTACTGCTCAAAACCGGGTGCTGACCGCCGCATTTCAGACACTTTACTGCTTCGTCGGGCGTTTCCAGCCTTCGATATTACGCTGACGTGCCCGACTGACGCCCAGGCTGTCGGCAGGTACGTCCAGAGTAATTGTCGAACCGGCGGCAGTCGTTGCGCGGGCACCAACGGTTACCGGTGCGACCAACGCGGTGTTGGTGCCGATGAACGCACCCTCCCCTATGGTAGTCAGGTGCTTGTTGACCCCGTCGTAGTTGCAGGTAATGGTGCCGGCCCCGATGTTTACCCCCGGGCCGACCTCGGCATCACCGATATAGGACAGGTGATTTACCTTGGAACCTTCACCGATATTGGCTTTCTTGGTTTCCACGAAGTTACCGATTTTGGCACCACGCTGCAGATTGGTGCCCGGACGCAGGCGTGCGTAGGGGCCCACGTCGCAGTCTGCCGCCAGCACGGCGTCTTCGATATGGCTGAACGCCTTGATATAACTTCCTGCGCCAATTCGGCAGTTACGCAGCACGCAGTTGGCTTCGATGATGACGTCATCCTCGATCACCACACTGCCCTCCAGCACCACGTTGATGTCGATACTGATATCGCGGCCAACGGTTACCTCACCACGCACATCGATACGAGACGGGTCGGCAAGGGTGACACCCTCGGTCATCAACCGCTCAGCCTGCCGACGACGATATTCGGCTTCCAGAACGGCCAATTGAACCCGATTATTGGCGCCTAGCACTTCCGGCTCATCTTCCGGCTGCGCGACTTCGACCGGAATCTGCTCTGCCACCGCCATGGCAACCACATCGGTCAGGTAATACTCGCCCTGTGCGTTCTGGTTGGACAGGCTGTTCAGCCAGCGCGCCGCCTGGCTGCCGGGCAGCGCCATGATGCCGGTGTTCCCCTCGCAGATCAGCAATTGCTCTGCCGTGGCGTCCTTCTGCTCGACAATGGCCTGAACCTGCCCTAGCCCATCGCGCAGAATACGGCCGTACCCTGTCGGATCCGCCATGTTGACCGTCAGCATGCCCAGCGCTTGGGAGCCTGCCTGCTTACTGAGCTGCTGCAAGGTCTCGGCGCGCAGCAGTGGCACGTCACCATACAGCACCAGAATCTGGTCTGCTCCGTCGATTGCAGGCAACGCCTGGGCAACCGCGTGGCCGGTGCCCAGCTGCTCAGTCTGCAGCACCCAGTTCAGGTCAGTCGCATCCAGGCGCTCACGTACCAGCTCGGCGCCATGGCCAATCACCACGTGAATCTTCGTCGGTGACAGTGTTCTCGCACAGTCGATCACATGGCCGAGCATGGGTTTGCCGGCGACCGGATGCAACACCTTGGGCAGTTTGGAGCGCATGCGGGTGCCCTGTCCGGCGGCGAGAACAACGACGTGAAGATTCATCGGGAAATATCCTGTGAAAATGGCAGTGCGCGCATTCTAGCAAAGCTGGAAGCCTCAGGCTTTAAGCCACAAGCCACACAGGTTTATCGGGACAGCCGTGCAGGAAAACGCCTGATAGCCGTTGCAGCTATCGGGAAGTAAAAAAAAACCGCCCGGCATGGCGCCGTGCGGTTTTTTTACAGTTTGCGGCTTAGAGCTTGCCGCCGGCCTTACCGGTTGTTGAGGGCCGGTCCGCCGTACTTCTTGCGAAGTTCCTGCACTGTCCGCAATTGGGCCGCGGCCTCGGCAAGACGGGCAGAAGCCGAACCGTAGTCGAATTCTGCGCCTTTCTCGCTGAGGGCGAGTTCTGCGGCTTTCTTTGCTTCCAGAGCGGCTGCCTCGTCGATGTCGCCAGCACGGATTGCCGTGTCAGCGAGCACCTTCACCACCTTCGGCTGAACTTCCAGGAAGCCGCCAGAGATGTAAAACACCTCTTCGCCACCGTCCTGCTTGATCACCCGAACCGGGCCCGGCTTGAGGTCGGTCAGCAGCGGTGCGTGGCCGGGCATGATGCCCAGGTCACCCAGGTTACCGTGTGCAATGACCCGTTCAACCAGACCTGAGAACAGCTCTTCTTCCGCGCTTACGATATCGCAGTGCACTGTCATAGCCATTGTATCGCCTCGGTCTTGTGCCCCCTTTCGAGGGCACACCCATTACAGTTTCTTCGCTTTCTCGATCGCTTCGTCGATGGTACCAACCATGTAGAAGGCCTGCTCGGGCAGGTGATCGAATTCGCCTTTGAGGATGCCACCGAATGCACGGATGGTCTCTTTCAGCGGGACGTATTTGCCGGGTGCGCCGGTAAACACTTCAGCAACGAAGAACGGCTGGGACAGGAAGCGCTGGATCTTACGAGCGCGAGCTACCAGTTGCTTGTCTTCTTCAGACAGCTCGTCCATACCGAGAATCGCGATAATGTCCTTCAGCTCCTTGTAACGCTGCAGAACATACTGAACGCCACGAGCAACGTCGTAGTGCTCCTGACCGATTACCAGCGGATCCAGCTGACGGGAGGTGGAATCCAGCGGGTCAACGGCCGGGTAGATACCCAGGGACGCGATGTCACGGGACAGTACGACGGTCGCATCAAGGTGAGCGAAGGTCGTTGCCGGAGACGGGTCAGTCAGGTCATCCGCGGGAACGTATACGGCCTGAATGGAAGTGATGGAACCGGTCTTGGTGGAGGTAATACGCTCCTGCAGAACGCCCATCTCTTCAGCCAGAGTCGGCTGGTAACCTACCGCAGACGGCATACGACCCAGCAGAGCGGATACTTCGGTACCGGCCAGGGTGTAACGGTAGATGTTGTCGATGAACAGCAGAACGTCACGACCTTCGTCACGGAACTTCTCGGCCATGGTCAGGCCGGTCAGTGCAACGCGCAGACGGTTACCCGGCGGCTCGTTCATCTGGCCGTATACCAGGGCTACCTTGTCCAGTACGTTGGAGTCCTTCATCTCGTGATAGAAGTCGTTACCTTCACGAGTACGCTCACCCACACCGGCGAATACAGAGTAACCGCTGTGCTCGATCGCGATGTTACGGATCAGCTCCATCATGTTTACGGTCTTGCCGACACCGGCACCACCGAACAGACCAACCTTACCGCCCTTGGCAAACGGGCAAACCAGGTCGATAACCTTGATGCCGGTTTCCAGCAGCTCGTTGGAGCCAGCTTGCTCGTCGTAGCTGGGAGCAGCGCGGTGGATACCCCAACGCTCTTCTTCACCGATCGGACCTGCTTCATCGATCGGGTTGCCCAGTACGTCCATGATACGGCCCAGGGTCTTGACCCCAACCGGCACGGAAATGTTGGCACCGGTGTTGGCAACGGTCAGACCGCGCTTCACACCTTCAGTGGTACCCATGGCGATGGTACGTACAACGCCATCACCCAGTTGCTGCTGAACTTCAAGGGTCAGACCCTTGTCGGTCACCTGCAGCGCGTCATACACCTTCGGCACGTCTTCGCGCGGGAATTCCACGTCGATGACGGCGCCGATGATTTGAACGATACGTCCGCTACTCATTTGTTGGTTCCTCTAAATGGTTGAAACCGTTACCGTTAAACCGCGGCGGCGCCGCCGACGATTTCCGAAATTTCCTGAGTGATCGCTGCCTGGCGAGCCTTGTTGTAGATAAGCTGCAGGTTGCCGATAAGTTCACCGGCGTTGTCAGTCGCGTTCTTCATCGCGATCATACGTGCAGCCTGCTCACAGGCATTGTTCTCAACCACGGCCTGATAGACCTGGGACTCGATGTACCGCACCAGCAGTCCATCCAGCAGCTGTCGTGCATCGGGCTCGTACAGGTAGTCCCAGTTGCCTGTCTGTGCGTCGCCCTCTTCGGAGGCGACCAGCGGGATCATCTGATCCACTTTCGGCTGCTGGACCATCGTGTTGACGAAGCCGTTGCTGACCAGGTACAGACGGTCGATGCGACCTTCGTTGTAGCCATCCAGCATCACCTTGACGCTACCGATCAGATCGTTCAACGCAGGCTGCTCGCCCAGGTTGCTGATCGCTGCGACAACGTTTCCGCCGTAGCTGCGAAAGAAGGAAGCGCCCTTGCTACCGATCACACAAAGCTCGGTTTCAACGTTGCGGTCACGCCACTCTTTCATGCTGTTGACCAGGGCCTTGAACAGGTTAGTGTTCAGACCACCGCAGAGACCACGATCCGTGCTCACCACGATGTAACCCACCCGCTTGACTTCACGCTCTTGCATGAACGGGTGACGATACTCCGGGTTGGCGTTGGCCAGATGACCAATCACCTGCTGGATACGCTCAGCGTAAGGACGGCTGGCAGCCATGCGCTGTTGTGCTCTGCGCATCTTGCTGACCGCCACCTTTTCCATGGCGCTGGTGATCTTCTGCGTACTTTTAATACTCGCGATCTTACCGCGAATCTCTTTTGCGCCTGCCATGTCACACCCTTTCAGGTTAGCCCTTGGCCGGGTCGCACGATGCGGGGATCAGCTCACGCTGCTCCCCGCTGTCGGCTTACCAGCTCTGGGTTGCCTTGAACTTCTCGATGCCGGCCTTGATGGCAGCTTCGATGTCGTCGTTGTAATCGCCTTTCTCGTTGATCTTGGCAAGCAGGTCTGCGTGCTCGGACTTGAAGTAGGCGATCATGGCTTTCTCGAAAGCACCGACCTTGGCTTGCTCGACGTCAGTCAGGAAGCCTTTCTCGGCAGCAAACAGGCTGATACCCATCTCGGCGATGGACATCGGAGCGTACTGGTCCTGTTTCATCAGCTCGGTAACGCGCTGACCGTGCTCCAACTGCTTGCGGGTAGCTTCGTCCAGATCGGATGCGAACTGGGCAAATGCTGCCAGTTCACGATACTGAGCCAGTGCGGTACGGATACCACCGGACAGCTTCTTGATGATCTTGGTCTGAGCCGCACCACCTACACGAGATACCGAGACACCGGCGTTGACGGCCGGACGGACACCCGAGTTGAACAGGTTGGACTCCAGGAAGATCTGACCGTCAGTAATGGAGATCACGTTGGTCGGTACGAACGCAGATACGTCACCTGCTTGGGTTTCGATGATCGGCAGAGCGGTCAGCGAGCCAGTTTTGCCGGTTACCGCACCATCGGTGAACTTCTCGACGTACTCTTCGGAAACGCGGGAAGCGCGCTCCAGCAGACGGCTGTGGAGATAGAACACGTCACCCGGATAGGCTTCACGTCCCGGAGGACGACGCAGCAGCAGGGAGATCTGACGGTAGGCAACAGCTTGCTTGGACAGGTCATCATAGATGATCAGAGCGTCTTCGCCGCGGTCGCGGAAGTATTCACCCATGGTGCAGCCGGCATACGGAGCCAGGAACTGCAGGGCAGCCGGGTCGGAGGCGGAAGCGGCAACGATGACGGTGTGAGCCATTGCATCGTGCTCTTCCAGCTTGCGTACCACGTTGGCGATGGTCGATTGCTTCTGACCTACGGCAACGTAAACACACTTAACGCCGGAACCTTTCTGGTTGATGATCGCGTCAACCGCCATGGCAGTCTTACCGGTCTGGCGGTCACCGATGATCAGCTCGCGCTGACCACGACCTACCGGAACCATCGCGTCGACAGCCTTGTAACCAGTCTGGATGGGCTGATCAACCGACTTACGCCAGATCACGCCCGGAGCAACCTTTTCAACCGCATCGGTGTGCTTGGCGTTGATATCGCCCTTGCCATCGATCGGGTGGCCCAGTGTGTTGACAACGCGACCCAGCAGTTCCGGACCAACCGGTACTTCCAGGATGCGGCCGGTACACTTGACGGTCATGCCTTCGGCCAGACCCAGGTAGTCGCCCAGAATTACAGCACCAACGGAGTCCTGCTCCAGGTTGAGTGCCATACCAAAAACGCCTTCGGGAAACTCGAGCATTTCCCCGTACATTACATCGGCGAGACCGTGAATCCGCACGATACCGTCAGATACGGAAAGAATCGTACCTTCGTTACGTGCCTGAGAAGCGATATCGAGCTGTTCGATCCGCTTCTTGATGATGTCACTGATCTCTGATGGATTCAGTTGTTGCATGCCTTTATCCTCAAAACCTTATGCTGAAATCAGGAGCCCAACGACTCGGCCAGTTTGGTCAGTTTTGCGCGCACAGAGGCGTCGATGACCAAGTCGCCGGTGCGAACAACCAGTCCACCAATCAGTGACTTGTCCACAGCCGCTTCGATCTGCACGTTGCGATCCAGCTTGCGGGACAATGCCTCGGACAGCTTCTGCTGCTGCTCAGCGGTCAGCTCGAAAGCCGAGCTCACGTTGATGTCGATGGTACGCTCAAGATCAGCTCGGAAGCTGTTAAATAGCGTCGCGATCTCGGGAAGCAGGGCAAGCCTGCGATTATCGGCGAGGATCGTCAGAAAGTTGCGTTGCTCTTCGCTCACCGATTTACCGGTGCAGTCGAGGATGACGTCGGCTTTCTTCTGTTCCGCCAGACCCGGATCGGTCAGCAGCTGGCGAGTTGCCACGTCTGCGGCCACCTGGCCAGCAGCGTTCAGCACCTCGGCCCATTCGGCCAGGGCCTGTTGGGCTTTTGCCCGCTCAAATGCCGCTTTGGCGTAGGGGCGGGCCAGCGTAATCAGTTCTGCCATGATGACCTCGCTTAGAGTTCGGCTACCAGCTTGTTCAGCATGTCACCGTGCTTGTCAGCGTCGACAGAAGTTTCCAGAATCTTCTCGGCGCCGGCGACTGCGATGGCAGCAATCTCGGCACGCAGAGCGTCTCTGGCCTTGATGCGCTGCTGTTCGATTTCGGCCTGTGCCTGAGCCAGGATCTTCTCACCTTCCTTGCGAGCGTCCTCTTTGGAGGCTTCAACAATCTGGTTGGCGCGCTTGTTAGCTTGCTCAATCAGAGCTGCTGCCTGCTCTTTGGCCTGACGCAGTTCCTGGGCCGACTTTTCTTGAGTCAGTTCCAGGTCCTTGGCGGCGCGATCAGAGGCTGCAAGGCCATCTGCGATCTTCTTCTGGCGCTCCTGCAGAGCAGCAATGACCGGAGGCCATACATACTTCATGCAGAACACCACGAAGATGAAGAACGCGATCGCTTGACCGGCTATCGTCAAATTGATGTTCACGTCTTCACCTCTTGCCTGTCGTATTCATTACCTTCAAGTTGAAGTCGCCGTTGCCGGCGACTGCATTACGCAACTTGGGCAAGGAAGGGGTTGGCAAAGGTGAAGAACAGAGCGATACCAACACCGATCATGGTTACGGCGTCGAGCAGACCGGCGACGATGAACATTTTCACCTGCAGAGCGGGGATCATTTCCGGCTGACGCGCAGCGCCTTCCAGGAATTTGCCACCCAGGATACCAAAGCCGATGGCAGTACCCAGTGCGCCCAGGCCAATCAGCAGTGCTACGGCAATCGCGGTCATTCCAACTACAGTTTCCATTTAAAGCTCCCAGTTTTCAGTTAATTGCAAGTTATGGGTTTTCGGGTAGAACTAAATCGTTATCGCCTGAATCAGTGACTGTCTTCGTGCGCCATGCTGAGGTACACGATGGTCAGCATCATGAAGATAAATGCCTGCAGCGTGATGATCAGAATGTGGAAGATAGCCCACGGCACGGACAGAGCCCACTGAGCCCAGAAGGGCAGCAGAGCGATCAGGATGAAGATCAGCTCGCCGGCGTACAGGTTACCGAACAGACGCAGGGCGAGAGAGACCGGCTTGGCCAGCAGGCTGACGCCTTCAAGCAGCAGGTTGACCGGAATCAGCAGAACCTTCAGGAAGATGTTGCTGGAGGAGAAGGGATGCAGGGTCAGCTCACCGAGGAAGCCGCCAACACCCTTGACCTTGACGCTATAGAAGATGATCAGCGCGAATACCGACAGCGACATGCCCAGGGTGGCGTTGACGTCGGTGGTCGGAACGACCTTCATGTATTCGACGCCAGCCATGTGGAACAGCTGCGGCAGGAAGTCGACGGGGATCAAGTCCATGAAGTTCATCAGGAAGACCCAGCAGAAGATGGTCAGCGCCAGCGGGGCAATCACCTTGTTGCGACCGTGGAAGGTTTCCTTGACGCTCTGATCGACGAACTCGACCATCATTTCAACGAAGTTCTGCAGACCACCGGGGACACCGGAGGTGGCTTTCTTGGCGGCCATGCGGAAGAAGAACAGGAACAGTGCACCAAGGAACAGGGACCAGCCCATGGTGTCTACGTGGATAGCCATGAAACCCATGTCGGACGCTTCCTGGGCGCCGTGGGCCATGGTCCAGGTGTCCTGGCTCAGAACGGTACCATCGGTACGTTCATAACCGGCCGGGAGTTTCCCATAGGTCAGGTTCTGAAGGTGGTGCTTGATATAGTCTGATGCGGTAGCGCCTGCCATAACGTTCTCTCAGGTCCTTTAGCTATGCTGCGTTTTTCCACCCATTACTGCAGGTGTTAGCCAGTTCGTGACCAGCATGATCGCAAATGTAAGAAACAGTGCCGATTCGTCTATCGGCTTAATACTTTTGAACGCTATCGCAAAGAGGACAGCGCAAAGGATGAGCTTGCCGGCCTCACCCTTGTAAAAAGAACCCATGATCTGCTTCGCAGCCCGCGCACCGGTATACCGAAAAGCCTTGAGCGCGAAATACACATTGGGCAGGAGGAAGATGAAGCCTCCTGCCAGGGCGGAATACGCCGCCACGGGGCTTTTAATCCAGAAAAGCGCCCCCATCAAAAACACAACGACAGCCTGAAACGCGAACCACTTGATCAGCGGGGGACGACGAATGGCATTGGTCTTCACAGTCGTCATCAGTACTCAAAACCCCTGCGGGTGGTGCATGCGTGAAACAAATTACCGGGCTGCCTCTAAAGCGCCGGTGATTATATGTGTTCGACCCCGCAGAGGCAACCAAGCCCGTGCTGAGCGAAACGCCGCGAAGGCGCATGCTGCCTGATCTGCACGGCATTCCCCGCGCGTTTGGTTGTGCGCCGGAGTCAGGCACTACATCTTGTGGTTTGAATCAGAATTGCGACGTCTTGAGGTCATCTTTTGTAATAATTGGAGACCTCGCTCCAAGCCAGCAATGGCGCTGGCTGAGCACTCAAACGAGCTTAGCGGATGTGCTCAAGAATGCCATCGAGCTCATCAAGCGAGCTGTAGCTGATAACCAGGCGCCCTTTACCGCGGGCCCCATGTTGCAACTTCACTTCCGCCCCCAAACGTTCCCCCAGGTCCTGTTGCAGACGCTCGATATCGGGATTGGTGCGCTGTTGTGTCGCATCTCTTTTCGGGCTTAGCCACTGGCGGACCAGCGCTTCGGTCTGACGAACGGTCAATCCTTTGGCCACCACCTGACGGGCCGCGCCGGTCTGTTGCTCAGGCGGCAGGCCAAGCAAAGCGCGGGCATGGCCCATTTCCAGGTCGCCGCGTTCGAGCATCAGTTTCACGTCTTCGGGCAGGCTCATCAGCCGCAGCAGGTTGGTAATACTGACCCGTGATTTGCCAACGGCGTCTGCAACCTGTTGCTGGGTGAGTTCGAACTCCTGCTGCAGACGCTGCAGAGCAATTGCTTCCTCGATCGGGTTGAGGTCTTCACGCTGGATGTTCTCGATCAGCGCCATGGCGATGGCAGCTTCATCCGGTACTTCGCGGATGACCGCCGGAATGCTGTCGAGTCCGGCCAGCTGGCTGGCACGCCAGCGGCGCTCACCGGCGATGATTTCGTAGCGACCCTCGCCGATCGGACGAACGACGATGGGCTGCATCACGCCCTGAGCGCGAATCGATTCAGCCAGTTCTTCCAGCGCCTGCGGGTCCATGTCACGGCGCGGCTGGTACTTGCCACGCTGCACCAGGTCGACCGGCAGCTCCTTGAGAATCTGATCCTGGCTTGCGCCGTCCGCTGTCGGCGCAACACTGGCACCCAGCAATGCGTCCAGTCCCCGTCCCAAGCCGCGTTTCTTGCCCGCCATGCCTGATGTCCTTGTAGTCAATCGTTCAAATCGGTAACGGCAGCCGCCTTGGCTGCCTGTTTGCTGCGGCGTACAACTTCGCCGGCTAGCGCCAGATAGGCGACTGCGCCGCGCGACTGCTTGTCATAGGCCAGTGCCGGCATGCCAAAACTGGGTGCTTCGGCCAGTCGTACGTTGCGCGGAATCACAGTCTGATAGAGCTTGTCGCCAAAGTGGGCACTGAGCTGCGCCGACACATCCAGCGTCAGACTGTTACGCGGGTCGTACATGGTCCGCAGCAGGCCTTCAATCTGCAGACTCGGGTTCAGCACCGAGCTGATCCGACTGATGGTGTTGACCAGTGCCGACAACCCTTCCAGCGCGTAATACTCACACTGCATCGGGATCACCACCCCATCGGCGGCGACCAGCCCGTTGACCGTCAGCATATTCAGCGAAGGCGGGCAGTCGATCAGGATGAAGTCGTAATGATCACGGGCATTAACCAGCGCGTAACGCAGCCGGCTTTCCTTCATTTTGATGTTGATCAGCTCGACTTCAGCGGCCGTCAGATCGCCGTTGGCAGGCAGCAGGTCATAGCCACCGTGCTCCGAACGGCAAACCGCATCGGCAAATTCGCATTGACCGGTCAGCAACTCGTAGACCGAGTTATCCAGGTTGGCCTTGTCGATCCCGCTGCCCATGGTCGCGTTGCCCTGGGGGTCCAGATCGATCAACAGCACCTTGCGCTTGGTTGCGGCCAGCGAGGCGGCAAGATTGATCGTGGTGGTGGTCTTGCCCACACCGCCCTTCTGGTTGGCTACTGCCAGCACCTTGCCCACGTTCAGCCCCCTTGATATCAGCCCTGATTCATCCGTCGCAGTATCAACAGATGACGGCTGCCAACGCAACCGGGAACCTGCAATTGTGCACTGCTCTCGAGTTCGAAGTCGACCGGCATGGCAGCCAGTTCTTCGTCGGGGTACACGCCTTTCATCGCCAACCAGCGGGTTTGCGTCGTACCAAGGTGACGCGTCAGGTGAGTGAAGTCGGCCAACGAGGCAAAGGCGCGTGAGGTAATGCCGTCAAACGGCTGGCCTGGCTCGAACGCCTCGACCCGGCTGTTGACCACCTGCAGGTTGCCTAGCCCCAGCTCGTTTTTCACCTGAGTGAGAAACCGGGTCTTCTTGCCATTGCTGTCGAGCAGGGTGAACTCACGCTCGGGAAACATGATCGCCAGCATCACGCCGGGCATACCGCCACCGCTGCCGACATCCAGCCAGCGCTGGCCATCGATGAACGAGACAATGCTCAGACTGTCGAGCAAGTGACGGCTGACCATCTCGTTCGGGTCGCGCACCGCGGTCAGGTTGTACGCCTTGTTCCACTTGTTCAGCAGGGCCATGTAGCCCAGCAGTTTTTCCTGTTGCTGCTCCGTCAGAGCGACACCCAACTGCTTGGCGCCCTGCGCCAGCTCTACCGCATGTTGACTCATTGCGCTTACGCCTCCCGGGCCAGCGAGCTATCGCCGAGGGCGTTGCGTTTTTTCAGATGGATCAGCAGCAGGCTGACGGCGGCCGGCGTCACACCAGGGATACGTGACGCCTGCCCCAGAGTCTGCGGACGCACATCGGCCAGCTTGGCGCGAATTTCGTTCGACAGCCCGTTCAGGCCGGCATAGTCCAGATCGTCCGGCAGGCGAGTCTGCTCATGCTGACGCAGACGCTCGATTTCTTCCTGCTGACGCTCGATATAACCGGCGTATTTGGCCTGAATCTCGACCTGTTCGGCGGCATCGGCCGGAATGTCACTGGCACCGGTCAGTTCAACCAGCGCGGCGTAATCCACTTCCGGGCGGCGCAGCAGATCCAGCAGGCTGTATTCGTGGGTCAGCGGCGTACCGTACTGGGCGCTGTAAGCCTTGCCCTGTTCGCTGGCGGGCTGTACCCAGGTGCTGCGCAGACGCTGGGTTTCCTGCTCGATGGCTTCGCGCTTGGCATTGAACACCGCCCAGCGCTCATCATCGACCAGACCCAGCTCACGGCCCTTTTCAGTCAGTCGCAGATCGGCGTTGTCCTCACGCAGCACCAGGCGGTACTCGGCGCGCGAGGTGAACATGCGGTAGGGCTCGCGGGTACCCATGGTGATCAGGTCGTCGACCAGCACGCCAATGTAGGCCTCGTCACGACGCGGACACCAGGCGTCGCGCTCCTGCGAGCGCAAGGCGGCGTTCAGACCGGCCAGCAGGCCCTGGGCACCGGCCTCTTCGTAACCCGTGGTGCCGTTGATCTGACCGGCGAAAAACAGACCGTCGATGACCTTGGTTTCCAGCGAGTACTTCAGGTCCTGCGGGTTGAAGTAATCGTATTCGATGGCGTAACCGGGGCGCAGGATATGCGCGTTCTCCATGCCCTTGATCGAGCGCACGATCTGCAGCTGCACATCAAACGGCAGCGAGGTGGAAATGCCGTTCGGGTACAGCTCGTGGGTAGTCAGGCCTTCCGGCTCGATGAATACCTGGTGCTGATCCTTGTCGGCGAAACGATGGATCTTGTCTTCGATCGACGGGCAGTAGCGCGGGCCGATGCCTTCGATGACCCCGGTGTACATCGGCGAACGATCCAGATTCTCGCGGATGATGTCGTGAGTGCGCTCGTTGGTGTGGGTGATCCAGCAGTTGACCTGCTCCGGATGCATTGCGGCATTGCCCATGAATGACATCACCGGGATCGGCGTATCGCCTGGCTGCGGGGTCATCTGGCTGAAATCAACACTGCGACCGTCGATGCGCGGCGGGGTGCCGGTTTTCAGCCGATCCACCCGCAGCGGCAGTTCACGCAGACGCTGGGCCAGCGCGATGGCTGGCGGATCACCGGCGCGACCGCCAGAGTAATTATCCAGACCGATGTGAATCAGGCCGCCAAGGAAGGTGCCGGTGGTCAGCACCACGTTGTCAGCCAGAAAACGCAGGCCCATCTGGGTAACCACACCGCGCACCTGCTGCTGTTCGACAATCAGGTCATCGCAGGCCTGCTGGAAGATCCACAGATTTTCCTGGTTCTCCAGGGTATGACGGATAGCAGCCTTGTACAGCACGCGGTCAGCCTGGGCTCGGGTGGCACGCACGGCAGGACCTTTGCGGCTGTTGAGCACACGGAACTGGATACCGGCCTTATCGGTAGCCAGCGCCATCGCACCACCCAGCGCATCGATCTCCTTGACCAGATGGCTCTTGCCGATCCCGCCAATCGCCGGGTTGCAGCTCATCTGACCGAGGGTTTCGACGTTATGACTGAGCAGCAGGGTTTTTACCCCCATACGGGCAGCAGCGAGTGCAGCTTCGGTACCGGCATGGCCACCGCCTACCACTATGACGTCAAAACGGCTGGGGAAATCCACCTGTCACCTCGATTGTCAGGCCTGTGCCTGACGCGGAAAAAAGGGGCTGATTATAGGCCCAAGGGGAAAAAATTGCAGCTTTGACTGAACACTTTTTGTACAGCGGGTCGAGTGGGGAGAAAACGGACAGATAGATATAGATAAGAAAAAAAAGATTTATATAAACCTTGAATTAGTTAATGTATATAGTCAGCCACTTTTCTGTGGGTAAGTCATAAAAGTATTTATAGATCATAATCTTGCGTCAATCAAAAGGTTGTGTGAAAGCGGTCGTTGGATGGGGGTAAAAGCCGGGGGTAGCCTGTGGGTAAAGGTGTTGGTTATCCACAGGGTGGTTTCGCCCCAGACTATCCCCAGGGTTATCGACCGGGTTGGGGCCGGGTTTTCCACAGACTTTATTCGCCTGATTTTTTGATATTTCGCGCTGTTCAGGTGCACACCTCTCGCTATCATGTGCAGATTGCACACCTTTTTCAGCTTCGCTCCCGGCCTATTGCCGGGAAAGCTGTGTGCTGGCATAGCGGTTGCTATATCACCGGTGATGCACGTCTGCAGGGCTGCAGGCGCCCTTTTCACCATGCGGAGATACCCAATGAATCAGTCAGAGCACACCACGGACCCGGATTACCCGTTGAGCCCGGTGCCGGAAACAGCGCGCAAAAGCATGTGGTCAATGAGCTTCGTGCTGCTGGGCTTTACCTTCTTCAGCGCCACCATGTGGGCTGGCGGCAGCGTTGGCGCCGCCTTCGATTTCTCGACTACTCTGTGGATCCTGTTAATTGGCAACCTGCTGCTCGGCACTTATGCAGCCATCCTGGGCTACATCGCTGCGCGCTCGGGGCTGAATACCGCATTGATGAGTCGCTACGCCTTTGGTGAGATTGGCAGCAAGCTGTCCGATTTCATTCTCGGCTTTACCCAGATCGGCTGGTACGCCTGGGGTACAGCAACCATGGCGCTGCTGCTGGTAAAAATGACCGGTTTGCCGGAAGGGCTGACACTGCCGCTGATGGTGGTCTTTGGGTTCGGCTTCTGCATCAGTGCCTTTGTTGGCTACCGCGGTCTGGACTTATTGTCGCGTTTCGCGGTGCCGGCGATGCTGATTCTGATAGCGGTCAGTCTGGGTATCGCCACTCAAGACGCTGGCGGTCTCTCCGGTCTTGGCGCCATCGTCCCCAGTTCTGAGCTGAGCGTGGCCGCGGCGATTACACTGGTATTCGGTACCTTTGTCAGCGGTGGTACCCAGGCGACCAACTGGACGCGCTTCGCGAAATCCGGCAAGGCTGCTGTCATTGCGACCCTGGCAGCGTTCTTTATCGGCAACGGTCTGATGACGCTGGTGGGGGCTTTTGGCGCGCTGGTCTATCAACAGGCTGACATCGTCGACATTCTGGTAGCACAGGGGTTGGCCACACTGGGCGTGCTGATGCTGTTCCTCAATCTCTGGACCACTCAGGACAACACCGTCTACAACTTCGCCGTGGCCGGTTGTAACCTGCTGCGCACCGAACGTCGCCGCACCATCACCGTCATCGGCGCGGCGATTGGCACCCTGCTGGCGGTGCTGGGCATGTATGAGTGGCTGATTCCCTTCCTGATCCTGCTGGGTACCTTCATCCCGCCGGTCGGTGGCGTGATCATGGCCAACTATTTCGTAACCTGGCGCGGCCGCTACGCAGATCTGGGTTCCACTACCCTGCCCGCGTTCAATGTGGTTGGTCTGATTGCCTACGCGCTGGGCTCGCTGGTGGCGTATACCTCCAACTGGATTGCGCCGGTGGTTGGTGTGCTGGTGGCTGCAGCGTCCTATGCGCTGATCGCACTGGTGGTCAGCGCGGTCAAGGAACGTCGAGCTACCGAGCTGAGCAATCTGTGAGTTCGCTGCTGCGCACCCTCGATGTACCAGCGTTGCCTGGGCTCGGAGCCATCCAGCTGCGTGCCGGCCACGCGGGTGCGCAGCGCATTGTCCGCTGGCCTTATGTGGCGGAGAACCGTTCGTTTACCCCGTGGATCAAGGGGGGCGAGCTTGTGTTCATCACTGGGATTGGTCGTCACCATAGCGTCGATAACCTGTTTGAACTGCTTTACGAGGGGGCCGCAGCCAAGGTTGCAGGGCTGGTTATCCTGACCGGTGATGCCTACATCGGTCGCCTACCCGCCGCCCTGCTGCGCCTGGCGGATCAGCATCAGCTGCCGCTGCTTGAGCAGCCATATTCGCTGCCGATGGTGACGGTGACTGAAGTGATTAGTCGCGCCATCGTGCAACGTGAGCAGTTGGCCTGGCGCGAAACCGAGGCCAGAGCGAGCAGCCTGCTGGAGAAGCTGCAGCTACGCATTGGCGACGTAGAAGCACGAGCTGAGTTTATCGCTCCCTGGTTTGCCGAGCATCAGACGCTGTTGCAGCAACTGGCACCGACCGTTGATGCCTGGTTGCGGCATGGCGGCAACATCAGCGCGGCTGCCGCGGCGCTGGGCAGCCATCGCAACTCGGTGCGTAACCGCCTCGATCGTCTGTTCCGTGAGACCGGGCTGGACCCAGCCAACCCCACAGACATCTACAACCTGATTCTGGCTCATGTGCTACTGCACGAGCCCATCACTACACCCGATTTTGGAGATTCCCCATGACCCAGACGCTGTCTGCCATCATCAATGCGCGCCTGCCCGGCCAGAGTGGTCTGCACCGGGTTGAGATCAGCGCTGGCCGGTTCAGCCGGATCAGTGTGCAAGCTGACGTTACCCCGGTAGCAGCCGGCGAGCTGGATGCGGCCGGCAACCTGCTGCTGCCGCCCTTTGTCGAGCCGCACATTCACCTGGACGCTGCGCTCACCGCCGGCCAGCCGCGCTGGAATCAGAGCGGAACCCTGTTCGAAGGCATCGAGTGCTGGGGCGAGCGCAAGGCGACGCTGAGCCGGGATGATGTCATCAGCCGTGCCGAGCAGACGCTGAAGCTGTTTGCCGCCCACGGCATTCAGTACGTGCGTACCCACGTTGATGTCACCGATCCGCAGCTGACCGCGCTGCGGGCTATGGTTGAAGTACGTGACCGAGTGCGGGAATTTGTTGATCTGCAGATTGTTGCCTTCCCGCAGGAGGGCATTTTGTCCTTCCCGGGCGGTAAGGAGCTGATGCGTGAAGCGGTGACGGTGGGTGCCGATGTGATTGGTGGCATTCCGCATTTTGAGTTCACCCGCGATTACGGGGTGGAGTCGGTCAAGTTGCTGATGGATCTGGCTGAAGCCAACGATTGTCTGGTGGACGTGCACTGCGACGAGATCGATGACCCGCAGTCGCGCTTTCTTGAAGTGCTCGCCGCCGAGGCCCTGAGCCGCGATTACGGCAGCCGGGTTACCGCCAGCCACACCTGTGCCATGCACTCCTACGAAGACGCCTACTGCAGCCGGCTGTTCCGCCTGCTCGGCAAGTCGGGGCTGCGCTTTGTGGCACTGCCGACCGAGAATCTGCACCTGCAGGGCCGATTTGATGGGTATCCAAAACGCCGCGGCATCACCCGGGTACCCGAATTGCTGGATGCCGGTCTCAAGGTCTGCTTTGGTCAGGATTCGATCCGTGACCCCTGGTACCCAATGGGCAACGGCAATCTCCTGCGCACGCTGGATGTCGGCCTGCATGCCTGCCACATGCTGGGTATGGAGCGGATAGAAACCGCGCTGGAAATCGTTACCGATAACGGCGCTGCGGCGCTCAATCTTGCCGAGTACGGCATCGCGGTCGGCAACCCCGCGCGCTGCATGGTGCTCAACGGCACAACGCCGTATGAGGTACTGCTGAATCAGAGCCCGGTTCTTGCGTCGATGCGCGATGGTCGCTGTCTGGTACAGCGTGCCGCACCGGTGCACGAAGTGGCCGGCTGGAACTGATAACGCACGCCTCTATGCTAAGGTGACCGGTCGGTTCTGCGATCTTGAGGCGCGCTGTGTCACCTGCCAGCAACGACGGTTTACCCATGCCCAGACGACTCGGCGCGATCATCGCGATTGCGCTGGGCGTCACCATGGCCGTATTGGACGGCATGATTGCCAATGTCGCGTTGCCTACCATCGCCGATGATCTGGGGGCCAGCGCGGCCAATTCCATCTGGGTGGTCAACGCCTACCAGTTGGTAATTGCGGTCAGCTTGCTGCCTCTGGCTTCGCTTGGCGACCTGTGGAGCTACCGGCGTATCTATCTGATCGGGCTGGCGGTGTTTTCTGCCATGTCGATAGTTTGCGCCCTGAGTGATTCACTGTTGCAGCTGACCCTCGCGCGCATGCTGCAGGGGCTGGGCGCTGCAGCGGTGATGAGCGTCAACGGCGCCCTGACCCGACTGATTTATCCCCGTGCGCGCCTGGCCCGCGGTGTGGCGCTCAATACCCTGATTGTCTCGGTGGCCGCTGCTGCCGGCCCCAGTGTAGCAGCGGTCATTTTGTCGCTCGCCAGCTGGCCCTGGCTGTTCGCGGTCAGCGCCCCCGTCGGCCTGCTAGCCTTGCTGATGGGCTGGAAGTTTCTGCCCGCCAATGCAGGTGCTCCGAGCCTGCGCTTTGATCTGCCAAGCGCGGTGCTCAACGTACTTACCCTGGGTTGCTTCTTTATGGCTGTTACCGGTGTAGCCCAGGGCCACGCCGGCTGGTGGTTGCTCGGGCCATTGTTGATTGGCGGCCCGCTGGGTTGGCTGTTCGTGCGTCGACAGCTGAGCCGCAGCATGCCGTTGCTGCCGGTGGATCTGCTGCGCATTCCCATCTTTGCCTTGTCTATCGGCAGTTCGGTCACCGCGTTCGCCGGGCAGATGCTGGCGATGGTCTCCATCCCCTTCTATTTCCAGCAGCAGCTTGGACTCAATGCTATGCAAACCGGTTTGCTGATGACGCCATGGCCGCTAGCGACCATGGTTAGCGCGCCCTTGGCCGGGCGGCTGCTGGAGCGTTTTCACGCGGGCTTGCTGGGTGGTATTGGCATGCTGCTGTTTGCCGGAGGTCTTTGGGGGTTGGCAGCATTGCCGGACAAGCCGGGAACTGGCGCAATACTCGGCTGGATGGTGCTGTGCGGCGCCGGGTTCGGGCTGTTCCAGTCGCCCAACAATCACACCATCATCACCGCCGCCCCCCTGCACCGCAGCGGCGGCGCCAGTGGCATGCTGAGCACCGCCAGGCTGGTTGGCCAGACCAGCGGTGCGGCGCTGGTGGCGTTGATGTTCAACCTGTTCGTCGACAATGGCACCCATGCCGCGTTGATCGCCGCCGGTTGCTTTGCCTGCCTTGCGGCGGCTGTCAGTACATTGCGACTAAAGCAGCCGCGCTCGGGGTAACGGTTACTTGCCGATGCAGAAGCTGGAGAAAATCCGTCCCAGCAGATCATCGGCGGAGAACTCGCCGGTGATCTTGCCGAGCGCCTGCTGCGCCATGCGCAGGTCTTCGGCCAGTAGCTCGCCGGCACCCATCAGAGTCAGCTGATCATGGCCGTGTTGCAGGAAGCTCGCCGCCTCCTCGAGTGCCTCCAGGTGACGGCGGCGCGCGCTGAACAGGCTCTCGCCGGTTTGCTCAAACCCCATGCAGGCCTTCAGGTGGTCGCGCAGCAGGTCGATGCCGTCGCCCTGACGGGCCGACAGGTGCAACACCACTGAGCCGTCGGCGGCGGTATCGAGCGCAACCGGCTCGCCGGTGACGTCTACCTTGTTGTAGATCAAGGTGACCTTGGCCGGATCAGGGCGTTGTTCGAGGAATTCCGGCCACAGCAAATCCGGGTTCTTCGCTTCCGGCTGACTGGCGTCGACCATCAGCAGAATCCGGTCTGCCTCGCCGATGGCGGCCATGGCACGCTGCACACCAATGCGCTCCACCTGATCCTCGGTATCGCGCAGGCCGGCGGTGTCGATGATGTGCAACGGCATGCCGTCGATGTGGATATGTTCGCGCAGGATATCCCGCGTGGTGCCGGCGATGTCGGTGACGATGGCGCTCTCGCGCCCGGCCAGCGCGTTGAGCAGACTGGACTTGCCAGCGTTCGGGCGGCCTGCGATCACTACCGTCATGCCATCACGCAGCAGCGCGCCCTGCCCGGCCTGGCGCTGGACCTGGCTGAGTTCAGCTTGCACCTGCTGCAGTTGATTGAGCACATGCCCGTCGGCGAGAAAATCGATTTCTTCCTCGGGAAAGTCGATGGCCGCTTCGACATAGATGCGCAGCGCAATCAGCGACTCGGTCAGGCTGTGGACCCGCTGTGAGAATGCGCCCTGCAGGGAGTTCAGTGCATTGCGCGCGGCCTGCTCGGAGCTGGCCTCGATCAGATCCGCAATGGCTTCAGCCTGGGCCAGATCCAGCTTGTCGTTGAGGAAGGCGCGCTCGCTGAACTCACCGGGTCTGGCCTGGCGTGCTCCGGCGGCCAGACAGGCCTTGAGCAGCAGATCCATCACCACCGGGCCACCGTGGCCCTGCAGCTCCAGCACGTCTTCACCGGTAAAGGAATGCGGGCCGGGGAAGAACAGCGCGATGCCTTCGTCCAGTGTCTGCTCAGTAGACCAGAACGGACCGTAGTGGGCGTAGCGCGGTTGCAGGTCGCGGCGGGCGATGCGCTGAGCAATGTCTCGGGCTGCGGGGCCTGATACCCGGATGATGCCGACTCCACCCTGGCCGGGGGCCGTCGCCAGCGCGGCAATAGTATCGGCGTGATAAGGCTTGCTCATGGCGACTCCGGTGTTTTCAGTGGATAGCAAAACGCCCCGTAAACGGGGCGTTTGACTGGCGGTGTGCCGAACCTTAGTCCTTGCTCGCAGCGCCCTTTTCGATCTGGCGGGTAATGTACCACTGTTGTGCGATCGACAGACAGTTGTTGACTACCCAGTACAGCACCAGACCAGCCGGGAACCACAGGAAGAAGAAGGTGAAGACAATCGGCAGCATCTTCATCACCTTGGCTTGCATCGGGTCCGGCGGCGTCGGGTTCAGCTGCTGTTGCAGGAACATGGTCGCGCCCATGATGATCGGCAGGATGAAGTACGGGTCCTTCAGCGACAGGTCGGTGATCCAGCCCAGCCATTCGGCTTGACGGATTTCGACGCTTTCCATCAGGGTCCAGTACAAGGCGATGAAGACCGGCATCTGCACCAGAATCGGCAGGCAGCCACCCAGCGGGTTGATCTTCTCTTTTTTGTACAGCTCCATCATGCCCTGGGACATTTTCTGACGGTCATCGCCGTACTGCTCACGCAGCGCCTGCAGCTTGGGAGCAACGCGGCGCATGTTGGCCATGGAGCGATAGCTGGTTGCAGACAGCGGGAAGAAAATCAGCTTGATCAGGCAGGTCAGCAGGATGATGCTCCAACCCCAGTTGCCGACGAAGCCGTGGATCAGGCTGAGAACCCAGAACAGCGGCTGGGCAATCCACCAGAGGAAACCGTAATCGACGGTCAGGTCCAGGCCGGGGGAGATGGCTTTCAGATCGTCCTGAATCTTCGGACCAGCATAGAACTCGGCAGAAATGGTGCGTTGTTCGCCTGCAGGTACCTGAACGGCCGGGCTGGTGAAACCGATGATGTAGTTACCCGCGCGATCCTTCAACGTGCGATAGGTGTGGGTGCCATCAGCACTTGGAATCCAGGCACTAACGAAGTAGTGCTGCAGCCAGGCAGCCCAACCGCCGGTCACAGATTCCTTCAACTGGCTGTTCTTCTGCTGCATGTCGTCCAGTTCGGACAGCTTCAGCTTGGTGTAGGAGCCATCTGCACTCCAGTAAGCAGCACCGAGGAAGGTGGCCATACCGGTTGCGGTCGAGCTGGATGGATCACCACTGCCGTCACGTTTGAGCTGGCCGAACAGGCTGCCGCTCCAGACTTGTGCACTCTGGTTGTCAATCAGATAACTGACATCAACCAGATAGCTGCCGCGGGTAAAGGTGAAGCGCTTGGTGAAAGCAACGCCGTCACTGGAGGTTTTCAGGTCAACGACCAGCTGTTCCTGACCGTCAGCCAGTTTGTAGCTGTTCTGCTCGACGCTGTAGCGCGCGCGGCCTGTTGCCTTGTCCGGGCCCTGTTGGCCAGTCAGACCGCTCTGGGCAACGTAGGTACGGTTGCTTGATTGCTCCAGCAACTGGAACGGCAGATCAGGACGGTCCTTGCGAGTCGGATACTCGGGCAGCGAAAGCGAGACGATGTCGCCGCCAATCGGGTTGATGCTCAGCTTGAGGGTATCGGTCTCGACCTGAACCAGCTGACCATCGGCGGACGGAGTCGCCACCGGAACCTGAGCCAGCGCCTCACCATCGGCATTGATCGCTTCAGGCACGTCGCTGTTGGTGTGATCAGCAACAGCAGCAGGGTCATCACCGGGCAGGTCACTACTGTCTTGCGGAGCTACCTGGGTTTGGGCTGCGGGAGCAAGATCCTGCTGAACAAAATCCTTGTTCCACTGCACCACCATCAGATAGGTGATAACCAGCAGAGCACCAATGAGGATATTTCGTTGGAGGTTCATGGTTTGTTGGCCATTCGGGTCGGTCGGTTGGCAGAAGCTGGGGGTACCGGATCATATCCACCGGGGTTCCATGGGTGACAACGTCCAAGGCGGCGAGCACTGAGCAAGCCTCCCTTGAGAAGACCATGTTGTTCGATGGCTTCCTGGGCGTAGCAGGAACAGGAGGGATAGAAACGGCAGTGACTGGCCATCATGGGACTGATAGCGTAGCGGTAAACCTTGATCAGCCCTAACGCGATGCTACGCATTGGATGATGGGAGTCCAGGGTCACGTGAGCGGTTTTTGGCAGCAGATTTGATCAGCCTGCGCCACATACTCTGATACAGGGCATGTAACGCAGTATTGTCCAAGTCGCCTACTCCCTTGCGGGCAAGTACGACAATGTCCAGATTGCCCAGCTCAGCGCGATGCTGTCTGAACGATTCGCGGGCAATGCGTTTGACCCTGTTACGGTCCACCGCGTGCCGGACATTTTTTTTGGCAATGACCAAACCCAGTCGCGCGTGGCTCAGAGAGTTTTCTCTGGCCAACAGCAGCAGACTGGGTCCTGAGGCTTTACAGGTGGCTCCATCGAATACGGTCTTGAACTGAGCAGGTTTGAGTAACCTGTATTCAGGGCCGAATCCGAGATCCACCTGGTTACCGGGTCTTAGGCTGACAGGCGTGCACGGCCTTTGGCACGACGGCGAGCCAGAACAGCACGGCCGTTCTTGGTGGCCATGCGTGCACGGAAACCGTGGTTGCGCTTGCGCTTCAGTACGCTGGGTTGGAACGTTCTTTTCATCGTCAGATACCTGAGTAAGTTACATCAGAGCAAAGTGCCCCTTCGAGGGACCGGCAATTCTAGAGAAAAAGGATCCCAAGGTCAATTTCCTTTCTGCTGTTCGTGAAGATAGAAATATTTATGAAAAGAGAATTTTAGAAAGATTAAAGATATAGTTATATATAAGGGCGACCTTTTCTGTGGGTAACCCCGTTTTTTCCTTTTGGATCATTAGGTTGGCGAAAGCACAAGGGTGTTGAGAAGCCGTTGCCAGATGGCATGCACTCCTGTGGCTTGCCTGTGGACAAGATGACCTGTTATCCACAGGCGGAGTTATCACCAGCCTCCCCCCTCTGTTGCCAACAGACTTGAAGGCAGGTTTTCCACAGTGTCCACGGCGCGCTATTTTCGTGGGATTACGGGTTTTTCCTGATTCTTTCCCGCCGTCGACCCGTTTGCAGAGGCGGGACTTTTTGTCGCTAGTACGGGCACGCGTGTGGATAAGTAGGGGGGGAGCAGATAGAATAGAGCGCTCTGCCAGCGCCGCTTTCCACAGTTGGCAACGGTCCGTTTTGTATTCAATAAAAGCCGCTGATGTCAGTGGTCCCGGGGGAATTCAGTGTCTGTTGCACTTTGGCAGCAATGCATCGATTTTTTGCGTGATGAGCTACCATCTCAACAGTTCAATACCTGGATTCGCCCGTTGCAGGTTGACGGCGATCAAGCTGAAATTCGGTTGTATGCACCGAACCGCTTTGTGCTCGACTGGGTGAACGACAAGTACCTGAATCGTATTCAGGAGCTGATGGATGACCTGTCTCAGGGACAGGCGCCGATGGTGTCGTTGCTGATTGGCAGCCGTCGTGCTTCGCCCGCTGCGGCTTCTGCTGCCCCTGCCAGCGCTCCTGCGTCCAGACCGGCAGCAGCACCGGCACCTATCCCGGTTGCCGCACCAGTGACGCCGGTGGTGGTTGAGTCTCAGCCTCAACAAACGCTGGTTGATCACAGCGGTAGCGCCCAGGCGGCAGCAGAGCTCGCTGGAACCCCTTCGGAACCACCTCAAAGCCCACCTGCCCTGATCAAGCACACCAGCTTGCTCAATCGCAGCTTTACCTTTGAGAACTTCGTTGAGGGGAAATCGAACCAGTTGGCGCGCGCAGCAGCTTGGCAGGTCGCAGACAATCCCAAGCATGGTTACAACCCCCTGTTCCTTTATGGGGGGGTTGGTTTGGGTAAGACCCACCTTATGCATGCGGTCGGTAATCACCTGCTCAAGAAGAACCCAGCCGCCCGCATCGTCTATCTGCATTCCGAGCGTTTTGTTGCCGATATGGTCAAGGCTCTGCAGATGAACGCAATCAACGACTTCAAGCGTTACTATCGTTCGGTGGATGCGCTGTTGATTGATGACATCCAGTTCTTCGCCAAGAAGGAGCGTTCTCAGGAAGAATTCTTCCACACCTTCAATGCCCTGCTTGAAGGCGGGCAGCAGGTTATTCTGACCAGCGACCGTTACCCGAAAGAGATCGATGGTCTGGAAGAACGTCTCAAGTCGCGTTTTGGCTGGGGGCTGACCGTTGCGGTTGAGCCGCCCGAGCTGGAGACCCGCGTCGCAATTCTGATGAAAAAGGCCGAGCAGTCGCGGGTGGACCTGCCACACGATGCTGCGTTCTTTATTGCCCAGCGTATCCGCTCCAACGTGCGTGAGCTGGAAGGTGCGCTCAAGCGGGTGATTGCCAGCGCGCATTTCATGGGACGCGACATCACCATTGAACTGATTCGCGAATCGTTGAAGGATTTGCTGGCCTTGCAGGATAAATTGGTCAGTATCGATAATATTCAACGTACCGTTGCCGAGTACTACAAGATCAAGGTGGCCGACGTGTTGTCCAAGCGTCGTTCACGTTCCGTTGCCCGGCCACGCCAGGTCGCGATGGCGTTAGCCAAAGAGCTGACCAATCACAGTTTGCCGGAGATTGGCGATGCCTTTGGCGGGCGTGATCACACGACGGTATTACACGCCACGCGCAAGATTGCCGAGTTGCGTGAAACGGATGCGGATATCCGTGAGGACTACAAGAATTTGTTGAGGACGCTGACGACCTGAGTTCGTCAGCCCACATCACTGCCAACCAGCACGAGGTCGAAGGAAGACAATGCAATTCACCATTCAGCGAGAAGCTCTGTTGAAGCCCCTGCAACTGGTTGCGGGTGTTGTGGAACGCCGCCAGACCCTTCCAGTTCTGTCCAACGTTCTGCTCGTGGTCGATGGCAATACTCTGTCATTGACCGGTACCGATCTGGAGGTCGAACTGGTTGGCCGTATCGCACTGGAAGAAGCCAGTGAAGACGGCGAGATTACCGTACCTGCTCGCAAGCTGATGGATATCTGTAAATCGCTGCCGGACGACGCCACACTCAACTTCAAGGTTGAAGACGGCAAGGCTCTGATCAAGGCGGGTCGCAGTCGCTTCACTCTCGCCACGTTGCCCGCCAACGATTTCCCCAATGTTGAAGACGGTCCAGGCGCAATGAGCTTTGCCGTCAGCCAGGGGAAACTGCGTCGGCTGATCGATCGCACCAGTTTTGCAATGGCCCAGCAGGATGTTCGCTATTACTTGAATGGTCTGCTGCTTGAAATTAACAACGGTCAGTTGCGTGCAGTTGCTACCGACGGTCACCGCATGGCGATGTGCACCGTAGACGCCAATATTGATTACCAGGAGCGCTACCAGTTGATCGTTCCTCGCAAGGGTGTGCTTGAGTTGGCGCGCCTGCTCGGCGAGGCTGACGATCTGGTTAACGTGGTGCTGGGTACACACCACATTCGCGCTACAACCGGCGACTTTACCTTTACCTCCAAGCTGGTCGACGGCAAGTTCCCTGACTACGAGCGCGTGTTGCCGCGGGGCGGCGACAAGATCGTTGTTGCTGATCGTCATACGTTGCGCGACGCGTTTAGCCGCACTGCGATCCTTTCCAACGAAAAGTACCGCGGTATTCGCCTGACGCTCGAATCGGGTCAGCTCAAGATTCAAGCTAACAACCCCGAGCAGGAAGAAGCGGAAGAAGAGGTCGTGGTTGACTACAGCGGCGCGCCGCTGGAGATCGGCTTTAACGTCAGCTATCTGCTGGACGTCATGAACGTACTTGGCCACGAGCAGGCGAAGCTGGTGCTGTCTGATGCCAACAGCAGCGCGCTGGTTCAGGAAGCCGAGTCGGACGAAAGCCTCTACGTCGTCATGCCGATGCGTCTCTGACGCGCGATGCCGCTCTCTCGTTTGTCGGTCACCGCGGTGCGTAATCTGCACCCGGTGACCCTTCTCCCTTCTCCCCGCATTAATCTCATCTCAGGCCCCAATGGCAGTGGCAAAACGAGCTTGCTTGAGGCCATTCATATTTTGGGTCTTGCCCGTTCTTTTCGTAGTACTCGTTTGCAGCCGGTCATTCAGTATCAACAGGACAGCTGTACGGTGTTTGGCGAGGTTTCTCAGGTTGCGGGTGGTGTCAGCAAGATAGGCATTTCACGTAATCGCCAGGCAGACTACGAAATTCGCATCAACGGCCAGAACGCGCGTGGTACCTCCGAGCTTGCTGATGTACTGCCATTGCAATTGATCAACCCCGACAGCTTCCGCTTGCTCGAAGGTGCTCCCAAGCAGCGCCGTCAGTATCTCGATTGGGGGGTGTTCCACGTGGAACATCGTTTTCTCCCCGCGTGGCAACGTCTGCAAAAGAGCCTCAAACAACGGAATTCGCTGCTCCGACGTGGTAGAATTGAACGTTCGCTGCTAGCCCCCTGGGAGGCCGAGCTGGTCGCCTCTGGCGAGCAGATAGACGCCTTCCGGCAGGAGTACCTGCAGCAACTCAAGCCCGTGTTCGAATCGGTTTTGGGGGAACTGGCTGATATCGATGGGTTGACGCTCAGTTACTTTCGCGGATGGGACCGCGAACGAGGGTTGGCTGAGGTGCTGGACTCCCAGTTCGACCGCGATCTTGCGCTTGGGCACACCCAGGCCGGACCGCAGCGAGCGGATCTTCGCTTGCGGGTGAACGGGATGAACGCAGCGGAAGTGCTGTCTCGCGGTCAGCAGAAGCTGGTCGTCTGTGCAATGAAGATTGCTCAGGGACGCCTGCTTAGTCTGATGGAACGGCAGCGAGATTGTGTATTTTTGGTCGACGACCTTCCCTCTGAGCTGGATCGTCACCACCGGCAAGCGCTTTGCCGCTTGCTCGAATCGCTCGATTGTCAGGTGTTTATCAGCTGCGTCGATGCGGATTCGCTGAGTGAATGCTGGCAAGCAGACACACCCTTATCCATGTTCCACGTGGAACATGGGCACATTGTGCAGACCGAATGAAGTCTGGAGTGACTTAAGATGACCGATAACAAAGCCTATGATTCATCGAGTATTAAGGTTCTGAAGGGCCTTGATGCGGTGCGTAAGCGTCCCGGTATGTACATCGGTGACACCGATGACGGTACCGGCCTTCACCACATGGTCTTTGAAGTCGTCGATAACTCGATCGATGAAGCCCTGGCTGGTTACTGCAGCGATATCGACATCACCATCCACACTGACGAATCGATCAGTGTTCGAGACAACGGACGCGGTATTCCGGTCGATGCGCACGAGGAAGGGGTGTCCGCAGCAGAGGTCATCATGACTGTTCTGCACGCCGGCGGTAAGTTCGACGATAACAGCTACAAAGTCTCCGGTGGTCTTCACGGTGTGGGTGTGTCGGTGGTGAACGCTCTTTCCGAAAAGCTGGTTCTGACCATCCGTCGCGAAGGCAAGGTCTGGGAGCAGACCTATGTGCACGGTGTTCCTCAGGCCCCATTGCAGGCGGTCGGCGATACCGATAGCACCGGTACCCAGATCCACTTCAAACCATCGTCCGAGACTTTCAGCAGCATCTCATTCAGCTGGGATATTCTTGCCAAGCGCCTGCGCGAACTGTCTTTCCTGAACTCTGGCGTTGGTATCAATCTGCGTGACGAGCGCTCCGGCAAGCACGAGCTTTTCCGCTACGAAGGTGGATTGCGCGCCTTCGTCGACTATCTGAACCTGAACAAGAGCACCATCAACTCGGTGTTCCACTTTAACCTTCAGCGTGAAGATGGCATCGGCGTTGAGGTAGCGATGCAGTGGAATGACAGTTTCAATGAGAGCATTCTTTGCTTTACCAACAACATTCCACAGCGCGATGGCGGCACTCACCTCGCTGGCTTCCGCAGCGCCCTCACCCGCAGCCTGAACAACTATATTGAACAGGAAGGTCTGCTCAAGAAGCTCAAGGTGAACACTTCGGGCGACGATGCTCGCGAAGGTCTGACGGCGATCATTTCGGTCAAGGTGCCGGATCCCAAGTTCTCCTCGCAGACCAAGGACAAGCTGGTATCGTCCGAGGTGAAGACCGCGGTAGAACAGGAAATGAACAAGTCCTTTGCTGACTACCTGCTGGAAAAGCCAGGCGAAGCCAAGGCTGTCGTTGGCAAGATGATCGACGCCGCGAGGGCACGCGAAGCCGCCCGTAAGGCTCGCGAGATGACGCGGCGTAAGGGCGCTCTGGATATCGCCGGTCTGCCAGGGAAACTGGCCGATTGCCAGGAAAAAGATCCCGCGCTGTCCGAACTCTACATTGTGGAAGGGGACTCCGCGGGCGGCTCTGCCAAGCAGGGCCGTAACCGCCGGACCCAGGCCATCCTGCCGCTGAAGGGCAAGATCCTCAACGTTGAGAAGGCCCGCTTTGACAAGATGCTCTCCTCTGCCGAGGTCGGCACGCTGATTACCGCGCTGGGCTGCGGTATTGGACGCGAAGAGTTCAACATTGAAAAACTGCGTTACCACAACATCATCATCATGACCGATGCTGACGTTGACGGCTCGCACATTCGTACCCTGCTGCTGACCTTCTTCTTCCGTCAGATGCCGGAGCTGATCGAGAACGGCTACATCTATATCGCCCAGCCGCCGCTCTACAAGATCAAGAAAGGTAAGCAGGAGCAGTACCTGAAAGACGACGAGGCGCTGGAAGAGTTCTTGACACAGTCTGCGCTGGAAGACTCCTACCTGTACGTTACCGAGGGCGCACCGGGCATCACCGGCCAGGCTCTCGAGCGTCTGGTACAGGAGTTCCGCGGAGTGATGAAGACCCTCAAGCGTCTGGCCAGACTGTACCCGCAGGAGCTGATGGAGCACTTCATTTACCTGCCGCGTCTGACGGTGGACAACCTTGCCGACAAAGCTTTCATGGAAAGCTGGATTCAGGAATTTGCTGCGCGGGTTGCTCCCACGGAGCGCTCCGGTCAGGAGTTCCGGGTCAGCCTGCGTGAAGATCCGGAACGCCATCTGTGGCTGCCGGAAGTGGAGTCTGTGACGCACGGGCTTTCCAACTATGTCACCTTCAACCGCGACCTGTTTGCCAGTAACGACTACCGCACAATGGCCGAGCTGGGTGAGAAGCTGCAAACCCTTCTGGAACCTGGCGCCTACATGCAACGTGGCGAGCGCAAGAAGCCGATCAGTAGCTTCAAGGAAGCACTGGAGTGGATGATGAACGAGACAGCACGTCGTCATACCATCCAGCGCTACAAAGGTCTTGGCGAGATGAACCCGGAGCAGTTGTGGGAAACCACGATGGACCCGGAAAGCCGCCGCATGCTGCGGGTGAACATTGAAGACGCTATCGCTGCCGATCAGATCTTCAACACGCTGATGGGTGATCACGTCGAGCCACGTCGTGAGTTCATCGAAAGCAACGCCCTGGCGGTATCTAACCTGGACGTCTAATCGGGTTGCAGAAAAACCCCTTTAACCTCACAGTTTAAGGGGTTTTTCTTTGCCTGCTTGTCAGCGAAAGTCGTCGGTTAGATCCGAGTCGGCAAACTCACTGCCGGGAGTAGCCGGCTTGAATGACAAATCGGCTTGCTGTTCCGGTTGTTGCATACCGAGAGGGGACTCACTGCGGGTATCGCTGAATTTGGATTTCAGTTTGAGGTCGGTTGGCGAATCGGCATAACGCAGTGCCATTTCCATCGTGATCTTGCCCTCAGTCAGCAGATCATAGAGATGCTGGTCAAAGCTCTGCAGCCCCGGCTCCTGGCCGCGGTTCATCGAGTCCTTGATCTCCGACAGCTCGTCCCGGGCAATCAGGTTGCGGATATAGGGAGTACGCAGCAGTACCTCGACGGCTGCGACTCGCTTCTGATGTACTGCGGGCACCAGACGCTGGGCAATAATGCCGGCGAGGTTCATGGATATGTCGCTGAGTGTCTGCTTGCGCTCCCCTTCCGGGAACAGGTTGACCACCCGTTCAATGGCTTGAACGCTGTTGGTCGCATGCAGCGTGGCGACCACCAGATGGCCGGTCTCACTGTAGTGCAATGCGTGCTGCATGGTGGCCTTGTCACGGATCTCACCAATCATGATCACGTCGGGCGATTCGCGCAGCACGTTGCGCAGCGCGTGGGCAAAGCTCTGGGTGTCCAGCCCTACTTCGCGCTGGTCAATGATCGACTTTTTGTGCTTGTGCAGGAATTCAATAGGATCTTCAATGCAGACGATATGCCCTGCTCGGTTGGTATTACGGAAATCGAGCATTGAGGCCAGCGTTGTGGATTTGCCGGAACCGGTTGCCCCAACCACCAGCACCAACCCGCGGTCTTTCAGCGCCAGCCGTTCGAGCTGAGCAGGCAAGCCCAGATCGGCAATAGCGGGAATCTTGTGGCTGATATGGCGGACCACCATCCCCACTTCACCACGCTGGTAGAACACGTTGATACGGAAGCGGCCGAGGTTGGGCAGGCCGACCGCGAGGTTCATCTCCTGCTCGCGCTCAAACTCGTCAATCTGCTTCTCGTTCATCACCTGCCAGGCCAGATCCTTGACGGCTCCGGAGGCGAGCGGCTGGTTACCGAAGGAAAAGAAATCGCCCTCGCGTTTCAAGGTAACCGGGGCACCGACGCTAAAGAACAG
Organism: Halopseudomonas oceani; assembly: GCF_002903165.1. Taxonomy (GTDB): domain Bacteria; phylum Pseudomonadota; class Gammaproteobacteria; order Pseudomonadales; family Pseudomonadaceae; genus Halopseudomonas; species Halopseudomonas oceani. The sequence continues at coordinate 338,367 of NZ_PPSK01000001.1, forward strand.
GTCGGATCCCCCCTTTTCGGAGAGTGCGCGGAGGTAGCGATTAATATCCATATCAAGACACCGATCGAGCTGTTGATGAGTGTGCGGCTGCCCGCATGAGAACCCTCAGTATGGACCAGTCGGCGCTTACGTGTTCCGCAGGCTTTGCAACTGCTGATTGATCCAGGCCTCGGCTTGCTTGTTGGCCGCAACGATGGCGCGTGGGTCACCACCGGTGGGATAGATCGGCGGGCCAATCATCACCTTCACTGTACCTGGGTTCTTTGCCCAGCCGTGGCGTGGCCAGTATTCCCCGGCATTATGGGCGACCGGAATGATCGGGGCATTGTTGGCGCAGGCGAGCGCCGCACCGCCGCGGGAGAACTTGATGGTCTCGCCTGGCGCGTTGCGGGTACCTTCAGGGAATACCAGAATCCACATGCCATCTTTCAGGCGCTCACCACCGGTGCGGGTCAACTGCTGAAGTGAATCGCGGGCTTTGGTCCGGTCGATAGCGATTGGCTTGGCTAACGCAAAGGCCCAGCCAAAGAAGGGGACGTAAAGCAGTTCACGCTTGATCAGTTGGGTTTGCGGCCGGAACAATCCGGGCAGGAAGAAGGTTTCCCATGTGCTCTGATGGTTGGCCAGAATCACTCCCGGTTGATTCGGAATATTCTCGCGGCCAGTCACTTCATAACGGATGCCGACGATATTGCGCGCCAGCCAGACCGCAATGGCGGACCACCACTCGATGATGACTTTAACCCGCCAGCGCACGCTCAGGAACAACGCAATCGGAGTAATCAGCACGCACCAGACGGCGGCGCTGGCCGACAGCAGCAGGTAGAACAGAACGACGCGGAGGCGCATCAGCAGGGGCATGTTCAGGATTCCAGAAGGTGGTCAACAACGGCTGCCAGGTCATCAAATACCCGGGTACCGGCGGGCAGCGTCTTGTGCTCGGTACTCGCGCCCTTGCCGGTACGTACCAGATAGGGCGTACAACCGACGGCGCAGCCGGCTTCTAGGTCACGCAGGCTGTCGCCCACGGTGGGAACGCCATCGAGCGAATGGTCGAGTTCATCGGCAATCTGTCTGAACAGTCCTGGCAGCGGTTTGCGGCAATCGCAACCGGCATCAGGAGCGTGCGGACAGTAACGTATCAGATCGACCTTGCCGCCCTGCTCCGCTACCAGCTGAAGCAGCCGATCATGCATGTCCTGCAGCGTCGCCTCGTCATAGTAGCCACGGCCGATACCAGATTGGTTGGTGGCAACGGCGATGGTCCAGCCTGCCTTGCTCAGGCGCGCAATGGCGTCGATTGAGCCGGGCAACGGGATCCACTCGTCAAGGGACTTGATATAGGCGTCGGAGTCCTGATTAATGACCCCGTCCCGGTCGAGAATGATTAACTTCATAGCGACAAGCTCCAAGCGGCAAGCTACAAGTCAGCGGGGTTGGTCCCTCGCAGCCTGTAGCTTGCGGCTGCTCTAGCCCAGCAGGGAGATGTCGGCGACGCCCAGGAACAGGCCGCGCAGACGGGCCAGCAGGGCGTAGCGGTTGGCCTTGACGGCGTCGTCGTCGGCGTTGACCAGCACCTGTTCGAAGAAGGCATCTACCGGCGCGCGCAGGGCCGCCAGTTGCTCAAGCGTGGCGCTGTATTGGCGCTGGGCTGCCAGCGGCGCTACCGACCGTTCTGCCGCTTCTACGGCGCTTGCCAGGGCTTGCTCGGCGGTCTCTTGCAGCAGCGCGGCATTGATCTGCTTGCTGACCATACCTTCGGCTTTGGACAGGATGTTGGATACCCGCTTGTTGGCAGCGGCCAGTGTCTCTGCCTCGGGCAGGCGGCGGAACGCCTGAACCGCCTGTACCCGTTGATCGAAGTCGAGTGGCGAGGTTGGGCTGACGGCGCGTACCGACTGGTAGACGGCGACGTCGATACCTTCATCTTCATAGCGGGCGCGCAGACGGTCGAAGATGAAGTCCTGTACCAGGGCGACCAGACCTTCGGCTTTTACGCGACTGCCGTACTGCTCGACCGCGGCCTGTAGTGCAGCGTTGAGATCCAGCTCCAGTTGCTTCTCGATCAGGATGCGCAGCACGCCAAGGGCGGCACGGCGCAGCGCGTAAGGGTCCTTGGAGCCGGTCGGCAGCATGCCGATACCGAAGATGCCGACCAGGGTGTCGATCTTGTCGGCCAGCGCGACTGCGGCACCGGTCAGGGTGCTTGGCAGTTCGGCACCGGCACCGCGCGGCATGTACTGTTCGTTCAACGCCAGCGCAACGTCATCCGCTTCGCCGTCGTGCTTGGCGTAGTAGTAGCCGGCAATGCCCTGCAGTTCCGGAAACTCCCCGACCATCTCGGTAGCCAGGTCGCACTTGGACAGCAGGCCCGCACGGGCGGCACGCCCGGCGTCGCCGCCGATGCGTTCGGCAATAAAGCCGGCCAGACTGGAGACGCGTTGGGCCTTCTCGAAAACGCTGCCCAGATCGGCCTGGAATACCACATTGGCGAGACGCTCATTGCGGGTTTCCAGCGGCTGCTTCTGGTCTTGCTTAAAGAAGAACTCGGCGTCGGTCAGGCGTGGGCGGACGACTTTCTCGTTGCCCTCAATGATCTGTGTCGGGTCCTTGCTTTCCAGGTTGGAGACCGTGATAAAGCGCGGCAGCAGCTTACCGTTGGCGTCGAGCAGGCAGAAGTACTTCTGGTTGTCCTGCATGGTCGAGATCAGGGCTTCCTGCGGTACCTCAAGGAAGCGCTCTTCGAAGCTGCAAACCAGCGGCACTGGCCATTCAACCAGGGCGGTCACTTCATCCAGCAGGTCAGCCGGGACGATGGCCGTACCTTGTTGCTCGGCAGCCAGCGTGTCGACGCGGCTGCGGATGATCTCGCGGCGCTCGGCGAAGTCGGCAATCACGTGAGCGCTGCGCAGGGTCTCGGCGTAGGCAGCCGGACTGGCGATGGTGACCTGATCCGGGTGGTGGAAGCGGTGGCCACGGGACAGGTTGCCGGCCTGCTGGGAGAGAATCTCGCAGGGTACAACCTGCTCGCCCAGCAGCATGACCAGCCATTGGGTCGGACGGACGAACTCGGTCTTGCGGGCACCCCAGCGCATGCGCTTGGGAATCGGCAGCGCGGCCAGTGCGGCGTCAACGATGCCGGGCAGCAGATCGGTGGCCGGCTGGCCCGGGATGTTCTGTACGAAGCGCAGCTTCGGACCACTCTGGTCGATCTCGGCCAGGCTGACACCGCACTTGCGGGCAAAGCCTTCGGCGGCTTTGGTCGGGTTGCCGTCGGCGTCAAACGCCGCCTGTACGGGCGGGCCATCGAGTTGGGTGGTGCGGTCGGGCTGCTGGGTTGCCAGCGCCTCGACCAGCACGGCCAGGCGGCGCGGCGCGGCGTAGTAGCGGGCCTTGGCGTAGCCCAGACCGGCGTCTTTCAGACCGCCTTCAACCCCGGCCAGGAAGGCTTCGGCCAGCTTCTTCAGGGCCTTGGGAGGCAGCTCTTCGGTGCCCAGTTCAACGAGAAAATCCTGCGCCTGCATTATTCGGCCTCCTTCAGCTTGGCCAGTACTTCATCACGCAATTCGGGGGTGGCCATCGGGAAGCCGAGGCGGGCGCGGGCCAGCAGATAGCTCTGGGCAATCGCGCGGGACAGGGTACGAACACGGAGAATGTAGCGCTGACGCTCGGTCACCGAGATGGCGCGGCGGGCGTCCAGCAGGTTGAAGGTGTGCGATGCCTTGATGACCATTTCGTAGGCCGGCAGCGGCAGCTCCAGTTCCATCAAACGATTGGCTTCACCTTCGTAGAAATCGAACAGCTCGAACAGCTTGTCGACGTTGGCGTGCTCGAAGTTGTAGGTGGACTGCTCCACCTCGTTCTGGTGGAACACGTCGCCGTAGCTGACCTTGCCGAACGGGCCGTCGGAGTAGACCAGGTCGTAGACCGAGTCGACGCCCTGCAGGTACATCGCCAGACGCTCCAGACCGTAGGTGATCTCACCGGTGACCGGATAGCACTCGACGCCACCGACCTGCTGGAAGTAGGTGAACTGGGTCACTTCCATGCCGTTCAGCCAGACTTCCCAGCCCAGACCCCAGGCGCCGAGGGTCGGCGATTCCCAGTTGTCTTCAACGAAGCGGATGTCGTGCACCAGCGGGTCGACGCCGATATGACGCAGCGAATCCAGGTACAGCTCCTGGATGTTGTCCGGGTTCGGCTTGAGCACCACCTGGAACTGGTAGTAATGCTGCAGGCGGTTCGGGTTTTCACCGTAGCGGCCGTCAGCGGGGCGGCGGCTGGGCTGTACGTAGGCAGCGTTCCAGGTTTCCGGGCCGATGGCGCGCAGGAAGGTGGCTGTATGGAAGGTGCCGGCACCCATTTCCATGTCGTAGGGCTGCAGTACCGCACAACCCCGCTCTGCCCAGTAGCGTTGCAGGGCAAGGATCAGTCCTTGAAAGGTGTGGACGGCTGGATTGGTCTGAGTCACGTGTTTCACCAGGTCGGGCTGTGAAATTGAGAAAGACCGAAGTATACAGGATTGGAGCAGCACGCAGCTAAGACGGCCGTGCAGGGCTGTCAAGGCTCCGGAAGATTGACCTGGATCATTGGTCAGTATTTTGGCTAAACGAATATATGCTGTTACCGATTGTCTATTTTCTGGCAATTTGGCAGGATGGCGCAGTTTGACATCATTTTAATATTGCGCAACGAGTCATCGTAGCCAGGGAGATAGCGTTGAATCTGAAAAAAATAATGCTGCCGTTCAGCCTGTTGAGTGGTCTTTGTCTGCCGATCGTCAGCCATGCAGCCCCTGAACCAATGCAGCCGAGCCCTCCAGTAACGGTCCAGTACGGCGGCAGCACCTATACCATTTCATCGGTGTACACCTCCTATACTGCGAACCCCGATATCTTCACTGCACAGCCGTGGTGGGGGAACTCTGACCTGTCTTTTGGACTGGCCCAGTTGGTTGGGGATGCTGGAAACTTGGGCGTGTTTCTGCTGTTTGGTTACGGTATTGAAAACGGCTTTGTTTCGATTGACTACTACATTGGGCCAGACGTCAGTCACTGTCCGTCTGGTTGCCCCAGCGTAGATGATAGCTACGACTACGCAATAATCAGCGAGCTGGTCACTCTGGCCTCTCTGTCCAACAGCCTGCAGTCCACTTCGCTGGGGTTGAGCTCGCTTAACAGCGGCCTGAATATGATGATCAACGGCGCCCACAGCCGCCCACTGTCCCGCATGGTTGCGCCGGGTCAGAGCACCTTCTGGGTTGCTGGTGACTGGGGTACGGATGAGCACGGCCAGCGCTCTGGTTCCACCGGCCTGGCTGAAGTCAGCGTTGGTCACAACTATGGTGCTGTGCAGCTCAATGCTTCTCTTGGCCAGACCTGGGCGCGTCAGAACCTGAGCAGCAACGGCCGTGCCGAGAGTGACGGTCAATACCTGCTGGTTGAGGGCATCGTTCCCGTCTCGGAACAGCACAAGGTATATGCCACGGTTGGCGCGTTTGGACACTGGGGTGAAGCGGACATTCGTCGCGGCTACATTAGCCTCAGCACTCCTGACTCTTCGAAGGGAAATGCCGACTCCAATACCTGGGGCCTGCGTGCACGTGTTGATTGGGTCGATGCTCTGTCCTTGGGAAATACTGGCATCAGCCCCTACGCTGACCTGAGCTACACACACTCCAAGCTGGATGGTTATACAGAGGAAGGCGGTACGAATCCTGCCAGCTTCGATAGCCGTACCGATCGTTTCACCGAAGCTCGACTGGGCTTTGGGACTGAAACACCGCTGAGCTGGCTGGCCGGGTACAACTTGGTAGCTAACCTCGAGGCGGCTCATCGTTTTGAGGATCGCAGTGCCGGTGTCAGTGGCTCTATTGATGGCCTGTTCGCTTTCAGCCTGCCCGGGGAAGACTACCAGAACGACTGGTTGAAGGCGGGTGTGGGGATCGAAGGTGCGCTGGGTGATGGCAAAGCCTCTTTGATGTTGAACGGCACCACCGACAGCGACCAGCCTGACATGTGGGTTGCTGCAAGTTACCAACTGGCGTTCTGATCCAGCCGGTTCTGCAGTTCGTCAAAAAGCCTCGGCAACTTAACCCGGTTGTCGGGGCTTTTTGCTTGCTGCTAGCGGCGGCCACCTGACTGCTCAATCGGTTGCGCTCCCACTCCGCTCAATCACCTGCCCCAGCCGGTCGAAATCGATATTGGCACCCGAGTTGATCGCAATCAGGGTCTGGTCGCGGATACCTTCGCGTCGTACGTATTCGCGCAAGCCAGCTACTGCCAGCGCGCCAGAGGGCTCGGTGATCGAGCGGGTGTCGTCATAAATCCTGCGTACGGCGCTGCAGATGGCGTCGTTACTGACGGTGATGACCTCGTCGACGTAGCGTCGGCAGAAGGCGAAATTGAGTTTGCCGATCTGCGCGACCGCGACGCCATCGGCAAAGCGCCCGACCGCTGGCAAGACCACACGGGCATCGGCCGCCAGTGCTGCCTGCAGGCAGGCGGATTCCTCCGACTCGACGCCGATCACCCGCACCTCTGGGCGCAGATACTTGATATACGCCGCTACCCCGGCGATCAGCCCGCCGCCACCGACCGGTACAAATACCGCGTGGAGTGCACCCTGATGCTGACGCAGCAGCTCCACCGCGACGGTTCCCTGGCCGGCGATCACATCCGGGTCGTCAAACGGCGGGACAAAGGTATAGCCATACTTGTCTGCCAGCTGCAGCGCGTGTGCCAGTGCTTCCGGGAAGCCGTCGCCGTGCAGCAGCGCAGTGGCGCCCCGGGCACAGACGCCTTCGACCTTCAGCTTTGGCGTGGTGGTGGGCATGACGATCAGCGCGCGCACGCCGAGTCGCTGGGCAGCAAGTGCCAGTCCCTGGGCATGGTTACCGGCTGACGCGGTGATGACGCCGCGCGCCCGCTCGCTTGGGCTCAGTCGGGCGACGCGGGTGTAGGCACCTCGGATCTTGAACGAGAACACCGGTTGCAGGTCTTCGCGCTTGAGCAGAACCTGATTGCCCAGGTCCGAGGACAGGCGCGGGGCGAATTGCAGCGGGGTCTCGGTCGCGACGTCATAGACCGGTGCCGACAGGATGCTGCCGACCAGAGTGCGTAATCGTGCCGGGGCGTCGTCGTCACTCGGGTCGGTTTCGGTGTCGGTTGAAGAGAGGGATAGAGCAGTTGTCATACGGTCTCCTGATGCTTGTTTGCCCCGGAGACAGAATGAAAAAACCCGCCTCAGAGGCGGGTTTGGGTGCGCACGATGCTAGCCCGCCGTTGTGGGAATGGCGGTAATAATCATTCGGCTGGTCAGTGCGCGTGTGCTGGTCATGGGTCGAATCTAGCGGCTGTGCCGGTTATGGTCAACCGCTTATTCCTTTGGCGCCCCGGGGTCGAGCAGATCCTCACTGCCGCGGCTACGCTGGTCGGCAGCGATCTGCTCCTCGAGATCGGCCTGCACGCGGGTATCCACCGCAGCGGGTGCCCGAGTTTGCGTCGATGTTGCCGGTGGTGTGACGCCCGGGCTGGAGGCCGCCCCGCGCTCGCTCAGCTGCACCCGGTAAATCGGCTCGGGCATATCCATCTCGGCGGCCTCCAGGGCGAGTTTTACCAGCCGGATACCTTCACTCTTGACGCTGGCAAAGTCGTGGCTGCGCTGGTCAACCCAGGCGTGATAGCGGATCTGCACGTTGGAGTCGCCCAGTGCGGTGATATAGGCGCGCGGTGGCGGCGTCTCCATCACACCGTCAAGCGTGCCCAGCACCTCGACGCCAATTTGCTGGGCTCGAACCAGATCCTCGTTGACACCGATGCCCACATCAAAGGCAAAGCGGCGACTGGGGTTGCGGGTGTAGTTGAGCATCACACTGCTGAACACCAGTGCGTTGGGCAGGCGCAGGTGATTGCCGTCCAGCGTCATGAGGATGGTTGCTCGTGAGGTCAGTGCGACCACAATGCCTTCGTTGCCATCAATGGTGACATGGTCCTTCGGTGAAAATGGCTGCCTGAGGCTCATGAGAATACCGGCAAGGTAGTTTTCCATGGTGCTCTTGAAGGCGAAGCCAAGCGCTACCCCCATGACGCCGGCGGTGCCCAGTACCGCGCCCACCAGGGCGGTGGCGTCCATGATCTCCAGCGCAATCAGAACGCCGATCAGGCTGACGACCCAGCGTACGGTGGTGCGGGTCAGTTCGCGCAGGAACGGGTTGCGCTGGGCGACCAGATCCAGCATTTGTCGGCGTGCCAGCCAACTGCCCACAAGCCAGAACACGCCGACTACCACCAGTGCGAGCAAAAACAGCGGCAGTGCCGCCAGCAGGCTGTAGCATTCTTCCAGCAGACGCTGCAGAACGGCGTCCATATTGAATGTTAGATTGGCTGCCATGCTTGCTTCCTGTGCTGTGCCTGCGGTGAGTTGAAGGGCGGGCATCAGTCGTCCCGGGTGAGCACTTCCAGCAGCTCGACTTCAAACCGCAGGTTGCTGCCCGGCTTGATATGCTCGCCAACGCTGCTGTCGCCATAGGCCAGTTCGGCCGGTACGAACAGCTGACGGCGACCACCGACCCGCATGCCCATCAGGCCCTGGTCCCAGCCCTTGATGACCCGCCCGGTGCCGATGACGCACTGGAACGGCCGACCGCGCTGATGGGAGGAGTCGAATACGGTGCCGTCCTCCAGCGTGCCGGTGTAGTGCGTCGTAATCAGCGCGCCCTTGACGCATTCCTTGCCCTCGCCCAGGGTCAGGTCGGTAATCTGCAGCTGGTCGTTCATGTCGGTCTCCCCGGGGCGGATGTAAGATGGCAGTCAGTTGGCGAGTATAACCCTCAGATCGGAGCAAAGGCATGAACCAGATGGATCCGGTGCGCTGCAGTTGGTGCAGTGAAGACCCCTTGTATCAGCGCTATCACGATGAAGAGTGGGGGGTACCCTGTCGGGATGCCGACAGTCTGTTCGAGATGCTCATGCTGGAGGGATTTCAGGCCGGTCTGTCGTGGATCACGGTGCTGCGTAAGCGCGAGCACTATCGGCAGGTGTATCGCGGCTTCGATATCGCGTTCATGGCCAGCCAGAGTGATGATGAGTTGCAGGCACTGCTGCAGGATCCGGGGATCATTCGCAATCGACTCAAGGTGTATGGTGCGCGGCGCAATGCCCGCGCCTGGCAACGGTTGTGCGCCGAGCATGAGCCGGTCGAATGGCTTTGGCAGTTTGTCGGCGGCCAGCCGCGGATAGGCCACGCAGCGACCCTGGGCGAGATTCCGACCCAGACCGCCGAGGCGAAGGCGATGAGCAAGGCGCTGCAGAAGGCCGACTTTACCTTTGTCGGGCCGACTATCTGTTACGCCTTTATGCAGGCCACCGGGATGGTCATGGATCACACCACCGACTGCCACTGCTACCCTGCTCTGGCATCCGGCTGACCCCGGTTCTCGCCCTGCCCGTCCGAGCGGCTTACAATGGCCGTTGATTCATTGTTCGGAGCATTACCGTGGAGCGGTTGAAAGGCGCCTTCATTGTTGGATTTCTCAGGCTGTTTGCCCTGTTGCCCTTCGGCGTAGCGCAGCGTCTTGGGGCGTTCGCTGGCTGGCTGATGTGGAAGCTGCCAAACCGCTCGCGGGACGTCACTCGAATCAACCTCAGCCACTGCATGCCGGAGTTGGGTGAGGCGGAGTTGAACGACCTGGTGCGTCGCACTCTGCTCGATACCGGCCGCAGCTTTGCCGAAAGCGCCTGTGCCTGGATGTGGTCACCGCATAAGACGGTTGGCCTGATCAGGGAAGTCGAAGGCGAGCATTTGCTGACCGAAGCTCTGGCGGCCGGCAAGGGCGTGGTTGCGATTACCAGCCACCTGGGTAACTGGGAGGTGCTCAATCACTGGTACTGCCTGCGGGCCAAGCCGATCATCTTCTATCGTCCACCCAAGCAGAAGGCGGTCGATGAGCTGCTGCAGCGGCAGCGTACCCAACTGGGCAACAAGGTTGCCGCGTCTACCCGTGAAGGCATCATCAGCGTCATGCGCGAAGTGCGCCGTGGCGGTGCAGTGGGCATTCCGGCCGACCCCGAGCCGGCGCTCAAGAGCGGCGTATTCGTTCCGTTTTTCGCGACCCAGGCGCTGACCAGCAAGTTCGTTCCCAATCTGCTCAAGGGCAGCGAGGCGCAGGCCCTGTTTTTTCACTGTGTGCGGCTGCCCGACAACAGTGGCTTCAAAGTGATTCTTGAGGCGGCACCAGATGCGCTCTACAGCAAGGATGAATACGAGGCTGTAGCTTGCATGAGCGCGGTCATTGAGGGCTATGTACGTCGCTGGCCCAGCCAGTACATGTGGAGTATGAAGCGGTTCAAGAAACGGCCCGAAGGTGAACAGCGCTGGTATTAAAGTAGTGGCTAGCTTGTGCTAGGGTGCGCAGGTAGCAGTCGGTACGGGCGGTTGCCTATAGACCTGACCGTAGTGTGGCTTTTTGGGGGAAAAGGGATTGACCAACCAGCGACAGCATCCGCGGACACCGATGAAGGCGCAGATCCGTATCTGGCACGCCAGCTTTGGCGACATTCTTGCTTATACCCGTGACCTGTCCGATGGCGGAGTGTTTGTTGAACACCCGCTGATGGGAGAGCTGAAGAACGGCGATCAGGTGACCGGCCAGGTTCAGGGCATGCCGTTCGAAGCACCGATTCTGCGTATGCAGGTTCAGCGTGCGGTACCCGGTGAGGGTGCCGGAATGGCGTTTCTCGACGAAGTTTGAGCGCCGCGTTCAGCGGCGCCAGAACATCGGCGACAGCAGTACTAGCAGGGTGAATACTTCCAGGCGGCCGAGCAGCATGGCGAAGCTCAGTACCCATTTCACCCCACTTCCCAGATTACCGTAATGCACGGCGACTTCACCCAGCCCCGGACCGAGGTTGTTGATGCACGCCGTCAGCGCCGAGAACGCGGTAACAAAGTCCAGACCGGTGCCGAGCAGGATCAGGAACAGCATTGCGAAGGCAAACACATACACCGCGCAGAATCCCCAGACCGCTTCCACCACCCGATCAGGTACCGGGCTGTCGCCCAGCTTGACCGGGAACACCCCGTGCGGGTGCAGCAGCCGCTTGATCTCCCGCGAGCCCTGTTTGTATAGCAGCAGCACGCGAATCACCTTCATGCCGCCGCCGGTTGAACCGGCGCAGGCGCCGATAAAGCTGGCGTACAACAGCAGATAGGGCAGCAGGGTCGGCCAGGTTGAAAAATCGGTAACTCCGAAACCGGTGGTGGTGGCGATGGACACGGTCTCGAAAGCGGCGAAGCGCATCGAGGTCCAGGCATCGTGGTGCTGGTAGTGCACCAGCACCGCAAAGCAGATGATGAACAGGGCCAGCAGGATCAGCACGTAGGCACGGCATTCCGGGTCTTGCCAGTAATTTCGCAGCGAGCGGTAGCGCCAGGCGAGAAAGTGCAGGGCGAAATTGATGCCGGAAATCAGCATGAACAGGATGCAGATCGACTCGATCAGCGGGCTGTTGTAGTAACCGATACTGGCGTCGTGGGTGGAGAAACCGCCGATGGCGACGGTTGAGAAGCTGTGGCCAATCGCGTTGAACAAGTCCATGCCGGCGGCCCAGTAGGCCAGCGCACAGGCAACGGTCAGGCCGGCATAGATAAACCAGAGCACCTTGGCGGTTTCGGCGATGCGCGGGGTCAGTTTGTTCTCTTTCAGCGGACCGGGCATCTCGGCACGGTACAGCTGCATCCCGCCAACACCCAGCATCGGCAGGATTGCCACTGCCAGCACGATGATCCCCATGCCGCCGAACCACTGCAGCTGCTGACGGTAGTACAACAGTGCGCGCGGCAGAGTATCGAGCCCGGTGATCACGGTGGCGCCGGTGGTAGTCAGGCCCGAGAAAGATTCGAACACCGCATCGGCGACGGTCAGGTCAGGTGTTTCCAGCAGCCATAACGGCACCGCACCGAACAGGCCGAGAACCAGCCAGAACAGAACGGTAATCAGATACCCATCACGGGTACGCAGTTCGTTGCGCCGGCCGCGGACCGGCAACCAGATCAGGGTTCCGGCAATCAGGGTAATCACGAAGCCGCTGAGGAACGCGTTCATCGCTTCTTCGTGGTAGTAGGCGCCGACCCCTGCTGCCGGCAGCATGCTGGTCGAAAAAAGCATCAGCAATATGCCGATGATGCGCTGTATCTGTGGATACTGCATGCTGCAAGGCGCCTCAGAAGAAGGTCAGGCCGACCTGGAACAGACGCTCCACATCGCGGATGTATTTCTTGTCGATCACGAACAGGATGACATGGTCATCGGATTCGATCACGGTCGAGTCGTGGGCGATCAGTACCTCGTCGTCGCGGACGATGGCGCCGATGGTGGTGCCTGGTGGCAGGTCAATCTGACCGATCGACTTGCCGACCACCTTGGACGAGCGTGCGTCGCCGTGGGCAACCGCTTCGATGGCTTCTGCCGCGCCGCGGCGTAGCGAGTAGACGTTGACGATGTCGCCTCGGCGCACGTGGGTCAGCAGGGTGCCGATGGTCGCCTGCGAGGGCGAGATGGCGATATCGATCTCGCCGCCCTGCACCAGGTCGACGTAGGCCGGGTTGTTGATCAGCGTCATGACCTTGCGCGCGCCGAGGCGCTTGGCCAGCATCGACGACATGATATTGGCTTCGTCGTCGTTGGTGATGGCACAGAAGATGTCGACATCTTCGATGTTTTCTTCGATCAGCAGCTCTCGATCCGAGGCGCTGCCATGCAGTACCACGGTGCGGTCCAGGTTCTGCGACAGGTAGTCTGCACGGGCCTTGCTGGCCTCGATGATCTTGACCTGGTAGCGGCTCTCGATCGCCTCAGCCAGCCGCTCACCGATGTTGCCGCCACCGGCGATCACCACCCGCTTGTGGGTCTTCTCGACCCGTCGCAGCTCGCTCATCACCGCCCGGATATCGCGGGTGGCGGCGATGAAGAACACTTCGTCATCGGCCTCGATGATGGTATCGCCCTTGGGAATGATCGGGCGGTCCTTGCGGAAAATCGCCGCTACCCGGGTGTCGACACCGGGCATGTGCTGGCGCAGAAAGCGCAGTTCCTGACCGACCAGCGGGCCGCCATAGTAGGCGCGTACGGCGACCAACTGGGCCTTGCCCTCGGCAAAGTCGAGGACCTGTAGTGCGCCGGGGTTCTCGATCAACCGTTTGACGTAATTGGTGACCACCTGTTCCGGGCTGATCAGCACGTCGATCGGCACTGCCTCGTTGTGGAACAGGCCGCCGCGGGTCAGATAGGCGGATTCGCGTACGCGGGCGATCTTGGTCGGAGTGCGGAACAGGGTGTAGGCGACCTGGCAGGCAATCATGTTGGTTTCGTCGCTGCTGGTAACCGCGATCAGCATGTCGGCATCATCGGCACCGGCCTGACGCAGCACGGTCGGGAAGGAGCCCTTGCCCTGCACCGTGCGGATATCCAGGCGGTCGCCCAGCTCGCGCAGGCGCGCGGTGTCGGTGTCGATCACGGTGATGTCGTTGGCTTCACTGGCCAGTTGCGCTGCCAGACTGCCACCGACCTGGCCGGCACCGAGAATGATGATCTTCATGCCGCAGACTCCCTGTTCTTCTGTTGCGGGCTGGCACTGAGTTTGATCAGGCGGGCCAGATAAAAGCCGTCGTGGCCATCGGCCTGCGGCAGCAGCTGACGGCCGCAGGGTTGGAAAACACCGTAGTCACCGCCGATATCCAGCAGCCGCGCACCGGGCTCGCGGGCGAGGAAAGCCTCGATCACGCGGCTATTCTCGTCCGGCAGTACCGAACAGGTGGCGTATACCAGAATGCCGCCCACCTCCAGCGTAGGCCAGAGTGCGTCCAGCAGCTCGCCCTGCAACTCTGCCAGTGGTGCTATATCGGCCGAGGTGCGGGTCAGCTTGATGTCCGGGTGGCGCCGGATCACCCCGGTTGCCGAACACGGCGCGTCCAGCAGGATACGCTGGAAGGGCGTGCCATCCCACCATTGATCGACAGCGCGGCCGTCGGCGGCGATCAGCCGGGCGCTGAGCTGCAGGCGACTGAGGTTTTCCTCTACCCGCTTCAGCCGCGCCGGCTCCAGATCCAGCGCGACCACTTCGCTCAGGTCTGGCTGTTGTTCAAGAATCTGGCAGGTCTTGCCGCCGGGCGCACAGCAGGCATCCAGTACCCGCAGGCCCGGCTTGAGGTCCAGCAACGGCGCCGCCAGCTGGGCGGCCTCGTCCTGCACGCTGACCAGCCCGTCGGCAAAGCCCGGCAGCAGGTTGACGTCACAGGGAACGGCAAGCTGAATGCCGACAGCGCTGAACGTGCAGGCGCTGGCGCCAATTCCGGCGTCCGCCAATTGCTGCAGATAAGCGTCGCGGCTCAGGCGGCGTTGATTGACCCGCAGGGTCATCGGCGGATGCAGGTTGTTGGCGCTGGTGATGGCGTCGAGCTGATCGGGCCAGGCGCGTTGCAGGCGCTTGTACAGCCAGCCGGGATGCGCGCAGCGCTGGGAGGGGGATTTGTCGACCGCCACAAGCAGCGCCTCGCCTTCACGTTGCACCCGGCGCAGCACCGCGTTGAGCAGGCCCTTGGCCCAGGGCTTGTCGAGGCTGACGGCAGCGTTGACGGTTTCGGCGATGGCCGCGTGGGCCGGAATGCGCAGGTACAGCAACTGATACAGGCCCACCAGCAGCAGCGCGTGCAGGTCCTGATCGGTCGGCTTCATCGGTTTGTTCAGTAGCTCGCGGGCCAGCCCCTCAAGGCGGCTGTACCAGCGCGCCGTGCCGAAGGCCAGTTCCTGTACCAGGCCCTGATCCCGCGGCGCGACGGCCTTGAGTTGCGCTGGCAGACTGCCGCCGAGCGAGGCCTTGCCGGCCAGCACGGCGGCCAGGGCGCGGGCGGCTGCCGCGCGGGCGTTCACTGACCGTTACCCAGCATGAGGCCAGGCGCGAACTGATCGCGACGGGAGTTAAAGAGGTCGGCAAAGGCCAGTGGCTTGCCGCCGGGCAGCTGCAGGCGGGTCAGGCGCAGTGCGCCCTCGCCGCAGGCCACCAGCAGCCCCTGCTTCTCACAGGCCAGCACCTGACCGGGCTCGCCCTGTCCGGCGGCCACCTCGGCGGCCCAGACCTTGAGTGGCTTGCCATCGAGCTGAGCATGGGCCAGCGGCCACGGATTGAAGGCGCGGATCAGGCAGTCCAGTTCGCTGGCCGGGCGCTGCCAGTCAATCGCCGAGACCTGTTTGTTCAATTTGTGTGCGTAGGTGGCCAGGGCGTCGTCCTGTATCTCGCCGTGCAAGGTACCCGCGGCCAGACCTTCGATGGCTTTAAGCACTGCCGGCGGGCCAAGTTCTGCCAATCTATCGTGCAGGCTGCCACCGGTGTCCGTGGCGCTGATCGGCGTGGTGACCTTGAGCAGCATCGGTCCGGTGTCCAGCCCGGCCTCCATCTGCATCACGGTCACGCCGGTTTCACTGTCACCCGCTTCGATCGCGCGTTGTATCGGCGCGGCGCCGCGCCAGCGTGGCAGCAGCGAGGCATGGCTGTTGATGCAGCCCAGGCGCGGAATATCCAGTACCGCTTGCGGCAGGATCAGGCCGTAGGCCACCACCACCAGCAGTTCGGGCCTGAGATCGGCCAGCGCCTGCTGGTCTGCCGGTTCACGCAGCCGCTCGGGCTGTAGTACCGGCAGCTCATGGGTCTGCGCCAGTTGCTTGACCGGGCTCATCGCCAGCTTCTGGCCGCGGCCAGCGGGTCGATCGGGCTGGGTATAGACGGCCACGATGTTCAGGCCGGCATCAATCAGCGCCTGCAGATGGGCGGCGGCAAAGTCCGGTGTTCCGGCAAAAACGATACGTAGGTCGGTTGGCTTCATGGGGATCCGTAAAGAAAAGGCTTGCCGAAGCAAGCCTTGTTATTTCGCTGGCAAATCAGGCGTTTGCCTGGCTGCGATGGATTTTCTCCAATTTCTTGCGAATGCGGTCACGCTTGAGGTTGGACAGGTAATCCACAAACAGCTTACCGTTCAGGTGGTCGCACTCGTGCTGGATGCAGACGGCCAGCAGACCCTCATAGACCTCGTCGAACGGGTTGCCGTCACGGTCCAGCGCCTTGACCCGGACGCGCTCCGGGCGTTCTACATTTTCGTAGAAGCCGGGCACCGACAGACAACCTTCCTGCATTTGCTCGAGATCGTCGGTCAGGGGTTCCAGCTCGGGATTGATGAATACGCGTGGCTCGGACTTGTCTTCGGACAGATCGATGACAACGACCCGCTCGTGCACATCGACCTGCGTTGCTGCAAGGCCAATGCCGGGTGCGTCGTACATGGTCTCGAACATATCGTCGACGAGTTGCTGGATTCTCGCGTCCACTGCGGCGACCGGTTTGGCCACGGTCCGCAACCGCGGGTCGGGAAACTCCAGTATGTTCAAAATAGCCATAGGGGTTTGTACCGCTTTATCTGGAACAAATCTAAATTGTGCTGCTAAGATTATGAGCAGCTTGGAATTAAAGCGGGTCTTGCGTGTGGGAGCACGATTCGACCTGGATGCTGGCCTCTATAATAAAGGGATTCGTGTCATGAGGAAAACACTACTCGGCCTCGTGTTGCTCGCGGCGAGCGTATGGGTGCAGGCGCAGGAACCTGTTCTCAGGGAAGATCACCCCGACAGCTATACCGTGGTCAAGGGCGACACACTGTGGGATATCTCCGGGCGTTTTCTCAGCCTGCCCTGGAAATGGCCGGAAATCTGGCAAGCCAATCCGCAGATTGCCAACCCTCACCTGATCTACCCGGGTGACGTCATTTCACTGGTGTACATCGACGGTCAGCCACGACTGATGCTCAACCGTGGTAACGGCGGCACCATCAAACTGTCGCCGCAGGCCCGGGTCAAGCCGATTGCCGAGGCGATTCCGGCGATCCCGCTGGAGGCGATCAACTCCTTCCTGCGCGCTGGCCGTGTGGTCGAGGATGAGGACGTGATCAATGGGGCACCCTATATCGTTGGCGGTGGAGCCGAGAGTGTCGTACTGGGTGCGGGCAGCAAGGTCTACGCCCGTGGTGACTTCTCCGCTAACGTCCCGGCTTACGACATCTACCGTCGCGGCAAGACCTACATCAACCCTGAGACTGGCGAACTGCTGGGTATTCACCTGCAGGAAATTGGTAACGGCAACGTTGCGGCGGTTGATGGCGACATCGCCACCGTCAATGTCACGCGCAGCCGTCAGGAAGTGCTGGTCAATGACCGACTGCTGGAGTCGGAAGAGCGCCCGGTGGCGTCGACCTTCTTCCCCAGCGAACCAAGCCAGGAAATCAACGGCTTGATCATGGACGTGCCCAATGGCGTGACCCAGATCGGTCAGTATGACGTGGTGCTGCTCGACAAGGGTGAGCGTGACGGTCTGGAAGTTGGCAACGTACTGGCAATCTACAAGACCGGCGAGATCGTCCGTGACCGGGTTCGCGACGAGCGTGTGCAGCTGCCCGCCGAGCGTGCTGGCTTGCTGATGGTGTTCCGGGTCTACAACAAGATGAGCTACGGTATCGTGCTGCAAGCCAGCCGCCAGATGGCGATTCTCGACGAGATTCGTAACCCCTGACGGGGAATGCACTGCCAAGGCCGCCTTCGGGCGGCCTTGTTGTTTGAACTGTTGGTCCTTTCTGATCAAGGATGATCCATGCTTACCGACCTGTCCGCCGAGCGGCAGGCCTGGTTGGAGCTGATGCTGCTCGACGGCGTTGGCCCCCGCTTTTTCCAGCGCTTGCGCTCGCATGCCGTCTCCCCGTTTGATTTTATGTCCGCTGATCTGGCCACATTGGCCGAACTTGGTGTGCCGCCGTCTGTGCTGGCCAGCCTGCGCCGTTGGCGTGCGGGTGATCCTGTGCTGCGCGAGCGATTCGACCTGGCGCTTGACTGGCTGCAGCAGGATGGCTGCCGGCTGCTGTTTCTGGATGAGCCGGACTACCCGCCGCTGCTGGCATCTATCAGCGATCCACCGCCACTGCTGTTTGTACGCGGTCGCATTGAGGTGCTGCATGATCCACAGATTGCCATGGTCGGCACTCGCCATCCGAGCCCGCTGGGTGCGGAAACCGCCCAGCGCTTTGCCCGTGCGTTTTGTCGCAGCGGCCTGACGGTGACCAGTGGCATGGCGCTGGGTATCGACGGCGCCTGTCATCGGGGCGCGCTGGATGCTGGCGGGCAAACGGTTGCGGTGTGGGGCACCGGTCTTGAGCGCTGTTACCCGCGTCGGCATCGCAAGTTAGCCGACTCGATTGTCGATACGGGCGGGGCGCTGGTCTCCGAGCTGTGGCCTGATAGCGAACCGCATCCGGCCCAGTTTCCCCGGCGCAATCGCATCATCAGCGGTCTGAGCCTCGGTACGCTGGTGGTCGAGGCGAGCCTCAACAGCGGCTCGTTGATCACCGCGCGAATGGCGTTGGAGCAGAATCGCGAAGTATTTGCCATGCCCGGCTCGATCCACAACGTACAGGCCCGTGGTTGCCATCGATTGCTGCGCGAAGGCGCGTGTCTGGTAGAGCAGGTGCAGGATGTACTGGATGCCCTGAAAGTGCCGCTCACTGCAGCGCTTGAGGCAGCTGAAGAGCCCGCCACAGAGGTGCCGGACACTCCACTCTGGCGCTGGCTAGGATTTGATCCGGTCAGCCCCGACTGGCTGGCCCAGCGCGCTGGCATCAGCATGCCGGAGGTCCTGCAACAGCTCCTGGAGCTGGAACTGGCCGGCGCGGTGCTGGTGGGGCCTGCCGGATATTGTCGCCGTCAGCCTTGAGTGCGGCGCCGGGCTCGGCTACTGTCGCAGGCAATCAATCAAGGTGGAGTTCACATGCTGGCAAACTGGCGTATTACTCGTCTGAATCGCCTGCTGCAGGCAGGCGGTGTGATTGCCTATCCGACCGAAGGCGTCTGGGGGCTGGGCTGCAATCCGTGGAACGGCTCGGCGGTCGAGCGACTGCTGGACCTGAAGCAGCGCCCGGTGCATAAGGGCCTGATCCTGATTGCCGGCGAGATTGAGCAGTTCGACTTCCTGCTCTGGGACCTGCCGGACGCTCAGTTGGCCAAGCTGCGGCTGTCCTGGCCGGGGCCGAACACCTGGCTGGTACCGCATCAGGGCCGCCTGCCCGAATGGATCACCGGCGCGCACGATACCGTTGCCCTGCGGGTTACTACCCACCCTGTCGTGCGTCAGCTGTGCGCGGCAGCCGGGCCGCTGGTGTCTACGTCGGCCAATCCCGCTGGCCGCCCAGCGGCGCGCTCGCGGTTGCGGGTCGAGCAGTATTTTCACGGTGAACTGGACGCCATTGTCCCCGGTGCGTTGGGTGGCGCGCGTAATCCCAGTATCATTCGCGATCTGCAAACCGACCAAGTCATACGCGGCGCCTGAGCCGCCCGGAGAGATTCCACGTGAAACAGGACCAGCCCAGCGCCGCCGATGTTGCCGCGGTAAAAGCCTATCTGATGGATCTGCAGGACCGTATCTGCACCGCCCTGGCGGCGGCAGACGGGCGCGAGCAGTTCATCGAGGACGCCTGGGAGCGGCCCGGTGGCGGCGGTGGCCGCTCGCGGATCATCACCGATGGCGCGTTGCTGGAGAAGGGCGGCGTCGGCTTTTCCCACGTTTTTGGCGACGGCATGCCGCCCTCGGCTACCGCCCACCGCCCGGAGCTGGCGGGTCGCCACTTCCAGGCCATGGGCGTGTCGCTGGTGATGCACCCGGAAAACCCCTTCGTGCCGACCTCCCATGCCAATGTGCGGTTCTTTATCGCCGAGAAAGACGGTGCCGATCCGGTATGGTGGTTTGGCGGCGGCTTCGATCTGACGCCCTACTACGCCAATGAGGAAGACTGCGTGCACTGGCACCGGGTGGCCCGCGACGCCTGCGCACCCTTCGGTGATGATGTGTATCCGCGCTTCAAAAAGTGGTGCGACGAGTATTTCTACCTCAAGCACCGCGGCGAGGCCCGGGGCATTGGCGGTCTGTTCTTTGATGATCTGAACGAGTGGGGCTTCGAGCGCAGTTTTGCCTTCCTGCGCGCCATTGGCGACGCTTACCTTGAGGCCTATCTGCCGATTCTCGAGCGCCGTCGCAACAGCGCCTGGACGCCAGAGCAGAAGCAGTTCCAGGAATTCCGCCGTGGCCGCTATGTCGAGTTCAACCTGGTCTACGACCGCGGCACCCTGTTCGGTCTGCAGACCGGCGGGCGTACCGAGTCGATCCTGATGTCGCTGCCGCCGACCGTACGCTGGGGCTACAACTGGCAGCCGGAGCCGGGCAGCCCGGAAGCCGAGCTGACCGAGCGCTACCTCACCCCGCGTGACTGGCTGGCAGGGGACGCCTGATGGACCGTTACGCCGTTGTTGGCAACCCGATTGAGCACAGCAAGTCGCCGCTGATTCACGCCATGTTCGCCGAGCAGACCGGCCAGCAGCTGGAATACGGCAAGCTGCTGGCGCCGCTCGACAACTTTATCGGCACGGTGCGCGACTTTCTGCGCGAGGGTCGCGGCGTCAATGTGACCGTGCCGTTCAAGGAGCAGGCTTGGGCCTTGGTGGATGAACATACCCCGGCGGCCGAGCGCGCCGGCGCGGTCAATACCATCCTGCGCCGTGAAGACGGCAGCCTGCTAGGTGATAACACCGACGGCAAGGGGCTGGTGCGCGATATCGAAGTGAATGCCGGGCTGTCGCTGAAAGGCCTGAGTGTGCTGCTGGTCGGTGCCGGCGGTGCCGCTCGCGGGGTGATTCAGCCGCTGCTGGCGGCGGGGCCTGCGCATCTGTGCGTGATCAACCGCACGGTCAGCAAGGCGGAAGAGCTGGCGGCGCTGTTTGTCGATCAGGGGCCGATTGCCGCTGCCGGCCTGCAATGGCTGGTCGAGCCGGTCGATCTGATCATCAATGCGACCTCGGCCAGTCTGGCCGGTGAATTGCCGCCGATTCCCGACAGCCTGATCAAACCCGGTCATACCTGGTGCTACGACATGATGTACGGCGCCGAAGAGACCCGGTTCAACCGCTGGGCCCGAGAGCGCGGCGCAGCGCGCTGCATCGATGGCCTCGGCATGCTGGTTGAGCAGGCCGCCGAGGCCTTTGCCCTGTGGCGCGGCGTCCGCCCGGACACTGCCCCTGTGCTGGCAGCCCTGCGTCAGGCCTGACGCGGCATTGCAGCGGCCAGCTCGGCAGTCAGCCCGAGCGCCGCTGCCACCCCACCCTGCTGCAGCGCCTCGATCAGCGCTGAACCCACCACCACGCCATCGGCGACCTGCGCCAGCGGCGCTGCCTGCTCGGCCCGGCGTACGCCAAAGCCGACGCAGATCGGCACACTGCTCTGCGCGCGAATGCCTTCCAGCGCCTGCGCCACCGCGGTGTGATCCGCTGCGCCCACCCCGGTGACGCCGTTGTGCGACACGTAGTAGAGAAAGCCGCTGGCGTGCTCCAGCACCTTGGGCAGACGCTGGGCGTCAGTGGTTGGCGTTGCCAGACGGATCATTTGCAGACCGGCATCACGGGCCATCGGGCCCAGTTCGTTGTCGTGCTCGGGCGGCAGGTCGACCACCAGCAGGGCGTCGACACCGGCCTCTGCGGCGTCACGAATAAAGTCGGCACCGCCGTAGCGATGAATCGGGTTGTAGTAACCCATCAGCACCAGCGGCGTGCTCTGGTTCTGTTCGCGGAAACGGCGCACCAGCTCCAGCGTGCGCTGCTGGTTCTGCCCACCCTGCAGGGCGCGCAGGGCAGCGGCCTGAATGGTCGGGCCGTCGGCGGTGGGGTCGCTGAACGGCATGCCCAGTTCAATGATGTCGGCACCGGCAGCAGGCAGCCCCTGCAGCAGCTCCAGACTGGTATCGAAGTCCGGATCACCGGCGCAGATGTAGGTCACCAGGGCCGCGCGGTTGTCGCGGGCGCAGTCGGCAAAGCGGGTTTCCAGACGGCTCATTTTCCTTCCTCCATCAAACCCAGAATGGTCGGCATGTCCTTGTCGCCACGGCCGGACAGGCACACCACCATCAGGTGATCTTTTGGCAGCGTCGGCGCGCGGCGCGCCACTTCGGCCAGCGCGTGCGAGGTTTCCAGCGCCGGGATAATGCCTTCGGTGCGGCAGCAGTTGTGGAAGGCGTCCAGCGCCTGCTGATCGGTTACCGCGACGTATTCGATGCGGCCCTGCTCGTGCAACCAGGCGTGTTCGGGGCCAATGCCGGGGTAGTCCAGACCGGCGGAGATCGAGTGGGCATCGGCAATCTGACCGTCGCTGTCCTGCAGCAGGTAGGTGCGGTTGCCGTGCAGCACGCCGGGCGTGCCGCCCTTCAGGCTGGCGGCGTGCTTGCCGGTTTCGATGCCGTGACCGGCCGCTTCCACTCCGACCATCTGCACCTCGGGGTAATCGAGGAACGGATGGAACAGGCCCATGGCGTTCGAGCCACCGCCGATACAGGCGACCAGGCTATCGGGCAGACGGCCTTCGCGTTCCAGCATCTGCTGATGCGCCTCACGGCCGATGATCGCCTGAAAGTCGCGTACCAGCGTCGGGTAGGGGTGCGGGCCGGCCACGGTGCCGATCATGTAGAAGGTGTTGTCGACGTTGGTCACCCAGTCGCGCAGTGCTTCGTTCATGGCGTCTTTCAGGGTGCCGGTGCCGGAGGTCACGGGGACGATCTCGGCACCCAGCAGCCGCATGCGGGCGACGTTGTCGCGCTGGCGGTGAATGTCGGTCGCGCCCATGTAGACCACGCACTGCAGGCCGAAGCGCGCACACACGGTGGCGGTCGCCACGCCGTGCATGCCGGCGCCGGTCTCGGCGATGATTCGCTGCTTGCCCATGCGGCGAGCCAGCAGGGCCTGGCCGATGCAGTTGTTGATCTTGTGCGCGCCGGTGTGATTCAGCTCCTCGCGTTTGAAGAAGATCTTCGCGCCGCCGTATTGCTCGGTCAGCCGCTCGGCGAAATACAGCGGGCTGGGGCGGCCGATGAACTCGGCGTTGAAGCGGTCCAACTCGGCGATAAACGCGGGCTCGGCGCGGGCCTCGTTGTAGGCCTGTTCCAGCTGCAGCACCAGCGGCATCAGCGACTCGGCTACAAAGCGGCCGCCAAACTGGCCGAACTGACCGAGGGCGTCGGCTTCACGGCGATAATTATGATTGGGCATGGATAGAACCTCCTGAGCGATGGACGCAGATTAGGGCAAGCGCAGGCGGGAAAAAATCGATAAGATGGCCGCAACCTGTGAGAAAAAGTGACAAGTCCCATGGCCAGAGACCTTCCCTCACTAAACGCTCTGCGCGCCTTCGAAGCCGCTGCCCGACTGGAAAGCGTGAGTCAGGCAGCGGGTGAGCTGCACGTCACCCACGGCGCCGTCAGCCGGCAGATTCGTCAGCTTGAAGACGAACTCGGCATCGCCCTGTTCAGCAAGGCCGGGCGCGGCATCAGCCTGACCCCGGCCGGTCGCCAACTGCGTGACGCTTGCCGCGAGGCGTTCGACGGTCTACGCGACACCTGCTCGGCGCTGCGGCAGGACCAGCAGCAGGCGCCCTTCCTGCTCGCCTGCCCGGGCAGCCTGCTGGCGCGCTGGTTTATTCCGCGACTGGACCGCCTGAACGCCGAACTGCCCGAACTGAATCTGCACCTGTCGGCCTCCGAGGGTGAACTCGACCCGCGCCGCCCCGGTGTCAGCGCCACCCTGCTCTACGCCGAGCCGCCGTGGCCGGCCGACATGCAGGTGTATCCGCTGCGTCAGGAACGCATCGGCCCGGTGCTCAGTCCGCGGTATTCGGGCGCTGCGCGCCTGCTCGATCAACCGACTGGGGTGCTGCTCGGCGAAGCGCTGCTGCACACCCGTTCACGGCCCGGCGCCTGGCGCGACTGGGCCGAGCGGCAGGGCCTGGATGCGGCTCAATTGCGAACAGGTCAGGGCTTTGAGCATCTGTACTACCTGCTGGAAGCGGCGCTCTCGGGCCTTGGCGTGGCTATCGCGCCGCAGCTGCTGGTTGCTGACGACATCGCCGCCGGCCGCCTGCTCGCGCCCTGGGGCTTTGTCGAGACCCGTCACCAGCTTGGCCTCTGGGTGCCGGAGCGCCAGCCCCAGGGCCCGGCGCAGCAACTGGCAGACTGGCTCGGCAAGGCGTTGCAGCAGGCCGACGCATGAAGCGCCTCGCGACGCTTGGCCTCGGCGCCTGCCTGCTCTGGCTGTCCGGCTGCAGCTCGGTTGGCTACCTGTATCAGAGCTGGCAGGGCCAGCGTGCGCTGATGGCCCGTGCCGAGCCCATTGAGCCGCTGATTGCCGACCCGCAGACCGACCCGCACCTGGCCGAGCGCCTGCGCACCGCCAGCCAGATTCGCCGTTACGCGGTCGAGGCGCTGGCCCTGCCGGACAACACCACCTACACCCGCTATGCCGCGCTGCCGGGCCCCTATCCGCTGTGGAACCTGTTTGTCACCGAGGAACTGTCGCTCGCACCGGTGCAGCACTGTTACCCGTTCTTCGGCTGCATCGCCTACAAAGGCTATTTCGACCAGGCCCGCGCCGAGCAGGCCGCCGATGACTGGCGTGCCCGCGGCAAGGACGTCTATGTCGCCGGCATCCCCGCCTACTCGACCCTCGGCTGGTACGACGACCCGCTGTTCAGCTCCATGCTGCACTGGAGCGACGACTATCTCGCCGAGATGCTGTTTCACGAACTGGCGCACCAGCGCTTTTACGTGAAGGACGACACCGCCTTCAACGAGTCCTATGCCAGCTTCGTCGGCCAGCAGGGTCTGCGCGATTGGCTCAGTGTGCAAGGGCGAGCCGCGCACGACTCGACAGGCCGCGAACGAGAACGGGCGTTTATTCAATTGGTGCTGGCCGCACGCAGCGAGCTGGAAGCCTTGTATCAGAGCACCCAGCCAGACGACGCCAAGCGCAGCGGCAAGGCCGCGATCCTCGCCCGGCTGCGCAGCGATTACGCCAGCCTGCGCGACAGCGAATGGGACGGCGACAAGCGCTTCGACCACTGGTTTGCCGCTGACCTGAACAACGCCCGCCTGCTACCCTTTGGGCTTTACGATCAATGGGTGCCCGCCTTTGCCGCGCTGTATGCGCAGAGCAGTGGCTGGGCCGACTTTCACCAGCGGGTCGAACGCCTCGGCAGACTCGATCCGCAAGCGCGCCTTGCCGCGCTGCGTGGCCTTTGCCCGCAGTGCGCCGCCGCAGTACAGGAGCCACAACCATGAAAGCAATTGGATACTTTGAAGCTGGCGCGCTGGACCGCACCGATGCCCTGATCGACCTGGACGTACCCATGCCTTCGCCCGGCCCGCAGGATCTGCTGGTCAAGGTCGCCGCCATCTCGGTCAACCCGGTCGACACCAAGATCCGCAGTCGTCGCGGCGCGACCGGCGACACGCCCGAAGTGCTCGGCTGGGACGCCGTGGGTGAAGTGGTCAGCTGCGGCAGCGCCGTTTCCGGCTTCGCGGCAGGTGATCGGGTCTACTACGCCGGTGCGCTGGAGCGGCCAGGCAGCAACGCCGAATACCAACTGGTCGACGCCCGCATCGCCGCCCACGCGCCGCTGTCGCTGTCCGCCGCCGAAGCGGCCGCTCTGCCGCTGACCGCGATCACTGCCTGGGAGCTGCTGTTCGACCGGCTGGGAGTGCGTGAAGGCGGCGGTGAAGGTCAGGCCCTGCTGGTGGTAGGCGCCGCCGGTGGCGTTGGCTCGATCCTGGTTCAACTCGCTCGCCAGTTGACCAAACTCACCGTGGTCGCCACCGCCGCCCGCGCCGAGAGCGTGAAATGGGTCAAGGGCCTGGGCGCCCATCACGTCATCGACCATAGCCAGCCGCTGCTGCCGCAACTGCAGGCGCTGGGTATCAAGGACGTCGAACTGATCGCCTCGCTGACCCACACCGATCAGCACTACCCGCAATACGGCGACTGCATCGCCCCGCAGGGCCGCCTCGGCGTGATCGACGACTTCGGCCCGCTCGACATGAGCGTGCTCAAGCGCAAGTGTGCCTCCTTCCACTGGGAGTTCATGTTCACCCGCAGCATGTTCGAAACCGCCGACATGGCCGAGCAGGGCAAACTGCTGCAACGCGTCGCCGAACTGGTCGATGCCGGCACCCTGCGTAGCACCCTGGGTGAGCATTACGGCGCAATCAACGCGGCCAACCTCAAGCGCGCGCATGCGCTGCTGGAGAGTGGAAAGGCGCGGGGGAAATTGGTGTTGGAGGGGTTCTGACGGCCTGTGCGCCTGCTATCCAGACTGGCGCTATGCACTGAGCATCGTTCGCACACGCGTCATCCTCGCGTAGGCGAGGATCCATCCGTGGTTCAGCGCAACACTGGATTCCCGCCTGCGCGGGAATGACGGTGTCTGGATAGGCTGATCGTTATGATCGTTCCCACGCTCTGCGTGGGAATGTCTGTCAGGACGTGCCTGTCAGGACGCTCTGCGTCCGGCTCGCTGCCCTATCACTACGTCATCCTCGCGTAGGCGAGGATCCATGGGGCTCGTGCATGCCGGCCACTTCGGCGCCGCCTGATAACCCGTCTTTCGCCTTCACGGCGAGCCAAGGGGGGCCGCTTGCCCGGCCCCCCTTGGCAATCCCCCCGGGCACCCGACTACGCGGCCCTTCGGGTTCGCTGCGTTGCTCGATTTATCGGGGAGCCACAAAACTCGGCTCTTCGAGCCTCAGACATCCTGTGGCTCTTTTTCCCGATAAATCTGCGCTACTCGCCCGCGTAAACGGGGAGTGGGTCCGTGCATGCTTCACCTCTGGCTGATTCGCATCTCTCCGTGGGGCCTGTGACGTCGTGCGCGACGCTGGTTCAGGCGGGGTATTGGATGCCGCACGGTCACAGCATGCTGTGACCCTACGACTGGCCATGCCACGGCGCCGCCCGCCAACCTTCTCCACCACGTGCGTGGGGGCACGGCATGCCGTGGCCGTGACATTCTGCTACGCCCATCCGATGCCGCAACCCTCCCGTCTTGCCCATGCACCAACACGGTGCTAATCTCGTCAAGTCGTCAAACGGCGACTTTTCGTTTTTACCTGTCCAGAGTGACCGCATGTCCACTGCCCAGACCACCGCTGTTGTAAACCGCCCCGCGCTTGCCGGTGTGGTTGCGCGTGTGCAGGCTGCCGTGGCCTGCCTGCCGGTCACCCCTCCCGGCGTAGCCATCGTGGTTGCCGTGGCTTCACCGCCACCAGCGCACTGATCCCGTTACCCCTTTTCTGATTTCTGTTCTCCCTGACTGGCGTCACGCCGTAGGGCGAACCTG
Source organism: Halopseudomonas oceani (assembly GCF_002903165.1). Taxonomy (GTDB): domain Bacteria; phylum Pseudomonadota; class Gammaproteobacteria; order Pseudomonadales; family Pseudomonadaceae; genus Halopseudomonas; species Halopseudomonas oceani. Next base: position 365,651 of record NZ_PPSK01000001.1, read on the forward strand.
TGTCCTGACAGGTGACATATGTTTATTCAACGTTTGAACTGGGCCGCCATTGGCCCGACTGCGCTGTTCGTGCTGCTCTGGAGCGCGGGCGCGATCTTCTCCAAATGGGGGCTGGAACACGCCTCCGCCTTTGCCTTCCTGCTGCTGCGCTTTGTACTGGCCTGCGCTGCCCTCGGGCTGCTGGCGCTTACCCGGCGGCGCTGGCTGCCGGCGCGCGGTACCCGCAAGCAGGTAGCATTGGTCGGGGTACTGCTGACCGGCGGCTACACCATCTTCTACCTGCTCTCGCTGGACGCCGGGCTCACGCCGGGCGTGCTGGCAACGGTACTGGGCGTGCAGCCGATCCTCACCCTGATGCTGGTCGAACGCCGCGCCAACCTGCTGCGGGTATTGGGTTTGCTGTTGGCGCTCGGTGGCCTGACGCTGGTGGTGCTCGACAGTCTGCTGGCGGCGCGCTTCTCGCTGCTGGGTATCGGCCTGTCGCTGGCAGCACTGCTGTGCATCACCCTGGGTTCGATCTTCCAGAAGGGGATTCAGCAATCACCCATGGACGTACTGCCGCTGCAATACGCCATCGGCCTGCTGATGTGCGCGGTGGTCGTACCCTTTCAGCCGTTTGACGTGGAATGGAGCGTCGGCTTTATCGTTCCGCTGCTGTACATGGGCGTGTTGATTTCGGTCGGTGCAACCCTGTTGCTGTACCGGCTGATTCGGATGGGCAATTTGGTCAATGTGACCAGCCTGTTTTATCTGATGCCCGGCTGCACCGCGTTGCTGGATTTCCTGTTCCTGGGGAATCGGATGGCGGCGTTGAGTCTGTTGGGGATGGGGGCGATTGTGCTGGGGTTGGTGTTGGTGTTTAGGCCGCGTGGTTAATCCAGCGCCCGTGCTCGGATAGCCCCGGCTCGCTGACCCTATCGCCGCGTCATCCTCGCGAAGGCGAGGATCCAAGCGTGCTCTGAGGCACCACTGGATTCTCGCTTTCGGAAATTAATCTTTTCGCAGCGGCGCATCCTACCTCGCATCGCGCGATGGCAAGCTAGTGCCTCCGCCGATTCGACTCAAAAGCGCTTGTTATCAGAAGCACTTTAGTTTTTTTCTTGCGCTTGCTGCCTGCCCTTGCTCTCAGCTTGGCTTTAGCTAAACGCCGTTCTTGGCCCTTTTTTAGCACGTATGCTTCGGCTTCCTGCCTCGTAAGTTGGGGTTCGTTTCGGAGCAATTGCTCTATCTTCTTCTCCCACACAGTGCTGTCCCTCGATTAAGTGTGTAGTTTACTAATATCCGTCAGCCGCGCTCGGATAACCTGGCTCGCTGTCCCTATCACCACGTCATCCTCTCGAAGGCGAGGATCTAAGGGGCTCAGTGGTTACTTCGGCGCTGCCTGATAACCCGGCTTTCGCCTTCACGGCGAGCCAAGGGGGGCCGCTTGCCCGGCCCCCCCTTAGCGATCCCCCGGGGCACCCGACTACGCGGCCCTGCGGGTTCGCTGCGTTGCTCGGGCTGACGGGGAGCGGCAGAACTCGTCGCTACGCTCCTCAAACAGGCTGCCGCTCTTTCTCCCGCCAGCCCTGTGCTACTCGCCCGCGTAAACGGGGATTGGGCGTGCACGGCTCCAAGTTGGTTGCGATACAGAGTAGTCGAGCCTGCTCTACTGAGTCATAACACGAAATTCGGGGGTTGGAAAAATTTAGCATAGATAGCAATATGTAATCAGAAAGGATTACAGCTAGGCTTTAATCTTGGATGCAAGCCATCAAAGGAGTGATCTTAGCGTGACAGTGTTACGAGCGAAAAATTTTATTTCTAAATTCTGCCAGAATAAGAAGCTGAGGCTTTTTGCGGACATTGTAATTCTTATATCAACCTCTTATTTGATGTTAAAAAAGCTGTCTGGGTTCTCTTTGACAGGTTGGCTAATAAATAATGCATTTCATCAGCCGCTTATAAATTTCTTTGTGGTGGTTTCGGTAGCGGTTATCATTTTCTGCGTAATAATAAAGATGGTGACTATATATTTTGATGCCTTTCCGCCGTTAAATCATGGGTTAGTCGAGCCAGACGAAATTTCTAACTGCTTGTATCGTATAAATAGTGAGGTCGGTGAGCATGTAAGCAGGTGCTCGGCAGACGAAAATCTCGATATTCGCTCTATCTGCGAGCAGCATGGCTTTAAGGTTAATGCTGCTCTTATCGTTGATTCCCTAGCAGAGCATATCCGGAAGTCGATAAAGAACATTAAAGTAAAGCGCAAGGATTTGTTTATATCTCTTTATTGTGTGAATGAAGAAAGTGGGTGTCTAGAGTATATGCTTCATTACGATTCGAAAAGAGATCTGGTGGAAACGAAAAGCATCAGTTTGAACTCGGAAAAATACCAAGAGTATGAAAGTGTAAAGTGTCTCCGGTCGAACAATACTACCGCTTGCGTTCTAGACAAGAAGCGCTATGCTAAAGGTGCTTCTAAAAGGCACAAGACAATTGAGCATTACATAGGCTGTAAGCTTTCTTCAGAGCATAAGGTTTTTGCGTTTTTAAATATAGAGTTTCACAATAGTGCGATTTTTCCTGAGGAGTCTGACATGCAGGACTTTCTTGAAGAGCATGTCTATCCGTTTAAGCTTTTGCTTGAATATCAGTTTTTAAAGAAAGAGTTTTTCTCGCATCTGAAAAGTCTTGATGAATATAGGAGGGTTGCATGAAAGATGTTTCCTTTTCCTCTAATGGGAAGCTGTTTGAAGAGGTTGAACAGCTAAAGAAAATTATACGTGATGAGATTTACAATAAATCGCGTAATCTCTCGTGCAGCCCTTCGTTTCAGATCCATGAAAGATCGGCATCTTCCTGCAAGCATGAACGCGGCAATAAAAAATAAATAGTAAGCAGAGTAAGTGGTTTGGAGGGGATAGCCTTTGCTAGCAGGAACTAAAATGGCCGGAAGCTTATTTTCCTTGCCATTTTCTGCTGCGCTGAAAGCTCTGTTCGTAAGTATGTAATTAGAAAAATTGTCGGCGAAATTGGGGGTAGATGAACATTGATAGCGTGAAATGTTCGTTTGCACCCCCTGATTTCCATCCGCTGTACTCACTACAGATTATCCTGACCGCTTCCCGCTTCCCGCTTCCCGCTTCCCGCTTGACTCATTAGCGCTCATTGGCTTACCTTTACGTTAACGTAAAGCAACCCAAGCCGCTGCTCCATGACCCAGACCTACAGCATTTCCGATCTCGCCCGTGAGCTGGATATCACTACGCGGGCGATTCGTTTTTATGAGGAGCAGAACATGCTCAGCCCCGAGCGTCGCGGGCAGGAGCGGGTTTATAGCCCTCGGGACAAGGTGATTCTCAAGCTGATTCTGCGCGGTAAGCGCATTGGCTTTTCGCTGGCGGAGTGTCGGGAGCTGATTGAGCTGTACGACCCGGGCCACGGTAATCGCAAGCAGCTGGAGACCTTCCTGGACAAGATCACCCAGCGCCGTGCGCAGCTGGCGCAGCAGTTGCTGGATATCGAGCAGATGCAGATCGAGCTGGATACCGCGGAGGAGCGCTGTCGAACGGCGTTGGAACAGACCCGGTAGCCGTTCGCTTTCCCTTTTAAAGCCTAGATAAAAACAAATACAGGTGACCCCCATGCATTACCCATCGCTGAACTTCGGTCTTGGCGAGACCATCGACATGCTGCGCGAGCAGACCCGCAACTTGGTTGATGCCGAGCTGGCGCCGCGCGCGGCGGAGATCGACCGGGAGAATCAGTTTCCGCAGGACATGTGGCGGCGCTTTGGTGACATGGGGCTGCTGGGCATTACCGTGCCTGAGGAGTATGGCGGCTCTGGGCTGGGGTATCTGGCGCATGTGGTGGCGATGGAGGAGATCAGCCGTGGATCGGCGTCGGTGGGCTTGTCCTACGGGGCGCATTCCAACCTGTGCGTGAATCAGATCAACCGCAACGGCACGCCGGAGCAGAAGGCAAAATACCTGCCCAAGCTGATCAGCGGCGAGCATATCGGGGCGTTGGCGATGAGCGAGCCGAACGCCGGGTCCGATGTGGTCAGCATGAAGTTGCGGGCGGAGCGCCGTGGTGACCACTTCGTGCTCAATGGCAGCAAGATGTGGATCACTAACGGCCCAGACGCGCACGTTTACGTTATTTACGCCAAGACCGAGCCGGAAAAAGGGCCGCACGGCATCACCGCCTTTATCGTCGAGCGCGATTGGGCCGGCTTCTCCCGCAGTCCCAAACTGGACAAGCTGGGCATGCGCGGCTCAAACACCTGCGAGCTGGTGTTCGACAACGTCGAGGTGCCGGTGGAGAACATCCTTGGTCAGGTCAACGGCGGCGTGAAGGTGCTGATGAGCGGGCTGGATTATGAGCGCGTTGTGCTTTCCGGTGGCCCGACCGGGATCATGCAGAGCTGCATGGACGTGGTGGTGCCCTATATCCACGACCGTCAGCAGTTCGGCCAGAGCATCGGTGAGTTCCAGCTGATCCAGGGCAAGGTCGCCGACATGTATACCCAACTCAACGCCAGCCGCGCCTATCTGTATGCCGTGGCACAGGCCTGCGACCGTGGCGAGACCACCCGCAAGGACGCCGCCGGGGTGATTCTCTACACCGCCGAGAGCGCGACCCAGATGGCGCTGGACGCGATCCAGATTCTCGGCGGCAACGGTTACATCAACGATTACCCCACCGGCCGCCTGCTGCGCGACGCCAAACTGTACGAGATTGGTGCGGGCACCAGTGAGATTCGGCGGATGTTGATTGGACGGGAGTTGTTTAATGAGACGCGGTGAGGCAGCGGCAAGACGGATGGCCGCCCCCTGTAAGCGGCAAGCGGCAAGCAGCACTGAGATGCCTTGGGGTTGGGTGCACCTAGTTAACGTGGGTGGCGAAGTCCTGTCTGGCAAAAATGGTGGAGCGGCTAGGGTTGGCTTGCAGCTTGCGGCTTGCGGCTTGCAGCTGGCCGGGGAGCAAAAGCGATGAGCGTCCTACCAACCCAAATCACCCCCAGCTCACCGGAATACGCGGCCAACGCGAAGGCCATGCGCTCCCTGGTCAGCGAGCTGCAAAGCCTGCTGGCAGGCATTGCCGAGGGCGGTGGCGAGGCGGCGAATGCGCGGCATCTGGCGCGGGGCAAGCTGTTGCCGCGTCAGCGCGTGGATGCGCTGCTCGATCCGGGTTCGGCCTTTCTGGAGATCGGCCAGCTGGCCGCCCATGAGGTCTATGGCGAGTCGGTGCCGGCGGCCGGGGTGATTGCCGGTATCGGCCGGATCGAGGGCGTTGAGTGCATGATCATCGCCAATGACGCCACGGTGAAGGGTGGTTCCTACTATCCGCTGAGCGTGAAGAAGCACCTGCGGGCGCAGACTATCGCCCGCGAGAACCGTCTGCCGTGCGTCTATCTGGTTGATTCGGGCGGCGCCAACCTGCCACGCCAGGACGAGGTGTTCCCGGACCGTGAGCACTTCGGGCGGATCTTCTTCAATCAGGCCAATATGAGCGCGGCGGGCATTCCGCAGATTGCTGTGGTGATGGGCTCCTGCACCGCGGGTGGCGCCTATGTGCCGGCGATGGCCGACGAGACCATCATGGTGCGCGAACAGGCGACCATCTTCCTCGCCGGGCCGCCGCTGGTGAAGGCGGCGACGGGTGAGGTGGTCAGCGCCGAGGCGCTGGGCGGCGCGGATGTGCATTGCCGCACCTCGGGCGTGGCCGACCATTACGCCGAGAACGACGAACACGCCCTGGCCCTCGCCCGTCGCTGCATTGCCAATCTGAACTGGCATAAGCAGGGTGAGCTGAACTGCCGCCCGGTGCTGCCGCCGCGCTATCCGGTGGACGAGTTGTACGGGGTGATTCCGGCTGACAGCAAGCAGCCGTTCGACGTGCGCGAGGTGATTGCGCGGCTGGTCGACGACAGCGCCTTCGATGAATTCAAGGCGCTGTTCGGCACCACGCTGGTCTGCGGTTTTGCGCATCTGCACGGCTATCCGGTGGCGATTCTGGCCAACAACGGCATCCTGTTTTCCGAGGCCGCGCAGAAGGGCGCGCACTTTATCGAGCTGGCCTGCCAGCGCGGCATTCCGCTGCTTTTCCTGCAGAACATCACCGGCTTTATGGTCGGCAAGAAGTACGAGGAAGGCGGCATCGCCAAGCACGGCGCCAAGCTGGTCACTGCGGTGGCCTGCGCCCGGGTGCCCAAGTTCACGGTGATTATCGGCGGCAGCTTTGGCGCCGGAAACTACGGCATGTGTGGCCGCGCTTACGATCCACGTTTTTTGTGGATGTGGCCGAATGCGCGCATCTCGGTGATGGGCGCCGAACAGGCCGCGGGCGTGCTGGTGCAGGTCAAGCAGGAGCAGGCCGAGCGCAGTGGCGAGCAGTTCAGCGCCGAGCAGGCCGACGCCCTGCGCCGGCCGATCCTCGATCAATACGAACGCCAGGGCCACCCCTACTATGCCAGCGCCCGCCTGTGGGATGACGGCGTGATCGACCCGGCGCAGACGAGGGATGTGCTGGGGTTGGCGATATCGGCGGCGTTGGGGGCGCCTATACCGGCTAGCACGTTCGGTGTTTTCCGGATGTAGCGGCGCACATCAGCGGCAAGCTGCAAGCTACAAGCAGCAAGCTGACCGAGTCCGCTTCTGGCTTTTGCGCTTTAGAAAGCCCTGCGTTGGCTTGGGTTAGGAAACGAGCATTTGGGCTGCACGGACAGCTTGCCGCTTGCAGCTGCGCGAGCAAGAGCGCGCCAGCCACCAATCGAGAAAACAACATGAATGCTTACGAAACAATAGAACTCGAATTCCGCGCAGACGGTGTGGCGACGCTCTGGCTTGCTCGCGCAAGCAAGAACAACGCCTTTAACGCCCAGATGATCCGCGAGCTGCTGGACGCCCTGGATGCGGTCGCGGCCAACCCGGCGGTGCGCTTTATGCTGCTGCGGGGGCGTGGCAAGCACTTCTCTGCCGGTGCCGATCTGGCCTGGATGCGCGATTGCGCGGCGCTGGATTACAACGCCAATCTGGATGACGCCCGCGAGCTGGCCCAGCTGATGGCCTCGCTGGCGCAGCTCAAGGTGCCGACGCTGGCGGTGGTACAGGGCGCGGCCTTTGGTGGCGCGCTGGGGCTGATCAGCTGCTGCGATATGGCGATTGGCGCGGACGACGCGCTGTTCAGCCTGTCGGAGGTGCGCATTGGTCTGCTGCCGGCGGTGATCAGTCCGTACGTTACCCAGGCCATCGGCGCTCGCGCCACCCGCCGCTACGCGCTGACCGCCGAACGCTTTGACGGGCTGCGGGCCTGCGAGCTGGGGCTGCTGGCCGAGTGTTATCCGGCGGCCGAACTGGAGGCGGCGCTCGATCAGTGGGTCGCCAACCTGCTGCTGAACGGCCCGCAGGCGATGATGGCCACCAAGGCGCTGTTGCAGGAGGTCGGGCTGGGCGCCATGAGCACGCCGCTGCGTCGCTACACCGAGGCAGCGATTGCCCGGGTGCGGAACAGCCCCGAAGGTCAGGAGGGCCTGTCGGCCTTCCTGGAAAAACGCCAACCCGACTGGTGCGCGAGCCATGATTGATTCCCTGCTGATTGCCAACCGCGGCGAAATTGCCTGCCGCATCATGCGCACCGCGCGCGAGCTGGGTATCGCTACCGTGGCGGTGCACAGTGATACCGACCGCGACGCCCTGCACGTGCGCAGCGCCGATCAGGCGGTCAACCTCGGTGGCGCCCGCCCGAGTGACAGTTACCTCAAGGTCGAGGCGATCATCGCCGCGGCCAAAGCCGCCGGCGCCAATGCGATTCACCCGGGTTACGGCTTTCTCTCCGAGAACGCCGACTTTGCCCGCGCGGTGGCCGCCGCCGGGTTGATCTTTGTCGGCCCACCGGCCAGCGCGATTGACGCCATGGGCAGCAAGTCGGCGGCCAAGGCGCTGATGGAAACCGCCGGGGTGCCGCTGGTGCCCGGGTATCACGGCGCCGATCAGGCGCTGGAGACCTTCCGTGTCGAGGCCGCCAAGATTGGCTACCCGGTGCTGCTCAAGGCGGCGGCTGGCGGCGGCGGCAAGGGCATGAAGGTGGTCGAATCGGAAGCGGAGCTGAGCGAGGCGCTGTCCTCCGCCCAGCGTGAAGCGCAGGCGGCCTTTGGCGATGCGCGCATGCTGGTCGAGAAATACGTGCTGCAGCCGCGCCACGTCGAGATTCAGGTGTTTGCCGATCAGCACGGCAACGCGGTGTATCTGGCCGAGCGCGATTGCTCGATCCAGCGCCGTCACCAGAAGGTGGTGGAAGAAGCCCCGGCACCGGGCCTGTCGCCCGAGCTGCGCCGCGCCATGGGCGAGGCGGCGGTCACCGCGGCGCGCGCCATTGGCTACGTGGGCGCCGGGACCGTGGAGTTTCTGCTCGACGCCCGTGGTGAGTTCTTCTTTATGGAGATGAACACCCGCCTGCAGGTCGAGCACCCGGTGACCGAACTGATCACCGGGCAGGATCTGGTCGCCTGGCAGCTGCGCGTGGCTCAAGGGCAACCGCTGCCGCTGAGCCAAGAGCAGATTGTGCTGCGCGGTCATGCGATTGAAGTGCGGCTCTACGCCGAAGACCCGGAACAGGATTTTCTGCCCGCCAGCGGCGAGCTGACGCTCTACCGCGAGCCGGCAGCGGGCGCTGGGCGGCGGGTCGACAGCGGGGTGGTCGAGGGTGACCGCATCTCGCCGTTCTATGACCCGATGCTGAGCAAGCTGATCGCCTGGGGCGAAGACCGGGAAACCGCCCGCCGCCGCCTGCTGGCAATGCTTGCCGAGCAGCAGCTGGGCGGGCTGCACAGCAACCTCGCCTTCCTGCGTCGGGTGCTGGCGCATCCGGCCTTTGCCGCCGCCGAGCTGGATACCGGTTTTATCGCGCGTCACACCGACGTTCTGTTGCCTGCACCGGCCCCGCTGCCCGACGCCTTCTGGGCGCTAGCGGCCCGCGCCTGGTTGCTGACCCAGCCCGCGGCCAGGCGCGCTGATGACCCGCACAGCCCCTGGGCCAGCGCCTCCGGGTTGCGCCTCGGACTGGCCGGCGAGCAGCGCCTGCATCTGCGCTGTGGCGAGGCCGAGGCGCGTGCCCTGCCCGCTGCGGGCGTCAGCCTGCAGGGCGATCAGTTGCTGGTTGAGGGGCGTCGCCACGCCGTGCAGCGCCGCGGTCAGTGGCTGTTTGTCGAGTGGAACAGGCAGCTGCAACGGGTCACGCAGGTTGACCCGATCGGCGAGGTAGAGGCCCGGCAACACGGCCACGGCGGTTTGACAGCACCGATGAACGGCAGTGTGGTGCGGGTGCTGGTCGAGCCGGGTCAGCGGGTCGCGGCTGGCGAGTTGCTGGTGGTGGTCGAGGCAATGAAAATGGAGCACAGTATTCGCGCTGCCGAGGCCGGTGAGGTCACGGCCGTTCACTGCGCCGAAGGCGATCTGGTTGACGAAGGCCGGGTGCTGGTGGCGCTGCAACCGCTTGCTGAGGAGGCAACGGCATGAGCATGCCGCAACAGGTGCGTCTGGTCGAAGTGGGCCCGCGCGATGGCCTGCAAAATGAAAAACAACCGATCAGCGTCGCCGATAAGGTACGTCTGGTCGATGACCTGAGCGCTGCCGGATTGAGTTATATCGAGGCCGGCAGCTTCGTCTCGCCCAAGTGGGTGCCGCAGATGGCCGGCTCTGCCGAGGTGTTTGCCGCGATTCAGCAACAGCCCGGCGTGACCTACGCTGCGCTGGCACCGAACCTCAAGGGCTTTGAAGGCGCGCTCGCCGCCGGGGTGAAGGAAGTGGCGGTGTTTGCCGCCGCCAGCGAGGGGTTCTCGCAAAAGAACATCAACTGCTCGATTGCCGAGAGCCTGCAGCGCTTTGAGCCGATCATGGCCGCGGCCAAGGAGCACGGCGTGCGGGTGCGTGGTTATATCTCCTGTGTGCTGGGTTGCCCGATTGACGGTGACGTAGCGCCGGAGCAGGTCGCCGCGATTGCCCGCGAGCTGCTCGATAGCGGCTGCTACGAGGTCTCGCTCGGCGACACCATTGGCGTCGGCACTGCCGGTGATACTCGGCGGTTGATCGAGGTAGTTGGCCGCGATATCGACCGCGGCCTGCTGGCCGGGCATTTTCACGATACCTACGGGCAGGCGCTGGCGAACATTCACGCCAGCCTGCTGGAAGGCGTGGCGGTATTCGACAGCTCGGTCGCCGGGCTGGGCGGTTGCCCCTACGCCAAGGGCGCGACCGGTAACGTCGCCAGCGAAGACGTGCTCTATCTGCTCAACGGGCTGGGTATCGAGACGGGTGTCGATATGGCGGCGCTGGTGCAGGCCGGTCAGCACATCTGCAACGTACTGGGCAAGGCCAACGGCTCGCGCGTGGCGCGGGCGTTGCTGGCGCGGGAGCAGGCATGAGCGAACCCTTGTGGCGGCCAAGCCCGGAGCGGGTCGCGGCCAGCCGGATGGATGCTTTCCGGCGCTTTATCAACCAACGCCATGATCTGGCGCTGGCCGACTACGCCGCGCTGCATGCGTGGAGCGTCGGCGCGGTTGCCGACTTCTGGCAGGCAGTGGCGGACTTCTTTGCGGTGGACTTCAGCACCCCGCCGCAGCGGGTGCTGGATAACCCGGATGCCATGCCCGGCGCGCAGTGGTTTGCCGGTGCCGAGCTGAATTTTGCCGCCCACCTGTTGCGCCGCCGTGACGACCACCCGGCGCTGATTGCGCTCAGCGAAGACGGCCAGCGTGAACAGCTCAGCTACGCCGAGCTGGCCGCACGGGTGGCCGGGCTGCAGCAGCACCTGCTGAAGCTCGGTGTGCAGCCGGGTGATCGGGTCGCGGCGCTGATGCCCAATACCTGGCAGACCGTGGTCGGCATGCTGGCGGCGGCGAGCATTGGTGCGGTCTGGTCATCCTGCTCGCCGGACTTTGGCGCGCAGGGCGTGGTCGACCGCTTCGGCCAGATCGAGCCGCGGGTGCTGATCGCCTGCAGCGGTTACCGCTACGCCGGCAAGCAATTGGATATGAGCAGCAAGCTCGCGGAAATCCTGCCGCAGCTGGGCGGCCTGCAGCAGCTGATTCTGGTGCCCTACGGTGGCGTGGAGCCGTGTCTGGCGGAGTTTGCCTCGGTGGTCTCGACCGCCCACTGGGACGACGTCAGCCAGCCAGCCGGCAGCCCGGCGTTCACCGCCCTGCCCTTTGCCCAGCCGCTCTACATCCTGTATTCCAGCGGCACCACCGGGGTGCCCAAGTGCATCGTTCACGGTGCCGGTGGCACCCTGCTGCAGCACCTCAAGGAGCACGGCCTGCACACCGATCTGGGCAGCGAGGACGTGCTGTTCTACTTCACCACCTGCGGCTGGATGATGTGGAACTGGCTGGTCTCCGGGCTGGCACTGGGCGCGACGCTGGTGCTCTACGATGGCTCGCCGTTCGAGCCTGCGGCGGAGAGGCTGATCGACCTGATCGACGCCGAGAACATCAGTATTTTCGGCACCAGCGCCAAGTATCTGGCCGCACTGGAAAAGGCCGGCGTCGAGCCGAATCGCAGCCACCAGCTGAGTCGGTTGAAGGCGGTGCTGTCGACCGGTTCACCGCTGGCGCACGAGGGTTTTGACTACGTCTACCGCTGCTTCAAACCGGACCTTTGCCTGTCGTCGATCTCTGGCGGCACCGACATCGTCTCCTGCTTTGCCCTCGGCAACCCGGCCGCGCCGGTCTGGCGTGGCGAACTGCAGTGCAAGGGCCTCGGCATGGCGGTCGAGGTGTGGGATGACGAGGGCCAGCGGCTGGCTGAGGGCAAGGGCGAGCTGGTCTGCAGCAAACCTTTCCCGTCGATGCCGCTGGGCTTCTGGAAGGATGAGGACGGCAGCCGTTTCCGCGCCGCCTACTTCGAGCGCTTCCCCTGCGTCTGGGCGCATGGTGATTACGCCGAAGAGACGCCGCACGGCGGTCTGATCATTCACGGCCGCTCCGATGCGGTGCTCAACCCCGGCGGGGTGCGCATCGGCACCGCGGAAATCTACCGGCAGGTGGAGAAGGTCGAAGCGGTGCTGGAGTCGCTCGCCATCGGCCAACAGTGGCAGGGCGATGTGCGCGTGGTGCTGTTTGTGCGCCTGCGTGACGGCGTGACGCAGGATGCGGCACTGGAGGCGAAGATCCGCCAGGTGATTCGCGCCAACGCCACCCCGCGCCATGTGCCAGCGAAGATTATCGCGGTCAGCGACATCCCCCGCACCCGCAGCGGCAAGATCGTCGAACTGGCGGTACGCAACGTGGTGCACGGTCTGCCGGTGAAGAACACCGACGCGCTTGCCAATCCAGAGGCGCTGGATCTGTTCCGCGACGTGCCCGCGCTACAGCAGTAATCGTCCCCGCGTTGCTTCAATTGTTGCTGCGGCTCTGCGGAAGGCCGGGTTTACACCCGGCCAGCGGCGGTGCGGCGAATGCTGCTGGTCGAGATGTAACGCGACCTTCCTGAAAGCAAAAACCAACCCTGTGGGGTTTCAATCCCACTCGGGCGCAAAGTCCGGGTTGGCAATGCGTTCGCCCCGGTCCAACTGGTGGATGAAGTTGAGGTCATCGGCGGTGAGTTGCACGCGGTTGGCCTCCAGGTTGCTCTCCAGGTGCAGGCGTTTGGTCGAGGACGGAATCACCGCAATGCCCTGCCGCATCAGCCAGGCCATGACCACCTGTGGCGGGGTGGCGCCGTGCTCTTCGGCGATACGGTCGAGGGTCTCGTCCTGCATCACTTTGCCCACGGCGAGCGGCATGTAGGCAGTCAGGTGCAGGTCTTCTTCGCGGGCGAACTCGACCAGTTTGCGATTTTGCAGGAAGGGGTGAATTTCAACCTGATTGGTGGCGATGTTGTCCGGCCCCACCAGCTCAAAGGCTTCGTTGAGCAGATCGATGGTGAAGTTGGAGACTCCGGTCAGCCGTGTCAGGCCCTGCTCGCGGGCGTTCATCAGCTCGCCCAGGTATTCCTGCATGGGCACCTTTCCGCCGGGCGATGGCCAGTGAATCAGGGTCAGATCCACCTGATCGAGTTGCAGCTTGTCGAGGCTTTCGCGCAGGCTGGGGATCAGCTTGTCCTGGGTGAAGTTGTCGGTCCAGATCTTGGTGGTGACAAACAGCTCGCTGCGGGGCACGCCACTGTCGGTGATGGCGCGGCCCACGTCCTGCTCGTTGCCATAGATTTGTGCGGTGTCGATGTGTCGGTAGCCCAGCTCCAGCGCCGTGCTCACAGCCTGGTAGGCGTCATTGCCCTTGAGCCGGAAGGTGCCCATACCGATGGGGGGAATCATGCTTTCCGAGGTGGACTTCATCATGCGTTTTCTCCATACGGATGTTGTGGCCGGTGGCGCCTTGCTGATCCTGTCAGCCAGCTGAACCAGGTCAGTGCGGCAGCGACCGAAGCCGTCAGCGCGCCAATCCAGGTGGTAAGCAAGAGACCGGTGTTGGCTACAATAATTCCGCTGTATTTGGGCACTGCCGGCAATGGCTGCGTTGGGGGGTGTTGCGCAGACAGCGGCCGAATTGACTGGTGCTCAGGAGCAAATCGCCTGGCCGATGGAATTTATCGCCACGCGAACGGGTCACTGAACAGGGAATTAAAACTCTGAGCCTCTCTGGCGGCTGGCTACAGCCAAGGATAAACGATGACCTTTTTCATATTTCTGCTGGCCTGCGGCGCGGCTGCCACCACCGGCATCATCTTCAAGCCGGGGCAATGGTACGAGCGCTTGATCAAGCCCGACTTTACGCCGCCCAACTGGGCGTTCCCGGTGGCCTGGACGCTGATCTATCTGCTGCTGGCCTGGGTCGGCTATCGTCTGTCCCTGATACCCGGCAGCCAGGTCTCGCTGGCGTTGTGGGCGGCGCAGATTGCTCTTAACACGCTCTGGACTCCGGTGTTTTTCGGCGCGCACCGTATTTTCAGCGCGATGGTCATCATTGTCGTGCTCTGGTTGGTGGTCGCGTTGATGGTGTTGATGGCGTTCAGACTCGACGTGATCAGCGGCCTGTTACTGCTGCCTTACCTAGGCTGGCTCAGCGTGGCGGCGGCGCTCAACTTCGCCATCCTGCGCAAGAACCGCAGGTTATGAAATACCAACCTGCCTACCTGACACGCTGGTCGGTAAGTCAGCAGGAGCGTGAGCAGCTGGAGGCGTTCAATAGAAAACTGGCCTGGCTGCCGCGGGCAAAATTGTTTAATCGCAGGGTGTTGCGCCTTGCTCAGGGGCTGCTGCGCGTTGCTCAATCTGGCGGCGAGCGACGGTTGCGCAAGCAAGGGCTCAGGGCTGAAACCCGGCGGGTTCAGATGGGCGACGTCACTGTGCCCGTGCGCATCATCCGGCCTGAAACCTCGGCCAAAGGTGTGGTGCTGGATATTCATGGCGGCGGCTGGGTTGTCGGCAACGCGCGGATGAATGACCGGTTCAACGGCGCCATGGTGAAAGCATGCGGTGTGACGGTGGTGTCGGTTGACTACCGGCTTGCCGTCTCCGCGCCCATTGAGGCCCTGATTGAAGACTGTCTGTGCGCCGCTCGCTGGCTGTTGGACGACGCTAACAGCGAGTTTGCCGGCCTGCCGGTAACCATCGTGGGTGAATCGGCCGGAGCCCATCTTGCGGTAGCGACGTTACTCGAGCTGAAGCGCTGGCCAGATCTGTTTGCACGGGTGAATGGGGCCCTGCTCTATTACGGTGTTTATGACCTGACAGGCACGCCGAGCGTACGCGCCGCGCCGTCGGAGACGCTGCTGCTGGATGGCCCTGGCATGGTCGACGCGATGCGCCAGCTGACGCCGGAGTTGACTGACGAGCAACGCCGCACACCACCGCTGTCCCCGTTGCATGGCGACTTTACCGGCTTCCCACCTGCGCTGATGTTCGCCGGCGAGCTGGACCCGCTGCTGGACGATACCTGTCTGCTGGCGGAGCGCTGGAGTAGATCGGCCGAGGTCGAGTTTCAACTGCTGCCGTCATCGCCACACGGCGTTATTCATTTCCCTGTCGCGCTGGCCGGCGCGATTTTGGCCCATGCGCACCGCTGGATAGCGGCAAGCAACGACGCCTTTCCCCGACCTGAGTGACGCCTTGTGCCTGCCGCTCCCGCCCAGTGAACAGCCGCGGTTTGGCTTGTAGCTGGTGGCTGAGCGGCACTAGCCGTCGACCGGCTCCGCTGTGTCGCGCCCAATCAGGCGACGCAGCTGATGCAACTGGGTCGGGTCGGGGCTGGCGAAGCCGGTCTCCAGTGCGGCAATTCGCATCAGGATGCGGTCCTTGCGCAGCCCGGTCTGGGGCAGCTGAAACAGTGAGCCGGTCAGCTCGCGGAGTAGAAACGGCAATTGTTGCTGGGCCTTGATCTGGTTGCCGAAGGGCGCAGCGTAGTCGCTGACCATCTGCCTGATGGTTTCGTCATCGGCCTGCTGGCCGTAGTTCAGATAGTGCTGAACGGCGCAGATGACCGCCATTTCGCCCAGGCGACAGAAGCTCAGTGCCGTGTCCATCGGGCCAGCCGCAATCGACTGGTGAGCGCTCAGTCGCTTCAGGGCCTGAGCGAGGGCTTCGCGCTCGGCCATGAAGCCGGCGGCCAGACGTTGCAGCAATGGATGCTCCAGCGCGATGCGGGCGCGCGAAAGCCGTTTGGCCAGATCGGCGCAGGTGTGGTTGCCAAGCCACTCGCAGGCTTCGGTCAGGCTGACGCAGGCACCTTCACGACCGCGTAGCAGGCCTTCGCGGTTGGCGCGATTGATGCTGACCAGCGCCAGCAGCGGCTCGTTGCGGGCCAGTGTCAGGTAGTCTGCGTGGCTGGTCTGCTGCGGCAATGCGGCCGCCTCCTGCTGGCGCTCGGGGCTGGTCCAGGCCAGCCGGATCGGCTGCTTGAGGCGCGCCTGCAGAAAGCCATTCAGATCGCCGATATTGCCCGCTGCGGCGATTCCCTCCTGATCTCGCTGCAGCAGCCGGGCCAGCCGTTTGCGCAGGTCATCAAGCTTGAACGGCTTGGCGATCAGGTCGACGACGCCGGCGGCGCGTGCATCCAGCACCAGCTGCCGGTCTATGCTGGCGGTGATCAGCACCCGCAGACTGCGCGGTGCGCGGCGCGCAACTTCGCGAGCTAGGTCCAGGCCGCTGCGGTCGCTCAGCTGCAGATCGGCTATCAGCAGGTCAACACGGTCACTGCGCAGGTGGTTGATGGCGCTGACGGCCGTATCAAACAGACGGGTTTCGATGCCGCCCAGATCACGCAGAACAGAGCGCAGCAGTTCGGCAATCCAGGGGTCTTGCTCGACGATAATTGCTTTCAATCGTTACCGACCTCGGCCTTGCAGATGCGATTGCGGCCGGATTCCTTGGCCTGATACAGGGCGCGGTCGGCGTCCTCGAGCAGCGTGCTGTTGTTCCAGTCAGGTGCCATGCAGGTGCTGATGCCGGCACTGAAGGTGCAGTTGAACGGCTTGCCCTTGTCGGTGGAGAACTCCAGGGCGCTGAAGGCCTCGCGAATACTGTCGAGAATGCTGAAGGCGTCTTCCCGGTTGCAGCCAGGCAGCACCGCAACAAACTCCTCGCCGCCGTAACGGCCCAGGCGGTCAACCTTGCGCAGGCGTTGGCGCAGCAGGTTGGACAAGGCACGAATCACGCTGTCGCCGTTGGCGTGGCCGTACTGGTCGTTAACCGATTTGAAACGGTCGATGTCGATCATGGCGACGGTCAGGGGGGACCGGGTGCGCAGTGCGCGCTCGGCCTCGATTTCCACCTGCTCCTTGATGTCGGCGTGCTTGAGCAGGCCGGTCAGGCTGTCGCGGGCGAGCGCGTCGCTGACCATGCGGGCGCGCTGGGCGCGGGCATAAACGGTGGTCAGCAGGGCGCTGTCACTGATCGGCTTGGTGATGAAATCATCGCCAGCCTTGAGCAGCGCCGACATCTGCCGCTCGGCGTTGGTTTCCGCCGACAGGTAGACAATCGGGACGCGCAGCCAATCGTCGTTCAGGCGGATTACCTGCGCCAGTTCCGGGCCGCTGTAGTCCGGCATGCTCAGGTCCATCAGCACAACCTCAGGGCTGAAGCTGTCCATCTTGCTGAGCAGCTTATGCGGATCGCTCAGGGTGTCGACCAGCATGCCGGCGCTGCTCAGTACCAGCGCATAACGGGCGCTCAGTTCGGTATCATCGTCGACGATCAGCACCCGGAACGGCCCACCCTGGAAGGTGTTGAAGCAGCGCTCAAGGCGGCTTTCCAGTAGTGGCAGATCGACGGGTTTGGTGAAGAAGCCACTGGCGCCGACGCGCACCGCCTGCAACCGGCCGGTGAAGTTGTCCTGTGAGCTGATCACCAGCAGCGGCGGCGCCTGGGCGCCGCGCTGGCGGAACGCCGGGTCCTCCAGCAGGGTGCTGCCGGGTGGGCTGGTATCAACAATCATGGCGTCGATGATGTCGGTCTTATGCAGGGCGGCTGGGCTGTCAAAGCTGCTGATCTGATAACCAAAGCTGCCGAGGGTGCGCTCCAGCTGCTCGCGCATGGCGGCGTCCTGCACCAGCAGGCCGATATGTTGCTGGGCGCCCTCATCGCTGGCCGGGGTCTCAAGGCGTTTGGGTTCGGCCCGGTCGTCCTGGTGGCGCTGCAGCAGCAGGTTCAGGTGACGGATCGCCTCCGCCAGGGTGTCCAGGGTCTGGGATGCGCTTTGCGGGTCATCGAGTACCGCCTGGGCCCGCTGTTCCAACTCGCGGCAGCGCTCACCGAGAGCGGCGTAGCCGAAGGTCCCGGAGGAACCGGCCAGCTTGTGCAGGCGGTCGCGCAGGTCTTTCAGTGCGACCGGGTTGTCGCGCAACTGGTCGGCCAGCTGTTTCAGGACATCCAGTTCGTCGTTCAGGCGCTGGCGGAAACGTTCTTCCAGGACGGCCAGTTGGGCGACGAGCTGCTCTGATTCATGCATGCGTGTTTTCCCAAATCTCGCGGATCTGATCTGACAGGGTCATCGGGTCAAAGGGTTTGATGATGACACCGGCGGCACCCAGATCGCGGTAGGCAGCCACCTCTTGCGTTTGCGCCTTGGCGGTCATGAAGACGACGGGTACGCCTTGCATGCACCGTAATTTGCGCAATTCAGTCAGGGTTTGCGGGCCATCCATACCCGGCATCATGACGTCCAGCAGGACCAGCTGGGGGGTGAAGTTCTCGGCGACGGCCAAGCCGTCGGCACCAGAGTCACAACTGCGCACGACAAAGCCGCCAACCACTTCCAGCGCCACCCGGGCAACTTCCTGAATGGAAGGGTCATCCTCAATGTGCATGATGCGTTTCAGTACCATGGTCAGCCTATCTTGCGTTCGTTGGGTGGTAGAGGCCTTGATCAACGTCAAGGTGGTGGCACACTGCCTTGTGTTGGCTGGTTTTCTGGCACCGCCAGCGGCAGAGTAAACCAGAAGCAGGAGCCCTTGTCTGTTTCCGACTCTACCCCAACCTGTCCGTTCATGAGTTCAACCAATTCCTTGCAGATGGCGAGGCCGAGGCCGGTGCCACCACGTTGGCGCTTGTTGGAATTATCCAGTTGAGTGAACTTGTTGAACAGCTGCGGTTGCTGTTCCAGTTCAATACCGATCCCCTGATCAACGACGCGAACGGTGGCAGAGTCACCTTGTTGCTGCCACGCGATCTGAACCGGATCGCCCGGGTGCGAGAACTTGGCGGCGTTCGACAGGTAGTTGGCCAGCACTTGTTGCAGGCGGCGTTGATCGGCGATCACGTTGAGATCGGGCAGGTTGTCGGCGATGCGCCAGTGCACCTGGAAGCGGTCCGCATAGGGGTGGTTGCTTTCCATTGCCTGGATAACCTGTGCTCGCAGCGCCAGCGGTTCAAGCTGCAGCTCCACCTTGCCGGCCTCAAGCTTTTCCATGTCGAGCAGATCGTTGACCAGTTCGTTGAGCCGCTGACTGTTCTCCCGGGCGATGTCCAGCAACCGTTCACCGGCGGCGGAACGGGGATCGGTTTTACCGCTGCCCAACAGCCCGACAGCGCCGCTGAGTGCCGTCAGTGGTGTGCGTAGCTCATGGCTGACGGTGGCCAGGAAGTGACTCTTCATATTGCTTGCGCGCCGAATCTCGGAAATGTCGTGCATTACCACGATAGCCGCTCCCGGGCCGTCGCGCTCGGGATACAGCTGGCCACCACTGCATAGCACGTAGCGTAGCGGTTGGCCGGCAGCAGCAATACAGATTTCCACGTTCTCCACTGGCTTGCCCTGCCAGGCGCTAACCAGTGGTATGTCGTCTCTGGCGAGCGGGGTGCAACCGTCGGCGGCGTAGAGGTCGTAGTAGTGTGCCCAGTCTGCCGGCGGCAGCGTGAGTACATCGGCGCCATGCCAGTGCTGGGCTGTGGTGTTGAACAGGGTCAGGGTGCCGTCGTCGGAGCAGGCAACCACGCCGGCCTTGAGTGAGTCGAGCAGGCGCTGGTTCAGAGCCTGCTGGTGTTCCAGTTCCCGGGTTTTGGCGTTGCTTTGCAGTATGTTGAGGCGCAACTGCAGCTGGAACTCTGCCAGTCGGGCGAGCCGCTGCAGGGTGTCGCGCTCCTTGTCGCTGAGAGTTCGTGGCTGCCGGTCAATCACGCAGAGGGTGCCGATCAGCTGGCCGTCAGGGCTGGCGATTGGCATACCGGCATAAAAGCGGATCTCGGGAAAGCCGGTAACCAGTGGGTTATTTGCGAAGCGCGGGTCTTGGCGAGCATCAGGCACCTCCATCAGCGCAGCCTGGTTTATCGCGTGGGCGCAGAACGCCATTTCTCTTGGCGTCTCGGTGACGTCCAGGCCGACCCTGCTCTTGAACCACTGGCGGTGGCCATCGACCAGGGAAATCAGCGCGATCGGGGTGCTTAGCCAGTGGGCGGCCAGCGCCGTCAGGTCGTCAAAGGCCTGCTCGCTGGGCGTGTCCAGGACCTGCAGGGCCTTCAGGGCGGCCAGACGCTGCTGTTCGTTGCTGGTGGGGTTGTTCACGCGGTCTCCTGGAAACTTCTTCATGCCTTCAGTCTAGACAGTCTTTGCGGTGATATGGGCGGTAGTGCAGGGCAATCGTATCCAGAACCGTGAACCCACGCCCTCACGGGACTCGAAGCCGATATCGCCATCCATCCGCCGCACCAGCTCCCGGGTAATGGCCAGACCCAACCCGGAGCCCGTGCGTTTGCGGGTGCTGGTGCTGTCGACCTGGAAGAACTTGTCGAAGATGCGCTCGTGCTCCTGTGGGGCAATACCGATGCCCTCGTCGCGGACGCTGATTTCTACCTGCTCACCCAGGCGCTGGGCGCTGAGCCAGATTCGCCCCTGCGGGTGCGAGAACTTGGCGGCGTTGGACAGCAGGTTGGCCAGTATCTGGCCGAGCCGCTGGCGGTCGACGGTAACGGTTACCTCGTCGATCGGCCCCAGCTGTTGCTTCACCCGGAACTGTTCGGCGTAGCTCTGGTTCAGTTCCAGTGCCTGTTCCAGCAGCGGGCGCAGCGGCAGCGGTTGTAGCTCAATCTTCAGTTTGCCGGCTGACAGTTTGTCCATGTCGAGCAGGTCGTTGATCAGGCGGTGCAGGTTGTCGCTGTTCTGCGCCGCGATGGACAGTAGCCGGTGCATGGTTTCTGGCACCGGACCCAGCGCACCGCCGTCAATCAGTTTGATAGCGCCGCTGATTGCGGTCAGCGGAGTGCGCAATTCGTGGCTGACGGTCGAGACGAACTGCGCTTTGAGCTGTTCAACTCGCGCTTGCTCGGTAACGTCCCAGATAAAGCCGTCGATACCCAGCAGAGAGCCGTCACTGGCGAACTCGCCACGCCCTTTCTCGCGCACCTGCACCACGTGGCCGTCAGCGTGGATCAGCCGGTAGGTGTGCTCGAAGCCGGTTTGGCTGCCGACGGTATTGAGCAGGTCCTGCCGCTGCTGCAGGTCGTCGGGGTGGACGATACTGCTGTAACTGCGGCGCTGGCTGTCGATGAAGTCGCCGGCAGGGTACCCGGTGATCCGCTCAATCTCGTCGCTCAGATAGGACATGGCCCAGTTCTGGCTCGGACGGCAGCGGTACACCGCGCCCGGCAGGTTGCTGACCATGCCGCGGAAGCGAGATTCGCTCTTCTGCAGCGCCCGAGTGGTATTGCTCAGCTCGGTGATATCAAAGGCCATGCCCAGGTAGCCGATAGGCTGGCCATCCTGATCGGCAATACGGGTGACGGTAAGCGAGACCACCCGCCGCCCTCCATCCTTGCGCAGGTAGGTCCAGGGGCGGCTCTCCGAGCCGCCGTTGCGGGCCTCGTGCAAGAACACTTCCAGCCCCTCGATTGGCTTGCCGTAGCGGGCGCTCAGCTCGCGACTGCGTTCCTCGATTTCCTGCTGGGGGTGGAAGCTGACCGGCGACATGTGACCCACCACCTCTTCGGCGCGGTAGCCAAGCAGGTTCTCAGCACCGCTGTTGAACAGGGTGATCAGGCCGCTGGTATTGACCGCGACAATCGAAACCTCGGTTGAGGCGTTGATCACCGCGCCAAGGAAGGCGCGGGCTTCGCGCACTTCCTCGGCCGCAGCCATTTCCTGGCTGATGTCGGCGTGAGTGCCACTCACCCAGAGGGCCCGGCCGTCGGCGTCGCGGCCGGTGACCTGACCGTGGCTCTGAATCCAGACCCAGTGCCCGTCGCTATGGCGTGCACGGTAGCTGTAACGCAGGTGATCGCTCTGTCCGCGCAGGTGAGCGATCACCTGTTGGTGGGCGGCAGGCTGATCATCGGGGTGAATCAACTCGGCCCAGTGCTCGGTCTGCAGCGGCTGTGGCAGGTCCGGCGGGTAGCCGAGCATCTGTAGCCAGCGACCGCTGACCTGTAACTGGTTGCTCGTCAGATCCCACTCCCAGCTGCCGACGCCGGTGGCTTCGATGATGCGGGCCAGCCGCTGCTGCTCGCTGGCCAAGTGTTGCTCGATGCGCTTGCGTACGCTGATGTCGGCGATAAATCCGTGCCAGACAATGTCACCGTTGGCCAGCAGCTCCGGGCTGGAATAGCCGGCAACCCAGATCTCGCCGAGTCGGGGATGACAAATCCGGTACTCCGAGCGCCACTCGCTGAGCTGGCGGGCGGACTCGCTGATTTCCGCCAGAATCCGGTCCTGATCGTCCGGGTGAATCAGCTTGATGGCTGGCGTGGCGCTGACAGTGGCCTGCTCCGGCGTCAGGTCGTAGATGTTGCGAATGCCTTCGCTGCTGAACGGAAACCAGCCGTGGCCATTTGGGCTCAACTGGTACTGATAGACCATGCCCGGCAAGTGCTGGTTGAGCTTGGCAAAGCGCTGCAGCACCGCTTCGCGGGCCTGCTGTTCGGCGTCATGCTCGAGCAGCCCGCTGCACCAGCGGGCGCAGAGCCGCATGAAATCCAGATCAGCCTCGTCGAATGGGCGCTGCCTTGGCGTCCGACTGGAAAAATTGAGGGTGCCGTGGCGGCTGCCGTTGACGAGCAGCGGAATACCGATATAGCTCTCCAGCGCGAATGACTGGTAGCACGGATGGCCGCTAAAGCGTGATGTGCCCATGCTGTCGATGGCCAGCACGTCGTCCTCCTGGTAGGCCAGGCTGCAGTACGTCTGATCGAAGTCGAAGCGGCTACCAACGGTCGGGCTCTGGTCTCCGCTGCTGGCAGCCTGCACCTCATACACGTTGTCAGTGATGCGGCTGACCAGGCCGAGATCAAGCTGCAGATAGTCGCAGCCCAGATCGAGCAGCCGCTCCAATCGCTCCTGGTGGGATAACCCAAAATCGGCGGCAATTCGGTTGAGTGAGCGCAGCGCCAGGCGCTGGCGCTCCAGTCGTTGTTGCAGGGCTTCGTGTTCCTGGCGCTGGTGAATGGCGTGCAGCAACTGGCCCAGGCTGGTCTGCAGCGGCGAGAGAAAGGTGAGCAGCCCGGTATCGGCGGGGCGCTGGCTGCGGCTGAGTGCCAGCATGCCCATCAGCCGTCCGCCGTATAGCAAGGGCAGCAGCGCGGCATTGCTCAGATCGGGATCGTCGCTGTCAATCAGCCGCGCCTGCGGGTCGCCGCTGGCGCTTTCCATCGCGCCGAGCAGGCTGACAGCCGGTGGCTGCACCGGGTTGCGGGAATCTACCACGCCCTGGGGCTGCAGCTGCAGGCGGCCGTTATCGGCATTCAGCGCCTTTGCCAGAATGCCGACCTGATAGCCAGTCAGTTCAAGAATCTGTTCCAGTACCTCGCCCAGGTTGCTGGTCATCTGGTTCTGCTGGATATAGGCAGACTGGGTACGTGCAATGATTTCCAGCAGCCGGCGCTCGTGCTCACGCTTGCGATTTTCGACCCGGATGGCGCTGGCATGACGCACCATCTGCCGGCGCGCGGCGCGATAGCTGCTCAGCAGCAGCACGGTAAACAGGCTGCAGGCAGCGAGCAGCGCCAGCAGCCATTTGGCGGCCAGTTGGCGTTGCTGGCTCTGATGGGCGGCCGCCTCCTGGCTGATGTCACGCCAGAGCAGCAGTGCTGCGGGCTGCATGCCGCCGGTCGGATGATGGATGACGGCGTCGAGTGGGCGTAGGCTGAGTAGCCAGGTTCCCTGCTGGTTGCTGTAGATGCGCTCGAGTTGGTCGGCGTTGAGCGTAGCCAGGGCGTCGCTTAGCCAGCCGGGAACCCGGCCGCCGCTGTGGTCGGCCAGCAACCAGCGACCATGTGCCAGCGGCTGCAGGGGCCAGCTGCCAGCCTCGCTGGCGAGGGCTTTGCTGTTGACCAGCAGGGCTATCCGCTCGGCCGGACCGAGGGAAATCTCCGGCAGCCCAGGGAAGCCGACCTGCAAGGTGGCAATCTGTGGGCTATCGGCGGCATCGCTGGCGAATATTGGGGCGATGGCGCTCTCGCTGCTGCCGTGCTGATACAGCTCAAGACCGCTCGCAGCGCTGCCGTTGCTGGCGGCGCGTAGCAGGGGGCGGTCGACATCGTTACGATCGCCCCAGCGATATGGGTCCTGCATGCGCAGCAGCGCGGTCTGGTCAGCGGAGGAATGGATTTGCAGTTCCCTTGCGCCGGCCTGTTTCAGCAGTTCCCAGAAGCCGTCGAGGTCGCCGATCAATTGCGCGCGCAGGCGCTGCACCTCAGGATGGGCGCGGCCGTGCTGCCGGATCAATTCGTCAACGCGCCGCACCAGACGCTGGGTGTCCGGGTCCTCGGTAAGGCTGTACACCGCGATCTGGGCTTCGCCTCGCTTTGCCTGCTGGGTGTGCTCCAGCGCACGCAGCTCTGCTCGGGCATCGATGAACAGGTCGGTACGCCACTGTTCATCGCGCTGCTGCCAGGCCGAACTGGCAAGGAACAGAAAGAACAGCGCCAGCAACATAATGCCGAGCGGTAGGGCAATGCGCCCGTTGCGTAGGGGTTTCGGGGTGGCCATGAGTATTCCAGGTGCGTCCTCAGGCCTGACGATAGCGGTTTGCCGGGCGCCCTGCCAGCGCCCGGTGCCGGTCCGGTTTACAGGCTGTTGTTAACGTGCCCACCGTCGACGTTGATGATGGTGCCGGTCATGAAGGAGCCCGCCTCGCTGGCGAGTAGCAGCAGCGGGCCATCCAGTTCGTCGAGGCGGCCAAGGCGGCCCATCGGCACCTTGCTGCGCACGTAGTTCTGGCCGTGCTCGGTGTCGAAGTAGTCAGAATTCATTTCGGTGCGGAAGTAGCCGGGGGCAATGGCGTTGACGCGGATACCGTTCTTGGCCAGTTCCATCGCCATGGCCTTGGTCAGCTGCACAACGCCAGCCTTGGCGACGGCATAGTGGGCCAGAGCCTTGCCGACGCGCAGGCCGAGGATCGAGGCGATATTGATTACGCTACCGCCCTGGCCGCTGCCGGCCATCGCCTTGCAGCCGCGATGGGCGACGCGCCAGGCGCCGTCGAGGTTGGTGTCGAGCATACTGCGCCAGTTGCCTTCGTCCATCTCAAGGAAGGGGACCGGGTCGCCGATACCGGCGTTATTGACCAGGATGTCGCACACCCCGAAGGTCTGCTCGGCGGCGCTGAAGCCGGCGTCGACGCTGTCGGCGTCGGTCACGTCCATGGTCACCGCCATCGCCTCATGCCCCTGTTGCTTGAGTTCGTCGACCAGTGCCGACAGGCGATCGGCCCGGCGGGCGGCCAGCACCACGCGCGCGCCAGCGGCAGCCAGTACGCGGGCGAAGTGGGCGCCGAGGCCGCTGGAGGCGCCGGTAATCAGGGCGGTCTTGCCGGTCAGGTCGAAGCGCATGGTGGTCATGAGACGGATCTCCTGTTGTTAGGGATTGGGCAAACAGCGTCCGAGTATCGGTTAACGGACGG
Organism: Halopseudomonas oceani; assembly: GCF_002903165.1. Classification (GTDB taxonomy): domain Bacteria; phylum Pseudomonadota; class Gammaproteobacteria; order Pseudomonadales; family Pseudomonadaceae; genus Halopseudomonas; species Halopseudomonas oceani. The sequence goes on from NZ_PPSK01000001.1 coordinate 390,952, forward strand.
TCGGGTACCAGCAAAGGCTGGCTCAGTGATGTTGCTCAATCAGCACTGCCGAGCAGTGCCAGCGGCAGGCTGACCTGCACCAGCAGGCCGCCGAGCGGGCTGTCGCCGAGCTGCAGGTTACCCTGATGGCGCTCGACAATCCGCTGCACAATGGACAGACCCAGCCCGGCGCCTTGGCTGCTGCCCTGGGTGTGGAACCGTTCGAGCAGGCGCTCACGGTCCGCTGCGGCGACTCCGCTCCCGCTGTCTTCGACCCGCAGCACCAACTGGTCTGTCTGGCGCTGCAGGCTGATCAGGATGCGACCGCCATCGGGCGCGTGCTGGATGGCATTGCCGACCAGATTCTGCAGCAGCATGCCTAGACTGCCCGGCTCCATATTGACCTTGTCCGGCAGGTCGCTGTCGCTGATCAGTTCCAATTCCTGGTCTCGCCTCAGCGCCAACGGCAGCAGCTCGGCAACCTCATCGCGGCAGCTCTGCAGCAGGGCAAGCGGGTTCCGCTGCCGTTGCTGCTCGTCGGCCAGGCGTGCCAGGGTGAGCATCTGTGAAATCAACCGGGTGGCGCGTTCGACCCCCTGCCGCAGGTGCTGCAGTGCCTGTTCGCGCTCGCCCTGGTCAGTGGCCTGCATGGCGTTTTCCGCGTGAATCTTCAGGACTGCCAGTGGGGTGCGCAGTTCGTGGGCCGCATCGGCAATAAAGCGCTGCTCGCGGGCCAGTAACTGGTGCAACTGCTCCAGTATGCGATTGAGCGCGGCTTGCACCGGTTCCAGTTCGGCGGGCAGGTCACCCAGTACGATCGGTTGCAGGCTGTTCGGTTCGCGTAGGCGGATCAGCTGGGCCAGCTGGTCGAGGGGCTTGAGTCCGGAGCCGATGGCGAACCAGACCAGCAGCATCATCAGCGGGATGCCGAGCAGATCGGGGACCAGGGTGCCGCGCACGATCTTGTCGACCAGTTCGCCGCGCACGTCACTGCGTTCACCGACCCAGACCGCCAGACCGCTGTCCGGTGACTCGAGCACGTAGCCACGCCACCGGTACGTTTCCTGTTGCAGGTCGGCAAAGCCCGGCTGCCAGTCGGCATCAGTGAGCTGCGGCACGTTGAAGGAGCGGGCAATCACGGTGCCGTTGGCGTCGCGGACCTGAAACGCCAGCTTGCTTTCATAGCGGTGGCCGAGCTTGGGGTGCTCGCCGGTGGTTTCCAGCAGCGCCTGGGCCAGCTGTTCGGTCGGAATCTGGCCCTGCGAGGCACCCAGCAGTCCGATCAGCACCCGCGCACTCTGACCGAGTTGGGCGTCGAACAGTTCTTCTACCTCATGGGTGGAATCATGATGGCTGGCCCAGCCCATGATCAGGGTGCCGACCAGCAGTAGCCCGAGCACCCGAATCAGGATGCGCTTGCGGATGGATTTCATGCGTCGCGTTCTATCATGTAGCCGACGCCGCGTAGCGTGCGGATCAGTCCGCTGAACAGCTTGCGTCGCAGGTGATGGATGTGGACTTCCAGGGTGTTGCTGTCGACTTCTTCGTTCCAGCCATACAGCGATTGCTCCAGCCGGTCGCGGGTCAGTACCCGGTCGGGCTGGGCCATGAGTTCATGCAGCAGCACGAACTCCTTGCGTGACAGGTTGACGTTGCGGCCCTCAAACGTGACCTGTTGGCTCTGCGGGTCGAGGGTAACCCCGCGCAGTTGGATGAGTGGCTCGGCGCGCCCGGCGCTGCGTCGCAGCAAGGCACGGATGCGGGCCTTCAACTCGGCGCTGTCGAAGGGCTTGATCAGGTAGTCGTCGGCGCCGGCATCGAGGCCGGCGATGCGGTCCTGCACGCCATCGCGGGCGGTCAGCACCAGCACCGGTACGGCCTGATGGCGGTCACGCAACTCACGCAGTACCTGCAGGCCGTCCATCCGCGGCAAGCCCAGATCGAGGATGGCCAGATCAAAGGGCTCGCTGCTCAGGGCGTGCAGCGCGCTGGCGCCGTCCTGCAGCCAGTCTAGGGTGTAGCCCTCGCCCTTGAGCGAGGTCAGGATGCCCTCGGCGAGGGAGGTATCGTCTTCTACCAGCAGCAGTCGCATGTATTACCTGTTGGCGATTTTGTCCAGTCGGGCGCGGATTTCAGCCTGGCGGCCTTCGTCGGCCAGCGGACGGTCCGGGCGCGGTGCAGCGCCCTGCGCCTTGAGCAGTGCGCTGCGGGCTTCAGCATAGCGCTTCTGGTCGATCAGGTAATCGGCCCAGAAGAAATTGCTGTCGATGCCGTCCGGATTCAGCACCAGTGCCTGTTGCAGCAACGTCTCGGCCTGCTCGTCGTCGCCAAAGCCGATCGGCCAGCCGGGCACTTGATAGTAGAGCGCTCCCAGACTGGTATAGGCCGAGCCCTGCAGGGCCTGGGGGTCAACCTGCAAAGCGTGTTCGAACAGGCTCTTGGCCTCCTTCACCTTGCCCAGCGCACCGAGTCCGCCTTCAGCGCCGGCCCAACTGCTGAGAATGATGCCGCGCCAGATCAGCAGTGGCGCACTGTCCGGTTCCTGTGCCAGGGCCTGTTCGGCCTCGGCTGCCAGTGCTTCGAAGGCATCGGCTTTCTGATTTTCCGGCAACTGATACTGAATTTCTGCCCAGCGTTTCTGCAGCGGAGCGATATCGGCGGCAAAGGTGCTCAGGCTGAACGTGGCCAGCAGACCGGCGAGAAGATAACGAACCCAGATGGACATGATCAGTGCTCCTTGGTGTGAACAGAAGGTGTGGCGTAATGGCGGATAGTCGGCAACTGGCGGCGCAGGGCCTTGTCGACCAGTCGCGGTAGCAGGCCGTTGAGGCGCACGAACAGCCGCTCAGGAAAGCCCAGATGGACCTCGCGCAGATCGGCATCCAGCGCCTGAACCAGGCGCTCGGCGACCAGCTCGGGGCTGTCCATGCTGACCTGCAGTTCGGCGTTCATGGCTTCCACTGCGGCGTTGTTCATCTCGGTGCGGGTCGCCCGCGGAGCGATGTAGAGCACGCCCACGTTGGTATCGGCCAGCTCCCGGCGCAGCGCTTCGGAAAAACCGCGCAGGGCAAACTTGGTAGCGCAGTAGACGCTGAAACCGGGGTAGCCGATGGACCCGAAGGTCGAGCCGATATTGACTACGCAGCTCTGCGGCTGGCTGCGCAGCAGCGGCAGCAGAGCGTGGGTCAACTGCAGAGTGGCAGTCAGATTGGTCTCGATCAGGTCGTTGATGGCCTGCTCCTGCATGTTCTCGAACAGGCCGAAATGATTGATGCCGGCGGCGTTGATCAGCAGGTTGATGTTGCCCAACTGCTGGGCCTGGCGCAGCACGCTGGCGCGGTCGGCCGGGCGGCGCAGGTCTGCCTGCAGGCAACTGACCTGGGACGGGTTGCGTTCGACCAGCGCCTGCAGCGCCTGATCCTGGCGGCCGACGACCAGCACCTGCGCTCCCCGCGCGCAGAGCGCGGCTACGATGGCGCGGCCCATGCCGCCGGTCGCACCGGTCAGCAGCACACGACTAGCTGACAGCTGCATGGCGCACCTCCTCTTCAACCGAGCCGGGCAGGCTGCGGAACATCTCGGCGTAGAGCCGATAGATCACCTTGGCGGTGTGCAGTACCGCGGTGCGGTCGGCGTCGTTGTCGATGCGATTGACCAGTTGCTCGAAGAACTTCATGTGCTCCAGGTCCAGCGAGCCGTGCGAGGTCAGGTAGCTGAACGCCTGCGGCGGCAGTCCGAGACCTTCTTTCAGGCTGCCGGCAGCCTGGGTAGCCAGCGCGATGCTGGTGCCTTCCAGCACGAACACCATGCCCAGCATCGACATCGGATTGAGTCGGTTGATACGGTCGTACATGGTGCTGACCATCAGCTCGGTGGCCAGCGCCGGCGTGCTGTGGCGGACCGCCTCGGCGTCGCCACCGCAGGCGCGGATGTCGTTGAGAATCCACTCCTGATGGCCGATTTCCTCCTCGATGTACTCGGCCATGGCTTCGCGCACCCATTCGTGGTCACTGTCCAATCGCGAGCCGCAGGCCATCAGCAGTGGCACGGTGTGGCGTACGTGATGGAAGGCCTGGGCGAGAAAGGCGATGTAGCTGTGGCGTTGCACCTCGCCGCGCAGGGCGGCCTGGATCAGCGGCGAACTGAACAGGTATTCGCGCTCACTGGTGGTTTCGGTTTGCAGTTGCTCAAAGAAAGTCATAGCGCAATGTCCTCGGTCAGCAGGCCCAACAGGGCCGGACGATAGTGTTCAATGATCTGCTCACGGCGCAGGCGACCATTGCTGGTCAGCAGGCCGTTGTCTGGGGTGAAGGGTTCGCTGGCGGTCAGCCAGGGGCCGATGCGGGCGTAGTCGGGCAGGCGGCTGTTGGCCTGGGCAATCGCCTCTTCTATGTCGGTTACTCGGAAGGCCGGGCTGCGCGGCACGATCAGTGCCACGTTGACCGGCAGGGCTTCGCCGTAGACCAGGACCTGGGCAATGGCCGGATGGGCGGCGACCTCGGCCTCGACCCATTCGGGGTTGACGTTGCGGCCGTAGGCGGTGATGAACTGGTTTTTCTTGCGGCCGAGGATGTTCAGGTAGCCATCCTCCAGCTTGCCGATATCACCGGTCGGCCACTCGTCGGCGGTCAGCGGCGGCTCGCCGAGATAGCCCAGTGCGCGAGCGCCACGGACCATGATTTCGCCGTCATCGGCAACCCGGATCTGCACGTGCGGCAGGGGCTGACCGACCGTGCCCGGACGGTTGTGGCGGGGGCGGTTGAGACACACGACCGAGGCGCATTCGGACAGGCCATAGCCTTCGAAGACCGGCAGGTCGTGCTTGGCCGCGCGCTCCAGCAGTGACGGTGCAACCCGGCCACCGCCGACGGCAACAAAGCGCAGGCTGCGCGGCAACGGTATACCGGCGTCGGCTGCCTGCAGCAGCCCCTGCAGCAGTTGCGGTACCAGAATCAGGCTGTGTGGCTGGCTCTGGTTCAGCGCGCCCAGCAAGCGGGTCGGGTTGATCTGCGCGCCTTGCAGGCCGGTATCGGTCGGTACGCTGATGCTAGCGCCGTTGAGCAAGGCGGTGATGGCGCCCAGGTTGTCCAGCAGCACGGCCAGTGGCAGCAGAATAAGGTGCTGCTGCGGATCGACCGAAGAACAGGCCTCACGCAGGCTGTCAGCGACCTGCAGCATGGCGCCGGCCGACAGGCAGACGCCCTTCGGTGTGCCGGTGGTGCCGGAGGTAAAGGTGATCTTGGCGGTGCCGGCCGGTATGCCTACGCCGATCGGCGCCCGCTGCCAGCCCAGTGACGTGGCGGCAAATCCCAACGGTTGCAGCTCCGCGGCGTCGTCAGCCATGCCCAGCACGGTATCGACACCGGCGCGGGTCAGCAGGTGCTCACGTTGTTGGTGGGTGAAGAAGGGGGCGATGGGCACGCAGGTCAGGCCGGCTTTGAGCAATGCCAGATCCCACAGCAGCCATTCGCGGCCGTTGGGCAACGCCAGGGCGACGCAGCGGCAGCCGACGGCGCGTAGGTGCTCGGCGCGACGACTGATTTCTGCTGGCAGCTCGGCGTAGCTGATGCTGCCCTGCTCGTCGCTCAGCGCGAGCTTGTTGGGGCGCTCAGCCGCGAAACGGTCGAGGCTGTGCCAGAGGGTTTCAGGCGCAATCATTGGCGATCTCCGGGCCAGTTTGCAGGTAGTCGGGTTGGTAGCGCATACGCTCAAACAGGCCGCGGCGCTCCAGCTGGTTGAAGCCTTCCGGGATATAGCCGGCCATTACCCGCGGTTGGGTGGCGTAGTAGCTGCCCCACTGTAGGCGTGCTTCGCCCAGGCGCAGGGGATCGGCCGGGCCCAGATCAATCGGGCTGAGAGTCAGGCGCTGGAAGCTGTTGAGCAGCATTGGCGTGCCGGTGAATACCACCCAGGTGTATCCGCTGGTCGCCAGGTAGTGGGTCAGTGCGATGATCAGCAGACGACCGGCGCCAGGGGCCAGGGCCGCCAGGTTGCCGACCTCGACCACCTGTTCGCGGTGCACCGGCAGATCGGTGTGCTGACGGATGGCGTCGCACACGGGCTGATCCAGATAGTGCTCAAGAAACAGCGGGCCTTCAGCACCGCCGCGCATGCCGACACCGGCGCGCAGTTCGCCCAGTTGGCACAGGCCCAGCAGTTCCGGCATGAATTGTTGGACGTCGGCACCGTAGGTGGCGGCAAAGCAATCGTGAACAAAGTGCTCCAGCCGTGACCGCAGTCGGCAGTCGGAATGCTGGGGTGCGTGCAGCAAGGTGGCGTCATCGCCCAGGCGGGCGAGCTGCCGAGCCTGTGGAACCGGGGTCTGTGACATGGCATTCCTCCTCATGTTGGGGAGGAGAATGGCGGGCGAATCTTAAGATCGGCTTAAGCGAAGCCCTATTGATCGATGCTTGCTGCATTTTCGTCATTTCCGCGCAGGCGGGAATCCACCGAGACGCGGGCACCGTGATGGATCCCCGCCTGCGCGGGGATGACGTGGTTTTGGGGCTCGTGCGAGGGGGCTGATCGGGCGAGGTGAGATATTGGATTCCGCTCGGTCACAGCATGCTGTGACACTACGATTGACGCAGATCCGGTGCAGCCCGCCCGCGAAATTTCTCCATGTGCGTAGGGGCTCGACATGCCGTGCCCGCCCCCTTCGGGGTTGAGCGCTTCCTCATGCCGGGGTATATCCTGTCCCCTGCTCTCCACGCCACCAACCCGAGACCTGTCATGGAACAGACTGCCCTGCTGATCAATACGCCAACCACCCTGGCGCTGACGGTGATTGCGCTGTGGCTGGGCTACTGGATCAATCGGCGAGTGAGTCTGCTGAGTCGCTACAACATTCCGGCGGCGGTCAGCGGCGGGCTGACTGTCAGTGCGTTGGTGGCGGTGATTCAGCTGCTGTCTGATCGCGAGATTTTGTTTGATCTGGAACTGCGCAATCTGTTGCTGATCGCGTTTTTCAGCACCATTGGCCTGTCGTCGCGATTGCGACAATTGCTGGCCGGTGGGCGCGCGCTGGCGATCATGCTGGGGTTGGCGGTGGTGTTTCTGTTGTGCCAGAACCTGGTCGGTACGCTGCTGGCGCTGGGACTGGGGGAAAGCCCGCTGTATGGGCTGATTGGCGGCAGTATTTCGCTGGCTGGTGGCCACGGCACCGCGCTCACCTGGGGGCAGTTGTTCGAGGAACACTTCCAGCTGGCTAACGCCAGCACCCTGGGGTTGGCGATGGCGACCGCGGGTTTGATCAGCGGTGGCCTGCTGGGTGGGCCGGTATCGGCCTGGCTGATTCGACGTCACCAGTTGGCCAGCCGCGAGGTCGAGAGCGAGATGCCGCAGCTGGAAGCGCACGGCAAGACGACCTACCTGATCGATCTGGATCATCTGCTGACCGCGGTGCTGCTGATCGCGCTGTGTTTTGCGCTGGGTGCCAGTGTTTACGATTGGTTGTCGGGGCTGGGTCTGCGGTTGCCGGCGTTTCTGACTTCCATGTTCCTCGGCATCCTGCTCGCCAACGGGCTGGATATGGCGGGCGTGGAGGTCGATGCCAGACCGATCCAACTGGTCGGCGACCTCAGCCTGCAGCTGTTTCTCGGCATGAGTCTGATCAGCCTGCCGCTGCTGTCATTGCAGGGCGCGTTCGGAGTGATCGGTATCATGCTGCTGATGCAGGCCCTGATGATCACCCTGTTTACCGTGTTTCTGGTGTTTCCGCTGCTGGGGCGTAATTACGATGCAGCCTGCATCAGCGCAGGTTTTATCGGCATGGGGCTGGGCGCAACGCCAGTCGGCATCGCCAATATAGATGCCTTGACCAGCCGTTACGGTCCCAGCCCCAAGGCCTATCTGGTGATCCCGCTGCTCGGTGCCTTCTTTATCGACATCGCCAACGCGACGCTGGTGCAGACGTTGCTTGAGTTCAAGCTGTTCAACCCTTGAGCAGGGTGCCTTCGCTGTCGAGTACCTTGAGCTGGATCGGCAGGGCGGCGGCGACGCTTTGCGAGACTGTGCAAAACTGCTCGAACTGGTCGAGGATGCGCTCCAGCCGTTCAAAACTGCTGGCCGGATGGCCGAGATGCAGGGTCACCTCCACGCTGACTACGCGCATCCGGTTCTGCTCGTTGCGGCCGATCAGGCCAGCCGCCTCGGTACGGATGCCATCGTTCGGCTGGCGGAATTTGGCCAGGGCGAAGATCAGGCTGTCGCTCAGGCAGTTGGCCAGCGCGGTAACCAGCAGCTGAGCCGGGCTGGGGCCTTCGTTGTTGCCCAGTGGTGCCGGCTCGTCGGTGATCAGCGGTGGCGTGCCGTTGCTGAAGCGGGCTTCAAAGCGATAGCCCTGCTGCTGTTCAAGGGTGACTTCTACGCGATCCTCACTCATTGCTGGCTCCATTTTCGTTAGCTTGCTTGCAAACAATCTATTTTTTTATATATTGTTAGTCAATAGAATGTTCCAAGAGATCGTACTGCTGTCATGAACAATCAATCCGATATCCAGCGCCTGCGCAATTCTGCCGATCAGGCCCATCAACTGCTCAAGGCGCTCGCCAATCGTGACCGGTTGCTGCTGCTTTGTCAGCTGGTTGATGGCGAGCGCAATGTCAGCGAGTTGGAGACGTTGCTGGGCATCGTCCAGCCGACCCTGTCGCAGCAACTGGCGGTATTGCGTCGTGAAGGGCTGGTCGACACCCGTCGTGAAGGCAAGCAGGTCTACTACCGGGTGGCCAGCCGCGAGGCATTAGCCATTCTCCATACCCTTTACGGCCTGTTCTGTGCCGAGGAGACCCCTGATGAGCATTGATTGGGCTGCCTTTACCCCGTGGTCAGCGTTGCTGGGCGGGGCGCTGATTGGCGCGGCAGCGGCGTTGTTGATGCTGTTCAACGGCCGCATTGCCGGCATCAGCGGGCTGGTTGGCCGGCTGCTGACGCCCCAGGCGGGTAACGGTGAGGCGCTGTTGTTTGTGCTTGGTTTGCTGCTGGCACCCTGGCTGTACATGGCGCTGGCCGGTGAAATTAACGTGCAGGTCGAGGCCGGCCCCGTTGCCCTTATCGTCGCTGGGTTGCTGGTCGGTTTCGGCGCCCGGCTGGGCTCGGGGTGCACCAGCGGCCACGGTGTCTGCGGCCTGTCCCGGCTGTCGCCGCGCTCGCTGGTCGCTACCCTGAGTTTCATGGGCGCGGGTTTTATTACCGTGTTCGTTCTCCGTCACCTGCTGGGAGTCTGAATCATGCGTGGACTGATTGCGTTGGCCAGCGGCCTGCTGTTCGGTTTCGGCCTGCTGATCTCGGGCATGGCCAACCCGGCCAAAGTGCTTGGCTTTCTTGATCTGGCGGGTGCCTGGGACCCGTCGTTGGCGCTGGTCATGGCGGGCGCGATTGGTGTTGCCTTCCTGCCCATGCAGTGGGTTCAGCGCCGTGGTACGACCCTACGGGGCGAGCAGGCGCAGCTGCCGACCAGCAGGACGATCGATCGCCGCCTGGTCATCGGCAGCCTGCTGTTTGGCGCTGGCTGGGGCGTGGCCGGTTTCTGCCCGGGGCCGGGGCTGGTCGCGGCCTCCGCATTGATTCCGCAGGCGCTGTTGTTTGTCGCCGCGATGCTGCTGGGCATGTGGCTATTTGCCCAATATGACCGCCGGGTGAAGGCGTGAGTCAGGATCTGCGCCTGCAACCGCCGGGCAGCAATGCGCTGTTCGGCTGGATGCGCCACTACCGACGTGCCTGGCTGGCGGGTGATCTGACAGCCGGGCTGGTGGTTGGCATCATGATCATCCCGCAGAGCATGGCCTACGCGATGCTGGCCGGATTACCGGTGCAGATCGGCCTGTATGCCAGCATTTTGCCGCTGATTGGTTATGCGCTGCTGGGCAGCAGTATGACGCTGTCGGTCGGCCCTGTGGCGGTCACCGGGTTGATGACCGCCACCCTGCTCGCCCCGCTGGCCACTGCCGGCTCGGCCGATTACCTGCAGTTGGCAATCTGGCTGGCGCTGCTGTCTGGGGGCATGCTGTTGGCATTCGGGTTATTGCGGTTGGGTTTTCTGGCCAACTTTCTTAGTCATCCGGTGATCAGCGGTTTTATTAGCGGTGCGGCGATTCTGATCGTGCTCAGCCAGCTGCCGAAGATGCTTGGCCTGGCAGCCTGGCCGGACGACCCGCTGACCCTGTCGAGCAGCTGGGACAACAGCAATTCGCTGGTGCTCGCCATGGGCCTGACAGCACTGTGCTGGCTGATCTATGCGCGCAGCAGGCTGGCTGCGCACCTCGGTGCGCTGGGCCTGTCTGCGACCGTGGCCGGCCTGTTGGCCCGGCTGGCGCCGATTCTGGTGGTGGTGCTTGGTGTGGTACTCACCCTGCTGGCTGATTTGCCGAGTCATGGTGTGCCGGTGGTGGGTGAGATTCCGGCCGGGCTGCCGGCACTAGTATGGCAACCCCCCGACCTGTCGGCGCTACGCTCGCTGCTGCTGCCGGCAGCGCTGATCAGTCTGGTCAGCTTTGTTGAAAGCGTCTCGATTGCCCAGTCGCTGGCACGGAGAAAACGCCAGAGCATCGACCCGGATCGCGAGCTGCTGGGGCTTGGCGCTGCCAATATTGGCGCCGGCTTGAGTGGCGGCTTTGCGGTGTGCGGCGGCTTTTCGCGTTCCAGTGTGAACATCGAGGCTGGTGCCAACACACCGCTGGCCGGAGTGATATCCGCGTTGGTAATTGGCCTGATTCTGATCAGCATCGCGCCGCTGTTTGCCTGGCTACCGCAGGTGGTGCTGGCGGTGGTAATTCTGGTTGCAGTGGTGCCGCTGGTCGATCTGGCCAGTCTGCGTCGCGCCTGGCGCTACGACCGGGCGGAAGGCCTGACCCTGCTCAGCACCGCCGCTGGTGTGCTGGTGCTGGGCATTGAGGCGGGTATCGTGCTGGGCGTTTGCTTCGCCATCGTTGCCCAGCTCTGGCGCGGCAGTCGCCCGCATGTGGCGGTGGTCGGCCGGGTGCCGGATACCCACTACTTTCGCAATACCAAGCGCCATTTGGTCGAAACCGAACCGCACCTGCTGGCGCTGCGAATCGACGAGAACATCTTCTTTGCCAACACCAAGGCGGTCGAGCAGGCCATCTCGCAGGCGCTGGCCGAGTACCCGGACACCAGAGAAGTGTTACTGATTCTGTCGGCGGTCAATCACATCGACAGCACCGGGCTGGACATGCTCAGCGAGCTGACCGAGGGCCTGCGCGAGCGTGATATCCGGCTGCACCTCGCAGAGGTCAAGGGGCCGGTGATGGACCAACTGCAGCATACCGACTGGATCCGGCAGCAGATCGCCCAGGTTTTCCCCAGCACCGATATCGCCTTTAACACCCTGGGCAAGGTCAGAGACCGCGCCCCAGAGCACTCAGGAGAGTAGCCATGAAAGCCAATGTAGGTACTATTGATCGTGTTCTTCGCATCCTTGTGGGTGTATTGCTGATTGCCCTGACCCTGACCGGCACAATCGGACTTTGGGGCTGGATCGGTGTGGTGCCGCTGGCAACCGGAGCGTTCCGCTTCTGCCCGCTGTATCCGCTGCTGGGGATCAACACCTGCGGGAAGTGAACCGCCAGAACAACCAAAAAAGGAGTTTGTATGAAATCCGTGATGACCACCCTGCTGGGCTCTGCCCTGCTCGCTACCAGCCTCTCTGCTGCCGCGATGGACCCGGAAAAGCAGATTGAAACCCGCCAGGCCGGTTTTACCTATATGGCCTGGAACATGGGCAAGATCAAGGCCCAGGTAATCGACGGCAGTGTTGAATACAACCAGCAACAGGTCGAGGCCGCGGCCAACACCATTGCTGCGATTGCCAACTCGGGTATCGGCGCGTTGTTCGGTCCGGGCACCGAGCAGGATATCGGCGATGTGCATACCCGTGTCGATCCGGCATTGTTTGAGAACATGCAGGACGTTGCCCAGCTGGCCGGCAATATGGGTACCGCTGCCAATACCCTGGCCGCCAAGGCGGCGACCGGTGACCAGTCGGAAATCCGTATGGCCTTTGCCGAGGTAGGCAAGACCTGCAAGGCCTGCCACGACAAGTATCGGCTGGATTGATGCGCTATGCGTGACGACAAAACCCCGCCATCTGGCGGGGTTTTGTTTTATAGGCGTAACTGGTGGCGCCGGTTGAGAAGGCCTACCAGGCCGGCACGGCTGGCGCCGGCGGCGGCGCGGGAATCCAGGCACCGGAGGCAAACCAGATAGCGGCCGCGGCGATGACCAGCGCGATCACCAGTGCAACCCAGCCGCCGCCCTTCACCTCTTCAACCTGATTGGCCGGCACCTCTGCCTTGCCGTGAATCATCGGCCCTAGCAGGTTCTTGCCGCGCAGCCGATACAGCACGATAGCCAGGATATGCAGCCCCAGCAGGGCGTAGATCAGTTCTTCGGTAGAACGGTGCCAGCCGCTGAGCAGGCTGCCAGTGTCGCTCGAAACCAGCCGGCTGAGCGGGCCATAGAAGGCTACATCGTCGTTGCTGAACAGGCCGGTCACTGCCTGAAACGCCATCAGCCCGAGCAGGGCAAATACCGACAGCGCCCCGATTGGGTTGTGCCCCAGCACCTGCCAACGGCCGCTCAGGTAGGCCTTGAGACGGGCCGGAGTAGGGAAAAAGCTGGCAAAGCGCGAGTGGGTCGAGCCACACAGCCCCCAAACCAGGCGGAAGGCCAGCAGGCCGATCACGGCGATACCAAAGCGCTCGTGCCATTCAATCCAGTTGCCACCGAGACTGATGGTCACCAGCGCGCCGGTGACGGTCAGTGCCAGCAGCCAGTGAAACAGACGCAGGGGAAGATCCCAGACCAGGGTTTTCATCAGGGCAGACTCGTGGTTGTCGGACAGAGGCTGCAAGGCTACCCCTCTGCAGCCAGGGCTCGCAAGCATCTGGGCGGAGGGGTGCGTTGATATGTCGCTCAGGGCTGCATGTTACGACCCAGCTTGTCGCGCAGCAGCTCCGGGTTGTTGCTGGCGGCCTTGTCCAGCTCGGCCAGTTCTTCGGGGATGTACCAGTGCAGTTGATCCGAGTGGTAGCTGTTCCACACCGCCTTGGCCACCTCAATCGCCTCAATCAGCCGGAATGCCCCCTTGTCCGGCGCTGCCGCCATCATCTCCTCGCTGGGCATCCCGGTCTTGATCAGCCCCGGTAGCGCGTCGGCGCAGCGGATGTCGTAGCGGCGAAACTCGTTGGACAGCGCCTCGGTCAGGCCTTTGACTGCGTGCTTGCTGGCCGAGTACACCGCGATCAGCGGCATGCCCATGGTGGCCGAGGATGACGAGGTGTTGAAGCACAGCGCATTCGGTGTCGCCTTGAGCAGCGGCAGCGCGCTGTGGGTGCCGTTGAGTACACCGATGACGTTGACGTTAATAATCTTCAGCTGATCTTCAAAGGGCAGCTCATCGAAGAAGCCGCGCATGACGATGCCGGCGTTGTTGAACAGAATGTCCATGCGCCCGTCGGTGGCTTCGGCAAACGTTGCCACGGCGGCATCAAACTGGCCCTTGTCACTGACATCCAGCGTCTGGATTACGCAGTTGTCGGCGCCCAGCTCTGCCTGCAGTGCCTGCAGACCGTCCAGATTCAGGTCGAAGGCACCGATAAACCAGCCCTTTTCGCGAAACAGACGCGCGGTTTCGCGGCCCATACCCGATGCCGCGCCGGTGATGAAAATCGACTGCCGCCCTGCTGCCAGTGTCATACGCCCATCCTCTTGTTGGTGTTGTAGATCAGCTGACGGTAGCACCGCGGGCCGGCCTTGGGAGCCAATCGGCAGTGCGGCTGATTGAGCAGCAATCAGAGGGGTGATGAAGCGCCGCCGGGCGGGGCGCTGACGTGTTTTGTGGGACGGGTCAGACGCGCTCTTCCTCGCGCAGGGTGAGTACCTCGTAACCGTCCGCGGTCACCGCGATGGTGTGCTCCCACTGGGCGGACAGCTGCTGATCGCAGGTCACCACGGTCCAGCCGTCCTTTAGCGTCTTGGTTCGTGCCGTGCCCTGATTGATCATCGGCTCGATGGTGAAGGTCATGCCCTCGCGCAGTACTAGACCTTTGCCCTGGCGACCGAAATGCAGAACCTCAGGCGCTTCATGCATCTCGCGGCCGATGCCGTGCCCGCAGTACTCGCGCACCACCGTGTAGCCACTGCCCTCGGCATGACGCTGAATGGCGTGGCCGACATCGCCCAGGGTGGCGCCGGGTTTGACCTCCTTGATGCCCTCCCACATGGCGTCGTAGGTCTTGGCGACCAGCCGCTTTGCCGCTGCCGACACCTCGCCAATCAGGTACATCTTGCTGGAGTCGGCGATAAACCCGCCCTTCTCCAGGGTAATGTCGATATTGACGATGTCGCCATCAGCCAGCACCTGCTTGTCCGACGGCACACCGTGGCAGACGACATGGTTGACCGAGCTGTTGAGTACGTACTTGAAACCGTACTGGCCCTTGCTGGCCGGTCGCGCGCCGAGCTGGTCGACAATGTAGCGCTCGGCCAGATCGTTGATCGCCATGGTCGACATGCCAGCCTTGATCTGCCCATCGAGGTAGGCAAACACCGCCGCCAGCAGCCTGCCCGACTCGCGCATCAGCGCCATCTCCTGCGGCGTTTTCAGCCTGATCTCAGGCATCGGAAAGCATCCTCATCTCGACCTCGGCATGCCGCAGCTGCGCGCGCATGATGTCGGTAAACGACATACCTGGGTTGGCCTCGGCCAGCATGCCGATCTTCATCCAGTACTCCGCCTGCGCGTTGATCGAGCGAACCATGACCGAGCTGGCCTTGCGGACCTCCTCGTGCAGCTCATCGTTGATCTTGACGATACCCATACCTGAACCTGACTATATGAAAAGAGGGCAAATCGTATATGAAGCATATATGGTATGCAATGCGCAGCTGGCTACCGCAGCCGTGTCGTCGAAACAATCACTCACCAAATAGACGCTTTTCCCGGCATCAGTGATATTGCCGTGACCGGCAGCATGTAGGCTTGCTGCAGCAGCAAGGGCTCCGTGCACTGGTGTGGGGCTTGTCAGGAGGCCGCTTTGGCCGGGCGGCATGCGGGAGGGATTGGCCTTAGCGCCAGCAATATCGGCACGATCACGAAGAAGCCTAGCGGTATCGTCAGCGTAGTGATGGCAAGCCAGAATAACGGCGTACCGCGCTTACACTCTGACAGTCGATCTATCAGTGTGACCATGGCTATCATGCTCAGAACGATGGTCGGGATAAGCACGAAGCTGGATATGTTGATGAACCCAAGTACCGTCAGCGCTGCCAGCATGCAGGCCCAGGCATAGATGCCTAGTGCCAGCGTCAGTGCCGAGGTTAGGACGGGAAACTGCTGCCGCGATGTGCCCTCGCCCTTATCCGAGCTGAAGTAGCTGTCGTTGCGAAAGTCATAGGTTTGCGGGCTGTCACCAAGGATGTGACTGACGTCCAGCTCTGCAAACGCTGGCTCAGGGCGCGCCAGATTAAGTCCTTCCCGCTGTATTGTCATGCTCACCTCCTTGTGACTCCTGCCCCTTAAGCTGCGACGTATTGGCCTTTGATGTTGCGATCCACGCATTCGTAGCGCTGCTCGAGTCACGCTCCAAATCGGGTGTTAACGGCGAGATAGCCGGCTCGTTGTTGTGGCCGGTATGTCTGAGGTCGACAACTCTGGTATTGGCAATCAGGTCCCCAATGCGCGGGCCTGACATGAGCAGGGATATCAGCTCGATCAGAAAGCCTATAGGGAAAAAGAAATATATGAAAAAGTTGCGACCGAGCGACTGCAGGGGGTGAGCACGCATGCCCGTTTTGGTGCTGATCACGGCGATGCCCATTATCTTTTTCCCAATGCTCTGACCGGTCAGACCCTCACCAAACAGCAGGTAGAGAATGAATAACAGCAACGTCAGCATGGAGATCGCATCGGCCTGCTGGTGGCCTATAAAAGCGACATTCGTACAGAGAACCAGGAGCAGTGCGACAAGCATGTCCAGAAATCGTGCAGCTACGCGTCGTCCGATGCTTGGGGAGCTTAGTGCCATTGTGTTACCCCCGGGGTGGTTGTCGACCTTATCAAAGGGTTGGTGCGTTGAGAGGCGGGCCTGAGGGGCTGGGTGGAGGCATTCTGATTGCGAGTGCCAATGGCATTCTCGCTTGCTGCGGCTGACGACGTTGCCGCGGGGGGCCGTTGGTGACGAGGCATCCTTGCTCCAGCTAGTAGCGCTGCGCAGCTCGCAGCTGATGGCATAGTGCAATCTCTGGTCTTATTTGCCAAGCGGTCTTGCGGCGGTCAGAGCTTTCTTGAAAACGCTTGGTATCAAAGTACCGCCTTGCCCAACAGCAGTAATCCTGTCACCACCAGCAGGCTGTACACCACCTGCCGAAAGCGCTGTTCGTTCAGGCGGTGGTGGAGGATCTCGCCGAGTACCACGCCGATTACCAGCAGCGGCAGGTAGCTGGCGATGCGTGGCAGGTTGGGCAGCAGGCTGCCGTCGAGCAGGAACAGCACGGTCATGCTGCTGTTGAGGGTGAACCAGACGCTGATCAGGGTGGCGCGCAGCTGGCTTTTGTCCAGTCGGGTGCCGGCCAGGGCGTAGACCAGCAGCGGGCCGCCGGAGGCGAACAGGCCGTGGGTCAGGCCGGCGCCGAGGGTCAGGCTGCGGCTCAGCCAGCTCGGGTGCGGCGGGCTGATATGACCACGGAACATGCGTAGCAGCTCACGACCGGCAAACCACAGCACCAGCACACCGAACAGCGCCTTGAGCAGCTCGCCGCTGAGCCACGGTCGCAGGCCGTAGCCCTGCAGCATGCCGATCAGCATCAGCGGCAAGATCAGCTTGAGTAGTGTTGGCCAGTGGATGTGCTGGCGATTGCGCCAGGCCAGATAGCCGCTCATACAGATATTGAGCGGCACCAGTACCGGCAGCATGGCCGGAATCGGCAACAGCAATGCGCCGAGCGACAGGGCAATGACGATACTGCCGAAGCCGGTGATGGCTTCGATGGTGTAGGCCAGCAGAATAAACAGCCCGAGCCAGAGCCAGGGATTGAGCAGCAGGGTGTCGAGGGACATGGTGTCTTCTTGTTGTCGCGGGTGTTTAAGGAATCCGGAGAACGTCCGCGCCATCACGCGTTGGCGCTGAGCCGGATTCTGCGTCCCGCCGGTTGGTGATCAGCCCAGCTCGCCGGCAAAACGCTTGCGTACCTGGCGCAGATACAGCGCCGGGGCAAAACGCCAGAGCAGGCTGCCGAAGCGGGAAACCGGCTCGGGCAGCAGCCAACGGTGCCGTTTTACCAGTGCTTCGTCAATCAGACCGACCATCCATTCCGGGGTGCGCATGCCGCCGACCATGGAGCGCGCGTGGCTGGCGGGCTTGCCGTCCTTGCCGAGGGCGTTGTGCTCGATCGGGGTGTCGAGAAAGCTCGGATAGACCATCAGCACGTGGATGTTGTCGCGCTCCAGTTCCAGCCGCAGCACCTCGAAGAACTGGGTCAGTGCACCCTTGGCCGCGCAGTAGGCGGCGCGGCCCGGTACCGGCATCCAGCCGGCCATTGAACCGATGCAGAGAATCTCGCCGGCACTGGCGCGCAGCAGTGGCAGCGCGGCCATGGTCAGCTCGACCGGGCCCTGCCAATCCACCGCCATGACCTTGCGGAACACCGCCGGATCGGTCTGATGCGCTGGTGAGCGGTGGGTGATGCCGGCGTTGTTGACCAGTCGATCAAGGCGACCGAAGTGGTCGCTGGTGGCCTTGATCAGCCGCTGGATATCGTCGGCGCTGGTGATGTCGGCGGTGACGGTGAGCACCCGTTTGGGGGCGTTCAGTTCCTCTTCGCGCTGCTTGAGCAGCGCTTCGTTGACGTCGGCCATGACCAGGCTGTGGCCGGCGTCGAACCAGCGCTTGGCCATCGCCCAGCCGAGGCCGGAAGCAGCGCCGGTGATCAGAATGACTTTCATGGGGGAGCTCCCTTTGGTCGCAGCGGTAAGCTTCAAGCTGTAAGCCCCAAGCTGGCCGCTGCATCCTTCGCATTTGGGGTTGGCGCCTCACTGCCGGGCGCGCTGAGTGGTTTTCGCTTGTCGCTTGCAGCTATTACTGCCGCAGGCCGCGCTGCTCGATGAAATACTCGAACGTCTCCGCCGAGGTCTTTTGCAGCTGATAGCCAAACTCCTCCTTCAGCCGCCGGTTGCTTAGCACCGGGCGATAGCGCAGGAAGTTGATCTGCTCCGGGCCGGTGGGTTTGCCGAGCCATTTGGCAACCTGCAGGGCGCTTTTCAGCAGCCAGGGAGAAACCGTCAGCAGCGGCTTGTTCAGTCGCTGGGCGATCTCGCGCATGGTCAGGGCGCCGTCGCCGGCCATGTTGAAGATGCCTTGGCGGTCACCACGAATACCCATTTCCACTGCGGCCAGCACGTCCTGATCCCAGATGAACACGAACGGCGAGTCGCTGCCCTTTATGGCCAGCACCCGCTTGGCTTCGAACAGGTTGGTGATCTGGTTGCGGGTCTCGCTGCCGAGCACGGTGCCCGGCCGGAAGATCAGCTGGCGCAGTCGTGGATGCTGATGACGATAGAGCGCCAGCGTCTCCTCGATCTGCCGTTTGTGATCGGAGTAGGCGAACTCACGGTTGCCGCGGATGTCATCTTGCTCGTCAATCCAGCTTGGATTGTCGGCGTAGTAGCCGTAGGCCGCGCCGGAACTGGTGACGGTCAGATGCTGCACCCCAGCCTCCACACAGGCTTTGAGCACGTTGCGGGTGCCGTTGACGTCAATGTCGAAGTCGCGATCACGGTCTTTCGAGGCCTGCAGGATGGACGCCAGATGCACCACGTGGGTGATCTGTTCGCGCTTGAGCAGGTCAACCAGGCTGGCGTCGCGGATGTCCATGACCTGAATCGGAAAATCCAGATCGTCACGGCCACGAATGTCGGTGCCGATAACGAAGAAGTCCTTGGCCAGACGGTTGCCCAGCTGGTGACCGATATAGCCGGCGGCGCCGGTGATCAGAATGCGTTTGCTCATGGTTACAGGCCCTGCGTTACGCCGCGGCGCGCGGCGTCTTGTTGTTCTTGTTTTTCCCGTTGCTCGACGCGGCGGCTCTGGTGCGCCCACAGCTGCGACAGGGTCAGCCCGGAGACCAGATGCCAGACGCCCCAGAAGGCAGTGATCAGCATCATGCCGCCGGCGTCGGGGAAGAAGGTGAAGAGAATCACCAACCCCAGACCGGAGTTCTGGATACCCACTTCCATGGTCACGGCGCGGCGATCGGCCAGCGGCAGGCGCAGCAGCCGCGCCATGCCGTAACCCAGGCTCAGCGCCAGCAGGTTGTGGGCAACCACCAGCCAGAAGAAGCTGTGGAAGCGCGCGATAAACAGGTCGAAGTTGTTGGTAAAGGCGATGGCGACAAAGCCGAGGAACACCAGCAGGGAGATCACCCGCAGCGGTTTTTCACTGCGCGTTACCAGCGCCGGCCAGCGCTTGCCGCTGAACATGCCGAGCAGCAGCGGCAGGGCCAGCACCAGCAGCACGATGACCAGAATGCCCGCCGGATCGAGGCTGATCTGGGTCAGATACTCGCGGGTGTGCGGGTTGAGCCAGCCATAGAAGGCAAAGTTGAGCGGCGTCAGCACCGTCGCGGCCAGACTGGAAACCGCCGTCATGCTGACGGAAACGGCGACATTGCCGCGGCTCAGCCAGGTCATGACGTTGGAGAAGCTGCCGCCTGGGCAGGAGGCGACCAGAATCATCCCCAGCGCCAGTTCCGGGTCGATGTTCAGCAGCCAGGTGAACAGACAGGTGGCGGCCGGCAGCAGCAGAAACTGTGCAATCAGTCCAGCCACCGGCGCGACCGGCGCCTTGATGATGCGCTTGAAGTCATCCAGCGTCAGGCTCAGCGATACGCCGAACATCATGCAGGCCATGATCAGGTTGAGGGTGATCAGGCTGGCCGGGTCGAATTGGATCGGCAGCGCGCCGCTCATGTCGCCGGCACCGGCTGCGGTGCGGCCTGCTCAAGACCGGCCTCCAGCTCGGCAATGTGCTGGTTCAGGGCCTGCAGGTATGCGTCCTTGTTGACGTAGTAGGCCATGCGCGCGAGCTTGATGTAGTCGTAACCGCCATCCAGATTGGTGCTGGCCTGCTGCCGCTTGGTGGCGGCAAAGCTGGCTGCCTGGGCACTGCCCTGACGGTGCTGGTGAATATACAGCGCGGTCAGCCGGGCCTGCAGGTTGCGGCCTTCCCAGCCGAGACCGGCGGCCTCGATCATGCCCATCATGAACAGGTTGTCGTACTCGGGGTGGAAGACGTTCAGGTAGAGCTGTGGCGCATCCAGCGTGGCCGGCCAGTTCAGGTGCTCGCGCCCGATGAAGGGGTAATCCAGCTGATACCCGGTAGCCAGCAGAATCAGGTCGTATTCGGCGCTTTCGCCGTCAACAAAATCGACCCGGTTGCCGTCCATGCTGCGAATGTCGCGGCGGGCGTGGATGTCGCCATGCCCCAGGTGATGCAGGATCAGCGAGTTGACCACCGGGTGCGACTCGTACATGCGGTAGTCCGGATCGGGCAGCCCGTAGTCCGAGGGCTTGCCCATGATGAAGCGGATCAGGGCGGCGTCGATTTTCTGCTTCACTGGGCGTGGCAGCTTGAACTTGCGGCCGGCGCTGAGGGTATCGGTTGGCTTGCCCTTGATGAACTTGGGCAGGAAGTAATAGCCACGGCGCAGGCTCATATCAACTGATTTGGCGTGGTGCACCGCATCGACCGCGATGTCGGCGCCGGAGTTGCCGCAGCCGACGATCAGCACCCGCTTGCCCTTGAATACCTCGGCGCTGCGGTACTCGGCCGAGTGCATGATCTGGCCGTCGAAGTGGCCCGGCAGGGTCGGCCGGTTGGGCGTGTGCAGGGTGCCGTTGGCGATCAGCAGGCCCTCGAAGCGGCGGCTTTGCTGTTCGCCGTCGCGCTCGGTGACGATGGTCCAGTACATACCGTCGCGGGTCACGCTCAGCACCCGGGTGTTGAATTCGTAATGACGGTACAGATCAAAGTGCTTGGCGTAGGCTTGGAAGTAGCGCTTCATCTCGCTGTGATGCGGGTACAGCGCGACGCTGTCTTCCATCGGGAATTCGGCGAACTCGGTCATCCGCTTGGAAGAGATCAGGTGCGCGCTGTCGTACATGGTGCTGTGCGGGTTGTCGATGTCCCACAGCCCGCCAACGTCGCTGTGCAGCTCAAGGCCGATGAAGGGAATGTCCAGCTTCTGCAGGTTGCGGGCAGTGGCCAGACCCATAGGGCCGGCGCCGATGACAGCGTACATGGGGATACCTCAACTTGTTTTTGTCGTTGTTATGAGCCCTGCCCGTCACCTGTTACATCCGGGCGGTGGCAGGGTTATGATCACGAGTCTAGCCAAACGCCCTGCGGCGGTATCGGACAAAACGGGACAGGAATCCGGCAATTCAAGCCATGTCGAGCGTCGATCACAGCGTTACTCCCCTCTATGCCCAGGCGCTGCTGCAGTCGGCCCAGCGGCAGGGGATTGCCCTGCCCGCCGAGCTGGTTGCGCGGCTGCAGGGCAACGAGCGTATCCCGCTGGCGGTGCAGGATGAGCTGTGGGATTGCTACTGTAAGCTGGCTGCCGACCCGCTGGCCGGTCTGCGGCTGGGGCTGGACATTCAGGTCGGCCATCTCGACAGTGCCGGCATGCTGCTGGTGACCTGCGAGACCCTCGGCGAAGCGCTTGCCGAGCAGGTTGAGTACGCACCGCTGATCGGCGCGGGTGGTGAGTTTCAACTGCTGCGCGACGGCGAGGAAATGGCCATCGACTACCTGCCGCAGCTCAAGGTGCGGCAGGCCGAACGGGTCGAGGCGGTGCTGGCCGGCCAACTGAATCTGACCCGCTGGGCGACCGGTGGCCGATTCACCCCGAGCGGCATCTGGCTGGCCCACGCCCCGCTGGCGCCGCTGGCGGACTACCGCGCCCTGATCGACGTGCCCCTGTACTTCGAGGCCGGTTTCAACCGCATCACCTTCCCTGCCGATCAGCTTGAGCTGCCACAGATTCAGGCCAACAGCGCGCTGCGTGATCACCTGCGCCAGCTCGCCGACCAGACCCTCGCCAGCCTCGGTCAGCACAGCCTTGCCGCCGAGGTACAGGCGCAGGTGCGCAGCCAGCCGCGCTGGGGCAAGGAGCGGATTGCCGAACAACTCGGGCTGAGCGGTCGCCACCTCAACCGCAAGCTCGCTGAGGAAGGCCTTTCGTTCAAGACGCTGCGCGAATCGGTACTGCAGGAAATGGCCTGCCAGGCCTTGCAGCAGGGGCGCCTGAGCGTCGCGCAGATTGCCGAGCAGTTGGGCTTCTCCGACGAGAACGCCTTTGTCCGTGCCTTCCGCCGCTGGCAGGGTGCGACGCCGGCGCGCTACAAGGCGGGGCGTTAGCGCAGCGACATACCCGGCCTGATCGCTCTGCCGGGTGGTCGTGGCTGGCGTCTTGCTGGCTTGCCTTTAATTTCTGCTGGCGTATGGTAGGGCTCTCATCCTTGTTCTGACCTTCTGACTGGAGCCGTGCGCGTGTCCTTCGCTGTCAGCGCCCAAGCTGTTGCCTTCCTGATCTGAGCCGGGGCGGTTCGTCCGCACCCGGCTGCCGGTACCTGTTCCCTTCCCTTTTGCTGGAGACTGCAGACATGACGTCTGTTGCTGTTGGCGCCTATCCGCGCCTGCGTGCGCTGCTGCGTCAGCGTGGCGCCTGGTATCTGACTGGCCCGCAGGAGCTGGCCACCGTAATTGGTCGGCTGGAGCGGCTTGAGCGCGAGCCCTGCGCCGAACTGGCGCGCCCGGGCAGCCGCCTGTTGCTGCTGGACCTGCACAGTCAGAGTCTGTTCAACCTGCGTCTTGCCGAGCGCAGCCGAGGCGCCGATGAGGTGTCGATTTTTTCCCCGCTTGGTGCGCGCCTGCTGGGAGCGCGGGTCGGTGAGCAGGTGAAGCTGGACGGCTATGGCAGTGGCTGGCGCCTGCTGCTGGTGCAGGTTCAGCCGGGCTGATGCTGACCTCGGTTTTCTGCGCAGGTGCTCTACGGTCAGCCGGATGGCTCCGGCTGACACTGCCGGGCGTGCTATTTGCCGCCAGATGACGCGAACTGACAAGCGGCCGGCCGGCGCAGCGACCATGATGTGAGCAACGATAATGACATGAGTGTGCCTGCGCCCTGATGTGCGAACGGGAGTATGCATGCCTCCCTTTCCGCAGCGCAGATCGCTCTGGTCGTTGATCGTTTTTCCTGTCTGCTGCCCGCCCGTGTGATGGCGCGACGGGCAAGGTGCGTTATCCGAACAGACTCTGACAAGAAGAAAAGGGAGCACTCACATGCAACATTCACGTCCGTTGAGGCACTGGGCTCGTGCTGCGCTCTGCGCAGTGACGCTCGGCGCCGCCTCCATGGCCAACGCCGCCGACAAGCCGAACATCCTGATCATCATGGGGGATGACATCGGCATTACCAATATCAGCAGTTACAGCCACGGCCTGATGGGGTATCAGACCCCGAACATTGACCGGCTGGCCAACGAAGGCATGATGTTCACCGACTACTACGGCGAGCAGAGCTGCACCGCCGGCCGCTCGGCCTTTATTACCGGGCAGCATCCGGTACGCACCGGCCTGACCAAGGTCGGTGTACCGGGCGCGCCGGTCGGCATTCAGCCGGAAGATCCGACCCTGGCCGAGCTGCTCAAACCGCTCGGTTACGCGACTGGCCAGTTCGGTAAGAACCACTTGGGTGATCGCAACGAGTTCCTGCCGACCGAGCACGGCTTTGACGAGTTCTTCGGCAACCTCTATCACCTGAATGCCGAGGAAGGTCCGGAAGATCCGGACTGGACCACTGATCCGACAATCGACAAGCTGTTGCGCCCGCGCGGTGTGATTCGCAGCAGCGCCGACGGCAAGGTCGAAGACCTCGGCCCACTGACCCGCGAGCGGATGGAGACCATTGACCGTGAATTCCTGCAAGCTTCGATGGACTTTATCGATCGCTCGGTGAAGGCCGACAAGCCGTTCTTTGTCTGGTTCAACTCCACCCGCATGCACTACTACACCCACCTGTCACCGGACTCCGCCGGTTTGTCTGGACAGGATTTCTACAACGACGGCATGGTCGAGCATGACGGACAGGTTGGCGAACTGCTCAAGCAGCTTGACGATCTGGGCATCGCCGACAACACCATCGTGCTCTACACCACCGACAATGGGGTGCACTATAACCAGTGGCCGGACGCCGGTATTACGCCGTTCCGTGGCGAGAAAAATACCAACTGGGAAGGCGGTTTCCGCGTTCCTGCGGTGGTTCGCTGGCCGGGGCATATCGCCGAGGACGTGGTCTCCAACCACATCATGTCGCACCAGGACTGGGTTCCGACGCTGATGGCCGCGGCTGGTGTGCCGGACGTCAAGGAGCAGCTGCTGACCGGCTACCGGGCTGGCGCCAAGCAGTTCAAGGTGCACCTTGACGGTTTCAACTTCCTGCCGTATCTGCAGGGTGAAAGCGAAACCTCGCCGCGCAACCAGTTCTACTACTTCAGCGATGATGGCAAGTTCCTCGCCATCCGTGATGGTGACTGGAAGGTGGTGTTCCAGGAGCAGCGGTCGCGTCGTTTCGACGTCTGGCGCGACCCTTTCGTCGAATTGCGTATTCCCAAGGTGTTCAACCTGCGGCGTGACCCGTTTGAGCGCGCTGATACCGATTCCAACAGCTACAACGTCTGGTGGGACAAGAAAGTCGCCGTGGTAGGTGGGCCGGCGATGATTCGTGTGCAGCAGTTCCTGAGCACCTTCCAGGAATTCCCTCCGCGTCAACGTCCGGCCAGCTTCACCATCGATCAGATGATGGAGAAGTTCATGAACATGCAGCAGCAGTAAAGGCTGCATTTGCGGTCAGCGACGCCCGGGCCCTGTGCCCGGGCGTTGTCGTTTCAGGGGTTGAGACGCCAGTCGGCGGCGCTCTGCCCGGTGGCTTTGGCTGGTGACATATGCAGGCGCCGCAGCGCCCGCCGCAGGTCGTCTGGCTGCCAGTCACTCGCCGTGCCGTAGCAGGCGGCCTGCAGCGCGGCAACAGGCGCAGCCAACTGTTCAAGGATGTCGGCGCGCTGCGACGCCGGCAGGCTCGCCAGCCAGCGCTGCAGTGCATGAAGGACGGCCGTTGGCTGGCCGCGACCTAAGTCCCGCATCAGCGCGCGCTTGCGTTGCCAACGGGTGCCTTGAGCCGAGCAGACCAGTGCGTTGGCGAGCAGCGCGATGACCGCTGCAATCAGCGCCAGATGTTGCCAGGCGCTGACCGTCGGCGCCGTTGTTGCGGCTGGCGCGCCAACCTGCAGACGCCGTGCCGGCAGACTCAACTGCAATAGCTGGCCGTTGCGGGTGTCGCGCCACTGCAGGGTCAGCGCCGGGATTTCCAGCGTACCGCTTTCGAGCAGCAGATAGCGTACGTCTTCTTCACGCACGTAGCGCTGGATAACCCGCTCGCCCTGCTGGTCCAGCCGCGGCGGGCTGCGATAGATCCGCGTGCCGGGCACCGGGGCCTGCGGCAGCTCAGGCGGGAGCAGGGTTCCGACGTCATCCAGCTCGATGCGCAGGCGGCGCAGCAGAATGTCGCCAACCTGCCACTCACTGCGCACCGGGGTGTAGCTCTCGGTCAGCCGCAGCTGCGCGGGTAGTGATGAATCCGCCTGCGCCGGACCAGCGTTGACGACAAAGTGCAGTGCGGGCAGCTTGAGTGTCTGTTCGCGTGGCTGGCGCTGTTCGTCAGCGTAGCGCACGGTGATCTGGCCCGGCTGCAGCTGATAGTCGCCGGGTGGCAGTGGTGCAAAGTGGTAGGTGCGCTCTATGCCGGCCCAGCTGTGGCCGTCGATGCGGGGGCTGAGGTTGCGGCTGGCCTCGGGGGCGGCCTGGTGGTGTTCGTCCAGCTGCAGGATCGGGAACTGCGGGGCGGCAAGGAAGTAGCTCGGGACCAGTAGCTGCAGTTGCAGCTCCAGCCCCTGTCCGCTGTGCAGGCCTGCGTCGGCGTTGCTCTGCCATTGCAGCCGTGGCTCGGCGGCCAGCGCGGGCAGCGTCAGCAGCAGTAGGCCGAGTAGCAGATAGGGCTTCATGGTGACGGCTCCGCTGGTGCCAGCTGCATCAGCATGCGCCGTTTGAGATAGCCAGCCGGGCTGGCCTTGAGGTTGTCCAGCCAAAGTTCGGTCTGCTGCTCTCGGCTCTGCTGCTCGGTCGCCGCACCGTTGCGCTTGCGCTCCAGATCGTAGCGGATTTCATCCGGGTCCATGTCTCCGTCCTTGCCCTGCTGCTGCCGCTGCACGGCGATCAGCAGCAGGGCGCGCTCCAGGTTGTCCTGCGCCTCCTGCCATTGTGGCCGCTGGGCCAATGCCAGCTGGTAACGCTCGACGGCCTCACCGTAGCGCTGTTTGCAGCTGAGGGCGTTACCCTGGTTGTAGTAGTCCTCGGCGCTGATGCCCTGCTCGAAGGCGGCCAGTGCGGCCTCGCAGTCACCGGCGCGGTACAGCGCGACGCCGCGCCAGCGTGGATCGCTGAACAGCGCTGCGGCTTCGCTGTAGTTACCCTGGCGATACAGCTGCATGGCCTGTTGCTGTTCGCTGCGCCAGAGCCGCCACAGCTCCAGCTCGGCGGCCTCGCCGTGACTGGGTAACAACAACGGCAACAATATCAGCGCCGGGGCGACGCGACGCAGGCGCAGTAGCAGTAGCACCGCGATTGGCCAGAGCAGCCACCAGCCACGGTCATGCCAGCGGCTGTCGGGATCGGCCTGCCGGGCCAGCCGCTGACTGGCGTCGAGGGCGCGTAGCAGGGCCGGCAGATCACTGTCATCGTCACGCATCTTGATCACCGGAGAGTCGAGCCGGGCGGCCAGTTCGCTGCTGTCGCCGCCGGCGTCCCAGAGCAGACTGTGGCTGGCGGCCAGCGCAGCCTCTGCGCCGGATTCCACATCGGCGGTGACCAGCAGGCGCAGGTAGGGTTGCTCGGCACTGGCCTGCAGCTGGTCCATCTGCTCCAGCACCGCAGCGGTGTTGCGACCGAGGCGGGGCATCAGGTCGGTACTCAGGCTGTCGAGGTAGAGCGTGAACAGTGCCGCATCGTCGGTGGGCGGTAGCAATAGATGCGCACTGCCGGCATAGGCGAGCAGTGCGTGACGGGCGCCGGGACGCTGGGCGAGCAGGTCGTGGATCTTCAATCTGGCGCGCTCAAGCCGTGATACGCCGCGCTCGCGCTGATTCATGTCGGTGCTCAGGTTGAGTGCGATCAGCAACGGCGCATGGCGCTCGGCAAAGGGCGGCGCTTCGCGGTCCCAGGTCGGGCCGGCAGCTGCCAGGCAGGCCAGCAACAATATGCTGACCAGTGCCGCGCTGCTGCCGCTACTGCGCCCGCCGGGGACCAGCAAAAACGGCAGCAGTTGCGGCGCAATCAGCCGCTGCCAGCTGGCTTTTAAGCGGGTGCGGCGCAGCCACCAGCCGAGCAGCAGCAAGGGCGGCAGCGCGAGCAGCCAGAGCGGACGCAGAAAGTGCAGCGGCAGCCAGTCGATCATGCCGCCCTCCGTGGTAACGGCAGACTCAGCAGCAGGCGCAGCAGCAGCACTGCAATCATCGCGGCCAGCGGATACCAGTACAACGGCGTACGCGGCTGGAATTCGAGCCGTTGCTGCAGTTGCGGGGTCAGCCGG
This sequence comes from Halopseudomonas oceani, assembly GCF_002903165.1. Classification (GTDB taxonomy): domain Bacteria; phylum Pseudomonadota; class Gammaproteobacteria; order Pseudomonadales; family Pseudomonadaceae; genus Halopseudomonas; species Halopseudomonas oceani. Next base: position 418,648 of record NZ_PPSK01000001.1, read on the forward strand.
TCGAGCGCGTCGAAGGCGGCCGCCAGCTCGCGCTGGTTGCTGGCGTGCAGGTAGCGCCCGCCGGTAATAGCGGCAATGCGCTGCAGCTGTTCGGCATCGAGCCGTTGCTCGCCCTCGGCGTTGGGGTCACCGAAGCCGATGCTGTGGATAACAATGCCTTGATCGCGGGCGACCAGCGCGGCGTCGTCCGGTGACTTGCGGCTGCTGGTATCGCTGCCGTCGCTGAGCAGGATCATCACCCGCTCCGGGCTCTGGCTCTGCCGAAACAGACGAATGGCCAGGCCGATGCTGTCGCCCAGTGCGGTACGCGGCCCGGCAATGCCCGGCTGCAGCTCGGCCAGCAGCTGGCGCAGGGTGGCGTGATCCTGGGTGAAAGTGGTCTGGGTGTAGGGCTGATCGCCGAATACCAGTAGGCCGAGACGGTCGCTGGCGCGGCGCTGAACAAAGTCATCGACCACCTGCTGCACCGCCTGCAGCCGGGTGCGTCCGTCGCTGGTGTCGGTGTTCGCCATCGACATCGACGCATCTACCGCCAGTAACAGGTCACGCAGCGGCTGTTGCTTGACCAGCGGCGGTTCCAGCCGGCTGGGGGCGGCCAGTGCCAGCACCAGCAGGCACCAGGCCAGTGCTTCCAGCAGGGTTGCCAGCAGTCCGGCGCTGCTGCCGGCGGCGTTGGCCGGGGTCAGCCCAAGCGGGCCTGCCAGTTGGTGGAAGAAAGGCAGTCGCAGCGCGTCCTGGCGTTGTCGGGTGCCGGGCAGCCAGCGTTGTAGCAGCCAGGGCAGCGGCAACAACAGCAGCAACCAGGGCAGGTCAAGGACGTACATGGTGTTGAATCCAGTAGCGGCTGTGCTCGAACAGCCGGACGCGAGCCTGCTCACTGAGGCTGGTGCAGCGTTCGGTGGGCCAATAGGCCAGCGCGCCCAGTTCAGCAGGCAGCGGGCGGTCGCTCTGCTGCTCCAGCCGCTGCAGCCAGGCGTCGCCGTGCAGGCTGGCGACGTGCTCGCGCGGCCAGATCTGCAGCGCGGTGTGGCGCAGCAGTCGGGGGAGTTGCTGGAGTTGTTCGGGGTGTTGCCTGCAGCTGGCCTGCAACCGGTCGAGCTGGCGCAGGGCCTGCCGGCGGTAGGCGTTCTGCCGGTAGCGCTGGTAGCGGCGCAGCAGCAGCCATAGCGCGACCATCGCCAGCAGGATCAGCATGGTGCTGGCTGCGGGGGCCGGTGGCCAGGGCGAAATCGGCGGTGGCAGGGCCACATCGTGCAATGGCGGGATGACCAGATCAGCCATGCTCGCCTCCGAGCAGCGCGCGCAGCTGGTCCGCAGCGGGCTCCGCCGCCGACAACGGCAGCACCGGAATGCGCAGCCCGGCCGGCCAGTCGAGAATCTGCTGCTGGCGCTGCCGGTGCAGGCGCTGCAAGGTCTCGCGTTGGCTGCTGCTGTCCAGGTTCAGGCGCATCTGCAGATCGCCGTCGCTGGCCAGCAGTTCACCGCCGCTCGGCAGCTCGATCAGCAGCGGGTCCTGGGTCCAGCACAGCAGCAGATCGTTGTGTCGCCGCAGCGCTGCCAGCAGGTCGTGGGTTTCGTCGTTCAGGCCGTTGAAATCGCTGATCAGGATCAGCAGGTGATCCTTGCCAGCCAGTCGGCGGGTGCGTTCGAGCATGGCGTTGAGCGCCTGCGGGTTGTCGCCGTGGTGACGTGCATGGAGTTGCTGGTTGAGGTCGCACAGACGGCCGAGCAGGTGCATGAAGGCGCGGTTGCCGCGCGCGGGCCGCAGTTCCTCGATGGTTTCATCGTTGAATAGCAACGCGCCGACCCGGTCATGGCGCTGCAGCGCGGCCCAACCGAACAGCGCGGCGGCTTCGGCGGCCAGTACCGACTTGGTCGTCCGGCGGCTGCCGAAGAACTGGTTCATGCGCTGGTCGACCAGTAGCAGCACCGGCTGGTCGCGTTCCTCGCTGTACAGCCGCAGAAATGGCCGGCGCAGCCTGGCGGTCACCTTCCAGTCGATTAATCGGGCGTCGTCACCGGGCCAGTAGGGGCGCAGCTCCTCGAACGACAGGCCGCGACCGCGCAGCCGGGTTTCATGGCGGCCCGAGAGTACACTGGCCGCCACCTGACGGGCGTGCAGCGGCAGCCCCCGGGCCTGCTCGCGCAGCGCACTGAGTTGTTCCAGGTCGACGTAGGCGGCCGACGACGGCTGCATGGTCAGGCGACAGCCACCAACTGCAGCAACCGCTGCAGCAGCGCATCGGCGGTCATGCCACCTGCTTGCGCTCGGTAGGACAGAATCAGTCGGTGGCGCAGTACCGGCAGCACCGCCTGCTGCACGTCTTCGGGCAGCACGAAGTCGCCACCGCGCAGCCAGGCGCGGGCACGGGCAACCCGATCCAGCGCGATGGCGCCACGCGGGCTGGCGCCGACTTCGACCTGCCCGGCCAGCGCTGGATCGAAGCGTTCGGGTTGGCGGGTGGCGCGCACCAGATCGACGATGTACTGCTCAATGGCCGGGCTGACGTGAATCCGGTCAACCTCGTGGCGAGCGGCCAGCACGGTCGCCTGCGCCATTTTCGGCTGCTCGGCCGGGCTGCCGCGGTCGTGTTCACCGCGCACCAGCTGCAGCATCGCCAGTTCGGACTGTTCGTCCGGATAGTCAACCGTCAGGTGCATGAGAAAGCGGTCGAGTTGGGCTTCGGGTAACGGGTAGGTACCTTCCTGTTCGACCGGATTCTGGGTCGCCATGACCAGAAACAGCTCCGGCAGCGGGTGGCGCTGCCCGGCAACCGTGACCTGGCGCTCTTCCATCGCTTCCAGCAGCGCGGACTGAACCTTGGCCGGGGCACGGTTGATCTCGTCGGCGAGTACCAGATTGGCGAACAACGGGCCAGGACGAAAGGTCAGGTGACCTTGCCCCAGCTCGCCGAGGTATTGCTCGGCGCCGGTGATGTCCGAGGGCAGCAGGTCCGGGGTGAACTGCAGGCGGACGAAGTCGGCCTCAAGGGAGTGGCCGAGCTGCTTGATGGCGCGGGTTTTGGCCAGGCCGGGCAGCCCTTCGACCAGCAGATGGCCGTCAGCGAGCAGCGCCAGCTGCAGCCCCTCGATCAACGCCTGTTGACCGAGAATGCCATGAGCCAGCTGCACACCAAGTTGTTGGAATTGTTCTAGGTTGTCCATTCAGGACTCCAGGGTGCATGTCTGTCACGATCCTAGAGCGCTGACGAAAATGTTGCATGGCTTTTTATGACAATCTGCTATCTGTCGCTGCCATTGTGCTGTTGGCTCAATATCCGGACTGAATGACCTCAATGCCCTTGGCCAACACTTCACGCCAGGCCTGGCGGGTCTCCATGCTGGCTTGCCCGTCGTGCTGTTCAACCGTGTTGATCAGGGCATCGACCCAGTAGTTGTACAGGTGCGGCTGGATGTCGAGGTTTTCGCGCGAATGCGATTTTGCCAGCGCCTGCAGCTTGGTGGGCGGCAGCCCGCGGGCGAACAGCACCAGGTTGAGGATGCCCTGGCGCAGCAGCAGTTTCTGCGCCGGCATGTCGGTATTGGTGAATTTGGCACGGACTTCCGGTGAGCTCTGCAGGAACTGCTGGTAGAAGTCATCGAAAAAAGTGGCCGAGGCGCAGCAGCGGCCGTAGCTCTGCATGACAATGTCAGGGGCGTTCATGGTGCTCCTTCAGGTGCGGCGGGGTGACGCGGGGGCGTAAGTCTACCAGCTTGGCGAGCTTTGCTCGCTGCTGGCGTTTTGACCTCGCGCCGCTCTGTGACGCGGGTTACAGTCCGTCGGCCGGCCCCGGCACCCGTGCTGAAAAGTCAATCCGCCTAAAGTTGGAAGCGCTCCATCTGCTGACGCAGACTGACTGCCAGCTGGGCCAGCGCCTGACAATCGGCCTGACAGGCGCGTACTTCGTTGGCGGTGGCGTGGGCGAGGTCGGCGATACTCTGCGCGTTGCGGGTGACCTCTTCGGTGACGCTGGACTGCTCCTCGGTAGCGGTGGCGACCTGGTGGTTGATGTCGCTGATCTGTTCCACCTGGCCGGCAATGGTCTGCAGCGACTCACCGGCCGTGCGGCTGGCTTCCACCCCGCTGGCGGTCGCGTCCTGCCCGGCGCGCATGGCGCTAACCGCCTGCTCGGCGCGACTCTTGAGCGACTCGATCATCTGCTGGATTTCGTCGGTCGAGGCCTGGGTGCGGCTGGCCAGGGTGCGCACCTCGTCGGCGACCACGGCAAAGCCGCGGCCCGACTCCCCTGCCCGCGCCGCTTCAATGGCGGCGTTCAGCGCCAGCAGATTGGTCTGCTCGGAAACGCTGCGAATCACCGTCAGCACCCGGTCGATGGAGGTGACCTGGTCGGCCAGTTCGATCACTGAGTCGGCGGCGCGGCCAATGTCGGCGGACATGCGCTCGATCGCCTCGATTGAGCGACCAACCACGGCCCTGCCCTCGACCGCTTCGGCCTGCGCGGCGCTGGAGCTGTGCGCAGCGCTGTTGGCATTGCGCGCGATCTCCTGCACGGTCAGACCCATTTCGTGGGCAGCGGTAGCGACCAGGTCGGTCATTTCGTGCTGGCGCCCGGCGCGCTCGGCAGTGTTGTCGATTACCTGTGTCACCTGGGTTACGGCGCTGCTCAGCTGACGACTGGTGGTAAGCACATCGCTGATCAGCTGGCGCTGACTGGCGACGAAGGCGTTGAAGCCGCGGGCCAACTCGCCCAGTTCGTCGTCACGCTTGTCATCCAGCCGTGCGTTCAGGTCGCCGCCGCCGGCCGAGATCGCCGCGAGTGCTTGCGACACCCGACGCAGTGGTTGCACCAGGCCGCGTACCAGCAGCGCCATCAGCGCCAGTGCGAGCAGTCCCACGGCACCTGCGATCAGGCTGGTGCGCAGCAGCGCGGCGCGGGCTTCGGCGTAGATTTCGTCTTCCGGCACCAGACTGACGAGGGTCAGACCAAGCCGTTGCAGCGGTTGCGCGTTGGCCAGCCAGGCTTCGCCATCACGCTGAAAGTGCACCGCGTCGCTACCGGCCACACGCAGTGCGCTAGCGGCCTCCGGGCTGGTCAGGTCACTGAGGCTGCGGCTGTCGTTGAAGCTGGCGTTGGGGTGGACCTTGACCTGCTGATCGGCGCCGACCAAGAAGACCACGCCGCGCTCACCAAACTGAAAGCCGCCGATCAGCTCCGACAGGCTCTGCAGGCTGTAGCCCAGACCGGCGACGCCAAGGGTCTTGTCCTTGAGGGCAATACGCTGATTGATGAACAGCGTCGGCAGGCCCGAGGTCTTGTCGGTGTCAATTGAGGCGACCTGATCCTGGTCGCCGTCGACCAATGCATAAAACCAGCGGTCTGCCGGGTTGTTGCGGTCGAGTACCCGGACTTGGCCCTGCTCGGAGTAGAAGTTGCCGCTTTCCAGCACGGCGATGCTGGTGGTGAGTGCGTTCTGCTGCTGCTTGACGCCATCCAGATAGCGGGCGAAGGCACTCATCCGGATCGGGTTCTCGCCATAGGCCAGCCAGTCCTGCACCAGGCTGTTGCCAGCGATGGCCTCGGTCGCCGAAATCGGTCCGGCCAGGGTGCGTTCCAGGTCGTTGCGAATGGCGCTGACCTGCGCGGGCAATGCCTGATTGATCAGATAGCGCTCGGTCATCTGCCGTAGCACCGAGGAGTAGATCAGCACCACAATCAGGGTGGTGACGCCCAGCGCGGCGCCCATACTGATGATCAGCTGCCATTGAATACTGCGTTTCCAAAGGGTCACAGGCTTACTCTCGACAAAGCCTGACCGTCGCCGCAGGTGCTAGGGAAGCACTGATCAATTCCACACGCCCTCTGCGAGTGCTCAAGCATGCAGATGCAAGGCGCGATGTGCGGCCAATAGTGGTTCTATTGGCAAGCAGCGCAACGCAGTAGATGCATGCTTGAGCGCTCGCCCTACGGGGCGTTCAGGCTTGGCCGCACTCTGCGTTGTGATTTCTCGACAGGTCCAGACATGCCTTCGAAACCACGCCTTGATTGCAGCCCAGCCTGAACGCCAGAGGGCATGTGGAATTGATCAGTGCTTCCCTAGGCCTGCGGATGGGCAACGGTCAGGGGGAGGTAGAGGGGCTGCGGTGGCAGATGAGCCGGGAGAGTCGCCTGCAGCCCCGATAATCAGTCTTTCCAGAAGTCTTCATGGACGCGGATGGATTCTTCCTCCAGCAGCGGGCCGATTACCTCGACGCTGCGCTGGCCTGACTCGAATACCGTACGGCATGGCAGATCCAGCGTCGGGTTTTCCGGATGGTTGCCGGTCATGTCCTTGAGGCGCTTTTCGCTGGCGCCGTAGACCACCCGGCCAACGCCGGCCCAGTAGACCGCGCCGGAGCACATGGCACAGGGTTCGGCGCTGGTGTACATGGTGCAGCCAGCCAGCACCTCGGGGCTGTAGGTGGTATTGGCGCGGGTCATCAGCACCCGTTCGGCGTGGCCGGTCATGTCGTGATCGGGCAGAAAGGCGTTCAGCTGCTCCATCAGCACGTTGCCGTCGGCGTCGACCAGAATGGCGGCGAACGGGTGGATGCCTTGTTTGCCGGCTTCTTCGGCCAGGCGGAAGCTTTCACGCAGAAAATGAATATCGCGTTCGGTATGACTCACGGGGGGTGTCCTTGCTTGTATCTTGAAGGCCGGCGGCGCAGGCACCGCCGGCTGTTATCACTTCTTCTTCGGCAGGCTCCAGGCGAAGAAAATCTGTTGGGTCCACTGCACCGACTTGAACAGCAACAGGCTGACGGCGGCGAGGAAGAACAGTCCGGCAAAGGCCTGCGGAATCTTGAAGAACGAGGTCGAGAACTGGATGAAGTAACCGAGCCCTTCTTCGGCGGCGACAAACTCCGCCACCACCGCGCCGATGATCGCCAGGGTGATCGCCACCTTGAGACCGCTGAAAATGTGCGGGATCGCATAGGGAATGCGGATCTGCCAGGTTTCCCGGCGGGTCGGTGCGTCCAGCGAGCGGCTCAGTTCGATCAGTTCGGCCGGCGTCTCGTTGATCCCGGTGGCGGTCGAGACCACCAGCGGAAAGAAGGTCAGCAGGCAGGTGATCAGCACCCGTGACGGATCGTCCGAGCCCATCATGACGATGATCAGCGGCGCCACTGCGACCACCGGGGTGGATTGCACTACCACCAGCATCGGATACAGGGTGCGCGAGAGCAGCTCCGAGCGCATCATCGCGATGGCCAGCGGAATGCTGATCACGATCGACAGGGCAAAGCCCATCAGCGCCACCCGCAGGGTCGCCCACAGGTGCATCATCCAGCGGCTGAATTCGACGTCGAAGAACGCCTTGGCGATCTCGCTCGGTGCCGGCAGCACGTAGGTCGGCAGCTCGAAGACGCGGCAGACCAGTTCCCAAAGCACGATCAGGCCGACAAAGAACAGCCACGGCGACAGGTTCAACAGCAGCGCGCGACGCGCGGCGGCGTCAGTGGGCATCTGGCTCATAGATGTGTTTCCTTATGCGGTCAGTCAGCTCACTGAAGCGGGGCAATTTGATGGTATTCGCGCTGCGCGGACGGGGCAGGTCGACCTCGATCAGATCGAGCACGCTGCCCGGCCGCTTGCTCATCACCAGCACGCGGTCGGCGAGCAGCACCGCCTCGGAGATCGAGTGGGTGATAAACAGCACGGTTTTCGGATTTTCGTCCCATATTTTCAGCAGATCGAAGCCGATCTGCTCGCGGGTCATTGCATCCAGTGCCGAGAACGGTTCGTCCATCAGCAGAATATCGGGGTTGAGCAGCAGCGCGCGGACAATGCCGACCCGCTGCTGCATACCGCCGGACAGTTCGTCCGGCATCTTGTCGGCGAAGGCCTCCAGACCGGCCATCGCCAGCAGTTCGTTGGCGCGCTTCTCGTCCTGGGGCGAGTAGCGACCAAACTTGTGCTTGAGCGGGAACAGCACATTCTTGCGAACAGTCAGCCACGGCAGCAGGGTCGGCTTTTGAAACACGATGCCAACGTCGTCACGGGGGCCGTCTACCTGCTTGCCGAAGACGCTGACTGTGCCTTCGCTTGGAACCAGCAGACCCGACACCATGCGCAGCAAGGTGGACTTGCCGCAACCGGAGGGGCCTACGACCGCCACAAACTCGTGGCGGTTGATGTCGAGGTCGATGTTTTGCACCGCCATCGGACTGCCGGGGGTCGGGTCATAGCGATGACCGACCCCTGACATCCGCACGAAAGCGCGTTCGCTAGTGTGCTCCATGGTTACTCCGCTACAGGCATGAAGTCGCGGTTGACGATGGTTTCCGGATCCAGCGAGTCAACACTCAGCTCGTTGGCCTTGGCGACCCACTCCCAGGTGGAAGCGATGCGCTCGGGGGTCATGGTGCCCAGACCGTCGGCTTCGCTGATCTCGTTGAAGGTCAGCGGCATGGAGTCGGCGATCTGCGCGGTGGCAACCGCGGCGTCGACTTCCGGCACCATGGTGTGCAGATCGGCGGCAGCCAGTTCCGGGTGCTCGTGGGTGAAGCGCAGGGACTTGTCATAGGCGCGCATGAAGCGCTTGGCAACGTCCGGGCGCTCGGTCAGGAACTTGTCTGCAGCAACAACGGCGGAGCTGTACAGCGACAGGCCGGCATCCGACCAGCGGATCACGTTTATGTCCTTGCCGGCGGCAGCGGCCTGCTGCTTGAACAGCGCGATGTTGGTGACCCAGGCGATGATCGCGTCGGTGTTGCCGGTGACCAGCATCGGACCCAGGGCACCCGGGTCGGACTTGGTCAGGCTGACCGAATCGGCGGGCATGCTGTTGGCTTCCAGCACCAGCGGCAGAAATGCGTTGGAGGAGGTGAACGGCGAGGTTGCGACCTTCTTGCCAGCGATGTCGGTGAAGCTGTTGATGCCGCTGTCGGACAGCGCGAAGAAGGCGTGCGGGCCCTGGTTGAAGATCATGTAGACGGCGCTGACCGGCACGGTGTCCTGCGCGCGGGCGGCCATCAGGGCGCCGATATCGGCGCTGCCGATGTCAGCCTGGCCGGTGGCGATCTTGGTGATGGCATCAGTGGAGCCGCGACCACTGGCAACGGTGACTTCCAGCCCTTCGTCGGCGAAGAAGCCTTGCTGGATACCGGCGTAGACCGGAGCCTTGTCGCCCCCCGGCAGCCAGTCCAGTTGGTAGGTAACCTTGTCGGCTGCAGCGGCGAACCCGCTGGCAGACATGGCGATGACCATCGCCAGAACGCCGGACGCTTTTTTCAACATGAGTCATTCTCCAGAGTGATGTGCTTGGCTTTTTATCCTGACCAGTTGGGCAGGTTTTATTTCTATTCAGCAAGTTGCGGGCCAGCTTTCGGAAATGTCGGAAATTGGCTGAAAACCCCGTATTTTCAGGGTCTTATTGCTCTGTCACGGGCTTGGCCGGCGGTGCACCTGAATTCCTGACCAGGGCGCCGCGCGTTTTTGGTGCGGCGTGAACCAGTCTCGTGCGTTCTCAGCCGGACGGGTCCGGGGCGACCTTGCGGCTGCGCAGGGCAAGGCGGCGATCTGCCAGGCCCACGATCAGAATGCCCAGTGCGATCAGCGCAAAGCCGGTCAGGTCGCTTGGTGTGGGTACCTCATGCAGGAACCAGGCAGCCGAGAGCATGCCGACTGCCGGTACCGAGGCCGAGCTGAGTGACAGGCTGACCGCGGGCAGGGAGCGAATCGCTGCCACCTGCGCCGCAACGCAGATGCCGGAGGCAATCGGCCCGCTGAAAATCAGCATCCAGATGAAGTCCGGCTGCCAGTCGATCTGCCCCGGGTCTTCTACCAGTAACGCCAGCGGCAATAGCGCCAACACCGAGGTCAGCAATTGCCAGGGGATCAGCGACAGCACGTCGCCCTGCCAGTGATGCCGGCGCACATGAATCAGCCCGGCGGTCCAGAGGATGGTGCCGAGCATGATCAAGCCGCCGCCGATAAACACCTCGTGGTTGCTCCAGTCGATGCTCAAGGGGTTGAACACGGTCAGCAGGCCGGCCAGCCCCAGGCCGACGCCGATGGCGCGCGGCAGGGTAAAGCGCTCACCGAGAAACAGCGCTGCCGCCGGCACCACCCAGATCGGCGTGGTATAGGCCAGAATCGCCGCTCGCCCCGCCGGCAGGTATTGCACGCCGAGGGTCACCAGAGTGATGAAGGCCATGTTCTGCAACACGCCGACCGACAGCAGCACCGGCAGGTCGGCCCGTCGAGGCAGGCGCAACACACCGAGCGCGGCGGCGATGATGAACATCGCCACCGTGCCCAGCGCCATGCGCATGCAGGTGAACAGCATCGGCGGGCTGTTGGCCAGCCCAAGCTTGAGGATCGGAAAATTCAGCCCCCAGCCGAGGGCGTTGAAGCACAGCAGCAGGTAGCCCAGGCCGAAGGCGTAGCTGTGGCCGCCGGTGTGCCCGGCGGCCGGTGACCGCGCCACCTCAGTGCTCCACTTCGAGGGCGCTTTCGTGCCAGTTGCGCAGCGCGCGGTCGGACAGCCAGACCATCAGCGCAAACAGCGCGATGCCGGTCAGGGTAATCAGCAGCAGCGCGGCGAACATCCGCGGAATCTGCAGGTTGTAGCCTGATTGCAGGATCATGTAGGCCAGCCCGGCCTTGGCCCCGCCGGTACCGGCAACGAACTCGGCGACGACCGCACCGATCAGCGCCAGCCCCGAGCTGATGCGCAGGCCGCCGAAGAAGTACGGCAGCGCGCCCGGAATGCGCAGACGGGTCAGCTCCTGCCAGCGGCTGGTGCGGTACATGCGGAACATGCTGAGCAGGTTGGGATCAACGCTGCGCAGGCCCAGAGTCGTGTTGGAGATGATCGGGAAGATGGCAATGATCACCGAGCAGACCGTCAGCGCCCAGGTGGTGTCGTCCACCCAGATGATGATCAGCGGCGCAATCGCCACCACCGGCGTTACCTGCAACAGCACCGCGTAGGGGAACAGGCTCAGCTCAATCCATTTGCTTTGCACGAACAGCAGTGATGCCGCGACACCCAGCACCACGGCGATGGCGAACGCCAGGAAGGTCACCTTGAGGGTGATGAAGAGCGCGCCGAGCAGCGGCCTCCAGTCACTGATCAGGGCTTTGAAGATCTCCGCCGGCCCCGGCAGGATGTACTTGGGCATTTCCAGCGCCTGCACGGCGATTTCCCAGAACAGCAGAAACAGCACGCCAACAGCGAGCGGCGCGGCGACCTTGACGAAGGTCTCGTTGTGGATCAGCGGCGTGCTCATGCCTTGATCTCCTGTGGCTGACCCATCGCGCTGGCGCGTTCCAGCGCCTGCGACACCTGACGGCAGTAGCCGGCAAATTCGGTCGAGACGCGGAAGTCGGCACTGCGCGGAAAGGGTTGATCGATGCTGATGTCGTCGACGATGCGGCCAGGGCGAGCGGCCATCACCACCACCCGGCTGGACAGATAGACCGCCTCGTAGACGCTGTGGGTAACGAAGACGATGGTCCAACCGTTTTTCTGCCAGAGCTTGAGCACGTCGTCGTTGAGCTTGTTGCGGGTCATCTCATCAAGCGCGCCGAAGGGTTCGTCCATCAGCAGCAGGTTGGGTTCGGTGACCATGGCGCGGGCAATCGAGGCACGCATCTGCATGCCGCCGGACAGCTCCCGCGGGAAGGCATTGTCGAAGCCCTTGAGGCCGACCATTTCGAGCGCGTCGTCAATCTTGCGCTCCACGTCTGCGCCGCTCTGGTGCTCCAGGTCCAGCGGCAGGCGTACATTGTTGCGCACCCGTGCCCAGGGCATCAGGGTCGCGTTCTGAAACACGAAGGCCAGCTTGCGGCCCTTGTCGCCAACTACATCAATGCCCTGTTCCCAGAACCTGACGGTGCCGGTGGTTACCTCACCAAGGCCGGCCATAATCCGCAGCAGGGTGCTCTTGCCGCAACCTGAGGGGCCGAGCAGGCTGACGAATTCGCCCTGGCGGACAGTCAGGTCCGCCCCTTTCAGGGCAACGGTGCCGTTGGCGTAAATCTTGTTGACGCCTTCGACCTGCAGTACCGGGCGTGAGCTGGTGCTGCCGTCGCTGTTGTCCGCGTCGGCCATCGGCTCCGTTTGGGGGCCGGGCTTGATAGGCGTCACTCTTGAGGAAGTCATGCGGGTCTCCCGTGGGCGGCCCGCAGGCGGGCCGCCAGCTGGTAAAAAGAATCAGGGCAGAACGGGTTCGGCGGGCAGGTAGTCGAGGCTGTAGACGCTGTGAATGTCCAGGTCCTCGGTGGTCAGACCGGCTTCGAGCATGAAGTCATACAGCTTGGCCCAGCGGGCGTCGGTCATTACGCCGATACCGCGGGTAGCTGCGTCACCACCGGTGACCAGACCGTACTCCTGCATCTTGGCGATGCCGTAGGCAATCTGCTCGTCGGTCATTTCCGGATTGGCTTCCTTGATCAGGGCGTTACCCGGTGCCGGATCCTTGAAGTAGCTGGCCCAGCCTTCCATGCTTGCCTGCACGAAGCGACGGACCAGATCGGGGTTTTGCTCGATCATCTGGTCGGTGGTTTCGATGGTGGTTGCGTAGGCCGGATAGCCGTAGTCAGCCAGCAGGAACACGGAGGGCTTCACGCCGGCCTGTTCCATCGCGAAGGGCTCGGAGGACAGATAGCCCTGCTGAACGATGCTGTCGTCAGCCAGGAACGGCGCCACGCTGAAGGTATACGGGCGGATCATGTCGTCGGTGTAGCCGTACTTGGATTTCAGCCAGGGCCAGAAGGTGGTGTTGGCAAATGCCGCGATGTAGACCGGCATGTTGCGCTCCTTGATCTGCTCAAGCGAGGTCACGTCCGAGTGGGCGATCAGCGCCTGCGGGTCACCCTGGAAGGCGGCAGCCACGGTTTTTACCGGCAGGCCTTCCATCACGGCTTTGACGTTGCCGATCGGGTAACCCATGGAGAAGTCGCGTTTGCCAGCCACCAGCAGCTGCATGCCATTGACCTGCGGGCCGCCCATCTCGATAGAGACATCAAGACCGTATTTTTCATACAGACCGGTGGCCTTGGCCTGATAGAAACCGCCGTGCTCGGCCTGGGCGTACCAGTTGGTGCCGAAGACAACGTGCTCCAGGTCGGCGGCCATCAACGGCGCAGACAGACTGCTGGCAAGCACGGCGCCGGCCATGCCGAGCAGTGCAGACGACTTCAGGTTCTTGCGGGAGTGGCGCATGTGGTGCTCCTTCGATTCAGTGATAGCTGACCAGTTATTCAATATTTGCTATCCAGCAAGCGCCGTGCCAGATGCCTGTAAGGCCCGGTTTTACATTTCCTGATCAGTTGGTCAGCAAAAATCGTGCACCGCATTGCGCCCTTTGCATGCACCGCTGCACCCCAAATGCACACGCACAGCGACATTTCGTCGCAAGCCCACTGCGAATGGGGCGAAATGGGCAACTGGTATAAAACCTGCTTTGGCTCAGGCAGGGAATTTCCGGGCCGAGAGAACCTCCTGGATCAGACTCCTGAGTCAAGATGACGCTCCTCTGTCATAACGCCGCCCTGGCGTACGGTTCTCATCCGTGAAAGAGGAATCACCATGTCTGCGTCAACCGCATATCTGGTATTGCAAGGCGGCCGGGTGCTCGACCCGGCTTCAGGGCTGGATGCCGTCGCTGATGTTGTGGTGCGGGATGGCACCATTGTCGAAGTAGGCGCCAATGCGGCGGCCAATCACCCCACTGCCAAGGTGCGCGACGTCAGCGGCCATCTGGTTACGCCGGGGCTGATCGACATCCACACCCACTGCTACCCGGGCCTGGGTGACTTCTGTCTGCCGACCGACCTGATGGGCGTCGACTCCGGTGTACCGGTGATTGTCGATGCCGGCACTGCCAGCACCACCATCATCGAGCTGGCGCGCAAGGCGATCATTGACCACCCGGATACCAAGACCAAGGTGTTCGCGCTGATGGATCCGTCGCAGATCTATCTGGCCAACAAGAGTTTCATCTGCCATTACCTGCGTATCGCAGGTGACGAGCGCAATATCGATATCGAAGCCGCCAAGGCGGTGGTGGATGCCAATCGCGACGTGATTGTCGGCTTCAAGGTGCGCCCCACTATCACCGACAATCCGGACCGCTCACCCTTCTTGGATGCCGCTCACGCCATCGCCCCGGACCTGCCGGTCATGATTCACCTCGGCTCCTTCCCGCACACCCCGGTGCTGGACACTAACAAGCTGCTTTATCAACTGCGCAAGGGCGACATCATCACCCACGCCTGCCGCGGCGGCGGCGGTCAACTCGATGCGCAAGGTGAGCCGACCAAGCCATTCATCGACGCCTACGAGCGCGGCGTGCTGCTGGACATCGGCCACTCCGCCGGTGACTTCCACTTCCGTACCGCACGGCGGATGATCGAGCGCGGCTACATGCCCAGTACCATTTCCACTGACCTCAACGTGTTCAACGTCGACGGTCCGGTATTCTCGTTGTCGACCACCATGTCGAAGATCTGGGCGCTGGGCGTGCCGCTGATTGAGATCATCCGCATGAACACCGTCAACGCCGCCGCTGCGATCAAGCGTGGTGAGGAATACGGTGAGCTGAAAGTGGGTCGCAGCGCCGAGGTCAGCGTGCTGCGCATCGAAGAAGGTACCGTGCAGTTGAGCGACGGCCATGAAACCATCGAAGCCAGCCGCCGCTTGCGCGCGGTGGGCTGCCTGCGCGCCGGCATCTGGCATGACGCTGTGCACGACCTCAAGAGCGCACCGGATGCGCTGCAGGAGGCCGTGTGACGGCCGTCGCCGCACTGGCGGCGGTGGATTCCACGCAGTTTTACGAGCAGTTGGTGGCTGATCTGGCGGCCCGCCGCGAGGCGTTGTCGGAAGCGGAACAGAGCTTTGGTGGCTATGCCCCGCTTGGCCGTGAGGAGCTGATCGAATGGCTGCAGTTCCAGTGCTGGTACGAGCGCGAAGCGGCTGGCTTCATTGGCTCCTGGCTGCGTGATACGCCCGAGAGCGAGGTATTTGTCGGCCTTTGCCGGCAGGTCGCTGACGAAGGCAAGCACTATAAGCTGCTGGCCTCGCATCTGCAGTCGCTCGGTGCTTCGATGGACGGCTGGAAGCCGGAACCGGAGTGGGTCGCCTGGGTCAGCGAGTTCTACGCAGCTGGTGACGACACACTGGAGCGTATTGCTGCGCACAACATCACTGGGGAACTGGGCGCGATTAATGCCTTTGAAGGTATTCTGCCGCGCATCCCGGAGGCCACTCAGGCGGTGCTCGCCAAAATCACCCCGGACGAGAAGTTTCACGTCTCCCTCGGGCGCATGGCGGTACAACGTTTCGCCACCACGGCTGACCGGCAGGAGCGTGTCACCAAGCGGGTGTGGGATGCCTTCGAACTGGAGCAGAAAGGCCGTTTGGCCTTCGAGCGCAGGTTGCGTGAAAAGGCCATCGCCCGCGACAGCATCGCCGCGCTGCCGAGCAGTGACAAGCCGCAGTGGATCTGTCAGGTGTGCGGCTGGATCTACGACGAAACCGTCGGCGATCCGGACTCCGGCATCGCCCCTGGCACCCGCTTCGAGGATATCCCGGACGACTGGATGTGCCCGGAATGTCTGGTAACCAAGGATGATTTTGTCTTGCTCAGCGTGTGAGCGAGCGGGAACTGAAAAAGGCGGCCTTCGGGTCGCCTTTTTTGTGCGCATGATTTGTCGAGCAACATTCGCCACCCGGGCACAGCATGCTGTGCCCCTACGCAAACAAATGGATCGGCATTACATCACATCGTAGATACCGTCATCCTGATCAGTGTGCAAGCGCTCTGATCGGGTCGAACGGCTGACCTGATTTCAGTACGCCGTAGATGATGTGCAGCAGCTTACGCATGGCCGCGCAGACGGCCAACCGACCAGTTTTACCGCGTTCAGCCAGCCTCACTTTCATCGCTTTGATGACCGGGTTGTAGGCCATCGCCGACAGCGCTGGCATGTATAGCGCTGCGCGCAACCGGCCTGACCCGGTGCGCGAGATGGTCGACTTGCCTCGGTATATCCCAGATTCCTGCAAACGCGGAGTCAGACCACAGAACGCTGCCAGCTGCCTTGCGCTGTCGAATCGCAGGGGGCTGCCCAGCTCTGCCAGCAGCGTGGCGGTGGTGCCATCACTGACACCATCAATGCTCTTCATTAGCCGCTTTTGCTCTCGTAGGTCCGGGTCATTGTCGATGTGGTCGTTGATAGCGGTGTTGATTAAGGCTATCTGGCCGTCCAGGTGCTCCAGATGAATGCGGATGGAGGCTTGGGCTGATTCTGCGCTGACGTCCAGACGGTTGCGCTCCATCTGCGCCAACTCCTTCAGGTCGGCAAGCCGACGCACCAGGCCGCGTAGCTGACGGATGCTCTCTGGCTCGGGCTCCCAAGGACGCAGTTCTTCCAGATGGCGCTATGCGTAGCGGGCGATCAATTTGGCGTCGGTCTTGTCGGTTTTAACCCGGCGCAGCTCGCTTTGCGCATATTTGGCGATGCGTGCAGGGTTGATGACACAGACCTGATAGCCCTGCTGATGCAGATGCGTCGCCAGCGCTTCGTGGTACACGCTCGTTGCCTCCATCAGCACCCAGCAATGTGGCTCAGCATGCTTCTCTAACCATTGGTCAAATTGCTTGAAGCCTTCGGGGGAGTTCGCCAGTTTGGCTTTGGTGCGGTATTTATCGCGCTCCAGCGGCTTGGCGATGTCGAAGGTGTGCTTGGCAATGTCGATTCCGATAACGCAGGTCACAGGAACCACAGTCAACATACAAGGGGCACGGCACGCCGTGCCCGAGGCCAAAATTGCACGGCCCCTCGTTTGATCGTTCCCACGCTCCGCGTGGGAACGCATGCCGGTACATCACAACGGCGACAACGCCCCATCCTCATGCTCGGCCAGCCATTCGGCGCGGCGTTCCAGCAGGGCGCGGCAGGCGCGTTCGGCGTCGCTCATGTAGCGCGGTAGGTCGCCGTTGAGCAGTTGCTGGTCCTGCATGACGATGCGCCCGGCGACCATGGTCATGCAGACGTCGCCACCGAGCGCTCCATGCACCAGATTGTGGTGCACGTTCATGAACGGGCCGTCGGTGAGGAACGGCGTCATGCGCGGGGTGTCGGCGCGTACGGCGATGATGTCGGCCTGCTTGCCGGGCTCCAGTGAGCCGATCTGGTCGTCCATGCCGATGGCGCGGGCGCCTTCGATGGTGGCGCTGCGCAGCACGTTCCAAGCGCCGTAGGCGGCGGCATCCATGCAGCGCAGTTTGGCCAGCAGCGAGGCGATCTTGATCTCCTCCAGCATGTCCAGATTGTTGTTTTCCTTCTCGCCATCAGTGCCGATACCGACCGCCACGCCAGCGGCAATCAACTGCTCGATGGGGGCCGAGCCGCTGGCCAGTTTCATGTTGCTCGACGGGTTGTGCGCCACGCCGATGTTCTTCTCCGCCAGCAGCGCGAT
The DNA here is from genome assembly GCF_002903165.1 of Halopseudomonas oceani. Taxonomy (GTDB): domain Bacteria; phylum Pseudomonadota; class Gammaproteobacteria; order Pseudomonadales; family Pseudomonadaceae; genus Halopseudomonas; species Halopseudomonas oceani. The sequence goes on from NZ_PPSK01000001.1 coordinate 436,081, forward strand.
TTCATCCTCGTCCAGCCACACGCAGTGGGCCAGCAGCACGCGCTCGGGTTCGAGCAGGCCGAGTTGTTCCAGCGCGCGAATCGGGCTGCAGCCAAAGCGCTTCATGGCTTCGCCGATTTCCGCTTCCGCTTCGTTGGAGTGGGTATGCAGACCGGTGTTGTAGCGCTCGCACATGGCGACCGCCCGGCGGCACGCCTCCGGTGTGGCGTAGTACATGTGTTCCAGCCCGACCCAGACGTTGATGCGGCCATCGGCCTTGCCATGCCATTGCTGGATCAGCGCCTCGTTGTCATCGAGCGTATCGAAGTAGTCGTAGCCTTCGGCCTCGCCGACGTAAGGCACCATCACTACGCGGTTGCCAAGGGCTTCGGCGGCGCGGGCGGAGCCGGCCATGTAGCGCCACATGTCGACCGAAGTGGTAGTACCGGACAGCAGGCTTTCGGCATAGCACAGCCAGGAGGCGATCTCGGCGTCCTCGGCGGTCAGTACGCGGTGCATCGGGTCGATGAACAGCCGCAGCCAATCCCACACCGGCAGGTCTTCAGCGGTACCACGTAAAAAGCCCGAGTGGCTGTGGGTATTGATCAGGCCGGGCAGCAGCACGGCCTGACCGTAATCGATCAGTTCGGCCTCGGGGGCCTGGGTGCGAATCTCGTCGAGCGGGCCGACGGCGGCGATGCGGTCGCCTTCCACCAGCACGGCGCCGTGCTGCAGCACCGGGTTGTCGGGGGTCATCGGCAGAACGATGGCGGCGGTCAGGATGCGCCGGGCTGCGGGCGCATTGGCCTCAAGTGTCATTACGGATGCCTCTGTAGAAGTAAAAAGCCGACGCGCGAAGGCGTCGGCGTGGGGCGTGCTTAGTTGGCAGCGCCGCGAGCGGCCTCGGGATACTCGGCCATCATCGCCTTGATCGCATCAGTGCCGATGAAGCGAGTGGTAAAAGCCTTGGTGTAGTCGGTGTCTGCGTCGAGCAGGTCGAGGGACTTGAGCTGTTCGCTGATGTCTTTCCAGCGAGCGTCGGTCATGGCACCAATGCCCAACTCCAGCGCATCACCGGAAACCAGCATGGCGCGTGAGGTGATCGCGTCGAACGAGTAGGCAAGTTGCTCGGGCGTTTGGTTGGCATCCAGCCGGTTGATCTCGATGTTGGTTGCCGCAGGATCAGTCAGGTAGCGGTACCAGCCCTCAACCGAGGCATTGACAAAGGATTCCACCAGCTCGGGGCGGTTCTCGACGGTATCGGTGGTGGTGACGATCAGGGTCGAGTAGGAGTTCCAGCCATAGTCGGACAGCAGGAACAGGTTGGGGTCGATACCCGCCTGCTTGACTACGAACGGCTCTGCGCTGATGTAGCACTGCTGGATCACGCCGGTATTGGCGATGAACGGCCCCATCTGGAAGGTATAGGGGCGTATCTGCTCATCGGTGTAGCCATATTGCGACTTCAGCCATGGCCAGAATGACTGATGCGCATCCTGCGACAACAGAATCGGCTGGCCCTTGAGATCCTCCAGACTGTCGTGGCCAACGCCCTTGTGGGTCATGATGGCCTGCGGGTCTTTCTGGTAAAAGGCGGCGACTGCGACGATTGGCAGCCCTTGAGAAATGGCTTCGAGAATCTGCCCGCTGGAGTGCAGCATGACAAAATCGGCTTTGCCAGCCAGCAGCAACTGCAGGTTGTTGACCTGCGGGCCGCCCGGCTCCTGTTCTACCTCAAGACCGTATTTTTCGTAGGTGCCGTCCACGGCTGCCTGATACCAGCCACCGTGCTCGGCTTCCGGAAACCAGTTGGTTCGATAGCTGACCTTTTCCAGCGCGGATGCTGCGAGCGGCATGGCCAGAAGAGCGGAACCCAGCAGCGCTGCTATGGCCTTTTGGCCTGCGCGCTGACGAAATGAGGAATGTGCTGCACGTGTTGCCTTGTTCATCAAGTACCCCTGTTCATTAGACTGCTTTGAATGTTGGGCGGGCGTTGACGAACCCAGACTTCAGGTTCGAGTGCTCAGTGGGCTGAGCTTGTGGTTTTTTGAAAGCTGACCAGGTAATCAGTTTTTTATGTAACGCGCAAATCAGAAAGCAACAGCCATGCCATGGCTGTATATGGTGGGCTAGAGGCATTTCCTGATCGAAAAGTCAGCAATTTGGGTGCACCTGCTGATGGCGCTGCACCGTAAATGAACGCCCGGGGAGGCAAGGTGGGAGTGGCGGAATCCGCAACGGGACTCCGCCAATGTGCTCAGCGCTGGGAGATGACCTGCTGAACGGGCGCCGAGCGGGGTTGTCTGGTCGACTGCCAACTCCCGCCCAGCGCACGGAACAGGTCCGTCAGCGCGAGTTGCTGTCGGGTTTGCACCTGCACATGCGCGAGCCTTGCCTGCAGTTCGCTTTGCTGAGTATCCAGCACCCGGAAGTAGTCGGTTGCGCCCGACATGTAACGGGTCTGAGCCAACTCGAGTGCCCGCTGGCTGGCAGTAGACCGGCGCTTGAGGGCCTCGCTCTCGCGGGCTAGCGTACCGGTTGCGGCCAGCGCGTCGGAAACCTCGCGAAACGCAACTTGGATGCGCTCTTCGTAGGCGGCAACGGCAGCATCGCGGCGGGCGACCGCCAGATCCAGAGCCGCACGATTGCGCCCGCCGTCGAACAGCGGCAGGGTCAGTTGCGGGCTAAATGCCCAACTGTTCTGGCCGCTATTGAACAGATTGCTCAGATCGCTGCTGGTGTTGCCAAGCGCGCCGGTCAGGCTGACGCGTGGGAAGAACGCTGCCCGCGCCGCGCCGATATTGGCCTGGCGCGCCAACAGTTGGTGCTCTGCTGCCCGGATGTCTGGCCTGGCTTCGAGCAAGCTGGAGGGAGCACCGGGCGCCAGAGATCCAAGCTGTAATGGCTCGGCGGTCAATGGCGGGAGCGAGCCCAACTGCTGGGCGCCGGTGAGAAGGCGCAGGGCATTCTCGGCCTGGGCCACGGCACGGCCCAGTTGCTCGATCTGCGCGACCACCGCCTGTTGCTCGGCAAGCGCCTGCTGGTAATCGAGCTCATCGGCGGCGCCGGTCGTGCGTAGCAGGCCGATCAGCTCTAGGCTGGCATTGCGGGCAGCCAATGTCTCTTCGGCAATAGCCAGCTGGCGCCGGGAGCCGGCCCGCTGCAGGCTGGCCGCTACGACGTCGGCGATCAGGCTGATACGCGCGCTTTGCGTCGCCTGCTCGGATGCCAGGTAGCTCTGTAGTGCGGCTTCCGACAGATTGCGCACGCGACCAAACAGATCCAGTTCAAAGGTGGCCAGCCCCAGCCCGACCTGGTATTGACTCTGTGTTTCGGCACCACCGCTGGTGCTGACGTCTGCGGGCATCCGCTGGCGTTGGCCGCTGGCATCAAGCCCGATGTTCGGCATTCGGTCGGCGTGCTGAATGCCGTACTGGGCTCGGGCCGCTTCCATGTCCAGCAGGGTCTGACGCAGGCTGCGGTTATTGCTCAGAGCCTGTTTGACCAGTGCACGCTGGCCAGGGTCAACGACAAACTGTTGCCAGTCAGTTTGTTGTTCGGTAACTGCCCGGTTGGCCCCGCCAAGTTGCCATTGGTCTGGAATCGGTGCTGTCGGGCGCTGGTATTCCGGTGCCAGCGAGCAGCCGCTGATGGCTAGCCCGAGGGTCAGTAAGGGAAGCAGTCTAGGCATGTTGAAGCTCCGTTTCGGCCAGCTCGCGGGCGCGGGTCGAGGCACTGGCTGCGCGGTGATCACGGGCCAGCAAGGTGTATAGGGTGGGCAGGACGAACAGGGTGAACAGCGTACCGACCAGCATGCCGGCCACCACCACGATACCGATGGCGAAGCGGCTGGAGGCCCCGGCGCCAGCGGCAAACAGCAGCGGGATCAGGCCTGCCACCATGGCGGCGGTGGTCATCAGCACCGGGCGCATGCGGATAATCGCTGCCTTGTGCATGGCGTCCAGCGGACTCAGGCCCTCGTGCTTCTGGATGTCGTTGGCGAACGACACCATCAGAATGCCGTGCTTGGAGATCAGTCCAATCAGCGTCACCAGTCCGATCTGCGTGTAGATGTTCATGGTTGCAAAGCCAAGCCAGAGCGGCAGCAGCGCGCCACAGATCGCCAGCGGTACGGTCATCAAGATCACCAGCGGGTCGCGGAAGCTTTCGTACTGAGCCGCCAGCACCAGGAAGATGACGACCAGCGCGAAGCCGAACGACACCACCAGCCGGTTGCCCTCCTTGACGAACTGGCGGCTGTCGGAGAGCCAGTCAATGCTGGCGCCGGGTGGCAGCGGCTGGTTCTTCAGGAAGTCGACCGCCGCCCCCATGGTCACACCGGGCATCAGCACGGCAGACAGAGTGGCCGAGTTCATCTGGTTGAACTGCGGCAACCGGTTGGCTTCGGGTTGGGTGTGCACGTCGACCACAGTGGCCAGCGGCACCAACTCGCCGGAGCTGGCACGCACGTAGTAGCCGGTCAGGTCATCGGGTGCCTGCCGCTGGGCGCGAGGCACCTGGGTGATGACGTCGTAGGAACGGTCAAACCAATTGAAGCGGTTGACGTAGTTTTCGCCCACCAGCGTGGCCAGAGTATCGGCAATGTCCTGCATGCTGATGCCCATTTCACCGGCCTTTTCGTGGTTGATCGTCAGCCGGGCCTGCGGGCTGTCAAACGCCAGATCGCTTTCGACGTAGGCAAACAGACCGCTGCCCCAGGCGGCGCCCTTGATCTGTTCCATCGCCTGATACAGTGCGCTGAAATCGTTCGGTGCGCGCAATACCATTTGCACCGGCAGCCCGTCGCTGCCGGCTGGCAGCGGAGCAGCCTGGAAAGCCGTTACCGAGGCCGAGGTGATCCGCGAGCTGACCGCGTTGAGTGCGCCTTCGACCTGCGCAGCTGTCATCTGACGTTGATCCCAGGGCGTGAGTACCACGCCACCAAAGCCGTTGTTCTGGCCATTGGTGCCGTTGACGAAAAAGCTGGCCTCATAATCCGGCAACGCGCGGAACTGCTGCTCTACCGCGCGCGCCGCCCGTTCGGTGTAGTCGACGCTGGCATACTGCGGTGCCCGCGTGGCGACAAACACGTAGCCCTGATCTTCACTGGGCGCCAGTTCACGCTTGACCCCGAGGAATAGCACGACGATGATCTTCACTGGGCGCCAGTTCACGCTTGACCCCGAGGAATAGCACGACGATACCCGCCAGCACGGCAACACATACCAGCACCACCGCGCTGCGGGCGTGCAGAGCATGGCCGAGCACGCGGCCGTAGGCGGCTGACAGCCGTTGCATGCTGTGCTCGATGCGTTGGGCCAGCTTACCTTCGGAGACCTTGGAGGACAGCAGATAGCTGCTCATCATCGGTGACAGCGTCAGCGCGACCACCCCGGAGACGATGACCGAGCAAGCCAGGGTGAAGGCAAACTCCTTGAACAGCGCGCCAGTCAGGCCACCCATCAAGCCAATCGGTGCGTACACCGCAGCCAGTGTGATGGTCATGCCGATAACCGGCCAGACGATCTCTCGCGCACCCAGCAGTGCGGCCTGCACCGGACTGCTGCCTTCTTCGATATGCCGGTGGATGTTCTCCACGACGACGATGGCGTCGTCCACCACCAGACCGATAGCCAGCACCATGGCCAGCAGCGTCAGCAGGTTGAGCGAGAAGCCAAACGCCAGCATCAGTGCTGCAGCGCCCACCAGCGACAGCGGGATGGTGACGATCGGAATCAGTACCGTGCGGAACGAGCCCAGGAACAGGAAGATTACCGCCACTACGATGATGACGGCTTCCAGCAGCGTCTTGAGCACCTCGTCGATCGAGGCGTTGACGAAGCGGGCAGTGTCGAACACGTTGGCGACCTTGATGCCGGGCGGCGCTGCTGCCTGCAGCTCAGGCAGCAGCGCGTTGACCCCGGCAACGATCTCCAGCGGGTTGCCGTCGGGTGTTGGCGAGATGGCCAGCGATACGGCTGATTCGCCGTTGCCAAGGAAGCTGCTGTCGTAGTTCTGACCTCCCAGCTCGACGGTGGCGACATCGCTCAGGTGTACCACGCCACCTGCTCCCTGCTTGATCACCATGCTGCGAAAGTCATCCAGCGTGCGCAGATCAGTCGCGACGGTGATTGGCACCAGAATGTTGTCGCCGCGCAACGCACCGGGCGCGGCCTGCACGTTGTTGCTGCGCAGCGCGTTGACCAGATCGCTGGCGGTCAGATCACGTGCAGCCAGCTTGATCGGGTCAATCCACAGCCGCATGGCGTAGGTCTGGCCTCCGCTGATGTCCGCAGACGCCACCCCCGGCACCGAGGTGATCAGCGGCTGGGCGACCCGCGCCATGAAGTCGGTGATCTGTGCGATGCTGTGTTGATCGCTGCGGAAGGTCAGGTACTGCACCGCGGACACGCCGTCGGTGAGCTTCTGAATCTCCGGGTCATAGACCTCTGGCGGCAGCTGATAGCGGGCCTGCTGCACCTTGGCCAGAATTTCAGTCATGGCGCGGTCGGCATTCGCGTTCAGCACCAGCTTGGCCTTGATCTCGCTGCGGCCGAGCGTGGACGTTGATGTCAGGTATTCGATACCGTTGGCGCCGGCGATGGCCTGCGCGATCGGCGTGGTGACAAAACCCTGCATGGTCTGTTGTGACGCACCGGGGTATTGGGTGGTGATCACAATGGTCGCGCTTTCCATCTGCGGATATTGGCGGATCGGCAGTGAAAACAGCGCCGCCAGGCCGGTGAGCAGAATCATCACGCTGAGCGCAATCGACAGGATTGGCCGGTGAATGAACAGGTCGGTGAACTTCATTGCTCACCCCCGGGCGCGGACGCTTGCGGGCTCACGACATGCACAGTGCTGCCGGGTTGGATGCGCAGTTGACCTTCGGTCACGACCAGATCACCGGTGTTCAGCCCGGTGGCGATTACGGCCTGTTCGCCGATGTAGCGGCTGACCGTGACCGGAACCTGCTCGGCGCTGCCCATGCCTTCGGCGTTCATCTCGCGTACCACCACCGCGAGGTTGCCCGACGCACTGGTAATCAGTGCGGTTGCGGGTACCAGCAGCGCCTCGGGTTCAGCCGGTAGCATTACCTCCACACTCGCGTACATACCTGGCAGCCATTGCGCGCCAGGGCTTTGCAGTGTCGCTTGGACGCTAGCATTGCGGGTATCTTCAGCGACCTGCGGCTCGATGGCAGTGATGGTTGCCGTTGCTGGTTCGACGCCAGACAGGCCCGTGTCGATGCGCACGGTCTGGCCCAGGCGCACGCGGGCCAGCTCCTGCTGGGGCACGTCAAAGTTGATCTGCAGTTCACTGAGGTCAGTCAGGCTGACTGCGCGATCACCCGGATTCAGGTACTGCCCCAGGTCGATGTGGCGAATGCCCAGTCGACCGGCGAACGGCGCGCGAATGTGCTTCTGGCTGATCTGTGCCTGCAGCAGTTCAACCCGGCTGCGGCTGTCGTCGTACTCGGCCTGCCGCTGCTGCTGCAGCTCGCGGGACATGGCGCCGCTGGCAGACAGTGTCCGAGCGCGTTCAAGCTGCTCCTTGGCGAAGGTCAGGCGCGAGCGGGCGGCGATCAGCTCGGCCTGCTCGACTGAATCATCCAGACTGGCCAGCAGACTGCCGCGCTCAACCTGCTGGCCCGGCTCGAAGGCGATCTGTGCGACGCGGCCCGAGGCCTCGACGGACAACACCACTTGACGGGCCGCACGCAACTCGCCCAGGGCGCGCAGACTGACGGGCGCGTCCTGCCGGATGACGCGGCGCGCGATCACGTCAATCGGGCCGCCCCCGTGCCAGCCCCCGCCGTCGTTGCGGGCGGCACGCCAGAACCAGAGTCCGGCGACGATCAGAACGATAACAACAAGAACGGTAGCAATGGCCTTCCAGCCGGTGCCACGCCCGGATGGCAGTGAATCAGTCATGCGGTAATTACTCCAAAGCAGACGGTTGTCGAGTTCCCCTGCGCGGCCAGTTGGCTCGCAAGCCGCACCCTGAACTCGCCGGCTTCTTTGGTCGGCGTGGGTGGTTCAAGGTGCTGTTGGAAGCGCATTGGCGGGGGGCAAACGCCACCCCGCCTGCCAAGGCAGAAACGGGTGTATTCGGCAAAGGCAGCTTCCTTGCTGCAAGGCTGTTCTCAGGAAGCGGCGGCAGTTATAAATCCTCAAGCTAACTTAAGGTCAAGCGCCGAATACACTGCGAGAATCATCGCGATGGAGGGTAGGAGGTACGTCAGGGACGTTCGAGAATATGCGCGCCCGGGCCCTTTTCGCCCATCACGTCATTCGGGTTGCGCAGAGGGCAATCTTCCAGCGAAAGGCAGCCGCAGCCGATGCAGCCGGACAGTTCGTCGCGCAGCCGTTGCAACTGAGAAATGCGCTCATCCAGATGGGCTCGCCAGCGCTGGCCTGCTTCCTTCCATTGACGAGATGAGGGTTTTACCGTGGGGTCGAACGGGCCCAGGGTGGCGCGTACGTCTTCCAGCGGAACGCCGACGCGCTGCGCCACCTTGAGGATCGCGAGATAGCGCAGCACGCGGGACGAATACCGGCGCTGGTTGCCGGCGGAGCGGGTGCTGGTGATCAGTCCAATGGACTCGTAGAAATGCAGGGTGGATGCTGGCAAGCCGCTGCGACGGCTCACCTCGCCGATGCTCAGAATGCGCTGGGTCACTGCCGCCTTGGTCATGACAACACCTCAAGTGAACTTGAGAGTCTTATAGGGGAGCGAGCCTGTTGTTGGCAACCCCAACCTCTCTAGTAAATGCTGACCTTTTGCACAGCTTTGTGGCGAGCTACCCGTTGCGGCGCGGTTTTCGCACCGCATTGGGTCGTTGCTATCGGCTCAGTGCGACTGGCCCGCCGCCAGATCGACCGACGCCGGTTCCGGGGTGATCTGCCCGGCCAGACGCGCAACCCGTGCACCGAGTGCGCGGGCAATCGCCTGCTCACCCTCATCCACGCCCAGCGTGCCGTTGAAACCGGTGACCGCCGAGGCGCCGTAGGGCGCGCCGCCGCTGCGGGTGTGCACCAGCTCCGGCACGCTGTGCGGCACGCCAGCGAGGATCATGCCGTGCTGCAGGAACGGCAGCAGCAGCGAGATCAGCGTCATCTCATTGCCGGAGTGCATGCCGCCGGTGGAGGTGAAGGCAGCGCCCACCTTGCCGATCAGCGCGCCCTGGCGCCACAGCGGTGCGACCTCGTCGATAAAGGCACGCAGCGGCGTACTCATCAGCCCGTAGCGGGTCGGCGAGCCCCAGATGATGCCGGTCGCCCACTCCAGATCGGCCATGCTGGCCTGCGGCAGATCACGGTATTCGGCCTGGGCGGCAATAAAATCGGCGCGTTCGGTATCGACGCTGAACTCCGGTTCGGACAATGCCACCCGGCGCAAACGGACCTCAGCCTGCTCATGGGCAGCGCCTGCAGCGATGGCCTTGGCCAGTGTCAGTGTGGTGCCGTAGCGGGAATCAACAACGATGGTGATGCGCGATGGGGTCATGAATGGATGCTCCTGAGTGAGTTTGAACAAATCGCTACATGGGCTGGCATGCAATATGAATACCTGACCAGATGGACAACCTTGTATTTCATCTTCCGGAGCATGACATGACAGAACAGTACGGGGCGCAGGCAGCCAACCTGCCGGTGATCGACATCAGCCCGATGCGCGGCAGTTCGGCACAGGGCAAGGCAGCGATGGCTGCGACGCTGCGCGATGCCTGCGAGCAGAGCGGGTTTTTCTACGTTAGCGGTCACGGTATCGAACCTGCGTTGATCGAGCAGGTCTTCGCTGCGTCGAAACAGTTCTTTGGCCTGCCGATGACCGACAAGCTGGCGGTCGACAAGGCGCAGTCCAAGGCAAACCGCGGATACGAGCCGCTGCGCGGCCAGACGCTGGAGGTCGGAGCGCCGCCGGATTTGAAGGAAGGCTTCTATATCGGTGAGGAGGTGCCCGCCGATGATCCGCGCGCGCTGACCCGCTTCAATATGGGGCCTAACCAATGGCCACAGGGTGTTACCGATTTCCGCCCGGCGATGGAGCAGTATTACGCCGCAATGACTGAGCTCAGCGCCAAGATCATGGCCGCGCTGGCGTTGTCGTTGAACTTGCCGGAAGACTTCTTCGCCGACTTCTGCGAGCAGCCGCTGTGCACCCTGCGTTTGCTGCACTATCCGCCTCAGCCCGGCAATCCCGAGCCCGGCGAAAAGGGCTGCGGCGCACACACCGACTTTGGCGGCATCACCGTACTGCTGCTCGACGACAAACCCGGCCTGCAGGTCTGGGACGCCAAGGGCGAGCGCTGGATCGACGCCAACCCGATTCCTGGCACCTTCGTGGTCAACCTCGGCGACATGATTGCCCGCTGGACCAATGATCGCTACCGCTCGACGTTGCATCGGGTGGTCAACACCTCCGGTGCCGAGCGCTACTCGGTGCCGTTCTTCTACAGCGGTAACCCCGATCACGAAGTGCGCTGTCTGCCGGTCTGTCTGCAGCCGGGCGATGCGCCGCGTTATCCGGTGACCACGGTCGAGGCGCATCTGCAGGAGATGTACCGGAGGACCTATGCCTGAGCCAGTGAACAAGCCGACCTTTGTATTGATCCACGGCGCCTGGGCCGGCAGCTGGGTATGGGATGCCCTCAAACCGGAACTCGAAGCCGCCGGCCATCGCGTGCTGGCGCTCGACATGCCGGGCAACCCGCAGCATCCGGCCACAGCCGAAGACATCAGCATGGCCGGCTGCATGGCGCATATCGCCGCCGCCTGCGCCGAGATCGAAGGTCCGCTGCTGCTGGTCGGCCATTCCGGCGGCGGCGTGATCGCCACCCAGGCAGCAGAAATGCTCGCTGAACGGGTCGTTGGCGTAGCCTACCTGGCCGGCATGATGCTCCCCTCCGGGCTCGGCTTTGCTGAGCTGACCACCGAGCTTATGCAGCGCCATCCCGAAGCCGCCGGCATCTGGCCGCATCTACACTGGGCGGAGGATCGCCAATCCTCGACAGTACCGCCGGAGGCGGTGTGCGAAATCTTCCTGCAGGATCTGCCGCGCGAACAGACGATGGCAGCGGCGCAGCGCTTCTGCAGCCAGCCCGAAGGCACCCGAGCGCTGGTCGCCGAATGGACTGCCGAGCGTTTTGGCCGCCTGCCGCGGCTGTATGTGGAAGCCACCGAGGATCGTTCGGTGGTGCTGGCCGCGCAGCGCAAGATGCAGGCGCTGGTGCCGGGCGCGCAGGTGGTCAGCCTGGCCTGCGGGCACGTACCTCAGGTAGTGCAGACCGCGGCGGTGGCCGAGGCGCTGCTGGCGTTTGCCAAGTGAATCAACAGTAGGGCGGCCAACGTCGCCGCCCTGTCCAGGAGCATTGCATGTCTTCAACCCTGCTTTTGAAAAACGCGCTGGTCATCGCCACCATGGATGACGAGCAACGTGAAATCGCCAACGGTTCGGTCTTCATTCGCGGCAACCGCGTTGAAGCGGTCGGCCCCGCCAGCGAGCTGCCATCCACCGCCGATAAGGTCATCGACATGACCGGCCATGTGCTGATCCCCGGCCTGATCAACACCCACCATCACATGTTCCAGTCACTGACTCGCGCCCTGCCCGCCGCCCAGGACGCCGAGCTGTTCGACTGGCTGACCGCGCTGTTCCCGGTCTGGCAGAACATCACCCCGGCCATGCAGCGCGCCGCCACCCGCACCGCGTTGGCCGAGCTGATGCTGTCGGGCTGCACCACCGCGGCCGATCACGCCTACCTCTACGTCAACGGCACCCGGCTGGATGACAGCGTGCAGGCCGCGCAGGAAATGGGCATGCGTTTTCACGCCGTGCGCGGTGCCATGAGTCTGGGTCAGAGCAAGGGCGGGCTGCCGCCGGATGCGCTGGTCGAACAGGATGAAGACGCCATCCTCAAGGAAATGCAGCGGGTGGTCGAAGAGCTGCACGACGCCACGCCCGACGCCATGATCAAGGTCGCCCTCGGCCCCTGCTCACCCTTTACCGTGACCACCGACCTGATGCGCGAAGGTGCGGCACTGGCGCGCTCCTGCGGCGTTGGCCTGCACACCCACACCGCCGAGAACGCCAAGGACCTCGCCTTCAGCAAGGAGCGCTACGGCATGACCCCGACCGAATACACCGAATCCGTTGGCTGGGTTGGCCACGATGTCTGGCACGCCCACTGCGTGCATCTGGACGACCCGGGTATCGCCCTGTTCGCCCGCACCGGCACCGGCGTCGCCCACTGCCCCTGCTCCAACATGCGCCTGGCCTCCGGCATCGCACCGATCCGCAAGATGCGCGACGCTGGCGTCAAGGTCGGGCTGGGCGTCGATGGCAGTGCCTCCAACGACACCAACAACCTGCTCGACGAAGCCCGCCAGGCCATGCTCTCGGCCCGCGTACGGGATGAAAACCCGACCGCCATGAGCGCCCGCGAAGCCCTCTACATCGCCACCCGCGGCGGCGCCGACGTGCTCGGCCGCAGCGATGTGCTGGGCCGTGTCCAGCCCGGCTACTGCGCCGACATCATCGCCTTCCGCACCGACGACATCGCCCTCGCCGGCGCCCTCATCGACCCCATCGCCGCCCTCGTCTTCTGCACCCCGCAACGCGTCGCCCACAGCATCATCAACGGTCGACAGGTTATTGAGGACGGCGTGCTGCTGACGCGGGAACTGCCGCTGATTATTGAAGAGCACAATGCGTTGGCGCGGGAGTTGGTGTTGGGGAAATAGGGCTGCGCGGTTGTTGCCGAGCGCATGACGACACCCCCACTCGTCATCCTCGCGCAGGCAAGGATCCAAGCGGGCTGGCCGTATCACTGGATTCCGCCTGCGCGGGAAAGACGTTTATCGGGATTGTTGATCAGGCCGCTCTGCGACCGTATTGTGGCGCGCCACTCACCAATCAAACTCCGTCTCTGGAGCAAAGGTTCTATCGTCACTTTCACGATAGAAATATGGAAACCACACAACACTGCTATCGCTGTCGGTGCCTGTAATCGCGATGATGGCACCAGTCTCGCCGGGTTTATGCCAAGGGCCACAACTTGAGATCGGGTACTTCAGAGTGAGAACGTCACCCTCTTCGATTACGCCCTCTGCTGCTTCAATCACCTGATGGACTCTGGCTGTTGCCCAGCCTATGCGGTAATCCTC
>NZ_PPSK01000002.1 GCF_002903165.1 Halopseudomonas oceani
GTATCAATGAATGCGACGCAGCCAGCCCCTCACATCGCTGAATGCACCTAAGAGACGGCAAGAATCAGCAGTTACGGCATTCTTCTGGCAATATTAAGCAGATGTGGCTTCGGTGGTGCTCCGCCACAAAACTTTCAAGGCGCACGCCACCAGGCCTTGTTTATAATAGTGTGCAGGGATTGCGAAATGATTAGGTTTTATTTGGTTCTCGCTTTTTTGGGATTTTTGTTACCGTATGGAGCGTTTACTCCGTGGCTGCTTGCTAATGGTTTAGATGTTGTTCTCTTGGTTAGTGATGCACTGGCCAATCCCATCAGTGTGTTCGCTTGGCTTGATGTTCTGGTGTCGGCTGTTGCTTTAATGGGGTTTATCGCGGTAGACGGCCATCGGTATCAAGTTAGGTTTCGATATCTTGCTGTGCTGGGCACGTTGTCGATTGGTGTGTCGTTTGGACTTCCTCTATATCTTTACTTAAAAGAACGACAGGCTGCTCAGGTAAATTCGTAAAAAGTCGGTTAGGGTATGCTCCGGACCTGGATGTATAGCACTGAACGCTTGCTGTGCCTGCCCCGTAATTACTGAGTAGATGTTATGGGCATATATATATAAGGGTGTGTAAGCGGAAGTTTAAGCCGCCAATCCATTGCATCGTTGTTCCATAAAATTAAACGACGGCGTTTGGCTCGGGTTTGAAGCTTGAGAAGTTGAGCTGCATGGAAAAGCTGTAACACGTTGTCGTGTCGTAGGGTTGTGTGAATAAGTAAATAGGTACAGGGTTAGATAGATGGCAAAGCTGGAAAGTGTGGCTTGGATTTGTAAAAAAGATGGTAATGTCTTATGCGTAAAAACAGCAGGTAAGGATAAGTATTTTCTTCCTGGTGGAAAATTGGACGTTGGGGAAACCCGTCAGCTAGGTCTTTTGCGAGAAGTTAAAGAGGAACTGGATGTTGACTTGGTGGCTGATACGATTGCATATGCGTTTACTGTTCTAGATGAAGCTTATGGTTTAAAGGGAACTGATTTGGAAATGCATTGCTATACGGCGGAGTTTGACGGAGAGATCGTCCCTAGCTCAGAAATTGAATGTGTAAAATGGATTAATAAATCTGGGATTGATGAGTGTGCCCCAGCGGCACAGCAGGTGGTTCTTAGGGTGTTGCGGTAAACTAATGTTGCTGATAGTTGGAGAGAGGCTCGTAAGGTGCGGGGCTCTAAGTTGATTTTAGGTTTGTGTTCATGGTGTAGTGAGTGGACTGGCCCCTATAAAACCGGACACGGACACCCCGTTAAATTGCTGTCTCAGCCAACCGCCTGAACTCCCGAGGTGATCGGTATTTCAGGGCGCTATGTGGGTGTTCTTCGTTGTAGTGCTCAAAAGCGATAGCCAGGTTACGTAAGGCTGTCGCCCTGTCTGGTTTGGGCATGCGGCTGGTGTAGTCCCGTTTCATGGTCTTCACGAAGCTCTCAGCCATGCCGTTGCTTTGCGGGCTGCACACAGGTGTTGTCAGCGGTAGCAAACCTATCTGCCGGGCAAAGGTACGAGTCTGGCTCGCAGTGTAAGCCGAACCGTTATCGCTGAGCCATTGCACCGGCGCCTTTGGAGGAGCATCGCCGAAGCGTTGTTCAACGGCCTCCAACATCACGTCTCGAACATCGTCGCTGCTATAGCCATTGGGGCTTGCAACCCAGCTGATGGCCTCGCGATCACAGCAGTCCAGTGCGAAGGTTACCCGCAGCTTGTCACCGTCTTCGCAGCGAAACTCGAAGCCATCTGAGCACCAGCGCGTGTTGCTGGCTTCCACTGCGACCCTGCCTTCGTGGCGCCGAGCTACTCCCGGTTGTTTGCGCCGACGCTCCAGTAACAGGGAATGGTCACGCATGACTCGATAAACCCGCTTCACATTGATCGGTGGCAGCGCCTGCTGCTCCCGCTGCCGACGCAGCAATGCCCAGACACGGCGGTAACCATAGCTGGGTAAGCTGCTCACGGTAAGCTTGATCTGCTCGACTAGAACATCATCGTTGAGCGCCTGACGACGGCGAGGCCGGGCTTCTTGAGTACGCTGTTTGAATCGGGCCGTTAACTGTGAGCGCGCCACACCGAGACTTTCGCTGACCGCTTTCACTGGTCGTCCCCCGGCAACAAGGGTGAGTGCGCAATCCATTTTCGCGAGCGACCGATCTCCACCGCTTCGCGCAGGATCTCTGCCTCCATGGTCTTCTTGCCCAGCATTCGCTGCAGTTCGCGGATCTGCTTGAGGGCATCCGCCAGCTCCGAGGCTGGCACGACGGCTTGACCTGAGCTAACTGCAGACAGGCTGCCGTCTTGATAGAGCTTGCGCCAATGGAACAGCTGGTTGGGGTTAATGCCGTTGCGCCGAGCCACCACCGAGACACTTTGTCCCGACTCTAGGCTCTCGCGCACCATGGCGAGCTTTTCCTCGGTGCTCCAGCGGCGACGCCGCTCCTGGCCGAGGATTTCAATGCTTTTATCTTTGCTGGTAGTCATAAACACAGTCGTTTGCCTATCCCTTATGTTAAGGGGGAAACCGTGTCCTGTCTTTCAGGGGGCTCGTTCAGTGAGCTTGTTTGGCTGTTGGCGTCGCTTCCATGTTTTTTATGCTCTGCATTTGCCAGACGCATGCTGGCATTCAGCCGTTTGCGTCAGACATTTCCGCTAGACAATTACGCCAGTTCTGGATGCAGGAACTGGAATTAAGAACGGCGTGGACGCATATACTCAGTACCAGAAAGCAAAGGCAGTGGGTAAAGCGTGCTCGGCACGTCGTCTATACCGCCCTGCAGTTCGAATGGACTCCCCACGCTCCGGTAGACAACCCTGGCCTATCTACCCAATGAATATTGCCTCAGACGCCGGTTAGCTCGGCGTCAGGCTGTTTGCCAAGGCCGCTCGTAACCTTTAAGGAATTTGCATATTGGATATCCTGCGGATTTTCACTATCACGGAGAGTGCGCACCGGATTCATAACCCGTTCACGCCTGAGAAGTTCGCCACCCTCGGCGCTGCGTTGCGCTTGGAGCCCGGAGCCAGAATCCTTGATCTCGGCAGTGGCTCAGGCGAGATGCTGTGTACTTGGGCCCGAGACCACGGCATTGTCGGTACTGGCGTCGACATGAGTCCGTTATTCACCGCGCAAGCTGAACAGCGGGCTGAAGAGCTTGGTGTTGCCCATCAGGTCAAGTTCATTCACAACGACGCAGCAGGATACGTCTCTGACGAGCCAGTTGATGTGGCAGCTTGTGTCGGGGCCACATGGATTGGTGGTGGTGTCGCTGGAACCATCGAGCTGTTAGCGCAAAGCCTGAGCTCTCGTGGGATCATACTGATTGGCGAGCCTTACTGGCGACAGCTGCCGCCAACGGAAGGTGTAGCCAAACAGTGTCTTGCCCGTTCAATCTCCGATTTTCTTAGTCTGCCAGAGCTTATTGCGTCTTTTGGGGCGCTTGGGTACGACGTTGTTGAGATGGTTCTTGCCAATAAAGATGGCTGGGACAGATATGAAGCAGCCAAGTGGCTCACAATGCGCCGATGGCTTGAGGAGAATCCCGACGATGAGCTGGCTGAAGAAGTCCGCTCCAATCTGAGCACAGAGCCTGTGCGCCACGCAACTTATACGCGAGAGTACTTGGGGTGGGGCGTGTTTGCGCTAATGCCGCGACATAACCTCAAAAAAGCCTGATAACGTATAGAGGGTGATCGGGGTCTTAAAGTCAGTGTTCTTTGGTTGTCTTGCGCAGCGTAAGCTAGCAAAGAGCCGCTGCGCGTGGCCAGGCGAGTGGCGGCTGGATGCGTCACCACCCGTTTGGCTCTCCCGCTGCGCTTCGTCGTTGCCCATGATGACAAAGCGCACCGCGCCTCTTGTTTCGCTGCAACTAATCATCGGTGTTGATCTGAGGTGGCTCATACATTTTTAGCCTTGAGCTAAGAAAGCCTCCTTTGCTTTGCCTAGTGCTGAACAAGATGTTTGCACAGCGGCCCAATCCACAAAGGGCGGGCATTGGCGATATAAAACGTTTTCGACTTAAAGCAACGTTAGTTAGTAAACGTTTTATTGATTGACGTGCCAGTATTAGGGTTTGAGTCTTCACTGCCAGCCCGGCTAGCAATGCCTTGGCAGCATTATTCTACAGGGGTAAAAATGGACGTCATCGAAAAATCTCTGAAGATCGCATTAAGGGCGTATGCCGGTCAGCGAGATAAGGCCGGAAAGGCCTATATTCTTCACCCGATTAGAATCATGTTACAGATGGATTCTGACTATGAAATGGCTGTGGCGCTATTGCACGATGTTGTCGAGGATTCAAATTGCTCAGGCAACGATTTACTGGCAGAGGGTATCCCGCCAGACGTAGTAGATGCAGTGCTGGCGCTCTCAAAACGAGACGGTGAAACCTATGATCAATTTATTGATAGAGTTGCCGGGAACGCGTTGGCAGTAAAGGTTAAGCTGGCCGATATAGAAGACAATATCAATGTGCTGCGATTGGACTCTGTTGGCGATAAAGACCTCGAAAGGGTTGCCAAGTATCATAAGGCGTGGAAGAAGCTGAAAAAGCTATCAACTTAAAAGTGATTTTCTGCTCGGATTGAGGCTGAGCTGAATGGCTGAACATTGTTCAGTCAGATAGCTGAAATTAATTTTTATGAGAGATTAAATGAACTGCAGATTCGTGGTTACGGGCGGCCCTGGTGGCGGTAAAACAACGATTCTTGAGGCGCTTCAGGAGCGTGGATATCAGGTTGTCGCAGAAACGGCACGTCGCATTATCAGAGACCGGGTCGCTGCGGGGTTATCACCTCGCCCAGAGCCCGCCTCCTTCGCCCAGGATATCCTGCGGTCGGATATTGAAAAATACCAGAGTACAGCTGATCGAGAGGCCCCGATATTCTTTGATCGCGGGGTGCTTGATGCGCTGTATATGCTTGACGCTGCTGATGCGTTGACATCCGCAGAGATTGAGCAATATGTCCAAGCGTTTCCCTATAATCGGGTTGCTTTCATTCTTCCCCCGTGGAGGGATATTTACGTTTCTGACTCAGAGCGTGATCAGAGCTTTGAAGAATCCGTAAGCGTTTATGAGGGGATGAAGGCGTGGTACTCGAGATGGGGGTATGAAATAGTTGAGGTGCCGCACGACCATGTTGACGGGCGAGTTTCCTTTATTCTGTCCTGTATAAATACTTCCTGAAATTCATCGAATTAGTACAATATCTTGTGTATTTCGTGCTCTCAAAGCTTCACCGAGACTGGCGTTATGTTGACATTCGGCTTGTTGGTTTGGTAGTTGTTTTTTTAGACCTGTTCAACCCAAGGAGAGATTGTGAGTCAACCTGCCGAGCTGGATGTAGATATTGGCAACCAACATATAGTTATTCAACGTCGCTATGAGGCTTTAGGGGCGTTCAATGACTTATTGATAGCGATCTGGTTTCTGATCGGAAGTTTTTTCTTTCTGAATGCAACCCTCGTTGATAGTGGTACCTGGCTGTTTATCGTAGGCAGTGCGCAGTTGATTATTAAACCGATAATAAAATTGACCAGTCTGATTCATGTCGGGCGGGTTTTTAAGAAATGTCATGCAGGCGCAAAACAAGTGTCCATCTGACTCTGCGTTACCTTTCATTGGCCGCGTTAGGCGCCGTCCCTTTCGGCCGGGTGTGACTACCATGCCATGCTTCTTGCGAACGTCCGACTCAGGGGCGTTCTGTGTGGGACCTTGATGCGGCCGCGGGTAGTGCTCGATGGGCATGGCATGCTTTCCAGAGATTTGCCTCTGTGGTTGACTGGGAGGCTGTCTTGTCTGGGGGCTCGCGAGCAGTGTTTACCGGGTTGGGAAACAGCAATGGACTCTGACTCCGCCGGGGGAGTCTGCTGTTCTTTTTTTATGGACTTCTGCTTTGGCGCGGTGCCGGTTGGGGCGTGTCTTAATACAATATGACGGCTCCTGTTGCTCTTGAACGCTCACATATATGGCTTCCTGACAGGGGCTGCGGTGGATTCTTCTCCAGGGATTGGGCTTCATGAAAAAATATCTCACTGTCGCGGGGCTGGCCTTGTCCGTAGCAGTGTTATTGGCTGTCGGGTTTAACCTCGGGTTGCCGATAAAGCTACGTTTTGCTAACCCATCGATGAACTACTGGGCGGTGTTCGTGCTGGCGGTAGCACTGCCCTTTGCGCTCGCCGCGCTAGTAGCCGCATTGCTGCCGGTGAAGCGCTGGATCGGTTTTTGCGTTGTCTGGTTTCTGTGCGCCATTCCTTGTTCGGTTTTCTCGCTTTTTGCCTATTACGAAGCGGCTAATGTCCAGGAGCAGAGAGAGGACGGGGCCTTTATGCTGCTGGACTCGGTTGGGGTGGCGAACGTGGATTACCGACTCTATCTCAGTAATTGTGGGGTCACCTGCAGCTGGGGCCTGGTTGTCAGGGCAGAGCGTGATGGTCCTTTTGGTATAAAGGTAGTGCGGTCGATCTGGTCTGAATACAGAACGTTGGACGAGGCGCAGCTGATGTTGGCGGCGCCGGGCGTACTTCGGGTTGTTGAGAGTGATGGAACAGCGCACGACATTCGCTATTGAAAAAAGGCGGTGTTGAGTTAAAACGGAGAAGGTCATGCAACCGACCGATGACTTTGAAGCGCGCATTCGTATCTTTTTCGCGGAAGAGGCTCTGCGCCAGTGAGGCGGTTTGCGGTGATTCTGCTGCTGGTCGGCGTATCGGCGGGACTGGCGCTAGCTTACGTGTTTTGGGGCTACGGCTGGAAAGGCGTGGCAGGCAACGATTTGTCGCTGCATAAAACAGAACTCTCTGCTGCCTACAGTGGCTTTAGTTCGCGGGTGCCCGCGGAGGTGACGGGCGTCATCCTGCGGGGCCAGGAGGTTGATGTGCTTTATGACCTGTACGGCAAGGACTACTGGGCCTGCTACATCAGAACCGCCGATGGTCGTTTTGGCTGGGTGCTTTGTACTGATCTTCAGGATTGAGACGATGCGGAGCGCGCTGCTTGCCTGCAATAAGCCATTCAGATGGCTGCTGCAGCGCGGCTGTTGAGCAGATTTTCGTTGCCTTACACGCTGTTTTGCAATGTGAGCGCCAGCAAAGAACGGATGGGTTTTGAGTATGGTTAAAGTCTATTACCAGTGTCGTGAAAAGGGTACGGAGCTTGTTAACCACGAGCGAGAGCTGGCGTTTTATCGTGAAGCCTACGAGGTGATTGATAACTATCTTTGGGCAGAGGAGTTAGCGTTTTTCGAGGAGTTGGGGGAGGGCGGAGGCTTTCTGTTTGTTCTGGGTGATCTGGATGATAAATACGCCAGTTACCAACTTATACCGTCTGACGTTGATAGGGGCGTGCTGCTTCTCGATGTCGTTTGTAAAAAGGGGGTTATGAGTTTCTTGGGGCGAAAATCAATATCAGTTGATTTCGACTTGGTGAGCATCTCAGAAGCCAAGCGTTACATTAAAGAACTCTTTGAAGGTTCTATTGAGTCCTTGTACGAGAAACACAAAAAATAATCCCTGGCGGGCTTCCCTAACGAGCCCGTTATCTAATCTGGCTGTGAATTCGTCGGCGTCTCCGGCGTCTGAACGCTAGAAGCTATTCCGGTTCCAGTGAGTTTAAGGAGTGAATGAGTGAATTCGCGTTGTTGTGCCTGGTTGCTCTGGGCGCTGCCCGGGCTCTGCTGGGCGGCGGTGGATGAGGTCGTGGTCGACAAATCGGATCGCCAGATGCGGCTGCTGGACGGCCAGCAGGTGGTGGCGGTCTACGCGATTTCGCTAGGCGGCTCGCCGCAGGGACACAAGACGCAAGAGGGAGACCAGAAGACGCCTGAGGGGCGGTATGTGCTGGACTATAAGAACGAAGCGTCCGGCTACCACCGTTCCATGCATATCAGCTATCCGAACGAGGCTGACACTCGACAGGCGACGGCGCGAGGCGTCAGTCCTGGTGGCTTGATCATGGTTCATGGACAGCGAAATGGTTTTGGCTGGTTCGCTCCGGTGTTGCAGTACTTTGACTGGACCAATGGGTGTATCGCGATCACCAATGCCGAGATGGATGAGTTCATGTCATTGGTGGCGCCGGGCACGCCGATCGACATACGCTGGTAAAGCTGTGATCCGATGTCAGGTGTTATGGCTGGCAACGCCCAGGCGGAAAGTGGAGAGAGCATGAACCAAATCAACCCGACAAAGCTGTTGCACAGCAAGTGGACGGCTGTCACGCCGGTCAAGCGGGAAAAGCACTTTATGGTGGTTGAGGTCGAGCGCGACGAGGAGGGCGCAGTGCTGTCCTGCCTGTTGGAGGCGGTGCTGACCAAAAAACAGTATGCGATTGATTGGCGTGAGCTGAAGGCGGTTGAGCGCTGGCGCCAGGGTTGGAAGTAACCCCTGACGCCAACGTGGCGGAGATCAGTCTGCGTATTTTGTCTGCATCAGATAGGCGTAGGCGGTGTTGAAGGCGGTTTCCTGATAGGCCTTCAGACCGGTCTCGGCAAAGGGGACCGCAATCGGGTTGCGCTTGATCGATTCCTTGATGTCGGTCGGTGACATGATCACCACGTCCAGGTCGGCAATGAGTTCAATTGCCGCTTCCAGCTTGAAGCCCACCGCGCCGCCGGCAAACTTGCCTTTCATCGGGCGCTGGCGAATGACCACGGTGTCGACCTTGTAGTCCGCCATCAGCTTGGCAAAGGTCTGCTGGAAATAGCGCAGGTCACTGGCGCTGTGCGCGCTCGGCAAGGTGAGGCGGCGCGAGCGAAAATTCGGCAGTTGGAACAGCTCGTCCTCCAGCGACAGCAAGCAGAGATTCGCATCGTTACTGTTGAGATCAACACCGCATACTTTCATAAAAAGCCCAATTCTGTGATTTCGGCGCAGTATAGCGCAGGCGGTACGCTGGAGCCCGGTGCTCTGGCCCGTGGCATACGTTGTAGTCAGGAGGCTCATTCCAGAGCTGTTTGTTCGGATTCTGCTTGGTATAGTGTAGGCGCCCATATCTGCACAGGAAGTGATGTGATGAAGAAACTGGCGCTGTTTTCGGGGATTCTGATCCCGGTCTGGTTGCTTTGTGGCGTGTTGATCGCAGGTGCGCTGTATCCCGGTTATAGCCACGTTGATCAGGCGATGAGCGCACTGGGTGCGGTGGATGCACCGACCCATCGGTTGTCCCCCATCATCAATAACTTCCCCTTGGGCGCGTTGTTCATGCTCTTTGGTGGAGCAGTTTTCATGGCGCTGCCCGGTGCGCGGTTGGCGCAGCTATCAGGGTTGCTGATTGTGCTTCATGGCCTGGCGAGCGTTAGTGCCGGGGTGTTCTCTTGCGATCCGGGCTGCAATTCTGTTGAGCCCTCAGCTGATCAGGTGTTGCATAACCTGTCCGGTTTGGTGATGTTCGCCTCGCTGACACTGGCTAACCTGCTTTGGGTGTACCTTGCGCGCAAACAGCTGGGCTCTACCGGTTTCAGCTGGTTCTCGCTGAGCTGTCTTGTCCTGTCGTTGGCGGTTATGCCGATGATGGCGGCGGCGGTGGAGTCAGGTGAAGCGTTTGGCTTGTATCAGCGGATCAATTACGGCGTGTCGGTTATCTGGCTGGGCGCCCTGGCTTGGATGCTGATACGGCGCCTCCCGGTGGATTCGGCTGGCTCTCGGAGCGTGGCGTATGAGTGAGCCGCTTCAACCTGTCATTCAGGAACAGACCACGGGTTGTGGCATCGCCTCTGCGGCGGTGTTACTTGGTTACAGTTATGCGCAGATGAAGGCAATCGCCAACGCGCTAGGCATTTTTGCTGAGGATGAATCCCTGTGGTCGGACACCCGGTACATGCGGCGTTTGCTGGCGACGGGCGATTTGTTGGTGTCGGCAACGGAGGAGCCTTTCGTCTCCTGGCAGGCGTTGCCGGATCTGGCGCTGTTGGCGATCAAGCATCATTGGGAAGGCGATCGTCCCTTTTGGCATTGGGTGGTGTTTCAGCGAACGGCTGGTCAGATGCGGGTACTGGACTCGGCGAGCTACCTGCCCTCGAATGTGCGAACGGACTTCGATGCCATGCAGCCGCGCTGGTACATCGAGGTCGCAAAGGTCGCTCAGGAGAGAAGCAATGGCATTCAGTGAGGCCGAGCGCGCTGCACTACTGGCGCTCAAGGGTGTGGGCCCGACAGTGGTACAGCGGTTTGAGGAAATTGGGCTGGATTCCTTTGAACTGCTGGCTGCGCATTCTGCGCGGGAGGTGGCTGAACGGGTTGCAGGCCTGCTGCGCAGCAGCTGCTGGAAGAACAGTCCGCAGGCTATAGCCGCTGTTGAGGCGGCGGTTCTGCGGGCGCGTCAGGGGCTGTGAGCCGGCAGGAAACGCATGACACAGCAAGGGGGAGAGCATGAGCACTGTACAAATCCGAGACGCCCAGGCCGAAGACAGCGCGCTGATTCTGCGTTTTGTGCGCGAATTGGCTCGTTACGAGAAGGCGGAGCACGAGGTAACGGCAACGCAGGCTGATATCGAGGCATCGATTTTTGGTGATGGTTCAACTGTGCGGGCGCTGGTCTGCGAGGCCGATGGCGAACCGATTGGCTTTGCGGTGTATTTCTTCAACTACTCTACCTGGCAGGGCCGCCGCGGGCTCTATCTGGAAGACCTCTATGTGACGCCTGAACGCCGTGGTTCGGGGGCGGGCAAGGCGTTACTCAAACACCTTGCCGGTATCGCTGTTGCCGCCGGGTGCGGGCGCTTTGAGTGGAGTGTGCTGGACTGGAATGAGCCAGCGATCAAATTCTACGAATCTATTGGTGCCAGAGCCAAGACGGAGTGGGTAGGCTACCAATTGGCCGGACCTGCACTTGAGGCGTTCAGCAAGCCCTAGCGGGCGGCCATCGTTGACGAGTGCTCGCAGGGACAGGAGGCGCTCGCAAACCATCGGCATTTCGTAGATCGGGAACAGGGAGGTTCTCATGGCATCGCTCGGCCGCCGCTTGCTGGCGCTGGTTGTTCTTTTCTGTGCGGCGTTGTCCGCGTCTGCAAACAGCTCCTTGATGCTGGCCGAGGTATACCGCGGCGAGGTCAATGTTGCCGACTACTGGGTGAGTGAAAAGCTCGATGGTGTACGTGCACGCTGGGATGGGCAGCATCTTTACAGCCGTGGCGGCTATCGCATCAACGCGCCAGGCGCGTTCACCCGTGGCTGGCCGCAGACGGTCATGGATGGTGAACTGTGGCTGGGACGGGGCCGCTTTGATGAAGTCAGTGCGCTGGCTCGCCGCACGCAATCCGATATCGGCCAGTGGCAGTCAGTGCGTTTTATGGTGTTCGACCTGCCTGAGCACGGCGGCGTGTTTTCCGAGCGTGTAACCGATATGGCCGAGCTGGCGCGGTTGGGATTGCCGACATTGCAACCGGTGGCTCAGGCTCGGGTGGCTGACGTTGACGAGCTGGACTGGCGCCTGGAGGCGGTTGTGGCGGCGGGTGGTGAGGGCTTGATGCTGCACCGTGCCGACGCGCGCTATTTGCCGGGCCGCCATGACGCCTTGCTTAAGTACAAGCCGTACGATGATGCGGAAGCGCGGGTTGTGGGCTATACCGCCGGGCAGGGCAAGTACCTTGGGCAAGTGGGCGCGTTGATTGTTGAAAATGGCGAAGGTAAGCGGTTTCGCCTGGGCTCGGGCCTGAGTGATGCGGACAGGGCGGACCCGCCAGCGCTGGGTAGTTGGGTGACCTACCGGTATAACGGCATGACCGCAACTGGGTTGCCACGGTTTGCCCGCTATCTGCGCCAGCGCCCTACTCTGGGGGACAGTGACGGGAGATAAGCATGATTGGAAGGTTGTTGCGGTCTACTCCTATTCTGGCCAGCACGCTACTGGCTGGTGTTGTTGCTGGTGCACAAGCAGACGAGAGCGCCTGCGCGCAGGCAAGGCTGCTGGCGGAGACGGTTTTCGTTTCGGATGCTCCGCGCCTGTATGCCCCGCAGCAGCTTCCTGAGCACTTTGCCGAGCGCTGGCAGTTGGGGGCGTTGGCAGTCGATATCTCCGGTGGCGCTCCGTTGTATCACGGGCCTGCTTTCGGGCGTCAGGCCGACCCGTCTGGGGGCTATCGTTATACCGCGCTGACGGGGCCAGACGGAGTGCGGCTGCAGGTGAATCAACTGCACCATGGGTGGCAGGGAGACATATACCGCGTCACGCTGGAGGGAGGCGCCGGGCCGGAAGGCGTATTGCTAGAGCGCAATTGGCGGCCGCCGTTGGTGTTCAGCCGAGCGAATGGCGAACTGTGGCTGGTTACTGTTGGCGAACCCTATGAGGTGCTCGCGCCCTGGAAGGTGTACACCGCAGAGAGTGCGAGCGCGGTCTGCGAGTTGGTTTTTCAGTCAGCGACGGAGGATCTGCCGCTGGCGGTGACACGATTGACTGATCTGCTGAGTCAGGCGCTTGGTTCCGGTGAGGGGGAGGGGACCCTGCAGCCGACGGCTCGTATTCGACTGGCAGCGGCGCATCTGCAGGGAAATTTGCAACGGCGACCCTGGGCGCTCGACGCAACGGCGGCATACAACAGTCGTGCAGCGGTTGACGCGGCGCTGTTGCAATGGGCGCAGCAGAACGCTGCGCATGCCGATCTGCTGACATCGCTGATGCAGCACTACGGTCCGGCTGAGCAGGCCCTGGCAGATTACTATCAACACCATTTCGGCGTGTCCGCTGAGTTAGCTCAGCGGATGTCGTCCTGGGCGCTGGATCTGCTGTATCGGGTGTGGTTTGTCTTTCCCAAAGGTGCAGAAGAGAGCACGCAAACGTCGTCGAGCAATCCCTGGCCAGCAACTCCGAGACCGGTATCCGTTGTGGAGCACATTGCCGAGGACGGTTGATGCGCCAGGCAGAGGGCTCTTTGTTGCTCGACCCGATGTCCTGCGGCGCAGCGTGCGGGCTTGGTTGTGCGCGTTTCGGTCAGGCAGGTTGCCGAGGGATGCAGTGGCGCCTCGAGGCCCTCGGAGACGCATGTTCTGGACTCTGATCCGGTTTGGCGTCGCCGCGGGGCGGTTTTTTGCCTGAACCTGTTGGCGCCGGGAGTGGTCTACCAGTTTGCCGCAGCGGCCCAGGCCGCGCCTCAGAAGACCGCCGGGAGTTCCGTTCGCTGTGAAACTACTTGCTCTGTGCAGTCTGTTGCTTGTGCTAGCGGGCTGCAGTCAATTTCAGACCCCTGCCGCAGCTGGCGATGAGTCCGGCTTGGCGTCCTACTATGCTGACCGGCTGCAGAACCGTAAGACGGCCAATGGCGAACGTTATCGGCACGATGCACTGACTGCCGCGCACCGAACGTTGCCATTCGGCACTCGGGTACGGGTAACCAATCGGGATAACGGCAAGTCTGTTGTTGTTCGAATAAACGACCGGGGCCCCTTTGTGCGGGGGCGAGTGATCGATCTGTCGAAGTCGGCATTTAGCCGCATAGGCAGTGTGCGCGACGGTTTGTTGCCGGTGAGGCTCGACGTATTGCGCTAGCTGCTGGTGAGGGTACTCACTTCGTTAGCATGTTGCTGGTGCCGGATCGGCTGATCAGCTATATATGCATACCTCGGGTCGTCATTTTGCCCGCCCTTTGTTGTTCAATAAGTACAAGGATGTGCCGTATGTCTCCACGTTTTTCCCTGTCAGTGCTGTCTGCGCTTGTCCTTCCACTGTGGTTGGCAGGCTGCGCGAGCAATACGCCGGTTGCGTCCTCCCAGGACGGTTATGACATGCTGACAAGGGCGATGGGGCTGGACGTGATTGTACGGCGGGAGGTGGATAGCGCCATGGCTGAAATGGAGCGAGTCTATGCCCCCCGCAGTGCGGAGATGATCTGCGCCCGTGACGTTTTTAATGCAGAAGGGTTTTTGGCCGATTTTCGCCCCGTTTTTGCCCAGTTGATGACGGATGCGGAGATGCGCTCGCTGGCCGAATACTTTCAAACCTCGGGTGGGCGTAAGATGCTGTCGGCTTTTGATCCGGCAACGCAAACACAAACAGACCCTGAAGCGTTGTTGAGTCAGTTAACCGACGATGAGCTGACACAAATGGCTCAGCATATTGTTGTGTTCCGGCGTTTAGCGAGCCCTGAAGCGAGAAAGATGATGCATCGCTACAGCACGCTTGTTGGTGAAAAGACCGCGCATGAGGTGATTGAACAGTGCCTGGCTCCTGGCGATAAGCTGGCACTCTAAGCGCCAGCTGGGCACCTCGCAAGGTGCCCATTCTGTAACGCTCAGTCGAGCACCACCGCATGACCCGCCTTCGGGTCAATGCGACCACCGACCAGATCCTCAACCAGTGTTTTGCCTTGCTCCAGACCGGCGTGCTCGATGACGTTCATCCACGGTGCGGTCGGGTTCTGCACGCGTTCTATAAATGCCAGTTGAGCGGCGTTGAAGCGGCGGGTGACCTCGGCGGCACCCCAGTCGGCGTTACGCTTCTTGATCTGATAGGGCGCAAAGTACGGCTGCGGTGCCGGGCCGTGTACCGGCGTTTCGGCCGCGCTGAGGTGCTCGTGGTTCTGTGCCGAGCCGGCGTAGCAGTCGTAGACCAGGCTGTCCTTGAAGTGCTCGTGGATACGGTTGCGCAGGCTGACGTTGCCAGAGAAATCGACGTACAGGGTCGGGATACTGGCGTCGAGTTGCTCAACATCGTCGTAGGCCACCGCTTGCTGGTAGCAGCCAAGCTGCGCGACGAAGTCGGTATTGCCGCCGGAGGTCAGACCGACCAGCGACACGCTGTCGTTCTGTTCCAGGCAGAAGGCAGTGCCGTAGGCGGTCTTGCTGGAGGCGCTGGAGACAATAATCTGGCGAGCGCCGAAGAAATTGTTGTCTTCCAGAAAATCGGCCAGCATGAACGAGGTAATAAACAGCGGGCGCAGCAGCATCTGGTAGTTTTCATCAGCAGCACGGTACGCGGCATCGGTGCTGATGCGCTGATACTGGTTGTAGGCCGAGGTCAGCTCCAGGCGATGCGGAATACCGTCGTAGAAGCCGCGCTCGGAAACGCGCACCGGATTCATGACCACGTGTGAGGCAATCGGCCAGTAGCCGTAGAAGCGCTCACCAACAGACAGGCCTTCGACCGTGGTCTCGACGATTTCGGCGAAGCCCCAGGCGGGCATGTGGAACCATGCGGCATCGCCGGTGGGGAAGAAGTCCCAGTAACGCAGGTGCGGTGTTTCACCAAAGGCGGCGTAGGTGATGTTGTTGGTCGTCAGGGCCAGGCGGCTGATGCGCAGCAGGGCTTCACCGGGCTTAAGCTCAGGCAGCGGCTGGCTGACCACACGGACCTGATTGAGATCTTTCTTGTTGTTTTGCAGTTGGCTGATAACAGTCATGCTGGCTCCTGAAAAAGGGGTGATTCGGTAGTGTGATGACTGTAGCCTGTGATTACCTTCAGTGGGTTCGGATTCCATGACCAGTAAGAACAGCTCTGCTCAGTCGCGTAACAAGCCGCTCAAACGCCCCACTCAGGGGCGGGCCAAGATGACGGTACAAGCGATTTTCGATACCTATGTTCGGATTTGGCAGCGTGATGGCTGGGAGCGGGTAACGACCCGTGCCGTGGCGCTGGAAGCCGGCGTTGCGGTCGGCACGTTGTACGACTACTTCCCCAGCAAACAAGCCCTGCACTCTGGCTACGTGCGCCACTGTATCGAACGCCTGTTGCTGACAGTTGAGCAGCAGGCTATCGAGCCGCCAGAGTTGACGTGGCAGGAACGTATCGGCCGGCTGGTCCGCCTGCTGGGCGGCGTAGCCGGGGACGCTGCCTGGTTTCATCCGCAAATGCTTGAGTTGGAACCGGTGATTGCCGAGCAAAAGCACCAGCAGCGCGCCTATCTGGAGTTGCTCGGTATTTGGCAGCGAGTGCTGGCAGCCTGCAGTGACCTGCCGCAGCTGCCGTCTGCCGAGCGGATCGAAGCCTTGCACCTGATGATCTGGGGGGCTCGCCGGTATGCTCTTCTGGTGCAGCTGCCGGGCGAGCGGCTGTCGGAACTGGTGGCGGAGCAGGAGCAGGTTTGCCTGCAGGCGTTTGCTCAGCTCAGCGCCGACTAGTGGCGACGTCGAGGTAGTCTCGTTGGATTGCCGTCTCCAGTGCGTTGGCGGCAGTGACCAGTTCATCGTAGGTTTGCCGCAACGTGCGCAGTTCGCTGATTTGTTCTTCGTTGGGTGGATTGCCTTTGCAGATGTCGGCCATTTTCAGCAGGCCGCAGAGGTAATCCTTGCGGGTCTGCGCGACCATCGTCAGCAGCGGCGTGAGGGCTTCCAGGCTGAGTTGCGGGATGGCGGGGTTGATAATGCTGCGGTTGATTTCGCGGCGTTGTTTTTCAAGTTCAAGCAGCAGGCGGTTGTTATCGATGGCCATGATCTGGTGTCCCCCGTTCAGATAGCCACAGCGTAGCCAATTTGCCGTCGAAGTGGGAGAGATAGCTATGTTCAAATTGTGTGTCTTTGTGCCTGTCAGCCATGTGGAGCAGGTCAAACAGGCGCTGTTTGCTGCAGGTGCCGGGCGTTTGGGCGACTATGATTGTTGCAGCTGGCAGGTGTTGGGCACGGGCCAGTTCCGGCCGCTTGATGGCAGTCAGCCGTTCCTTGGTCAGACCGGTGTGGTTGAGCAGGTTGAGGAGTATCGGGTCGAGATGATCTGCGCGGCGAATTGTATTGAGGCTGCCATTGCGGCGTTGCGCGAGTTTCATCCCTACGAAGAACCTGCGTTCGACGTCTGGCGACTTGAGGCGGCGCTGATGCAAGGCTCACTCAGGGCGTGATTTCGACTATGGTGCCGTCTGGCACCAGCTCCCACAGCTCGCGCATCTCGGCGTTGCCCAGCGCGATGCAGCCATTGGTCCAGTCCAGCCCCTTGAAGTACCACTCCGGGTACTCCTCATTAATCGGTGTGCCGTGGATCATGATCATGCCGCCGGGGTCCTCGATGCCGGCTTCATAGGACGCCATGCGGTCCTTGAGGTTGGGGTAGTCCAGGTGAAGACTGAGGTTGTACTGCGGGCTCTCGTGACGCCAGTCGATGGTGTAGATGCCTTCGGGTGTGCGCTGGTCGCCTTGCTGGCGCTTGGGGCCGACTGGCTGGCGTCCAAGCGAAATGCGGTATTCGTGCAGCACGCGGCCCTCGCTGATGATTTGCAGGCGGCGCTCTGCTTTGTTGATCAGGACGCGATCAATTGGCGGTTGACCAGCCCACACCGGCGATGCCAGCAGGCAGACGCTGAGCAGCAGGGCGAGCAACTTCATCGGCGGGTTTGTCCCGGTCGGTAGAGAATGTCACGGATACGTATCGGGAAGGTCTGCACCTGACGGTCGATGAAGTATTGCTTGAGGGTCTTGCCTATGGTTGGGAAGGCCAGTTCGTCCCAGGGGATTTCGTGCTCGTGGAACAGGCGCACTTCGAGGCTTTCCTCACCTGCGCTGAAATCCAGATCCGCCAAGTCGCCACGGAAAAACATGTAGACCTGGTTGATATGTGGCAGGTTGAACAGCATGTACAGCTCCTGCTGCTGCAGCCGGGCTCGCGCTTCTTCCCAGGTCTCGCGCAGGGCGGCTTCTTCGGTGGTTTCGCCGTTTTCCATGAAGCCCGCAGGCAGCGTCCAGTAACCTCGGCGGGGCTCAATCGCGCGGCGGCACAGCAAGACCTGTTGACCATGTACGGCAAGACAACCGGCGACGATGCGCGGGTTCTGATAGTGGATGGTCTGGCAATGATCGCAGACGAACCGTGAATGGGTGTCCCCGTCGGGGACGCGTGCGGTCACGCCTTGACCGCACTCGCTACAGAACTTCATGACAGGCTTCCGGCAGGCTGCTTGATAATTGGGCTCTATCTTGCTGATCGCGAGCGTTACGAGCAAGAGCGCGAGTGGACAAATTGGCACCTTGCACAGTTGCCTATCGGACGGTATTCACGCCGTGGTGCGGGTGGTTCTGCCCAAGTGATCATGCCATGATTGAGAAAATAAACGAGGAAACGATGCATGCTGGAAGATATGCGCATGCGGGTGATGCAGCACACCCCTCGCCAGATCAAGGCTCCTGGTCTGCCTGAGGCAGGCGTCTTGATTGCCATCACCTCGCAACCGCAGCCGGAAATTATTCTGACGTTGCGCTCGCAGCGGCTTTCTACCCATTCTGGCGAAGTCGCCTTCCCTGGCGGACGGCGCGACCCGGGCGACGTCGACCTGTGTTTTACCGCATTGCGCGAAGCACACGAAGAGATTGGCCTGCTGCCCGAATTGGTTGATGTGGTCGGTCCGATGGACTCGCTGGTGTCGCGCTTTGGCATCAAAGTCACACCCTATGTAGGCGTTGTGCCCGACCAGTTCGAGATCATTCCTAATGCCAGCGAAATCGAAGAGGTGTTTCGGGTGCCGGTCGAGTTCTTCCTGACTGATCCTCGCGAGATGACGCATCGTATCGATTACGAGGGGCGCAGCTGGTACGTTCCCAGCTACCGGTTCAATGGGTTCAAGATCTGGGGGCTGACGGCCTTGATGCTGGTCGAACTGATGAACACCGGCTTCGACGCCGGTATCGCCTTGCATACGCCCTACGACGGGCACAATAAAAACTAGGAGCACGAACCATGAAGTACAGCCTGGGCAACGATCGGGTGGAAATGGCGGCAGATGCCTGGATCGCTGAAACCGCAGCAGTCATCGGCAAGGTCAAGCTGGAGGCGGGTGCCAACGTCTGGTTTG
This sequence comes from Halopseudomonas oceani, assembly GCF_002903165.1. Taxonomy (GTDB): domain Bacteria; phylum Pseudomonadota; class Gammaproteobacteria; order Pseudomonadales; family Pseudomonadaceae; genus Halopseudomonas; species Halopseudomonas oceani. The sequence goes on from NZ_PPSK01000002.1 coordinate 18,725, forward strand.
GCGCGGTGATTCGCGGTGACGTTGAGCAGATTACCGTCGGCGAACACAGCAATGTGCAAGATGGTGCGGTGATGCATGCTGACAGCGGCGTGCCGTTGACCCTCGGCAAAGGCATCACAGTCGGCCATAATGCGATGCTGCATGGGTGCACCGTTGGGGACTACAGTCTGATCGGCATCAATGCGGTGGTGCTCAACGGCGCGAAAATAGGCAAGCATTGTATTATTGGTGCCAATAGCCTGATCCCCGAGGGCAAGGAGATCCCGGACGGCTCGCTGGTCATGGGCTCCCCCGGTAAGGTGGTCAAGACGCTGAGCGATCAGCAGAAAAAGATGCTGGAACTGAGCGCCGCCCACTACGTGCAGAACGCCAAACGTTTTCGCGATGAACTCAAGGTACAGGAAGACTGATGACCCGCTCTGCCCCGGTTCGCTCACCCTGCGTCAGTATTTGCGCGCTGGATGACAATGATATCTGCACCGGTTGCCAACGAACCGGTATGGAGATCGCGACCTGGGGGCGGCTGTCTGACGAGCAGCGTCGCGAGGTGCTGGCTCGCTGCGAGGAGCGCGCGCGCGGGCAGGGGCTGTGGATTGGCACCGCTACTCATTCAACTCTTTAAGGTAGAACAGGCATGACGGTAATCGGGACCCCCTACGCGGAAGATGCGACGCGGGTATTGCTGCTGGGCTCGGGCGAACTGGGCAAGGAAGTGGCGATCGAACTGCAACGGCTGGGCTGTGAGGTCATCGCGGTAGACCGCTATGAGCATGCGCCGGCAATGCAGGTGGCGCACCGCTGTCACGTTATCAGTATGCTGGATGGTCAGGCGTTGCGTGAGGTAATTGAGGCCGAGCAGCCGGACTATATTGTGCCGGAAATCGAAGCCATAGCGACCGCGACGCTGGTCGAGCTGGAAGCCGAAGGTTACAACGTGGTGCCGACCGCCGAGGCGGCGCGTTTGACCATGGATCGCGAAGGTATTCGTCGTCTGGCGGCCGAGAAGCTGGGCTTGCCGACCTCGGCGTATCAGTTTGCGGACACCCAAAACGAGTACCGCGCGGCCGTGGCGGCTATCGGCATGCCCTGCGTGGTCAAGCCGGTGATGAGTTCCTCCGGCAAAGGGCAGAGTCTGGTGCGCGAGCAGGCCGATATCGACAAAGCGTGGGAGTATGCCCAGTCCGGTGGTCGTGCCGGTCAGGGGCGGGTGATTGTCGAAGGCTTTGTCGATTTTGATTATGAAATTACCCTGCTGACGGTGCGCCACAGCGGCGGCACCACGTTCTGCGAGCCGATTGGCCATCGCCAAGAAGCAGGTGACTACCGCGAGTCCTGGCAGCCGCAGGCTATGAGTGAAGGCGCCTTGGCTGAAGCCAAACGGGTTGCTTCCACTATTACCGAGGCGCTCGGTGGCCGCGGTGTGTTTGGCGTGGAACTGTTCGTCAAAGGTGATCAGGTGTGGTTCAGCGAAGTTTCACCGCGCCCGCACGATACTGGTCTGGTGACGCTTATTTCGCAGGATTTGTCGGAGTTTGCCCTGCACGCCCGCGCCATTCTGGGATTGCCAGTACCGGTGATTCGCCAGTTTGGCCCGTCTGCGTCGGCTGTGGTGCTGGTGCAGGGGCAGTCGGCCAATGTCAGCTTTGGTAATCTCGCTGCCGCACTCAAGGAGCCAGACACCCAGCTACGGCTGTTCGGCAAGCCGGAAGTCGATGGTCAGCGCCGCATGGGGGTTGCGCTGGCGCGTGACGAGGCGATTGACTCCGCGGTAGCCAAGGCGGTGCGTTCGGCGTCGGCGGTGGAGGTCAAGCTCTGAGTCGCTGGTGGTATCTGGCAGCACCGGCTTTGCCGCTGCTGCTGCCACAAGCCATTTGGGTCAAGCGTACCGCCTTGCGGCTGCCGGATGCGCAGCAGCCTTGGCAGGGGCTGGTCACGGCGCCGGATGGTTCGCGCGACCGGCCACTGAAACTGCTGCTGGTTGGGGAGTCAACGGTGGCGGGTGTCGGGGTTGAGCGTCAGGAGCAGGCGTTGACCGGGCAGTTGGCCAGTCAGCTGGCACAGCAGTTGGGACGCCCGGTACAGTGGCAGGCAGCTGGCCGCAACGGCGCAGTCGCTGCAGACTGTCTGCAGGATCTGTTACCTCCGGCTCTGGCGCAGCGGTGGGATATTGCGCTCATCGTGCTCGGTGTCAACGACACCACCCATCTCACGTCAAGGCCGCGCTGGCGGCGCACTTTGCAGTGTCTTATCGAGCAACTGGGGCGTTGTTCCGGTCAGGTCATGCTGACCGAGGTGCCGCCGCTGGGGCATTTTCGCGCGCTACCGCAGCCGTTGCGTGGCTGGTTCGGCCTGCGTGCAGGGTTGATGGACGCGGATCTGCGACGGGTGGCGCACAGCTGTGGTGCGCGTTATCTGTCTTTGGATATGCCGTTTGAGCCTGGCTACCTGGCCCGGGATGGCTATCACCCGTCCGCCGCTGGCTACCAGCAATGGGCGGCGGGCATTGTCCGTCAGTTGTCTTCGTCGACCTTCTGATCGGCGGCGGCGCCATGCAGGGTCGCCTGATCCCGTGCACGCTCCCACACCTTTGCGCTTTTCACCATGTTGTCCTTGGTCTGCAGGATTTCCATGCGGTAGCCGCCAGTGGTCAGGCAGACGGCGGTCTCTGGAATGGTTTCCAGCTGTTCGGTGATCACGCCGTTGAGGGTTTTGGGGCCGTCGGCGGGTAGCTTCCAGTGCAGGTGGCGGTTGATGTCGCGAATGGACGCGCTGCCGTCGATAACGTAGGTGCCGTCGGCCTGTGGGTGTATGTCCTGACTCAGGCTGAGCATCTCGGTGGTGAAGTCGCCGACGATTTCCTCAAGGATATCTTCCAGCGTCACCAGGCCAATGACATCGCCGTACTCGTCAACGACGATGGCAATGCGGCGTTTTTGCTTTTGAAAGTTGAACAACTGGGTGTGCAGTGGCGTACTTTCCGGGATGAAATAGGGCTCCTTGCAGGCGCCCACCAGCGCCTCCTTGGTCAGCTCGCCGCGGCTGAGCAAGCGCGCGATTGAGCGCATGTGGACGATGCCGGTAACGTTGTTGATGTCGCCCTGATAGACCGGCAGCCGGGTGTAGTGGCAGCTGCGTAACTGGTGATTGATCGCCGTCATGTCGGTGTCCAGGTCAATGCCGACCGCTTCGTTGCGCGGGATCATGATGTCGTTGACGGTCATTTTTTCCAGGTCGAGGATACCCAGCAACATGTTCTGGCGGCTGCGGGTAATTCCCAGACCAGCCTCCCGGACCACGGTACGCAGTTCCTCTGTGGTCAGCTGATCGCCATCTTTGTCGTTTGGGTTCACCCCCAGCAGACGCAGCAACAGATTGCTGATCGCGCTGCAGACCCAGACCACCGGATAGAGTAGGCGCTGCAGCGCAGACAGGATGACGCTGGCCGGAAAGGCAATCAGCTCAGGCCGCAAGGCAGCGAGCGTCTTCGGTGTGATTTCGCCGAAGATCAGTACGACCACGGTCAGGATCATGGTCGCGATGGCGATGCCGGCTTCGCCCCAAATGTCGACAGCAACCACCGTGGCGATAGACGCGGCCAGGATGTTGACGATGTTGTTGCCGACCAGAATGGTGCCGAGCAGACGATCCGGCCGTTCCAGCAGGCGTGATGCGCGGCGGGCAGCACGATTGCCTTCTCTGCTCAAATGCTTCAACCGGTAGCGGTTGAGGCTCATCATGCTGGTCTCGGAGCTGGAGAAGAACGCCGACAGCACGATCAGTACCACCAGCAGAATCAGCAGCATGCCAGTATGGGATTCGTTCAAGGGCTTGCCTCAGGCGGGTCGTAGAAGGGTCAGGCGGCCAGCAGCAGCTCGCGCACCAGCTTGCTGCCGAAGTAGGCCAGCATCAGCAGTAGAAAGCCCGCGAGCGTCCAGCGGATCGCATTGCTGCCACGCCAGCCGCGGAAGTGCCGGCCCCACAGCAGAATGCCGAACACGACCCAGGCTAGGCACGAGAGCAGGGTCTTGTGGGCCAGATGCTGAGCGAACATGTTCTCAAGAAACACGAAGCCCGAGACCAATGCCAGGGTCAATAGGATCTCGCCACACAGCAGGAACTGGAACAGCAGCTGTTCCATGGTCTGCAATGGCGGGAAGGTACGAATAAAGCGGGTCGGATGCTTGTGCTTGAGCTGGTAGTCCTGGACCGCCAGCAGGGTCGCCTGGAAAGCGGCAATGGTGAAGATGCCGTAGGCCAGCACAGACAGCAGAATGTGCACCAGCAGGCCGTCCTGATCGGTTGGCAGGGTGGTGCCCTGTTCGGGGAAGAAGCCCGCTAGCAGACCGGTGATCAAGGCCATTGGATAGAGCCCCAGCAGCAGGCTGGTAACCGGCGCACGGAAGCTCGATATCAGCGTGACTGCCACTACCAGCCAGGAAATCAGCGAGCCGATATTGAACAGGCCCAGGGCAAAGCCCTGTGGTGTAGTGAGCTGAATATACAGGCTGACGGCGTGGGCCAGCAGGGCGACCAGCCCGATGGCGCGTAACAGGCTGGCGCTGACGGCCAGGCGTTTGCCGAGGCAGTGCATCTGATAGAGGATGCCGCTGAGGTAAAAACCGGCGGCCAACAGGCTGGGGGCGAGGGCTGTCATACGTCCTTGCGAGCGATTATCAACAAAGCCGCAGTGTGGCATAAGCCGCGTCCGGGTGAAAGCGTCTGCCGGTGTTCCCTATCCTGTGTCGGGTGCGCGGGGTATACTGCGCGGCTGAAAATGCGGCCGGGCTGCCCACCAAGGCCCGCCCTGGGAGAATGCATCATGTTTGAGAATCTTACCGAGCGCCTGTCGCACAGCCTGCGTGGTGTGACCGGTCAGGCCAAGCTGACTGAAGACAATATCAAGGACACCCTGCGTGAAGTGCGCATGGCGCTGCTGGAGGCCGATGTCGCGCTGCCGGTGGTCAAGACCTTTGTTGATCAGGTGCGCGAACGCGCGGTCGGCACCGAAGTGTCGCGCAGCCTGTCGCCGGGCCAGGTCTTCGTCAAGATCGTCAAGTCCGAGCTGGAAGCGGTCATGGGGCAGTCCGAGGGGCTGAACCTGGCTGTCAGTCCACCGGCGGTGATCCTGATGGCCGGCCTGCAGGGTGCAGGTAAGACCACCAGCGTGGCCAAACTGGCCAAGACGTTGCGTGAGCGCGAGAAGAAGAAGGTTATGGTGGTCAGCGCCGACGTTTACCGTCCGGCGGCGATCAAGCAGCTCGAAACGCTGGCCGCCGATGTGCAGGTCGAGTTCTTCCCGTCCTCCGCTGATCAGCAGCCGGTCGCCATCGTCGAGGCGGCGATGCGTGAGGCGAAGAACCGCTTTATGGACGTGCTGATTGTTGATACCGCTGGCCGTCTGCACGTCGACGACGAAATGATGGCCGAGATCAAGCAGGTGCACGCGGCAGCCAAGCCGGCGGAAACCCTGTTTGTGGTCGACGCCATGACTGGCCAGGACGCCGCCAACACCGCACAGGCCTTCAATGAAGCCTTGCCGCTGACCGGTGTAATCCTCACCAAAGTCGACGGTGATGCCCGTGGCGGCGCGGCGCTGTCGGTACGCCATATCACTGGCAAGCCGATCAAGTTCCTCGGTATGGGCGAGAAGATCGACGCGCTGGAAGTCTTCCACCCTGACCGCGTTGCCTCGCGCATTCTGGGCATGGGCGACGTGCTCAGCCTGATCGAGCAGGCTGAGCAGAAGATCGACAAGGACAAGGCCGAGAAACTGGCCAAGAAGCTGAAGAAAGGCAAAGGCTTCGACCTTGAGGACTTCCGTGATCAGCTGCAGCAGATGAACGCCATGGGCGGTCTCGGCTCGATGATGGAAAAGCTGCCGATGATGGGCGGCAAGATTAACGCCGCCCAGATGGAAACCGCACAGACCGAAGCGGCCAAGCAGTTCAAGCGTATGGAAGCGATCATCAATTCGATGACGCCGGCCGAGCGCCGCAATCCTGATGTTATCAGCGGTTCGCGCAAGCGCCGCATCGCAGCAGGCTCTGGCACCCAAATTCAGGACATCGGTCGTCTGCTCAAGCAGCACAAGCAGATGCAGAAGATGATGAAGAAAGTCACCGGCAAGGGCGGTATGGCCAAGCTCATGCGCGGTGTGGGGGGCATGGGCGGTGGCGGAGGTGGCATGCTGCCTCCGGGGGGCGGTATGCCGCGGTTCTGAGGACTGCCCTGACCGCCGTTTTGTGGCGTTGGGGCATGCAGCTGACCGGTGGTGCCGGTTGCTGCTGAAAAAAGAGTTTTCATTGGTCGGGATATTCCGTAGAATACGCGACCTTTCGGGCTATAGGTGCATGCGTTGTTAGCTGCGGGCCCGCAAACGATTTTAAGTAGCGATACTCAAACACAGGAAACGATGTCGACATGGTAACCATTCGTCTTGCTCGTGGTGGCTCCAAGAAGCGCCCCTTCTATCATCTGACCGTTGCCAACAGCCGCAACGCTCGCGATGGCCGTTTTGTTGAGCGCGTAGGCTTCTTCAACCCGGTAGCCACTGGTGGTGAAGTGCGTCTGTCCGTGAACGAAGAGCGCGTCCAGTACTGGCTGAGCCAGGGTGCACAGCCCTCTGATCGCGTTGCAGCTCTGCTGAAGGAAGCTGGTCAGGCTGCTGCCTGATATGGCCAATACTCCTGAGCCGGCCGGGGCCCAACGGGTTGTACTCGGCAAGATTGTTTCGGTTCATGGGGTGCGTGGGGCGGTAAAGGTTTATTCCCATACCGACCCGCTGGACAACGTGCTTGATTATGCGGAGTGGTCCCTGAATCGGGGCACCGAGCAACGCACAGTGTCTGTCCTCGGTGGTCGCGTCCAAGGGCGCGTGTTGGTGGTCAACCTCAAGGGGGTTGATGATCGCAACAAAGCCGAGGAGCTGGTCAATTTCGAGATCAGTATTGCGGCTGACGCACTGCCTGAACTCGAAGATGGCGATTTTTACTGGCATCAGCTGGAAGGCCTTCAGGTTATGAACCAGGAAGGGCAGCTGTTCGGGAAGGTGGATCACCTGCTCGAAACCGGCTCCAACGATGTCATGGTGGTCAAGCCCTGCGAGGGCAGTATTGATCAGCGTGAGCGTCTGTTGCCTTATTTGCCGGGCCAGTTTGTAGTCAAGGTCGATCTGGAGACGAAAGTCATACTGGTCGACTGGGATGCGGAGTTCTGACCGGTGTGGGCCGGTGTCATTACCCTGTTTCCCGAGATGTTTGCGGCGCTGACCGAGTCCGGTGTTACCGGCAGGGCGGTCAAGCGAGGGCAGCTGAAAGTCGCTTTCAGTAACCCGCGCGAACACGCACATGACCGTCATCGCACGGTGGATGATCGCCCTTTCGGCGGTGGTCCCGGCATGCTGATGAAGGTTGAGCCGCTGCTGGAGGCAATTGAAGCCATCCGTCAGCAGGCTCCCTCCACCCCGCGGGTGATTTACCTGTCTCCGCAGGGGCAGCCTCTGACGCAGAAACGCGTCGAACAGCTGGCGCAGCTGGACAGCCTTGTGCTGTTATGCGGGCGCTACGAGGGCATCGACGAGCGCATCATCGATCGCTGCGTAGATGAGGAAATCTCCATTGGCGACTATGTGTTGTCCGGTGGCGAACTGGGAGCGATGGTGCTCCTGGACGCGGTGACTCGTTTGATTCCCGGTGTACTGGGGCATGCGGATTCTGCGGCAGAAGATTCCTTTTCGGCGGGATGGCTCGATTGCCCACATTACACCCGACCGGAAGAATTTGATGGGCAACGCGTACCGGACGTGTTGCTCAGCGGTAATCATGAACTGATCCGGCGCTGGCGTCTCAAGCAGTCTTTGGGTCGAACCTGGCAACGTCGGCCAGAGTTGCTCGAAGAGCTGGAATTGAGCAAAGAACAGCAACAGCTGCTGGCGGAATATATCCGTGAGCAGGAAACCGATAACCATTGAAACAGGTCCGACGGCCTGTGCAGGAGAAGCAAGATGTCCAATATTATTGCCCAGCTTGAAGCTGAACAGATGTCCAAGGAAATCCCCGCGTTTGCACCGGGTGATACCGTTATCGTCCAGGTCAAGGTTAAGGAAGGTGAGCGCTCCCGTCTGCAGGCCTTCGAAGGCGTGGTTATCGGTAAGCGTAACCGTGGTCTGAACTCGGCTTTCACCGTTCGCAAGATCTCCAGCGGTGTTGGTGTTGAGCGTACTTTCCAGACTTTCTCGCCGCTGATCGACAGCATCACTGTCAAGCGTCGCGGTGACGTTCGCAAGGCCAAGCTGTACTACCTGCGTGCTCTGTCCGGTAAGGCTGCTCGCATCAAGGAAAAGCTGTCCTGATCGGACAACTGACCCACAAAAAAGCAGCCTGAGGGCTGCTTTTTTGTGCCTGAGTGTTTTTAATCGACGGGTCGTCGCCCACTCGAGTCAAATCCATGCCTGATGTTGCGCCAATGCCGGTCAGTGACGCGGATCAGCAGCTGATCGATCAGTTCCTTGATAGCCTTTGGCTGGAAAAGGGCTTATCGAAGCACACTTGCAGTGCCTATCGCACCGACCTGCGGACGCTGGCCGGTTGGCTGGGGCAGCGCCGCACTGGCTTGCTTCAGGTGTCGCGTGCTGATCTGATGGCGCACTTGGGTTGGCGGCTGAGCGCGGGTTATCAGGCGCGCTCCAGCGCGCGTCTGCTGTCCTGTGTGCGCAGTTTCTATCGCTACCTGCTGCGCCAGCAGTTGATTGCCGAAGATCCGACCCGTGACGTGGCCATGCCCAAGATTGGCCGGCCGCTGCCGAAGGCGTTGAGTGAGGCTGATGTTGAGCGGCTGCTCGCGGCACCGGACAGCGAAGACAGCCTCGGCATGCGTGACCGCTGCATGCTGGAAGTTCTGTACGCCACCGGGCTGCGCGTCAGTGAGTTGGTCGGGCTGCGGCTGGATCAGCTGAATTTGCGTCAGGGTGTGGTGCGGGTAACCGGCAAGGGCAGCAAAGAGCGGCTGGTTCCGTTGGGGGAGGAGGCGATGCTCTGGCTGGAGCCGTATCTGCATTCTGCTCGCGTCGCGTTGCTGGCTGGCAAGCCGAGTGATGTGCTGTTTCCCAGTCGGCTGGGGCGGATGATGACGCGGCAAACCTTTTGGCACCGCATCAAGTTGCATGCGCAGACGGCAGGTATCCGCAGCGGGCTGTCGCCGCATACCTTGCGCCACGCTTTTGCGACGCATCTGCTCAATCATGGGGCCGACCTGCGGGTGGTGCAGATGCTGCTAGGGCACAGTGATCTTTCTACCACGCAGATCTACACCCATATCGCGCGGCAGCGCTTGCATGATCTGCACGCGCAGCACCATCCCCGAGGGTGAACCCCGTGGTGCGGAGTACTCCGTCGGACGAGTGCTCAAGCCCGCATCTGGCTGCGTTTCCCGCCGGTCAATAGGGCCGCTATTGGTTGTGCACTGCGCTTTATTTTCGCAGTCTCGATCGTTTGCAGAGCGCGTGTGGAATTGGTCAGTGCTTCCTTTATTCATGTTAAGCTTGACGGTCTTCAAAAGGAGTGGACTATGCGACTGAAAATCGGCCTGGCCGCCATACTGGCTCTGGCAGCGACACAAGTCATGGCGAACCCCGATCAGGCGATCCGGGACGCTCTGAAGACGATGAATTTTGATGTGCCGGTCAAGGTCGTGAGCGAGTCTCCCGTGGCGGGCCTGTACACTGTTGAACTGGAAAGTGGCCGCGTTCTTTATGCCAGTGCAGACGGCAAGTATTTCGTCCAGGGCTCGATGATTGAGGTCAATGACGGCCGGCCGCGCAACCTCACGTCCATCGCCGAGGCGCGCAACATCGGCGCGGTGATCAATGGCTTGCCGCAGCAAGAATTGATCGTGTTTGCGCCAGAGCAACCGAAGACCCATATCACGGTGTTCACTGACGTGGACTGTGGCTACTGCCGCAAGCTGCACAATGAAGTGCAGCAGTTGAACGACTTAGGTATCGAAGTGCGCTACGCTGCGTTCCCGCGCGGTGGTATGCAGTCCCGTGCAGCCAGCATCATGCAGTCAGTCTGGTGCGCAGATGACCGCAAGGCCGCGTTGACCGCAGCCAAGCAAGACGATGCAATTGCGCTGGCCAGCTGTGATAACCCGGTTGCGCGTCAGTACGAACTGGGTCAGCAGGTAGGCGTGCAGGGTACGCCGGCCATTTTTATGGCCAACGGGGTGTTGATCCCCGGTTATCAGCCAGCCGCTCAACTAGCGGCTATCGCGCTGGAAAATCAGTAATAACCGCGCTGGCGAGGACCTCTCCAGCGCGTTTTCATGTAATCGACTAACAACCAGGTAGGGACCAAAGTTTGAAACCGGTCAAAGTAGGTATTTGTGGATTGGGCACCGTCGGCGGTGGCACCTTCAATGTTCTGCAGCGCAACGCGACGGAAATTGCCCGGCGTGCTGGGCGTGGCATTGAGGTCGCCCAGATTGCAACCCGGCACCCGAACCCGGCCTGCAGCCTGGGTATGACACCGGTAACCGACGACGTCTTCGAACTGGTCAATAACCCCGAGATCGACATCATTGTCGAACTGATCGGCGGTTACACGCTGGCCAAGGATGTGGTGCTCAAGGCGATCGAAAATGGCAAGCACGTGGTCACCGCCAACAAGGCGCTGATTGCCGTGCACGGCAACGAGATCTTCGCTGCTGCCAGCGCCAAGGGCGTGATGGTTGCGTTCGAGGCCTCGGTTGCCGGCGGTATTCCGATCATCAAGGCGCTGCGTGAAGGTTTGGCCGCCAACCGCATCGACTGGGTCGCCGGCATCATCAACGGCACCGGCAACTTCATCCTGACTGAAATGCGTGACAAGGGCCGGACGTTTGAAGACGTGCTCGCTGAAGCGCAGGCGCTGGGTTATGCCGAGGCTGATCCGACCTTCGACGTGGAAGGTATTGATGCGGCGCACAAGCTGACCATTCTGGCGTCTATTGCCTTCGGTATTCCGCTGCAGTTCGACAAGGCCTACACCGAAGGGATCACCAAGCTGACCACCGCTGACGTGAACTACGCCGAAGCGCTGGGTTACCGCATCAAGCACCTGGGTGTGGCGCGCCGCACCGAGCAGGGCGTTGAGCTGCGTGTGCACCCGACCCTGATCCCGGCCGACCGTCTGATCGCCAACGTCAACGGTGTGATGAACGCCGTTATGGTAAATGGCGATGCTGTCGGTTCTACCCTGTATTACGGCGCCGGTGCTGGCGCTGAGCCCACTGCTTCTGCGGTTGTTGCCGACATTATCGACGTGGTCCGCACCCTGACCACCGACCCGACCAACCGCGTTCCGCACCTGGCGTTCCAGGCTGATGCGCTGTCGGATCTGCCGGTGCTGCCTGTTGATGAGGTTGAAACCGCCTACTACCTGCGCCTGCACGCGCAGGACCGCCCGGGCGTGCTGGCCAAGGTCGCGACCATCCTGTCCGAGCGTGGCATCAACATCGAATCGATCATGCAGAAGGACGTGGAAGAGCAGGACGGCCTGGTGCCGATGATTCTGCTGACTCACCGCGTGCGCGAGCAGAACATGAACGACGCGATTGCCGCGCTGGAGTCGCTTGAAGATATCGCCGGCCCGCTGATGCGGATCCGCGTGGAACAACTGGACTAATCCAGCGGCAAGCGACAAGCGACAAGCGGCAAGTAACCCCCCCGGCACTTGCCGCTTGTCGTCTGCGGCTTGCAGCTCAAACCGAAGGTTTGCCGATATGCGTTATATCAGTACCCGTGGCCAGGCTCCGGCCCTCAATTTCGAAGACGTGCTGCTGGCCGGTCTGGCCTCTGACGGCGGTCTGTACGTACCCGAGAACCTGCCGCGTTTTACCCAGGAGCAGATTGCTTCCTGGGCCGGCCTGCCGTACCACGAGCTAGCGTTCAACGTCATGCGTCCGTTCGTTAGTGGCAGCATTCCGGATGCCGATTTCAAACAGATTCTGCAGGACACCTACGGCGTCTTTGAGCACAAGGCCGTTGCACCGCTGCGTCAGCTGGACAGCAACGAGTGGGTGATGGAGCTGTTCCACGGCCCGACCCTGGCGTTCAAGGACTTTGCCCTGCAGCTGCTGGGCCGTTTGCTCGACTACTTCCTGGTCAAGCGCGGCGAGCGTGTGGTGATCATGGGCGCTACCTCTGGTGATACCGGTTCGGCCGCCATTGAGGGTTGCAAAGCCTGCGAGAACGTCGACATCTTCATCATGCACCCGCATAACCGGGTGTCCGAGGTGCAGCGTCGCCAGATGACCAGCATCCTTGGCGAGAACATCCACAACATCGCCATCGAAGGCAACTTCGACGACTGTCAGGAGATGGTCAAGGCCAGTTTCGCCGACCAGGGCTTCCTCAAGGGTACTCGTCTGGTCGCGGTCAACTCGATCAACTGGGCGCGCATCATGGCGCAGATCGTCTACTACTTCCACGCAGCCCTGCAGCTCGGTGGCCCGGCGCGCTCCATGGCGTTCTCGGTACCGACCGGCAACTTCGGCGACATCTTCGCTGGTTACCTGGCGCGCAATATGGGCCTGCCGATCAGCCAACTGATCGTTGCCACTAACCGCAACGACATCCTGCACCGCTTCATGAGCGGCAATCACTACGACAAGGACACCCTGCACCCGTCGCTGTCGCCGTCGATGGACATCATGGTGTCGTCCAACTTCGAACGCCTGCTGTTCGATCTGCACGGTCGTAACGGTGCGCTGGTGGCCAAGCTGATGGACGACTTCAAGGTCAGCGGCAAGCTGTCGGTCGAAGATGATCGCTGGACTGAGGCGCGCAAGTTGTTCGACTCGCTGGCAGTTGACGACGAAGGCACCTGTGCAACCATCGCCGAGGTATTCGAGCAGTGCGGCGAAGTGCTGGACCCGCACACTGCCATTGGCGTACGTGCAGCCCGTGAATGCCGTCGCTCGCTGTCGACGCCGATGATTACCCTGGGCACTGCGCACCCGGTCAAGTTCCCGGATGCGGTCCGTCAGGCTGGCGTTGGCGAAGCATTGCACCTACCGGCGCATCTGAGCGATCTGTTCGAGCGCGAAGAGCGCATGACCGTGCTGCCGAACAGCCTGGCCGATGTACAAGCGTTCGTCGCCGCGCACGGCAATCGCGGCAAGCCGCTCTAAGCGAAGCGGCTGACACAACAACGGCGCCTTTGGGCGCCGTTGTTGTTTGTGCGTCTTACTCGACCCGGGTCAGGGTCACATCAATATTGCCGCGGGTGGCGTTGGAATACGGGCAGACCTGGTGGGCGCGCTCGATCAATTGTTCGGCCTGCTCTGCAGGCATGCCCGGCAGGCTGACGCGCAGTTCCACTTCGATGCCGAAGCCCTGCGGAATCTGACCAATACCCACCACGCCCTCAACCGAGGCATCGGCTGGCATCGGCAACTTGTCGCGCCCGGCGACAAACTTCATCGCACCAATGAAACAGGCCGAGTAGCCCGCGGCAAACAACTGCTCGGGGTTGGTGCCCTGGCCACCTGCGCCGCCCAGTTCTTTTGGCGTGGTCAGTTCGATATCCAGTACCCCGTCTGACGAAACGGCGCGACCGTCCCGGCCGCCGGTGGCCTCTGCGTAGGCGCGATAGACAACGTTCTCGATGGTCATGATTGCTCTCCTGTCCAAAATTAAGTTGTACACAATCTATGTGCTGACTATGGTCGCAATTTAAGTTGTGCGCAATTTATTTTGCAATTCAGGCGACGAGCGGTGCCCGGGTTATACTCGCTGCCCTGATTCTTGTGGCGGAGTTCGAATGCCTTATCTTGTTGCGGTAACCCTGCTGTGGGCGGTGTCGTTCAGCCTGATTGGCGAGTATCTGGCGGGTCAGGTCGACAGCTATTTCGCCGTGCTGACGCGGGCCATGCTGGCTGGGTTGCTGTTCCTGCCGCTGTTGCGAGTGCGCCTGCTGCCCCGCCCGGTGGTACCGGGCTTGCTGGTGGTTGGCGCGTTGCAGTTTGGGGTCACCTACATCTGTCTGTATCAATCCTTCGAGTACATATCGGTACCCGAGGTGCTGCTGTTTACCATCTTTACTCCGTTACATGTGGCGGTCATTGATGACTTACTGAACCGGCGCTTCAGTCTGGGCCCGCTGGTCGCCGCGGCGATCGCGGTGGTCGGTGCCGGGATCATGCGTTACGACGGCCTCAGTGACAGCTTTATTCGCGGTTTTCTGATTCTGCAGTTGGCCAACTTCACCTTTGCGGCCGGGCAGGTGGGGTACGCCCATCTGGCTCGGCGTTATGAACTGACCTCGACGCAGCAATGGCAGGGCTTTGGGTTGTTTTTCATCGGTGCATTGATGGTGATGCTGCCAGCCTGGTTGCTGCTGGGTAATCCGGAACGCCTGCCGCATACCGCGCTGCAATGGTCGGTGCTGGTCTGGTTGGGGCTGGTAGCGTCCGGGCTCGGCTTTCTGTTCTGGAATCGCGGTGCCGCGCAAGTGGACGCCGGCACCCTTGGCATTATGAACAATGCGCTGGTGCCGGCGGGTTTGCTGGTCAATCTGCTAATCTGGAATCACGATGCCGATCTGCTGCGGCTCGCGGCTGGTTCCGTGGTGATCGGGCTATCGCTTTGGGTCAACGCCCGCTGGCCGCGCTGGTTCGGCGCACGGCCAGCACAGCCCTGACGGCGGTCAGAGCGGCCCGGCGAAGGTGTCGCAGGCGGTGATGTCGCCGCTGTCGAAGCCGCGTTTGAACCATTTCACCCGCTGCGCCGAGGTGCCGTGGGTGAAGCTGTCCGGTACCACATCCTGGCCGGCCTGGCGCTGCAGGCGGTCATCGCCGATGGCGCTGGCGGCAGTCAGGGCTTCGTCCAGATCATCCGGGTCCAGCAGCTGGCGTTCGCGGTTGGCGGCGTGGCCCCAGAGGCCGGCAAAGCAATCGGCCTGCAGTTCCTGACGGACTGACAGCGCATTCACCTCGGCCTGGCTGCGGCCGGCGCCTGCCTGGCGCACCTTTTGGCTGATGCCCAGCAGAGTTTGCACGTGGTGGCCCACTTCATGGGCGATGACGTAGGCCTGAGCGAAGTCGCCGGGGGCACCAAGCTGCTGTTTCATGTCATTGAAGAACGCCAGATCCAGATAGACCTGCTGATCGCCCGGGCAGTAGAACGGGCCAACGGCCGAGCTGGCGCTGCCGCAGGCGGACTGCACACGGTTGGAAAACAGCACCAGTTTGGGCTCCTGATACTGCCGGCCGATGCGCTGGAATACCTGATGCCAAGTGGTCTCAGTATCGGCCAGCACCACGCTGACGAATTCGGTCAGTTCCTGCTCAGCCGGGGAGAGCGGACGCTGGCTTTGCTGGGTGACGGTTTGGCCGCCGCCGAGCAGCAAGGGCAGCAGGTCGATGCCGAGCATCTTGCCGCCGATGATGGCTACCGCGCCAATGGCGAGAACCCAGCGGCCGCCGCGGGTTCCGATCAGCATGGGAATTAAACGCAGCAGCAGTGCGCCGCCAGCACCGGCGCTTGAAATGCTGTCGCCTCTGCGGTCTTCGATATTGCTGCTTCGCCGTCTGCCGCGCCAATCCATCAGTGTCTCCTCGAATAACTGCCTCTCGGATCAGCAGCGAAATCCGCCCCGACCGAATGTCCGTATGAACAGCCGAATGATACGGCGTTTGCAGTGGTGTTTGCGCTGTTCCAGTCGAGCGGCCAGCGCTGCGCTGTCTGGCGAAGCGGGCAAGCGCTGGAGTTGGGCTTGTAGGTTGCACAGGTCTTGCAGCTCGCCAAGTCGTTCACCCAGTCGCGCCAACCGTTTCATCTGGCGATCGGCCGGCAGACGCGCATCGTGCAGTTGTTCGTGCTGATACAGCGCATATTTGGTCCATTTTCGACAGCGGTGATAGAGCGCATCCTGATCGCTATTGCAGGCGCGTCGAGCAAGTTTGCGTGCCTGTTTGAAGGTGCGCTGCAGGCCAACATGCCAATGGTCGACTGTGCCGCTGGCCGAATGGGGCCAGTCGGCGAGGACGGCGGCGAAAGCGGCAATCAGATGCTCGCTGTCGGCGCTGCTCGGCGCACGGGTATGTGATGTCTGCATTAGCCGGCTATTGAGTGTGGGGCTCAGCGGTGTGTCCAGGCTGCTGGCGAGCTGCTTGATCAGTTGCTGCTGTACGTGCAGATCGCGGCTGCCGGCCAGCGCCTTGGCGATCTGTCTCAACTGCTGGTCTAGTTGGCGCAACCGGTGGTGGCCGGCATATGGACGGTAGAGCTGCAGTAGTGCCCTTAAGCGCTTGCAGCAGACGCGTAACTGATGAATGGCGTCGGCATCCGGTGCCGTCCCGTTGACGATAGGCAGCAGGGCGCCACGCACGTGGTGACGGGCGGCTTGATAAAGTGGGTCGGCATCGGGTGTCAGTGGCATCAGCCGAGTGTAGGCCAGCTGCGCAGGGGCGAAAAGAGGGGGCTAACCGAATGCGGCGATGATGCTGTCTGCCAGTTCAGCCCGACAGGCCAGCCCCAGCTGGCGATGACGCAGCGTCTCGGGTACCAGTCCGCGCAGGGAGTGGCTGTCGATGGCCGGGCTCAGCAGGTCGATGTCGTCGCTGACCGCCATAACGGTTGCCCCCTGGCGGTGCTGCACCAGGCTCAGGGCCAGGTCTTCGGTATCCACCTGCATGCTGGCGTGGTCGGCCACTTCGGGTAGGCGCTCTAGGAAAGCGCTGCGCAGTTCGCAGTCGAGCCGGTCGATCCACGGGTATTGGGTAGCCTGTTCCAGCTCAAGTGGCTGATTGAGGGACCAGCCGCGTGGCAGCAGCAGGCGGTACTCTTGTTCCAGCAGCGCGATAAAGTGATAGCCGGCCGGCACCTGCCGTTCACTCAGCAGCCAGAGGTCTGCGCTTTGAGCGGGTTGGCTGCGTACCTGCAGGCGATAATCCGTGAGCCTGCCTGCGGTCAGCTGCAGTAGGTAGCCGCTGTCGCGACTGGCCAGGCTGGAGTCGATACCGACCGACAGGGTGGGGCGCTCGACGCGCTTGAAGCGTTGCTCCATTTCGCCGGCGCTGCCAAGCAGGCGCGCGGCCTCCTGATAGAAGGCCTCACCCTCGGGCGTGAGCGTCACGCCTCTCTTGCTACGGCTGAACAGCCGCAGGGCAAATTCCTGCTCGAGCTGGGCTACGGCGTTGGAAATTGACGGCTGGGCGACATGGCAGCGCTCGGCCGCCGCGGTCAGGCTGCCAGCTTCGGCGGCGGCGCAGAAGTAGCGCAGGCTGCGCAGATCCATCGTTATTCCTCGAAGGTTGGAAACTGGGCCAGGCCAGCCGCGACGAACTCGTCGTGGGCCGGAATGATCAGCAGCTCCGGGTCACGTAGATGCAGCTCATGTACGCGCTTGAGCTGCTGGCTGTTGCGTTCGCGGTCGCTGTCGACGTGGGATAGCCATTGCACGAATACCGGCCGTGGCTTGTTCTGTTCAACGCCTCGTTCGGTCCAGCTGGTATCGCCGATCAGAAACAGGCGCTTGCCGGAGGGCAGATTGACGAACAGCCCGGCCTGGCCGGCGGTATGGCCGCTCAGATCGACCAGAATCAGCTGACCGTCGCCAAACAGGTCGAGGCTGCGTTCAAAGCCCTGATAGGGCGTGTTGTTCAGTTCGATCTGTTGCCACTCGCGTTCGCCCTCCAGTTGCTCAGCCAAAAAGGCTGGCGGCTCGCCATGGTCGCGGGCTTCCTCCAGTGCGCCGGGCAGCACTTTGACTGGAATGCCGGGGAAGTCCGGCAGCCCGCCGAGGTGATCCCAGTGCAGGTGGCTGGGCAAAATGAAGTCGATATCGTTGGCGCTGTAGCCGGCCGCTTCCAGCTGGTCGCGCGCCGGGTTCAGCTGCTCGTAGGCCAGTAGCGTGCGGTTGATCCAGTTGTTGCGGGCAAAGGCCTCGGCGGTCTGGCGGCCCAGCCCGGTGTCGAACAGAAAGTGGCCTTTGGGGTGTTCGATCAGCACCGCGGCATGCACCAGATGGCGCTTGGTGGTCCAGCGTCCGCCACTGACGACCATGGCCTCGGCGGCGCCGCTGGACACGGCGGTGGGTATCAGCGAAAGGCGCAGGTGTTCGACAGCCGGGGCGGCAAACAGCAGGCTGCTGCAAGCGAGCAAAATGGGGGCTACAAGAAGGGAAAAGCGCTTCATGGGATGGCTCCGATTGGGTGAGAACCCACTGTGGCATCCGCTGAAGAATAGATTAAATATTCTTTATTGTTAGTTAAGGGATAAAAAAGTTATGGAAGGGCGACCGGTGTCGCCCTTCCTGATAGCGCTGCCTATTCGCTAGCGCTGGCGTTGCCCCGCAGTCTGGCGAGCACGCTGTTGGCATCGGTCTTGCCGGTGGCAATGCCGGCGCGCTGCAGGTGCTGGTCAAGTGCACTGCCGTCGTCCTCGTCCTGCAATTGCTGGAGGGCGGCGCCGACATCGCTGGCGTTGTCCTGACGTTGACGAATGCGCTCCAGAGAACTGGCCAGATCGCCCATGTGGGCCTGCAGGCCACGGGTCTGCTGACCGAGATTGCCCAGCAGGCGCTCCGCGCTGCGGTTCGCCCGTGCCAGCTGTAGTTCGCGGCGATACTGCTGGTGCATCTGCGCCGCGCGGCGCAGTTGTTCGCGCAGACTGGTTTCCTGCCGCTGTAGCTGCTCGGCCTGCTGGCGCTGTTGCTGCAACTGGTTCTCTTGCGCGGCGATCCACTCGGCCAGCTCGTAGGCCAGCCCGGCTTCATCTCGCTCCAGTGCCTGCCGCGCCTGTTCTTCGCGCTGGGCCAGGTCGGTGCTGAGCTGCTCGTTGCTGCGCTGCAGCTGCTTGATGGTGGCCATCAGCCCGGCCAGCTCGCGCTTGGCCAGCAGCATGGCGTGCTCGGTGTCGCGCAGTTCCTGCTCCATGATGCGCAGGGCGTTGGCGTCGACCAGCTGTTCAAGCGGTTCATGGGCGCTAGCGCGGAACAGGGTGCCTACTTTTCTCCAGAGTGTCATGACGGTTACTCCGTATATTCTTTCAGCAGTTGTTGGGCGCGGGCTTCGGACAGGCGGTTGTGAATGCGCTTGCCTTCGTGCTCATCCCGCATGGTTTTCGACAGGGTGATGGTGGTGCTGACCAGAAACAGCGCACAGACCGACATGTAGCCCTTGACCAGCAGGTCGGTGGGGGCGAATACCACGCCCGCGCCGGTTGCCAGCAGGGCGATCGCGAACGACGCCTTGACGAAGAAAATCCAGCCTGAGGAGTTACTGTTGATCTCGGTATCCATGGTGTTGCCTCCAGAACGTTGGGTGCGCAGGGGTTGCGGCTGCGTCTGGAGCGGACTGTGCACCGGTGCACTCGGCGATGCCAGCGCGACCGAAAAGGTTGCGCAGAGGGGCGCTTAAGGTATTACATGGCGATACTTCCTGGCGGCTCTAACCGCCTTCACCGCATTAATTGTTTGTAAAGGTATTGTCATATGGCGCAGACCGCAGCGATTGTCGCGGCATTGAAAGGCGCGCTGAAAGAGCGTGGAATCACCTATCAACAGGTTGCCGAGGCGCTTGAATTGTCGGAGGCGAGCGTCAAGCGGCTGTTCTCCGAGCGGCAGTTTTCGCTGCAGCGGCTGGATCAGATCTGTGCGCTGTTGGGGCTGGAGATCACCGATCTGGTCCGTAGGCTGGATCAGGCCCAGCGCATTGATGCGCTGACTGCCGAGCAGGAGCAGGAACTGGTGGGCGATGACCGCCTCCTGCTGGTGGCGATCTGCGCGCTGAATCGCTGGAGTCTGGCGCAGATGCTGGATACCTATCAGCTCAGTGAAGTGGAAGCGGTGGGCCGCCTGGCGCGGCTGGATCGCATGGGGCTGATTGAACTGCTGCCGGGCAACCGTATCAAGCCGCTGATCAGTCATGATTTTCGCTGGCAGCAGGGCGGGCCGATTCAGCGGTTCTTCGAGCAGCAGGTGCAAAGTGATTTCTTCCAGTGTCACTTCAATCGCCCCGGCGAGCTGCGACTGTTCCTCAGCGGGATGCTGTCGCCGCAATCCACCGAGCAGATGCACCAGAAGCTGCAGCGACTGGCCCAGGCGTTTCGGCATAGCCATCAGGAAGACCTGGTACTGCCGCTGGAGCAGCGCTTTGGCGTCAGTATGATCATGGCGATTCGGCCCTGGGAGGTGGCAGCGTTTCAACAGCTGCGCCGCCCCGAAGCGGCCAAGTACTACCCTGGACACAAACGAACGGGAGAGGCGGTATGAACTTGCTGACAGATATTGTGGCAGCGGCTCTGGCGTCCATACCGCTGCTGCTGACGCTCGGGCTGGTGACGCTGGTGCTGGCGCTTGCGCACTTTCTGTTGATTCGGCGCAATCGCGATCTGGGCAACGAGCGGCTATTTTCACGCCAGCTGATCATGCTGGCGTTGACCCTGGTTGGTCTGGTTGCGGTTATTCTCGCCTTGCCGGTCAGCGAGGGCGCCCGCAATCAGATCATCGCGCTGCTGGGGTTGCTGATCTCCGGTGTCTTTGCCTTCTCGTCTTCCAATATCTTTGCCAACCTTGCAGCGGGTGTGCTGATGCGCATGACCAGGCCCTTTGTGCTGGGTGACTTTATCTCCGTGGGTGAGCACTTTGGACGGGTGGCTGAGCGGGGGTTGTTTGATACCGAGATTCAGTCTGAAAGTGGCGAGCTGATTGCGTTGCCTAACAGCTATCTGACCAGTCGGCCTATTGCCACTTTGCGCAGCGACGGCGCGCTGGTGTCGGCAGAGCTGTCGCTTGGATACGACACCCATCACGCTGATATCGAGCCGCTGCTGCTCGCCGCAGCCAAGTCCAGTGGCCTGCAGGATGTTTTTGTACAGCTGCTGGAGTTAAGCAACTTTGCCATCGGCTACCGGGTATCCGGGGTGCTGCCCGAAGCGCGCGGCCTGATTACGGCGCGCTCCAACCTGTACAAGGCGATTCTCGATGGCTTGCACGGCGCGGGCATCGAGATCATGTCACCCACCATCATGAATCAACGCCCGGTGCCTGCTGAGCAGGTGTTTATTCCGGCGGGTGGCGGGCATCGTCAGCGCCGTGCGCAGGCCGCTGAAGCCGAAGCAGTGCTGTTTGATAAGGCCGAGCTGGCGCAGCAATTGGCCGAGCGCAAGGCGCAACTGTCCGAACAGGCGCGTGCGCTGGAAGAGGAGGCCAAAGGCGCTGATGGTGAACGCAAGGCGGCGATCAAGGCGCAGCTGGAGCGTATGCGCGAGCAGCGGCGAGAGCTTGATGCGATGACGGAGTCGGTTAGCGATGCGACTGGGGCAGGGCAGGCAGGGCGCTCCTGAGGAGCGCCCGTAGCGGTGTCAGAACTCGGCGTTGTGGAAGATGTTCTGCACGTCGTCGAGGTCGTTCAGCATATCGGTGAATTTCTCGAACATGGCAACATCATCGCCGCTGATTTCGGTGGTGGTCTGCGGCACGAACTGGATCAGGTCGGCCTCGAAGTCGAGTTCACCGAAGGTATCGATCAGCGCCTGTTTGGCCTTGAAGTATTCGGTGTGCGGGGCGAATACGGTGATCACGCCGTCTTCGTTCTCGATGTCGGTGACGTCAACGTCGGCCATCATCAGCGCTTCCAGCGTGCCTTCCTCATCTTTGCCCTTGAACGCCAGGATCGCGCAGTGATCAAACATGTGGCTGACGCTGCCTTCGGTGCCGATCTTGCTCTTGGTCTTGGTGAAGCAGTTGCGCACGTCGGCGAAGGTGCGGTTCGGGTTGTCGGTCAGGCAGTCGACGATGACCATGCAGTTGCCGGGGCCGAAGCCTTCATAACGTGCCTTTGCGAAGTCCTCGCCACCGCCGCCCTTGGCCTTGTCGATCGCCTTGTCGATAACGTGGCCGGGGACCTGGTCCTTCTTGGCGCGATCAATCAGACCACGCAGCGCCAGGTTACCATCGGGGTCGACGCCGCCGGACTTGGCGGTAACGTAGATCTCCCGCGCGTACTTGCTGTAGAGCTTGGTTTTGGCGTCGGCCGTTTTGGCCATGGATTCCTTGCGGTTCTGATAAGCGCGACCCATGTGCGAGTGTCCTGTCGAAATTTCGAAAAACAGCGATTCTACTCGCAGTTGGCGACGGATATCCACGCTTGCGGTGTCCTCTGTTGACGAACTGAAGCGCTGCCGGGCCAACGGGGCCTATCGGGCGTATGATGGGCTTTTTGCCGGAGGAGGGGGGAGCGTGATTTCCAGATTGCCATCCTGGATTGAGGCGGGTGCCTTTACCCTTGCGTTGATGGCGGGCGTGGTCAACGCGGTCGGCCTGCTGGGTTTCAGCCATCAGGCGGTGTCTCATCTGACCGGCACCTCGACGTTGCTCGGGGTTGGTCTGACCCACCTGCAGTCTGCCGAAGTGCTGCATCTGTTGCTGGTGCTGCTCAGTTTTGTGTTGGGGGCGGCGTTCAGCGGGTTGTTTATCGGCAGCAGTGCGCTGGAGCATGGCCGTCGCTATGGCGTTGCGCTGCTGGTGGAAGCGCTATTGCTGGTGCTGGCGATGTTTGCTCTGCAGGACAACAGTCTGGTCGGGCACTATCTGGCTTCGGCCGCCTGCGGGCTGCAGAACGCGATGGTCACCACCTACAGCGGTGCGATCATTCGTACGACGCATGTTTCAGGCATCTTCACTGATCTGGGCGTCATGCTGGGCGCGCGTCTGCGCGGGGTGCCGATGGACCGGCGCAAGGCAACGCTGTTTCTGCTGTTGATTGGCGGCTTCATTCTGGGCGGCACGATCGGCGCGCTGGGCTTTGGCCAGTGGCAGTTCAGGGCGCTGTTGCTGCCGGCGGGGATGGCGGTGGTGCTGGCGCTGGTGTATCAGGGCGCAGTGTTGCGGCGGCAGTAGGCAAGCCCGGTCGAGCGAATAAGGTGCCCTACTGCAAGTTGTCCAGGGTAATGACAATCTCGCGGTCCATGTCTATGGATGGTCGGATCGAATATCGGTCCCCGTCTTCGTCCTGTGCGATCAACTCCTCCAGAGGTCTGCTTTCCGTCTGGCTTTGCAACAGGATAGTGGCGCCGTCCGGGAGTACGTCGTTGCCCAGAATGTCGTCTGAGGGGCAGGAATCGCCTCGGTAAAGAACGTAGACGAACTGGATCTGATAGCCAGTCTTGTTGGTGATTCTGATGGGGGCATCTGCGGCGGCCGCTTTGCCACTGAGGAGCAGCACCAGCGCAAGCATGCTGCAGAGTGTTCTGTTCATGGCAGGTGTCCAGGGGGGGTATCAGGTGTCAGTATCCAGGGTGCTCGGTGGCTACCCGCAACGGACCTCACTGACCTGTAGGCAGGGCGGTGAGGAGCCGCCCTGCGCTGACCTCAGTCCATATCATCCAGGGTGAATACGACGTCGTGACGGGCGACGTCCAGATCCCAGATGGTGTAGGTGTCACCGTCTTCATCCTTAGCGCGAATGTCAAAGATGGATGATTTGGCGTTGCGCAGGTTTACCCGCACGGTGTGCCCATTCGGCAGAATGTCGTCATCCAGCACATCCTCTTCCCATGAGTCGGACTTGGCATGGCTGACATACAGATAGTAAATGTCGTAGCCGGTGTTGTTGGTCACCTCGACGTAGCCGTCGAAGCCAGCGGAGGCAGGGCCACTGAACAGAAACAGAACGGCAAACAGTGCTAAGGCTTTCTTGATCATTTTTCTCTCCCTGGGTGCGCCTTTCCGGTAGGCGCAAAAGCTGATCGGTCAAACCGAACAAAAAGATATGGCTAACGGCAACGCGGCGTTCTGGCCTACCGTCGCGCTGGTAGATCCGGGCGGCCTGTCCGAATGGATCGCCAGCGCATGGCCGGCCGATTAGAAGCATATCGCCATATGCCGGGATGGCAAGTACCTAAAACAGGGTATTGTTCCGGTGCACTTCGAGCGACTGTCTCAGTCGGTCAACCGTTTGGCCTATCCGCAGGCCTGCTGGTGCAGCCAGCGTAGGGCCGCTGCGTCGGCGGCCAGCAGCTGCTTGTGCGCTGGCTCCAACTGGTCCGGTCCGAGCTCGAGGCAGAATTAGCCAGAGGCGCTGCAGTTCCCTGGACAGCGCTCGCCCTGACTGATTGGCAGGCAGTCAGGGCGGGGGATATTACTCGACGGTGATGGTGATGCGCTCGGAGGCGACCGAGGGTGACAGGGGAACGTGATTGTGGTCGCCGACAACCAGTTGCAGGGTGTGCTTGCCCGGCGGCAGGTCGAGGCTGGTCTGGGTCTGGCCGCCGCCGAAGTGACGATGATGATCGTCGGCTGGAATCGGCTGACCGGCCGGCGGCAGTTGATCGGTGTCTATCAGCAGATGGTGGTGGCCGGTTGCGGCGCGCTCGACGCCAGCAGGGGCAACGCCCATGCCACTGAGCCCGAACTGCACGGTGACCGGTGAGCTGACGGTAGCGCCGTCAGTCGGCGAGATGAAGTAGACGCTGGCACCCTCGGGCGCGGCAGTCTCAGCGATGGTCAGAGTGGCGGCACTGGCGAGCAGCAAGCCGGCGAGCGTGGTGAGTATCCGTTGCATGTGTTGCCTCCTCAAGTTGGGGGTCAGGCAGAGTGCGGAAAAGACACCCTGCAACTCACTCTAGACTGCCCGGCGCGGTCACGGTTCCTCAACTGCCGGAAGTTTGCTTCTCGCCTCGATCCTACCTACCCTGTGAAGAAACACGTTCCTGCCGGGAAGTCGTCAATATGGCTTTGCCGGTGCTTCTGCGCAGCCTGCTGCGTATCGGTTTTATTCAGTCAGCCAAGCGTCTCTGCGCTTGGCTTCATATTTTGCGGAATCCCTACAGGAGGCCACATGTCTGCTCTGTCCCGTCTCACCGAATCCCGTCTGTTTCGCCAGCAATGTCTGGTGGGCGGCCAATGGGTTGATGCCAGTGATGGCTCGACGATTGAGGTGGATAATCCGGCCAGTGGCGAGATTATTGGCAACGTACCCAGCCTGAGCGAGGCGCAGCTCACCGAGTGTATCGCCCAGGCCGACCAGGCCTTTGCCGAGTGGCGCAAGACCACCGCGCTGGAACGTGCTGACCTGTTGATGCGCTGGTACGACCTGATGCTCAAGCACCGCGAGGATATTGCCAGCCTGATGACGCTGGAGCAGGGCAAGCCGCTGGTGGAGTCCCGTGGTGAGGTGGACTACGCGGCGTCCTTCATTCGCTGGTTTGCCGAGGAAGCACGCCGTGTTTACGGCGAGACCATTCCCGGTGCCAAGCCCGGGCAGCATATTGTGGTGACCCGTCAGCCGATTGGGGTGACTGCAGCCATCACGCCCTGGAATTTCCCGGCGGCAATGATTACCCGTAAGGCCGGTGCCGCGCTGGCAGCAGGCTGTCCGATGATCGTCAAACCGGCCAGTGCCACGCCGTTCACCGCGTTGGCGCTCGGTGTGCTGGCGGAGGAAGCGGGCATTCCGGCGGGCGTGTTTAACGTGGTGACCGGCAAGGCGTCGATGATCAGTGAGGTGCTGACCGGCAGCGAGACGGTGCGCAAGCTGAGTTTTACCGGCTCGACCAGTGTCGGTAGTCAACTGATGGCGCAGTGTGCCGAGCACGTCCAGAAGGTGTCACTGGAGCTGGGTGGCAATGCGCCCTTTATCGTGTTTGACGATGCCGATCTGGATCGTGCGGTCGAGGGCGCCATGGTCTGCAAGTTCCGCAACACCGGCCAGACCTGCGTCTGCGCCAACCGTTTTCTGGTCCAGAGCGGCATTCATGACCAGTTTGTCGGGAAACTTGCCGAGGCGATGGGCAAGCTCAAGCTGGGCGACGGCTTTGAGGAAGGCGTGACCCAGTCCGCGCTGATCAACCGGGCCGCGGTGAAAAAGGTACAGGAACACTTTGACGATGCATTGGCCAAAGGCGCTAAGCATGTCGCCGGCGCCTCACCCGGCGAGGCCAAAGGCAACTACGTTGAGCCCGTTCTGGTGACTGGTGTGACCCCGGACATGCAGGTCTGCGCTGATGAAACCTTCGGCCCGCTGGCCGCGGTCATCCGTTTCGATACCGAGGAGCAGGCCATCGCGCTGGCCAACGACACGTCCTACGGGCTGGCTGCCTATTTCTACAGCACCAACATCCACCGCGTCTGGCGTGTTGCCGATGCGCTGGAGGCCGGCATTATCGGCATCAACGAAGGCGCGGTGTCCAACGCGGCGGCACCCTTTGGTGGCGTCAAGGCCAGTGGGCTGGGCCGTGAGGGCTCGCGGCACGGGCTGGATGAGTACACCGAGATCAAATACCTGTGCATGGGCGGGGCCTGACAGATGACCGAGCCAAGGCGCATCGCCCTGATGCCCGGCGATGGCATCGGCCCGGAGGTAATGGCGGCCGCTGCCGAGGTGCTTGCCGCGCTTGATCGCCAGACCCCGCTCGGTCTGACCTGGGACTGGCTGGACTGGCCGTCGACCGACTGGCACCGCCAGCACGGCGAGATGATGCCCGCCGATGCCCTGACCCGGGTGCAAGCCTATGACGCGCTGCTGATGGGCGCATTGGGCGATCCGGGGCCGCTGACTGATGCCGAACGCTACTGCCTGCCCGACAGCGTCTCGCTGGCACCGCTGCTGCAGTTTCGCAAGGGGCTGGACCTGTGGGCCTGCGAGCGGCCGGCGCGCTTGTTGCCGGGCGCACCGCAGTATCTGGCTGACCCCCGCGCCGCTGAGGTCGATATGCTGGTGATTCGCGAAAACAGTGAAGGCGAGTACGTCAATCAGGGCGGCCGGCTGCACCGCGGCAGCGTCGATGAGGTGGCGACCCAGCTGGAAGTGTTTACCCGCCGGGCAACCGAGCGGCTGATTCGTCATGGCTTTGCCCGTGCCCGTGAGCGGTTGGCTGCACGGGGGCAGGGCAGTCGCGACTTCCACTGCGCGAATAAGGGACGGGCGGCGGCGCAGGTGTGCCTGATCACCAAGCGCAACGCCCAGCCGTATTGGGGTGATCTGTATACCGAGGTGTTTGCCGAGGTTGCCGCCGAGTTCCCCGAGATAGGCGTGCACCACGAGCTGGTCGACGCCGCCTGCATGAAGTTCGTGCAGTGCCCGTGGACCTTCGATGTGGTCGTGGCGAGCAACTTGCATGGAGACATTCTGACGGATCTGGCCGCCGTGCTGTCGGGCGGACTGGGGCTGGCGCCGTCGTGCAATATCAATCCGGACAGCCGGGCGATGCCCGCGCTGTTCGAACCCACACATGGCAGCGCGCCGGATATCGCCGGCCAGGGGCTCGCAAACCCTGCTGCCATGCTGCTCACCACAGCACTGATGCTGGATTGGGTGGGCTGCGCACAGGCTGCTGAACGGCTGCGTCTGGCGGTTGCCAAGGATCTGGTGACCACCGCAGGCCAACAGCGAACCTGTCGGGATGTGACTGCCGGCGTGATTGCCGCGCTGCACTGATCCCGCTCGCGTGTCAGAGCTCGCTCTGCGGGCTGCTGGCCGATCAGACACGGGCTCCGGCCCGCCGAAAGGACAGGAGAGATGGCTATGCACCATTTGTCACCGCTACTCAAGCAGGCCAGCCAGGTCTGTGTCGATCACGGCGAAGGTAGCTGGCTGGTTGATACCGACGGCCGCCGCTATCTGGACTTTACCTCCGGCATTGGTGTGACCAGCACCGGCCATTGCCATCCGACCGTGGTGGCGGCGGCGCAGGCGCAAGTCGGCCGCGTGATTCATGCCCAGTACACCACGGTGGCGCATCGGCCGATGCTGGAACTGACCGATGCGCTGGCCGAGCGTATGCCTGAGGGCATCGACTCGGTGGCGTTCAGCAACTCTGGCTCTGAGTCGGTTGAGGCGGCCTTGCGACTGGCCCGCCAGGCCACCCGACGGGCCAACATCATCGTGTTTGACGGTGGCTTTCACGGCCGTACCATGGCTGCCGCCTCGCTGACCACTTCTGGCACCAAGGTGCGTACCGGTTTTCATCCGATGATGGCCGGGGTCGAGGTGTCGCCCTTCCCGCATGCCTATCGCTATGGCTGGACCGAGGAAGAGGCTACCGCGTTTGCCCTGCGCGAGCTGGACCACATTCTGAAAACCCGCACTGCGCCCAGCGACACCGCCGCCATGCTGATCGAGCCGGTGCAGGGCGAATTTGGTTATTACCCGGCCAACAAGGCGTTCATGCAGGGGCTGGCCGAACGCTGCCGGCAGCACGGCATTTTGCTGATCTGCGACGAGATTCAGGCCGGCTATGGCCGCACCGGACGGTTCTGGAGCCACAGTCACTTTGACGTCACCCCGGATATCGTGATCACCGCCAAGGGCCTGGCCAGCGGTTTTCCGCTGTCGGCCATTGCCGCTTCCGAAGCGCTGATGAGCAAAGGCCTGGCCGGTTCGCAGGGCGGCACCTATGGCGCTAACGCGGTGGCCTGTGCGGCGGCGCTGGCGACGCTGGAGGTGATCGACAGTGAGCAGCTGGTCGATAACGCCGCCCGCCAGGGTGAGCGGCTGGCCGAGCATCTGCAAGGCCTGCAGGCGCGCCTGCCGATGATCGACACCCTGCGCGGCAAGGGGCTGATGCTGGGGATGGAGATTGCCGATGACTTCCGCACCCCGCGCGGTGATCTGGCCGCCCGGCTGACCAGCGCGGCGGAGGAGCAGGGGTTGCTGCTGCTGCGCTGCGGCACCGAGGGGCAGATCGTTCGCTGGCTGCCGCCGCTGACGGTCAGTAGTGCGGAAGTTGACGAGGCGGTTGCCCGCTTCACCCGGGCAGTAGAGCAGGTGGCGGCATGACCCGCGTGCTGGTACTGGTTGCGCCCGGCGAAGCGCCGCTGCCGGGGCTGGATGATCTGCCAACCACGGTAGAGCTGCGCACGGTCAGCAGCGAGTCTGATCTGCGTACCTATCTGCCGCAGACCGATGTGCTGGTAGTGACGGATTTTCGCACCGACCTGCTTGAACGCTGCTGGCCGGCTGAACACCGCATTCGTTGGGTGCATGCGACCAGTGCTGGCGTTGACGCGTTGATGTTTCCGGCGCTTTGGGACAGCGATGTGCTGCTGACCAACGCGCGCGGCGTGTTTGATCTGGGCATTGCCGAGTACGTGCTGGGTGCGGTGCTGATGCATACCAAGGACAGCTTCGGCAACCTTGCCTTGCAGCGCCAGCAGCGCTGGCAGCACCGGGAAACCCGGCTGGCGGCCCGGCAGCGGGCGCTGGTGATCGGCGCCGGGTCCATTGGCAGCGAGGTGGCGCGGCTGCTGTCGGCGCTGGATATCGAGGTGACCGGTATCGCCCGGACCGCCCGCAGCGCCGAACACTTCAGTCGCGTGCTGGCCAGTGAACAACTGGATAAGGCGTTGCCCGAGGCTGACATTGTGGTGATTACCGCACCGCTGACCGACGCCACGCGCGGCCTGATCAACCATGATCGGCTGGCGCGCATGCGCGCTGATGCGCTGCTGGTCAACGTCGGGCGCGGTGCCATCGTGGTGACAGATGATCTGGTCGCGGCCTTGCAGGCCGGCCAGCTGGGCGCCGCCGTGCTGGATGTGGTTGATCCTGAGCCGCTGCCAGCGGGGCATCCTTTGTGGGAACTGCCTAATGTCATGTTGTCTGCCCACATGGCCGGTGATTTCATCGGTTGGCGACAGGCACTGGGAGAACAATTTCTGGCCAACCTGCAGCGCTGGTTGGCCGATGAGCCCCTGTTGAACCGGGTTGGCAGGGGGAAGTAGCGCTCGGCGAGGGCGCGTTGGCACTGAGGAGACGAGCATGTCCGATGAAATTCTGGCAATGACGGCGATGCAGTTGCGTGAGCATTTTTCCAACCGGCAGCTGTCGCCGGTCGAGGTGGCCAGTGCCATGCTCGACCAGATCGAGCGTGTCGACAGCCACACCAATGGTTTTTGTTTGGTCGACCGCGAAACCACGCTGGCGCTGGCGCGGGCGTCGGAGCAGCGTTATGTCGAGGGGCGCGTGCAGGGCGTGTTGGACGGCATTCCGGTGGCAGTCAAGGACGTTTTCCTCACGCCGATGTGGCCGACGCTCAAAGGCTCTCATACCGTTGATCCGCAGAGCACCATGGACAAGACCGGCGCCTGCACTGCAGCGCTGGCGCGCCACGGTTACGTACCCATCGGCAAGACCACAACGCCTGAACTGGGTTGGAAAGGGGTTACCGACAACCCGGTTAATGGTGTTACCAACAACCCCTGGAACCCGCAGAAGACCTCGGGCGGCTCCTCCGGTGGCAGCGGGGTAGCGGTGGCGCTGGGCATGGCGCCGCTGGCGCTGGGAACCGATGCCGGTGGTTCCATCCGCATTCCATCGGCCTTCTGCGGCATCGTTGGCCTCAAACCCTCGTTTGGTGAGGTGCCGCACTGGCCCTCCAGTCCTTTTGGCACGCTGGCTCATGCCGGTCCGATGACCTGGACGGTAGAAGACTGTGCCCTGATGATGAATGTGCTTTGCGAAGCGGACCACCGTGATACCAATGCGGTACCCCGGCGCGGTATTGACTACCTGGCTGAGCTGAGCGGTGGCGTGAAAGGGCTAAAAATCGCCTACAGTCCGAACCTCGGGTACGTGGATGTCGACCCCGAAGTGGAGGCAGCGGTCGCTCAGGCAGCTCGGGTGTTTGCCGAGCTGGGTGCCGAGGTGGTGCGGGTTGACCCAGGATTCAGTGATCCGCTGGCGGCATTCGGTCACCTGTTCTACGGCGGCGCGGCCAATGCCATTCGTGACCTGGGACCGAAAAAACGCGCCGTGATGGACCCGGAACTGGTCAAGGTAGCGGAGAAAGCGGCCCGTTTGAGCATGCTGGATTACATGGGCGCCATGAACGAATCGATGGCACTGCGTGAACGTATGGCGGCGTTCCATCAGAAGTACGACCTGCTGCTCACTCCTACCCTGCCGCTGACCGCCTTCAAGACCGGCCGCGAGGTGCCGGAGGACTGGCCCAGCACACGCTGGCCGACCTGGACCCCTTTTACCTACCCGTTCAACATGACCGGCCAGCCGGGGCTGTCGGTACCCTGCGGCTTTGACAGCCAGGGGCTGCCCATTGGTCTGCAACTGGTGGGCGCGCGCTTCAATGATGCGCTGGTGCTGCGCGCAGGCCACGCCTATCAGCAGGCTGCACCGTTAACCGACCGTCGGCCAGCGCTGTTTGCTGGCGCCAAGGAGTGATGCCATGGCACTGGGAAGCTCCGATATCGATCTGTATGAATCCGAGGATCCAATCTGGAATCCGGCACTGCTGACCATCCCCATCCCGGGGATTCGCAAGATGGTCAACCTGGCTTCCAGTCTGGATGATGTCATCCATCTGTCTATCGGTCAGCCAGATCTGCCGGCGCCGGACGTCGTGGTTGAAGCGTCGATTGAGGCGCTGCGCGCCGGGCAGACCGGCTACACCATGGATGCCGGCATGCCCGAACTGCTGGAATCGTTGGCGGAGTATTACAGCGAGCGCTATCAGCGGCCGTTGACGCCGGATAACATCATGGTCACCACTGGCGCGACTGAGGCGATCTATCTCGCGCTGACGGCGGTGGCAGCACCTGGTCGCCATTTTATCGTGCCGGATCCGGCGTTCATGCTCTATGCGCCGCTGATTCGCATGAACGGTGGCGAGGTGACCGAAATCACCACCCGCGCAGAGAACAACCACCAGCTTGATCCGCAGGAAGTGATCGACGCCATTGAGCCGCACACCCATGCCATCGTGCTCAACTCGCCAAGTAACCCAACCGGCACGCTGTATCCGCGCGAAACGCTGGAGGCGATTCTGGAGGAGGCGGCGTATCGCGGTATCCACGTCATCAGCGATGAGGTCTATGACCACCTGATCTACGATGGGCGTGAGTATCCGTCGGTGCTGTCGTGCTGCAGCGATCTGGATCACGTCATGGTGGTCAGCAGCTTTTCCAAGACCTACAGCATGGCGGGCATGCGCATCGGCTGGCTGATCGGCAGTCAGGCGGCGATCAAGAAGTTGCGGCGCTATCACATGTTCACGACGACGGTCGCCAACACGCCGTTCCAGTGGGCGGGGGTGGCGGCCTTGCGCAGTGGTGGTGCCTTTATCGAGCAGATGCTCAGTGAGTACACCCGGCGCCGGGATCGGTTGGTGGAGCTGGTAGAGCAGACGCCGCACCTGACCGGGTACAAGCCCGAAGGCGCTTTCTATTTGTTTCCGTCGCTGCCGGAAGGGGTGAACGGCACCAATGTGGCGCTGCGGCTGTTGAAGGAAACCGGGGTGTGCACCATTCCCGGCGAGACCTTCGGCAACAGCTGCAGCAATGCCTTGCGGCTGAGCTACTCGACCTCGCTGGAGCGGATCGAGCAGGCGTTCGAGCGGATTATCCCGTGGATGGAGAAGCAGGATTTTGATTAGGGAGGAAGCCTTTAAGGCTGGAGTTTCCTGACGCATGCGTGCTGACCTCTTTTGGCGTGGGCCAGTAACTGTTGATTGTTTACTGCGCTGTTACTGAATCAGCATTTCGCCTTCACGGCGAGCCAAGGGGGGCCGCTTGCCCGGCCCCCCTTTGCGATCCCCCCGGGCACCCGACTACGCGGCCCTTCGGGTTCGCTGCGTTGTTCGGTTGGATGGGGGTGGCCGGCCAGGTAGCGGCAGAACTCGTCGCTTTGCTCCTCAGACATGCTGCCGCTCTTTTTCCCGTCAGCCCTGCGCTACTCGCCCGCGTAAACGGGACTGGATTCCGTGCACACTTCACCGTTGTTGATCGCTCCCACGCTCTGCGTCCGATCACTCAGACGGCGCGACAAGTGCGTTGTGCGCCTCTCCTTATGTCCCGCTAAATCGCGCCGCGCCCACGCAGCTCGGCAATCTGTGCCTCGTCGTAGCCAAGCTGGCGCAGAATGCTGTCAGTGTGTTCACCCAGGGCTGGTCCGGTCCATTCGGCGCTGCCGGGTGTCTCGGACAGTTTGGGCACGATGCCCGGCATCTTGAATGGTTTGCCGTCCGGCAGGTTGGCGCTGAGGAACATTTCGCGGGCCAGATATTGCGGGTCGCTGAGCATGTCTGCGGCTGAATAGATTTTACTGGCGGGAACTTCGGCCTGCGCCAGCACCTGCAATACGTGCTCCTGCGGCAGGCTGGCGGCCCAGCGATCAATCAGGGCATACAGCTCGTCGCGTCTGGCGTCACGGCCGGCATTGTCGGCCAGGGTCGGGTCGTCGGCCAGATCATCACGGCCAATGGCGCGCATGAAACGCTGGAAGATGGCATCGCCGTTGGCGCCGATCTGTACTGCCTTGCCGTCGCTGCAGGTGTGGATGGAGGAGGGGGTGATGCCGGGCATGATGTTGCCGGTGCGCTCGCGCACAAAGCCCATCACGTCGAACTCGGGCACCATGCTTTCCATCATCGCGAAGACGGCTTCGTACAGCGCGACGTCGACGATCTGGCCCTTGCCCTGATTGACCTCCCGGTGCCGCAGCGCCATCAGTGCGCCAATCACGCCCCAGAGCGCGGCGATGGAGTCACCGATGGAAATACCGGTACGCACCGGCGGGCGGTCCTCGAAACCGGTGATATAACGCAGCCCGCCCATGGATTCGCCGACGGCGCCAAATCCGGGCTGGTCCTTTTGCGGGCCAGTCTGACCAAAGCCGGACAGCCGTACCATGACCAGCCCCGGGTTGAGCGCGTGCAGGGTATCCCAGTCCAGCCCGAGTTTTTCCAGTGTGCCGGGGCGAAAGTTCTCGATCAGGATGTCGGCATCGCCGAGCAATTGCTTGAGCACGTCGATGGCTTCTGGATCTTTCAGGTTGAGGGTCAGCGATTGCTTGTTGCGGGCCTGCACAAACCACCACAGCGAGGTGCCCTCGTAGAGCTTGCGCCACTTGCGCAGCGGATCACCGCCGTTGGGCGACTCGACCTTGATGACCTCGGCGCCGAACTCGGCACAGATGCGCGCGGCAAAGGGGCCGGCGATCAGTGTACCGAGTTCGATGACCTTGAGGCCGGCGAGGGGTTTGGCAGCATTCATGCGGGCTCCGGGTGCGCTGGTTGGGCCGCCAGTGTAGGACAAAGGCGGCGGCCACGGAACGCTGCTCAGTGCTTGATCGCCTCTGCAAACTGGCCGATGGCATCGACTACCCGCTGCGCCTCGTCGCGGATCTCCAGCATCACCTCGCCGGCCCGGTTGGCCAGCACCACGCCCTGTTCCGACTTGCTGCGGCTGCCGGCCATGCCGTCGACAGCGCGATGCGCCAGCTCCATGTTCTGCTGCACCACCTCGTTGATCTCCAGTGTCGCCTGAGCCGTGCGGGCAGCTAGGTTGCGAACTTCATCGGCGACCACGGCGAAACCGCGACCCTGCTCGCCGGCGCGGGCCGCCTCAATGGCAGCGTTCAGGGCCAGCAGGTTGGTCTGGTCAGCGATGCCGCGGATTACCTGCACGATGCTGTTAATCTGCTCTGACTGGCTGTTCAGTGCGTTGATGTGCCCGGAGACACTGTCCAGTTCGTCGGCAATGGAGCGGACTACGTCAACCGCTTCCTCTACCGTCGCGGCGCCGGTGCGGGCGCTTTCATCTGTTTCTGCGGCGATCTCGAAGGCGAGCTGGGCTGCGGCAGATTCGGCGTTGCGCCGCTCGACTTGGGCGGTGATGTCGCTGGCGAACTTGACTACCCCATAGAGTTTGCCGTCGGCGTCATAGAGCGGGTTGTATGTGGCTCGCAACCAGACGGTCTGGCCGCTGCGGGTAACTCGCTGGAATAGGTCGGAAAGGAATTCGCCCTTGTTCAGTTTTTGCCAGGCCTGTTGATAGCCGGCGCTGGCGGCGGTTTCAGGGCTGCAGAAGACCCGGTGATGCTTGCCTTTTATTTCGTCAAGGCGGTAGCCCATGGTGTGCAGGAAGTTCTCATTGGCGGTCACGATCTCGCCGTCCAGGCTGAATTCAATCACAGCCATCGAGCGGTTGATGGCGTTCAGTAGGCTTTGGTGCTGTTGCTCTGCCAGCACTTCACGGGTGATGTCGAAGGCTAGTTTGAGCACCCGAGACACGCTGCCGCCTTCGCTGAGGATAGGGATATAACAGGCTTCCAGCCAGATCTTGCGACCGTCTTTGGCAATTCTGGCAAAACGGTCGCTGAAACTTTCACCGCTTGCCAGGCGTTGCCAGAAGCGTCGGTAGTCGACGCTGTTGACCTGCTCTGACGGGCAGAACAGGCTGTGCTTCTGTCCACGGATATCAGCCAGTTGATAGCCGACCACATTCAGGAACGCTGCATTGGCGTCGAGTATTTCACCTTGTGGAGTGAACTCGATCCAGGCCAGATTCTCGCGTATGGCGCTGAGAATGTGTGATTGGGTTGCGAGTAACTGCTTGTTCTGTTGAAGCTCTGATTTAATGCGTGCTCCGAACATGACAACCTCTTGGTAGCGCGGATAGGGGCAGATGAATGCAGGATATAGCTGCATCGGCCTACGGGCTCTGGACTTGAGTCGGCAGGGCCGCATTGGGTCAGATTTTTTTTCGCCGACAGGGTCTATGATCGGCGTACGATATGGGATTGATCAGGAGGATGACTTGGCTACCAGTTTGCTTGTACTGCTCGACGATATTGCGTCGGTGCTGGATGATGTTTCGGTTATGGGCAAGGTTGCGGCCAAGAAGACGGCCGGTGTTTTGGGTGATGATCTGGCGCTTAACGCCCAACAGGTTACCGGTGTTCGGGCTGAGCGGGAGCTGCCGGTGGTGTGGGCGGTGGCCAAGGGATCGTTTCGCAACAAACTCATTTTGGTCCCGGCTGCGCTGCTGATCAGCGCGGTCGCACCCTGGGCTATTACGCCGTTGCTGATGCTGGGCGGTGCCTTCCTCTGTTATGAGGGCGCAGAAAAGCTGGCGCATCGTTTTCTTCACGACACAGCGGCAGAGCACAAGCAATCGCTTGAAGTCCTGCAGGATGAGAGCGTGGATGTGGTTGCGTTTGAGAAGGCCAAAATTGCGGGGGCAATCAGAACGGATTTTGTCCTGTCGGCCGAGATTATTGCGATTACTCTGGGTACGGTGGCGGAAGCCGATCTGATCCGTCAGTTGGTGGTGCTGTCGGGGATTGCGATTGTCATAACCATCGGTGTTTATGGTCTGGTTGCCGGCATCGTCAAACTGGATGACGGTGGCCTTGCTCTGACGCGCAAGGATAGCCCACTGCTGCAACGGCTGGGGCAGGGCATCCTCAGGGCTGCACCTTGGCTGATGAAGACGCTGTCTGTGGTTGGAACGGCAGCGATGTTCATGGTTGGCGGCGGCATCCTGGCGCACGGCTTATCGGTGGTCCATCACTGGATCGAGAGCAGCGCGGAACGGTTGGGTGAACTGCCGTATCTGGGAATGCTGCTGGACGGGATAATACCGACGCTGCTCAACGCCGGGTTTGGGATCGTTGTTGGCGCAGTGCTGGTGGGTGCGTTCACCCTGATTGGACGGTTGCGCGGCTGAGATCAGCTTTGCAGCAGGTGGGCGTGGGTAGTCAGGTCTTCACCCAGTCGATATTGGTTGTTGCCGCTGCGTTTTGCCGCATACATGGCCAGGTCGGCCGCATGGATCAGCTTGTCCATGGTGGCGGCGTGGTCTGGGAACATGGCGATACCGAGGCTGCTGCCGACCCGGTAGTCGCGCCCCTGCAGTGTCATGGCTGGCGTGAGGCTGGCAAACAGCTTTTCGCAGATCTGATGCGCTTCGTCGCTGACCTTGGTGTGGCGCGATAGTCCCTCCAGCAGTACCACGAATTCATCGCCTCCCAGCCTGGCAACCATGTCCGAGCTGCGAACGGCGCTGCGCAGACGTTTGGCAACCTCCAGCAGTACTTCGTCACCCGTTGCATGACCGTGTTGGTCGTTAATCGCCTTGAAGTTATTAAGGTCGATAAATACCAGTGCCAGCCGCGTTTGCTGCGTTCTGGCCAGTCCCAGAGAGGCCTCCAGCCGCTGCTCAAGCATCAGGCGGTTGGGTAGGCCGGTCAGCGGGTCTTGGTGAGCGCGTTGCTCCAGCTCCCGAGTCGAATGTTTTTCTTCGGTGATATCCCGAACGACGCCCATCATCTTGACCGGCTGACCCTGTTCGTTTTTCACCACGTTACCGGTCTCCCGCACCCAGTGCACGCTGCCGTCGGGCCAGATGACGCGGTATTCCTCGTCGTGATTCTCGCCGGTTTCGATGCAATTCAGTTCGCCTGCCCTGACTCGCTCCCGGTCGTCCGGGTGCACGCTGTTACAGAACAGGCTGTAGGACGGCGTCACCTCTCCCGGTTGATAACCAAACATGCCGTAGATGGCTTCTGACCAGTACAGGCGGTCGGTATCAATATCCCAGTCCCAGGTGCCGATCCGTGCGAAATACTGGCTGCGCTTGAAGCGTTCCATTGATTCGCCGCTAGCTTGCATTGCCTGCTCAGGGTGCAGCAATAGAACGTGCTGGTTCCCGATGTCGGCCAGCCGCGTAAGTTCCTGCTGCAGTTTCTGCTGACCGTTGTCTAGCAGGGTTTCTACACGCTGCATGGGGGGCGGCAGCGCTGTGAGCATGGGTAGCCAATGCGTTATGGGAGTATTCCGCGGCAGGGGCTGATCGGGGAGGCCAAGCATGCGAGCTGCGGCGGGATTGTGCCAGCGGATGTGCAGCTGGCGGTCCAGTATGAGGAGCCCGTTAGGCGATACCTTGAGCAATGCCTTGAAGGTGGCTGCCTGTCGCCTGCTATGCCACACGGCGACGCAAGCAAACAGTAGTGCAAACAGGGCTATGGCGGTTAGCGCAAGGGGCATCGGGTCATCAGGTGAGCGGTCTTTGTCGCAGTATAACGTGGCTGGAGTGGCAAGCCAGTGAATACCGACAATCCGCTGCTGACTGAACCACTGGTGCGGCAGCGACTCACAGTTACACAGGAGTGCAGGAGGGCGCCATGCTTGAGTTGGAGCGGATAATGAGCATCGTCGGCGATACATTGGCTGACGAGTTTTCTGATCTCACGGATGTGGAGCAGGGCACTCGTGTCACGCTGCGGCTGATGTTGGCAGCGCTGCTGGGTGGTCTGCTCGGTCTGGAGCGCGAGCGGCAGGGCAAGGCCGCTGGCGTGCGTACCCATATGCTGGTCTGTCTGGGCGCGGCGCTGTTTGTGCTGGTTCCGGATGTCGGCGGGGCGTTGGGCGATGCCATGAGTCGGGTTGTTCAGGGGGTTATTGCCGGTGTTGGTTTTTTGGGGGCGGGCACTATTCTCAAGGGTGATGCGAGCAATCAGGTCAAGGGGCTGACGACCGCGGCTGGTATCTGGTTGACCGCTGCCATCGGCGTGACTATCGGTTTGGGTCATCAGGCGACGGGGCTGCTCTGCGCGGGCTTGGCGCTGGTTATTCTGCATCTGGTGCCGATGCTGTTTCGCTATCCGCAATCGCCTTCCTGACAAAGCGCCGAACTGTGCGCGAGTTGTCTTTTCTTAGCCTGACGCAACGCGGGTTGCTGTAGTTAAATAGCCGGTGCACGGATTGCGCCTCCTCTCATGTTGCCTGGAAGGCCTGCCTCATCTTGATCCCTCTGCTTTTATCGCCTGCTGGCGCTGCGCTTGATGCTGTCCTGAAAACACGCACAAAAACATCACATGTAATTAATTGCTTTGTTACATGTGATGGTCTAGTCTCGCTTCATGGAAAAGAAATCATCTGCTTATTATCAGCGACTTTATCGCCAGCGCCTGCGTGAGCAGGGGTTGGTCAAGAAAGAAGTCTGGATATTGCCCGAGCATGCCTCTGCGCTCATGGCAGTAGAACGCAAGCTGCGCCAGCCGATGGCCCAGCTGGACTCAATGGAGAAGGAGATAGACATGAGCATGCAGCAGGTTTGGACTGCCACAGCGTTGCACAAGGCGTTGAGTGGCACGGAGCTGTTTCAGGGCACGCGAGCGAGCGTCGAGTTAATCGACGGTAGCGACGCCAGTCTGCACGTCACCATGCATGAGTATGGCGATCTGCCGCTTTTTATCGCGGTATTTGGCGAGCAAGTGATTGTTGAGGCGTTACTGTGGCCGACGTCGGATGTGCGTGATCTGCCAGCCTTCAATGAAGAGGTGCTGCGCACCCACAAGCTGTTCCCGCTGTCGAGTATCGGCCTTGAGCGTCTGGCTGATGGTACCGATTGCTACACCATGTTCGGTGCCTTGAGCTCTGGCTCGGCACTGTCTGATGTGGTGTTCGAGATCGAGCTGCTGGCGGACAACGTGATCAAGGCTACCGAAGCCTATGAGAATCATCTGGCGATGCCAGCCTGACAAGGAGAAAGCTGATGAACGTGTGGAGCAAATTGCTGACTGCGATGCGGGGCGGTGCTCAGGAAGCAGGCGAGGCGCTGGTCG
Source organism: Halopseudomonas oceani (assembly GCF_002903165.1). Classification (GTDB taxonomy): domain Bacteria; phylum Pseudomonadota; class Gammaproteobacteria; order Pseudomonadales; family Pseudomonadaceae; genus Halopseudomonas; species Halopseudomonas oceani. The sequence goes on from NZ_PPSK01000002.1 coordinate 58,067, forward strand.
ATAGCCAGGCCCTGCGTATCCTCGATCAGGAAATTCGTGATGCCGATGCTGAGCTGCATCGTTCTCGCGAAGCGCTGGCCAATATCATGGCCAAGCAGAAGCTGGCTGCCGACAAGCTTAGCAAGGTATCGGCGCGTATTGCCGAGTATGAGCAGTACGCCCTGAAGGCGCTTGAGTCGGGCAACGAGGCGCTGGCCCGAGAGGTTGCCGAAAAAATTGCCGGCCTGGAAAACGAGGCGCGACTGGAATCCGAGCAGGCTGAGGCCTACGCGACCAGCGTGGCGAACCTGCGTCAGGCCGTGCAGCAGGCCGAGGGCAATATCAAGCGACTGAAGCAGCAGGTTGATGTGGTCAAGGCTACTGAAAGCGTGCAGAAAGCACAGCTTGCGGTGTCCCAGCGTTACGGCGGCTCACAGGCCAAGATGCACACGGCACTTGAGTCGCTAGAACGCATCAAGCAGAAACAGGCGGAGCGTGGCGCCCGTATGGAGGCCGCAGCCGAGCTGGCGGTTGAGGGCAGCCCCGACCAGGCGCTGGAAGAGAAATTGCGAGCGGCGGGCATTACGCCGGCTTCCGGCAGCGCAGACAGTGTGCTGGAGCGTCTGAAGCAGCGCTCTGATAGTTAGGTGCTTTGAGCGGTCAGGGAAGGGGATCGGGATGGAGCTTTTCTTTCAGACGTCGCTGACGTTTCCGGTGGTGGTTTTCAGCTTCATGCTGTGCGTGGCCATGCTGTATTGGCTGACGGTGGCGCTGGGTGCGCTGGATGTTGACGTGCTGGATGCCGGCGGTGACGGCGGCATGGACGACCCGTCCAATGCCGAAGGCCTCGGCGGTCTGCTGATGAAGCTGGGGCTGCATGACGTCCCGGTCACCCTGGTGCTGACGGTGCTGGTGTTCTTTGCCTGGCTGGCCAGTTACTTCACGCAGCTGTTGTTGCTGGGCTGGCTGCCGCTGGGCTTGCTGCGTTATCCCCTGGGGATGGTGGTCATCGTGCTGGCGCTGGCGGTAGCCGTGCCCGTCACCCGGCTGGTGGTGGCGCCGTTGCGGCCGCTGTTTCGCAAGGCGCTGGGCTCAACCACGCGCTCGCTGCTCGGCCAGGTCGTGGTGGTGAGATCGCCTCTGGTCAGTGATCGGCTGGGCGAGGCGGTGATGGAAGACGGCGGTGCAGGCTTGATCCTGCGTGTGCGAGCGGACCCGGCGCTGGGGTTCAAGCGCGGTGACCGACTGGTCCTGCTGGAATACCTGGAGGCGGAGCACGCCTATCGGGTTATCGGTGAAGACGAATTTAACGGGAAATAGTGCGAGGCGGCACTGTTCGGGTGCTGTGTCGTCCTGCAAAGGAGTTTGAGCGTAATGAGTATGTCCATGGTAATGCCCTTCCTGATCGGGGTTGGCATCGTCTTTTTGCTGATCGTCGGTTTTTTTGTACTGTTCAATGCGTTCTACATCAAGGTGCCCCAGGGCACGGCCTTGATCGTGAACGACATGAGCTCCACCCCGAAGGTGCATTTCACCGGGGCGCTGGTTTATCCGGTGATCTACAAGAAAGAGTTCATGAAAATCTCCCTGTTGACGCTGGAAGTGGACCGGCGCGGCAAGGACGGCCTGATCTGTCAGGATAACCTGCGGGCTGATATCACCGTTGCCTTCTACCTGCGAGTCAATGAGACCCAGCAGGATGTGCTCAAGGTAGCGAAGGCGATTGGCGTTGATCGTGCGTCCGATCGCACGGCGGTCAATGAACTGTTCAATGCCAAGTTCTCCGAAGCGCTCAAGACCGTCGGCAAGAAGTTCGACTTCGTCAGCCTGTTCGAGGAACGTCAGAATTTCCGTGACCGCATCATAGAGGTCATCGGTAACGATCTGAACGGCTACGTGCTGGAAGATGTGGCGATTGACTATCTTGAGCAAACGCCGCGCGTCTCGCTGGACCCTACCAACATTCTTGATGCCCAGGGTATTCGCAAGATTACCGAGCTGACGGCGACCCAGAACGTGATCACCAACGAGCTGGAGCGTAACGAAGAGCTAGCGATCATGAAGAAGAATGTCGAGACGCGTGAGGCGACTTTGGCCCTTGAGCGCCAGCAGGCTGACGCCGAGGCCCGTCAAGAGCGTGAAATTGAAACCATCCGCGCGCGCGAGCAGGCGGAGACCATCAAGGTGCAGGAAGAAGAGCGCCTGAAGGCCGAGCAGGCCCGCATCCAGACCCAGCAGGATCTGGATATCCGTAGCGAAAACCATCACCGGGAAGTCGAAGTGGCTCAGCAGAATCGCCAGCGCGCGGTGGTGATCGAGGTCGAAAAGGTCACCCGTGCCCGTGATCTGGAAGTGGTAGCCCGCGAGCGTGAAGTTGAGCTGCAGCGCATCGAAAAGGAAAAGGCGCTGGAGGAAGAGCGCAAGAATATCGCTGGCGTAATCCGCGAGCGGGTCGCGGTCGAGAAAACCGTGGCGCAGGAAGAAGAGCGCATCAAGGAAGTACGCGAGGTCGCCGAAGCCGATCGCCAGAAACAAGTGCAGGTGCTTAATGCGCAGGCCGAGGCCGAGCAGGAGCTGGTGCGTCAGGTCAAGCAGGCCGAGGCGGACGAAACCAAGTCGCGGCATAAGGCTGTGGAGATGAACAACCTGGCTCAGGCCGAACTCGAGGCTGCAGCCAAAATGTCTGAGGCAGCGAAAAAACGCGCTGAGGGTACTCAGGCTGAAGCCGCCGCCGACGGTCTGGCTGCTGCCCGTGTCCGTGAAGTTACCGCTGCAGCGAAAGAGAAGGAAGGCCTGGCCGAGGCGCACATTCAGTCCGAACAGCTGATCGCGCAAGCCAAAGGTGAGCAGGAGCAGGGGCTGGCGCAGGCTCGGGTGATTGAGGCGCAGGCAGCTGCTCGCGAGAAGGAAGGTCTGGCTGAAGCTAAGGTGCTGGAAGAAAAACTGACCGCGCAGGCTCGCGGGGAAGAGCAGTTGGGTGTGGCCAAGGCGCGTGCCGCCAAGGACCTGGGACTGGTCGAGGCCGAAGTGCTGCTGGAGCGCCTGAACGCCGAGGCCGAGGGTCTGGGCAAGAAGTTCTCCGCTTTGGGTGAGCTCAGCGACGACGCACGTCAGCACGAAGAATTCCGTATGCAGCTTGAGAAGAGCTTTGAGGAAGCAATGGCGGCTATTGCTGCCAACAAGGACATCGCCCGGGATCAGGCGGAAGTCCTCTCTACTGCGCTCGCCAAGGCCAACATTGAAATCGTCGGCGGTGAGGGTGACTTCTTCAATTCCTTCGCCAAGTCGCTGTCGGTTGGTAAAGCGATTGAGGGTGTGGTCGGCAAGAGTCCGGTCGTTCAGGATGTGCTGCAGCGGCTGCTGGCCGGGCGCGGCACTGGTGACATGCCGAACGTGGCCAACAAAGGCGACGCTGAAGCCTGACAGGCTCTTTCGCTTGACGCCCCGGCGCGGCCGGGGTGTCGCATTGCTTAGCAAATTCGGGAATGACGAGGATGTCAGAGTCAGCAGGCGAAGATCAGGCGCAGGGCCTGGTTGATCGGGCTGTAGCTGAAGGCGGTGCCTACGAGGTGCTGCACAAGCGGCTGCTGGAGCAGGGCCGGCAACTTGCCGGTCTGGCCGAGGCGCTGAATGCCCAGCGGCAGCAGGAGTTTGGCAGTCAGCCGATTGAAGTGATTGGTCGCACGCGCGTGCGCACCGAAAACAACTGCATCGCACGCGATATCGCCCAGGTCGGCGGGCTGATGCTGTTCGGCTACAACGTGTTTATCGGGCTCAAGCAGGAAACCCGGGTACAGGACGTTTTCTCCCTTTATCGGTTGGTTCAGCAGGATGGCGAGTACGACGCCCAGCCTGTTGATCTGGCCGGCAGCTTTCTGGCTGAGGCCAGCTTCGTCAACGACTTTGACGAGCTCTATCGCTATTACAAGAACACGCGGCTGCTGCAGCTGAGCGTGCGTGACGGCAAGTTGCTGGCGGCCTTTCAGATTGGCGAGCGGATCAGCGATGTGCGCGTCTTCCGCTGGTCGGTGTCCGCTGATGGCAGTCAGGTGCGCTACATCGATAACCGCGGTGAGCGTGACATTCAGTTGCCGCGCCCCTTTGATTTTGAGTGGACCGCTGCCGGCCGCGACGCTGTGGTGCAGGGCCGGCACTCGCATTTCAATATTCTCGATACCCTGTTTGTCGACACCCTGGGTGGTGATCTGACCGTCAAGGTAGAGAACAACACCGAGGATGGCCTGGGCATTTACCGCGAGCCGGTCGCCGACAAGACCCAGTCACTGAATGACGTGCAGATCGAGTACGCCCACCTAGGCACCCTGATTCTGCTGAAGGTGCTGCCGTACCGCGAAGAGCAATGGCGCTATCTGGTTTTCAATACCCTGACCCGCAAGGTGCAGCGCATCGATGCGATTGGGCAGGCCTGTGTGCAGCTGCCGGAAGATCACGGCATCATCTTCCCTGGTGGCTGCTATCTGCAGAGCGGTGATTACCGCACCTTTGATCAGTCGATGGAGGGGATGCGCTTCAAGCGTTCCGTTCGCTCGCCAAACGGAGAGGACGTTCAGTACGTTTTCTACCATCCCGAGCAAGGGCGTTCGGCGCTATTTACCTACAACCTCATCAGCCGCGAGCTGCAGAATCCGCTATTCGGTCATGGTCACGCGCGGTTGGCCGACGGGCGCATGGTCATTTTCTCATCGGAAGGAGATGAGCCAACCCGCATCCACCCGATGCAGATCTGGCAGACGCCGTTCTACACCGATGAACACGCTGCAGCCCAGCCCCAGCGTGGCGGCTTCTTCGGTCGTATTGGCAACGCTGAACTGGTGCGCGGGGTGTCCGACCTGCTCAGCCTGTCGCGTGAGATAGATAGTGACGAAGTCTCGCTGCAGCGTTATGCGCTGCTCTGTCAGGAGACTCAGCGGCTGTTCGATTCCTATTACTGGCTGAGTGACGATGCCTGTGGCGGCATTGCGCCGCTGCTGCGTCAGATAGCGTCCAGCGCGGCGATGGTGCTGGACGAGTTCGAGAAAGTCGAGAGCATACGACAGCAGTCTGCCAGGGCGATGAACGAGGCCAGCACGCGTCAGCGCGAATTGATGTCCGGACTCTCGACACAGGAATTTACCGAAGTCCAGACTTACGTTGATGCGTTGGGCGCGCTCAATGCACAGCGGGGCAAGCTGCTCACCATTCGCGAGCTTCGTTATATCGATGTTGCTCAGATTGATGAAATGGAAGCGCAGCTGCTCACCGAGCATGAGCGTCTGGCGGCGGAGGTATCCAGCTTCCTGTCGGGCGAGCAGGCGCTGGCTCCGTATCACCAGCAGCTGGAGCAGCTGGATGCCAGTGCCCAGCAGGCAGAGACCGTTACGCAGCTGGCCGAACCGTTGGAGCAGCTGACTGCGATGGCAGCGGGTTTGGACATGCTATCGGAGCTGATGGCCTCGCTGCGTATTGACGATGCGACCCAGCGTACTCGCGTGGTCGAAGCAATCTCGGAGCTGTATGCCAAGCTCAATCAATCCAAGGCACGGGCAGAGCTGCGTCGCAAGTCGCTTGGTTCGGCCGAGCAGGTGGCGCAATTTGGTGCTCAGTTCAAACTGTTCAGCCAGGCGATTACCAACGCACTGGCGCAGGCGCAGGACCCGGAAAGCTGCGATGAGCAATTGTCCCGTCTACTGGTTCAGCTGGAGGAACTGGAAAGCCAGTTTGGTGGCCATGAGTCTTTCCTGGCTGACATCCTCGATAAGCGTGAAGAGCTGCTGGAAACCTTTGAGAGCCACCGTCAGCGCTTGCTGGATGAGCGTCAGCGTCGCGCCCAGGGACTGCAGGACGCGGCTGTTCGCATTATCGACAGTCTGCCGAGGCGTACCGGCCGGCTGACCGAGCCAGATCTGCTTAATGCCTTCTTTGCGACCGACCCACTGATCCTCAAGTTACGCGAGCTGATCGAGCGCCTGCGTGAGCTGCACGATAACGTCAAGGCCGATGACATTGAAGCGAGGCTCAAGGGCGCTCGCGATCAGGCGGTGCGCGGGTTGCGCGACAAGCGTGAGCTATTCGAAGGCGGCGGCAACGTTATTCGCCTCGGGCCACGTCACCGCTTCAGCGTCAACGCCCAGGAGCTGGACCTGACTCTGCTGCCGCGAGGTGACTCGCTGAGCCTGCATCTGACCGGCACTGATTACTTCGAGCCGTTGGTCAATGATGAGCTGGATGCGCTGCGAGACTACTGGGATGGAGGCTTGTTGTCCGAGTCGCCATTGCTGTACCGGGCAGAGTATCTGGCAGGCGAGGTTATCGCCTTGGCGCAGCGCGCTGAAGCGGGCCTCAGTATGGCGTTATTGCACCAGCAGTTGCTGGAGCCGGAGCAACTGGTTCGCACGCTGCGAGAGGTGGCGACCCCGCGCTACCGGGAAGGCTATGAGAAGGGTATTCATGACCATGACGCTGCGCTGATCCTCGCACAGCTGCTGCCATTGCTTGATAGTGCCGGACTGCTGCGCTTCGACCCGCAGGCGCGGGCGCTGGCGATGTTGTTCTGGGCGCAGAATGTCGATACCGCGCTTATCTCCGGGTGGGCCGAGCGCGCTGCTGCCGTGCTGCAGATTCGGCAGCTGTTTGGTCGCTCGGAAGCGCTGTTGCAGCTGCAGGGTGAGGTTCAGTCTAGCTTGCAGTTGTGGCTTGAGGAGCGACTTGCTGAGGTCGACGCAGTCGTGCTGGAGGCTGGCGCGGCCTGGCTGGTCGAGTGGCTGGCTGAGCCCCAGCCGGTCTGGCAGTTCAGTCGCTATGCTCAGGAGTTGCGCGTCGGGCTGCAAGCGCACCTGTCACCCCTTGGCCTGTGGGACAGTTGCCGGCAAGCCGTTGAGCAATTGGCTGGATCGCCCGGGCAGCAATGGCAGTTTCTGCTGCATTGGTTTGGCGGCTTGTGCGAGCAGGAGGCATTTGCGCCGCTGCGCCGCTACGTGCCGGAAGCGGTTGCGCTTTGTTTGCTTGAATCGCAGGTTCAGGTGACGGTTGCGGAAGTGGATTTGCGCTTTGAGGTCTCCGGCTTGTTGGGACAGCACCCGCGCGTGCAGGAGGGACGACTGGTGTTGGCGGTCGATGAGTTCTTCAGCCGCTTGCGCCATCACCGTCAGCACTTCCAGCCCGGGCTGGGGCGTTATCAGCAGGTACGTCAGCAGATTCTTGACGAGCAGCGCAAGACTCTGCGGCTATCAGAGTTCAAACCTCGCCCGCTCTCTTCCTTTGTGCGTAACCGGCTGATCAATGACGTCTATCTTGGCGTCATTGGCGATAACCTTGCCAAGCAGATGGGCACGGTAGGAGAGGGGCGGCGTTCGGACCTCAATGGTCTGCTGATGCTGATTTCTCCGCCGGGCTACGGCAAGACCACATTGATGGAATACGTTGCCCACGCCCTGGGCCTGGTATTCATGAAGATCAATGGTCCGGCGCTGGGACATGAAGTGCGCTCGCTCGATCCGGCACAGGCGCCGGACGCAACGGCGGCGCAAGAGCTGGTCAAACTGAACCTGGCACTGGAGATGGGCAACAACGTGATGCTGTATGTCGACGACATTCAGCATACCCATCCCGAGTTTTTGCAGAAGTTCATCTCGCTCTGTGATGGCACGCGACGCATCGAGGGTGTCTGGAAGGGGCGCACGCGCACCTATGACATGCGCGGTCGCAAGTTTGCCGTGGTCATGGCCGGTAACCCCTACACCGAGTCCGGTGAGGTGTTCCGCATTCCGGACATGCTGGCCAACCGTGCCGACATTTATAACCTCGGCGACACCCTGGCGGGCATGAACGATGTGTTCGCGCTGAGCTACATCGAAAACAGCCTCACCTCAAACGCCGTGCTTGCGCCCTTGGCAGGCCGCGACCTGAATGATCTGTACCGGCTGGTGGCCAAGGCCGAAGGCAAGCCGTTCTCTGCCAATGAGTTGAGTTACGACTACAGCGCGGCCGAGATCAACGACATGGTTGCCACCCTGCAGCGCATGATGCAGTTGCGTGACGTGGTGCTGCGGGTCAACCAGCAGTACATCGCCAGCGCCGCGCAGGATGACCGGTATCGAACCGAACCGCCGTTCAAGTTGCAGGGCAGCTATCGCAACATGAACAAGCTGGCCGAGAAGGTCTCTGCGGTCATGAACGAGCAGGAGCTGCAGCAGTTGATCGATGACCACTACCAAGGTGAGTCGCAACTGCTCACCACTGGCGCCGAAGAGAATTTACTCAAGCTGGCTGAGCTGCGTGGCACCCTGAACGCAGAGCGTGCGGCCCGCTGGGAGCAAATCAAGGCGGACTTCCTGCGCAATCGCGCGATGGGCGGTGATGATGCCGAGGTCGGGCAGCGTGTGGTCGGCCAACTGAACGATCTGGTTCAGAGTGTTCGGGCGTTGGGAGGCAAGCAGGGCAGCGAGGTTGCGGTGCCCTGGGAGGAGCTGCTCGGCGCGTTGGACTCGCTGCACAAGCTGAGTCCCAAGGTGCGGGTGGTGATGCCGCCTAAAGAGCTGATCCAGCAGATGCTGGAAGGCCTGTCCGACAGCATGCGCGCCACGGTCACGCCGCTGGCTGAGGTCATGGATCGGCAGGTGCTGGCTGGACGCGAGGCGCAGACGCAGTTGCTCGACATTGTTCGGCAACTGAAAGTAGTGACCGTGGATGAGCAGGGTGGTGGCGAGCAATGATGGATTTTCAGCAACTGGACCAAGTTCTACGTGACAGCGTGGCTGATCTGCGCTTGAGCAACGAGGAGCGTGTCGAGCTGCGCGAACTGGGTGGTGGTCTTGAACCTGACCGCGTTCGCTTTTTGCGTAACCGGGCCTTTGCGCTAGTGCGCGAACTGGTGGCCGAGCCGGAGAACGTCTTGCCTGCTTTGAAGTGGCTTGAACAGGTGGTCAAGACGCTGGATACCTCGCAGGTCAATGAGGTGCAGGTGGCCAGTGCGCATTTCAGTCCGGGTGAAAGCTGCCGGCGGCGGATTCTGGACCTGTGTAACCAGGTACGTAACAGCCTAAACATCTGTGTCTTTACTATCTCTGATGACCGTTTGAGTCGCGCGGTGTTGGCCTGTCATCAGCGCGGGGTCAAGGTGCGGATCATCAGCGACCATGAAAAGCAGCACGATATGGGCAGCGACATCGCCATGCTGCGCGATGAGGGTATTCCCCTGCGGGTCGATCCGGGCCCTTATCACATGCACCACAAGTTTGCCCTGTTCGATGACCGGATCCTGCTCAATGGCAGCTTCAACTGGACACGCAGTGCCAGCGATTTCAATCAGGAAAACCTGTTGGTGATTGATCACCCACCGCTGGTGGCGGATTACGTACGAGAATTCGAGGGGCTTTGGCAGCGCTTCTCGGTCTGAGCGGTTCTGCGTCGGTGCGGCGGATGCGGTACACTGCCGCCCGGCTTCCCACAGGACCCTCCTCATGGCATTGCAGGCAACCCCCTACAAGGTTCAGCTGAACATTACCGATACCGACCTGGGTGTGTACGAGAACGTGCGCATGACGGTGGCCCGTCACCCGTCGGAGACCGAAGAGCGGCTGGCGGTTCGCCTGCTGGCCTACGCGCTTTGGTATCACGAGCGCCTGACGTTCGGCCGCGGGTTGTCTGATGTCGACGAACCGGCGCTGTGGCTGAAAACTCTGGATGATCGGGTTGAGCACTGGATCGAAGTTGGCCAGCCCGACGCTGAACGCATGACCTGGTGCTCACGTCGTGCCGGGAAGGTGTCGGTGTTGGTCTATGGCAACACCCGTGTGTGGATCAATAAGCAGCTTTCTGCCGTCACATCGCTGGCCAACCTGAATGTTGCTGCGCTACCTGACGAGCCGCTGCAGGCGCTGTCCACTGACCTGCCGCGCAGCATCGACTGGGGCGTGATGATCAGCGATGGGGTGCTCTATGTCAGCGACGGTGATCAGCAGCACGAATTGCCGGTCGAGTGGCTTCAGGGCGAGCGTTGAGCTGATGCAGATAGCAACCCGCCCGCTGCCCTCAGCGCTGCCCGCCCTGGGTAATCTGCCGCCATTGTTGACCCGTCTGTACGCTGCCCGCGGCGTGCTCAATGAGGCTGAGCTGGATCGGCGGTTGCAGGCGTTGCTGCCGTTCGACGGTTTGCTCGGTATCGATCGGGCTGTCGCGGTACTGGAACAGGCGTTGCGTGCCCGTCAGTCGATTCTGATTGTCGGTGACTTCGACGCGGACGGCGCCACCGCCAGCAGCGTTGCCGTGCTGGCGCTGCGTATGCTTGGCGCTGGGCGGGTCGATTATCTGGTGCCCAACCGCTTCGAATACGGCTATGGCCTGACCCCGGAAATTGTCGAGGTGGCTCTCGCCCGCTCGCCGGACGTGCTGGTGACGGTCGACAACGGCATTTCCAGCATCGATGGCGTTGCTGCGGCCAAGGCCGCCGGTCTGCAGGTAGTGGTCACCGACCATCACTTGCCGGGCGAGCAGCTGCCGGCAGCCGATGCCATCGTTAACCCGAGTCAACCCGGTTGCGGCTTTGCCAGTAAGGCGATGGCCGGCGTCGGGGTGATTTTCTATGTCATGCTGGCGTTGCGTGCGGCGCTGCGTGAAAGCGGCTGGTTTGTCGAAACTGGCCGAGCCGAGCCGAACCTGGCGGAGCTGCTGGACCTGGTGGCCCTTGGCACCGTGGCAGACGTGGTACCGCTGGATGCCAACAACCGGATTCTGGTGCATCAGGGGCTGGCGCGTATTCGTGCCGGCCGTTGCCGACCGGGTATTCGTGCCCTGCTGGAGGTGGCAGGGCGGCCGCGTGAGCGGCTGGTATCCACCGATCTCGGGTTTATTGTTGGTCCGCGATTGAACGCGGCAGGGCGGCTCGACGATATGAGCCTCGGTATTGAGTGTCTGTTGACCGACAACGAATCACTGGCGCTGGATATGGCGCGCGAGCTGGATGGCCTCAACCGCGACCGCAAGGCAATCGAACGCGACATGCAGCAGCAGGCGTTGAAAACGCTTGAAGGCATGCAGCTTGAGGAGGCGGACCTGCCGTTCGGCCTCTGCCTGTACGATGCCGAGTGGCATCAGGGCGTGATCGGCATTCTCGCCTCGCGCCTGAAGGACCGTTTTCATCGCCCGGTAATTGCCTTTGCCGACGCGGGGGATGGGATGGTCAAAGGCTCGGCGCGTTCGGTCAGCGGGCTGCATATCCGCGATGCACTGGATGCGGTAGCGGCGCGTCATCCTGAGTTGATCAGCAAGTTCGGCGGCCACGCCATGGCGGCCGGTCTGTCGCTACGGGAAGCCGATTTTCCGGCCTTTGCCGCGGCTTTTGACGCTGAAGTGCGTCGTCAGCTGGAGGCCGAGGATCTGACCGGGCGGCTGTTGTCCGATGGCGAGCTGGAGGCCGGCGACCTGTCCATGGATATTGCCGCGTCGCTACGCGAGGCGGGACCCTGGGGGCAGCACTTCCCGGAGCCGCTGTTTCATGGCAAGTTTCAGGTGTTGCAGCAACGGCTGGTCGGCGAGCGCCATCTGAAGCTGGTGCTGCGCCTGCCGGGCAGCACAGAACCGCTGGATGCGATCGCATTCAATATTGAGCCGCAGCACTGGCCCAATGCGGCCATCAACAAAGTGCTGCTGGCCTATACGCTGGACATCAACGAGTTTCGTGGTCGCCAGAGTCTGCAACTGATGGTTCGTCATATTGAGCCAGCAGATACGGTCTAGCGTACAAAGGGGATTGACCTGCTCTGCGCTTTTGGTTTTCATGCAGTGATACATAGAGCGAAAATGCATCACCATTCTTTCCGCCCGGGTCTTGCCGGGTGCGCTGGGGGCCCAGGCCGTGCCGGATCTGAAGCAGCAGTTGCTGAATATGCAGCGTCACCTCGGGTTGAACCCGAATGAGGTGAGGCAGCGCCTGCGTTTGCTGCTGATCAATGACGACGGCTTTGCCTGCCTGACTGCTCACCTCCCGGCGCTGGATCGGCTCCATCTTGAGTGCATTGATGCACTGTTCAGGCACTTTGAGCAATTCGACGAACCCGCCGGGTTGCTGGGCTATCCCGGTCGTTTGACGCTGCTCAAGGCGCAGCAGCAGAACTATTTTCGGCAACTGTTACGTGGCCCCTATGATCTGCAGTATGTGCGTCTGCGGCTGCTGGTGGGGCTGACCCACGAGCGTTTGGGTGTCGACCTCAAGTGGTATCTGGCGGCGTTTCACTTCTATCTCGACTTCATGCACCGGGCGATCAATCGCCAGTGGCACGCTGACCCCAAGCTTGCCGAGCAGTTGTACGGCTGCCTGCTCAAGGTAGCCTTCTTTGATCTGAGTCTTACGGTGGATACCTATTCCAGCGCTGGCAAGGTGGCGCTGCAGGCCAGTGAAGACCGTTATGCGCGAGCGGTGCAGGGGGCCAATGACGGGCTCTGGGAGTGGCATGTCGAAGATGACCGGCTGCACGTCTCTGATCGCTGGCTGGCCATGCTCGGGCTGGATGCGGCGCGTGCTCCGCGCACCCTGGCCGATTGGGCCAGCCTGATTCCTGAGGCCCAGCGTGGCGGCTTTCGTGCTGCGGTTCAGGCGCATCTGGATGGCCGTCAGTCTTATCTGCATGTTGAGTGCGAGGTGCGCGACAGCTGGGGACGGTTGATCTGGGTAATGATCCGTGGGGTTGCCTCGACCGACCTGCATGGTGAACACCTGTTGGCTGGGTCGCTGACGGATATCAGCCAGCGCAAGCAGACTGAGCAGGAGCTGGCCCACATGGTGCTGCACGATGAGCTGACCGGGCTGCCCAATCGGCAACTGGTCAGTCAGTTGCTGACTCAGGCGTTGCAGCGTCAGTCCAAGCCGGGGGCGCGTCATTCGGCTGTGCTGTTTATCGATCTGGATCGATTCAAGCTGATTAACGACAGTCTGGGACACCAGGTCGGTGATCAGGTGCTGATTCAGGTCGCCAAGCGGATTGAGCGTTGCCTGCGCCCGGGCGACCATCTGGCCCGTTTTGGTGGTGACGAGTTTGTCGTGCTGCTGGATGACATGGCGATGGCCGGTGACGCCGAAGTGGTTGCCAAGCGCATCATGCACGCGTTGCATTACCCGATCATTGCTGCGGCCCGGCGGCTGTCGGTCAGTGTCAGCATCGGCGTGGCGCCCCTGAACGGGCATGACGGGCAGCAGGATGTTCTGCGCGAGGCGGACCTTGCGCTCTACCGTGCCAAGGCGTTCGGCAAGTCCCAGCTGGCGCTCTACAGTGATGCGCTGCAAGAGGAAGCCAATCAGCGGCTGAATCTGGAAAACGCGCTCAGCGAAGCGCTTGCCCAGCGACAGTTTGAGTTGTTCTATCAGCCGATTGTGCAGGTTTCTGCCGGGCGCTCCCAGGTGGTCGGCGTCGAGGCTCTGCTGCGTTGGTGGCAGGGTACTCGTTTGGTATCGCCGGACGAGTTCATCCCCGTGTTGGAAGAGTCGGGGGAGATTGTCGAGGTCGGTGAATGGGTATTGCAGCAGGCCTGCACCCAGGTTCGTCAGTGGCACCAACAGGGGCTGGCCGGCCTGCGCTGTTCGGTGAACCTGTCCAGTCGCCAGCTGCAGGAACAGGGCTTTGCCAACCGGGTGGCACAAATCCTCCGCGAAACCGGTTTGCCGCCGTCCAGTCTGGTGCTGGAAATTACCGAGAGTTTGCTGATGCGCGATGTGCCCGACACGTTGGCAGCGTTGCGTGAGCTTGAGAGTATGGGTATCCGAATCGCGCTGGATGACTTCGGGACCGGCTTTTCGTCGCTGGGTTACCTGCACCGCTATCCGCTGCACATCATCAAGGTCGACAAGAGTTTCATTACCAAAGCGCCAGATGATGAGCGTTTGAAGGCGATCAGTCGGGCGATTATCGGGCTAGGCCGTGGGCTCGATATGGATGTGATCGCCGAAGGGATTGAAACCCCGGAGCAGATGGACTTTTTGCACAATGAAGGCTGCAACTTCGTTCAGGGATATTGGTTCAGCAGGCCGCAGTCGGCGCTGGATATCTACCCGATACTGGAGCAGCTGTCGAATCAGGTGCGGGCGCCGGAAGTGGGCTCGCTTGAGGCTGCTATAGTGCAGTGACTTTCAGCTGATCGGGCGGATTTCCAATGCGTCACTGGTTGCTTGCGTTCACGGCCGGGTTTCTGGCGGTTTTCTGTTTCCATCAACCTGCGCTGGCGCTGCTGCATGCCGCAGGTGTGGTCCCCTTTCCTGCCTTCTCGCTTGATCCGGTCGCGCCGCTGTCGGTGCCGGCAGTGGTGTCTTCCGCATTTTGGGGTGGGGTTTGGGGCGTGGTACTGGTTCTCGCTCTGGCGCGTATGGGCAAGCAACTGATCTGGCTCAAGGCGGCCTTGTTTGGCGGGATCGCATTGACACTGGTCGCGCTGCTGCTGGTTTTTCCACTCAAGGGGTATGGGCTGGACTGGCAGTTGTTTGTGCCGCGCTTTGCCATCGGTTTCATTCTCAATGCCCTTTGGGGACTTGGCGCCCTGGTGTTTCTGCGCGCCTTTGCGCCGCGGGCATGACAGCTGCACTCGGCGGCTGAATTCGGCTACAATGGCGGCTTTTTCCTGCCGGGGTCCGTCACCATGGAAATCAATCCGATTCTGAACACCATCAAAGACCTGAGAAGCCGCTCTGAAACCATCAGGGGGTATCTTTGACTACGATCACAAGCGTGATCGCCTGACCGAAGTAGAGCGTGAGCTGGAAGACCCCAGCGTCTGGAATGAGCCCGAACGGGCCCAGAACCTGGGCCGTGAGCGCTCACAACTGGCCGACATCGTTGGTACCCTCGACGAGATGAGTGGTGGCCTGGCTGATGCGGGCGAACTGCTCGAAATGGCCGCCGAAGAGGGCGATCAGGGCGCGGTCGATGATGTGGTAACCGAGCTCAAGCGTCTGCAGGAGGCGCTGGAGAAACTCGAATTCCGCCGTATGTTCAGCGGCGAGATGGATGCCAATAACTGCTATCTGGATATTCAGGCTGGCTCCGGTGGTACCGAAGCGCAGGACTGGGCCAACATTCTGCTGCGCATGTACCTGCGCTGGGCGGACCAGCACGGGTTTGATGCGGAGATTGTTGAGCTGTCCGAGGGTGAAGTGGCCGGCATCAAGAGTGCGACCGTGCACATTCGTGGCGAATATGCGTTCGGCTGGCTGCGCACCGAGATTGGCGTGCACCGTCTGGTGCGCAAGAGCCCGTTCGACTCCGGTAACCGTCGTCACACCTCGTTCTCGGCGGTCTTTGCCGCACCCGAGATCGACGATGATATCGAAATTGATATCAACCCGGCAGACCTGCGGGTGGATACCTACCGCTCTTCCGGGGCGGGTGGTCAGCACGTTAACACCACCGACTCGGCGGTACGGATTACCCACATTCCGACCAACACCGTGGTCAGCTGCCAGAACCAGCGTTCGCAGCACGCCAACAAGGACCACGCAATGAAGATGTTGCGGGCCAAGTTGTACGAGCTGGAAATGATGAAGCGTTCCGAGGCCGCGCAGGCACTGGAAGACACCAAGTCCGACATTGGCTGGGGACACCAGATCCGCTCCTACGTGCTTGACCAGTCGCGTATCAAGGATCTGCGTACCGGTATCGAGAACAGCAACTGCAACGCGGTACTGGATGGCGATCTTGATGAATTCATCGAGGCCAGCCTGAAAATGGGCCTATAAACCGGCCGCCGCACGGCAATCCGCCATGGCCCGCGTTGCGGGCCAACAACCGAATTGATTTTTTCCGGGATTCATCGATATGACCGACCAGCAGCAAGACCTGCACGCCCAACACGAGGAAGAAAACCAGCTGATCGCCCAGCGCAAGGCCAAACTGGCCGCTGCCCGCGAACAGGGTATTGCCTTCCCTAACGACTTCCGCCGCGACAGCCTGTGCGCTGATCTGCAGAAAGCGTATGAGGGCAAAAGCAAGGAAGAGCTGGAAGCGGCGGCGATCCCGGTCAAGATCGCCGGGCGTATCATGCTCAACCGTGGTGCCTTTATGGTGCTGCAGGATACCTCCGGCCGTCTGCAGGTCTACGTTGACCGCAAGGGCCTGCCGGCCGAGACCCTGGAAGCGATCAAGACCTGGGATCTGGGCGACATCATTGCCGCTGAAGGTACCCTGGCGCGCTCCGGCAAGGGCGATCTTTATGTGCATATGAAGGACGTGCGTTTGCTGACCAAGTCGCTGCGCCCATTGCCGGACAAGCACCACGGTTTGACCGACACCGAGCAGCGTTACCGCCAGCGCTACGTTGACCTGATCGTCAACGAGGAAGCGCGTCATACCTTCCGTGTGCGGTCGCAGGTGATTGCGCACATCCGCCGTTTCCTTAATGACCGTGGCTTTCTGGAAGTCGAAACTCCGATGCTGCAGACCATTCCGGGCGGCGCGGCGGCCAAGCCGTTCGAGACCCATCACAACGCGCTGGATATGCCGATGTTCATGCGCATCGCGCCGGAGCTGTACCTCAAGCGGCTGGTGGTCGGCGGTTTCGAGAAGGTGTTCGAGATCAACCGCAACTTCCGCAATGAAGGTGTCTCGACCCGTCACAACCCCGAGTTCACCATGCTCGAGTTCTATCAGGCCTACGCAGACTATCGCGACAACATGGACCTGACCGAAGAGTTGTTCCGCGAGCTGGCGCAGGCGGTGCTGGGCACCACCGACGTGCCCTACGGCGACAAGGTATTCCACTTCGGCGAGCCCTTTGTGCGTCTGTCGGTGTATGACTCTATCCTCAAGTACAACCCGGACATTACCGCCGACGATCTCAATGACGTCGAGAAGGCCCGTGCCATCGCCAAGAAGGCCGGCGCCAAGGTGCTCGGTCACGAAGGTCTGGGCAAGCTGCAGGTGATGATTTTTGAGGAGCTGGTTGAACACAAGCTGGAACAGCCGCACTTCATTACCGAGTACCCGTTCGAAGTATCGCCGCTGGCCCGTCGCAACGACCAGAACCCGAACGTCACTGACCGCTTCGAGCTGTTTATCGGTGGTCGTGAGATCGCAAACGCCTACTCGGAGCTTAACGACGCCGAAGACCAGGCCGAGCGCTTCCTCGCCCAGGTGGCAGAGAAGGACGCCGGTGACGACGAAGCCATGCACTACGACGCCGATTTCGTCCGCGCGTTGGAATACGGCATGCCGCCGACCGCAGGTGAAGGCATCGGTATCGACCGTCTGGTGATGCTGTTGACCAACTCACCGTCGATCCGTGACGTCATCCTGTTCCCGCACATGCGGCCAGAAACGGCCTAGGCGGCTTCGCCGCCAGCTGCAAGCTTCAAGCGGCAAGTAGTTCGTGTTGTCCAGGACTATGATGAGCATCAGATTGTCCGCGTAGTCCGCGAGATTGCGTGAATGCACGGACAGCTTGTAGCTTGCGGCTTAAAGCTTGCAGCTGCGACCAAAGGGAGCCACCCGTGAAACAGAGTGAGCAGTATCAGCTGGTCATCCGCAGTCTGTCTGATCGGATTGTCGAGGCGCAGGCGCCGATTCGGGTTTTGGATGCGATCAAGTGGGACGACAACATCCGCGACACCTTCCTCAAGAAGCGCTGCAAGGCGCTTCCTGATATCAATCCCGACTACTACGCCCAACGCCCGCTGGGTTTTGATTCGGCGGAGCGGCGGCAGATCTTTCAGGATATCGAGCGCGATATCACCCGTCAGCTTGGCAGCTTCAACCCGGTCGGTCAGATCATGCGGCGGATGTGCCGTGAGTACCGGACGGTCATCCGTATGTTGGAAGCGCGTGGCACCCGGGATTTTGGTCTGATCTCGCAAGAGCTTTACGGTGCGGCGTCGGACGCCTTTCACGCAGGCGATCCGACACTGACTGATCTCGGTATCATGCTCAGTGAGTCGCTGAAGAATATCGCCCGTACCGAGCTGGTGCGCGAACCGAAGACCATAGCGGCGCCGGACGCCGTAGGCATTCTGCAGGCGAGGATGAACGAGGCGTTTCCGGACGACCAAGCGGTGCGTGTGTTCGAGTCCGATGGGATCGTTGCCGACGCGGCAGCGGGCGCTGACTACATCAAGATTCGCAGTGATGCGATGTTCAATCAGCGTGATCTGAATCTTCTCGCCGTGCACGAGGGGATGGTGCATGTTGCGACCAGCCTGAATGGCCAGCACCAGCCGATCTGTACGTTTTTGGCCAAGGGGCCGCCGTCCTCGACGGTAACCCAGGAAGGGTTGGCCATCCTGATGGAGGTGCTGACATTCAACTCCTATCCCGCGCGGCTGCGCAAACTGACTGACCGAACCCGGGCGATTCAGATTGCCGAAACCGGCGGGGATTTTCTTGATGTCTTTCAGTTCTATCGGGATGAGGGCTATTCCCGTGACGACAGCTACAACAACACCAGTCGAGTGTTCCGTGGCTCGGCCAGTAATGGCCTGCCGTTTACCAAGGATCTGGTCTATCTGAAGGGCTTTATCCTGACCTACAACTATATTCAGCTGGCGGTGCGCAAGGGCAAGTTGCAGCAGATTCCGCTGTTGTTCTGTGGCAAGACCACGCTGGAGGACATGCGCACCCTGGGGCAATTGGTGGACGAAGGGCTGGTGGTGCCACCGCGCTACCTGCCTGCGCCCTTTGCTGACCTCAACGCCCTGAGCGCCTGGATGTGCTTTTCGGGCTTTTTGAACAACCTCAGTCTGGACCGGGTCGAAGCAGACTACGCCAACATTCTTTAATCGGAGTATTCGATGTCGCAAGCGCAGGAAGTCAACAAGCTGCCGATCATTCTCACGGCCATCATTACCGTGATTGCCACCGTTGCCGTGCTGCACCTATACGGCTATCTGAATTTCGTCAATCCGGAAAAGGGTCTGGAGCTCGCGGACTATCGAGTAGTGACTGTGGGCTCGGAGGAGGCCGGTAGTCTGCGCCGTAATCCGGCCAAGCACGAGGCCGAATGTGTTGACGGCGTTCTGGTGCTGCATGCCAGCAACATGAACGGGCTGTCCGGGGTGCTCAAGGACAGCCGCGACCGCGTGGTGCGTTGCATCAATCAGGCTGTGCCGCTGGCGGAGTAACCTATGACCGAGCGGGCAGTGCAGTTGGAAGCAGGCTGGCTTGACGTTCTGCAGGACGAATTCGAGCAGCCGTACATGCAGCAGTTACGTCGGTTCCTGCAGGCCGAGAAGGCAGCTGGCAAGGTCATTTTTCCGCCGGGCCCGCTGATCTTCAACGCACTCAACTCGACGCCGCTGGACAAGGTGCGGGTAGTGATTATCGGGCAGGACCCGTATCACGGCCCCGGGCAGGCACACGGTTTGAGTTTTTCGGTGCCGCCGGGGGTGCGTACGCCGCCGTCGCTGCAGAATATCTTCAAGGAAATCAATCGTGACCTCGGTTTGCCGATACCGCCGTACGGCTGCCTGCAGTCCTGGGCTGAACAGGGTGTGCTGCTGCTCAATGCGGTGCTGACGGTCGAGCAGGGGCAAGCGGGCTCGCACGCCAAGCGTGGCTGGGAACGTTTTACCTCGAGGGTGATCGATATCATCAACGAGCGCCGCGAGAACTGTGTCTTTCTGCTTTGGGGCAGCTACGCCCAGCGCAAGGGGGAGCAGATTGATCGAGCCAGGCACTGTGTGCTGACCTCGGTGCATCCCTCGCCTTTGTCGGCCCACCGTGGGTTCATTGGCAACGGCCACTTTTCCGCGGCGAACGACTATCTTGTCAGTAAGGGGTTGGCACCCATCAACTGGAGCTTGCCAGACCCTCCCCGGTAACTGTCTGAAGACTGCTGGAGATTGTCATGGAACACGCACTGCAACCCTACACCGCGCTGGTTCCGCGCACCGACAAGCTGGTGGTACAAAAGGCCGGCCACACGGCGCTGGTCACCATCGATAACCCGCCAGCCAACACCTGGGACTCCGACACCCTGCACGGGCTGCCGGAGCTGCTCAACCACCTCAACGATGACCCGGATATCTATGCGCTGGTGCTCACCGGGCGTGGTGAGCGCTTCTTCTCGGCCGGTGCCGACCTGAAGATGTTTGCTGATGGCGACCCGGCACGGGCTCGGGAAATGGCCAGGCTGTTTGGCTTGGCGTTTGAGGCGTTGCGTGATTTTTCCGGGGTTACCATCGCGGCCATCAACGGTTACGCCATGGGCGGTGGACTGGAGTGTGCACTGGCCTGTGACATCCGTATTGCCGAGCGCCAGGCCCAGCTGGCGTTGCCCGAGACGGGGGTAGGGCTGCTGCCCTGTGCGGGTGGGACGCAGGCACTCGCCTGGCTGGTTGGTGAGGGCTGGGCCAAGCGGATGATTCTCTGCGGTGAGCGGATCGACGGCGTGCGTGCCGAGCGTATTGGGCTGGTAGAGGAGTGTGTCGAGCAGGGACAGGCGCTAGGTGTGGCGTTGCGGCTTGCGGCGCAGGTTGCGCGGCAGAGCCCGGCGGCGGTGCATTTTTGCAAAGAGCTGATTCAGGGTGGCAGGGACCAGCCGATTAACACGCTGCTGGCGCGTGAGCGAGAGCGTTTTGTTGATCTGTTTGAACTGGAAGATACCGTGGAAGGCGTTAATGCCTTCCTTGAGAAGCGACCGCCGCAGTGGACGCGACGGTGACTCAGGCCTGACCCGCAGCTGACTCAGGCGAGCAGCTGCATGGCGGCTTCCATTTCTGCCGACAGGTCTTCATCTTCCTGTTCTCCGGCGGGATCCAGGCCCAGCTTGGCGAAGGCGGGGATGGCGCTCCAGTCCATCTGGGTAAATGGGTGCTGGGTGCCGGCCAGTGACTGCAGTACCGCGACCTGGACGACGTCGGCATAGTCGACACTCGGTGAGTTGCGTTTGAAGTCCAGATGCTCTGACGGTACGTGGCGCAGTGGCTCCGGGAAGTCCCAGGCCTGCAGGATGCGGTCACCGAGCACAGGATGGATGCGCTCGATGACCAGATTCAGGCTGATCGAGTCGCGCAGCAGCTGCGAGTTGTCTTCTGCATAAGCCAGAATGGGCAGTACGCCGATCTGATGGACCAGGCCCGCCAGGGTGGCTTGGTCTGGTTTCAGCTTGGTGTAATGGCGACATAGGACATGGCTGATGCCCGCCACTTCGGTACTGCGAGTCCAGACTTCACGCATTTTGCGATCGATAACATCGGAGGTCGCCTGGAACATCTGCGACATCGCCAGACCTGTGGCCAGGTTGGCGGTGTAGGTGATTCCCATCCGATTGACCGCCATAGACAGATCGGTGATCTCCTGCCGGCTGCGCAGCAGTGGGCTGTTCACCACCTTGATCAGGCGGGCACTAAGGGCCGCGTCGTTGCTGATTTCCTTGACCAGCAGAGGGATGCTGACATCCGGATCTTCGGCGGCTTCACGCACGCGCAGGGCAACTTCCGGCAGTGTCGGCAGCACCAGCTGGTCTTTCTCAATGGCCTGGATCAATTCGTCCTGGACGCGCTGGGCAAGATCGGTCATCTCGTGTCCCTTAGTCTGTGTTATTCGGCTTCGGCGGTGGTCAGTTCGCGTTCATAGGGCAGATCGGCAAGGCTGATCAGTGGCCCGTCGCTGTCACCGGCGCTCAGTGTGGTCAATTGTGCCGCATCCTTCTGAAGAACAGCCAGCATTTCTACCGCCTTGCTGCCACGGGCGGCCATGACGACTTCGCCAACAGCCTTGCCGCTGTCGCGGTCGACGATTTCGGTGCCGGGAGGGGGCAAGGCCTCGCCAGCCATCAGCAGGCGATACATGCGGCGCTTCAATTTGCCCAGATACTGCATGCGCGCGACGATCTCCTGGCCGGTATAGCAGCCCTTGCGGAAACTGACGCCGCCCAGTTGCTGGAGGTTTAGCATTTGCGGAATAAAGCTTTCGCGTGTCGGCCCGGTGACTTGGCCGACGCCGCTTTGAATTTGCTGCAACAACCATTGGTTCAGGCTGACCGGGCTGGCGTATTGGCACAACTGATCGAGTAGCTGTCCGGCGCGTTCGGTTGGGACCCAAAGCGAACAGGCGCCGCCTGGCAGTCCAATGGCGAACAGGTTGTCTTTGTGCACCACTGCGCCATTGGTCGGGAGAGTGAGGCCGCAGTTTTGCAGGGCAGCGTCAGCCGCTTCGCCCCAGATGCCAAAGCCGATCCACTTCTCGCTCTGGTTGGTCAGTTGGCACTTGTAGAACACGGCGTATTTGGCCAAATCCGCCAGTTGGGATTCAATCAGCTCGTGAGCGAGGCTCAGCATTACGCCCTGATCGCTGCGCCAAAGGCGAAAGCTGGACTGCATACGCCCCTTGGGGTTGCAGCGGGCGCCCAGCGAGCTGCTATCAGTGCTGACGGTTTTAAGGTCGCAGGTGATCTGGCCCTGCAGGAACTTGTCGGTGTCGGCGCCGTCAACGGCAATGATGCCTTCGTGGCTCAGCCAGCTGACGCAGGTGGCGCAGTCTGCCCGGTCGTCAGTGAAGCGATCGGCTAGGTCGGGTAGTTGAGTCATACCTGTCGTTGTTCCATTGGTTCAGGTGGTACATCATAGGGGCAGGGCAGGTGCTTGTCAGGCTCTGCTTGCCGTTATAATGCGGCTTTTACCAAGCAGTTCAATCCTCACTGTGGAGTTGCCGATGTCGGCCGATATAGAAATGAAGCGTTTGTTCTGGCACAGCCGCCGCGGCATGCTGGAGCTGGATGTATTGCTGGTGCCCTTCCTGCAGGAAGTGTACCCGACGCTGGAGGCGGACGATCAGCAGCGCTATCAGAAGCTGCTGGAGTGTGAGGATCAGGATATGTTTGGCTGGTTCATGCAGCGTGGCAAGCCGGAGGATCCGGATCTGCGACGCATTGTGGAGATGATTCTGGATCGTGTACAGCCCGACTGAATTTCTGCTGTTGCGCCGCCAGCCTTCGCGCTGGCTGGCATTGGCGTTGGCGCTGATGGGGCTGCTGGCCTGTATCGGCGTGGTGCACAGTGCCTTGAGTCTTTGGCCGAGCCTGCTATGTGTGCTGTTGGTGGCGGTTTACTGCAGCTGGATCTGGCCGCGGCAGGTCAGCCTGAGTCATCCGCACTCGGTCACCGGTTTACGTTTTGATAGCGACGGTTGGCATATCTTGCGCCGTGACGGCTCCGAAGCGGCGGCGCGGCTGCTGGCTGATACCTATGTCAGCGCAATGCTGACGGTGGTGCGCCTGCGTGAGCCAGGTCGCTGGTGCCCGGTGTCAGTGGTGCTGCCTGCAGACGCTGCCTCCGAGGAGAGCCTGCGGCGGCTGCGACTGCGGCTGCGGTTCAGTCGCCAGCGCTGGGCGGCTGCAGAATAGTATCCAGCGCTTCGTCCAGCTGTGCCGGAAAGTCCAGGGTGTAGTGCAACCCTCGGCTTTCATGGCGCAGCATGGCCGAGCGGATGATCAGGTCTGCGACCAGGGCGAGGTTTCGCAGCTCCAGCAGATCACGGCTGACCCGGTAGTTGCTGTAAAACTCGTGAATTTCCCCGCGCAGCATGTCGACCCGGTGTTTGGCCCGTTGCAGTCGTTTTGAGGTGCGTACGATCCCCACGTAGTCCCACATGAAGCGGCGCAGCTCATCCCAGTTGTGCGAGATGATCACATCTTCATCCGAGTCGGTAACCTGGCTCTCGTCCCAGTTGGGCAGATTCTCCGGCATCTTGGTATTGGCCAGCTTGTCGAGGATGGCACTGCTGGCCGCACGACCGTAGACGATGCACTCCAGCAGTGAGTTGCTGGCCATACGGTTTGCGCCATGCAGGCCGGTAAAGCTGGTTTCGCCAATCGCATAAAGCTGTTCAACGTCGGTGCGTCCGCTGCTGTCTACCATCACGCCGCCGCAGGTGTAGTGTGCTGCGGGCACCACCGGAATTGGCTCCTTGGTGATGTCGATGCCGAATGCCAGGCAGCGCTCATGCACGGTCGGGAAGTGACTGCGGATGAAGTCGGCCGGTTTGTGGGTGATGTCCAGATAGACGCAGTCCAGGCCCAGGCGTTTCATCTCGTGGTCAATTGCACGGGCGACGATATCCCGTGGCGCCAGTTCGGCTCGCTCATCGAAACGCGGCATGAAGCGTTCGCCATTGGGCAGGCGCAGCAACGCGCCTTCGCCTCGCAACGCTTCGGTCACCAGAAAACTCTTGGCTTTCGGGTGATACAGGCAGGTAGGGTGGAACTGATTGAACTCCATGTTGGCAACTCGGCAGCCGGCGCGCCAGGCCATGGCAATACCGTCGCCGGAGGCGCTATCGGGGTTGCTGGTGTAGAGGTAGACCTTGCTCGCTCCGCCGGTCGCTAGCACGGTAAAGCGCGCAGCAACGGTTTCGACGTGGCCCGTCGAGCGGTTCAGGATATAGGCGCCGAGGCATTGATTGCCGTCGCGGCCGAGCTTCTGGGTGGTGATCAGGTCAACCGCAACCCGGTTGTCCAGCAGCTCGATATTGGCGTGCTCTTCGGCGCGTTGCAGCAAGGTATTGAAGATCGCGGCGCCAGTAGCGTCAGCGGCGTGAATGATGCGGCGATGGCTGTGCCCACCCTCGCGGGTCAGGTGGAAGTCGTCGCTCTCGCTACCGTCTTCTCTGCGCTCGCGGGTAAAAGGTACTCCCTGCTCGATGAGCCAGCCGATGGCATCGCGGCTGTCGCCGACAATTTGCCGCACGGCATCTTCGTGGCACAGACCGCCGCCTGCGATCAGCGTGTCCTGTACGTGAGCATCAACGGTGTCGGTGTCGTCGAGCACGGCTGCAACGCCGCCTTGAGCCCAGAATGTGGAGCCCTCGGACAGCTGGCCCTTGCTCAGAACTGCGACCCGCAGGTCGCTTGCCAGGTGCAGCGCCAGCGTCAGACCGGCGGCGCCGCTGCCGATGACCAATACATCGTATTGCCGTTGTTGAGTCATTGCGTTTATTGCACTCAGTGCTTGCGAGGCGTCCTAGTATATAGAAGCTGAGTGCCTCACAATACTGCCACCCATGGGGGAGTGCTTCGGGCATCACTGCGGTTGATAAAAGTGATGGCCTATTGCATTCAAAGGGGAACTTTTTTTCATCGGTCGTGCTCCTAATCCTGTACCTGAGTGAGGGGAGAACTTTTGGTTACATCTTGTGTCTACGATAACAACGCCGGTCACGGACTTCGAAGAGTGGTTCAGCGATGACCGGGCAGAGTGATCAGCAGCTGGTTGAACGAGTGCAGAAGGGCGATAAGCGCGCCTTTGATCTGCTGGTGCTCAAGTACCAGCACAAGATTCTCGCGCTGGTGACTCGTTTCGTGCACGACAGTCACGAAGCGCAGGATGTCGCTCAGGAAGCTTTTATCAAGGCGTACCGGGCGCTCGGGAATTTTCGCGGAGACAGTGCGTTTTATACCTGGCTCTATCGTATTGCGATCAATACGGCGAAGAATTACTTGGTGGCGCGCAATCGCCGCCCACCGGACAGCGATATTGCTGCAGACGAAGCGGAGTATTACGACGGCGACAGTATTCTCAAGGACATTCACTCGCCCGAGCGCGATATGTTGCGCGATGAAATCGAGCAAGTAGTGAACCGAACCTTGCAACAGTTGCCTGATGATTTAAGGACGGCTTTGACCCTTCGTGAATTTGAAGGGTTGAGCTACGAAGATATTGCGAACGTGATGGACTGCCCGGTCGGTACAGTTCGGTCCCGGATTTTCCGGGCGCGGGAAGCAATCGACAAAGCCTTGAAACCGTTGCTTGAGGCATAGGTTTTCAAGGTGGGGTGCAACGCAGTGAGCCCAATGGGCCAACAGCAGAGGTAAAGCAATGAGAAACGAAGTCTTGCAGGAGTCTCTTTCCGCGCTCATGGACAACGAGGCTGACGAACTGGAAGTGCGCCGTGTTCTCCAGGCCACCGAGCAGAATCCGGAGCTGCGTAGTACCTGGTCGCGCTATCAGCTGGCACGTTCGGTAATGCACAAGGAGCCGTGGCAGGGTTCGATCGACCTGTCGGCAGGTATTGCAGCCGCCTTGCACGACGAGCCAGCCGTGCAGATGGCACCTGCAGCGTCGGCGACCAAGACGGGTTCGGCCATTTGGCGCAACGTCAGTCGGGTGGCGGTCGCCGCATCGGTCACCCTGGCGGTGCTGGTTGGTGTACGTATGGTCAATCAGGGCGAGGCGCCCAATGGCGCTCAGATGACTGCTGCGACCATGCCGGCACCCTCCATGCTGCAGGCTAATCCGACGGCGCGTTCGGGCGCTGTTCTGGCGGGCTATTCGCAGACCGGTAATGCGGGCGCAGAGCCACTTGCCCCTGCTCAGGCACCTTCGGCCTGGCATGAGCAACGCATTGGTCGTTATTTGCGCGAGCACGCCGAAGCCAGCGCGCAGGCAGCCAGTCCGCAGCTGATTCCCTATGCCCGAGCTGCCAGCATGGAAGGCCGCTAGTGGTCGGGTGTCGACGTACGCTGAGCTGCTGTTCCCTGGCAGCTCTGCTGATCTCGCCACTGACCCAGGCCCGCGATGCCAGCCAGTGGTTGCAAGGGATGGTTGATGCAGTAGGGCAGCAAAGTTACTCAGGCGCATTTGTTTACGAGCGCTCTGGCAGTTTCAGTACCCATCATATTTGGCATCGTGCTGATGACGACGGTATCACCGAGCGACTGCTGCGCGCCGATGGCGAGCCCCAGGAGTGGGTTCGCCGGGATGGACAGGTGCAATGCGCCAGCTCCTTCGCGGCGGTTTCCGGTTGGCACGGCGATGCGCCGGCCACTCTGAATCCGGGGCGGCTCGAGCGCTGGTATGCCCTTGATGTGCTCGGCAAGACGCGGGTTGCCAACCGTCCGGTGACCGTGGTCGCCATGAAGCCGCGCGATTCCTTTCGTTACGCCTACGAACTCTACCTTGATGATCAGACCGGCATGTTGCTCAAGTCTTTGCTGATCAACGAGCGTAATGTCCTGCTCGAGCGCTTCCAGTTTACGGATGTGCATTTTGGCGAGTTGGACGATGATCAGCTGGAAGCGGGGCCTGGGTGCCTTGCTGTGGCCGAGCCGCAGCCCGAAAAGCTGGTTGATACCTCGGGCTGGGAGCCGGGCTGGTTGCCGCCGGGTTTTACCGCCGGAGCGCCGATTGTCCGTGCTCTCGCCAGTAATGAGTCGCCGGTCATGAGCCAGGCTTACAGTGACGGGCTTGCCCGGTTCACCCTGTTCGTCGAGCCGCTCGGGGAAGGAGCGTTGGCCGAGGATCTGCTGGCGCAGCTGGGGCCAACGGTAGCGGTCAGCCGCCGCCTGCAGATTGATGGTACGGGCTATTTGGCAACTATCGTTGGTGAGATTCCCCCGGCAACGGCCGAGCGTATAGCCGCCTCCTTTCCTCATTCTGCAGGGGAGATCGCGCAGTGATTGAAGAGCGCGGGCGGGTCTTGAGTGTTGAGGCAGGCGCTGTGTGGGTGGAAACCGTGCGCACCAGCACCTGTGGCTCTTGTGCAGCCAAGGCAGGTTGCGGTCAGGCATTGCTCTCCAGGGTAGGTTCTGGTGCCAAGCGCGGCTTTATTCGTGCGCTGACTGATCGGCAATGGCAGATTGGTGATGAGGTGTTTATCGGTATTCCCGAAGACGCCGTCGTACGTGGCGCCCTTTGGGTGTACATGGTTCCGTTGCTCGGACTGTTTGCCAGTGCTCTGCTGGCGCAGGCTGCGGGCGTGGCGGAGCCCGGCATGATCGGCGCAGCCCTACTGGGCCTGGCTGCCGGTTTTGCAGTGGTGCGTTGGCATGGCCAGCGAGCGCAGCGTGATCCGCAAATGATGCCGCAGGTGTTGCGCTCTGCCGGGCAGGTGATGCCCTTCGCTCCGGAGGGGCGGCTGAACGGTTGATGCCTTTGCAGGATTGTCCTTGAGTACAAGTGAGGAGTAATCAGACTTATGCTGTCTGTTCGACGTTGGGCCCTTGCGGCGACAAGTGTGCTGGTTCTAGGGTGGCAATCGCTGGTGGTTGCAGCGGACTTGCCGGACTTTACTGAGCTGGTGGAAGAGGCATCGCCGGCTATCGTTAATATCAGTACCCGTCAGAAAGTTTCCAGCCAGCCGATGGCTGGTGTTCAGGGCATGCCTGATCTGGAAGGTATGCCACCGATGTTCCGTGAGTTTTTTGAACGTAGCTTCCCTCAGGCGCCATCGCCGCGCGAGCGCGAAGCGCCGCAGTCGCTGGGTTCGGGCTTCATCATTTCCCATGATGGTTATGTGCTGACCAACAATCATGTTGTTGCGGATGCGGACGAGATTTTTGTGCGCCTGTCTGATCGCCGTGAAATGCAGGCTGAGTTGGTCGGTGCGGACCCGCGCTCTGATCTGGCGCTGCTGAAGATTGATGCCGGTGATGATCTTCCGGTGGTCAAGATCGGCAAGTCGGCCGACCTGAAGCCCGGTGAGTGGGTGCTGGCCATCGGTTCGCCATTTGGCTTCGATTACTCGGTGACTGCGGGTATTGTCAGCGCCAAGGGGCGTAGCCTGCCTAATGAAAACTACGTGCCCTTTATTCAGACTGACGTAGCGATCAACCCGGGCAACTCCGGTGGCCCGCTGTTCAACCTGGATGGCGAGGTTGTGGGGATTAACTCTCAGATCTTCACTCGTTCCGGCGGTTTCATGGGGCTGTCCTTTGCCATTCCGATTGATGTAGCGATGGATGTGGTGCAGCAGATCAAGGACAACGGTAGCGTGCAGCGCGGCTGGCTCGGTGTTGTGATTCAGGAAGTAAACAAGGATCTGGCCGAGTCCTTTGATCTGCCCAAGCCGGCTGGTGCGCTGGTTGCCCAAATCATGCCTGGCGGTCCTGCGGACAAGGGTGGGCTGAAAGTTGGTGACGTCATTCTCGAATTCAATGGCCATGAGGTGGTTCGCTCTTCCGACCTGCCGCATGCTGTCGGTCGAGTGCGTCCCGGTGCCGAAGCAACTCTGGTGGTGATGCGTGACAAGCAGCGCAAGACCCTGACCATGGAAATTGGCACGTTGCCGGATGATGATGCGGTCGCTGCAGCAGGTGGCAACGATCAGGCGCCGAGCACGTCATCCAACCGTCTTGGTGTCACTGTCGCCGAGTTGAGTGATGACCAGAAGAAAAATCTGGATATTCACTCCGGTGTCGTGGTGCGTGAGGTTAGTCGTGGCCCGGGGGCCATGGTGGGGCTGCGCCCCGGTGACATCATCACCAACCTCGACAACCGTTCGGTCGATTCGGTAGAGACCTTTACCCAGATCGCCAGTGATCTCCCGGACAATCGCTCCATCTCCATGCGGGTGATTCGTCAGGGGCGCGCCAGCTATATCACCTTCCGTCTGGCGCAGTAAGGCCAGCGGTTTGCAGCCCCCGGTCATCGACGGTGTCAACAGGGCGATGACCGGGGGCTGCAGCGATGGCGACATTGCAGCTAATCAGGTAAACTCGCGGGCTGTTTTGGGGAGTCGCCTCCCCGTCTCGCCAAGTCTGGCAACCCTGTCTGGATGATCCGCGCTGTGAGTGACCTGAGCCTGATTCGTAACTTTTCCATCATTGCCCACATCGACCATGGCAAGTCGACGCTGGCTGACCGCTTCATTCAGATTTGTGGCGGCCTGACCGAGCGCGAAATGGAAGCCCAGGTGCTCGACTCCATGGATTTGGAGCGGGAACGCGGCATTACCATTAAGGCGCACAGCGTTACGCTGTATTACACCGCCAAAGATGGCAAGACCTATCAGCTCAACTTCATTGATACTCCCGGTCACGTCGACTTTCACTACGAGGTCAGTCGTTCGCTGGCAGCTTGCGAGGGCGCGCTGCTGGTGGTTGATGCCGCCCAGGGCGTGGAAGCGCAATCGGTAGCCAATTGTTATACCGCCATCGAGCAGGGCCTTGAGGTCATGCCGGTGCTGAACAAGATCGACTTGCCGCAGGCCGAGCCGGAGCGAGTAAAGGCAGAGATTGAGAGCGTGATCGGTATTGATGCCACTGATGCGGTTGCCTGCTCAGCCAAGAGCGGTATTGGTGTGGAGGATGTGCTCGAAGCGCTGATTCACACCATTCCTTCGCCGGAAGGGGATATTGAAGCGCCACTGCAGGCGCTGATTATCGACTCCTGGTTCGATAACTACCTCGGTGTTGTGTCGCTGGTACGGGTCAAACACGGCCGTATCAAGAAGGGTGACAAGGTGTTGGTCAAGTCGACCGGCAAGACCCATTTGGTCGACAGCGTCGGTGTATTCAACCCCAAGCATACCGAAACCGCTGACCTGAAAGCGGGCGAGGTGGGCTTCATCATCGCGGGTATCAAGGATATTCACGGTGCCCCAGTTGGCGACACCCTGACCCTCTCGACTACGCCGGATGTCAGCTCGCTGCCAGGCTTCCAGAAGGTCAAGCCACAGGTTTATGCCGGTCTTTTCCCGGTCAGTTCAGATGATTTCGAGGATTTTCGTGAGGCGCTGCAAAAACTGACGCTGAACGATGCCGCACTCCAGTTTGAGCCGGAAAGCTCCGAAGCGCTTGGCTTTGGCTTCCGTATCGGTTTCCTCGGCATGCTGCATATGGAGATCATTCAGGAGCGTCTCGAGCGCGAGTACGACCTTGATTTGATCACCACCGCACCGACCGTTGTGTTCGAGGTCGTGACGAAGGGTGGCGAAATCATCTACGTCGACAACCCCTCGCTGCTGCCTGACCCATCGATGATCGAGGAAATGCGCGAGCCCATCGTGCGGGCCAACATTCTGGTGCCGCAGGACCATCTGGGTAGTGTCATCACCCTGTGTATCGAGAAGCGTGGCGTACAGCACGACATGATCTTCCTTGGTACCCAGGTTCAGGTCGTGTACGACCTGCCGATGAACGAGGTGGTGTTGGATTTCTTTGACCGTCTCAAGTCGGTCAGCCGCGGTTATGCCTCGCTCGATTACAGCTTTGATCGCTTCCAGCCGGCTAAACTGGTTCGCCTGGATGTGTTGATCAATGGTGAGAAGGTCGATGCGCTGGCGCTGATCGTGCACCGTGACAATGCAGCGTTCAAGGGGCGGCAGCTGGTTGAGAAGATGAAGGACCTGATCCCGCGTCAGATGTTCGATGTGGCCATTCAAGCCGCTATCGGTGGCCAGATTGTTGCCCGTTCAACCGTCAAGGCGCTGCGCAAGAACGTACTTGCCAAGTGCTATGGTGGTGATGCCAGCCGGAAGAAAAAGCTGCTTGAAAAGCAGAAGGCTGGTAAGAAGCGCATGAAGCAGGTAGGTAGTGTGGAGATCCCGCAGGACGCGTTCCTGGCGGTACTGAAAGTCGACAACTAGAGACGGTAAGCGCGAACGATGATGCATATCAACTTTCCACTGGTGCTGGTGATTGCGGTTGCCGTCAGTGGGTTTCTGGCCCTGCTTGATCTCGTTCTTCTCGCGCCTCGTCGTCGTCGTGCGATAGCCAGTTACGAAGCCCAGGTCGATGTGGCCGACCCCCAGACCATCGAGCGGCTCGAAAAGGAGCCATTGCTGGTCGAGTACGGCAAATCCTTTTTCCCGGTGCTGGCGGTTGTGCTGGTGCTGCGTTCGTTTCTGGTGGAGCCGTTTCAGATTCCATCCGGCTCAATGAAGCCGACGCTGGATGTGGGGGATTTTATCCTCGTTAACAAGTTTGCCTATGGCATTCGTCTGCCGGTAATCGATACCAAGATCATCCCGGTGGGTGAGCCGCAGCGCGGCGATGTCATGGTGTTTCGCTATCCCAATGATCCGACTATTAACTACATCAAGCGGGTAGTCGGCTTGCCCGGTGATCATATCCGCTATGCTGGAAAGCAGCTGTATATCAACGGCCAGAAGATCGAGCATGAATTGATTGAGGTCATACCGGATGACGAAGTGCCTGACGGTCACCCGCTGCAGGCCGTTGCCAAGGCAGAGATATTCCAGGAGCAGTTGGGCGAGGTCAGCCACCTGATTCGTCAGAAGCAGCTGTCGCAGACACCCCGCCCCAATGAATGGGTGGTGCCGGAGGGGCACTATTTCATGATGGGGGACAACCGGGATAACTCCAACGACAGCCGTTACTGGCAATCAACGGAAATGCCCAGGGAGTTGTGGGGCATGGTTCCTGACAACTATATTGTGGGCAAGGCATTCGCGGTCTGGATGCATTGGCCCGAGCCAAAGCTGAGTAACTTGCCAAGTTTTTCGAGCGTTGCTCTGATTCATTGAGCGGGCCGAACAGGACATAACATCAACAACGGATTACGAGGTTATCATGCGCAACTCACAGAAAGGGGCTTCCTTCTTCGGCTGGTTGGCCGTTATCGCGTTGGTCGTATTCGGCATGGTTATCGCGATGAAGCTGGTCCCGATTTACATGGACCACTACTCGTTGCGCAACATGATTACGACGGTCAACGAAGATCCGACGATCAAGATCAACTCGCTGCGTGACCTCAATACTTACATTGAAAAGGGCATGCAGCTAAACAGTATCCGCGACATCAATCCAAAAGAAGCCATCAAGGTGACCCAGAGTGGTCAGAATGCCTACACCCTGGTGCTTAAGTACGAGGTGCGCGCGCCGCTACTGAACACAGTGGACCTGCTGGTTCACTTTGACGAAACATTCATTGTCAGACCATTAAAGTGAGCAATAAGTTAGACCGACTAGAGCGCAGGATAGGCTACCACTTCGAGGATCAGGACCTACTGGTACTGGCCCTTACCCACCGCAGTCTTGGTGGACGCAACAACGAGCGCCTGGAGTTTCTGGGCGACTCGATTCTGAATTTTGTTGCTGCCGAGATGTTGTTTCAACATTTTCCCCAGGCCCGCGAAGGACAGCTCTCCAGGTTGCGTGCGCGGCTGGTCAAGGGCGTAACCCTGGCCGAGCTTGCCAAGGGCTTTGAGCTCGGTGAGTACCTGCGGCTGGGATCCGGCGAATTGAAGAGCGGCGGATTTCGCCGTGAGTCGATTCTTGCTGATGCGACCGAAGCCATTATCGGTGCTATCTACCTCGACAGCGGGCTGGACGCTGTGCGTGAACGCGTTCTGCACTGGCTGGGGGGGCACATTGCTACCCTGACGCTGGTAGATAACAACAAGGACCCAAAAACGCGTTTGCAGGAGTTTCTGCAGTCGCGTCAGAGCGAGCTGCCTCGTTATGAGGTGATCGAGAGCAGTGGCGAAGCCCACTGCAGAACATTCAAGGTGGACTGTCAGGTCGCGCTGTTGGCTGAGCGAACCTTCGGGGTCGGCAGCAGCCGGCGTCTGGCAGAACAACAGGCAGCCCAGCTGGCGTTGATCGCCCTGGGTGTGGAGCGTGCCGATGACTGATGCTGTTTCCCGCTGCGGCTATGTAGCCATTGTTGGCCGCCCCAATGTCGGCAAATCGACTCTGCTGAACCATATCCTTGGGCAGAAGCTGGCCATCACCTCGCGCAAGCCGCAGACCACGCGCCATACCCTTCTGGGTATCAAGACCGAGGGTGAGGTGCAGGCAATCTATGTCGATACCCCTGGTCTGCACAAGGAAAACGAAAAGGCGCTCAATCGCTTCATGAACAAGAGCGCCAGTCAGGCGCTGCGTGATGTCGATGTGGTGCTGTTCGTTGTGGATCGTTTGCGCTGGACCGACGAGGACCAGATGGTGCTGGAGCGGGTGCAGTATGTCTCGTGTCCGGTGCTGATCGTGGTTAACAAGCTTGACCGGATGGAAGACAAGAATGAACTGTTGCCGCATCTGGAGTGGCTGACACAGCAACTGCCCAATGCCGAGGTGGTGCCGGTGTCCGCTCTGCAGGGGCGCAACATCGACCGTCTCGAGTCGCTGATTGCCGAGCGGCTGCCGGAAAGTGAACACTTCTACCCTGAAGATCAACTGACCGACAAGAGCTCGCGCTTCCTTGCCGCAGAGCTGGTCCGCGAGAAGGTCATGCGTCAGCTCGGGGCCGAGATTCCCTATCAGGTCGCGGTTGAAATCGAGCAGTTCAAACAGGAAGGACGCATTCTGCATATTCACGCCCTGATTCTGGTGGAACGTGAAGGTCAGAAAAAAATCATCATTGGTGATGGCGGTGACCGACTGAAGAAGATCGGTCAGGAAGCGCGCCTCGACATGCAGAAACTGTTTGGCAGCAAGATCATGCTCAATCTGTGGGTCAAGGTGCGTCGCGGCTGGTCCGATGATGAGCGCGCCCTCGGCTCGCTGGGTTATCGTTTCGACGACTGACCTGCATGCGCGAGCATCTGCAGCCCGCCTACGTCCTGCACAGCAGGCCTTATCGTGACACCAGCGCGCTGGTTGACCTGCTCAGTCTGCAGGGCGGACTGCAGCGGGTCGTCTGGCGTGGTGCGCGTAGCGGTCGCGGTGTAAAGCCACAGCCCTTTGTACCTTTGCTGGTGAGCTGGCAGGGGCGTGGCGATCTGAAAACCCTGCAGCAGGCCGAAGTCGCCGGCGCCCACGCCCGATTGCAGGGCCAAGCGTTGTTCAGCGGCATGTACCTCAATGAACTGCTGGTTCGTTTGCTGTCACCGGGTGACGCCCAGACGCTCCTGTTTGCTGGCTATCAGTCTGCACTGGAACGGCTGGCTTTGACTCCGTCCTCGGTCGAGCCCGTTCTGCGTGAATTCGAGTGGCAGCTGATAGTGCTGCTGGGGTACGGTTTTAGTCTGACAGAGGATGCCGATCAGCAGCCGGTGCTGGCTGATACCCTCTACTGCTGGAGCCCGGATATGGGGCTATACCCAGTGGTGGATGCCGCCCAGGGCGGCTTGCCCGGACGGGGGCTGTTGGCAATGGCTGCGCAGAACTGGGCTGATCCCGAGGCGCTGCCGATTGCCAAGCGCTTGATGCGCCAGGTGTTGGCTGTCCACTTGGGTGATCGCCCACTGGTCAGTCGTCAATTATTTGCGCCGGGTCGCACGGGCGAGCCGCGCTGAGGCCAGGGCGGATGGTCGCCCCGGCATAGTCAACGGAGAATCTTGCATGAGCCAGTCTGATCGCGTTCTGTTGGGCGTCAATATTGATCACGTTGCTACCTTGCGGCAGGCCCGTGGTACGCGTTATCCGGATCCCGTACAGGCTGCCATTGAGGCTGAGCAGGCCGGGGCTGATGGGATTACGGTTCACCTGCGTGAAGACCGCCGGCATATCCAGGAGCGCGATATTCTGCTGCTTGCCCAGGTGCTGCAGACGCGGATGAATTTTGAGATGGCGGTCACCGACGAAATGG
Source organism: Halopseudomonas oceani (assembly GCF_002903165.1). GTDB lineage: Bacteria > Pseudomonadota > Gammaproteobacteria > Pseudomonadales > Pseudomonadaceae > Halopseudomonas > Halopseudomonas oceani. The sequence continues at coordinate 93,222 of NZ_PPSK01000002.1, forward strand.
TCGCATTCGCCGAAAAGATCCGACCTGCTCATGTCTGTCTGGTACCTGAGCGTCGTGAGGAGCTGACTACCGAAGGAGGCCTGGATGTCTGCGGCAACGAGGCCCGCGTGCAGGCTGCCATTGAGCGCTTGGCTGCGGCTGGTTCTGAGGTTTCGCTGTTTATTGACCCGGACCCGCGCCAGATCGAAGCGGCCAAACGCCTGGGTGCACCGGTGATCGAACTGCATACCGGCCATTACGCCGATACCGAGGGGGCCGAACAACAGCAGGCTCTGGAACGTATTCGTGAGTCGGTCAACTACGCGCGCAAGCTCGGGCTGGTGGTCAATGCCGGTCATGGCCTGCACTACCACAACGTTGAGGCTATCGCGGCCATCCCCGGCATCAACGAACTGAACATTGGCCATGCGATCGTTGCCCGTGCGCTGTTCTCTGGTCTTGCCGGGGCGGTGCGTGACATGCGCCAGTTGATTATGGAAGCCTCTGGCCGATGATCAGGGGTATCGGCACCGACCTGGTGCTGGTTGAGCGGATCGAGGCGGTGCTCGGGCGTCAGGGCGAACGTTTTGCGCGTCGTATCCTGACCCCTGATGAGTTTGCGCGCTTTGCCGCGCACGGCCAGCCTGCGCGGTTTCTGGCCAAGCGTTTCGCCGCCAAGGAAGCGATCATGAAGGCCCTGGGCACGGGGCTGGCGGGTGGTCTGTCGTGGCAGCACATGCAGCTCGACCGCGACCCGCTGGGGGCACCGGTGGTGGTGCTGAGCGGCGCGGCGGCGGAGCGCGTGACCGCCGGCGGCGGGGGGCGCATGCTGATATCGCTCAGTGATGAGCGTGAGCAGGCGTTAGCCTTTGCCATCTGGTCACAGGACTGACAGCGCACTCTGCAATCGGTCGATGGCTTCCAACAGCTGTTTTACCTCGTCATCACAGGGCGCCTTTTCCTTGAGTTTTGTCTCGGTCTGCAGGCAACGTTTGCGCAGCTCAGGTACGCCGCAGTAACGGGTTGCACCGTGCAGCCGGTGCACGGTTTCCAGTAGTGCGTCCAGGTTGCCAGCCTGGTAGTTGCGCTCGATCTGTTCGCGATCACCGGGCAGGCTCTGCATCAGCATCTCCAGCATATCCTGCGCCAGATCGGCCTTGCCGGCGGCCAGTCGCAGTCCTTCATCACGATCCAGGATGCGCGGTTCGGTGCGTGGCGGCTCTGATGCTGCGGGCGGCTCGATTGCGGGAGCGGTCACCGCCGAAAGGTCGTGACCGGTCCACTTCAAAATACAGTCGCGCAGTTGCTCCGGGTTGATCGGTTTGCTGAGGTAGTCATTCATTCCGCAGCGAAGTAGCTTGCGACGCTCATCCGCCAGAGCGTGGGCGGTCAGGGCGACGATCGGGGTGGCGGACTGTTGACTCATATCCTCGCGGATGCGCAGTTCTTCGGTAGTCTGGCGCCCGTCCATACCAGGCATCTGTACATCCATGAATATGAGATCGAAGCGCTGTTCGTCGAGAATATCGAGCGCCTCCACGCCACTGGATGCGGTGCGCACACGGGTGCCCATTTCCTGCAGAAAGGTGTCGACCAGTTTCAGGTTGGCTGGATTGTCATCAACGCAAAGAATGCTGACGCTGTTCGGGTTGCTGCGGCGCTCGCCCGTGGGGGGCAGTGAAACCTCTGAGGCGCCGGCATCGCCGCGAGGAGCCAGCAGACGGGTAGTCGTGCGATACAGCTTACGCATGCACAGGGGGCGCGAAAGTACCGCGCAATGCGCCTTTGGCAACTGATCCAGCAGGTCTGGTTGGGCAACGGTGTTGACCAGCAGGATACTCTGACAGTGACCAGCAGCTGCCCAGCGCTGCACAGCCTGGGCGCTTTCCGCCCACTCTGCGTCGTTTTCTCCACTGCTGATCAGCGCAAGCTGTATATCCTGTCCCTCCGGCGAGCGGAGGGCGCTGTCCAGCGCGGCGATAGATGGATAGATGCTAGTGCGCAGACCAAGATCATCCAGCGAGTGCAGCAGCGCCTGCTGGGTCAGTGCCAGTGGCTCGTATACCGCAGCATGGATGCCGCTCAGCGGCCGCTCAGGCAGGTCGTCGCTGGCCTGGCTGGACTTGTTCAGGGTCACCGTCAGCCAGAACTCCGAGCCTTCTCCCGGCGCGCTATTGAGGCCAATGTCGCCGTGCATTTCTTCGACCAGACGTTTGGTGATGACCAACCCCAGACCGGTGCCGCTGGTTTGTCTGGTCAGCGAATTGTCGATCTGACTGAAAGCACGGAAGAGTGATTTCTGCTGCGCTTCGGAAAGCCCGACGCCGGTGTCGGTAACGCTTATGCGCAGACTGGCATTGCTGTCGTTGTCTTCTTCCAGCATTACCCGCAGGCAAACCGAGCCTGCATGGGTGAACTTGATTGCGTTGCTCAGCAGGTTGGACAAAATCTGTTTCAGGCGCAGCGGATCACCGCTCAGACCCAGCGGTACGTCGCTGTAGATCAGGCTGACCAATTCGATCGGCTTCTGGTGCGCGGCGGGTGCGAGCATGGTCAGGGTGTCTTCAATCAGGTCGCGGAGATTGAACGGCATGGTTTCCAGCGTCAGTTTGCCCGCCTCGATTTTGGAGAAGTCGAGTATTTCGTTGATGATGGCCAGCAGGTTGTTCGCGGATTTGCTGATGGTGTCCAGATACTCGCTCTGGCGAGTAGTCATTTCAGTGCGCTGCAGGAGGTTGCTGAAGCCGAGGATGCCATTGAGAGGGGTGCGCAGTTCGTGGCTCATGTTGGCGAGAAATTCGGATTTGATCCGGCTGGCTTCCTGCGCGGCCTTGCGGGCCATATCCAGTTCGATGTTCTGAACCTCGATGGTTTCCAGGGTCTGCCGCAGGTCCTCGGTGGCTTGCTCGACGTTTTGTTGTAGCTCGCCCTGGGCGCTCTGCAGCGCCTGGGTCATGGTGTTCACGCCTTCGGCAAGATCATCCAGCTCCCGGGCGCCCTGTTTCGGCAGGCGTACGTCTAGCTGGCCCTTGCTGATGCGGGCGATGGCCTGGTTGATGTCGGCAATCGGCTCCAGAATGCGCCGGCCCATGAGGCTGACCATCAGGCTGGTGATCAGCAATCCCAGCAGGATCAGTACCAGGGTGCTGAGCAGGGTCTGGTAGGTCCGCAGCTCGGTATTGCCGTGGCTCAGCTCGACTTCCAGCCAGCCGATCAGGGCATCAGGTTCGATATCGTTGCGCTCAGCGTTGGCCAGCAGCTCCGGACTTGCCTGCAACGGCAGAATGAACCGGGTGCTGCGTTCGCCGCTGCGAATCTGCAGGCCGGTGCCAGCGGCAAGCGGGGTTTCCGGCAGCGGTTTATCGGCAACGAACATTTGCGGGCCGCTGTGTTCAAGGGGGTGACGGTCTGCGTCGTAGAGTGCGACTGCGCGTACGTCCTGGTAGTTCAGGGTGCTGGCCAGCGCACTACGTAGTCGCGCTGGCTGCCCCGCCAGCAGTGCTTCGGTAGCGGGTCGCTGCAGATGCTCGGCCGTCAATTGGCCTCGTTCCAGTAACTGCTGTTGCAGGTCGCCAAGGTGTTGCCAGCTGAAGTAGGCGCCGACCGCCGTGGCCAGAATCCCCGCGGGGATCAGGGTCATCAGCAGGAGCCGCGCCTTGATGCCGATCTCGTTCATTAGGTATATCCACTACGCCGTTGCCGGTATCATAGGCCGACTTAGCAAAAAGCACAGCTTTGATGACCCAGTTGTCCGGGTCAACCGGCCCCGAGGTGGATTCATGAGTTACCCAACCATCGCCGACTGCATCGGCAACACGCCGCTGGTGCGATTGCAGCGCCTGCCTGGCAATACCAGCAACACCATCCTGGTCAAGCTTGAAGGTAACAACCCGGCTGGCTCGGTCAAGGACCGTCCGGCGCTGTCGATGATCGAGCGAGCCGAGGTGCGCGGCGATATCAAGCCCGGCGACACCCTTATTGAAGCCACCTCTGGCAATACCGGCATCGCATTGGCAATGGCGGCGGCCATCAAGGGCTACCGCATGGTGCTGATCATGCCGAACAACATGAGCGCCGAGCGCAAGTCGGCGATGACCGCCTACGGTGCCGAGCTGATCGAGGTAACCCAGGCCCAGGGCATGGAAGGTGCCCGGGATCTGGCTTTGCGGATGCAGGCCGAAGGGCAGGGCAAGGTGCTCGATCAGTTTGGCAATGAGGACAATCCCGAGGCCCATTATCGCGGCACCGGTCCAGAGATCTGGCGTGACACCCGGGGCACCGTGACCCACTTCGTCAGCTCAATGGGTACCACCGGTACCATCATGGGCACTTCCCGTTACCTCAAGGAACAGAATCCGGCGATTCAGATTGTCGGTCTGCAACCGATCGAGGGCGCCGCCATTCCCGGCATCCGCCGCTGGCCGAAGGAATATCTGCCGACCATCTTTGATGACACCCGGGTGGATCAGGTGATCGATATGGGCCAGCAGGAAGCCGAAGTGACCATGCGTCGACTGGCGCGGGAGGAGGGCGTCTTCTGCGGCGTGTCGTCCGGTGGATCGGTTGCAGCAGCGCTGCGGATCAGCGCCGAGGTCGAGAATGCGGTCATTGTGGCGATCATCTGTGATCGTGGTGATCGCTACCTGTCCACCGGCGTATACGACGGTCCGGTATGAAGCGCGGTCGCGGTCGCCCGCGTGCAACCGCCGTCGCCGACGCGCCTGCTGCGGTTGGCCAGCGCATCGAGCTTGCGCTTGAGCGCCTGACCCACGATGGCCGCGGCATCGGCCGCTGGCGAGGACGAACTACCTTTGTCGAGGGCGGTTTGCCCGGCGAGCAGGTTACCGCCAGGGTTGTCCGGGCGCGTAGCAAGTTGATCGAGGCACGCCTGGAAAGCCTGCAGCAGAGTAGTCCAGAGCGTCAGCAGCCGCGTTGTCCGCACGTTGAATTGTGTGGTGGCTGCAGTCTGCAGCACATGGCACACACGCAGCAGCTGGAGATCAAGCAGCAGGCACTGGCCCAGCAATTGCAACATTTCGCCCAACTTGAACCACAGCAATGGGCGCCGGCATTGTCCGGGCCGGAATACGGCTATCGTCAGCGGACACGTATTGCGCTGCGCTGGGACCGGCAGCGGCGTGAGCTGGATGTGGGCTTTCGTCAGCGGGCCAGCAGTGAGCTGGTTAATGTGGAGCAATGCCCTGTTCTGGTGCCGGAGCTGGAGGCCGCGCTCAAGGCGCTACCGAACATGCTGCGTGGTCTTGAGGCGGTCGAGACCTTGGGTCATGTTGAACTGATTGGTGGAGAACATCCGGCACTGGTGCTGCGCCACCTGCGGCCTTTGCCAGCCGAGGACCAGCAGCAGTTGGCAGCCTTTGCCACGCAGTTCGGCATGAGCTGCTGGCTGCAGGGTGATGACTTGTCGGCTGTACCGCTGGGCGCTGCCGCCGAGCCGGCCTATCGGCTGGCTGATCAGCAGTTGATGTTGGAGTTTGCCCCGGGTGACTTTACCCAGGTCAACCCGCAGATTAATCAGGCGATGGTTAACCAAGCGCTGGACTGGCTGGCTATCGAGCCGGGCGAGGCGGTGCTGGATCTGTTCTGCGGGGTCGGCAATTTTGCCCTGGCGTTGGCCCGGGTGGGTGCAGCAGTAGTCGGCATTGAGGGCAGTGAAGAGATGGTCGCGCGGGCGCAGGACAACGCGCGTAAAAACAAACTGCCGGCAGTGCACTTTTTGCCGGCTGATCTGTCGAAGCCACTTGAAATGCCAGCAGGGCCCCAGACATATACCGCTGCCTTGCTTGATCCGCCGCGCGACGGTGCAGATCAAATGGCCGCAGATCTGGCGGCGATGGGTGTTGAACGCATACTTTATGTTTCCTGCAACCCGGCTACGCTGGCGCGGGATGCGGGAATTCTGGCTGGCAAGGGCTACACCCTGGTTCGGGCGGGTATCATGGACATGTTTCCCCAGACCGCCCATGTCGAAGCCATGGCATTGTTCCGGAGACAATAGATCGCCTCTGGGCGAGGATAAGAAAGATGGTACAGGTCAGAGCAGCACACCCGATCAATCAGGATGGAAGCGTCAACATCGACGCCTGGATCAGCAGAATCGGGGAGCGGACCCAGCTCGGCGATCCCCAGGTGCTGCATGAGGCGTGCGAGTGGGCATGTGATCTCGAGCAGCAGGCCATTGCGGCCGAGAACATCTGGGCCAACGGCGCCAGCAGCTATCGCACCGGTCTGGAAATGGCCGAGATTCTTGCCGACCTCAAACTCGACCAGGATTCGCTGGTCGCCGCCGTGGTCTATCGCGCGGTGCGTGAGCGCAAGACCGATATCACCGAGGTAGAGCATCGTTTTGGCCCGACCGTCGCCCATCTGGTTGATGGTGTCCAGCGCATGGCGGCGATCAGTGTGTCGCAGAATCCCGGCAACAATGCCATGTTCAACACCCAGTCACAGGTCGAGAATTTGCGCAAGATGCTGGTGACCATGGTCGACGACGTACGCGTTGCGTTGATCAAGCTGGCTGAACGCACCTGCGCCATCCGGGCGGTCAAGGACGCGCCGGAGGAGAAGCGTTATCGGGTTGCCCGCGAGGTGTTCGACATCTATGCGCCGCTGGCGCACCGGCTTGGTATCGGTCATATCAAGTGGGAGCTGGAGGATCTGTCCTTCCGTTATCTGGAGCCTGCCCAGTACAAGCAGATCGCCAAGCTGCTGGACGAACGCCGGCTTGACCGGCAGGAATATATCGATGCGGTGATGGGGCAGCTGCGTGCGGCGCTGGAAGAGGCGTCCATTCATGCCGACATCACTGGGCGGGCCAAGCATATCTATTCGATCTGGCGGAAGATGCAGCGCAAGGGCATCGATTTCAGTCAGGTCTACGACGTGCGCGCGGTGCGGATTTTGGTGCCGCAGGTGCGTGACTGCTATACCGCGCTGGGTGTGGTGCACAGCCTGTGGCGCCACATTCCCAACGAGTTCGACGACTATATCGCCAATCCCAAGGAGAACGGCTACCGCTCGCTGCACACTGCGGTGATCGGCCCTGAGGGCAAGGTGCTGGAAGTACAGATCCGTACCCAGGGTATGCATGAAGAGGCTGAGCTCGGTGTCTGCGCCCACTGGCGCTACAAGGGAACCGACCTGGACAGCAACTCCAACGCCTACGAAGACAAGATCGCCTGGCTGCGGCAGGTGCTGGAATGGCACGAAGAAATGGGCGATATCGGCGGGCTGGCCGAGCAGTTGCGGGTCGACTTTGAGCCGGACCGCATCTATCTGTTCACGCCCGATGGGCATGTGCTGGACATGCCCAAGGGCGCGACCCCGCTGGATTTCGCTTATCGGGTACACACCGAGATCGGCCACAGCTGCCGCGGCGCCAAGGTCAACGGCCGCATTGTCCCGCTCAACTACCTGCTGCAGACCGGTGAGCAGGTCGAGATCATTACTGGCAAGCAGAGCGGGCCGAGTCGTGACTGGCTGAACCCCAACCTCGGCTACCTGAACACGTCACGCGCGCGGGCCAAGGTGCAGCACTGGTTCAAGGAGCAGGCCCGCGAGCAGAACGTTCAGGCCGGCAAGCTGATGGTCGAGCGCGAACTGACCCGTATGGCCCTGAACGGCGCAGACTATGCGCAACTGATCGACCGTCTCGGGCTGAAGAGTCAGGAAGATTTGTTCGTCGCTGTCGGAGCCGGCGATATGCGTCTGGCCCACGTGGTGACTGTGGCCCAGCAATTGGTCGAGCCGGATCGTCACAGCGAGCAGCTGGAGCTGATTCCGAAGAAGCCGAGCCGCTCTTCTGTCGGCCGCCGCGGCGACGTCTATATTCAGGGTGTCGGCAACCTGATGACCCAACTGGCGGGTTGCTGTCAGCCGGTGCCGGGCGATCCGATCATTGGCTATATCACCCTCGGTCGCGGCGTCACGGTCCACCGCGCCGACTGTGCCAATGCGATGCAGCTGCAGGATCGTGACTCTGAGCGCCTGATCGAGGTGAGCTGGGGCGGCGCACCAGTGCAGACCTACCCGGTGGAGATCTATATCAAGGCCTACGACCGCTCCGGTCTGTTGCGCGACGTTTCACTGTTGTTGGCCAACGAGAAGATCAACGTGCTGGAGGTTAATACGCGTACCAACAAGGACGATAACTACGCCGCCATGTTGCTGACTATCGAAATTCCGAATCTCGGTCTGCTCAGCCGTCTGTTGACCCGGATCAGCCAGTTGCCGAACGTGATCGAGGCGCGGCGCAACCGTCAGGAAGCTCGCGGATGAGCTATCAGCTGGATGATCTGCTGTACCTGATGCAGCGCTTGCGCGACCCGCAGCATGGTTGTCCGTGGGATCTGGAGCAGAGCTACGCGACCATCGTGCCGCATACGCTAGAAGAGGCCTACGAAGTCGCCGATGCCATCGAGCAGGGCGATTTCGACCAATTGCGTGGCGAGCTGGGTGACCTGCTGTTTCAGGTGGTGTATTACGCTCAACTGGCAGATGAAGAGCAGCGTTTTGGTTGGAACGAGGTGGTGGATGGCATCACCCGCAAGCTGGTGCGGCGTCACCCCCACGTGTTCCCGGATGGCAAGCTGCGTACCCCGCCTGGCACCCTGACTTTGGCACCTGAGCAGATCAAACAGCGCTGGGAGCAGATCAAGGCCGAGGAACGGGCTGAGAAGGCAGACCAGCCTGAACAGCTTTCATTGCTGGATGATGTGCCCGCAGCGCTGCCAGCGCTGAGTCGCGCGCAAAAACTGCAGAAGCGCGCCTCGTCCGCCGGGTTCGACTGGCCCGAGGCAGCGCCGGTCATTGACAAGATCAGCGAAGAGCTCGATGAGGTGCGCGAAGCACTGGCCGCTGGCCAGCAGCAGGCTGTTGCAGAGGAAATGGGTGACCTGCTGTTCTGCGTGGTCAACCTGGCGCGTCATCTCGGCGTGGATGCGGAAAACGCCTTGCGTCAGGGCAATGCCAAGTTCGAGCGGCGCTTCCGCTTTATCGAAGATCAAGTGCGTGCGCAGGGCACTACGGTGGCCGAGCGCGCTCTGGACGAACTCGACGCCTTTTGGGATATGGCCAAGCAAGCGGGGTTGTAACCTGCGGGCGTCACGCGACACCTTCGCTACCCTGCTTGCGTAGGGTCACGGCATGCCGTGACCGTGATTGCCAGCTGCTAATGCTGGGTTTCCTGCTGACGTTCGATCAGCTCCCTGAGGTGTTTGCGGCTCAGCTCCAGATAGCGTGGCGTAGGGCCAACGTCGTCGTAGAGCGGATCACCCAACTCATCAACGGAAATCACCTTGGTGCCGGCCTGATAGGGCAGGCTGGCTTCGAGTTCTTCCAGCGCTGCGCTGAGCAGGTCGGTGATCAAGTCTTCGATGCGGCGTTTTGGATACATTTCGTGCAGCGCTTCCAGGCGCGCTGCATCTTCCAGTGACAGGTGCACGTCATAGGTATTGCGGGTAACGCGGCCCTTGGCGGTTTTTTCCCAAGTCTGGGTGAGTTCACGGATCTTCATGGTTTCCCCCTTGTGAGAGCTTGTCGACCTGTCATCTGCAGTCAAAACTGGCACAACAGGTCTGTACTTCCGGGTTCGCTTGTGGCGACTCCTTGAGCATAGACCATCGACATGGCTTTAAGTGCCATTGGCCCCTTGTCAGGCGGGGGCGTGCATCGCATGCTGGTAGTCCCAAAACGTTCGGAGGTAAGTCCATGACCGATATCGATGCTCGCTTGCGTGAAGACGTCCACAATCTGGGAGCCCTGCTTGGGCAGACCATCCAGGCACACCTGGGAGAGGACTTTTTACAGCGCATCGAGCGCATTCGGTTGGGCGCCAAGCAGGGCCGCAAGGCAGATCAGGCAGCCAATGAAGCGCTGCTCAGTGCCTTGCAGGATCTGCCGGACAGTCAGTTGCTACCGGTCTGTCGGGCCTTCAATCAGTTTCTCAACCTGGCCAATATCGCCGAGCAGCATCACCGCATCCGTCGTCGCCGTGCCGACGAGCCGCTGGCGTTTGAACTGCGCTGCGTGAGTGACCTCCTGGCCCGGCTGAAGCAGGAAAATTTCAGCGCCGAGGCCATCGTCAAGCAGGTCAACGAGCTGGATATTGAGCTGGTGCTAACCGCGCATCCCACCGAGGTCACCCGTCGTACCCTGATTCAGAAGTACGATGCCATCGCGGCGGCCCTTGCCCGGGGCGACCACGACGACCTGACTGCTGCCGAGCAGGACGAGGTTCGACAGGATCTGGCGCGGCTGATCAGCGAGGCCTGGCATACCGATGAGATTCGCCGTACCCGCCCGACGCCGGTCGATGAGGCCAAATGGGGCTTTGCCGTGATCGAACATTCACTGTGGCAGGCATTGCCGCAGTTTATTCGTCGTTTTGATACCGATGTGCATGAGGCGACGGGGCATCACCTTGACCTGCGCGCCTCGCCGGTGCGAATTGCGTCCTGGATGGGCGGTGATCGCGATGGCAACCCCAACGTGACGGCGCCAGTGACCCGTGAGGTGCTGTTGCTGGGGCGTTGGATGGCGGCGGATCTGTACCTGCGCGACATCGAGGAACTGACCAATCAGCTATCGATGCACGCGGCCAGCGACGAACTGCTGGCGCAAGCCGAGTCGGTCGATGAGCCCTATCGCTCGGTGCTCAAGCAGTTGCGTACCCGGCTGCAGGCAAGCCGGCGCTGGGCGGAACAGTCGCTTACTGCTGATGTGCCGATGCCTGACGAAGTCTTGCACAAGCTGGACGACCTGCGCGGCCCGCTGGAACTGTGTTACCGCTCGCTGATGCAGTTTGGTCTCAAGCGCATTGCCAATGGTCCGCTGCTGGATACGTTGCGACGGGTTAACGCCTTTGGTCTCGGGCTGGTGCGCCTGGATATTCGTCAGGATGCGGCGCGGCATGCCGAGGTATTTAGCGAGCTGACGCAATACCTGCAATTGGGTAACTACGCCGACTGGGACGAAGACGCCCGTTGTCGCTTCCTGCTTGAGGAGTTGCACAGTCGCCGTCCTCTGCTGCCGCCTGACTGGCAGCCGTCTGCCGACGTGGCTGAAGTGTTGGCGACCTGCCGGGTCGTCGCTCAGCAGCCGCGAGAGCTGCTTGGTTCCTACGTTATTTCCATGGCTTCGCACCCCTCCGATGTGCTGGCGGTCAAGTTGCTGCTCAAAGAGACTGGCGTCAGCTGGCCGATGCGGGTTGCCCCGTTGTTCGAGACCCTCGATGATCTGGACCACGCCGCCGATGCCATCGATCGGCTGCTGGCGCTGGATCAGTACCGCGCGCTGGTTGGTGACGAGCAGGAAGTCATGATCGGTTACTCCGACTCGGCCAAGGATGCTGGCACGCTGGCTGCCGGGTGGGCGCAGTACCGCGCTCAGGAAGCGCTGGTAGGTGTCTGCCAGCGTCATGGTGTGCGTCTGCGGTTGTTCCACGGCCGTGGCGGCACCGTGGGGCGCGGCGGTGCTCCTGCGCACATGGCGATCCTGTCGCAACCGCCGGGCTCGGTGCGCGGCCAGCTGCGTGTAACCGAGCAGGGCGAGATGATCCGCTTCAAGTTCGGGCTGCCCGGTATCGCGGTGCAAAGCATGCAGCTTTACGCCAGTGCGGTGCTGGAAGCGAGTCTGCTGCCGCCGCCCGCGCCAAAGCCGGCCTGGCGGGAATTGATGCAGCAATTGGCTGATCGCTCGGTGGAGGTGTATCGCGGGGTTGTACGCGGCGAGCCGCAGTTCGTTGAGTACTTCCGGCAAGCCACCCCGGAGCAGGAGCTGGGGCGCCTGCCGCTGGGCAGTCGGCCTGCCAAACGGCGCAGTCAGGGTGGTATTGAAACCCTGCGCGCGATTCCCTGGATATTTGCCTGGACCCAGACCCGGTTGATGCTGCCGGCCTGGCTAGGTGCCGGGCAGGCGCTGCGGGAGGCGCTGGATGCCGGCAAGCAGGAGCAGTTGCGTGAGATGATGGTGGGCTGGCCGTTCTTCCTGGCGCGGGTCGAGATGCTGGAAATGGTGTTGTCCAAAGCCGATGTCGATATTGCTCGTTTCTACGAGCGGCGCCTAGCCAGCCAGGACCTCTGGCCGCTGGGTGAGCGACTGCGTGCAGCGCTGGAACAGGCGACAGCGGTTGTGCTGCAACTGCGCGATACCGAGGTCTTGCTGGCGCATAATCCGGCGTTGGGCGAGTCGGTGGCGATCCGCAATCCCTATACCGATCCGCTGCACGTGCTGCAGGCCGAGCTGATGGCGCGTACCCGCGCCCAGGGCGAGAAGGTCGATCCAGATCTGGAGCGCGCGCTGATGGTGACCATGGCTGGCATCGCCGCCGGGATGCGCAATACCGGCTGACGACAGAAAGCGCAGCCTTGATGGGCTGCGCTGATCGTCAAGTATTTCAATGGCTTGTTTGCCTGCGACAATGGTCCGTCTTGTGCATGGCGGCGCGGGCGTGTATGTTGATCCCCCTTTGCGATCCAGCACCGCCTGGATAGTGCGAATTTTTCCGCATCTGCGCACCGCGTGGGTGCCAGGCAGGTCGCTGGTTTAGGGCCGCTGACAGCTCGGATTCAGTTAGACGAGGAGTACATCATGCGAGTTATCCTGTTGGGCGCCCCAGGGGCGGGCAAGGGCACACAGGCCCAGTTCATCTGCGAGCGTTTTGGTATCCCGCAGATCTCCACCGGGGACATGCTGCGCGCAGCGGTCAAGGCCGGTACCGAGCTTGGCAAGCAGGTGAAAGAGGTCATGGACAACGGCGGCCTGGTTTCCGACGACCTGATCATCGGCCTGATCAAGGAACGTATCACTCAGGATGACTGCGTCAACGGCTTCCTGTTCGATGGCTTCCCGCGCACCATTCCGCAAGCCGAAGCGCTGGTTGAAGCCGGCATCGACATCGATCGCGTACTGGAAATTGCTGTTGCTGATGAGGAAATCGTTGCCCGTCTGTCTGGTCGCCGTGTGCATCCGGGTTCCGGCCGTGTCTACCACGTTGAGCACAATCCGCCGAAGGTTGCCGGCAAGGACGACGTCACCGGCGAAGATCTGATCCAGCGTGACGATGACAAGGAAGAGACCGTACGCAAGCGTCTGCAGGTGTACCACACCCAGACCAAGCCGCTGGTCGACTTCTACCAGAAGCTGTCTGCTGCCAAGGGCACGCCGAAGTGCGCCAAGGTAGAAGGCATCGGCAGCGTCGAGCAGATTACTGCCAAGGTCATCACCGCGCTGGACTGAGGCCTGTCCGCGTGACCCTGAGACCCGTGCTGACTTCGGTCGCACGGGTCTTTGCATTTTTGTACAATGCCCGGCCCTGAATTCAGAATCCGACCATGACCACACTGCTTGCTCTGGATACCGCCACCGAATGCTGTTCCGCCGCGCTGCTGCATGGCGGCAACGTCACCGTGCGCAGCGAAGTGATTCCGCGTCAGCACGCTCAGCGTCTGCTGCCGATGATCGAGGAGCTGCTCAATGAGCGGGACCTGCGCCTGCAGGATGTTGACGCGCTGGTGTTTGGTCGTGGCCCCGGTGCCTTCACCGGTGTGCGCATCGCGACCGGCATGGTGCAGGGGCTGGCCTTTGCCGCCGAGAAGCCGGTGATCGCTGTGTCCAATCTGGCAGCGCTGGCCCAGCGCGCGTGGCGTGAGCACGGTGCCGAAATTGTTGCAGCGGCGATTGATGCGCGCATGGACGAAGTCTACTGGGGGCTGTACGGCCTGCAGGACGGTGTCATGCGGTCGCTTGATGCGGAGCGGGTCTGCCCTCCGGAAGCGGTCAGCCTGCCCGAAGGCGTCAGCGTGGTCGCCGGTGCCGGCACCGGCTGGCAGTACGCCGATCGCCTGGCGGTGGCGGCCGAGCGCAGCTGGCCGCAGATGCTGCCGGACGCACGCGACTTGATCACCCTGGCGCTGCCGAGCTGGCTGGCAGGTGAGGTGATGGATGCCGCTGATGCCCAGCCGGTCTACCTGCGCGACAAGGTTGCCACGCCCAAGGGCCAGGCGTAAGCTGGCCCTATTATCTTCGGAGCGAATCTGGTGCGCCTGGACGGTTTTAATCCCTACTCATCGCTGCCTGACCGCAGCAGCCGCGCGATTGCCAATACGACTGGTAACAGTGCTGCTGCGTCCGTGCCTGGCAACGAGCAGGCTGGGGTAACGCAAACCCGTTTGCCTGCAGGTCAGATGGTCGCCGCCTCGGCACCGAGCGCTGAGTATATTCCGGCCCGTCGCGAGTCTTACGAGCCCGTCTACGGCCGTGCCAATCAGGCACTGGCCAGCTATCAAAGCACCGCCAACATGCCGGTCGACAGCGCCGCCGACGCCATCGTCGGCATTGACACCTACGCCTGATGTCGTGACCGCGTTACCCATGCGTTTTATCACTGGTTGCCCGCTCTGGGCCGAGCCGTCCTGGTCTGGTCATCTCTATACCCGTGGCAGCGATGCGGACGAGCGGCTGGCGCAGTATAGCCGGGTCTTCGGTGCGGTCGAGGGCAATACCACTTTCTATTCGTTGCCCAGTGACACGCGGGTTGCCCGCTGGGCCGAGCTGCTGGCGGACGATTTTCATTTCTGTGCCAAGTTGCCGCGTGAGGTCAGTCACGGCGGTCGACTGGATCCGACACAGCCGATGTTGAAGACCTTCCTCAGTCGCATGGCACCACTGGAGCAGCGACTGGGGCCGATCTGGCTGCAGCTGCCGGAACGCTTCGCGCCGGAAGCGCTGGGTGCGCTTGCAGGTTTTCTCGACAGCTTGCCGAGCGATTACTGCTATGCAGTCGAAGTGCGTCATCCGGGCTTCTTTCGTAAGGACGAGGCCGAGCGTCAGCTCAATCGGTTGTTGCATCAGCGCGGTGTTGAACGGATCAGCTTCGACAGCCGAGCCTTATTTGCCAGCGATGCAACTGATCCCGCTACCCTTGAGGCAAAGCAGCGCAAGCCGCGTCTGCCGGTTCACGCCATCGCGTTGAGCGAGCGGCCCAGTGTGCGTTTTATTGGCGGTATGGACCTGGCTGCCAACTGGAAGGCGCTGGCACCCTGGCTCGACAAGTGTGTGCAGTGGCTGCAGGATGGACGCCAACCGATGCTGTTTATGCATACCCCGGACAACCTGTTGGCTCCTCAACTGGCCCGAGACTTTCATGCCGCGCTCTGTGAGCGCTTGCCCGCGTTGCCGCCGATGCCACTCTGGCCCGGTGAGCGTGAGACCGCCGAAACGCCGCAGCAGGGCGGCTTGTTCTGATATCGACAGGAAGCTTCATGAGTAACGACATGCCCTTAACCCTGGCGGTCAATTGGCTGGATGGCCGCTTTCAGGTCGCCGCTGAGGCGTTGGCTGCGCGGTTGCAGTTGCCGGTGCTGGCGGATCTGCCGGACGGTGCAGGTTTGCTGTTGGAGCTGGATGATGAAGGGCTATCGCTGCGCAGCACCGAGGCGGGGGCGCCCGGCGCGGTACGGGTCGACTTTGTCAGCGGGGCGATGGCTCATCGGCGCCAGTTTGGCGGCGGGGCGGGGCAGATGGTTGCCCGTGCGGTCGGTATTCGCGGCAGCATTCGGCCTAGCGTGCTGGATGCGACTGCCGGGCTGGGACGCGATGCGTTCGTGATTGCCGCGCTGGGCTGCGAGGTGACCCTGCTGGAGCGTCAACCGGTGATCGCCGCGCTGTTGGAAGACGGCCTGCAACGAGCCAGGGCGGCCGGCGGTGAGGTCGCGGAGATTGCCAGCCGCATGCGGCTGATGCACTGCGATGCGATTGCGGCGATGGGCGCCTGGCAGCAGGATGTACCGCAGGTGGTTCACCTTGACCCAATGTTTCCGCATCGCGACAAGTCGGCGCTGGTGAAGAAGGAGATGCGCCTGTTCCGACCGCTGGCTGGTGATGACGATGACGCGCCGCAACTGCTGGCTGCCGCTCTGCAGCTGGCCAGCCACCGTGTCGCGGTCAAGCGGCCACGCAAGGCTCCGGCGATTGCCGGTCAGCAGCCCAGTGCACAGCTGGCCGGCCAGTCCAGCCGGTACGACATTTATGGTAAGAAAAAGCTCGACTGACCTGCGGTCAGCTCGCGCTTTCCGGGTGTTTTGACCCTTCTGCGCTGCGTGCGACCTGGCGAATCGACAGCCGCACTTCGGCGCTGAGCACCCGTTTCGCGGTGTTTTCGGCAATATCTTCCAGTCCGGACACGTAACGCAGGCGGCCCTCATCGTCGGCGCTGAGCACCTGTTCGTCGGTCAGACGCTGGATGAATTGGCGGAACAGCGTCTTGTCGAAGAATTCCGGGGCGTTCAACCCGTGCAGGATGGACAGCCGTTGGGCCATCACCGTACAGCGCGCCTCCAGCTGCTCGGCGGTCTGGCTGCCGTTGGGGAAGTTCAGCAGCAGCGCCGAGACCATATAGAAGCGCTCCAGAATCTGGATGATGCTGCGCGACAGCAGGCTGAGCATGACGAATTCCGCTGAGCTGAGGTCCGGGCGGTGAATCTGGCCATCGGCCTCGCGCAGCAGTTGCTGCTCGATCAGGCTGTCTATCCACTGTTGAATTACCTCAGGCAGCTCTGCTTCGTTCCACTGCAGAAACAGTTCGCCCTGCAGATACGGGTAGATGCCCATGACCAAGCGTTCAATCTGCTCGCGGCTCATCCTCGGGTTGTTCTGGAACAAGCAGGCAATCAGCGCGGGCAATACGACCAGATGCAGCACATTATTGCGGTAGTACGTCATCAGTACCGCCTGCGGTTCGTCCAGACGCATGATCTCGCCGAGGGCGTCGGACTGGCGGTCGATCATCTGCATGGATTCCACGTGCTCGATCATTGCCTGACCATCAATTGCTGGAAGGGTGACGCCATTGCTGTAGGGCACTGCCTGCAGCAGTGCCTTGTAGCGGTCCAGCGCACGGGCCAGCGAGGTCTCATCCAGCGCCAGGCGGGCGGTGGATAGCATCACCAGCGCGACCATATTGACCGGATTGACGTCGGCGGCAGCGCTGATGCCGCTGGTCAGCTCGCGGGCTAGCGTGTTGGTTGTGGCATTCAACCAGGCCGGGCGGTATTCCGGGGCCAGGGTCTGGCTACGCCAATCCGGCTGCTCGCGGTCGAGGAAGTCGGCTAGTGCGAGCGGCTCGCCAAAGTTGACCGCCACCTGACCAAAACGCAGCTTGAGGGCAGACAGCACGCGGAAGATATCAAATACCGACTCCTTCTTTTTCGCCTGGCCGCGCAACTCTCCAAGGTAGGTACGACCTTCCAGTACCCGTTCGTAGCCAATATAGACGGGCACGAAGACGATGGGACGGCGCGGGGAGCGCAGGAAGCTGCGCAGGGTGATGGCGAGCATGCCGGTTTTCGGGCTGAGCATGCGACCGGTGCGCGAACGACCGCCTTCGATAAAGTACTCGACCGGGAAGCCCCGGCTGAACAGGGCGTGCAGATATTCGTTGAACACCGCGGTATAGAGTTGATTACCCTTGAAGCTGCGACGCATGAAGAAGGCGCCGCCGCGGCGCAGAATGCCACCGATGACCGGCATGTTCAGGTTGATGCCGGCGGCAATATGCGGCGGGGTCATGCTGTTGCGAAACAGCAGGTAGGACAGTAGCAGGTAGTCGATGTGGCTGCGGTGGCAGGGCACATAGATGATTTCATTGCCGCGGGCGATGTCCTGGATCGGCTTGATGTTGTTGACCCGGATACCGTCATACAGCTTGTTCCAGAACCAGCTCAGCACCACTTCCAGAAAGCGGATGATGGTATAGGTGAAGTCTGAGGCTATCTCGTTCGCGTAGCGCGCAGCCATCGCCTGTGCCTTGCGCTCGTCGATGCCTTTTTCGCTCGCCTCCTGGGCAATCGCAGCGCGTACCAGCGGTGCATGCAGCAGGCCCTTGAGTAGTGTGCTGCGGTGAACCAGCTCCGGGCCAACTACTGCGGCACGCTGCTGGCGGAAGTGAACGCGCAGTACCCGGTTGACCCGGCGCACTGCGCGCTGCTGGTCCATGCCGGGTTCAAGCAGTGTCTGCAGCGGAACCTGTGGCCCGAAATGCACGCGCACCTTGCGGCCTTGCAGCAGGATGGCGAGAAACTTGCGCAGGCGACCGCCCATCCAGTTCCAGGCGAACAGCAGCTTCAGCGGTGATGATTCGCTGTCCGGTGACTGGCCCCAGAATACGGTGATCGGCACCAATTGCACGCTGGCTGCGTCGTCCAGGGCGCAGTCCAGCACCTTGCCCAGGCGTGGCGACTGGCTCCGTGGGTCGGGGCGACCAACCCAGGAGCGTTGGTGGTTCAGGAAAACGTAGGACTCGCGCTCGTCCAACGGCGGCAGCGGTGCGCGCACCGGGCGGGGCAGTCCGGCACGTACGCACTCGCGGTCGGCAACGATCAGGTCACTCAGCGAGCGATAGGGCAATACATAGACCACCGGGCGCTGGGGATCGATGGTGTCGTCATCACCAATGCGGCGAGAGCGTGCCCAGAGATACAGTACACGACGCGCCAGCCCAAAGCGCAGGCGACCGAACAGGGAAGAGTAGGATGCGGACATAAGTATCTCTGAGGCTGCATTGGCGGTGGCTGGTTGGCGCAAAGCGGTTTGCAGCGGATTCTAGCTGGTTTACCGGTTGCTCGCAGCCTGCCTTGGCGACGGCGGGGGCGTCAGGCAAAAGGTTCGCTTGAAATGCACCGGGGGGATTCATATAGTCACTGCCTCGTGCATATCCGTATCCACTCGGAGACGGGGCATTTTGCCTCACGCGATTGTGAACCACTGCACAGTTGCATTGTCGTAAACCGGCATGGATATCAGGGGCGACCGCTGGCCGGAGAAGCCAGCTGCAGGCCGCGCGAAAGACCATTTTGGGGGAATAATAAAAGGCATGATAAGCATAAACAGCCTGACCAAACGCTTCGGCGATCACGTCGCCGTCGACAATCTGTCGTTTGACGTCAAGCCGGGTGAAGTGCTCGGTTTTCTCGGGCCCAACGGGGCCGGCAAGTCCACTACCATGAAGATGCTGACCGGGTTTCTGACACCTGACGGTGGCTCGGCCTCGGTTTGCGGTTTTGATATTCAGGCCCAGACGCTGCTGGCGCAGCAGAAGATGGGCTATCTACCGGAAGGTGCTCCCTGCTACGGCGACATGCGCGTCAAGGGCTTTCTTGAGTTCATCGCCAGTGTACGCGGGCTGCGCGGCGCGGAGCGTCAGCGTCATGTGCAGCGTGCGGTCGAACAGGTTGAGTTGCAGGAAGTGCTGGGCCAGCGCATCGAGACATTGTCCAAGGGGTTCAAGCGTCGGGTTGGCCTGGCCCAGGCGATTTTGCACGATCCACAGGTGCTGATTCTGGACGAACCTACCGATGGTCTGGACCCCAACCAGAAGCATCAGGTACGTCGCCTGATTCAGCAGTTGGCTGAAGGCAGCAACAAGATTGTAGTGATTTCTACCCATATCCTCGAAGAGGTCAGTGCTGTCTGCTCCCGTGCCGTGATCATCGGCAAGGGACGGCTGCTGGCTGACGGCACACCGGACGAATTGGAAGCCCGCTCGCGTTATCACCAAGCCGTCACCTTGTCGCTGGCTGCGCCCGCTGACAGCGCGGCGCTCGAATCGCTGCCCGGTGTGGCCACGGTAGAGCGTGCGGCAGATGGCCTAGCGCTGACCGTGCTGGCCAAGCCGGGTGAAGTGATCTTCCCGGCGGTTGGTCAACTGGCACGTGAGCAGCAGTGGCAGGTCAATGAACTGTCGGTGGAACGCGGTCGCCTGGACGACGTGTTCCGCAGTCTGACCTCGGGGGAATCGGCATGAACAATCTGGGTGTTATCTTCCGCCGCGAGCTGGGCAGTTACTTCGCCACGCCGCTGGCGTATATCTTTATCGTGATCTTTCTGGTCATGGCGTCGCTGTTTACCTTCGATGTCGGTGGCTTTTACGAGGCGGGTCAGGCAGACCTGATTGCCTTCTTCAACTTTCACGCAGGTCTGTACCTGTTCCTGATTCCGGCGGTGGCCATGCGGTTGTGGGCCGAGGAGCGCAAGTCCGGCACCATCGAACTGCTGATGACCCTGCCGGTGTCGCGTGGGGCCATGGTGCTTGGCAAGTTTCTGGCCGCCTGGGTGTTTGTTGGTATCGCGCTGTTGCTGACCTTTCCGATGGTGTTGACCGTGAACTATCTGGGCGCACCGGACAACGGCGCCATCCTGACCGGATACATCGGTAGCTGGCTGATGGCGGGCGGTTATCTGGCCATCGGCTCCTGCATGTCGGCGGTGACCAAGAATCAGGTCATCGCTTTCATCCTCAGTGTGGTGGTTTGCTTCCTGTTCGTTGTCAGCGGGGTTTCGATGGTGCAGAACGCCTTTAGTGGCTGGGCACCGCAGTGGGTGCTGGATACGCTGGCGTCGTTCAGCTTTCTGACCCGCTTTGAAGCCATCAGCAAGGGCGTACTTGATGTGCGTGACCTGCTGTATTTCTTCTCGCTGATGGGCGCCTGGCTGCTCGCGACGGCGGTAGTCATCGACCTGAAAAAGGCCGATTGAGGCAAAGGAGCTAACACGATGAAACGTTTAATGTATTCCGGTGCCGGCCTGCTGGTACTGCTGCTGGCCTTCTTTGCCTTCAACATGGCTACCACTGTCCTGTTCCCCAGCGCGCGTCTGGACCTGACAGAACAGAAACTGTACACCCTGTCTGATGGCACCAAGCAGGTCCTCGCCGAGCTCGACTCGCCGATTGACCTGTATTTCTTCTTCTCTGACTCGGCGAGCAAGGATCTGACCGTGCTGCGTAACTACCAGCGCCGGGTCGAGGAAATGCTCAAGGAGTACGAGCGCCGTGCTGACGGCAAGATTCGGCTGCACATTATTGACCCAGAGCCGTTCTCCGAGGCCGAAGACCGTGCCGCTGAATTTGGTCTGCAGGCGATTCCGCTGAGCGATGGCGGGGAGTCGCTGTACTTCGGTCTGGCGGGCACCAACGAACTGGCCCAGCGCGAAGTGATTCCGTTCTTTGCGCTGGAACAGGAAGGTATGCTCGAGTATGAGCTGAGCCGTCTGGTGAGCACCCTGGCCAAGCCGGACAAGCCTCAGGTCGGTCTGATTTCCGGCTTGCCGGTGGACGGCGGCATGAATCCCTATACTCAGCAACCCGATGCGCCCTGGATGTCGCTGGAGCAGGTGCGTCAGGTGTTTGATGTCAAGCCGCTGGCCGAGGACATCGACAGCATTCCTGATGACATCGACGTGCTGCTGCTGATTCATCCCAAGGCACTGAGTGAAGCGGCTCTCTACGCCATCGATCAGTTCGTGCTACGCGGCGGCAAGTTGCTCGCTTACGTCGACCCCTTCGCCGAGGCGGATCAGGGTATGGAGGCGATGATAGAAGGCATGGCCGACGGCAAGGCTTCCGATCTCGGGCCGCTGCTGCAGGCCTGGGGCGTAGCTTACGATCCGACCAAGGTGGTGGTGGACGCCCAGCAGGGGATGGCAGTGGGGCGTGGCCCTGGCCAGCGCCCGGCGCGCCATATCGGCTGGCTGGAAGTGGAAGCGGCCCAGATTAACTCGGAAGATACCATTACTGCGCCGCTGCAGCTGCTGACCTATGCCACTGGTGGCGCACTGGTGCCTGTAGAAGGCAGCGAGACCCAATTCACCCCGCTGATGCAGAGCACGGCCCTCAGTGCGCTGGTGCCAAGTGAAGCATTCTCGGCTCTGCGCGACCCGGAAGACCTGCTCAAGGGCTTCACTCCAGACGATAATGTCTACACCCTGGCAGCCCGTTTGCAAGGGCCGGCCAAGACGGCCTATCCGCAGGGAATGGAAGGGCATGAACCGGGGCTTACACAGTCGGACAACATCAATGTGGTGGTCATTGCCGACACCGATATGCTGACTGACCGCATGTGGACCCAGGTGCGCGATCTGTTTGGCCAGCGCATCGCCCAGCCGTGGGCAGAGAACGCCGGTCTGCTGGTCAATGCGCTGGATAACCTGTCCGGCTCGGATGCGCTGATCAGTGTCCGCTCGCGTGGTGACTTCAGCCGCCCGTTCACGGTAGTAGAAGAGCTGCAGCGCAAGGCCGAGAGCCGGTTCCGTGCCAGCGAGGAACGGCTGCAGCAGCGTCTGGCCGAAACGGACCAGAAACTGGCTCAGCTGCAGCAGGGGCAGGACCCGACCCAGCTGACCGAGTTGACCGCCGAGCAGCGGGACACCATTCAGTCCTTTCTCGATGAGAAGGTGGCGATCCGCAAGCAGTTGCGTGATGTGCGCTACCAGCTGAACGCCGATATTGACGCGCTGGGCACCAAGCTGAAGTGGCTGAATACCGCGGCAGTACCCGCCTTGCTGACACTGGGCGTGCTGTTCTGGTGGTTGCTGGGCCGCATTCGCCGCAAACGCTGAGGAGACAACATGCGCAGGATTATTCTTATCGCATTGGCGGTAGTGGCAGTGGCGATGGTTGCCGTTGCTCTGCAGGTTCGAAACAGTGATCGGGTGACTGACCTGCAAAGTCACCCACTGCTGGACGAAGCGCAACTGGCGCTGCTGGCTGGTGTCGAGCAGATCGAACTGGCTCATGGCGCTCAGCAGGTTGTGCTGCAGCGTGATGGCGAGGCCTGGACCGTTGCCAGCCGAGATCAGTTTCCGTTGCAGCGGGAGCGGCTGGCGGCGTTGCTGCTGGCGCTACGCGAGGCGCGAGTGATCGAGGCAAAGACAAGCAATGCCGAGTATCACCAGCGCCTGGGGCTGACCGAAGGTGAAGGTAACGACAGCGCTCTGCGGGTCAGCATCAAGGCGGCCGATGGCGGCTTTGGTGTACTGTTCGGCAATAAGGTCGGCAGTGACCAGTTGGTTCGTTTTACCGATCAGGACCAGGTCTGGCTGGTCAACCGGGCGCTGAGCATGTCATCCAACCCGCAGGACTGGCTTGACCTGCAGGTTAGCCAGATCCCGTTGGAGCAGATTGCTACAGCGCACTGGCGCTATAGCGATGGCGAGGAGCTGCAGCTCGACAAGGCCAGCGAGGGGGATTACAACTTCAAGCTGACCGATGGCGAGGCCAACGGGCACGAGCGTGAGCTGAACTCGATGGTGCTGGCGCTAGCGGACCTACGGGCGCAGAACGTATCGCTGCGTACTGCGCTGCAGCTGGGGGAGCCGGTGCTCACGATGCAACTGAGCAGTTGGTCTGGTGCGACGCTGGAAGCGTCGCTCTACGAGCTCGGCGGGGCCTACTGGCTGACCATCGACGGTCTGGGGCAGAGCGATGAGAATCCACTGACAGTCAACGCTGATCCACGCTGGGCGTTTCAGTTGGGGGTGGCTCAGCATGATCGCATGGTGCTGCGCCATGCCGACCTGAAACCGGCCGAAGACACCGCCGCGCAGCCGGCACAGAACTGACCTTCCCACGGCAGCCGCCCGTTCGGGCGGTTGCCGCTTTCCTTGCGCAACTTGCAGCGTTGAAACCTTGAACTAGACTCGAAAAACGATCTCCGGGTGCGTGCACCTGGCGATTGAGCACGCGTTGTCCGCGGGCGGACAGCGGAACAGATCAGGTACGACGAGGAATGTGGTAATGGCAGAGCGTGAGCAGGGGACCGTGAAGTGGTTCAACGATGCCAAAGGTTTTGGTTTCATTCAGCGCGAGTCCGGCCCGGATGTGTTTGTGCACTTCCGTGCCATTCGTGGTGACGGTCACCGCACGTTGGTAGAAGGTCAGAGGGTTGAGTTCACCGTTTCGCAGGGTCAGAAGGGCCTGCAGGCGGATGATGTCACCAAGCTGTAACCGCCCATATCTTGATTGAGCGGCTGCCGCCAGGCAGCCGTCGCTTCTTCCCGGCGCGGGTAGTCCTGCGCTGCGGATCTGTTTTGCTGTTTTTTAGCCTGCTGTAGGCAGTTGACTGCGCAGCCAGCGGTCAAATTCGCCAGCCGGCAACGCACCGTTCACCCGTGCAACTTCCTTGCCCTGATGCACAATCAGCAACGTCGGAATACTGCGAATGCCGAAACGGGCGGCCAGATCGGGCGCAGCCTCGGTATCGACCTTGAGAAAGCGCGCTCGGGGTTCATGTTGGCTGCAGCTTTGGCTGAAGGTGGGCGCGAACTGTCGACATGGTCCGCACCAGGCTGCCCAGAAATCGACTACCAGCGGCAGGTCTGCACCGGCATGACGGGCGAACCCGTTCGCATCGACAGCCGTGGGCTGGCCGTTAAACAGCGGTTGCTTGCAGGCGCCGCAGACGGGAGCGGCGGAGAGGCGACTGGCGTCCAGTCGATTCTTGCGTTGGCAATGGGGGCAGCAGATCAGCATCATGGTTCCTCCGACAATACCCTATTGATGGGGGGCCGGTGACGCTGTTTCAAGGATGCCGACGTCGCCCTTGCCACTGTCTTTGCAGTTCGATGAAGGTCAGTGAGGCGGACCAGGTGACCAGAACCAGCCCTGTCAGCGATTCGGTGCCGTAGAGAAAGCGGATGTGTCCGGTCGGTGTCAGGTCGCCGTATCCAAGAGTGGTATAGGTGGTTGCGGACAGGTAAATGGTTTCGAACAGAGTAATGCTTTCCAGGCCGACAATACCGCCTTGCTCAGGCATTTGCAGTAGGAAGAAGGCGCTTAGACCGAACAGCCAGATCTCGGCGATATGGGTGAATAGCAACACAAAGATCAGAGTCAGGATGCGCGGCCGCTCGCCCATCTTGGTGACGTCGAGAAAGCGGTGCAGGCGTGACAGCACCTCGTAGTGCAGCACCACCGCTAGCGCCACAATGACGCAGCTGCTCGCCACCATGATAACGTGAAAGCGGTCAAGGTCTGGCAGATAGGTCACTTACTGGGCCCAGAGAAATTCTTGTTCGCCGTCGGCGTTGACCTTCAGCCAGCGGTCGGCATCGGCCTCGCCATCAGCCTCTTCCCAGCCGCCCACCGAGCAGCGTACTTCGTGACCGAGTGCGGCGTGCACAGCTCGGGCGCAGTCGCGATCGCTCTCCCACGGGGTCGCGTCGCTATCGAACCAGATACTCGCCCATTTTCCGGCCGCTTTACGTACTACCATCAGCGGAATGGTCTGGTCTGCGTGCAGGGCGCCATGCTGGGTTAGCCCTTTGGGTTCGTCCAACGTCAACGGACCCATGACCTTGTGCAGCCAGTCCAGCAGGTCTGCTACGTGGTCGTCGCGCAGGTAGATTTCGATATCGGGTTGGCGCACGGCTACTCCTTGGCGTGTTCGTGGTATCAGCAACGTTCCAGCATGATCATTTGCATGGCCACTTCGAGGCCCTCAATACCTTGCTCGGCGATGGCCTGCTGGCGTTCGGGGCGGCTGCGTACGCCGTGCGGCGTCATGCCGATCAGATTGCCCAGATCCTCACTTGTCAGTTGCAAAGGATAGCGCAGGGTCTGCTCCGAGGCGATGCGCAGGCCATCCGGCAGTGTCTTGATCAGTGCTGGCGTTGGGTGGATCTGGTCGTACAGCCGCTCACGCAGGGCCAGCAGATGGTCGCTGTGCGGGCCAACGATCAGCACGCGGCCGCCGGGTTTGACTGTACGCAGACACTCATCTGCAGACCACGGACTGAACACGCTCAAGGCTGCATCCAGGCTCTGGTCGGCAACTGGCAGGCGAGCACTGGAGGCTACCATCCAGCGGATGCTGCGGCTGCGCCGGCAGGCCTTGATGATGGCGTCCTTACTGATGTCGAAGCCACCGATGGCGGTGTCGGGCAGGGTGCGGGCCAGGCGTTCGGTGTAGTACCCCTCACCGCAGCCCATATCGAGCAGGGTCTGGGGGCTGGATTCGGCAAATAGCTGATTGATTGCATCGCTTACCGGCTGGTAGTGGCCAGCGTCGAGGAACGCCTGACGGCAGGCCAGCATCTGCGGCGTGTCGCCGGGCTGCTTGCTGTTCTTGAATTGCACCAGCAGCAGATTCAGGTAACCCTGGCGGGCCTGATCGTAGCTATGGCCGGCCGGGCAGCGCCATTGGCGCTCAACGTTGCTCAGCGGGGCATGGCAGTGTGGGCAGATCAGTTGCAGCATCAGGTCAGCAACCGTTCCAGCGTGACCTGATAGATGTCGGTCAGCAGGTCGAGATCATCGGCCTTGATGCACTCGTTGACCTGATGAATCGTCGCGTTCACCGGGCCGAGTTCAACCACTTGGGTGCCCATGGTCGCGATAAAGCGGCCATCGGAGGTGCCGCCGGAGGTCGACGGCTGGGTCTCGCGGCCGGTGACCTGTTTGATCGCTGCCGAGACGCCGTCGAGCAGGGCACCGGGTTCAGTCAGGAAGGGCAGACCGGACACCGTCCAGTGCAGCTCGTACTCCAGGCCGTGGGCATCCAGCAGGTCGCATACGCGCTGCTGCAGTCCTTCAACGGTCGATTCGGTGGAGAAACGGAAGTTGATCAGCGCTTCCAGCTCGCCGGGCACCACGTTGGTCGCACCGGTACCGGAGTGGATGTTGGAAATCTGGAAGCTGGTCGGCGGGAAGAACGCATTGCCTTCGTCCCACACCTCGGCAGCCAGCGCAGCCAGTGCAGGGGCGGCCAGATGAATCGGGTTACGCGCCAGATGCGGATAAGCCACATGGCCCTGCTTGCCGCGGATGACCAGACGGGCGTTGAGCGAGCCGCGGCGGCCGTTCTTGACGATATCGCCGACCAGTTCGGTACTGGAGGGCTCGCCGACGATGCACCAGTCAACCTTCTCACCACGCTCGACCAGGGTTTCGACCACCTTCACGGTGCCGTCGGTTGCCGGGCCTTCCTCGTCACTGGTGATCAGGAAGGCAATGGAGCCTTTGTGCTCCGGGTGGGCGGCAACGAAGCGCTCGACCGCCACGACCATCGCCGCAAGGCTGCCCTTCATATCGGCTGCGCCGCGGCCATGCAGCATGCCGTCATGAATCTGCGGGATAAACGGGTTGGTCTGCCATTGCTCGACCGGGCCGGTTGGTACCACATCGGTGTGGCCGGCAAAGCACAGCACCGGGCCTTCGCTGCCGCGTCGCGCCCACAGGTTGTCGACCTCGCCGAAGCGCAATGGCTCCAGCTGAAAACCAACTGCCGCCAGTCGCTCGCCCATCAATTGCTGGCAGCCAGCGTCTTCTGGGGTGGTGGAGTTGCGGGAGATTAGGTCGCAGGCCAGCTGCAGGGTAGGGGATAGCTCGGTCATGGTTCCGGTTCGTCTGGGCAGAGGAAGGCGCCATCATACCAGAGTCATGCGGCGCTCTTCCCGCCTGATCAGGGCGCTGCTTGCCTAAGTGACGACCGTTCGGTTCCGGCCGGTGATCGAAGTCGGCACTGGCTGTTCAGATTCGCGTGTCGGGCCAGCGCGCCCGACGCCATGCACGACGCTGTTTCTTGTCGAGAAAGGTCCAGGCCAGCAGCCGACTGCGCTTGCTGCCCTGGCCCATGTCGATGATGCGTACGTCGGTGGCGCCGAGCGCGCGCAACTGCTCGGGCAGCGCTTTCAGGCTGCCGACGCTGGCGACCAGCGTCGTGAACCAGAACACCTGCGACGCGTAGGTCTTGCTCTGCTCGGCCATGCGGCGAAGGAAGCCTGCCTCGCCGTCGCTGCAGTACAGTTCGTTGGTGCGGCCGCCGAAATTACGCCCGGCGGGTTGCTTGCCCAGGCCCTGCCACTTGCGCTCGTTGGCCTGCCGGGCCTCGGCGGCGCTGGCGTAGAACGGCGGGTTGCACAGGGTGAAGTCGAACTGCTCGTCGGCGCCGATGATGCCAGTGAAAATGCACGCGGGGTCCGCCTGCCGGCGCAGCTCGATCTGTGGCTGCAGAGCCGGGTTGGCTGCAATGATCTGCTCGCCGTTGCGCAGCGCGTCGGCATCAATGTCGCTGCCAACAAATTGCCAGCCGTATTCAGCATTGCCGATCAGGGGATAAATCAGATTCGCGCCGGTGCCCACATCCAGCCCGCGTAGGCTCGCGCCCTTGGGGATAACGCCATCGTGGCTGCTTGCAAGCAAATCCGCCAGGTGGTGGATAAGATCGGCGCGGCCGGGGATGGGCGGGCACAGGGCGTCTTCCGGAAGCTGCCAGCCGTTGATACCGTACCAGTGGGTCAGCAGCGCACCATTGAGGCAGCGCAGAGCGGCCGGATCAGTAAAGTCGATGGTCGTCTGTCCACCTTTGCCCTGGCGGATAAAAACCTTTAGTGGCGGGCACTTGCGGACCAAGAGGGGAAAGTCGTAGCGGCCTTGGTAGCGGTTGCGCGGATGCAGTGCTGGTGGCTTGGATGGGCTGGGTGACATGCTGACTCCTGATCTGGTGGTGGAGCATCCCACGCTGCTGGGGGCTTGTCACCCGTTGTGCACAGAAGCTGGGGATGAGGCTGTGGATAACGTCAGGATATCCGGGGCAATCGTATACAGACCGGCGCCTGCGTAACGCTGGTTGTTTTCTGCACAATGCAGCGGCGGACGGCGCTGGTATACTGTGCCGCCGCAGGAGGATGCCCCATGATCACCGAAGACCCCCGTTTTGCTGGAATTGGCCGTTTGTATGGTACGGAGGCGCTTGCGCGTCTGGCCGTCAGCCATGTTGTGGTGGTGGGTATCGGTGGGGTGGGTAGCTGGGTGGCCGAGGCGCTGGCCCGCAGCGGTATTGGTCGCATCAGCCTGATCGATATGGACGAGGTTTGTGTCAGCAACGTCAATCGGCAGTTGCACGCGCTGGACGGTCAGGTCGGCAAGCCCAAGGTCGAGGTGATGGCCGAACGTCTGCGGGCGATCAGCCCGGATTGCGAGGTGCATGCGGTGATGGACTTTGTGACGGCGAATAATCTGGCTGAGCTGATTACCGACGATATCAATTGCGTCGTGGACTGCATCGACAGCGTCAACGCCAAGGTCGCGCTGATTGCCTGGTGCCGCCGCCGGAAGATCCCGGTGATTACCACCGGTGGGGCTGGCGGGCAGATCGATCCGACGCAAATCACCGTGGCAGACCTCTCGAAAACGGTCAACGACCCGCTGGCTGCCAAGGCCCGCTCACTGCTGCGTCGCGATCACAACTTCCCCCGTGCCGACAGCAAACGCAGCTTCGGCGTGCCCTGCGTCTACTCGAAGGAGCAACTGCGCTACCCCAAACCCGACGGCAGCGTCTGTACGCAGAAATCCTTCGTCGGTGAGGGCGTACGCCTGGACTGCTCCGGTGGGTTCGGTGCTGTGACCATGGTTACCGCTACCTTCGGCATGGTGGCTGCGGCGCAGGCGGTGCAGCGGTTGCTGCGCTAGCCCGCAAAGCGAGCTGCAAGCCTCAAGCTACAAGCCGAAAGCCAAAGCAAAAAGCGCTTTGTGGTTTCAGGCTTACCCCAGCACGCTTGCAGGTTGTAGCGTCGATATCCCCAGTCACTCGAACTGCTTGTAGCTTGCCGCTTGAGGCTTGTAGCTATAAAAAAGGCCCGAACCGATCACCGGTACGGGCCTCTTCGCTGGCTGCTTGCAGCTTATAGCTTGCCGCTTGCAGCTCCCACAACGCGATCAGTTGTGGGCGTGCAGCATGTCGTTCAGCTGGATCGCGCTCTTGTTGGTCTTGCACTCGATGGCGCCAGTCTGCGAATTACGACGGAACAGCAGGTCGGACTGGTTGGCCAGGTCGCGGGCCTTGACGATTTCGACCAGGTTGTCGGCGTCGTCCAGCAGCGCCACCTTGATGCCGGCGGTGATATACAGGCCGGCTTCAACGGTGCAGCGATCGCCCAGCGGGATACCGATACCAGCGTTGGCGCCAATCAGGCAGCCTTCGCCGACGGAGATGACGATGTTGCCGCCGCCAGACAGGGTGCCCATGGTGGAGCAGCCGCCGCCAAGGTCGGACCCCTTGCCAACGAATACGCCCGCGGAGATGCGGCCTTCAACCATGCTGGTACCTGCGGTGCCGGCGTTGAAGTTGATAAAGCCTTCGTGCATGACGGTGGTGCCTTCGCCCACATAGGCGCCCAGACGTACACGGGCAGTATCGGCGATGCGGATGCCGGCCGGGACCACGTAGTCGGTCATCGACGGGAACTTGTCGATGCTGTGCACGACCAGCGACTCACCCTTCATGCGGGCAGCCATCTGGCGCTGCGGCAGTTCGTTGATGTCGATCGCGCCCTGGGTGGTCCAGGCGACGTTCGGTAGCAGCGGGAAGATGCCGGCCAGGACCACGCCGTGCGGCTTGACCAGACGGTGCGAGAGCAGGTGCAGCTTGAGGTAGGCTTCCGGGGTGGAGCTGGGCGCTTCGTCGCTGGCCAGTACGGTCGCGACCAGCGGACGGCTGCTGTCGGCCATCTGCGCCACCAGTGCCGCTTGCTCGCTGAAACCGGCCGCATTCAGTGCCTGGCTCAGTGCGCCGCATTGGCTGGCGGCGAAACCGATTGCCTGGTTGCCTTCGGCGTAACCAAGCTCGGCCTTGACCACGTCGATCAGGGCGTTGCCGGGGTTGAGCAGGGGCTGCGGATAAAACACCTCCAGCCAATCACCTGCGCTGTTCTGGGTGCCGATGCCAAAGGCCAGACTGAAACATTCACTCATGGGGCGGTTCCTTTGATGCTAGTGCTATGCATTGGATTCAAACGCGCTGGCGTACCACTCCGGCTTGAAGCCGACCAGGCGCTGCGAGCCGATATCCAGTACCGGTCTTTTTATCATTGAGGGGTTGGCTTGCATCAGCGCAACCGCCTTGTCTGTATCGATGTTTTCCTTGTCCGCGTCGTCAAGCTTGCGGAAGGTGGTGCCCTTGCGGTTGAGGATGACTTCCCAGCCATGTTCGGCACACCAGGCATGCAGCCGTTCGGCGTCGATGCCTTGCGTCTTGTAATCGTGAAACTGGTAGTCGACACCGTGCTCGTCGAGCCAGGTGCGGGCCTTTTTCATGGTGTCGCAGGCCTTTATGCCGTACAGGGTAATCATGGCTTACAGGCTCCTGATGAAGTCGCGGATGCGTTCGGCCGCTTCAATACACTCGTCCAGCGGGGCGACCAGCGCCATGCGGACCCGTCCGGCGCCGGGATTATAACCATCAATTTCCCGTGACAGGTAACGTCCGGGCACCACGGCGACATTCTGCTCGGCCAGCAGGCGGGTAGTGAAGGTCTCGTCGTCGATGGGTGTCTTGGGCCACAGGTAGAAACCGGCGTCGGGCCGTTCCACTTCCATCACGTCGCGGAGAATGGCAAGAACAGCGTCGAACTTGGCCTGATACTGGGCGCGGTTGTCGGCTACGTGGGCCTCGTCATTCCAGGCGGCGATGCTGGCGATCTGGCTGTGGATCGGCATAGCGCAGCCGTGGTAGGTGCGGTAGGTGAGATACGGCTTGAGCAGACTGGCGTCGCCGGCGACGAAGCCCGAGCGCAGCCCCGGCAGGTTGGAGCGCTTGGACAGGCTGTGGAACACCACGCAGCGGGCGTAGTCGTCACGGCCCATGGCGGCGCAGGCCTGCAGCAGACCGACCGGCGCTGGGCCGTCCGGGGCGTAGATTTCGCTGTAGCACTCGTCCGAGGCGATGACGAAGTCGTACTGGTCGGCCAGCTTGATCAACTGCTGCAGGGTGTCCAGTGGAATGACCGCACCGGTCGGGTTGCCGGGCGTGCAGATAAATAGCAACTGGCAGCGCTGCCAGACGTTAGCCGGGACGGCGTTGAAATCCGGGATAAAACCGTTGCTGCCGTCGCAGGCCAGGTAGTGCGGCTCAACGCCGGCCAGAAATGCCGCCCCTTCGTAGATTTGGTAGAAGGGGTTGGGGCTGACCACCAAGCCCTGCGGGTCACGGGCGATTAGTGCCTGGGTAAAGGAGAACAGTGCTTCACGGGTGCCGTTGACCGGGATGATGTTGCCGTTGATATCCAGGCTGCCGTGTTTCAGCGCAAAGCGTTTGGTCAGCCAGTCGGTAATGCTCTGACGCAGCTCGGGCTTGCCCTGGGTAGTGGGGTAGACCGCGGCCTGATTGAGGTTGTCGGCCAGCGCCTGCAGCACGAACGGCGGCGACGGATGCTTGGGCTCGCCGATCGACAGCGAGATCGGGCGCAGGGCCGGGTTCGGGGTGACGTCGGCGATCAGGGCGCGCAGCTTTTCGAACGGGTAGGGCTGCAGGCGCTGCAGGTCGTGATTCATGCGGTGTCCTCAGGGGCCGATGGCAATAGGGCTGCTGTACTCCTGGCCGGTCGGCTGGGTACTGCTGAGTGTGTCGATAATGGTTTGCTGCAGGCGCTCGCACAGTTGCGGGTCCGACAGTGCCTGGTTGTTGGCGTCGGTAATGACGAACACGTCGTCCACGCGCTCGCCCAAGGTAACGATCTTGGCGTTCTGCACGCTGATGTCGAAGTCGAGGAGGATGCGGCCCATGCGCGCCAGCAGGCCGGGCCGGTCCGGTGCACTCAACTCCAAAATGGTGTGCAGGCCGCTCGGGTCGTTGAAAATGGTGACCTCGGGCGCAAAGGCAAAGTGCTTGAGCTGACGCGGCACGCGGCGCTGAATGATGCTCGGGTAGGCGTCCGGGTCGGACAGGGCGTCGACCAGCCCCTGCTTGATCTGGCGGATCCGTTCGGGGTTTTCACCGATGGAGCCACCGTCAGAATCGAGCACGATGTAGGTGTCCAGGCTGAACTGGCTGGTCGAGGTAATGATGCGCGCATCCTGAATGCTCAGGTTGAGCTGATCCATCGCCGACACCGTCGCCGCGAACAGGTCGTTCTGCTCCGGGGTATAGATGAAGATCTGAGTGGCGCCCTCGAATTCGCGTTGGGCGGTTTCCTTGATCAGCACCAGCGGACCGTGGCGGTCGTTGTGCTGGACGATCGCCTCGGTATGCCAGGCCACATCGCTGGCAGTGTGGCGCAGGAAATAGTCCTCACCCAGCTCTGACCAGAGGTCCTCGGCATCCTCTTCCTCGATGCCGTTGCGCACCAGAATATCGAGTGCTGCCTGCTGGGTCTGGTGGATGTGCTCTTCGCGGTCCGGCGGGTTGTCCAGGCCTCGGCGCAGGGCGCGCTTGGTCTCGGTATACAGCTGGCGCAGCAAGGACGCGCGCCAGGAGTTCCACAGCGTCGGGTTGGTCGCGTTGATGTCGGCGATGGTCAGCACGTAGAGGTAGTCGAGTCGCACTTGGTTGCCGACCCGGGTGGCAAAGTCGTGAATCTCCAGTGGGTCGGAAATGTCCTTGCGCTGGGCGGTGGTGGACATCAGCAGATGGTTTTCCACCAGCCAACTGACCAGGTGGGTATCCCAAGCTGGCAGGTGGTGGCGGGTGCAGAACAGTTCGGCGTCGACCGCGCCCAGCTCGGAGTGGTCGCCGCCGCGGCCCTTGGCGATGTCGTGGTACAGCCCCGCCATGTAAAGCAGATCCGGTTTGGGCAGGCGGCAGAAGATACGCCAAGCCAGGGGGTACTTGTCCTGGTATTCGGGGCGGTTCAGTTTGCGCAGGTGCTTGATCAGATTCAGGGTGTGCGCATCGACCGTGTAAATGTGGAACAGGTCGTGCTGCATCTGGCCGACGATCTTGCCGAACTCGGGCAGGTAGCGGCCGAGAATGCCGTAGCGGTTCATCCGCCGCAGGTTGCGGTGGATGCCTTCCTTGCAACGGAACAGCTCGATAAACAGACTGGTATTGCGGATGTCACTGCGGAAGTCGTCATCGATCAGGTGGCGATGGTCGCGCAGCAAGCGGATGGTGTCGGCGCGCACGCCGCGAATTTCCGGATGCTGAGCCATCAGCAGGAAAATTTCGAGGATGGCGAATGGGGTACGCTTGAAAACGTTCGGGTTGGTTACCTCAATGTAATGGTTGCGTACCTGGAAGCGGCTGTTGAGGGGGCGAATATCCGCCGCCTCGGCGTTGCGCAGCAGAATTTCCTCGAAGTGCTGCATCAGCAGATCGTTCAGCTCGGACAGTGACATCACCACCCGGTAGTACTTCTGCATGAAGCGCTCGACCGCCAGCTTACTGTCGGTTCCCTCGTAGCCCAGCACCTTGGCAAGGGCGCGCTGGTGATCGAACAGCAGACGGTCCTCGGCGCGCCCGGCCAGTGTGTGCAGGGCAAAGCGGACTTTCCACAGAAAGGCGCGCCCGGAATCGAGAATGCGGTACTCGGGCTCGTTCAGAAAGCCCTGCTGTACCAGTTCGCTCAGATCGTTGGTGCCGAAGTGGCGCAGTGCAACCCAGGCAATGGTCTGGATGTCGCGCAGACCGCCGGGTGAGCTTTTGACGTTGGGTTCGAGGTTGTATTCGGTGTCGTTGAACTTGGCATGCCGGGCGTGTTGCTCGGCACGCTTGGCGCGGAAAAACTCCGCGTCAGTCCACATGTGGCTGGTATCGATTGCCTGCATCATGTCCTGACGCAAGGCCTCATCGCCTGCAAGGGTGCGCGACTCCATCAGGTTGGTAATCACCGTCAGGTCGGCGCGGGCCTCGTGTTGACACTCCTCGATGCTGCGTACGCTCTGGCCCACCTCCAGACCGACGTCCCAGAGCAGCATGAGGAAGGCCTCAATCGACTCGCGGAACGGTTCGGCGTCGCCGCGCAACAGGATCAGCAGGTCGATATCCGAGTGCGGATGCAGCTCGCCGCGCCCATAACCACCGACCGCCAGCAGGGCGATGCCCGGGTCACCAGCGCAGGGCAGCCGTGCCCACGCCTGCTGCAATATCTGATCGGTAAACCAGGCGCGCTCGTGGATCAGCTGATGAATATCGCGCCCTTCCTGAAAGCGTTGAGCGATCAGTGTGTCGGCCTGGCGAATGGCCTTCTTGAAGGCGGCTATGGGGCTACTCTTGAGTGCCAGCTCTGCCTGGAACTGGCCCGGATCGAAAAGCGCGTCATCCATCATTTCAGTTCCTCGGCAGGTCGGTTTGGCCGGACAGCGAATCAGTCGCCGGTTAGCGGAAGGTTTCGTCGCTACGCAGGGTCAGCACTTCGTAACCGTCGGCCGTGACGAGAATGGTATGTTCCCACTGTGCAGAGAGCTTGCGATCCTTGGTGATCGCTGTCCAGTTGTCGCCCAGCAGGCGGGTTTCCGGGCGGCCCTGGTTGATCATCGGTTCAATGGTAAAGGTCATGCCTTCTTGCAATTCCATGCCGGTGCCAGCGCGGCCGTAGTGCAGAATCTGCGGCTCCTCGTGGAACACCTTGCCGATACCGTGACCGCAGTACTCGCGTACCACGCTGTAGCGGTTGGCGTGGGCATGCTCCTGAATGACTGCGCCAATGTCGCCGAGGCGGGCGCCAGGGCGTACTACTTCGATGCCTTTATACATGCACTCCTGGGTGACGCGGCTCAGGCGTTCGACCCACTCGGCTACCTCGCCAACCATGAACATCTTGCTGGTATCGCCGTGGTAGCCGTCCTTGATCACAGTGACGTCAATATTCAGCGCGTCGCCATTCTTTAGCGGCTTGTCGTTCGGGATGCCGTGGCAGACCACGTGATTGATGGAGGTGCAGATGGACTTGGGGAAGGGCATGCGACCGGGTGCGCCGCCGTAGTTGAGCGGGGCCGGAATGGCGTTCTGGATGTTGACGATGTAGTCGTGGCAGAGGGTATTGAGTTCGTCGGTGGTGACACCTGGCTTGACGTACTCACCGATCATTTCCAGAACCTCGGCCGCGAGGCGGCCGGCAACCCGCATGCCGGCAATGTCTTCGGCGGTCTTGATGGTAACGGTCATGGCTGGATTCTCTTGATTGGGCGCCGGCTGGCGCCAGTGGACAAACACGGGATTCTATCAGACCTGCGCGGCGCTGTTGAGCGGGCCGTGTGTCGCCTGCCACCCGGCAGTGCTTTATTCGCATCTGGCGATATGGTATAAAGCGCCCCGCTGAGAAAAGAGTCGTCAGATTCGCTCGGCATTTACCTTAAAAACCGCACACGTATCGACACGGTGTCCTGGGTGCCCTTCGGGGTTGGATGCTGGGATGCGTGGAGGCCCAACCCGACTTACTGGAGTTATCATGACCCAAGTTTCTATGCGTGACATGCTGAAGGCCGGTGCGCACTTCGGCCACCAGACCCGTTACTGGAACCCGAAAATGGGCAAATACATTTTCGGCGCTCGTAACAAGATTCACATTATCAACCTGGAAAAGACCATGCCGATGTTCCACGAAGCCCTGAGCTTTGTGGAAAAACTGGCTGCCGGCAAGAACAAGATCCTGTTCGTTGGCACCAAGCGCGCTGCCAGCAAGATTGTTGCTGATGAAGCGAGCCGTGCTGGTCAGCCCTATGTTGATCACCGCTGGCTCGGCGGCATGCTGACCAACTACAAAACCATCCGTCAGTCCATCAAGCGTCTGCGTGACCTGGAGACTCAGTCTCAGGACGGCACCTTCGCCAAGCTGACCAAGAAAGAAGCGCTGATGCGTTCGCGCGATCTGGAAAAACTGGATCGTAGCCTGGGTGGTATCAAGGATATGGGCGGTCTGCCTGATGCTCTGTTCGTTATCGACGTCGAGCACGAGCGCATCGCGATCACCGAAGCCAACAAGCTGGGTATCCCGGTTATTGGCATCGTTGATACCAACAGCAGCCCGGACGGTGTTGATTTCGTTATCCCCGGTAACGACGACGCCATCCGCGCCATCAAGCTGTACGCTGCCGCCATGGCTGACGCAGTAATGCGCGGCAAAGGCAACGCTGGTGCTGCTGACGAGTTCGTAGAAGAAGCTGCTCCGGAAGCCTCTGAAGGCTAAGGTGCATACGGCTGATTTGTTGCCGTAGCAAAAAGGGGGCGATGCCCCCTTTTTGCAATGTGTTTACCGCAAGATGATTTGTTGCTTCCTGCTGATTATCGGAAGCAGGAACTAATCCAGTTATGTGAGGAAGAATCCATGGCAGAAGTTACTGCAGCACTGGTCAAAGAACTGCGCGAGCGCACCGGTCAGGGCATGATGGAGTGCAAGAAGGCACTGGTTGCCGCTGAAGGTGATATCGAAAAGGCCATCGACGACATGCGTGCTTCCGGCGCCATTAAGGCAGCCAAGAAAGCCGGCAACATCGCCGCTGAAGGCTCCATCGCTGTCAAGGTCGCGGCTGACAACAAGTCCGCGGTCATCATCGAAGTCAACTCTCAGACCGACTTCCTGGCTCTTCAGGACGACTTCAAGGCATTCGTTGCTGCCAGTCTGGAAAAGGCTGTTGAAGCTGGTTACACCGACGCGGCACCGCTGATCGCTGATCAGGAAGCTGCGCGTGAGGCGCTGGTTGCCAAGACGGGCGAGAACGTCAACATCCGTCGCCTGACCCGCGTTGAAGGTGATGTAGTTGGTGCTTACCTGCACGGTCACCGCATTGGTGTTGTCGTTACCCTGAACGGTGGTAGCGAAGAGCTGGCCCGTGATATCGCCATGCACGTTGCTGCCAGCAATCCGCAGTTCCTGGATGCCTCTCAGGTGTCTGAAGAAGCGATTGCCAAAGAGAAGGAAATCTTCCTGGCTCTGAATGCTGACAAGATCGCCGGCAAGCCGGAAAACATTGTTGAGAACATGATCAAAGGTCGTATCAACAAGTTCGTTTCCGAAGGTAGCCTGGTTGAGCAGCCTTTCGTCAAGGATCCGGACGTCAAGGTTGGCGAGCTGGCCAAGAAAGCCGGTGCTGAAGTGGTTTCCTTCGTGCGCTTCGAAGTGGGTGAGGGCATCGAGCGTGCCGAAACCGACTTTGCTGCCGAAGTTGCTGCCCAGTTGGCTGCTGCCAAGCAGTAATACGCTATAGTGCACGCTGACCGGTGCACCGTCCCTGCTGTTCGGTGGGGGCGACAAGGTTGATCCGAGAGGCTTCCCGCGCAGGCGTGAAGCCTCTTTTTCAAGAAATACTGAACAAGTTTGCGCCCGCGTGGTCTGGGTGAAACTCGTTGAGTATTTCTCCCTTCCAGTCCAGGAGATTCAGACATGGCCCAGGTGCCCAGTAGCCGCCAACCCAAGTACAAGCGCATTCTTCTCAAGCTCAGCGGTGAAGCGCTGATGGGAACCGAGGATTTCGGTATCGATCCCAAGGTGCTGGATCGGATGGCGCTGGAAATCGGTCAGCTGATCGGGATTGGTGTTCAGGTTGGCCTGGTTATTGGTGGTGGCAACCTGTTCCGTGGCTCGGCGCTCAGCGCTGCTGGTATGGATCGTGTTACCGGTGACCATATGGGCATGCTGGCGACGGTAATGAATGCGCTGGCGATGCGCGACTCGCTTGAGCGCTCCAATATCCAGACGCGTGTGATGTCAGCCATCACCATGGAAGGCGTGACCGAGCATTATGATCGTCGCAAGGCAATGCGCTACCTCGCTGGTGGTGACGTGGTAATATTCTCCGCCGGCACGGGTAACCCCTTCTTCACTACCGATACGGCAGCCTGTCTGCGCGGTATCGAGGTCGATGCCGATCTGGTGCTCAAGGCGACCAAGGTAGATGGCGTGTATAACGCCGATCCGATGAAAGATCCGAACGCCGAGCGTTTCGACAAGCTCAGCTATGACCAGGTGCTGGATCTCAAGCTTGAAGTTATGGACTTGACGGCAATCTGCCTGATCCGTGACCACAATATGCCCCTGCGGGTGTTTAACATGAACAAACCAGGCGCGTTGCTCAATGCAGTTGTTGGCAGCGCCGAAGGAACACTGATTGAGGGTTGAGTAATGATCAACGAAATCAAGCAAGACGCGCAGGAGCGCATGAAGAAGTCCGTCGAAGCGCTGGAACATGCGTTCGCCAAGATTCGTACCGGTCGCGCTCACCCGGCTCTGCTGGACAGCGTCATGGTGTCTTATTACGGTTCTGATACGCCGCTGCGTCAGGTCGCCAACGTTATCGTTGAAGACTCGCGTACGCTGGCGCTGAGCGTATTCGACAAGGGCATGATTCAGGCCGTCGAGAAGGCCATCATGACGTCGGATCTGGGTCTTAACCCGGCTACCTCCGGCACCACTATTCGGGTGCCCATGCCGGCGCTGACCGAGGAAACCCGCAAGGGGTATACCAAGCAGGCTCGGGCAGAAGCCGAGGGTGGCCGCGTAGCGGTGCGTAACATCCGTCGTGACGCCCTGAGCCAGCTGAAGGATCTGCAGAAAGAGAAGGAAATCAGCGAAGACGAAGAGCGCCGCGCGGCGGACGACGTGCAGAAGCTGACTGACAAGTTCATCGCCGAAATCGACAAGGCGCTGGAAGTGAAAGAAAAGGACCTGATGGCCATCTGAGGCCATTGGTGACCTGCTTCCCCATGAACAAAAAAAATCCTGCTGGAAGCCCGGCCGTGGTTCCCCGTCATATTGCTATCATCATGGATGGCAACAATCGCTGGGCTCGCAAGCGCCTTATGCCCGGTGTCGCCGGGCATAAGGCGGGTGTCGATGCCGTCAAGGCGATGATCGAGGTCTGCGTCGAAGACGGGGTCGAAGTACTGACGCTGTTCGCTTTCTCCAGTGAAAACTGGCAGCGCCCCGAGGAAGAGGTCGGTGCGCTGATGGAGCTGTTTCTCGGCGCGCTGCGCCGTGAAGTTCGCAAGCTGGGCGAGAACGGCGTGCGCTTGCGTATCATTGGTGATCGCAGTCGCTTCTCTCGCGACATTCAGCAGGCAATGGCCGACGCTGAGCAGCAGACGGCGCATTGCTCCCGTCTGACCCTTGTTGTGGCCGCCAATTATGGTGGGCAGTGGGATATGGCGCAGGCGGCCCGAAGTCTGGCTGAGGATGTGGCGCGTGGCGAGCGCATGCCGGGCTCCATTGACGAGCAGGCTATTGAGCAGCGCCTGAGCACTTCGGGCCTGCCGCTGCCGGATCTGTGTATTCGTACCGGGGGCGAAAAGCGCATCAGCAACTTCCTGTTGTGGCAGCTGGCATACGCCGAGCTGTATTTCTCCGACCTTTACTGGCCCGACTTCAAGCAGGCAGCCCTGCGCGATGCGATGCATGACTTCGCGGGTCGTCAACGCCGATTCGGCAAAACCAGCGAGCAAATTGCGGCGGAGTCCTGATGCTGAAGCAACGGGTAATTACAGGTGTCATTCTGGCGGTGATTGCCGTTTCAGGCTTTGTCGGCTTGCAGGGTGCTTGGTTTGCGGCGTTTATCGGCGCGGTGGTGATGTTGGCTGCCTGGGAGTGGATGCGACTGTGCGGCGAAAGTCGTCAAGGCGGCCGGGTCGTCTATGCGGCTACCCTCGGCCTGTTCATGGTTGGGCTGTATCGCGATGCGCCTGCCATCATCTTCTTTGTTGCACCGGCGCTGGTTTGGTGGTGCATGGCGACGGTTATGATTTTGCGCTACCCGAACGGCAGCGGATTGTGGCGTGGCAGTTTCCTGCGACAGTTGTTTGGTCTACTGATCCTGCTGCCAGCCTGGGCAGGGGTGGTCTGGTTGCGGGCTCAGGAGCATGGCTTGTGGATGCTGCTGGGGCTCGCTGTGCTGGTATTTGGTGCTGATATCGGCGCCTATTTTGCTGGCAAGGCCTTTGGTCGCAACAAACTGCTGCCCGCTGTCAGTCCGGGCAAGACCCGCGAGGGGTTGCTCGGCGGTATGCTGTTGAGCCTGTCGTTGGCGCTGGCTGCGATGCTGTATCTGGGCTGGGGTTTGCAATCCATTGTTCTTGGTCTTGCGGGTGCCGCCCTGGTGGTGCTGATCTCTGTGGTTGGTGATCTGACCGAGAGTCTGTTCAAGCGTGAAGCCGGGCTGAAGGACAGCAGTAACCTGCTGCCGGGTCATGGTGGGGTGCTGGATCGTATCGACAGCCTGACTGCTGCGATTCCGCTGTATGTTGGGGTCTGGCTGGTGCTCGGGAGCCGTCTGGCGTGACCCGACAGCAAATTACTGTTCTGGGTGCGACGGGGTCCATTGGCGTCAGTACGCTTGATGTCGTATCCCGTCATTCGGAGCGTTATCAGGTCTTCGCGCTGACCGGATACAGTCGAATGAGTGTGCTGGCGGCGCAGTGTCGTCAGCATTGCCCCCGGTATGCGGTCGTAGCCGATGAGGTCCAGGCCGATGTGCTGCAGGCTGAGTTGGCTGCCGAGGGACTGGCTACCGAAGTGCTGTTTGGCGAGGCCGCATTGGCGCAGGTTGCCGCCGATGTCGAGGTTGATGTGGTCATGGCTGCTATCGTCGGCGCTGCCGGCCTGCGCCCAACGTTGGCGGCGGTTGAAGCGGGCAAGCGCGTGCTGCTGGCCAACAAGGAAGCCCTGGTGATGTCTGGTGCCTTGTTCATGCGCGCGGTGCAGGACTCCGGCGCGCAGCTGCTGCCGATCGACAGTGAGCACAATGCCATCTTTCAGTGTAT
Organism: Halopseudomonas oceani; assembly: GCF_002903165.1. Taxonomy (GTDB): domain Bacteria; phylum Pseudomonadota; class Gammaproteobacteria; order Pseudomonadales; family Pseudomonadaceae; genus Halopseudomonas; species Halopseudomonas oceani. The sequence continues at coordinate 134,450 of NZ_PPSK01000002.1, forward strand.
GCCCAGCCACTTCGCGGATGGGCTGAGCCAGACCGGAGTTCGCCGCATTCTTCTTACCGCCTCGGGCGGCCCTTTCCGCAACTTTACTCACGAGCAGCTGCTTCAGGTGACCCCGGCGCAAGCCTGCGCGCATCCGAACTGGTCAATGGGGCAGAAAATCTCTGTTGATTCGGCCAGCATGATGAACAAGGGGCTTGAGTTGATCGAGGCCTGTTGGCTGTTCGATGCGCGACCGGAGCAGGTGGAAGTGGTGGTGCATCCGCAGAGCGTAGTCCACTCGTTGGTGGATTATGTCGACGGATCGGTCCTCGCCCAGCTCGGCAACCCTGATATGCGCACGCCAATTGCGCATGCGTTGGCATGGCCGGAGCGCATCGACTCCGGTGTCAGCGCACTTGACCTGCTGCTTACCGCCCGACTCGACTTCCAGGCGCCGGACCCTGAGCGTTTTCCCTGTTTGCGTCTGGCTCGGGAGGCTGCGGAGGCCGGGGGGACCAGTTGTGCCTTGCTCAACGCGGCCAATGAGGTTGCGGTCCAGGCATTTCTTGCCGGGCGCGTTGGCTTTGTAGATATCCCTGTTATCATCGAAAACACATTGAACCGCTTGCCCAGTGAGTCGGTGCGTGATCTGGAGCATATTCTTCAGGCTGATCAGAGCGCACGCGAGCACGCCTCAACGTGGGTAGAGGCAAACGGAAAGTAAGTTAACGGGCGGCTCTGCGGCCCTGTGAGGTTCTGAATGGAACTGCTGTCTACGTTGTTGGCTACCGTGGTTGCGCTCGGTCTGCTGGTCACCATTCACGAATATGGCCACTTCTGGGTGGCGCGTCGCTGCGGCATCAAGGTGCTGCGTTTCTCCATCGGTTTCGGTCCGGCGCTGCTGCGCTGGCATGATCGTCGCGGTACCGAGTACGCCATTGCCGCTATCCCGCTGGGCGGCTACGTCAAGATGCTTGATGAGCGCGAAGCTCCGGTTGCCGAACACGAGCTGGACCAGGCGTTCAACCGCAAAAGTGTTAAGCAGCGCATTGCCGTAGTTGCCGCAGGTCCGATCGCCAATTTTCTGCTCGCTATTCTCGCCTTCTGGCTGGTGGCGGTGGTCGGTATCAGTACCGTTGCGCCGGTGCTTGGGCCAGTTCCGGCAGGTACGCCTGCGGCGCAGGCCGGTCTGCATGAAGGGCTGGAGATTACGTCGGTTGATGGCAGCGCGATCCGCAGTTGGCATGACATTAACCTGCAGTTGATTCGTCGCCTCGGCGAAAGCGGCAGTATTGAACTGGTTGCCAAGCCGTTTGCCGGTGGGGCAGAGCAGTCTTATCGGTTGCGTCTGGATAACTGGCTCAAGGGCGAAGAAGCGCCGGACCCCATGGAGGCGCTTGGCCTGACTGGCTGGCAGCCGCAGATTCCGCCGCGTATCGGGCAAGTGGCAGCGGACGGCGCAGCCGCAGAAGCGGGACTGCAGGCCGGAGACTTGATTATCTCGATTGATGGTAAGCCGGTATCGGACTGGTTGATTGATGTCGTTCCGGCCATTCAGGCTAGCGCGCAACAGCGCCTGCAATTGCAGGTTGAACGCAACGGCAGCGTCGTTGATATCGCGCTGACGCCCCGTCCCAAGGCCTCCGGCGACGTGGTCGTGGGGTACGTTGGTGCGGGGGCGGAGCCGGTCGAGTTGCCACCGAACATGCAGCGGCAAATAAGCTACAACCCGGTGGTCGCGGTACCGGTCGCCATGCAGAAAACCTGGGAGATGACAGCGTTGACGCTGGATTCGCTCTGGAAAATGCTCACAGGCCTGGTCTCGGCAAAAAACTTGAGTGGCCCGATAACCATTGCTAAAGTGGCGGGCGCCTCTGCCAAGTCGGGGCTAGAGAGTTTTCTCAGTTTTATCGCGTACTTGAGTATCAGTCTGGGGGTTTTGAACCTTCTCCCTATACCGGTTCTGGATGGCGGTCACCTGGTGTACTACGTGGCCGAGTGGATCAGGGGGAAGCCTCTCTCCGAGCGAATTCAGACTTGGGGGCTGCAGATCGGCCTGAGCCTGATCGTCGGAGTCATGCTGTTTGCCATTTATAACGATATAAGCCGCCTGGGCGGCTGACCAAGAGCACTGCCTGAACACGACCTGCCATTGATGGCAGATAAGAATTCAATCAGCTGAATCAGAACGGATTTCATGAAACGTTACCTATTGCCCGCGCTTTTTTCGATGCTCATGGCGCAGGGGGCTTACGCCGCTGCCTTCCAGATTTCCGATATTCGCGTCAACGGTTTGCAGCGGGTGTCCGCCGGCAGCGTATTCAGTGCGTTGCCGCTGAATATTGGTGACGAAGTGGATGACCCGGAACTGGTTGAGGCGACACGCTCCCTGTTCCGCACCGGTTTCTTCCAGGATATCCAGCTCGGCCGCGATGGCGATGTACTGGTGATCAATCTGGTTGAGCGTCCGTCGATTTCCTCCATCGAGCTGGAGGGCAACAAGGCGATCAAGAGTGAAGACCTGCTCAAGGGGCTGAGCGCCGCAGGTCTGGCCGAGGGTGAAATTTTTCAGCGTGCCACTCTGGAAGGGGTGCGCAACGAGCTGCTCCGCCAGTACGTATCGCAGGGGCGTTACTCGGCTGATATCGAAGCGCAAGTTATCCCTGAGCCGCGTAACCGGGTGGCGCTGAAGATCGTCATCGACGAGGGCTCTATCGCCGCTATCTCCCACATCAACGTGGTTGGTAACACGGTCTTCCCGACCGAAGACCTGGTTGATCTGTTCGAGCTGAAGACCTCTGGCTGGTTCTCGTTCCTGCGCAACGACGACAAGTATTCTCGTGAAAAACTGTCGGGTGACCTGGAGCGTCTGCGTTCCTACTATCTGGACCGTGGCTACATCAACATGAATGTGGCCTCAACCCAGGTGTCCATCACCCCGGACAAGAAAAACGTCTACATCACCGTCAACATCACCGAGGGTGAGCGCTACAGCATCAGCGACGTGCGTCTGTCGGGTGACCTCGTGGTCAGCGAAGACGAAATCAAACGCCTGATGCTGATCGAGCCGGGTCAGATCTTCTCCCGTCAGGTGATGACCTCGACTTCCGATCTGATCAGCCGTCGTTTGGGTAATGAGGGTTACACCTTTGCCAGCGTTAACGGCATTCCGGAAATCAACGAAGAAGACAAGACGGTTGCTGTTACCTTCTACGTTGATCCGGGCAAGCGTGCCTATGTCAACCGTATCAACTTCCGTGGCAACACCAAGACTGAAGACCAGGTGCTGCGTCGTGAGATGCGGCAGATGGAAGGTGGCTGGGCGTCGACCTATCTGATTGACCAGTCCAAAACTCGTCTCGAGCGTCTGGGCTTCTTCAAGGAAGTCAACGTTGAGACGGTTCCGGTGCCGGGCACCGACGACCTGATTGATGTGAACTACAGCGTCGAAGAGCAGCCGTCAGGCTCGGTGACGGCCAGTCTCGGTTTCTCCCAGAGCTCCGGTATTATCCTCGGCGGCTCGATCAGTCAGAACAACTTCTTCGGTACCGGTAACCGCGTCAGTATCGGTGCCAACCGTTCGGATTATCAGACCTCGCTGTCGTTCGGCTTCATGGATCCCTATTTCACCGTGGATGGCATGAGCTTTGGTTATAACGCGTTTTATCGTACGACTGACTACGATGAGCTGGATGTCGACGTAACCAGCTATGCGGTTGACTCCTACGGCGCCGGCTTCAACTTCGGCTACCCGATCAGCGACACTTCACGCCTTTCATTCGGCATGAGTGCCCAGCACGACAAGATCAAGAGCGGTATCTACACGGTGCAGGAGATTCTCGGCTTCCTCGACTCCGAGGGTGATAACTTCACCAACCTGTTCTTCGATGCATCCTGGTCCCAGAGCACCCTGAACCGCGGTGTATTCCCTGATCGCGGGCATTCTCAGAGCCTGAGCTGGCACGTAACCGTGCCGGGCAGTGACCTGCAGTTTTACACCATGGACTACCGTGGTCAGCGCTTCTTCCCGATGACCGAAGATCTGACCCTGCGTCTGCACACGGATCTGGGGTTCGGTCGCGGATTTGGCGGTACCGACCGCATGCCGTTCTATGAGCATTACTACGCCGGTGGTATCGGTTCTGTTCGCGGCTTTGAAGACAGCACGCTGGGTCCGAAGAGTACCCCGAATGCGAATGACCCGGATCAGGATTCACTGCCCTTCGGCGGTAACATCAAGCTGACTGGTGGTGCGGAGGTCATTTTCCCCGCTCCGTTCGTCAAGGATCAGCGTTCGTTGCGTACGGCCCTGTTTTTCGACGTAGGTAACATATACGATACCCAGTGCACACGGACCAAGACGGTTGAAGGCGACAACAATCCCGGCTGTGGCGATGTCGACCTCGGTGAGCTGCGTTACAGTGTGGGTGTAGGTCTGTCCTGGCTCACTGCACTTGGCCCGTTGGGTTTCAGTCTGGCGATGCCGTTGAATGCGGATTCGGCTGATGACGCTCAGGTCTTCCAGTTCACTCTCGGCCAGACGTTCTGACGTCAGACCAATAACAACGTGGTATAGAAATCAGGAGTTTTAGAGTGGGTAAGTTTACGCGTGTAGCGGTAATGTCCCTGCTGGCCCTGGCCAGTTTCCAGGCTTCCGCGGAGATGAAGATCGCCGTTCTGGATTATCAAATGGCCCTGCTGGAATCTGACGCGGCCAAGGCGTACTCGGTTGACGCCGAAAAACAGTTCGGCTCGCAGCTGCAGCGTGTGAAGAACCTGGAAGCCGAAGCCAAGCGACTGCAGGAGCGTTTGCAGCGCGATGGTGAGCAGATGGAACAGAGCGAACGCGAAAAGCTGGAGCTGGAATTCCGCCAGAAAGCGCGTGAATATCAGCTTCAATCCCGTGAGTTGAACGAAGCCAAAGCCCAGTCTGATCGCCAGATGCTGGAAACGTTGCGCCCCCGTCTGGATGCCGCTGTTGAAGGTGTGCTGTCTGCCGGTGGTTATGATCTGGTCCTGGACCGTGGCGGTGTGATTGAGGTGAAGCCTCAATTTGATATCACCCGTCAGGTTATCGAGCGTCTGAATAGCACGCGCTGATGGCCAACAATCTGTCTTTGTCCCTTGCGCGCCTGGCTGAAGAGCTCGGCGCGCAGCTTATTGGGGACCCGAAAATTGAAATCAGCGGCCTGGCAACGCTGCAGGACGCTGGTCCTGGTGAGCTTGCGTTTCTCGCCAATGCGCAATATCGCAAGTATCTGGCTGAGTCGCGCGCCAGCGCGGTGCTGTTGACCGAGCGCGATGCCGAAGGGTTCGCTGGCAACGCATTGGTGGTGGCTGACCCGTATCTGACCTACGCGCGTCTGTCGCATCGGTTTGATCGCAAGCCGAAGGCCTTGCCCGGTATCCATCCGACTGCTGTGGTGGCGGAGAGCGCTAAAGTAGACCCCAGTGCCAGTATCGGCGCGGGCGTGGTCATTGAGGACGGTGCCATCATCGGCGCCGGTGTAACCCTGAGCCCTCAATGCTATGTCGGCGCTCGTTCCAGTATCGGTGCGGGCGGCTGGCTGGCGCCGCGGGTGACGCTGTATCACGACGTTCACATTGGCGAGCGAGTGGTCATCCAGTCGGGTGCGGTTCTTGGCTCCGAGGGGTTCGGATTCGCCAACCACGGTGGACAGTGGCAGAAGATTGCCCAGATTGGCGGGGTTCGTATTGGTGATGATGTCGAAATCGGTGCCAATACCACTATCGACCGCGGCGCGCTGGCCGACACCCTGATCGGCAACGGCGTCAAACTCGATAACCAGATCCAGATTGCGCATAACGTGCAGATTGGTGATCACACGGCAATGGCGGCCTGTGTCGGTATTTCCGGCAGTACCAAAATCGGTCGACACTGCATGATCGCCGGTGGCGTCGGCATGGTTGGTCATATCGAGGTCTGTGATAATGTCTTTGTCAGTGGCATGACCATGGTCACGCGGTCCATCACCGAGCCCGGTGCCTATTCCTCCGGTACCGCGATGCAGCCAGCTGGCGAATGGAAGAAGAGCGCAGCACGTATCCGTCAACTCGACGGTATGGCCAAGCGCCTCCAGCAGCTCGAGAAACAGCTCGAGCAGGTGACTCAGCAGGCTTCAGACTCATCAAACGCCTGAGCAGCGCCCCACGGGTGCTTTTATCCTTTTCAGCAAGGCCAGCTATACATGGATATTAACGAAATCAAAGAATACCTGCCCCACCGTTACCCCTTCCTGTTGGTGGACCGGGTTCAGGAGCTGGATCTTGAGAACAAGCGTATTCGCGCTTACAAGAATGTCTCGGTTAACGAACCTTTTTTTAACGGTCACTTTCCGCAGCACCCAATCATGCCGGGTGTGCTGATCATCGAAGCGATGGCTCAGGCGGCTGGTCTGCTCGGTTTCAAGATGATGGGCGTCAAGCCAGCCGATGGCACGCTCTATTACTTTGTGGGCTCCGACAAGCTGCGCTTCCGCCAGCCAGTAGTGCCCGGTGACCAGTTGCAACTGGAGGCCAGTTATGTGAGTGACCGACGTGGCATCTGGAAGTTTGCCTGCCGTGCTACCGTTGACGGTAAAGAAGCCTGTTCAGCTGAAATTATTTGTGCGGAACGCAAGATATGAGTCGTATTCACCCTCTGGCGATTGTTGATCCGGCCGCGCGGCTGGCCGATGACGTCGAGGTAGGTCCCTGGAGTTATATCGGTGCTGACGTCGAAATCGGCGCCGGTACTGAGGTGGCTTCCCATGTGGTTATCAAGGGGCCGACGACCATCGGACGCGGGAACCGGATCTTCCAGTTTGCGTCGGTGGGCGAGGAGTGTCAGGACAAGAAGTACAAGGGTGAGCCTACCCGTCTGGTGATTGGTGACAACAACATCATCCGCGAAGGCTGCACCCTGCATCGCGGCACCGTGCAGGACCAGGGCATCACCCGTATCGGCAGCAACAACCTGCTGATGGCGTATGTTCACGTTGCGCACGACTGCGTGGTGGGCGATAACATCATCATGGCCAACAACGCGACTATCGCCGGTCATGTGCATGTGGGTGATGGCGCTATTTTGGGAGGCTACACGACGGTGCATCAGTTCTGTCGTATTGGCTCCTTTGCCATGAGCGCCGCCAATACCGCGGTGTTCAAGGATATTCCTGCGTTTGTCATGGTGGGGGGCAATCCCGCCAGCGCTCACGGCATGAACTTCGAAGGCATGCGTCGTCGCGGCTATTCCGCCGAACTGATCAGCGCGCTGCGCCGCGCCTACAAGGTGGTCTATCGTCAGGGCCTGACCACCAGTGAGGCCATGGCGCAACTTGCCGAAGCGGCTGAGCAGTTCCCGGAAGTGTCATTGTTCTGCACCTCCGTCACTGAGTCGACCCGCGGCATCACCCGCTGATATGGCTGGTATCGCCTCGGTTCGTTCGGACAAACCCCTGTGTATCGCGCTGGTCGCCGGTGAGGCGTCAGGTGATACGCTTGGTGCGGGTCTGATCGCCGCGCTCAAGCAACGCTTCCCTAACGCACGCTTTATCGGTATTGGCGGTCCGCGCATGCTGGCTGAAGGCATGCAGACGCGCGTTCCGATGGAGCGTCTGTCGGTCATGGGCCTGATCGAGGTGCTTGGGCGTCTGCGCGAACTGCTGCGTATTCGCCGCGAGCTGGTGGATTATCTCAAGCAGCAACAGCCGGATGTGTTCATCGGTATCGATGCGCCGGATTTTGCTCTTGGCGTTGAGCAGCGCCTGCGCGATGTGGGGATTCCGACTGTGCACTACGTCAGTCCGTCGGTATGGGCGTGGCGTGAGAAGCGGGTTCTGGGTATCGCTCAATCAACCGACCTGATGCTGACGCTGTTTCCTTTTGAAGAGGACGTGTACCGCCGGCACGGCGTTGCGGTGCGCTGCGTCGGCCACACGCTGGCTGATCGTATTCCGCTGGAGCCGGACCGTGCCGGTGCTCGGGAGACGCTTGGCCTGCCGACAGAAGGACGTGTGGTTGCGCTGCTGCCGGGCAGTCGCAATGGCGAGCTGCGCAAGCTGGGGCGGTTGTTCCTTGAGACTGCAGCCTGGTGCCTTGAACGCCAGCCTGACCTGCAGTTCATCATGCCCTGTGCCAGCCCGGAACGCCGTCAGCAGATGGACGCGATTTTGACTGAAAGCGGACTTGAGCTGCCGCTGACCCTGTTCGACGGTCAGGCTCACGAGGTGCTGGCTGCCTGTGATGCGGTATTGATCGCCTCGGGCACCGCCACGCTGGAAGCCATGCTGTTCAAGCGTCCGATGGTGGTGGCCTATCGTATGGCGGGGTTGACCTTCCGTATTCTCAAGCGGCTGGTCAAAGTGGGGCATGTGTCGCTGCCGAATCTGCTGGCCGGGCGCGAGGTGGCGCCCGAATTTCTGCAGGATGCGGCGACGCCCGAGGCTATGGGCGAGGCGCTGCTGGCCCGCTTGCTGCCGACCGCAGAGCGCGCCGAAACCGAACAGATCTTTATGGAGTTGCACCAGATGCTGCGTCGTGACGCCGATCAGTGCGCGGCTGATGCGGTTGCCGATCTGATGGACGAGCGCGGACGTCTGTGAGTCAGCTCAGCATGGACTGGTCGTTGCCAGCAGGCGAGGAGTTGGTCGCCGGGGTTGATGAGGTAGGGCGCGGTCCGCTCTGCGGCGCGGTGGTTACCGCCGCAGTCATCCTGGATCCGGCGCGCCCGATCGAAGGGCTCAATGACTCCAAGAAGTTGACCGAAGCGCGACGAGAAGCGTTGTTCCCGCTGATTCAGGAACGGGCGCTGGCCTGGTGCATCGCCCGCGCCGAGGTGGAAGAAATCGATCGGCTGAATATTTTGCACGCCACCATGTTGGCGATGCAGCGCGCAGTGGCGGGTCTGCAGATTCGCCCCGACCTGGTGCTGGTGGACGGCAACCGCTGTCCGGCGTTGCCGATGCGCAGTGAACCGGTGATCAAGGGGGATAGCCGGGTGCCGGCGATTGCGGCGGCGTCGATTCTGGCCAAGGTCGCGCGTGATCGTGAGATGCAAGAGCTCGACAAGCAATATCCCGGGTACGGCATAGCCGGTCACAAAGGGTATCCGACGCCAATCCATCTCGCCGCGCTACGTGAGCTTGGCGCGACCCCCATTCATCGTCGTTCCTTTGCGCCGGTACGCAGGGCGCTGGAACAGTAACAGGCTGCAGCGGTCACATCGTTCTGTATGCTGCGACTGGCCGCAGCTGCTCCCCGTCGCTACAATTCTCTGCCTGACGCTTCGCCATCTGAAACAGGATCTCCATGTCATTTTCCTTTGTTCACCTGCGTGTCCACAGTGAGTACTCTTTGGTCGACGGACTGGTCAAGGTTAAACCCCTGATCAAGGCTGTTACCGAGGCGGGCATGCCGGCGGTAGCGATTACTGACCAGAGCAACATGTGCAGTCTGGTCAAGTTCTACAGGGCCGCGATGGGCGGCGGCATCAAGCCGATTTCCGGCGTTGATCTGTGGTTGACCGATGCCGAAGACGACAGCGTGCTGACCCGTATCAGCCTGCTGGCGATGAACCCCAAGGGCTATCGCAACCTCACCGAGCTGGTCTCGCGCGGCTACACCGAGGGCCAGCGTAATGGTGTCGTGACAGTGCGTCGCGAGTGGATTGCCGAGGCCAGCGAGGGCGTCATTGCCCTGTCGGCAGCCAAGGAAGGGGAGATCGGTATCGCGTTGCTGTCTTCCAGCCCCGAGCGTGCCGATGAGCTGCTGGCCTATTGGATGGGGGTTTTCCCCGATCGCTTCTATCTCGAACTACAGCGCACCAGCCGCGTCAACGACGAGGAGCACGTGCACGCCGCCGTTGCACTGGCTGCCCGTACTGGCTGCCCAGTGGTGGCGACCAACGACGTCCGCTTTCTCAAGCGCGCTGATTTTGAGGCCCACGAGACCCGTGTCTGCATTGGTGAGGGCAGGGCGTTGGACGATCCGCGCCGAGTGCGCCAGTACAGCGAGGAGCAGTACCTGAAAACGTCGGAGGAGATGGCCGAGCTGTTCGCCGATATCCCCGAGGCGCTGGAAAACAGTGTTGAGATTGCCAAGCGCTGCAATATCGATGTCCAGCTGGGTACCTACTTCCTGCCGGAGTTTCCCATTCCGGATGGTCTGACCATCGAGGAATACTTCAAGAAGGTGTCCTTTGAGGGGCTGGAAGAGCGCCTGAAGGTGATTCTGCCGCCTGACACACCGGACTATGAGACCAAGCGCCAGGTCTATATCGACCGTCTCAACTTCGAACTCGACATCATCAATCAGATGGGCTTTCCCGGCTACTTCCTGATCGTGATGGACTTTATCAAGTGGGCCAAGGGTAACGGCGTGCCGGTAGGGCCGGGCCGGGGTTCCGGGGCGGGCTCGCTGGTTGCCTATTCGCTGCTGATTACCGATCTCGATCCGCTGGCCTACGACCTGCTGTTCGAACGCTTCCTCAACCCGGAACGTATTTCCATGCCCGACTTCGACGTCGACTTCTGCATGGAAGGGCGTGACCGGGTGATTGATTACGTGGCCGATGCCTATGGTCGTAACGCGGTATCGCAGATCATCACCTTCGGTACCATGGCGGCGAAGGCGGTGGTGCGCGACGTGGCGCGGGTGCAGGGCAAATCCTACGGCCTGGCCGACAAGCTGTCGAAGATGATTCCGTTCGAGGTTGGCATGACGCTGACCAAGGCATATGAACAGGAAGAGATTCTGCGTGATTTCCTCGCCAATGACGAGGAAGCCCAGGAGATCTGGGACATGGCGCTCAAGCTGGAAGGGATTACCCGTAACGTCGGCAAGCACGCCGGGGGGGTGGTAATCGCGCCGACCAAGCTGACCGACTTTGCGCCGCTGTATTGCGACGAATCCGGTGGCGGTCTGGTTACCCAGTTTGACAAGGACGACGTCGAAGCGGCGGGGCTGGTGAAGTTCGACTTCCTTGGTCTGCGGACCCTGACCATTATCAAGTGGGCGATGGAGACCATCCATCGAAAACAGCGCGAAGAGGGTGCAACTGACGAGGAGCTGGTCAACATTGACCTGATCCCGCTGGATGACGCGCCGACCTACAGCATGTTGCAGAAGGCGGAAACCACCGCGGTTTTCCAGCTTGAATCGCGCGGCATGAAGGAGCTGATCAAGAAGCTCAAGCCCGACTGCCTGGAAGACATGATCGCGCTGGTGGCGCTGTTCCGCCCGGGCCCGCTGCAGTCAGGCATGGTGGACGACTTCATCAACCGCAAGCACGGGCGCGAGGAGGTTTCCTACCCGCACCCGAACTACCAGTACGCCGGCCTGGAACCGGTGCTCAAGCCGACCTACGGCATCATCCTGTATCAGGAGCAGGTGATGCAGATTGCCCAGGTCATGGCGGGCTATACCCTGGGTGGCGCGGACATGCTGCGCCGCGCAATGGGTAAGAAGAAGCCGGAAGAAATGGCCAAGCAGCGCGGTGGCTTTATCGAGGGCTGCGCCAACAACGGCATTGATGCCGATCTGGCTGGTAACATTTTCGATCTGGTAGAAAAGTTCGCCGGTTACGGCTTCAACAAGTCGCACTCGGCGGCCTACGGCTTGGTGTCTTACCAGACCGCCTGGCTGAAGGCCCATTACCCGGCGCCGTTCATGGCAGCGGTCCTCTCGGCAGATATGCACAACACCGACAAGGTGGTGACGCTGATCGAGGAATGCCGCAGCATGAAGCTGCGGATCAAGGCACCGGACGTCAACGTTTCGGAATTCAAGTTCACCGTCGATGATGCCGGTGATGTGGTTTATGGTCTTGGCGCGATCAAGGGCGTGGGTGAAGGCCCGGTGGAGACCATCGTTGAAACCCGCATAGCTGGTGGCCCGTTCAATGACCTGTTCGACTTCTGTGCCCGGGTAGACCTCAAGCGGATCAACAAGCGGGTCATGGAAGCGCTGATTCGCAGCGGTGCGCTGGATCGCCTGGGTCCGTTCTTTGCCGAGGAAGTTCAGGCCTATCAGAAGCAGATTGATCGTAATCGCGCTGCCCTGATGAGCGCCATGGAAGAGGCAATCGCCTCTGCCGAGCAGACCGCACGCAGTGCCGACAGCGGTCATGATGACTTGTTTGGCGATCTGCTTGGACCCTCGACCGAGCGCGATGTCTACGAGCCCTATCGCAAGGTGCGCGAGTGGACGTTCAAGGAACGCCTGCGCGGCGAAAAGGAAACCCTCGGTCTGTACCTCACCGGTCACCCGATTGATGAGTATGAGCGCGAGATTCGTCGCTTTGCCCGCCAGCGCATCCTCGACCTTAAGCCTTCCCGTGATAGTCAAACCATCGCTGGTCTGGTGTTTGACCTGCGGGTAATGAAAAACAAGCGCGGCGACAAGGTGGGCTTTGTCACCCTGGATGACCGCTCGGCGCGGATCGAGGTGTCGCTGTTTTCCGAGGCCTACAATGCGGCGCAGGCGTTGCTGCAGAAGGACGCCATGCTGGTGGTCGAAGGGGAGGTCGCGGTCGATGACTTCTCCGGCGGCATGCGGGTGCGTGCCAAGCGCGTTATGAGCCTGGAGGAGGCGCGTACCGGGCTGCTCGATAGCGTGCGGGTGAACCTCAATGGCACTCGTCACGACGCCGCCGCGCTGAGCCGAATGGCAGGGCTGCTGCAGCAGTATCGCGGCGGTTGCCCGGTCACCATTGAGTATCAGCGAGCCGATGCGGCAGCGCTGCTGCGCCTCGGTGACGAGTGGCACGTGGAGCCGGCAGACGATCTGCTGCAAAGCCTGCGTGACCAGTTGGGCAAAGACAGCGTCTCTCTGCACTATAGATAGCGCAAAGCCGGGTGCTCGACGGGCGCCCGGCAATCCCGTAAGGTTATTTGCGAAACTTTTGGATGCCCGGTTCGGGCGCAAGCGGATGATGGATGCCTATGAGCAACAGCCAGAAATACTTGGAGTTTGAACAGCCAATTGCGGACCTGCAGGCCAAGATCGAAGAGCTGCGTCTGGTCGGCAGTGACAACGCGCTGAACATCACCGAAGAAATCACTCGGCTGCAGGAGAAGAGCAAGTCCCTGACCGAGAGCATTTTCGGCAACCTGAGCAGCTGGCAGGTCGCCCAGATGTCGCGTCACCCGCAGCGTCCGTACACGCTGGATTATATCCGTCACATCTTCACCGATTTTGAAGAACTGCACGGTGATCGCCATTTTGCCGATGATGCGGCCATTGTGGGCGGTATTGCGCGTCTGGACGGCCGCCCGGTGATGATCATCGGCCACCAGAAGGGCCGTGACGTGAAGGAAAAGGTACGCCGCAACTTCGGCATGCCCAAGCCGGAGGGTTACCGCAAGGCCTGCCGCCTGATGGAAATGGCCGAGCGCTTCAAGATGCCGATCCTGACCTTTATCGACACCCCCGGCGCGTACCCGGGCATCGATGCCGAAGAGCGTGGCCAGAGCGAAGCGATTGCCTGGAACCTGCAGGTTATGTCGCGTCTGAAAACGCCGATCATCGCCACCGTTATTGGTGAGGGTGGCTCCGGTGGTGCACTGGCCATTGGTGTCTGCGATCATCTGATGATGCTGCAGTACTCGACCTATTCGGTGATCTCGCCTGAGGGCTGTGCTTCCATCCTCTGGAAGAGCGCCGAGAAGGCCGCTGACGCGGCGGCTGCCATGGGCATCACCGCCGAACGCCTGAAGGAACTGGGTCTGGTTGATACCCTGATTCCCGAGCCGCTGGGTGGCGCGCAGCGCTCGCCTCAGGAAACAGCCGAGCGCCTCAAGCAGCAACTGGTGGAGCAACTGGCCAAGCTCGACGAGCGCACCCCCGAGCAACTGCTGGAAACCCGCTACCAGCGGCTGATGTCCTTCGGTATCCAGTAAATGCTGACACCGCAGGGGCTGCGCGAGCAGCTCAGCCCCTGTATGGGCGCCCCGGCCTGGTGGCTGGGGCTGTCCGGTGGTCTGGACTCCATGGTTCTGCTTGAGCTGCTGGTCCAGGCTCGCCAATCCTTTGATCTCCCCCCGTTGCACGCGATTCATGTTCATCACGGACTGCACCCCGAGGCTGACGCCTGGGCGGCGCATTGTCAGCGTGCCTGCGACGCCCGCGGTGTGCCGCTGACGGTGGTCCGGGTGCGAGTGGGGCAGAGTGCTAGTATCGAACAGGCCGCCCGCGACGCGCGCTACGCAGCCTTTGCCGAGGTGTTGCCAGACGGCGCCGAGCTGTTGCTGGCGCATCACGCCGATGACCAGCTGGAAACCCTGCTGTTTCGGTTGCTGCGGGGTACGGGCGTGCGTGGCCTGGCTGGCATGCCGCGTCGGCGACAACTGGGGCGCGGTTGGTTGTCTCGGCCATTGCTGGATGCGTCGCGTGCAGCGCTGGTCAGCTGGGCGCAGCGGCAGGGGGTGAGCTGGATTGATGATCCGGCCAATCAGGATGCGCGCTTCGCCCGCACCGCGTTGCGTCATCAGTTGCTGCCACGTCTGCGAGACGGCTGGCCGCAGATTGATCAAAGCCTGCTGCGGCTGGCGGATCATGCCCGTGAAGCCGGCGAGTTGCTGGATGAGCTGGCGCTCTCTGACCTGCGTGCTACTGCCGTCACCGAGCAGGATCCCTGGTTGCGGTCATGGCCGGGTCTTTTGCTGGCACCACTACAGGCACTGTCGCCAGCCAGGCAGCGAAATGTGCTGCGGTACTGGTTGCGTGAACACGGGGTGTTGATGCCTGACCGGCGGCACCTCGATCAATGGTTGCAGCAGCTGGTTGCCCCTGCCGATGCGCAGCCGGAGCTGCTGCTGGCGGATTGCCGCCTGTACCGTTCGTCAGATCGTCTCTGGCTGGTTAGTGGCGGCTGGCCGCAACGAGGTATACCGGAGTCGCTGTGCCCGCTGATTGAGCAGTCCTTGCAGGCCGGGAATGGTGTGCTCTGTTGTGCGCCGTCAACAGGCGGGTTGCGGGCTCCGGGGCTGGCTGGCTGGGAGGTTCGTTACCGACAGGGCGGCGAGCAGATAAAGCTGCCTGGGCGGCCGACACAGTCGGTTAAACAGCTGCTCCAGCAGGCCCGTGTGCCCGCCTGGCTGCGGGCTTCGGTGCCGTTGCTATACTCAGGCGGCGAGCTGGTTTCGGTGGCTGGGCGCTGGAATGCCGAGCAGGCTCTGGTGGACGGGATGCAGAGTGGTTTTACGGTCAGTTGGAAGCCTGTTTCGGATTGAGCAAGCGGGGCCTGTCTGGTATCCTGACTTCCCATCTTGACGAGACTTTGGCTGACCCTTCAGGTCGCCTCTGACTCCCTTCGATTTCCTCGCGGTGCAAGCCGCTTAACTGTTCAATCTATGGGTTTTTCATGACGCGCTACATCTTCGTCACGGGTGGTGTTGTTTCTTCTTTGGGCAAGGGCATTGCCTCTGCGTCCCTCGCGGCGATTCTCGAGGCGCGTGGCCTCAAGGTCACCATGCTCAAGCTGGATCCCTATATCAACGTGGATCCGGGTACCATGAGTCCCTTCCAGCATGGCGAAGTCTTCGTGACCCATGATGGCGCGGAAACCGACCTCGATCTGGGTCACTATGAGCGTTTCGTCAACGCGACCATGAGCCAGAACAACAACTTCACCACCGGCCGTGTTTATGCCGACGTGCTGCGCAAGGAGCGCCGTGGTGATTATCTGGGCGCGACCATTCAGGTCATCCCGCACATCACCGACGAGATCAAGAGCCGCATCATCAAGGGTGCTGGCGATGCCGACGTGGCGCTGGTCGAAATCGGCGGTACCGTGGGCGACATCGAGTCCCAGCCGTTCCTGGAAGCCATCCGCCAACTGCGGGTAGAAGTCGGCGCCAAGCGCGCGATGTTGATGCACCTGACGCTGGTGCCGTACATCGCCACTGCTGGCGAGACCAAGACCAAGCCGACCCAGCACTCGGTCAAGGAACTGCGCTCCATCGGCCTGCAGCCCGACGTGCTGATCTGCCGCTCCGATCATCCGATCGACCTGTCCTCGCGCCGCAAGATCGCGCTGTTCACCAACGTGGAAGAGCGTGCGGTCATCGGCCTGGAAGACGTCGACACCATTTACAAAATTCCGTCTGTACTGCACGCCCAGGGCCTGGATGACTTCGTCGTCGAGCGTTTTGGCCTGGAGTGCGGTCAGGCTGACCTGTCCGAGTGGGACCGTGTGGTTGACGCCAAGCTCAACCCTGAACACGAAGTCACCATCGCCATGGTCGGCAAGTACATGGAACTGCTCGATGCCTACAAGTCGCTGATCGAAGCACTCAGCCACGCCGGTATTCAGGCACGCACCAAGGTCAATGTGCGCTACATCGACTCCGAAGACATTGAGCAGAAGGGCACTGGCCTGCTGGACGGCGTTGATGCCGTTCTGGTTCCGGGTGGTTTCGGCTCCCGTGGTGTCGAGGGCAAGATCACTGCCGTGCGTTACGCCCGCGAAAACAAGATTCCGTACCTGGGTATCTGTCTGGGTATGCAGGTCGCGGTCATTGAGTATGCCCGTAACGTGCTGGGCTGGAGCGATGCCAACTCTACCGAGTTCGACAAGACCTCCGGTCATCCGGTTGTCGGTCTGATCACCGAGTGGCAGGACGCATCCGGTGAGACCGAGTTGCGTACCGAAGCCTCCGATCTGGGTGGCACCATGCGCCTGGGTGCGCAGGAGTGTACGCTCGAACAGGGCTCCAAGGCCTACGACTGCTACGGCAAGGACGTGATCGTTGAACGTCACCGTCACCGTTACGAGGTCAACAACAACCTGCTGCCCGATCTGCAGGCAGGCGGTCTGAACGTCTCCGGTCGTTCCGGCGACGGCGCACTGGTTGAAGTGGTTGAGGTCAAGGATCACCCGTGGTTCGTGGCGTGCCAGTTCCACCCGGAGTTTACCTCGACGCCGCGTTACGGCCACCCGCTGTTCAGTGGTTTCATCGGCGCCGCGCTGCGTCAGCACAAGAACGGCTGAGATTAAGGAAGAAGCTGGCTTATGGCACAGAAAATCGTGCGCGTTGGTGACATCGAGATGGCCAACGACAAACCCTTCGTTCTGTTCGGTGGCATGAACGTACTGGAATCGCGTGATCTGGCAATGCAGATCTGCGAACGCTACGTTGAAGTCACCAGCAAGCTGGGGATTCCCTACGTGTTCAAGGCCAGCTTCGACAAGGCCAACCGCTCGTCGATCAACTCGTTCCGCGGCCCCGGCATGGAAGAGGGGCTGAAGATCTTCGAAGAGATCAAGCGCACCTTTAACGTGCCGGTCATTACCGACGTGCACGAGCCTTACCAGGCCGCGCCGGTTGCCGAGGTCTGCGACATTATTCAGCTGCCGGCTTTCCTGTCCCGGCAGACCGATCTGGTTGTGGCGATGGCCAAGACCAATGCTGTGATCAACATCAAGAAGGCCCAGTTCCTTGCTCCGCAGGAAATGAAGCACATCCTCACCAAGTGTGAAGAGGCCGGCAACGACCGCCTGGTGCTGTGCGAGCGCGGTTCGTCCTTCGGTTACAACAACCTGGTCGTCGACATGCTGGGCTTCGGCATCATGAAGCAGTTCGAATACCCGGTGTTCTTCGACGTGACCCACGCCCTGCAGATGCCGGGTGGTCGCAGTGACTCGGCCGGCGGTCGCCGGGCTCAGGTTACCGATCTGGCCAAGGCGGGCATGAGCCAGGGCCTAGCGGGTCTGTTCCTCGAAGCGCACCCTGATCCTGATAACGCCAAGTGCGACGGCCCTTGTGCCCTGCGCCTGGACAAGCTGGAGCCGTTCCTTGGCCAGTTGAAGGCGCTTGACGACTTGGTCAAGAGCTTCCCGGTTCTGGAAACGGCTTGAGCCGCTACCGCTTTCACCCGATTGACCCGATATACGGAGCTAGCAAGTAAAGATGGCAAAAATCATTGATATCAAGGGCCGTGAGGTTCTGGACTCGCGTGGTAACCCGACCGTTGAAGCGGATGTAATCCTGGAAGGCGGCATCATGGGCAGCGCCTGCGCTCCTTCCGGCGCCTCTACCGGTTCGCGCGAAGCGCTGGAACTGCGTGATGGCGACAAGAGCCGTTACCTCGGCAAGGGCGTGCTCAAGGCCGTCGCCAATATCAATGGCCCCATCCGCGAGCTGCTGGTTGGCTGCGATGCGACTGCCCAGGCCGATCTGGACCGCGCCATGATCGAGCTGGACGGTACCGAGAACAAGGCCACTCTGGGCGCTAACGCGATCCTCGCCGTCTCCCTGGCTGCTGCCAAGGCGGCTGCCCAGGCCAAGGGCGTGCCGCTGTACGCGCACATCGCTGACCTGAACGGCACCCCCGGTGTCTACTCCATGCCGGTACCGATGATGAATATCATCAACGGTGGTGAACATGCCGACAACAATGTCGACATCCAGGAGTTCATGGTGCAGCCGGTTGGCGCCAAGAACTTCGCCGATGCGCTGCGCATGGGGGCGGAGATTTTCCATCATCTCAAAGCCGTTCTGAAGGCCCGTGGCCTGAACACTGCTGTGGGTGACGAAGGCGGCTTCGCGCCGAACCTGGCTTCCAATGAAGACGCGCTGGCAGCCATCGCCGAGGCCGTAGCCAACGCCGGTTACACCTTGGGTGACGACGTCACTCTGGCACTGGACTGCGCTTCCAGCGAGTTCTACAAGGACGGCAATTACGATCTGGCCGGTGAAGGCAAGGTGTTCGATGCGGCCGGTTTTGCCGACTACCTGGCGGGTCTGACCCAGCGCTACCCGATCATCTCCATCGAAGACGGCATGGACGAGTCCGACTGGGCTGGCTGGAAAGTCCTGACCGACAAGATCGGCGAGAAGGTGCAGCTGGTCGGTGATGACCTGTTCGTGACCAACACTAAGATTCTCAAGCGCGGTATCGACGAGAAGATCGGCAACTCCATCCTGATCAAGTTCAACCAGATCGGTTCGCTGACCGAGACCCTGGAAGCGATCCAGATGGCCAAGGCTGCCGGCTTCACTGCGGTTATTTCGCACCGCTCCGGTGAGACCGAAGACAGCACCATCGCCGATCTGGCTGTGGGTACCGCTGCCGGTCAGATCAAGACCGGTTCGCTGTGCCGTTCCGACCGCGTATCCAAGTACAACCAGCTGCTGCGTATCGAAGAGCAACTGGGTGACAAGGCGCCCTACAAGGGTCGCGCCGAGTTCCGCGGCTGATCGGTCTGGCGGGTACGCGTGAGCGTACCCGCCATTCCTCGACAGGAGCATTCGGCTTGAAATGGCTCTGGCTCATTGCGCTGTCGCTGCTGGCGGCGATGCAGTACCGACTCTGGGTCGGCGAGGGCAGTCTTGCCCACGTTTCCCAGCTGAAGCAGCAGATTGCCGAGCAGCAGCGCGAGAACGAACAGCTGCTGGAGCGTAATCGTGTGCTGACGGCAGAGGTCATTGAACTCAAGCAGGGGCTGGAAACTGTCGAAGAGCGTGCCCGTCGTGAGCTGGGCATGGTCAAGCAGGGCGAAACCCTGTTCCAACTGAGCGACCAATGAGCGTCGCTACACCCGATTTCTGGGTCGTTCTGCCCGCCGCCGGTGTCGGCGCGCGTATGCAGGCAGACCGTCCGAAGCAATACCTTCTCTGGGGTGAACGCACCCTGATCGAACACACATTGGCCTGCTTCCTGGATCAGCCGGGATTGCGCGGGTTGGTGGTATCCCTATCTGCAAATGATGGCTGGTGGCCGATGCTGCCCTGTGCGCAGGATACGCGTATCACCCGCGCAGTCGGCGGACGCGAGCGTGCGGACTCGGTACTCAATGGCCTGATTGCGTTACGCGAGCAGGGCGCGGCTGATGACGACTGGGTGCTGGTGCACGATGCGGCTCGCCCCAATCTGACCGATGGCGATCTACACAAGCTGCTGGACACGCTGGGTGATGATCCGGTCGGCGGTCTGCTGGCGGTGCCGGTGCGCGACACCCTCAAGCAGATTGGCCCGGATGGCCGGGTTACGGCCACCCCGGACCGCAGCCAGTTCTGGCAGGCCTATACCCCGCAGATGTTTCGCCTTGGGGCACTGCAGCAGGCGTTGACTGATGCGCTGGCAGCGGGTGCGCTGATTACCGATGAGGCCTCGGCCATGGAGTGGGCCGGGCAGGCGCCGTTGTTGGTTGAGGGGCGGGCCGATAATCTGAAGATCACTCGTCCTGAGGATCTTGAGTGGTTGCGGCAGCGCGACTGTTGATTTTTCTTGCTAGCGTCTGAGCTGGCTTCCTTGCGTGGCATCGATGCCTTTCGGGCGCAGCATGCTGTGCCCCTACGCCAATTTCTGGAACCTGCGCTGGGCCCCCTCGTAGGGACGCGACATGTCGTGCCGCGCGCATGCCACCCCGAGC
The DNA here is from genome assembly GCF_002903165.1 of Halopseudomonas oceani. GTDB lineage: Bacteria > Pseudomonadota > Gammaproteobacteria > Pseudomonadales > Pseudomonadaceae > Halopseudomonas > Halopseudomonas oceani. The sequence goes on from NZ_PPSK01000002.1 coordinate 154,803, forward strand.
GCCGTGATTGCAGTCATCTTAAACGCCGTTGGTCGTGCCCGTCTGTTTGCAATTGACCGATACCATGCGAATAAATAAGCTGTACGTATATACAGTGCATTTATGAGGTTTCCATGGGCGCGGTGGTTGCACTTGATCGGTTGCTGGAGACGCGGCGTGTCTGGCGTGGGCGGCAGCAGAGTGAGCCGGTTGCCGAACAGCCGACTGGGCACGCGCAACTGGATGCGGTATTGCCCGGTGGTGGCTGGCAGCTGGCTGCGCTGAACGAGATTTTGCTGGGGCAACCCGGCAGTGGCGAGCAGCAATTATTGTGGCCGCTGTTGGCACGACTGACCCAGGCAGGTGAGCGGGTGGTACTGGTGGGGGCGCCGGCGATTCCCTTTGCCCCGGCCTGGCAGGCGGCGGGTGTGGTGTTGGCGCAGGTATCGCTGCTGCAGGTCAGTGGCGCTGAGCGGCTATGGGCGGCGGAGCAGTGTCTGCGCTCGGGCAGCTGTGGTGCTGTGCTGTGCTGGCCGGAGCAGGCCGATGACCGAGCCCTGCGACGGCTGCAGGTGGCGGCTGACAGCGGCCAGGCCCTGGCCTTTGTGTTGCGCCATCGGCGTGCTGCTGACAACCCGTCACCGGCTGCGCTGCGTCTGCTGCTGGATAACCAGCCTCGGCAGTGGCGGGTTCTCAAGTGCCGCGGTGGCGTGCCTCCGGCACGGCCAGTCCCGGCGGCATTCTGAGGTCATCATGCGCTGGCTTTGCATTCTCTTTCCCCAGCTGGCTCTGGATGCGGTGCTGCGCAGTCGGGAGGACGCCGACGTGCCGTTGGCTCTGCTCGGCGGGCCGCCGCAGCGGCGGGTGCTGCAAGCGGTCAATGGGGCAGCGCGTGCCGAGGGGTTGCGATCAGGGCAAAGTCTGACCCACGCGCGCATGTTGCTGGAGCGCTTTGACACGGTTGAGCATGACCCGGCGCAGACCGAGCACTGGCAGCAGTTTCTGGCCAGTTGGGCGTACGGCTTCAGTGGTCATGTGAGTCTGGATTTCCCCCGTACCCTGTTGTTGGAGGTGGCGTCCAGTCTGCGTCTGTTCGGTCCATGGCCTGAACTTGAGCTGCGTCTGCGTGCTGAGCTGCAGGCGCTGGGCTTTCAGCATCGGCTGGTGCTGGCGCCCAATCCGCTGGCGGCGCGGGTGCTGACCAACGTGGCGGATGGGCTGGCGGTGGACGAGCAGGCGCTGCAGACCGAGCTGCTGCGTCTGCCGGTGGCGCGCAGCGGCCTGCCGGGCGAGCTGGTTGAGAGCCTGCAGCGCATGGGCCTGCGCCGACTGCAGCAGGTGCTGGAATTGCCGCGAGACGGCCTAGCCAAACGCTTCCCGCCCCAATTGCTGGCGCATCTTGATCAGTTGCAGGGGCATCATCCGCTGGCGCTGAGCTGCTATCAGCCGCCAGATCATTTTCGTCAGCGCATCGAATTCAACTTTGACGTTGAGACGAACACCTCGCTGCTGTTCCCGCTGCGGCGCCTGATCAGTGATCTGGCGACCTTTCTGGCCGGGCGTGACTGTGGGGTGCAGCGCTTTGTACTGATTCTGGAGCACCGTCGCCAGCCCGCCAGCGAGGTGCCGGTCGGCTTGCTTGGGGCCGAGCGTGACTCCGAGCGGCTGTTCGAGTTGGCGCGGGGACGGTTGGAGCGTATCGAGCTGGCCGCGCCGGTACAGGCGCTGACCCTGCTGGCCGAAGATCTGCCGCGCTTTGTACCCGCAGCAGCAGAGCTGTTCAGTAACCGGCCGCAGCAGTCGCAGAGCTGGTTGCAGGTTTGTGAGCGGCTGCGTTCACGTCTTGGCGATAAGGTGGTGCAGCCGCTGGCCGCGGTGGATGAACATCGGCCCGAGCACAGCTGGCTGGCTGTGGAGCGGGGCGACACCGCAGCGCGCCCGGCCGGGCCGCGGCCGGGATGGCTGCTGGCCGAGCCGGAGCTGCTCAATGACCTGTTCCCGCGGGTACTGGCCGGGCCGGAGCGAATCGAATCCGGCTGGTGGGACGGCGACGACGTTCGGCGTGATTACTACCTGATCGAAACCCGCGACGGGCGTCGGGCCTGGGCCTTTCATGCCGCCGGTCGCCCCGGCCCGTTCTGGGTACACGGGTGGTTTGCATGAGCGTGGGCTACGCGGAACTGCATTGCCTGTCGAACTTCAGCTTTCAGCGTGGGGCGTCCAGTGCGCAGGAGTTGTTCGCCCGCGCTCGCCAGCACGGCTATGACGCCCTGGCGATTACTGACGAGGGCAGCCTGGCGGGAATCGTCCGTGCCTGGCAGGCGGCCCAGGAAGTGGGGCTGAAACTGATTGTTGGCAGCGAGATTCAGCTGGAGAACGGCCCCAAACTGGTGTTGCTGGTCGAGAACCTGACCGGCTATCAAAGCCTGTGTCGGTTGCTGACCCTGGCTCGTCGCCGGGCTGGCAAGGGCGAGTATTGTCTGCGGCTTGAGGATCTGACCGATGGACTCGACGGTTTGCTGGGCCTATGGCTGCCGCGCCACGGTCAGGATGAAGAGCACGGCCGGCAACTGCAGCCGCTGCTGCCGGGGCGTCTGTGGCTGGCAGTCGAGCTGCACCGTGGGCCGGACGATGCGCGCAAGCTCGATCAACTGCAGGGGCTGGCGGCGCGGCTCGGTCTGCCCTGTGTCGCCAGCGGTGACGTGCATATGCACGTACGCGGGCGACGAGCACTGCAGGACACTCTGACCGCGCTGCGTCACCACTGCACGGTGATGGAGGCGGGTAGTCGGCTGTTTGCTAACGGTGAGCGTCACCTGCGCAGCCTGTCGGCGCTGGCGGCGATCTACCCGTCAGCGCTGCTGGAGGAAAGCCGCCGTATCGCGGCGCGCTGCCGGTTCGACATGAGTGAGCTGCGCTATCAGTATCCGCGCGAGCTGGTACCGGAGGGGCACACCCCGTCCAGTTGGTTGCGCGAGCTGACCTGGCGTGGTGCGGCCTGGCGCTGGCCGAACGGGGTCGGCGACAAGGTGCGTACGCAGCTGGAGCACGAGCTGGCGCTGATCGCCGAGAAGGCCTACGACAGCTACTTCCTCACTGTGCAGGACATCGTCGCCTTTGCCCGTGAGCAGCACATTCTCTGTCAGGGGCGCGGGTCTGCCGCCAACTCGGCGGTATGTTTTGTGCTGGGGATCACTGAGCTAGACCCAGGCCGCAGCAACCTGCTATTCGAGCGTTTTATCTCCCGTGAACGGGATGAGCCGCCGGATATCGACGTGGACTTTGAGCACGAGCGGCGCGAAGAGGTCATCCAGTACATCTTTCGCCGTCACGGTCGTGAGCGCGCCGCGTTGACCGCGGTGGTTACCCGTTACCTGTCGGCGGGCGCGGTACGCGATGTGGCACGGGCACTCGGGTTGCCGCAGGAGCAGATTGATCAGCTTGGGCGCTGTTGCAGTCGCTGGAGCAAGCAGCTGCCCAGTGCCGAGCGGCTGGCCGAGGCAGGGTTCGACGTAAACAATCCCTGGCTGCACCGGGTGCTGACGCTGGCGGGCGAGCTGATCGGTTCTCCCCGGCACCTGTCGCAGCATCCGGGCGGCTTTGTCATGTCGGATGCGCCGCTCGATACCCTGGTGCCGGTGGAGAACGCCAGCATGGCCGACCGTACGGTGATCCAGTGGGATAAGGACGATCTGGACGCGGTCGGCATGCTCAAGGTCGACGTGCTGGCGCTGGGGATGCTCAGCGCGCTGCGTCGCACCTTCGACCTGTTGCGGCGCCACCGTGGCCGTGATCTGACGCTGGCAACTATTCCGCAGGATGATTTGCCGACCTACGAGATGATCAGCCGGGCCGATACCGTCGGCGTGTTTCAGATCGAGTCGCGGGCGCAGATGGCGATGCTGCCGCGGCTGCGCCCGCGCTGTTTCTACGATCTGGTGATCCAGGTGTCGATTGTGCGGCCCGGGCCGATTCAGGGCGACATGGTGCATCCCTTCCTGCGGCGCCGTAATAAAGAAGAAGCGGTCGACTATCCCTCACCTGAGTTGCGCAAGGTGTTCGAGCGCACCCTGGGCGTGCCGTTGTTTCAGGAGCAGGTGATGGAGTTGGCGATTGTTGCTGCTGGCTACACACCGGGCGAGGCGGATGAACTGCGCCGCTCAATGGCTGCCTGGAAGCGCCACGGCGGGTTGGAGCACCACCGGCAACGGTTGACCGAGGGCATGCTGGCGCGCGGCTACAGCCAGGCCTTTTCCGAGCGCATCTTCGAGCAGATTAAGGGCTTTGGCAGCTACGGCTTTCCCGAGTCCCACGCCGCCAGTTTTGCGTTGCTGAGTTACGCCAGCAGTTGGCTGAAGTGTCATGAGCCGGCAGCCTTCACCTGTGCGTTGATCAACAGCTGGCCGATGGGGTTTTACAGTCCGGACCAGCTGCTGCAGGACGCCCGCCGCCACCAGATCGAAATCCGGCCGGTGGATGTGCGCTGCAGTGACTGGGACTGTTCGCTGGAAGCGGTCAAGCAGGAGGGGGCGCAACCGGCCATTCGCCTTGGCCTGCGGCAGGTGAAAGGCCTGAGTCGGGACGATGCCGAGCAGCTACTGCGGGCGCGCGCCCAGCAGGACTTTGCCGATGTCGCTGATCTGGCCCAGCGTGGCGGCTTGGGTAGCCGTGCCCGCGCCCAGCTGGCTGACGCCGGAGCGCTGCGCGGACTGGCGGGCAATCGTTTTCGGGCACGCTGGGCAGTGGCAGGCGTCGAGCCGCAGTTGCCGCTGCTTCAGGCGCAGCACGATCAGGCCGAGAGTCCGGCGCTGATTCCGCAACCCTCGGTGGTGGAAGATATGGAAGCCGATTACGCCAGTCTCGGTACCAGCATGGGCCCGCATCCGCTGGGACTGTTGCGTGATCAGCTGCGCGAGCTGGGTTGCCGCAGTTCTCGGGAGCTGTTGGCAATGTCGCCAGACCAGCTGGTACGGGTGGCCGGGCTGGTGGTCGGTCGCCAGCGTCCGCAGACGGCCACCGGGGTGACCTTTGTCACCCTGGAAGACGAGTTCGGCATGATCAACGTGATCGTCTGGAGCGATCTGGCCGAGCGGCAGCGCTCGGTGCTGCGTGGCTCGCGCCTGCTGGAAGTGCGCGGGCAGTTTGAGGCGCGCGACGGGGTGCGTCATGTGATCGCCCGGCAGCTGCACGACCTGACCGGGCTATTACACAAGCTGGATGTCCGCAGCCGGGATTACCGCTGAAAGCCGTCGAAGAAGGCTTCGACCTCCGCCGGATCAAGCTGGTCGATATGCGGTGGTTGCCAGCGCGGCTGCTTGTCTTTGTCGACGATCAGCGCGCGCACCCCTTCCATGATGTTGCCCTTTTCGAACCACTGTCGACCGATGTGCAGTTCCATGGCAAAGCAGTTCGCCAGTGGCAATGAGCGACCACGCAGCAACATGGCCTGGGTGACGGCCATCGCCAGCGGCGAGCGATTGTCGATGATCTGGACGGTGCGCTGGGCCCAGTCGCGGTACTCGGCCCGCTGTTCGCTGGCCAGTGAGGCGCGGATTGCAGCGATGTCGGGTTGGGCAAAGTGCAGATCGATGGCCGGTTGCAGCGCCTCTAGCTCGGCTGCGGGCAGCTCAGCGTCTGCCAGTGCGGCGACCTGATCGCGCAGGCTGCCGTCAGCCGGGTTGAAGCTGTCGATCAGGCTGTTCAGCTCGCTCAGTCTGTCGCTGTTGATGCACAGGTCGCCGAGACCGGCATACAGAGCGTCGCTGCTGCCAACATGGTTGCCGGTGATGCCCAGGTACATGCCGAGTTGACCCGGCAGGCGCGACAGGAAATAGCTGCCGCCGACATCAGGGAAGTAGCCAATGCCGGTTTCCGGCATGCCGAGCCGTGAGCGCTCGGTCAGCAGACGGATGCTCGCGCCCTGCGCCAGCCCCATACCGCCGCCCAGAACAAAGCCATCCATCAGCGCCAGAATCGGTTTGTGGTAGGCGTGGATGTAAGCGTCCAGATCATATTCTTCGCTGAAGAAGGTTTCCGGCTCGTGGCTGCGGCCGGCCAGATAGCTGTCGTACATGTGACGAATGTCGCCGCCGGCACAGAAGGCGCGCTCACCTGCGCCGCGCAGAACCACTGCTGCAATCTGGGGATCATTCGCCCAGCGTTCCAGTTGTTGGTGCAGCTGGCGCACCATTTCCAGCGTCAGTGCATTCAGTCCGGTTGGGCGATTCAGGGTCAGATGGCCAATGTGGCCTCGGCGTTCAGCCAGCACCGGTTGGGTTGAATCAGACATGCAGGATCTCCATCAGGTCGTTGCCTGGGTAGCGGAAATGTGGTCGGGATGCCGTTGTTCGCGCACCAGCAACGCCAGCAGTGCGCTGGCCAGCAGGCAGAGCGGAATGGTGCTGGCTGCAATGGCAAAGCTGCCGTGCTCCAGATCTACCAGATAGCCCAGCAGTGGCTGGAATATCAGCGCGCTGCCGATGCCGACCATGTTGACGAATGCAATAACGGAGCCTGACACCTCGGTGGGTTCGCCTTCTTTGGCCATGGCGAAGGTAAGCATCTGGCCGCCGCCGAACAGCCCGCCCATGAACAGCAGTGCAGCACTCTGCAGTACGCTGGTGGTGGGGCCGTAAATGGCGAGGCTGTAGGCCAGTGCGGCCAGCAGGGCGGTAACGACTACCAGCCATTTGCGGTGGCCGAGCCAGTCGGAGACGATGCCGGACAAAACGCTGCCGGCGGCCATGCCCCAATAGATCATAGAGACCGCAGTCTCAGCCTGGACCGGAGACAGGGTGTGATCCTTGATCATTTCCTGCTGCCCCCAGAGCCCGGCGAATACGTTGACCGGCATGTAAAACAGGGAGCCGACCACGGCTATAAGCCAGATTCGACGGCTGCTGAAAACGGTACGCAGCGGAGCGAGCAGGTGGCTGTTGCGGCTTTCATTGGTGCGCACACCGTGCAAAAACAGGAACGCCAACACAAACAGTCCGGCACCCGCTGCGCCGGTCAGCAGAAATACCGGACGCCAGCCGTTGACTTCGATCAGGCCGGATAGCGCCACCGCACCAACTGCGGCACCCAGCATGCCCATGGCATTGACTATGCCGGAGAGCACGGCGAAGCGCTCCGGTGCGAACTGGTGGTTGACGACGTAAAGTGCGCCGACGAAGGCGAAGGAGGCACCAAAGCCGGTCAGCAAGCGACCGACTGCCGTCAGCGCGAGCTGATTGCTTGCGGCGAACAGTGCGGCACCCAATGCGCATAACAGTACTGCAGGTACGAGGGTGCGACGCACGCCGAAGCGATCCAGAGCGAGTCCGACAACCAGCTGCATGGGGGCATAGACCCAGAAAAACAGGCTGGCGAGTACGCCGAACTCGGTGTTGCTGAGGCCTAGAAAGTGGGCGATATCGGATGCCGCCAGGCTAGGCTCGATGCGAACGACGAACTCAAAGAGAAAGAACAGACAAACGCAGGTGAAGGCGAGCCAGCGCAGTGAGGGTTTTTTAATAGTACTGTGCATGTTGTTTCTCTTGCAGGAGAGACCGGCGTTGTCCGGTACGGCAATGTTCAGTGCCGCAGTATAGGGGAGTGGGTAAGGGAGAAAAATGCGCGCGAGGCTATGAATGTCAGGCAATAAAAAAACCGCTGATCGGCGTTAACCAATCAGCGGTTTTGAACCTGGTTGCGGGGGCAGGATTTGAACCTACGACCTTCGGGTTATGAGCCCGACGAGCTACCAGACTGCTCCACCCCGCGTCAGAGGTCGCCATTCTACTGTTTTAGGAATGGCTGTCAAGCGATTGAACGAAAAAGATTTTTTTATTTTGCCTGGGTCAGCGTGCAAGGCCGGTTATGCGCGCCTGTGGTGAGCTGACGCTGTAGCGTCCGCTGTTGGCGTCGCGGCTCACGCAGGCCATCGCAACGTCCCGATCATGGGTGAAAACCAGTCGCCCATTAACGGCGATCAGGCTGTCGAGCAGCGCTTCCTTTTCTTCGATCAGGGTTTCCGGAAAGCGGTCGTAGCCCATGGTGATCGGCAGGTGCACCCAGGGCGCGCCGGGAATCAGATCGCCCGGGAACACGACAGGGCCGTCGGGCATGTCGATGATCGGGATCATCAGGCCGGGGGTGTGGCCATCGCTAAAGCGCAGGCGCCAGTCTGGGCCGAGGGTTTTCGACTGCTTGCCATCTTCAACCAGCTCCAGTCGGCCGCTGTCTTCCAGCAGGGTCAACAACTCCGGAATGAATGAGGCCTGATCGCGCGGGTGCGGCCGACGTGCCCGCTGCCAGTGGCGCAGACCAGTGACGAAGGTGGCATTGGGGAATAGCAACTGCGCCGGTTGGCCTTCCTGCCAGGCGCTGAGCAGCCCGCCGGCGTGATCGAAGTGCAGATGGGTCAGGACCACCACGTCGATATCGGCGTCGGTCAGGCCAACGTCGGCCAGACTGTCGAGCAGGACGTGACGGTCTTCGACAACGCCGTAGCGGGATTTCAGATTCGGTGGGAAGAAGGCGCCGATGCCGGTTTCGACCAGAATGTTGCGGTCCTCTTCCTGCACCAGCATGGCCCGGCAGCTCAGCGCGATTCGATTCTGTTCATCAGTTTCGACCCAGCGGGACCAAAGTGCCTTGGGTGCGTTGCCGAACATGGCACCGCCATCCAAGCGTTGGCTGTTGCCTTCCAGTGTCGTGATTGTGCGCATGGCTGATCAATCCTGTGTTGGGTGTTTGTGCAAAAAAGCGGCGCAGTGGCCGCCTTTTTTGAAAACAATCAAAGGCTGAAGGTGTAGCCGATGATCACGCGGTTCTCGTCAATGTCGCTGCCGAAGGTGCTGCGATAGGTCGCGTTGCGCCAGTGTAGCGAGAGGTTTTGTAGTGGACCGCTCTGCACGGTATACATCACATCGCTGTTGCGTTCCCACTCGCGGCCGCGATTATTCGCGATTTCGATATTGCTACCGTGGGTATAGCGATTCATCACTTTCAGCCCGGGCAGGCCCAGGTCGGCGAAGCTGTAGTCGTGCCGCAGTTGCCAGCTGCGCTCATCCCGGTTGGCGAAGTCGTTAATTTGTACCAGATGGGTGAGAAAGGGGTCGGTGCCGTTCAGGTAGGCAAAGCCGGTGTCGCCTTCCATTTGCTGATAGCTGCCGGTGAATTTATGCATGCCCGCCTGCCACGACAGGGTGGCGCTACTCATGCGGTTGTCGATGTTACTGCGGCCGGCGTCGCTGCTGTCAGCATGACGCAGGTTCAGCGCCAGTGTGCCGTTGCCCAGCGGTTGGCTGTGGTTGAGCACCAGATAGTGCTGACGGTAGATCGACTGCAGTTCGCCGTAGTGGTAGCTGAGTTTGGTTGCGTCGCTTATATCCCAGCTGGCACCGGCAAAGTCGAAGGCGTCGCTGTCGGGTTTGCCGCTCACGACTACGTTGCGCGCACCGCCCTGTACCGGGCGCATGCGCTGGTAGTCGGAGGATTCACGCAGGTTGATGGCGTCGAAGCGGCCCAGTTCCAGCTGCAGACTGTCGCTGCCCTGCGCTTGCAACCAGCCGCCGCGGAAACTTTGTGGCAGCAGGCGGCTGTCGTTGTGCATGGCGACCGGCAGCGATGGGATCAGGGTGCCAACACGCAGCAGGTGCTGATCAAACTTGAGTTTGACGGTCAGGCCCAGCTCGCTGTATTCGTCCATCGCGCGGTTTTCGCTGGTGTCGCGCTTGAGAATGCCGGTGCCGGTGCGGTCAGGGCTGGAATCCAGTTTGACGCCCAGCAGGCCGATGGCGTCCAGACCAAAGCCCAGACGGCCTTCGGTGTAGCCGGACTGCCAGTAGGCGCGCACGCCCTGGGCCCATTCATCGGCCTTGCTCTGGGCCGCATTGCTTTGGCGGAAGTCGCGGTTGAAGTAGAAGTTGCGCAGCTCGATTCGTGTCTGGGCATCGTCGACAAAGGCAGCGTTGACCGGAGTCGCAAGTGCGGCAGAAAGGGCAGTCAGCAGGAAGACAGGGATCTTTTTCATTGCAGTGTGTCTCTTGTTTTTATCGATTATTCAGCGGTTTCAATATCAGTTTTCTGATCCGGGTGGGCGCTGCGAAAGCTCAGCAGGCTGGTGCGCTCAATCAGCAGATATAACACCGCGCCGGTGGCCAGGCCCCAGCCTGCGCCGTAGACGGCCAGTACCACGCCCATGGTGCCGGCGACGCCGCGCTCGGCGTTGTTGCTCAGTTGCTCGAAACCCACCATCAGGCAGATGTAGCCGGTTAGTACCAGCGTCAGCGACAGCGCAATCGGCAGCACCGGCTGGAAGAAACTCACCAGTGGCAGCATGAACAGAGCGATGAAACCGGTGATCCAGAAGGTGCCGGCGCCGCTGTAGATCGAGTCCATTGCCTTGCGGCCATACTTGTAGCGCTCGGCCATGGTGGCGGCTACTGCCGTCCAGATCGGGCCAGCCAGACCGGGGTAGGGCGCAAAGAGAGCATGCAGGGCGTTGCGGATAGCGGTAACCAGATGTACTCGGTCAATGTTGTTTTCGATGACCTCGTCCGGGCGCAGCTCATCGGCGCGTTGCATCAGCGACTGGCCGACGATGATGTCGCCGAAGGCAATGATGTAGGCAATCACGGCGGTGGGCACAGCGAGCATGAAGACCTTGGCCTCGGGAATGCCGACCGTAAACGGCAGGTAGTTCCACATCTCACCGAAGGCCGGTGCGGTGATGCCCCAGCGTACGTCCGGCATTTTGTATTCGCCGACGCCAATGCCGACTACGATGGCGATCAGCATGCCCGGCACCATGCCGTAGTTGACGATCTTGCGCATCAGCGGCAGGCGGTCGGTCAGCCCCTTGAACGACGCGGAGAACATCAGATACAGGCAGATCAGGGTACCCAGGGTCAGCGAGATCGGGGTGTTGGCCAGACGACCGCCTGCTGAGATTTCACCCATGAGTGCTGCGATGCCGGCGCCGATGATGATGCCGCCCTTCATCGAGTTGGGCACGATGCGCACCATGGCGCTGCCCAGACGGGTAATGCCGAGGACGAAGAAGATCAGGCAGACCAGCAGTTGCAAGGCAAACAACGCCTGAATGGCCTGCGGGCCCGGCTCGAAGTCGCCGAGAAACAGCAGTACGACCGGGATGGCCGGGGTAATCCAGCCCGGCACCATGGGCACGCCGAGCAGGGCGGGCAGCATGAAACCGACACCACAGACCACCACGTAGGCCAGGGCCACGTCGTAGGGCAGACCGAGGTATTTTTCCAGTAGCGGGATCATGCCGAGGCTGACCACAAACATGATCAGCGCCTGCAACATCTCGGCAGTTTCCCACCGGTAGTGCACGAACGGCAGTCGAATCTTGAACGGGCCGCAGGCCCAGAAAGGTTGTTCCGCGCCATCGGCGCGCTTGAAGATTTGCATGAGTAGCTCCGCCAGCCGGGTAAAACCGGGCTGCTTGTTGTTTTTGTGAAACGGCTTTTTTATGGGTGGGCGTTACCGTGCGCTCACCAGCCACCACCGCGCCGGTGAGGCACGGTGGTGGTGGTGAGCAATCGGCTGTCCCTGGTTTGTGTTGGTGATCAGAGCGCCTTGGCCCAGTCACGCAACACGAACTTCTGGATCTTTCCGGTCGAGGTTTTCGGCAGCTCGGTGAAAATCACCGTCTTGGGAACCTTGAATCCGGCAAGGTGCTGGCGGCAGAAAGCAATGATGTCTTCATGGCTGACATCGTGCTCGCGGCGCCGGGTGATAAAGGCGCAGGGCGTCTCACCCCACTTCTCATCCGGGCGGGCGACGACTGCCGCTTCCATGACCGCCGGGTGCTTGTAGAGCGTATCTTCGACTTCGATGGTAGAGATGTTCTCGCCACCGGAGATGATGATGTCTTTCAGGCGGTCCTTGATTTGCACGTAGCCATTGGGGTGGCAGACGGCGAGGTCGCCGGTGTGGAACCAGCCACCGGCAAAGGCCTCGGCAGTCGCTTCCGGATTCTTCAGGTAGCCCTTCATGACGGTGTTGCCGCGCATGAAAATCTCGCCGATGGTTTTGCCGTCCTTGGGGACCGGCTTGAGGGTATCTGGGTTGGCTACCATGACGCCTTCGAGCGTGGTGTAGCGCACGCCCTGGTGGGACTTCAGCTCGGCACGCTCTTCCAGCGTTAGGTCGTCCCACTCGCTGTGCCAGGCACAGACCGTCACCGGGCCATAGACCTCTGTTAGGCCGTAGGTGTGGGTGATCTGGATGCCCATGTTTTCGACCGCGCCGATGACCTTGGCCGGCGGCGCTGCACCGGCGACCATGGCCTTGACCGGGTGATCGATAGCGGCCTTGGCCGAATCCGGCATGCTGGCCAGGGCGTTCAGCACAATGGGGGCGCCGCACAGGTGGGTGACGCGGTGTTCGTGGATCAGGTGTAGGATCTTCTGCGGGTCGACCCGGCGCAGAAAGACGTGGACGCCGGCCATCGCGGTAATGGTCCAGGGGTAGCACCAGCCATTGCAGTGGAACATCGGCAGGGTCCACAGGTAGACCGGATGCATGCCGATACCCCAGGTCATCTGATTGCCAATGGCGTTCAGGTAAGCGCCACGGTGGTGGTAGACCACGCCCTTGGGGTTGCCGGTGGTGCCGGAGGTGTAATTCAGGGTAATGGCCTGCCATTCGTCTTCGGGCCAGTGCCAGTCGAATTCGGGGTCACCTTCGGCGAGGAAGGCTTCGTAGTCCAGATCGCTCAGGGCTTCGCCTTCGCCGTACTCGGGATCGTCGACATCGATGACCAGAATAGGGCGTTTGATCAATTCCAGCGCCTGACGGATGACCTCGTGAAACTCACGGTCGGTGACCAGCACGCGGGCTTCACCGTGGTCGAGCATAAAGGCGATGGCTTCGGCGTCCAGACGCACGTTCAGGGTGTTGAGCACGGCGCCGATCATGGGTACACCAAAGTGGCATTCCAGCATGGCGGGAATATTCGGCAACATGGCGGCAACGGTATCGCCCTGACGAATACCCCGACCGTATAGCGCAGAAGCCAGGCGGCGGCAGCGCTGGTAGGTCTCCTGCCAGTTGCGGCGCTGGCTGCCGTGGATAACAGCGGGGTAGTTCGGGTAGACCGCAGCGGTGCGCTCAATGAACGACAGCGGGGAAAGGGCCATATGGTTGACGGCAGCGGGAGCCAGACCTTCCTGATAGATCGTCATGACGAAAACCTTCTTGTAGTTATCGATGGCGCCGCTGGCAAAGCAAACGCCCTGGAATATTCATCTGGCCGGTACGGGTGAGACCGGCGTATTCTTGTGAGGGTGATTTATATAATTTTTTTCAGGATTATGGAATATGCACCAAGGTATTATGGTGTTTTTACTATATGGTGAGCCATGAGCGATTCACTGCCGACATTGCACGGCCTGCTGCAGTCTGACCCGCTGCCAATGATGCTGGTCAGCGCAACTGGCGAGCCGATGTTTCGCAACACCGCCTTACAGCAATTGCAGACTGACAACGCCGACCTAGCCGCCTGGCTGCCGCATAATCATGCCGAGCTGGTGGCCGCTGCCGCTCAGCAGCAGCGGGCGATTGAAGACGTGCATACCCGCTGTGGCAGTCGCCATCTGCTCTGGAGCTATATCCCGCTGGTGGAGACGGCGCAGGTCTGGGTGCGCGGTCGTGATGCTACCCGTTGGCTGCAGCATCAGCAGGAGGCGACGGTTGCCCGCCGGCTGTATCACCTGATCATCGAGAACACTACCGACCTGATTTCGCGCCACCGCCCCGATGGTCGCTTTATTGATGCGTCTCCTGCGTCCTGGAACCTGTTGGGCGTGTGGCCCGAGCAATTGCGCGGCGAGCGCCTCGATAGCCTGTTTCATCCGCAGGAACGTGATGCCTTGTTGACCCGATTTCGCAGTTCGCTGGAGCAGGACGGCTACCTGACCTACAGCTACCGCATTCGCCACGCCAGCGGTGAGTACCGCTGGTTCGAAACTGCCAGCCGGGCGATCCGCGAGACCTACACCGGGGAGGTTGTGGAAGTGATCAGCGTTTCCCGTGATATCACCGAGCGGCTGCAAAGCGAGGAGCACAACCGCCGGTTGCAGGACGAATTGGCCCATGCGGCACGGCTGGCAACTCTGGGGGAGCTGGCATCCGGTATCGCCCATGAATTGAACCAGCCGCTCGCTGCAATCCTTAACTATGCCGGAGCCAGCCAGCGCTATCTGGCGCAGATGGGAAGTACCGAGCCTGAGGCCGAGCGGGTCGGACACGGACTGGCGCGAATCAGTGAGCAGGCTGAGCACGCCGCCTCGGTGATTCGCCGTTTGCGTGGTTTTTTACGCAAGGGTACGCGGCGGCTGCAGCAAGTGGATGCCGCCATTCTGGCGCATGAGGCGGTTGGGCTGTGCGCCTGGGAGGCGTCGCAACATCAGGTGCAGATCATTCAGCAGGCCGAGGCTGGCTTGCCCAAGCTGCAGGTTGACCCGATTTTGCTGCAGCAGGTGCTGTTGAACCTGCTGCGTAACGCAATCGACGCCAACCGTGAACAGCATCCCGAGCAGAGCTCACAGGTGCAGCTGCATATCCAGCTGGTTGACGAGATGGTCTGTATTGACGTGATTGATCAGGGTGCGGGGGTGAGTGCCGAGGCGCGTGAGCAGCTGTTTGTACCTTTCTACACCAGCAAGGCCGATGGTCTGGGCTTGGGGCTGTCGATGAGTCAGGGTATCGTAGAGGGCTTTGGCGGCAGCCTCAACGCGCTGCCCGCCGATACCGGTGGCCTGTGCTTGCGTTGCCTGCTGCCGGCCGTTTCCAACTAGGGGCTGCAATGCCGGAACACCTACAACAACTGGTTTATGTGGTAGACGACGATCAGGGCATGCTGGACTCGACCGTCTGGCTGTTCGAATCGATGGGCCTTAAGGCGCTGCCATTTACTAACGGTCAGGCTTTTCTTGATGCCTGCGACCCCACCGCTGCGGCCTGCGTTCTGCTTGATGTGCGCATGCCCGGAATGGGTGGGCTGGCCGTGCAGGATGCCATGCGCGAGCGTGATATTGGTCTGCCGGTGATTTTTGTCAGCGCCCATGCCGACGTGCCCATCGTGGTGCGTGCGTTCCGTGGCGGAGCCGTCGACTTTATCGAAAAACCCTATAACGAGCAGTTGCTGCTGGACAGCGTGCAACGTGCGCTGAGTCAGCGTCCCGCGCAGGTTGCACCGCAGGGGCAGGAGGTCCAGCAGCGGCTGGAGCGGCTGACGCCGCGCGAGCAGGATATCGTGCTACCGTTGGTTCAGGGCTACAGTAATCGGGAGATTGCCGAGCAGTTGGGCGTCAGTGTTAAGACAATTGATCTGTACCGCTCGCGGGTGATGAAGCGGATGCAGGCCGATAGCCTGCCTGCGCTGGTTGGCATGCTGGTTGGGGTGGGTGTGGTCGATCCGTTCACGCTGCAACCGCTGCGGTCCTTGCAGGACTGAGTTCAAACAAGGATGTGGAGTTGGGTCACAGGAGGTGACAGATAAAATAATGGCGTCATAATGACATCACTTCTTGAGATGAGCCGTCCGCTCCCGGTAGGCGGCGTGCACAATAATAAAAAGGATCTCACGGGTGCATACAGCTACGACCGATTACAGGCTCAGCGGCTGGCGCGGCGAGTTTGTTCATCCCTCCATCGAGCAGGCATTTCGTCGCCATAGCGAAGCTGATGCTGCACGTTCGCTGCGCCGGGCCCTGCTGGTCTGGGCGTCCCTTTTGTTGCTGTTCGGCCTGATGGATTACTCCGCACTAGGCAGTGGATACGACCTCTTCCTGCTGTTCGGCTGGCGTTTGGCAACCGCGGCGGTGCTGCTGTTGCTTTACTGGCAATTGCGCAGCAAGCCATCGCTGGTCAGCGATGGCTATGCCGTCACCGCCGCCGAGGTGTTCGGCAGTGTGCTGTTCTTCATGCTCTACTTCCTGCGTCACGATATGGTCAGCTGGGTGATCGCGGTAGTTGCGATTTCATTGCTGGCGCTGTTCATGTTCATCCCCAACCGTGTGTATCTGTCGCTGCTGGCGGCCGCCTTCCTCAGCATCGGTATGATGGCCTGTGTTGCCGCACGCGGTATGGGCGCCGACAAGGTGATTGGTCTGGGTTTCATTCTGGCGCTGCCGACCGCCGTGGGCTTTTTTACTGCCTTGCGCTGGCAGCTCGCCCAGCGGCAGCAGTATGCCCTGTTGATGCAGGTGATCAGCAGCAACCGCGATCTGCAGGACGAAATAAAGCGGCGCGAGGCGCTGGAAGCAGAACTGAAGCGGCAGGCCACCACCGATCCGCTGACCGGTCTGTTTAATCGGCGTCAGTACGAAATGCTGTTCCAGCGCGAACGGGAACGCTGCAGCCGGCTGCAGCAGGAAATGTCTCTCTGCGTGATGGACCTAGACCACTTCAAGCGGATCAACGATCAGTATGGGCATGATGTCGGCGATACGGTACTCAAGCATGTCGCTCAGCACCTCTCATGCGCTTTGCGTCACTCTGATGTGGTGGGTCGTTTTGGCGGTGAGGAGTTTATTTTGATCCTGCCCGATACGGGCCTGGAGCAGGCTGTCGCGGTGCTTAACCGGCTGCGCGAGGCGCTGGCCGAGACGCCGGTGCCGGTGCAAGGGGAGTTGCTGCCGGTCAGCGCTACGTTCGGAGTGACCACCGTTCAGCCGGATGATTTCGACCTTGAGGTAATCATACGCCGGGCGGATCAGGCGTTGTATGAAGGCAAAGGTGCCGGGCGCAATCGGGTAATGACCGCCTGATCGGTTACACTGCCTGCCTGTCTACCCGCTGTGTCGGTGGCCCGTGCGCAAGATTCTCCATATCGACTGTGATTGCTTCTACGCCGCGATAGAAATGCGCGACGACCCGCGCCTGCGCGGCCGGCCGCTGGCGGTCGGCGGCGATCCGGGCAAGCGCGGCGTCATCGCCACCTGCAACTACGAGGCGCGTGCCTACGGGGTGCGGTCGGCGATGGCCTCGGCCTACGCCAAGAAGCTGTGTCCGGAGTTGTTGATCGTGCCGGGCCGGATGTCGGTCTACCGTGAGGTCTCCCAGGCCATTCAGGCCATCTTCGCCGATTACACACCGCTGATTCAGCCGCTGTCGCTCGATGAGGCCTATCTGGATGTCACCGACAGTCCAGCCTGCCGCGGTAGCGCAACGCTGATGGCCAAGGAGATTCGCCAGCGGGTGCGCGATACCCAGGGCATTACGGTGTCGGCCGGGGTCGCGCCGAACAAGTTTCTCGCCAAGATTGCCAGTGACTGGAACAAGCCGGATGGCCTGAAGGTGATTCTGCCCGATCAGGTGGAAGATTTTTTGCGTGACCTGCCGGTGTCGCGGCTGCATGGCGTTGGGCGCAAGACAGCAGAGCGGCTGCAGCGTCTGGGCGTTGATGTGTGCAGCGAGCTGTTGCCGTGGCGCAAGCAGGATCTGGCTCGGGAGTTCGGCAGTTTCGGTGAGCGCTTGTGGGAGTTGGCGCGGGGAATCGACGAGCGTCCGGTGGTGGTCGAAAGCCGCCGTCAGTCGGTCAGCGTCGAGAACACCTACGAGCATGATCTGCCCGATCTGGACGCCTGCCTGGCGGCGTTGCCGCCGCTACTGGACAAGCTGGCCGAGCGTATTGGCAGGTTGGAAGGCAGTTACCGGGTCAGCAAGCCGTTTATCAAACTCAAGTTTCACGACTTCACCCAGACCACGCTGGAGCAGGCCGGTGCGCCAATTACCCCGGCTGGCTACGCCGAGCTGTGCGCTCAGGCGTTTGCCCGTGGCAATTGTGCGGTGCGACTGATTGGCGTGGGCGTGCGGCTGGACAGCAGTCACAGCCAGCTGGGTGAGCAGCTCAGGCTGTTCTAGGGTCTGTTGCCGTTTCGTTCACCGGCCTGTTGCAGCCTGTAAAGCCGCCAATCAAGGAGCGAGAAGCGTAGCGTGGTCATTCCGCGTAAGCGACGAGCGACGCCGAGTGGCGGCTTTACAGGCGCAACCCGCAGGGCCGGGGCCATTTTTCGGCCATGCTGCGTTGTCGGTCGCTCATGTGGACTAACCACACTGCACTCCCTCCGCCTTGCGTGGCCGAAAAATGGCCTCCGGCAGGCGGGTGAACGAAGCGGCAACAGACCCTATCCCGCCGCTCTGGCGCACTTGGGGCACAAGTGGTTGTCGCCGCGTGGCTGCCAGCCCAGCTCACTGATACGTGTGACCGCCTTGGCGGTGCGGGCGTTCAGGTCATCCCGGTCGGCGACAAGAAACTCGAATGGCTGCTCGCGGCCACACTCATCACAGGTAATCGACCAGCCCAGCACGCTCTGACCGCGCAGGTCTGGTCCGCGGGCTGAAGCAGTCCATTGGCCCGGTGGGTTGATCAGGTAGCGAATCTTATCGACCACCAGGCGCATGGGCAGATCGCGACTACCCTTGATCGTGCAGATCAGCTGGTCGCCGGGCTGCACGCCGCCGCCCTGACCGGTGACCTGAAACAGCCCGGCACCCAGGGTGCGACATTCGATCAGGGTGTGTGACGGGTTCAGTGCCGTGCGGCGAAAGTCGTGTTCTGCCATGGTGGGGGCTCGCTGGTCGGTGGGGCGCGCATGATAACACCGGAGTGTAGCGGCATATCACCCGCATCACTGATGGTCGGTCCGGGACGGGTCAGTGATTATCATGGCGCGGTCTTTTACGTATTCACAACGAGGAGTTCACATGAGCGTCAAGCAAATGTTCGATCTGAGCGGCAAGGTCGCCCTGATCACCGGCGGTACCAAAGGTCTGGGTCTGCAAATGGCAGAAGCCTTCGGCGAACTGGGTGCCAAGGTGTTCATCAGCGCCCGTAATGCTGCCGAGATCGAAGCGGTCGTCGCTGAACTGAAGAGCCAGGGCGTAGAAGCCGCCGGTATCGCCTGTGATCTGGGCAAGCTGGACAGCAACCCGGTAAAAACGCTGGTCGACGCCTGTGAAGCAGCCTTCGGCACCGTTGACGTGCTGGTCAACAATGCGGGCACCACCTGGGGTCAGCCGGCAGAAGAGCACAGCTACGAAGGCTGGCAGAAAGTCATGACCCTGAACGTGGACGTCTGCTTCCTGGTTGCACAGGAAGTGGCGCGCCGTTTCATGATCCCGCGCAAGTCCGGCAAGATCATCAACATCGCCTCCATCGCCGGCTTCAAGGGCAATCGTGCCAACTCCGGCGTATTCACGTCTGCCTACAACACCTCCAAGGCTGCTGCGATCAACCTGACTCGCGCACTGGCTGGCGAGTGGGGACGTTACAACATCAACGTCAACGCGATCTGCCCGGGCTACTTCCCGACCAAGCTGGCAAAAGGTCTGGACAAGGTCAGCGAGATGATCAAGGAAGGCACGCCGCTGGGTCGTATCGGTGGTGATGAGGACATCAAGGGCGCTGCGGTGTTCTTTGCGACTGAAATGTCCCGTCACGTAACGGGTCAGGCCATGGCCGTCGACGGCGGCAACTCCGTAGTCTGATGCATGAGGGCGGTCGTGCCATGCACGCGACCGCCCATCAGCCCCTCTCTGGCAGCTTAAGTCTGCTCAGTTCAGCCCTTGGGCCAAAGCCCGAGCTGCAGCTTCAACCTCACTGCGATGATCCCGTTCCAGGGTCTCCATCAGACGCAGATGCAATTTGCG
Organism: Halopseudomonas oceani; assembly: GCF_002903165.1. Lineage (GTDB taxonomy): Bacteria > Pseudomonadota > Gammaproteobacteria > Pseudomonadales > Pseudomonadaceae > Halopseudomonas > Halopseudomonas oceani. The sequence goes on from NZ_PPSK01000002.1 coordinate 174,453, forward strand.
CTCAGCCCGACTCAAGTCCTTCCACGCCTGATGGGTAGGGATGTGTGCAGTTTGGTCGTAGATACGTTCGAAGACGGTGACGTCCAGCCCTTCGCGGCGCTCGCCCTGGTAGTTATCCAGCAGCACTTTGATGCGAATGGCACCTTCGATGGTCGGCACCTGGCCGTCCAGCAGGCTCTGGGCAATGATGCGAATATCTCCGCTGAGGCGGTCGTCACGGGCTTCCAGTGCCTTGGCGCGGGCTTCGTCCTGCTGCCAGACCCTGCGCCAAAGGGTCAAGGCATACGCGGCCAGCGCCAGAATGATCAGGGTGCCTGCGGCAATCAGCCAGTAATGGTTTTGCATGGGGTTCAGAAACTCAGTTGTGAGGGATCCAGCGTCCCTTCCTCGTGCAGATTGATGCTGGGCGCCAGCCACATGCCTGTACGGATGTTGCCGTCGATACGGTAATCGACCGGCTGCTGTTTATCTACCAGCTTGATCAGGTCGGCGAGATGGCGCCACAGGTTGGAGCGTACATCCAGTTCAAAGTAGGACGAGCCGTAGGCTGGCACATCAAAACGATTATCGCTGACGCCGGTAGCCAGCTTCATGTCGTTGAGGTAGACCTGGTAGTGCATGCCGCGAATCGGCAATACCCGGTCGTTGGGGTTGTCGACCCGCAGCTTGAGCCGAAAGGATTGCTCCCAGAGATTCGACTTGAGCATCTCGACATTTGCCAGGCTGACGTCGGGCTTGGTGTAGGAAGGGCTGAAAACAGCGCAGCCGTGTAGCAGTACGCAGCAAAACAGCGTTATTACCCCCAGCATCCGCGCTTTCATCGCGTCCCCTCTCCCCATGCAGGCTGCTTTGTGTATGGAGTTGTTACGCAGCCTGGACCATACTTTACCCCTGATTTACGTACAGGGAGTGACAAGATGACCCGTTTCGAGGTGGTTTTTCAAGGTCAGGTACAGAAAGGCGCTGCGCCGGAGCAGGTTCGGGCCAACGTCGGCAAGCTGTTTCAGGTCTCGGGAGCCCAGCTGGATACGCTGTTCTCCGGTCGCCGCGTTGTGATCAAGCAGGGGCTGGATCAGGTCGGCGCCGAGAAGTACCGCATTGCCCTTGAGCGTGCTGGCGCTCAATGCAGCATCGTCCCGATGGACGACCCGGCAGCGCCCACCGCGGAGAGCCAGTCTGGACCCGCAGCAGCGCCGGGCACTGACCAAGCAGCCCAAGTTGAACCGACTCCTACGGTAACGCCCAGCGCTGAGCCGGAGGCAGGATCATCGTCGCGTGTTGTGCCACGAGACGAGTACATGGCTGCCTTCAGCGAGGTTGAAGCGCCTGATTTTGGTATTGCCCCGCTGGGCGCCGATCTTCAGGACGAGTATGACCCCCATACGCCGTTGCCGATTGACCTTTCGGCGCTGAGCCTGGCGCCGGTGGGGAGTGATATGGGCGAGATTTCGCGGGATCAGGCCGCACCTCTGCCTAATATCGACCACCTGAAGCTGGTCGACGACTGAGGGTGTGCCACCGGGTCAGTCCTGCACTGCCCCGGTGACAGCGTAACCGAGTTGCTGTTTTTGCCGCAAAATGCGGACTCCTTCGACTTCTGTCGCTTTTTCTCCTGCCATCAACCGCTTCTGTCCTTAAGCTTTGCTCCAGCGTTGGCCGTGATGTCGGCCGGCGTGGCTCGGATCGCATAGCAAGGAACAAGGATGTTCTCACCAGCAAATGAAGCCCATTTTGCGTTGCACATCGACGGCGTTGAGCATGATTTCAACGTGCTTGAATTCACCGGTGTGGAGCGGCTTAACCAGCCCTACAGCATCGAACTGACGCTGGTAAGCGAGCGGCCCGATTTCGATCCCACTAGCTTGTTGCATCTGCCGGCCTGGCTGGAAACCGGCTCCGACGGTGGTTTTCACGGTTTTATCAACCAGTTCACCCAGGGCGAGTCTGGCCGTCGCCTGACCCGTTACCAGCTCCGGCTGGGGCCCCAGCTCGGTTACCTTGAATACCGCACCAACCAGCGCATCTTTCAACACCAGTCGGTAGAGCAGATCATCACTTGTGTGCTGCAGGAGCATGCCATTCACAGTGATGCCTGGCGCTTCAAGCTGAACGCCGATCACGGCGAGCGCCGCTATTGCACCCAGTATGATGAAAACGACCTGCACTTTATCCAGCGTTTGTGTGAAGAGGAGGGACTGCATTTTCACTTTGAGCACAGCCGTCAGGGTCATGTACTGGTGTTTGGCGACGACCAGACCAGTTTCCCGCAACTGGCGCCGATCGGTTTCAGTCAGGGTTCCGGCATGGTCGCTGATCAGCCGGTGGTAAAGCGCTTCAGTGTGACCGCTGCCACCCGGCCTGACCGGGTCAGCCGTCGGGACTACAACTTTGAAACACCGCATCTGCTGCTGGAAGCAGGGGCTCAACTGGAGAGTGCGCAAGCCCAGCCTGCGCTAGAGGATTACGACTATCCCGGTCGCTTCAGTGATCGCGGCCGCGGCAGGCAACTTAGCCAGATTCAACTGGAGCGTCATCGTAGCCATCAGCTCGAGGCGCGCGGCGACAGTGATCGGCCGGACCTGCGCAGTGGACACTTTCTGCCGCTGACGGGGCATCTACGCGACGACTGGAACGATCTCTGGTTACTCACGGAAGTGCATCACCATGGCAAGCAGCCGCAGGCGCTGGAAGAGTCGATCAGCAGCGACACAAGCGTTGCCGACGGGTTCGTTCAAGGCTATCGCAATCGGTTTGTGGCCACCCCGTGGCAGGCGATCTGGCGGCCGCCACTGGAGCATCTTAAGCCGCGCATTGCCGGCAGCCAGAGCGCGGTGGTGACCGGCCCCGCTGGTGAAGAGATTCACTGCGATCAGCATGGCCGGGTCAAGGTACAGTTCCACTGGGACCGCGAAGCGCAGGCCGACGAGCACACCAGCTGCTGGCTGCGTGTGGCGTCCGGCTGGGCAGGGGACCGTTACGGTGCCATCGCCATTCCGCGCATCGGAATGGAGGTGCTGGTCAGCTTTCTGGAAGGCGATCCGGATCAGCCACTGATTACCGGTTGCCTGTATCACGCCGAACACGTACCTCCGGTCGAGCTGCCAGCGCACAAGACGCGCAGCTCTTTCAAAACGCTTAGCTCACCGGGTGGTGAGGGCTACAACGAGCTGCGCATTGAAGATCGCAAGGGAGCCGAACAGGTCTACATCCACGCACAGCGTGACTGGGATCAGCGCATTGAGCATGACCAGCGACTGCATGTAGGCAATGAGCGGCACGAGCACACCACGGCCAATCATTACAGCGACCACCTCGCCGAACTGCATCGCACCGTCCACGGCGACCGTCTGACGGAACTCAAATCCAGTGATCATCTCAGCATAGCCGGCAATCAACACTGCCGTATCGGTCAATCCCTGCTGGCCGACGTCGGCCAGGAGATTCATCTGGCCAGTGGCCGCAAGGTCGTCATCGAAGCGGGTATGGAGCTGACCATCAAGGCTGGTGGCAGCTTTATCAAACTCGACCCCAGCGGAGTCACCATTAGCGGCCCGGCGGTGCGGATCAACTCAGGCGGCAAGCCGGGGGTGGGGACGGGTGCTTCTCCGCGCTTGCCCGGCGACTTAACGGCCGCCGATCAGAGTCAAGCGGGAAGCCTGCTGGTGCCGGCGCAGCGTCAGGCGCTAATGCTTGGAAAGCCACTGTGCGCTATCTGTAAGGAGCCAGGTTCCGACGCCTGAAGTGCTTTGGGAGTGGACGCTTCGGCGGGCTGTGGGGCTTACCGCGCGCAGCACTGCTTGAACTTGCGTCCGGACCCGCACGGGCAGGGCTCGTTACGTCCCGCCTTGATCGGCTGGTTGGGGTCGAGGAAGTACCAGCGGCTCTGGATCAGGCGAAAGTCCGAGCACTCTCGGTGGGTCTGGGCGCTGCCGTCCGGGTCTTGCCAGCGGGCAATAAACGTTACCTGGGCAGTGGGCGCTCCCGGCAGCTCGTTTGCGCTCTCCACCGTCAGCCCCAGCCAGCGGCTGTGTTGGCTCCATTGGCGCATGGCATCAACGTCCAGGTAAGCCTGTTGGGCGGGAACGGTGGTAGCGACCAGGTAATCGATTAGACCGAGGGTGTAGGCGCAGTAGCGCGAGCGCATTAGGCGCTCGGCGCTGGGGGCCGCGTTGCCTTGATGTAGGGGCTGACAGCATTCGCCATATTGCCGACCGCTGTCGCAGGGGCAGGGCGCAGCGGCGGTGATGGTTGGAGTCATCGCGTTACCACCAATATTTGTCGAACATCTCCGGGTTGGCCCAGTACTTGGAGTTCAGCCAGTCCGGGACGCTCTTGTATTCGGCCAGATCGTAGGCGTAAAGCGTCAGGCTCTGGCCATCCTGGCTGAAGCGCGCGTGGCGTTGCAGGGCGAGGGCGTAGAAGTCATTCTCCTGCCAGTCGTCGGTGCGCTCTATGTCGACCAGCACCGCAATCCGGCTGGCAGAGAGGTTGCGCAGGCCGGCTAGCAGTTCGGTGGCGGTGCGTTTGTCGAGGTGCTCGAGCTGATCGGCGACAATGGCCAGGTCGTAGCGTTGATTGCGCAGGTCGTCGCTCAGCGGGACGTCATCTGTGCTGCTGACCTGACAGTCCGGGTGTTGCTGGCGCCAGGCTTCAACCGCCGGAATGGCGCTGCGGCTGACGCAGAGCAGGCTGGCGGGTCGATAGTGCTGGAGGATGCCCAGCAGGGAAGATGTCGGCGTGGCGCTCATCGGAAGACTCGACTGTGAACGGATTCAGCGCAGCAGGGTAGGGGCTGGTTGGTGTTGATGCAAGCACCGGCGGTCCAGCTTGGCGGCGTTGAATGGTATCATCGCCGGCTGATCCGGAGCCCGCATGCTGAACGACGAACTCAAAGGCCAGATCCAGACGGCCTACCGTACCTTTCTGGAAAACAAGTCGCTGAAGCCGCGCTACGGCCAGCGGGTGATGATTGCCGAGGTCGCCAAGGTCTTCGGCAACGTTGCGTTGGACGAGGAGGGACATCGCGCTGGTGATCCGGCGGTGGCGGTGATTGAAGCCGGCACCGGCACCGGTAAGACCGTAGCCTACTGCTTGGCGGCCATCCCGATTGCCCGTCATTTGGGCAAGCCACTGGTCATTTCTACTGCAACGATTGCCCTGCAGGAGCAGATCGTGCTCAAGGATCTGCCGGATATTCTGCGCAACTCCGGTCTCAAGTTCGGCTTCTCGCTGGCCAAAGGTCGCGGTCGTTACGTCTGCCTGGCCAAGCTCGACAATCTGCTGCGCGAAAACCAGTCTATGGCCGATCAGCAGCAGATCTTTGCCGATGATGGCTTTCGTATCGACGTGGACGAGGCCGGGCTCAAACTCTATACCCGCATGGTCGAAGCGCTTGGTGGCAACAAATGGGACGGCGAGCGTGACTCCTGGCCAGAGGCGCTGGAGGATCAGGACTGGTCGCGGCTGACCACTGACCATATCCAATGCAGCAACCGCCGCTGCGGCCACTTTCAACAGTGCGTGTTCTACAAGGCCCGTGAGGGCGTGCAGAAGGTCGACGTCATCGTCACCAATCACGACCTGGTGCTGGCGGATCTGGCGCTGGGTGGCGGCGCGATTCTGCCCGACCCGCGTGATTGTCTGTACGTCTTTGACGAGGCGCATCACCTGCCGGACAAGGCCATCGGGCATTTCGCCCACCATACTCGCTTGCACGCGACCGCCGAGTGGCTGGACCAGATCGACAAGAATCTTAGCAAGTTGCTGGCCCAGCATCCGCTGCCCGGTGATCTCGGCCGCGTGCTGGAGCAGGTGCCGACCACCGCCCGCGATCTGAAGCCGCATCAGCAGTTCATGCAGCAGGCGCTGGGCGATGTCGCCGACTTTGCCAGCGCCGAGGATCGAGGCGGCAACATTCGTCCGCAGTACCGCTTCGAGAATGGAGAGGTTCCCGCCGAGCTGTGCGACATGGGCATGGAGCTGAAATCGGGTTTTGGCAGGCTGAGTGACCAGTTGCAGCGGATCGTCGATATGCTCAAGGAGGCGATGGATGGGGAAACCACCATTGGCGTCTCCGAATCCCAGGCTGAGGAGTGGTATCCGCTGTTTGGCGCCCTGCAGGCGCGGGCAGAAGCCAACTGGACGCTGTGGACCCAGTTCTGCCTGCAGGACCCGGAGGGCAAACCGCCGACCGCGCGCTGGTTGACCCTGACCGAAGGCGGCGACATCGAAGTCCACGTAAGCCCCATTCTGGCCGCCGACACCCTGCGTCAGTACCTCTGGAATCCAGCCTTCGCAGCTCTGGCCACCTCGGCAACGCTGACCGCGCTGGGCAAGTTCGACCGCTTCAGCCACCGCGCCGGTTTGCCGCGCAGCGCGGTCTGTGCGCTGGCACCCAGCCCGTTCAAACATGGCGAAGCAGGCCTGTTGCGTGTGCCGAATTACGGCGCCGACCCGCGCGACAGCGTCGCCCACACGGCGGCGATCATTGAACACCTGCCGGAGATTCTGGCGGATGAGCGCGGCAGCCTGGTGTTGTTCTCCTCGCGCAAGCAGATGCTGGAGGTGTTTGCCGGGGTGCCTGCCGAGTTTCGTCAGCGGGTGCTGGTGCAGGGCGATCTGTCCAAGCAGGAGCTGATCCGTCAGCACCGCAAGCAGGTGGATGATAACAAGCAGAGTGTGATCTTCGGCTTGGCTAGCTTCGCCGAAGGGGTCGACCTGCCCGGCAAGTACTGCGAGCACGTGGTGATCGCCAAGATCCCCTTTGCCGTACCGGATGACCCGGTTGAAGCGGCGCTGGCCGAGTGGATCGAGAAGAATGGCGGTAACCCGTTTATGGAGATCGCCGTGCCGGACGCCAGTTTGCGGCTGATTCAGGCCTGCGGCCGCTTGCTGCGCACCGAGAGTGACAGTGGCACCGTCACCGTGCTGGACCGCCGGCTGGTTACCCAGCGCTATGGCAAGGCGATTCTCAATGCGTTGCCACCGTTCCGCCGCGAGATCGATTGAGTCATCAGCCTGAGCGATGGGCTGTCGACAGGCGAACTGATGATGGCTGCCACGCGTCGGCGGCTTCGGTTTAATGGCAGAAAACAAGACAACAAGGACCGCATGATGAGTACTATCCAGGGTTACTTTGATCCCCGTTTCGAGTCGGTACGCGAGCTGTTCGCTGAACAGCAGCAGGATGAGCAGGCCTGTGGCGCGGCGCTGTGTGTCACCGTTGGCGGCGAAACCGTGCTGGATCTCTGGCAGGGCGTGCGTGACAAGGACAATCAGGCGGTCTGGGAGCAGGACACCCTGGTCAACGTATTCTCCTGCACCAAGCCGCTCGGTGCGGTCGCGTTGCTGCAACAGGTGGCGGCCGGGAAGCTGGAACTGGACGCGCCGCTGGCGGTGGTTTGGCCCGAGTTTGCCCAGGCCGGCAAAGCGTCAGTCACCCTGCGGCAGATCCTCAGTCATCGCTCCGGCCTGTCGGCCGTCAGCGAAACCCTGCCGCCGGAGGCGCTGTTCGAGTGGGACGCCATGAGCGCCGCGCTGGCGGCGCAGCAGCCCTGGTGGACGCCGGGCGAGCATCACGGTTACGCGCCGGTTACTTACGCCTGGTTGCTGGGTGAGCCGCTGCGACGACTGACAGGGAGGCGTCCCGGCCAGGCGATTGCCGACAGTATCTGCGAGCCGCTGGGTATGGATTTCTTCATTGGCGTGCCGGATCAGGATCTGGAACGCATCGCCTCTGTCTCCCGCCTTCGCAACCAGATGGGGGACGACGGCGCGCGCCGCCTGTTCGCGGCCATGGGGCAGGGCGACAGCATGACCGCCAAGGCCTTCGGCAACCCGTCGAGCATGATGACCAGCACCAACCGCCGGGAGTGGCAGCAGGCCGATATTCTGTCGGCCAACGGCACCGGCAATGCGCGTTCACTGGCGCGCTTCTGGCAACTGCTGGCCAATGATGGTCAGCTCGATGGTGTCAGCCTGCTGGATGCCGAACTGGTCAAGCAGATGCAGCAGGAGCACAGCGCCGGTGACGATCGCACCCTGCTGTGTCAGACCCGCTTTGGTCTCGGTGTGATGCTGGAGCATGACGGCCCCGGCGGCAGTTTCGGTATGGGCAAGAACGCGTTCGGTCACCCCGGTGCAGGCGGTTCTCTGGGCTTCTGTGACCCGGACGCGAAAGTCGGCTTTGGCTACGTCACCAATACCATGGGGCCCTACGTGCTGATGGATCCCCGTGCGGTGTCGCTCAGCCAGGCGGTGTACCGCTGCCTGCAGTCGATCGACTGACGTCTGCGCAAAGCCTGCGCTGCATCAATGTGCGGCGCAGTTTGCCTGCTAGCATAGGATACGTTCTCATCGTCTCCATTCACTGTTGCCGGAAACTGATCTGATGAAACCCAGTATTGCCGATCTGCGTCGTGACTATACCCGCGATGGCCTGACTGAAGCTCAGGCGCCCGCCGATCCCTTTGCTCTGTTTGGGCAGTGGTTCGGCCAGGCCGTCGAAATTGAGAGCACCGAAGCCAACGCCATGATGCTGGCCACGGTCGACGGTGAAGGCCAGCCGCATCTTCGCACCCTCTTGCTCAAGGGCTTTGACGAGCGCGGCTTTGTCTTCTTTACCAACTACCAGAGTGCCAAGGGACAGCAGCTGGCTGATCAGCCGGCGGCGGCGATGACCTTCTGGTGGCACGATCTGGAACGTCAGGTGCGAATCGAAGGTCAGGTCGAGCAGACCAGCGCCGAGGAGTCTGACGCTTACTTCCACAGCCGCCCGGCAGGCAGCCGGCTGGGTGCCTGGGCATCACCACAGAGTCAGGTTATCGCCAGTCGCGAGGTGTTGGAGCAGCGCCTAGATGCGGTGCAGCAGCAATACGCCGATGCCGCAGCGCCGCGTCCGCCGCACTGGGGCGGTTATCGTTTGCTGCCCACCCTGATCGAGTTCTGGCAGGGGCGCCCCAGCCGCCTGCATGACCGGCTCTGCTATCGTCTGGTTGAGGGCAACTGGGTACGGGAGCGACTGGCACCCTGATTTGCTCATTGTCGGGTCCCGTTGCTTGCTGCTGCCGCGCTTCGGCTTTACGCTGAAAGACAACCGCGACAGCAGGAGGCGACATGGGCAGAGGGGCGTTTCAGCAGAAGGTTGTTGTGATTACTGGCGGCTGCGCCGGAATCGGTCGGGCACTGGCCCTGCGCTTCGCGCAGGCCGGAGCTCATCTGGCCATCCTCGATGTGCAGGACGAATCGCTGGCCGCCTTCCGCCAGCAACTGCACGATAAACTCAATGCCGATGTGCTGGCGCTCAAATGCGATGTGTCCGATGACCAGGCCTGTGCGGAGGCGATGGCGCAGGTGGTGGAGCGTTTTGGGGGCATCGACCTGCTGATCAATAACGCGGGTATCACCCATCGCAGTGCCTTTGCCGATACCGACTTGTCGGTGTTCCAGCGGATCATGGCTGTAAACTACTTCGGTGCTGTCAACTGTACCCGTCATGCGTTGCCCAGCCTGCTTGAGCGCCGCGGTCAGGTGATTGTGCTCAGCTCGCTGTCGAGTTTCGCCCCGCTGCTCCACCGCAGCGCTTATAACGCCAGCAAGCACGCGCTGCACGGCCTGTTTGAAACCCTGCGTATGGAAGTGCGCGAGCAGGGCGTCAACGTCATGCTGGTTTCCCCCGGTTTTACCGCCACGGATATTCGCAAGAATGCACTGGTCGGCGACGGCTCGGTCGCCCAGGCCAATACTGCCATGCCGTTCAAGGTGGCGGCGCCGGCGGATGTGGCTGAGGCGATTTACCAGGGTGCCTGTCGGCGCAAGCGGCAGCTCATTTTGTCCAATGTGGACTGGCAGGCGAGGCTGGTTGCGCGCTTTTTTCCGCGGCTATTCGAACGCTGGATGGTGCCGCGGTTGTCGGGGGTTAAGCCGGCGCCCGCGAGCGAGCAGTGAGCGCCAGCGCCGTTTGATGCTGACGCTTATCTGCTATTGCCGTTGCTGGTCGCGTGCACGTGGCCCAGGAAGTATGCCGTTCTGAACGTTGCTGGACAGCAGGCGGAAACTGGTCAGGCCGGAGATCTGGTAGCTTCTGTCGACGCTGGTGTTGATGACCTGGTCCACCAGTGCCACGACCAACATGCTTACCAGATCGCCGCCGCTATTGTTGCTTTGCTCGGTTGAGGATGCGGTAGCGGCCCCTTTCCAAAGCAACTGCCCGGTACGGCTGTCCACCAGCGATGCCTCCGCTGTCACCCGAGTATCACTGGCGATTAGCTGATAGCTGGTGCCGTATTGGGTAATGTTGATATACAGAATCGAGTCGGCACCAAATACATCGTTCAGCTTGTCCAGTGGCAGCGAGTGAATTTCCTGGGGATCGGTCATCCCATTTTCGCGGAAGGTTTCTTCGACCACCGCGACGGGAAATACGTAGTAGCCTGATTCGGCCAGTGGATAGCTTACCTGGGTCAGAAAACTGTAGCTGGCGCTTACGTCCAGTGATTCGTTCACTGGTGGTAAAACCAGAATTGAGCGGGGCTTGCTCTCACGGAAGGCGGTGTAGTCGTAGGGCTGCACCGCACAGCCGGTCAGCATCGCAGCCAGGGTTAGCAGTGCGAATATCGTTCTTTTGTTCATTGCGCTGTCTCCGGCTGCTCATGCAGGATTTGCTCGACAAAATGAGCGGACTCGGGAAACAGGTTCCTTTCCATCGCAAACTGCTCACGTGCTTCGATTTCGCGGCCGGTATTGAAGTACAGCATGCCCAGGTGCGCATGCAGCCCGGGCGGTACGCTCTTACCCTGAGCTTCGGCCTGAGACAGGATGGACTCGATGCTTGAGACCTGGGCGGAGTAGTCGGTTACGCCGTCCTGATGGTGAAGGTACAGGGTGTTCTGATAATCGCCCCAATAGTAGAGCGGTGGATTGACCGGTGCGCAGGCACCCAGTACTGCGGTGGCTGCGAGGCAGCCACCCTTGAGCAGAAACGACTTCATGTGACGTCCTTGTTATGCCTAGTTGCTGGCCGGGTTCCAGGCGCCCGATTCGATGCCTTGCACCAGATTGTTTACTGCTTCCCGAATCGCCAGGTCCAATACCTTGCCGTTCAGTGTTGCGTCGTAGCCTGCGGTGCCGCCGAAACCGACGACTTCCCGGTTTGACAGACTGTATTCACCAGCGCCCTGAGTGGAATACACCACTTCCGAGGTGCTGACGTTGACAACATTGAGGGCGACCTTGGCATAAGCGACCTGGGATTTGCCGCGACCGAGAATGCCGAACAGCTGCTGATCGCCGGTTACCTTGCGGCCAAACTCGGTGACGTCGCCGGTAATGACGTAGCTTGCGCCCTTGATGTTCTGGCTCGCGCCGCTGTAGCCCGCTTCCGTTGCCAGCTGAGCCATGTTGGTCCGCTCCAGCACATTGAAGCGGTTGGTCTGCTGCAGGTGGGTAACCAACGTGGTTTTGGCCTGATTACCGAGTCGATCCACGCCGTCAGAGAATAGACCGCGCTGGTAGCTGGAACGGTTGTCGAACTGGCCAACGGCAATCGGTGTGCGCACACCCTGATAGTGGGAGCCGTAGCTGGTGACGCGAGGTACGTCAACGGTACGGGACGATTCAGTGGCACAAGCGGAGAGCAGCAGGGTGCCGGTGATCGCGATGGAGATTGAGAGTGTTCGAAGCACGGGGGCGAGTCCTTTCGATGTGATGTGGCGTCATGCTATCAGCCCTAGGGATAGACGCAAAGTGTTCTGTTTCAGGGTGTTGCGAGCCAGGCGAGCACGCCTTCTGCGGCGCGTCGGCCGCTGGCAAAACAGGCGGTCAGCAGGTAGCCGCCGGTGGGTGCCTCCCAGTCGAGCATCTCGCCAGCGCAGAACGTACCGGGCAGCGCCTTCAGCATCAGATGGCTATCCAGCGCGCTGCGGCAGACACCACCAGCGCTGCTGATCGCTTCGTCCAGCGGGCGGGTTTGGGTCAGGATGATGGGCAGTGCCTTGATGCCGGCGGCGAGCAGGGCGGGATTGGCAATCACCTCTTTGTTCAGACACTCGTGTAGGAGCGCGACCTTTACTCCGTCCAGGCCGGCTTTCTTGCGCAGCAGATTGCTCAGGCTCTGGCCGTTGCGCGGCTGGCTGAGTGCTTGCTGCAGCTGTGTCTGGGTATGATCCGGCGCCAGATCCAGTGTCAGTTCAGCTTTGTTGCGCGCCTCCAGCTGCTCTCGCAGGACGGCGGACAGGGCGTAGATCAGGCTACCTTCCAGTCCGTCGTGGGTGAGGATGGCTTCGCCGCGGCGGCTGATGGTTTCCCCCGCAGGGCTGCGGGTGCTGGCGACTATCTGCTTGAGTGGTTGACCGGCGAAGCGTTCGCTGAGAAATGGGGTCCATGCGCTGATAAAGCCGCAGTTGCTGGGGCGCAGTGAACGTACGTCAACGCCGCGCGCACTGAGCAGGGGTGCCCAGCTGCCGTCGGAACCGAGGCGCGCCCAGCTGCCGCCGCCCAGCGCCAGTAGTGTTGCCGCTGCCCTTGCTTTGATTTCACCGTCCGGGGTGTTGAAGCGCAGCACTGCGTTGTCATCCCAGCCTAGCCAGCGGTGCCGGGTGTGCAAACGGACGCCCTGTTCGCGCAGGCGTTTGAGCCAGGCGCGCAGCAAGGGCGCGGCTTTCATGTCAGTTGGGAAAACGCGCCCGGAGGTGCCAACGAAGGTGTCGATGCCCAGGCCGTGAATCCAGTCGCGCAGCGCCTGCGCATCGAATTCAGCCAGCCACTCGCCAACCCAGGGGGAGGCTTCGCGGTAGCGCGACAGAAAGGGGGCTGCCGCCTCCGAATGGGTGATATTCATGCCGCCAACACCGGCCAGCAGGAACTTGCGCCCGACCGAGGGCATGGCATCGTACAGGTCGACCGGCAGACCTGCCGCTGACAAGACCTCGGCTGCCATCAAACCGGCCGGGCCGCCACCGATAATGGCAATAGAGCGGGCATCGATGTTGGCGGTGTCGGTCATGGTGCGATCCTGAAAGCGGGGCGCGCAGTTTAGCCCAATCCGCGCTGCTGCCAAATCTGTGCGGCGCTGTGGTGCAGGATACCGTGCCGGCGGGCCAGGGCATCGCGATCGTTGTCGTAACCGCCGCCGATGACGGCGCAGACGGGGATGTCCCGGCCCAGACAGCTATCGATTACCAGCCTGTCGCGGTCAGCAATGCCCTGGTCGGTCAGTTGCAGGTGACCTAGCGCGTCCTGCCAGTGGACGTCGACGCCAGCGTCATAGAGCACCAGGTCCGGCTGGTACAGTGGTAACAGGTAATCCAGTGTCTGCTGCAGGGTATGCAGGTAGCCCTGATCATCCAGTCCCCGCGGTAGGGGAATATCCCAGTCGCTGGCCGCCTTGCGCGCCGGAAAGTTGTTTTCGCAGTGCAGCGATACGGTGATTGCCGCGTCTACGTCCGCAAGGATGGTCGCTGTGCCGTCGCCCTGGTGTACGTCGCAGTCGATGATCATTACTCGCTCGACGCGTTCGCTGGCCAGCAACGACAGGCTGATGATCGCCAGATCGTTAAAGATGCAGAAGCCGGAGGCGAAATCCCGGTGGGCGTGGTGGGTGCCGCCCGCCAGATGGCAGGCCAGGCCATGACGCAGCGCCAGCTCGGCGGTCAGCAGCGAGCCGCCTACGGCACGGGTGGTGCGTGTAACCAGCGCCTCGCTCCAGGGCAGGCCCATGCGGCGCAGAGCAGTCGCGTCCAGTGCGTTGTCGTGGAAACGGGCGACGTAGTCTGGGGCGTGGGCCAGTGCCAGCAACTCGCGGCTGCAGCAGTCCGGGCTGTGCAGATTGCTGTCGTGCAGCAGGGTTCTGGCGCGCAGGTGGTCGTGCAGCCGCACGAATTTGTCCATCGGGAAGCGATGGGGTGCGGCGAAGGGGAAGCTGTAGTCCGGGTGGTAGATCAACGGCAGATCCACAACGGCTCCTGACGGCGGTGGATGGCGAACTGAGTATGCGCATTGCGCCCTGGCCCAACAAGTCTCGGCGCTGATGCACCTGACGTTTCGGTCTGCTAAAGCGAGACAAACCGGGTTAAACTGGCCGCCATTTCCGCGGCGAGTGCGCCGCCATTACAGTCAAGACGTACCCATCTGCGAGCGGATGGGCATTATGTGAGGATCCGCTATGAGCGAATTGCTGGATGATCTGGTAGACCTGCTGGCGCTGGAGAAAATCGAGGAGAACCTGTTCCGGGGTCGCAGTCAGGATCTGGGTTTCAAGCAATTGTTTGGCGGTCAGGTGCTGGGGCAATCGCTGTCGGCTGCCAGTCAGACGGTTGACCCTGAGCGTCACGTACACTCGGTGCACGGCTATTTCCTGCGCCCGGGCAATGCCGATCTGCCAATCGTCTATCAGGTCGATCCGCTGCGTGACGGCGGCAGCTTTACTACCCGCCGTGTGCAGGCCATTCAGAAGGGCAAGCCGATCTTCACCATGATCAGCTCGTTCCAGGGCGATGTGGAGGGCTTTGAGCATCAGGCGGCGATGCCAGACGTCCCTGGCCCTGAAGACCTGCCCAACGAGACCGAGTGGACCCGCCGCTATCAGCACCTTATTCACGAAAAGGTGCGAGACAAGGTGCTGTGTGGCAAGCCGATCGAAATTCGTCCGGTTGGTGATTTCAACCCTTTCGAGCCAGTGGTTGGCGAGCCGGTGCGCTACATGTGGTATCGCGCCGACGGCACTCTGCCGGACGATCCGCAGGTCCACCGGTATTTGCTGGCATATGCGTCAGACTTTCACCTGCTGGGTACGGCGATGCAGCCCCATGCGATTTCCAGCTGGTCGCCCGACATGCAGGTAGCCAGCCTCGACCACTCACTGTGGTATCACCGCCCGTTGCGCATGGACGACTGGCTGCTGTATGCGATGGACAGCCCGTCAGCCAGCGGCTCCCGCGGTCTCTCGCGTGGTCAGATCTTCAATCGGGCCGGTGAGCTGGTAGCCTCGGTAACCCAGGAGTCGTTGATGCGCAGGGTGCAGCGCTAAGATGCAGCATTTGCGTGGCTGGGTATTCGATCTGGACGGCACGCTGACGGTCGCTCAGCACGACTTCCCAGCGATTCGTCGCGAGCTGGGCGTGCCGGCGGATGCAGATATCCTGACGTTTATGTCGACCTTGCCGGCAACCGAATATACCGCCATGAAAGCGCAGCTTGATGCCATTGAGCTGCGTCTGGCTGAGCAGGTTGAACCAGCACCCGGTGCGGTTGCCCTGGTTCGGCAGCTGCACGAAGAGGGGCGTCGACTGGGTATTCTGACCCGTAACCTGCAATCGGTTGCCCGCTCAACGCTTAGTTGTCTGGGAATCCTCGACTGTTTTGCTGCCGAAGATGTGTTGGGGCGCGAGGAGGCTGCGCCCAAGCCTTCACCGGACGGTATTCACCGTTTGCTGGATCGTTGGCAGCTGTCGGCGACTGAGGCGGTGATGGTCGGGGACTTTCGCTTTGATCTTGATGCCGGGCGTGCGGCGGGCAGTCATACCTGCCTGATCCTGCCCGATAATCCCTGGCCTGAGCTGGCAGACTGGCACCTGCCCGATTGCAGTGCCCTGCTGGCTCGACTCTAGATCGGGCTGTCGACTGGCCTGCAGGGGTGGTTGGTCAGTCTGCCGCCTGAAAGCGCAGGCGCATTGACAGGTCGACCGCCTTGACGTCCTTGGTCATGCTGCCGATCGAGATGTAGTCCACACCGGTTTCAGCAACGCTGCGCAGGGTCGCTTCGGTTATGCCACCAGACGCCTCCAGCTTGGCGCGCCCGGCGTTTAGGCTGACGGCGGTACGCATGTCCTCGTCGCTTAGCTCGTCCAGCATGACGATGTCGGCGCCCGCTTCCAGCGCCTGTTTCAGCTCTTCAAGACTTTCCACCTCGACCTCAACCGGTTTGCCTGGCGCAATGTCGTGCGCACGGCTGACGGCCTGGGTGATGCCACCGCAGGCGGCGATATGGTTTTCCTTGATCAGGAAAGCGTCGTACAGACCGATACGGTGGTTGTGACAACCGCCGCAGGTCACCGCGTATTTCTGTGCCAGGCGCAGGCCGGGAATGGTCTTGCGGGTATCAAGCAGCTTGACGTTGGTGCCGGCAACCAGATCAGCGAAGTGACGGCTACGGGTGGCGGTTGCCGACAGCAGCTGGATGAAGTTGAGCATCGAGCGCTCTGCGGTTAGCAGACCGCGGGCTGGGCCGCTGAAGCGGCAAATCGTCTGATCGGCGAGCAGGGTGTCGCCGTCATTGACCAGCCATTCAATGGCGATTTGCGGATCGACCTGACGGGCAACTTCATCGGCCCAGGCGCGGCCACAGAAGACGGCGGACTCACGGGTGATGATGCGGCCATCGGCCTGGCGATCTGCGGGAATCAGGCTGGCGGTGATATCGCCGTCGCCCACATCTTCGGCCAGGGCACGGCGGACGTCATCAACGATGCTGGTCTGCAGGCTGTCGAGTGTGAGGTTTGGCATAGAGGCTCCGGCGTCTGGTCGCAAGTGCCGCGAGTATACCGATTGGCAAAAAAAAATGCCCGCCGGGGAGGCGGGCATTCTGTGCGGGCCGACTTACTTGTTGAGGTAGTTGGCCGGGTCAGCGAAGTAATCCTTGGTCATCTTGAAGACCACGGGACTCAGCAGCAACAACGCAATCAGGTTGGGAATCGCCATCATCGCGTTGAGTGTGTCGGCCACCAGCCACAGGCTGTTCAGATCGATGCCGGGCAGGGTGCCCAGCGGAATAGCGATGATCCACAGCAGGCGGAAGGGCAGGTTGGAGCGCTCACCGAACAGGAACTGGGTGCACTTCTCTGAGTAGAAGCTCCAGCCGATGATGGTGGTGAAGGCGAATACAGCCAGGCCAATGCTGACAATGTACTGCCCCCACACGCCCGGCAACCCCTGACTGAAGGCCAGTGCCGACAGCGGAGCGCCGTTCTCGCCGCTTTGCCAGGCACCGGTCACCATGATCACCAGACCGGTGATCGAGCAGATGATGATAGTGTCGATGAAGGTGCCGAGCATGGCAACGGTACCCTGGCGGATCGGGTTGTTGGTTTGCGCGGCGGCGTGTGCGATCGGCGCACTACCCAGACCCGCCTCGTTGGAGAACACGCCGCGGGCGATACCAAAGCGCATGGCCATCCAGACAGTGGCGCCGGCAAAACCGCCAGCAGCGGCACTCGGGTTGAAGGCGTAGTAGAAGATCTGGCTGAAGGCTTCCGGGATCTTGTCGGCGTGCATGATCAGGATGATCAGGCCGCCGCCAACGTAAAAGATCGCCATGATCGGCACCAGTTTGCCTGCCACTTCACCGATACGCTTGATGCCGCCCAGCAGAACCAGGGCGACCAGCACGGCGATGATAATGCCGGTGGCCAGCGGCGGGATGCTGAAGGAGCTGTTCAGGGCGTCGGCAACCGAGTTGGACTGGATGGTGTTGCCGATACCGAAGCCGGCCAGCATGCCGAAAATCGCAAACAGCACGCCGAGCCATTTCCACTTCTCGCCCAGGCCGTTCTTGATGTAGTACATCGGACCGCCGACGTGGTTGCCCAGGGCGTCTTTCTCGCGATAGCGCACGGCGAGGACGGCTTCGCAGAACTTGGTGGCCATGCCAACCAGTGCGATGACCCACATCCAGAACAGCGCGCCCGGGCCGCCAAGGAAAACGGCGGTTGCGACGCCTGCGATGTTACCGGTGCCTACGGTGGCCGAAAGCGCGGTCATCAGCGCGTTGAAGGGGCTGATGTCGCCTTCTTCAGTGCTTTTGCGGCCGCGCCACAGCATACTGAAACCGTAGAACAGCTTGCGTTGTGGGGTTAGCTTGAGACCAAGTGTAAGATACAGGCCGGTGCCGGCCAGCAGTGCCAGCATGGCCGGCCCCCACACGATCCCGTTGATTTCCCCAATGAGGGAGATAAGTGCTTCCATAAAATGCAGCTCCTGATGTTGTGTTTTCGATGCCTTCACTGGTGCATCGTTACTGTGCTGTCAGGCAGATGTTGACCAATTGAGCATATACCAGAGATTACGGGAGCGGTTACAGAATATGTCCGTACTAGGGTCTGTTGCCATTTCCTTCATCCGCCTGCCGGAGTCCATTTTTCGGCTAGGCAAGGCGGAGGGATTGCAGTGTGGTCATTCCACGTAAGCGACGAGCGACGCCGAGTGGCGGTTTTACAGGCGGCAACAGGCGGGTGAAGGAAATGGCAACAGCCCCTAATATCAGAAAGGGAACTGTGACTTCGATCAAGAATTCGATCGAGGGTGGCAGCGTTGCCAACGTAAGTCGGTATACTGAAAATTAGTGAAAGTTTGACGCCAATTTGTCGACATAGGGATAGCGAAAAGCGCGGCAGGATGGTCTCCGCTGGCGTGCAGCACCATATGACAAGCTTGACTTGTCTGGAGAGCAATAATGTCCCAAGACCCAAAAGTGGTTTCAATCAAGCCGAACCTCGCGGCCCGCGCCGCTGCAGGGGTGTCGTCGTTGCCTGCTCCGCTGATCAGTGTGCGGGATCTGACGGTGGGTTATCTCCAGTCCGCACTGGGGGAGATGTTCGACAAGGCCGATGACAACCTGTTCGAGATGGCCGACAAGGCCGGCAACAATGCTGATCAGGCGTTGTTCTTTGAGGCGATGCGCAATGTTCGCCTGCAACGACATAATGTCGTCAAGCGCACCTGTGATGCTTTGGCTCTGGCGGCAGAGCAGATCAATACGGAGGCGCCTTCAGCGGCGCCAGCTGTTACCTTCGAACTGGATACCTTGAGCCTGGTTCAGCCTGACGAGTTGGAAGAGACGGTGGCTATTGACGGAATGGTCAACCGGGTTGTCAGTCGTAATCAGACAGCGCTTGCCCACCTGTTGATGAGGGTAAACAGCCTCGCAAAAAAGTCCTTGGACGAACGCAGCAACCCTTTTGCGCCGGGGGCGCTTGCCGAGCACTTTGCTGAGGCGACGAAGTCGCTGGACCTGGATATCAAAGTCCGTTTGATTATCTTCAAGTTGTACGAACGTTACGTCTTCAACGGGATTGACGGGCTCTATGAAAGCCTGAACGAAGCGTTTATTTCTGCAGGCGTCATGCCAGACCTGCGCTTTTCCACAGCAGCGTCCTCACGTCGACCAGCACCTGCGCCAGGGGCGGGTGCCGGTCGTGGCGATAGCGCCGAATCCAGTCGTTTTGCCGAGAACAGTGACCAGCAGGAAATTCTGGGCATGTTCGGTGATCTCATCGGCAAGTGGCGGGTTGCCAGCGGTGATGTTGCGCTTGCAGGGCTGACTGCGCCGGGTGGCGTGCCGATGGGAACCAGCGAGCTGCTGCGTGTGCTTTCGGGCGTGACCGCCGACAATTTTGCCGGAGATGCCGGGCAGAACGGCTTGCGCCGCCATGTCCAGCAGTTGCTGCATGAGCAGCGAGTGCAGAGTGGTGGTGCCAAGACAGTTGCTCGAGTTGATGATGATGTCATCAGCTTGGTGTCCATGCTGTTTGATTTCATTCTGGAAGACCGGGAGCTGCCCGCCGCGGTGAAGGCGTTGATTGCCCGCCTGCAGTTGCCGGTGCTTCGGGTCGCTATCATCGATAAAACGTTTTTCAGCCGGGCCTCTCACCCGGCTCGTCGCCTGCTGAACGAACTGTCGCGGGCCACTATGGGCTGGAATGACCATGATGACCTGCGCCGCGATCAGCTACATGGCTTGCTCGAGCAGATTGTCGAGCAGTTGCTGGCAGAGGCAGAGCCCGATGCAGACATGTTTGATGCCCTTTATCAGCGCTTGACCGACTTCCTGCGCACCGAGCAGCGCCGTGCCGAGCGGGTGGAGCAGCGCACCCGTGATGCGGAGGAGGGGCGTGCCAGAATCAAGGCCGCTCGGGCAGAAGTGGCTCGTGAGATGAACAAGTTGCTGTTGGGCCGGACCTTGCCGGTCACTGTGGTCGACCTGCTGCGCGATACCTGGAGTCAGGTAATGCAGGTGATATTCCTCCGTGAAGGTGGGGAATCCAAGGCGTGGCGCCATGCGCTTGGCACGGCCAAAGCCATGGTGCACAGCGTCCAGTCGGTCGATAAGGCCGGTGTGGCGATGCGCCTGGCCCAGAATCGGCAGATCGAAGCTGCGGTCCGGGATGGTCTGGAGTTGTTGGGGCTGGATGCAGCTTCGATTGAGCGTCATGTGCAGGCAATTGTCTTGCCCCAGCGTGCTGTACTCGCTGCGGTGGCCGCTGCGACACCCCCTGACGTGCCGAGCGAAACTGAGCCGGCTGAGGTTGCTGCGGCTGAGCCCGCAACGGTTGTTGCTGATGAGTTGCCGGTTCGGGTCGAAGCCGTGCGGGTAGAGGAGCCGGTGCTGGAGCAGGAGCCTGTCGAGGCGCCGCCGGAAACAATCGATGATCTGCCGAGCGTTGGCGCGCAGCGCTGGGTCGAGAGTCTGGGTACTGGCTGCTGGTTGCAACTGGTTGTGGCTGAGGGCAAGGCGCCCCAGCGGTGCAAACTGGCGGCAATCATCAGCTTCAGTGGCAAATATATCTTCGTCAACCGTAACGGCGTCAAGGTTGCGGAGTTGTCCGGCCAGGAGCTGGCTCACGGTTTTGACCGGGGTCAGGTCAGCCTGCTGGATGAGAATCAGTTGTTTGATCGCGCTCTGGAGTCGGTCATCGGCAACCTGCGCCAGTTGCAAGCGCGTACCTGAGGTCTGATGCAGTAGACGCTGCCACCTGCTAGCATGGCGTTTTGGCTGTCAGGGGGCGTTTATGCGCATAAGCGAGGGTTGGTTGGAAGGGGGGGGGCGCTGCCCGTCCAGTCATTGCAACGAGCGGCCCGCCGAGTGTGACGTATCGCTGCTTGTCATCCACAACATAAGCCTGCCGCCGGGCGAGTTCGGCGGCGGTTATGTGCAGCCCTTTTTTACCGGGCAATTGAATCCATCCATTCATCCCTACTTTGCCGAGATCGCTGATCTGCGTGTGTCTGCACACTTCCTGATTGAGCGCGATGGCACCATTACTCAGTTCGTTTCCTGTAATCAGCGCGCCTGGCATGCCGGTGCGTCTTGCTTTGGTGGGCAGGAAAACTGCAACGATTTCTCGGTCGGCATTGAGCTTGAGGGCGCAGACGAGGTGCCGTATACAGACGCCCAGTATCGCGTTCTGGTGCGTTTGACCAAGGCCCTGCAGTGTGCTTATCCCGCCATTGAAAATCACCGTATCACCGGGCACGAGTTCATTGCCCCGGGTCGCAAGACCGATCCTGGACCGGCCTTTGATTGGCGACGCTACCTGCGAGCGTTGGTTTGTTCATCCCCTGCTCAGGAGCTGCACTGATGCACTTTCTTGCCTTGCTGCTGGTTGTTGTACTGATGTGGCTCACCCCTTTGCGGACCGGGCTGCCGCTGGATCTGCCGAAATACTGGGTAGGTCTGGTCGTGCGTCATGGGGGGGGGCAGGCGCGGATTGGCGGAGTGTTGCTGGTATTGTTACCCGTCTTGCTGCTGGTGTTGCTGCAGTGGTGGCTGCAGCGCAATGGGCTGGGGTTCTTCGGATTGCTGCTGTTTGCCCTGGTATTGCTTGCCTGTGTTGGTCGTCAGGACCCACTGGGCGAGTTGGCGGCCGGATTTGAGCGCGCCTGGGCGCGCGGTGATGAGGCGGCCGCTGCGCTGGTGGCAGAGCAGGATCTGGGCGTGGTGGCGGAGGGCGAGCAGTCGGTGCTGGCAGAGGTCAGGGCGGTACTCGTTCGGGAGGTGCTGCACGGTTATGTGGTGACTGTCTTCTGGTTCGCGCTGCTGGGGCCGGTTGGTGCGCTGGGCTACCGCCTGTTGCGGGTGCTGGCTGACGCGTCAGGCACCAATGCGGCCGGACCTGCCGCCGCTCTGGTGCATGCGCTGGAGTGGATTCCTGCGCGCCTGCTGGCCGCCAGCTTTGCGCTGGTGGGCCATTTTGACCATGTTCGCGCTGTGCTGGAGAATGTCCTGTTCAGCTGGGACGTGCCCTCTGATGAGCTGATACATAGCGCGGCCGAAGCGGCGCTTCAGGGCGGGTCGCAGCGGCTCGCCGACGCAGGGGATGAGGGTGTGCTGGCTGATACCCGTACGCTGCTGGTGCGCGCGTTGATGGTCTGGGCCGTCGTACTAGCCTTGTTGGCCGTACTTGGTTAGATTCCTTTGCTGACTGTCTTAAAGTTGCGCTGCTTGGAGCCGATAGCTTTTCTATGAGACAGTCAGTGGCGAAGCAAGAACGCGTCGTCGCGGTAGATAATACAAAAAGCAGCGCTGGTTCAGTCAGCGCATAGCCCTTGCCGCAGGGCAGTTTATTATTAGGAGAGACCTCGGGTGAACAGTCTGCTTTCCCCTGCCATTGCGTTAATGAACCGGCTGAGCTATGGCATGAAGTTCTGCCTGATCAGCGTCCTGTTTTTTGTCCCGCTCGGTATTGTCAGCAGCATGCTTGTGCAGCAGGCCTACGACCGTGTCGAGGTGACTGCCCACGCCCTCGACAGCTTGTCGCTGGTGCAGGCGACCTCGGGGGTGCTACGCAACGCTGAACTGGTGCGTGACCTGGATGCGGTCAACACCCGCTTGGGGCAGGGCGGCCAGGCCGATAGTATTGAGCAACGCCTGATACAGGCGCGCTCCTCGTTGATCGAACAGCTGAACAATCTGCCGCTCGAAGCGGACGATCCGGCCGCAGCAGACCTGATAAAAATGCGCGACGGTCTGGTGCAAAGCTACAAGGAGATTGCGGCCGAGTCGATCACCTCCCGTGGTCCCATGTCGGTCCGTGCGATGGACGAAACCGAAAGCCTGCTGAAAATGACAGCCGCATACGCGGGTCTGCCGCAGGACTTCGACCGCAACGTTCGCCAGCTTACCGAGTTACTGATTGGTTCGACGGTAGAGGTGACCTCGGCGCTGGGGCAGGGCCGTGCAACCGGCTCGTATTCCATGGGACTGGGTTTCCTCAACTCAGACGCCAGCCGGGAAATGGATGACCTGGTCAATTCGCTGCAGAAGCTCGGAACCGATTATGCGCAGGCGCTGGATCAGGCGGTGACCAGTACCGGCAGCAGCGCGTTGCAGGGCGCGGCGCAGAGCAGTCGTGAGAGCATCGACAGCGCAATGTCGATCTTTGAAGACGACGTGATCATTGCTGCCTCTCTGGACAGTACCTGGGACGCCTTTTTTGACCGCATCACTGGCGAAATGGATGCGACCTATGCGTTGGATGAGGCCATCTTCGATTATCTGGGTGCCCAGCTCGAGACCCGTCTGGCGAGTAACAAGCGAACCATGCTCGCCCTGGTGGCTTCGTTGTCGCTGGTTGGTCTGTTGATTATCTACCTCTATGCCGGCTTCTATTTCGCTACTCGCCGCACACTCAAGCGACTGTCTCTGCAGATGGGGCAGGTGGCGCGTGGCGATATGACGGTACAGGTTGAGGTTGACAGCCGTGACGAGCTGGGAGCGCTGGCGGCGGACTTCAACAATACCGTTCAGCGCGTGCGCGAGCTGATCCGTCAGGTCAGCGATACCTCTGGTCAGGTGCAGGAACAATCGAGTCAGGTCGAGCATATCGCGACAGAGAGCAGTCAGGCGGTCGCGTCGCAGCGCAGCCAGATTGAGCAGGTGGCGACGGCAATGAACGAAATGGCAGCCACGTCTCAGGAGGTGGCGCGCAGTGCGGCGCTGGCGGTGAACAACGCCGAGCAAGTCAATACCGAGACGCTGAATGGTCGCCGTATGGTTGAGTCTTCAGTGGACGGTATCGAGAAGCTTGCAGGAGAAATCGAGAACTCGGTACGGGTGATCAATCAACTGGCTGACGACAGCTCGTCGATCAGCCGCGTGCTTGATGTGATCAAAGGTGTCGCTGAGCAGACCAACCTGCTGGCGCTCAATGCGGCCATTGAAGCTGCGCGTGCGGGTGAGCAGGGGCGCGGGTTTGCGGTCGTTGCTGATGAGGTGCGCACTCTGGCTCGACGTACCCAGCAGTCCACCGAGGAAATTGAGCAGATGATCGCGCGGCTGCAAGACGGTGTTTCAGCAGCGGTCAAGGCGATGGGCAGCAGCCACAGCATGACGGCATCGACTGTGGAGTCGTCGTTGCAGGTACAGCAGGGGCTGGACAGCATTCTCAAGGCGGTTACCCAGATCGTTGACCAGAGTCAGCAGATCGCCGCCGCTGCCGAGCAGCAGACGGTGGTCAGTCACGATATCGATCAGAACATCGTGCAGATCAATGAGGCCGGCGAGCGCACTGCGCAGGGCGCGCAGCGCGCCGAGGAAGCCAGCGGCCGCCTCGGGCAACTGGTCCACTCGCTGCAAGGCATTATCAACGCCTTCAAAGTGTGACCGCAGGGGCTGCCAGGCTCAGGCCTCAGGCTTGGGCTTGGCAGCCCACAGTACTTCGGCAGTTCCTTCCAGTATGGCGATCGTTCGCGCCACAACAAATAGCAGGTCAGACAGTCGATTCAGATAGATGGCCGACTGATTGTTTACCTCTTCCTCAACCGCCAGCGTCAGATAATGGCGCTCGGCACGACGACACACGCTGCGAGTCAGGTGGGCCTGGGCAACAAGCACTGAACCACCGGGCAGAATGAAGTTCTTCAGTGGCTCCAGGCTGGCGTTGTAGTGGTCAATCAACTGCTCCAACTGGGCGACGTCGGCTGCTTCAATCAGGTCGTGGCCGGGCACGGCCAACTCGCCACCCAGATCGAATAACCGGTGCTGGATTGGGGTGAGTGCGAGTTTGAGGTCTGTCATGTGGGCAGTGTCCATCTGGCATAGCAGCAGGCCCAGATGGCTATTTAATTCGTCCGCATCGCCCATGGCTTCGATCCGGGGGTGATCCTTGCGAATTCGCTCGCCGTTGGCCAGCCCGGTTTCTCCGCCGTCGCCGGTGCGGGTGTACAGTTTGCTCAGGCGGTAGCCCATCGCGTGTGTCTCCTCGAAAGTGTGCGCGCCAGTCTAGGGGCTGTTGCGGTTTTATCACAAGCCATATCACCGGCCCAGGGCGGGCCGAGTGGTGTTGCCGGCAGGATCATCAGTCGGCTGGCAGCCGGTGCGTGCGCAGTGTGTCCTGGGCGGCCCTGTGCAGCCGGTCCAGGGCTGGTGTCGCAAGACCCGCAGCGTGTGCCGCACGGCAGGCGTAGCCGAGAATGTAGTCGAGTTCGGTGCGGCGGCCTGCGTGCAGATCCTGGCGAGTCGAGGAGCTGTTGTTTGCGGTGGCCAGAATGACGGAGTGAACCTGCTGGTCGAGGTCGCCCTGCACGCCTTGCAGCGTCAGGAGTTGCTGCAGCTCGGCCAGGCACTCGGTCAGCCAGCCGTCGGCTCGTTCTGGAACCTCTCCGTTGCGGCAATCATAAATCAGCGTGAAAGGGTTGATCGCGCAATTTACCGCGAGCTTGCGCCAGAGCACTGGCATGATGTCGGGCTGCCAACTGGTTGCGATGCTGGCGGGAAGGGAACTGAGCCAGTCGGGCGCCGGTATATCCGGATGCAATGGACCAATGATGTTGTGGCCGCGGCCCGCCCAGATAAGCTCTTGCTCGCTCGGACGCCAGGCGCCGTCGGTGACGCTGATGCAGTACACGCGGCAGGCGGGAAAGGCGTCCGCAATCGCCTGTTGCGAGCCCAGGCCGTTTTGCAGCAAAAAAATCTCGGCATCGGGCTGCAGGCGGTGGCGCACTGACTCGACAGCAGGCAAGGCAGCATAGGATTTGGTTGCCACCACAAGGCGCAGGATAGGCGTGGTGGCATCCGCTGTTTCTGCCGCCAACGGTAACCGATGCACAGCGGCTCCATCGTTGAACCCAAGCTCACCGCCGTTGCGGTTCCACTGCTCCAGTCGGCTGCTGTTACGAAGGATCAGGCGGCAATCCCTGTTTGCCAGGCGCAGCCGAGCAGCCCACAGCAGGCCGAGACTGCCCGCCCCGACGATATACAGCATGCGGTCCTTAGCCGAGTCGGGCTTCGGTGATCAGGTTGGTTTCGTAAGCATCGTTAAGATGGCTTTCTACCTGTTGCAGCAGCGCCTCGGCCTCGGGTGCTGCCTGTTGGTTGCTCAGGGTACAGATAACCATGCCTGCGCGGATTGACAGGTAGCCTTCGCTGGTCTTGAACGCTTTGAGATTGAGACCGTCGTGCAGACGGCGAAAACTCGCCGGTTTCAGATCGGCTGCCTGGTCGGCGATGGTGACGATGGCGAACGCGTTGTCGTCAACCCGGGCAATCACGTCGGTGGGGCGCACCAGCTGCTGTAGGCGTCGCGCAGTGCCGCGCAGCACTTCCTGTTGTACGGTGTCACCGAAGCGTTCGCTCAGGGCGGGCAGGTTCTGTACGCCCATGACGACCAGGCAGCACGCACCGCCGCGTGATTCAACATTGCGCAGGACTTCGGTCAGGCGCTGAATCAGGTAGCGGCGGTTGCCGATGGCCGTTAGCCGGTCGACCAGGTTGTGTTCTTCCAATTGCGCGTTGTTGGTTGCCAGCAGCTGGTTCTCATCCAACAGACGGTTGATCAACTGGGAGGTGCGGTCGGCAGCGTAAATGCGGGGCAGCAACTGCTCATTCATCGCCGATTTGCTGATGAAGTCATCTACGCCGCGATCAAAGGCTTCGCCGAGGACGTTGTCGCCCTCGCGTGCGGTCAACAGGACCACGTAGGTGTAATGGACCGATTGCTCGTCCAGCTGACGGATACGTGTGGTCAGCTCCAGTCCGTCCATTTCCGGCATCAGCCAGTCGGCAACCATCACGCTGGCCGGCTGTTCTTCATGCATGCGCAGGGCATCCATGGCCGAGCTGGCGAAACGGATGTTGTTATAGCCGGCCTGACTCAGGGTATGGCCGATGACAGCACTGCTGAACTTGGTGTCATCGACTACCAGGATGCTGAGTTGGGGGTTCGGCATGTAGTTGCTCCCTGCTGGACGTTGGCCGGTCTAGGTATAATGCCATGAGGTTATACCGTCGTTTTGTAATGAACATCATAATTTTGGGTTTTTCTGTGAGGTAGCACAATGCCATCTTTTGATGTCGTGTCCGAACTGGACAAACATGAAGTAACCAACGCGGTTGATAATGCCAAGAAAGAGCTGGAGCGGCGTTACGATCTGCGGGGAAAAGGGGAGATCGACTTCAACGATAAGCAGAAGACGATCACCATGAGCGCGGAGTCCGACTTTCAGCTTGAGCAGATGATGGGGATTCTTGAACTCAGTCTGACCAAGCGCAAGATCGATATTCGCTGTCTGGACGCGGGCGAACCATTTGCCTCTGGCAAGCAGGTCAAGCAGGATGTGTCGTTTAAGGAAGGGATCGACAAGGAACTTGCCAAGAAAATCGTTGCCTTGATCAAGGATTCCAAGCTCAAGGTACAGGCCGCGATTCAGGGCGATCAGGTACGGGTAACGGGCAAGAAGCGCGACGACTTGCAGGATGTCATGGCGCTGTTGCGCGGCAGTGAGCTGGAGCTGCCGCTGCAATACAACAACTTCCGCGACTGAGGTCGCGATCCATCGCTGATAAAAGGGGGCACGAATGGATGAAATCATGAACAAGCTGCAAGGGCTTGAAGAGACGCTGCTGCCGCTGCTGGTTGAGTATGGCAGCAAGCTGGCACTGGCGCTGCTGACGCTGCTGATCGGCTGGTGGCTGATTGGTCGTCTGATGAAAGCTATGAACGGGGTCATGACCAAGCGCAACCTAGAGCCAACGCTGCATGGCTTCATCGGCTCAATGGTATCCGTCGCGCTCAAGGTGCTCCTGCTGATCAGTGTTGCCGGTATGGTGGGTATCGAGACAACGTCCTTCATCGCGGTGCTGGGTGCCGCTGGCCTGGCTGTAGGCTTGGCACTGCAGGGCAGTCTGGCCAACTTCGCCGGTGGAGCCTTGATTCTGTTTCTGCGTCCGTTTCGCGCCGGTGAATACATTGAGGCGCAGGGCGTTGCCGGCACGGTTGATAGCATTCAGATTTTCAACACCGTACTGAAAACGCCTGACAACAAGACTGTGATCGTGCCCAATGGCAGCCTGTCCAACGGCAATATCATCAACTATTCCCGCCAGGCGACCCGTCGCGTCGATCTGAATATCGGTATTGATTACAGCGATGACCTCAAGCAGGCCAAGGATATCCTGATGGGGCTGGCCCAAGGCGACAGCCGTGTGCTCAAGGATCCAGAGCCAGTAGTCTGGCTGGTATCGCTGGGTGACAACTCGGTGAACCTGTCGCTGCGTATGTGGACCAAGACAGAGGATTACTGGGGCGTTTTCTTCGAGTTGCAGGAAAAGGCCAAGCTGGAGTTTGATGCAGCAGGCATCAGCATTCCGTTCCCGCAGCGGACTGTGCATCTGGTACAGCAGACGTCCTGATTCACTCGGGCACTGTGACAAAAAAACCGGCCATGGCCGGTTTTTTTGTGTCTGTAAGTCAGTCTATGCCGGGGCGGCGCAAGCGATCCGGGTGGGCGTATCTGAGCAGGGCGAAAGCGAGAATGATCGCCGGTAACCCGGTCAGTGCGGTGGCCATAAAGAAGTGGACCCAACCCAACTGGGTGGCCAGAACGCCGGTGAAGCCGGCGGCAAACTGGCCCGGCAGGGTCATCAGAGAGCTGAACAGGGCGTATTGGGTCGCGGTGTAGGCGGTGTTGGTCAGGCTCGATAGATAGGCAATGAACACCGAGATAGCCAGCCCGCCAGTAATGTTGTCGGCAATGATGGCGACGATCAGCCCGTCCGGTTGTGGGCCGATGAAGGCCAGCCAGGCAAAGATCAGGTTGGTCGCTGGCGCCATGAACGCGGTCAGAATCAGGATCGGCGCAATGCCGAAACGGGCCACCATCAACCCGCCGAGGGCTGCGCCGGCCAGTGTCATGGCCAGACCGAAAGCGGCGGCGATGTTGGCGATCTGCTCCTTGCTGAAGCCGATATCGAGATAGAAGGGGTTGGCCATGGTGCCCATGAAAATATCGCTGACTCGGAAGGTCGCGATAAACAGCAGAATGATGAAGGCAACCCGGCCATAGCGCTCAAAGAACTCGGTAAAGGGCGCAATGAATGCGTTGAAGGCCCAGCCGGACAGCTGCAGTCGCCAGCCACTATGAACCGACTCGCTCAGGTGCTGAGTCAGGCGGGCCTCCTGCGCTCGGGTTGCATCAGTAATTTCCACGCTCGGTTCAGCAATAATCAGTGTTGTTACCAGCCCGATCAGCATCATGCCGGCCATCAGCCCATAGGCCATGCTCCAGTCCTGCAGGGCGGCGATGTGCAGGGCGCCCGCGCCGGCAGCGAGGATGGCTACCCGGTAACCGGTGACGTAGGTGGCGGCCATGGCGGCCTGGCGGTGCTTGGCTTCGGCTTCGACCCGGTAGGCGTCAATGGCGACATCCTGAGTGGCCGAACCGAAGGCGGCCAGCACTGCCCATAGCGCAACCCATTCCAGATGCTCCAGCGGATTGGTCATCGACATGCCAAGCAATGCGCCGGCAATCACCAACTGGGCAAGTAGCATCCAGCTGCGCCGACGCCCGAACAGGCGCGTCAATATGGGGACCGGCAAACGGTCGATCAGTGGCGCCCACAGAACCTTGATCGAGTGCGCCATACCGACCCAGCTGAGAAAACCGATAGACGCTAGTTCGACGCCGATATCGCGTAGCCAGGCGCTGAAGGTGCCGCCGACCAGCAACAGTGGCAGACCGGCGGAGAAGCCGAGAAACAGCATGCCGATGACGCGTGGCTTGAGGTAAACCCGAAGGCCTTCAGCTGGCAGGGGAGTGGTACTGGAATCGGAAGGGCTGGAACTCATGCTTGTCCTTGTGATGGCGCGGGGTACTCTGGCCAGCCGTAGTGTCGCAGATTCACGCGACCGTTGCGTACCAGTATGCCTTCGGCAGCCAGTCTTTCGCGTTGTTCCCGGCCGCTGGGGGAATCGGGCCCGAGTGACAGCTTTCCCTGGCTGTTGAGGACGCGATGCCAGGGCAGGTTTGTACCCTCAGGCAGTTGTCCAAGCCAGCGCCCGACCAGGCGCGCTCCACGGCCAAGGCCAGCCAGCTCCGCGAGGCGGCCGTAGCTGGTGACGCGGCCGGGCGGGATGCTGGCCAGCACCTGAAAAAAGACCGCCTTGCGTTCGTCACCTGCTGGAGGGTTGAACGCTGGCGCTATCTGCCGGTCTTTCATGGATAATCGCCCGTTTAACCTGATGCCTGCTGGATGGTGTTCAATGCCGTTGTTCCGCGTTGTCTTGTTGTGCTGTCTTACCTTGCTTTCCTGGCGCAGTGTCGCTGATACCCTGTGGCTGGACAATGGGGATCGTCTGACTGGCAAAGTCGAGTTCCTCGAAGGTGGCAAGCTGGTGCTGGAGACGACCTATGCCGGGACCTTGACCATCAGTGTCGCCCGTATCAGAACTTTCAACAGCGAGGAGCCAGTGTTGGTCAAGTTGCGCGACGGCATCCAGCACACCGTGCAGTTGGCCGAGTCGGAGCAGGATGGCCAGGTGCTGCTGCGGGTACCTAACCGGCGACCGGTCGCCACCGAGATTGGCTCGATACGCCAGTTGCTGGTCCCCAGGCCATTGGTTCAGGACTCGGTCTGGGAGGGCGATGCCAGTGCGGCGCTCGATATTAAGGACACCTCCGGAAACGAGAAGCGCGATATCGATATCGATGTCACCTCACGCCTGCGTCACGGTCGCTGGCGCCATGATTGGGCACTGGACTACGACCGGGACTACAGCAACGACGTCAAGACCAGTCACACGCTCGACGTCTCCTACGATCTCAATCGCTTTATCACCGACCAGTGGTTTTGGGCCAGCAGCGTGCAGTACAAGCGTGACCATATTAACGAGATAGCCAAGCAGCGTCAGTTTGGCATGGGCCCAGGTTACGAGTGGTGGAATACCGCCCTTGGGCGGTTCGAGACATCTGCGCGGCTGGACCGGGTCTGGCTCAAGGAGCGCGATGGCAATCGTTCGCGCTATGACGCCCTTGGCCTGCAGTGGGATTACCGGCGTTTTCTGCTGGGCAAGCGCTTCGAGTTGTTCCACAGCGCAGAGACACAAATCCCCGACGATCCAAAGGTCCGCTATCTCATGGATGCCGATCTGGGGATACGCTATCGGCTTACCAGTTGGGCGTCGCTAAGCCTCAAGGGCGAGCTGGATTACCTGAATACCACCGACGACAGTGGCTATCGAGATACCCGATACACCCTTGGACTGGGTGTGGGCTGGTAGGGACGGCAGGGGAGAAAAAACGTGCGGATTGGCGGCGCGCGGCCACCAATCCGCAGACAGCATCAGAGACGCAGACCACCGTCCAGTTCAAGGATGCGGCCGGTGTAGTAGTCGTTCTCGAACAGGTAGGCTGCCGAGTGAGCGATCTCTGCCGGTTTGCCCATGCGCTTGAGCGGAATGCCTGAAGTCATTTTCTCCAGCGCTTCCGGCTTCATGCTGCCGGTCATCTCGGTTTCGATGAAGCCCGGAGCAATGCCGGCAACACGGATACCGTAGCGGGACAGCTCTTTCGCCCAGGTGACGGTCATAGCGGCCACTCCGGCCTTGGCGGCGGAGTAGTTGGACTGACCAACGTTACCGGCGCGAGAGATCGACGAGATGTTGATGATCAGGCCTTGAGTGCCCAGCTCGATCATCTTGGCAGCCACTTCGCGGGTGCCGAGGAATACGCCGGTCAGGTTGACGTCGATAACCGCCTGCCACTGCGCCATGCTCATTTTCTGGATTTGACCGTCTTTAGCCTTCAGCAGCAGACCGTCGCGCAGGATGCCCGCGTTATTGATCAGTCCGTGAATGGCGCCAAAGTCTTCGGCAACCTGGTTCACCATGTGGGTGACCTGCTCTTCGTTGGCAACGTTGCAGATGTACGAGCGGGCGTCGCCGCCAGCGGCTTTGCAGGCTGCAACAGCAGCATCCAGCGCTTCCTGATTGAGGTCGACCAGAGCCAGTTTGGCGCCTTTGGCAGCCAGGAATTCGCCCATGGAACGACCCAGGCCCTGTCCGCCACCGGTGATGATGATAACGCTGTCTTGCAATTGCATTGGGCTCTCCTCGCAAGGGGGGATGGAAATGAGGTGCGCAAGCATGCACCAGATTTTCGATATTTTGAATACCTGAAGCCGTATTCTGGTCACTTTCTGACCTTGGTGGCGGTGCCATTGGTCGACCTGCCGGTTGAAAGCTGAAGAGGTCGTACCCATATACTTGAAACCTGTCCAATACGAGGTGCGTATGCCCCTGTTCAGATTCTTCCTTTTGCTCCTGCCCCTGCTTGAGCTGGCTACCCTGATCCTGCTTGGCCAGCGCATTGGTGTAGGCGCAACCCTGCTGTGGGTGCTGGGTACCGGCCTGCTGGGTCTGGTGCTGATCCAGCGCCAGGGCTGGTCGATGCTGCAGCAGCTGCAAATCCGCATGGCGGAAAATCGCTCACCTTTTGCCGTGTTGAAGACCGGCATGTGGTGGCTGCTGGCCGGCGTGCTGTTGATGATCCCTGGTTTGATAACCGATGCGCTGGCGGTGCCTTGCCTGGTGCTGGCGCTGGTATCCCGTGGCAAACCGGGGCCGGGCGAGCCCGGTGGCCCGAACGTGTGGCGGCGCGGAAACACCACCATTATCGAGGGCGAATGGCATCCCGATGATCCAGATCAGGTGTCGCCGGATCGCCGTATCGACCGAGATTGAAAAAAATCTTGCGCTTACCTCTTGAAATGGCCTTGCTAAGCCCCATCTAGTTCACACCGGTTTGGCGGGCTCTGTGAAAGGGCTGAGCCACGAATAGCGACGGGCCGCAAGGCTCGTCCTTCGGATTCGCACTGCGGGTCCGGATTACAACGTGAAAGCGCCGGGTTTCCGGCATTGAAGATCATTTATTGGGAGACACACAACGATGAAAATTCGTCCGTTACACGATCGCGTAGTCGTTCGTCGCAGCGAAGAAGAAACCAAGACTGCTGGTGGTATCGTTCTGCCCGGCTCGGCCGCTGAAAAGCCGAACACCGGGGTTATCGTTGCTGTAGGTACCGGGCGTCTGCAGGACAACGGCGAAGTTCGTCCGCTGGCCGTCAAAGAAGGCGACAAGGTGGTTTTCGGTCCTTACTCCGGCAATAACACCATCAAGGTCGATGGTGAAGACCTGCTGATCATGAGCGAATCCGAAATCTACGGTGTACTGGAAGGCTGATCCGCCACCCCGACACCCCTTAACGAATTCATTTGAAGGAAAGCAAACATGGCTGCAAAAGAAGTTAAATTTGGTATTTCCGGTCGCAACAAGATGCTGGACGGCGTAAACACGCTGGCCAACGCGGTTAAAGCTACCCTGGGTCCGAAGGGCCGTAACGTGCTGATCGAGCGCAGCTTCGGCGCGCCGCTGATCACCAAAGACGGCGTGTCCGTTGCCAAGGAAATCGAGCTGAAAGACAAGTTCGAAAACATGGGCGCGCAACTGGTTAAGGACGTTGCTTCCCGTGCCAACGATGACGCCGGTGACGGTACCACTACTGCAACCGTACTGGCGCAGGCCATCGTGACCGAAGGTCTGAAAGCGGTTGCTGCTGGCATGAACCCGATGGACCTGAAGCGCGGTATCGACAAGGCCACTGCTGCCATCGTTGCCGAGCTGAAGAACCTGGCCAAGCCGTGTGCAGATTCCAAGGCCATCGCCCAGGTTGGTACCATCTCCGCCAACTCTGACGAGTCCGTCGGCAGCATCATTGCCGAAGCCATGGACCGCGTTGGCAAGGAAGGCGTGATCACCGTTGAAGAAGGTTCCGGTCTGGACAACGAACTGTCTGTTGTAGAAGGCATGCAGTTTGATCGTGGCTACCTGTCTCCCTACTTCGTCAACAAGCCGGAAACCATGTCTGCTGATCTGGATCAGCCTTACATCCTGTTGGTCGACAAGAAAATCTCCAACATCCGCGAGCTGCTGCCGGTTCTGGAAGCCGTTGCCAAGGCTGGTCGTCCGCTGATGATCGTTGCTGAAGACGTTGAAGGTGAAGCGCTGGCGACACTGGTTGTCAACAACATGCGTGGCATCGTCAAGGTTTCTGCGGTCAAGGCACCGGGCTTCGGTGATCGTCGCAAGGCCATGCTGCAGGACATCGCCATCCTGACCGGTGGTACCGTGATCAGCGAAGAAGTGGGTCTGAGCCTGGAAACCACTACTCTGGAGCACCTGGGTCAAGCCAAGAGCGTTCAGATCAACAAGGACAACTCCACTATCGTTGACGGCGCTGGTGCCAAGGCTGATATCGAAGCCCGCGTTAACCAGATCCGCAAGCAGGTTGAAGAAACCACCTCCGACTACGACCGTGAGAAGCTGCAAGAGCGTCTGGCCAAGCTGGCTGGCGGTGTTGCTGTGATCAAGGTTGGTGCTGCTACCGAAGTGGAAATGAAAGAGAAGAAGCACCGCGTTGAAGACGCGCTGCACGCTACTCGTGCTGCCGTTGAAGAAGGTGTGGTACCTGGCGGCGGTGTTGCCCTGGTCCGCACTCTGGCGGCTATCGAAGGTCTGGCTGGTGACAACGAAGACCAGAACGTCGGTATCAAGCTGCTGCGTCGCGCTGTTGAATCGCCGCTGCGTCAGATCGTCACCAACGCTGGTGAAGAAGCTGCCGTTGTGCTGGAACGCGTCAAGGCAGGCGAAGGTAACTTCGGTTACAACGCTGCAACTGGCGAGTACGGCGACATGATCGACATGGGCATCCTGGACCCGGCCAAGGTCACCCGCAGCGCGCTGCAGGCTGCCGCCTCGGTCGCCAGTCTGATGATCACCACTGAAGCCATGATTGCCGAGCTGCCGGAAGAGAAGCCGGCTATGCCCGACATGAGCGGCATGGGTGGTATGGGCGGTATGGGCGGCATGATGTAATCAGCCTCCCGGCAAACCCGAAACCCGGCTCGAGAGAGCCGGGTTTTTTTATGCGTCAAAAGCGCGCCCTGACGTTGGGCGTATGAAACAACCAGTCCCGCAGGCCCGGACAGGAAGGCGAAAAGGGGCTGGCTAGCGCTCGGCAGTCGGACGCTGCTGGTCGAACGTATGCGCGAAGACGCTCTTCATTCACATCAGCCATTGCTTAACCCGCTGCTGCGCTGGTGTCTCTCCTGAAGCAGAACCACTGCGGTGGTCGTTAGCATAAAGCCGACGGCCGCCCAAAGCACGCCGGTGGCCAGCCCGCGATCCAGCAAGAGGCCGAACAGGATCGGGCCGATGACGCCACCCAGGTTGAAGCCGGTGGAGACGATGCCGAAGGTCTTGCCCTCGGCACCCGCCGGCGATGCTGCCCGCACCAGCATGTCACGCGAAGGAGCCACCATTCCGGTCAGGAACCCCGCCGCCCCCAAGGCGATCGTCAGGGCAATGGGGGGTAGCGCTACCTGGATAATCAGGACGACGATCAATGCCGCCAGCGCAAAGGCCCCCGCCGCGACATAGCCATGCCGGCTGGTGCGATCCGCCAGCACACCACCGGCCAGCACGCCAAAGGCGCTGGCAAACAGAAAGACTGTCAGTGCCAGGTTGGCTGCCGGCAATGTCACGTCAAAGCCCTGTACCAGCGCTGATACCGAAAACTTCTCGATAGCGCCCGTGCTCAGGCTGAGCAGAGTGAACAGCAACGTCAGGACTGCCAGCGTCATTACCGATGTGGACACCGGGCGGGTCCCGGCGTTGTGCGATCCACCGGCAATGGCATCGGGATGGTGGTTTGTTGTCGGTGTGCTGCTGACCATCACACCCCAGGCAGCCAGCCCGGCCAGCGCGGCAACGGCAAAGGACCAGCGCGGTGCCAGAAGCAGTGCAACGCCAACCATGACCGGCGGTGCCAGAGCCCCACCCAGAAAACCTGCGAAGGTATGAATTGAGAAGGCTCTGCCCATTTTGTCGATAGGCAGGCCGCGTGACAAAAGCGAGTAATCGGCCGGGTGGTAGACCCCGTTGGCGAGGCCAGCAAGGGTCATGGCGACGAGCAGACATGGGTAGCTGGGGAACACGGCGACCAGTCCGAAGCTGAACGTCCCCAGCAGGAGCGCAGCCATCAGCATCCGCCGGGCTCCCAGTCGATCAACCAGATAGCCGAGCGGCACCTGTACCAGCGCAGAAACGATATTGAACAGACCGATCGCAAAGCCCAGCTCGACAAAGCCGACTTGCATGGTGTCAGGTAGCAGCGGCAGCAGCGCGGGGAGCGCCATGATGTGCAGATGGCTGACCAGATGGGCGGTGGATACCTGCCCCAATAACAGATTGGGTGACGACTTCATTTCAGTCCCTCGTTATTCCCCTGCCGGGGATCAGCCGCAGAGCGTATCCAGTACGGTTGCAAGTTTTTTGACTGCCGCTTCCAGTTCATGGGGCGCATGAGCGGCGAACCCCATCAGGAAACCCGCCTGGTGCCTGCTCGACGCGTGCAGGGCTGTTAGTCCCAGCAGGTCGATGCCGGCCCGGCGTGCAGATTCCACTGCCTCATGTTCGGGGAGGTCACGGGTGAACAGGCAGGGCATCTGCATGCCACCTGCGGGCACGCGCGGTTCCAGATAGTCAGCCAGGTGCTCTGTTATCAACTGGGCCAGTACATCGCGTCGCTTGGCATAGATGGATCGCATGGTTCGCACATGTGCGCCGAAGTGACCGTCGTCGATAAAGCGTGCCAGCGTGAGTTGCGGAATCGGTGCGCTGTGTCCGTCAAGCAGGGTGCGGGCCACGGTCATGGGGGCGACCAATGCGGGAGGCAGCACCATGTAGCCGATGCGCAGCCCGGGAAACAGCGATTTGGTGAAGGTGCCGATGTAGATAGTGCGATCGTGCGGATCAAGCCCCTGTACGCAGGCGGTAGGCTTGCCGGCGTAGTGAAACTCGCTGTCGTAATCGTCCTCGATGATCCAGCCTTGCTGCTGGCTGGCCCAGTCGATGACTGCCAGCCGCCGATCCAGGGCCAGTGTCGCTCCGGTAGGGAACTGGTGCGATGGCGTAAGGAACACCGCCTTCGCCGCCCCATTGGGTGCCTGTGTTGACTCGAGCAGTTGGTCCACGCGCAGTCCGTCCGAGTCCACAGGGATGGGCACGCACTCCAGGCCGGCAGCATCGAATGCCTTGCGTGCCCCGTGATACGCCGGATCTTCGATAAAAATCCGGTCACCAGCGTCGAGTAGTACCTGGGCGCACAGGGTCAAGGCTTGCTGGGAGCTGGTCAGCACCAGTACGCGTTCAGGCGTGGCGCGTGCCCCGCGTTCAAGATTGACGTAGTTGGCGATGGCGCGCCGCAGTGACTCCATGCCCTGTGGCGGGCTATGCAGCAATGCCTGCGTGCCGTAATCCTTCAACACCTGTCGCTCCAGCCGCTCCCAGGTCTGCAGTGGAAAACTGCGTGTCTCGGGTACACCCGGCGCAAAGGCACGTGGCAGCAGAAAGTCGCGTACGCCACCACCCTGAAATAGGGCGCTCCCACGCTGGCTGAGACGTGTTGTCTCGTGCTGTGTTCTGGGGCGTGCTGTATTGCCGAGGCCTTGCAGGCGTTGCGCACGCTCTGAGACGAAGCTGCCGCTACCCACCCGCCGTTCGATGAAGCCCTCCGCGTGCAGCTGGCTGTAGGCTGACTCAACCGTGTCGCGGGACACCCCCAAAGACTTTGCCAGCGCACGTGTCGCAGGCAGCGGTCTGCCCACATCGAGCACGCCATCAAGGATCAGCTGACGAATGGCCCGCTGCACACGTGCATGCAGCGGCAAGGCGGCATGCGCCGGATCACTGATCCAGGCTTTGACTGATTCAAGTTGAGCATGTCTGAACAATTGGTCTGATCCTCTATGCGTAATTGGCTGGTATCACCAGTCCATTTTAAGGGTATAAATATATTTCACAACCCGCCCAGTCATGTTTCAGGAGCCAACATCAGGCCATGTCATCTGTCTCTGCACCTTCATCTGTTCGCGGGAGCGACTTGCTCCATCCTGTTCTGGCAGGTCTGATCTCGGTTATCGTCAACTACGGCGGTACCTTCATCCTGGTGTTCCAGGCCGCCAAGGTAGCGGGGCTTGGCCCTGAGTTGACCGCCTCCTGGGTGTGGTCGATTTCCATTGGTGTGGGCGTGACGGGGATCATTCTGAGCTGGGCTTCCCGTGAGCCGGTCATCACCGCCTGGTCCACCCCAGCAGCCGCATTCCTGGTCACGGCGCTGGCGACTACGTCCTATGCCGAAGCTGTGGGTGCTTACCTTGTTTCGGCTGCGGCTTTTGTGGTGCTGGGGTTGTCGGGCTGGTTCGAGCGGGTTATCCGTTTGATACCGCCGGGCGTGGCTGCCGGCTTGCTGGCCGGCATCCTGCTCCAGTTCGGTATCGGGGCGTTCGGTGGAATGAGCATCGACCCGCTGCTGGCTGGGGTGCTGATCGTTGCTTACCTGGTGTTCAAGCGGTTCTCGGCGCGCTATGCGGTGGTCGGCATTCTGCTGCTAGGGCTTGGCTTTCTGCTGGTTCAGGATCGCGTCGACCTGTCGGAGCTGAGGCTGGAACTGGCGACACCGGTTTTCACCATGCCGGTCTTCTCCCTCAATGCGCTATTGAGCGTGGCGCTGCCGCTGTTCTTGATCACCCTGACCGGACAGTACATGCCAGGCATGCTGGTATTGCGTAACGACGGTTTTAAAACCAGTGCCAACCCTATTGTGACAGTCACCGGGCTGGGTTCGTTGCTGATGGCGCCGTTCGGCTCACACGCCTTTAACATCGCTGCGATCACGGCCGCCATCTGTACCGGCCAAGAGTCACACGCGGAGCCATCCAAACGCTGGATCTCCGGTATCGCTGCGGGCGTGTTTTATATTCTGGTCGGCGTGTTCGGGGTCACATTGGCTGCGGTTTTCATGGCGTTTCCGGCGACTTTCATCACCACACTGGCAGGCTTGGCGTTGCTCGGCACCATCGGTGGCAGTCTTGCCAGCGCGATGGCTGATACCAAGACCCGCGAAGCCTCGTTGATCACTTTTCTGGCTGCGGCCGCCAACATCAACCTGTTGGGTATTGGTGGTGCTTTCTGGGGGCTGGTGATCGGGCTGGCGGCGTATGCGCTGCTGCACGGCCGGCTGCCCCAGCGAACAGCGGCATCGACTGTCGCGCCGGCATCGACTGAAGGGAGCACACGCTGATGAGTATGGTATCCGAGACCCCAACCAGCCACGACCAACACGGTCGCTACCCCGAAGCTACGACGGTTGAGGAGGTTCGCCGCAATCTGGCTGCGGTGCAGGCGCGGATCGTTGCCGCTTGCCAGCGCGTTGGCCGAGACCCGGCAACGGTGCGCCTGCTACCCGTCAGCAAGACCAAGCCCGAAACCCGTTTACGGTTAGCCCATGCTGCAGGCTGCAGGATGCTGGGTGAAAACAAGCCACAGGAGGCGTACCGCAAATGGACGGCGATGCGGGATTTGACCGATCTGCGCTGGTCTGTCATCGGCCATCTGCAGACCAACAAGGCCAAACTGGTCGCACGTTTCGCGACTGAGTTTCAGGCGCTGGACAGTGTGCGTGTCGCTGCCGCGCTGGATCATCGCCTGCAGCTGGAAGGCCGCACGCTGGACGTGTTTGTGCAGGTCAATACCTCGGGGGAGTCCAGCAAGTACGGACTCAGCCCCGACGCAGTACCGGCCTTCCTGCAGGCGCTACCGGCATTCACGACCTTGCGGGTCCGTGGACTGATGACGCTGGCGCTGTTCTCCAGCGATGCCGAACGGGTGCGTCAGTGTTTTGTGCGGCTGCGAGAGCTGCGTGATCGCCTGCGGCAGGACGCGCCGCCAGGGATGGTGCTGGATGAGCTTTCAATGGGCATGTCGGGTGACTTCGAAATTGCTATTGAGGAAGGCGCCACCGTGGTGCGCGTCGGCCAGGCCATCTTTGGCGCCCGTCCAATGCCGGACAGCTATTACTGGCCCGGTGAACCCAGCACAAAGGAACCGAAAACATGAAAACCGCCATTGCCATCCGCCATCTGGCTTTTGAAGACCTCGGAACGCTGGAGCCGCTGCTGCAGGCTCGTGGCTATACCGTGCGTTATCTGGATGCCACCGTTGATAGTCTGTATGCGGCCGATACGCTATCGGCCGACTTGCTGGTGCTGCTGGGTGGCCCCATCGGCGCCTTTGATGATCCCGCCTATCCTTTCATTACTGATGAGTTGGCGGTGATCAGGCATCGCCTGGAGAGTAAGCGCCCACTGCTGGGCATTTGTCTGGGTGCACAGTTGATTGCACGCGCTCTGGGCGCCAGTGTCAGCAGCATGGGGGGCAAGGAAATCGGCTTCTCGCCATTGACGCTCACCGCGGAGGGGAACGCTTCGCCGCTGGCAGCGCTGGGCGATGTGCCGGTGCTGCACTGGCACGGTGATCGCTTCGACATGCCTGCCGGCGCCACGCGGTTGGCGGGAACAGCCATCTGTGCCAACCAGGCTTTCAGGGTGGGTAACCACGTACTGGCCCTGCAATGCCACCTGGAGGCGGACCCCCGGCGTATTGAGCGCTGGCTGGTCGGCCATGCATGCGAACTGGCACTCGCTGGCATCGATCCGTGTGCTCTGCGTGCCGAGGCGCAGGCGTTGCAGTCCGATCTGCCGCAGGCTGCACGGGCGGCGTTTGCAGCTTGGCTGGATGAGGTTGAAGCAGCGCCATCAGGGGGGATGTCACCATGACCGCCTCTCTGTCTTTGCCCTGCTCAGTTCAAGCTTTGCCTGTCGATGTGGTGTCGGTGCAGTCACAGGTTGTGTATGGCCGGGTTGGTAACAATGTTGCCGTGCCGACGCTCGAAGCGCTGGCATTGTCGGTGGCTGCGGTTCCTACCGTTATGTTCAGCAATACGCCGCATTACCCGACAATGCACGGTGGCGCGCTGCCCCTTGAGTGGTTCGGTGGCTACCTGAATGACCTGTCGGCTCGCGGTGCGCTGCACGCCTTGCGCGGTATTCTGGTCGGCTATCTTGGTAACGCCCGGCAGGTTGATGCGCTGGCGCCCTGGATTCGGGCGCGGCAGCGGCAGCAGACCGATTTGCGCGTCGTGATTGATCCGGTGCTGGGCGATACCGATCACGGCATCTATGTCGATCCGGGTCTTGTGGATGCTTATCGCCGGGATCTGCTGCCGCTGGCCGAGGGCTTGACGCCCAACGGATTCGAGCTGGGGCGCCTGACCGGCCGGCCGGTGAATGATGTTGAAAGCGTGGTTGCCGCCGCCCGCACCTTGCTGACCGGACGCACGCAATGGGTTGCCGTCACCAGTGCGGCGCCTGATACCTGGGCCGCTGACGAAATGCAGGTCGTGCTCGTCTCCCGCACCCAGGCCGAAGTTATCGCGCATCCGCGCCTCACTGCGACCCCCAAAGGCACTGGCGACCTGTTCTGTGCCAGCTTGGTTGGGCATTGGATCAATGGTGTCGATCTGTCGGAGGCGGCCACCCGCGCGTGCCGCCACGTCGTTAGCGTGTTGCAGCGTACCCAGCAGGCGCAATGCGCTGAATTGCTGCTGCCCCTGACTGGCCGATGCAATGCCGGCAGGGCGGTGGATCATGCGTCAGTCAGCAAATTTACCTACAGGATTTTTCCATGCAAGCAGTCACTTCCCATCTGATGCGCGCCTATGCTCGTCAACCGGTCTCCTTCGTGCGTGGTAACGGCGCGCAGCTCTGGGATGAACAGGGTGTTGAGTACCTAGATGCAATTGCCGGTGTCGCGGTCACCAGCCTTGGTCACGCTCATCCGGAGATTGCTGCTGTCATCGCCGATCAGGCAAAGACACTGCTTCACACCTCCAACGTGTTTGGCATCGACTGGCAGGAGCGGCTGGGAGAACGACTGTGCGCGTTGACCGGGATGCAAAGCGCCTTTTTCTGCAACTCGGGCGCCGAAGCCAACGAGACGGCTATCAAGCTGGCCCGGCTGCACGCCCATCGTAAACAGGTCCTGCAGCCGCAGATACTGGTCATGGGAAATGCCTTTCATGGCCGCACCCTAGCGACACTCGCCGCCACAGACAATCCGGCTAACCAGCAGGGGTTCGGGCCGCTACCCGAGGGCTTTCTGCGGGTCCCCTACAACGACATTCGTGCTGCACGCGAGGCGGCCGAACATTGCCCGGACATTGTCGCGGTGCTGATTGAGCCGGTGCAGGGTGAAGGCGGCATTCGGGTGGCCAGTGCTGACTACTTACGCGAGCTGCGCTCACTCTGTGACCAGCATAGCTGGCTGTTGATGCTGGATGAGATTCAAACCGGCCTGGGCCGCACAGGCGCCTGGTTCGGCTATCAGATAGCGGACATCGAGCCGGACGTCATAACGCTGGCAAAGGCCCTGGGTAACGGGTTTCCTATCGGCGCCTGCCTGGCGCGCGGTGCGGCGGCTGATCTGTTTTCTCCCGGTCTGCACGGTTCGACTTTTGGCGGTAATCCGCTGGCCTGCAGGGTGGCCTTTACCGTGCTCGACATCATGGCGCGAGAGCGGCTGGCGGAACGGGCTGCGGTGCAGGGTGCTCGTTTGCTCGCGGGGTTGCAGCAGGCGCTGGGCGCTCATCCGCATGTCACTGCCATCCGTGGTCAGGGACTGATGGTAGGAATCGAGCTGGATCGGCCCTGCAAGGAGCTGGTGGGACGCGCGCTGTCCGAGCAGCAGCTGCTTATTACGGTGACCCGAGATACCGTCATTCGGCTATTGCCGCCGCTTACCTGCACTGACGAGCAAATCGACGACATTGTGCTGCGTCTTACCCGCCTGCTGTCGGCGGGCACGGAGGTGGGTGTGATGAAAGTTCAACCTAGCGCAGAGCTGGAGCCCGCGACCTGATTTGCGAAGTGAACCCGCAAGTGACGGTGGGCGTAGTTGAGCTGAATGACGCTCGCCGACCTGAATAGGCCAATCCCGAATTTCAGAGAAAGGAACAACCCCATGTACGACACCTCCCTGGCGCTCAGCGACTTTGACCCAGAGCTGGCCGATGCGGTTAAGCAAGAAGAACGCCGGCAGCAAGACCACGTCGAGCTGATTGCGTCAGAGAACTACGCTAGCCCGCTCGTGATGGCCATGCAGAACTCGGTATTCACCAACAAGTACGCTGAGGGCTACCCCGGTAAGCGCTATTACAGCGGCTGCGAGCATGTGGACGTTGCTGAGCGCCTTGCTATCGAACGGCTCAAGAGGCTGTTCGACTGCGATTATGCCAATGTCCAGCCCCATGCCGGTGCCCAGGCCAACGCGGCTGTATTTCTGGCGCTAACCAATCCCGGCGATACGGTGATGGGTATGAATCTGGCCCAGGGTGGCCATCTTACCCACGGCAATCCGTCCAACTTCTCGGGTCGCCTTTACAAGATCGTGCCTTACGGGCTCAACCCGGAGACCGGGCTGATCGACTACGATGAGATGGAACGCATCGCC
Organism: Halopseudomonas oceani; assembly: GCF_002903165.1. Taxonomy (GTDB): domain Bacteria; phylum Pseudomonadota; class Gammaproteobacteria; order Pseudomonadales; family Pseudomonadaceae; genus Halopseudomonas; species Halopseudomonas oceani. The sequence continues at coordinate 217,899 of NZ_PPSK01000002.1, forward strand.
CTGGAAACCCGGCCCAAGATGCTGATCGGCGGGTTCTCCGCCTACTCGCGTTACAAGGACTGGGCGCGCATGCGCTCGATCGCCGACAAGGTGAGCGCCATCTTCTGGGTGGACATGGCTCACGTAGCTGGACTGGTTGCGGCGGGGGAATACCCCAATCCGCTGCCCTATGCCCATGTCGTCACCAGCACCACCCACAAGACGCTCCGCGGCCCACGCGGCGGCATCATTCTGGCCAAAGGTCAGGGTGATGACTTTTACAAGAAGCTCGACTCCGCTGTGTTCCCGGGCACCCAGGGCGGCCCGCTGATGCATGTCATCGCCGCCAAAGCCATCGCCTTCAAGGAGGCGCTGCGGCCGGAGTTCAAGACCTACCAGCGCCAGGTGGTTGCCAACGCCCGGGCGATGGCGGCCGTGCTTCAGCAGCGTGGCTACAAGATCGTCTCGGGCGGCACCGACAACCACCTGATGCTCATCGATCTTTCCGCCAGGCCTTACACCGGCAAGGAGGCTGATGCGGCCCTGGCGGATGCCTACATCACGACGAACAAGAACTCGGTGCCCAATGATCCGCGTTCACCTTTCGTCACCTCAGGCATACGCATTGGTACGCCAGCCTTGACTACGCGTGGCTTTGGGATCGTCGAGTGCGAACAGGTGGCGGGTTGGTTGTGCGACGTGCTGGATGCAATGGCAACCGGTGTAGACGAACTGACCGCAGTGCGTGACCGGGTCCGGGAGGAGGTGGTGACGTTGTGCCGCCGTTATCCGGTATACGGCCCATGCATGTGCGATTGATTGCGGCTGTAGGAGGTTCGGGTTGCCGAGCGCTGTTGTGCTAGAGAAACTCAGCGCTCTTCTTGATTGATGACATTTTGTTGGGCTGTTTTTTGTAAGAGATTTCCTACAAAGCGTGTGAGACTTCGCCGTTGCAAGATGTGGGTGGAACGAGTTTTTGCCCGTGCTTGAAATGGTAAGTGCATGAAAATATTGATTTTTATTTTTGATAGTGTGCCTGTTTTGGTCGCTGTAGGGGGCTTGCGGACGATCCGGCATTCGTTAAGATGTACTCAAGCGCGACGGATAGCGCTACTCGGCAGGGAGCTGAGTCAGGGATTTTCAGGAAGATGAAGCCAGGATGGCTGGACACGGAAAGCACATATGGAATAAAGAGTGGGCGGGCTATCCCGCCCCTTTTTTTGCCTGAAATTTGACCCCAAAATTCAGAGCCTCAAGCCTCAAGCCTCAAGCCTCAAGCCTCAAGCCTCAAGCCTCAAGCCTCAAGCCTCAAGCCTCAAGCCTCAAGCACCAAGCTAAAACCACATAACAGGCTCACACTGGTGCGCTTCCAGCTTGCAGCACAAAAAAACCGGCACATGGCCGGTTTTTTTATTGCGTGGCAGCTGGCTGCTCAGCGCTCCAGGTATTGCAGCTTGTCCGGTACGCCATCCCACTCTTCGGCGTCGGCCAGTGCATCCTTCTTCTCGGTGATGTTCGGCCACACTTCAGCCAGATCGGCGTTCAGCTCGGTGAACTCCTGCATATCCTCTGGCACCTCGTCTTCAGAGAAGATGGCGTTGGCCGGGCATTCGGGTTCGCACAGGGCGCAGTCGATGCACTCGTCTGGGTGAATGACCAGGAAATTCGGGCCTTCGTAGAAGCAATCAACCGGGCAGACCTCAACACAATCGGTGTACTTGCACTTGATGCAGTTGTCGGTAACAACAAAGGTCATGGTGAGGTCTCCATTGAATCAGGCTGGCAAAATCTGGCGCGTAGTCTAGCAGTTTTTTACCGGCGGTACAGAGTAACGCCGGGTTTTGCGCAGATTAAAGCGAGGTCGCGACACGTTTGATGCAAATGAATATCATTTGCCGAAATTACGACCACTCTCGTTTCAGTTTGTACAGTAGCTCAAGCGCTTGGCGAGGGCTGAGATCATCCGGCTCCAGTGACTGCATCTGTTCGACCAGAGGGTGAGGTGCGCTGGCAAACAGATCACTCTGGAACGGTTGCTCGCTGGTGCCTGCAGGCTTGCTGCCGTGCTGCTCCAGACTCTGCTGCTCCAGCTGGGCGAGGTGTTCGCGCGCACGCAGGATGACCGGACGCGGTACACCGGCAAGCTGGGCGACTTGCAGGCCATAGCTCTGGCTGGCCGGACCGGGCTGGACGTTGTGCAGGAACACGATGCGCTCGTTATGTTCAGTGGCATTCAGGTGCACGTTGGCCACGCCTTCGTCAGTATCGGCCATGCCGGTCAGCTCGAAGTAGTGGGTCGCGAACAGGGTGAAGGCGCGAACCTTGGCCAGATACTCGGCAGCAGACCAAGCCAGCGACAAACCGTCGAAGGTGCTGGTGCCACGGCCGACTTCGTCCATCAGGACCAGGCTGGCGGCGGTGGCGTTATTGAGTATGTTGGCGGTTTCGCTCATTTCGACCATGAAGGTTGAGCGGCCGCCGGCCAGATCGTCACTGGAACCGATACGGGTGAAGATGCGGTCGACGCAGGACAGCTCGACGTCTGCCGCCGGCACAAAGCTGCCAATATGGGCCAGCAGTACAATCAGCGCAGTCTGGCGCATGTAGGTGGATTTACCGCCCATGTTCGGGCCGGTAATCACCAGCATGCGGGTGTCGGCGTCCAGGTCCAGATCGTTGGCGACGAAGGGTGTTTCCAGCACCTGTTCGACCACCGGGTGGCGTCCCTGGCTGATCTGCAGCTGACTGCCCTCGATAAAGCGCGGGCGGCTGTAATCGAGGCTGCCGGCGCGCTCGGCGAGGGTGCAGAGCACGTCGATCTCGGCCAGGCTGGCAGCGCTGGTCTGCAGTGCGGCAAGGTCTTCGTTGAGACGGTCGATCAGCTCATCGTACAGCTGCTTCTCGCGAGCCAGCGCGCGGCTGCGGGCCGACAACGCCTTGTCTTCAAAGGCCTTCAGTTCAGGTGTGATAAACCGTTCGGCGCCCTTGAGGGTCTGGCGGCGAATGTAGTCTGCTGGCGCCTGATCGGCCTGGCTGCGGGACAGCTCGATAAAGTAGCCGTGTACCCGGTTATAGCCGACTTTGAGCGTGTTCAGCCCGGTACGCTCGCGTTCGCGGGTCTCCAGGTCGATCAGATACTGGCCGGCGTTTTCGCTGATGTTCTGCAGCTCGTCCAGTTCGGCGTCGAAACCGGCCTTGATTACGCCGCCGTCGCGCAGCACGGCGGGCGGGTTGTCGATCACGGCGCGTTCCAGCAGCTCGGCCAGCTCCGGGTAGGTGCGTACCTGTTCGGCCAGATTGCGCAGGTGCGTTGTTTCCAGCGTCTGCATGCAGTCCTGCAGCGCGGGCAGGGCGGCCAGCGCGTCGCGCAGGCGTGCCAGATCGCGCGGACGCGCAGAGCGCAGGGCAACCCGGGCGAGTATGCGTTCGATATCGCCGATGCCCTTGAGCTGCGGCTGCAGGTCGAGATAGAACTGCTGGTCGAGCAGGGCGCTGATGCTGTCCTGGCGTGCGCCCAGGACCTTCAGGTCCCGCAGCGGACGATTCAGCCAGCGCGCCATCAGGCGGCTGCCCATGGCCGTTGCAGTATGGTCGAGCACGTCGAGCAGGGTGTTGTCACGGCCACCAGACAGGTTCTGGTCGATTTCCAAATTCCGGCGGCTGGCGCTGTCGATAATCACGCTGTCTTCGAATCGCTCTTGCGCCATGCTGCGGATGTGCGGCAGGGCGGTGCGCTGGGTTTCCTTGGCATAGCTCAGCAGCGCACCGGCGGCGCCGAGGCCGAGGGTCAGGTCCTGACAGTCGAAGCCAACCAGATCCTTGGTGCCGAATTGCTGGGTGAGGGCCTTGAAGGCGCTGTCCTGATCGAACTCCCAGGGGGCGCGGCGACGCACGGCGCGGCGGCGTTCGATTGGCGTATTGCTTTCCCAGTCATCGGGAATCAACAGCTCGGCTGGCGCCAGACGTTCCAGCTCACCGAGCAAGGTCTCCCAGCCGCGCAACTCCATGACCACAAAGCGGCCGCTGTTGATGTCGAGCGTTGCCAGACCGAAGCCGCGCTCGGCACCCACCAGCGCGGCCAGCAGGTTGTCACGGCGCTCATCGAGCAGTGCTTCATCGCTGACCGTGCCCGGGGTAATGATGCGGGCAACCTGGCGCTCGACCGGGCCCTTGCTGGTGGCCGGATCGCCGACCTGCTCACAGATGACGACCGACTCACCCAGTTTGACCAGCTTGGCCAGATAGCCTTCGGCGGCATGGAACGGAATGCCGGCCATCGGGATCGGCTGACCGCCGGACTGGCCCCGTGCGGTCAGGGTAATATCGAGCAGTCGAGCCGCTTTTTTGGCGTCGTCGTAGAACAGCTCGTAAAAGTCACCCATGCGGTAGAACAGGAGCTGCTCGGGGTGCTGCTGCTTGATGCTGAAATACTGCTGCATCATCGGCGTGTGGGCGGGGGATTCGGATTTGCTCTTTTTCATCAATGACTCGAAATATGCGGCAAAGGCGGTGTCACCGGGCGCGGCGGATGCGCTGGGAACGGTGGCTGAAGCGCCGTTTCAGGTTGGCGCAAAGGGTATCACGTCGCTGTCGCCTGCTGCAGTGCCGCAGGTGGTTGGCGATGGCGGGAAACCCTGATTGCCGAATGTGGTCGCAGGGTATTCGCAGGCAGCGTGCCAACTGGCATGCTGTTGTCTGATATCCACGCGTACAGGAGTGAACCATGTCGCACTATGACCCGCTGATCGACTCTGCCGCTGCAAGGCTTGGCAAAGTGCTGGAGCAGCTGGGGTTGCAGGTCAGCACTGCTGAATCCTGTACTGGAGGCGGGATTGCCGAGGCGATAACCCGGGTTGCTGGCAGTTCGCGCTGGTTCGAGACCGGCTTCGTCACCTACGCCAACGCCAGCAAGAGCCGTTGGCTTGGGGTGGACGCAGAGGTTATCGACGCACATGGCGCGGTGAGTGAGCCGGTGGTCAGAGCGATGGCTTCCGGGGCCAAGGAGGCTGCCGGGGCAGCGATGGCAGTAGCGGTCAGCGGTATTGCCGGCCCTGATGGCGGTAGCGCCGAGAAGCCGGTAGGAACGGTCTGGTTCGGTTGGGCGCTGGCAGACGGTAGCGTCGTCAGCGAGTGCAAGCGCTTCCAGGGGGGGCGGCGAGAAGTGCGCGCGCAGACGGTTCTGCATGCGCTTGAGCGGCTGGTAAAAGAAGCTCAGCAGCAGGCTGCGAACCGGTTGTCAGTCTGAGTGAAATCGGGGGTAGGCGGGCCATTTTTTCTGTGGAATAATACTGACCAAATATACAGTAGTTGATCGGTCGGTCGCCTCGGTGCCCGCCCCAAGCCAAGAGGATGCGAAATGGACGAGAACAAAAAGAAGGCGCTGTCGGCTGCCTTGAGCCAGATTGAACGTCAGTTTGGCAAGGGCGCGGTGATGCGCATGGGTGATCACGAGCGTCAGGCTATTCCGGCCATCTCCACCGGCTCGCTCGGACTGGATATCGCCCTCGGTATTGGCGGCCTGCCCAAGGGCCGTATCGTCGAAATCTACGGGCCGGAGTCTTCCGGTAAGACCACGTTGACCCTGTCTGTCATTGCCCAGGCGCAGAAACACGGTGCGACCTGTGCCTTCGTCGACGCCGAGCACGCGCTGGACCCGGAGTACGCTGGCAAGCTGGGCGTCAACGTAGATGACCTGCTGGTGTCTCAGCCTGACACAGGCGAACAGGCACTAGAAATTACCGACATGCTGGTCCGCTCCAACGCGGTTGACGTGATTATCGTCGACTCGGTGGCGGCGCTGGTGCCCAAGGCTGAAATCGAAGGCGAAATGGGCGATCACCACGTCGGTGTGCAGGCCCGTCTGATGTCCCAGGCGCTGCGTAAAATCACCGGTAACATCAAGAACGCCAACTGTCTGGTGATTTTCATCAACCAGATTCGCATGAAAATCGGCGTCATGTTCGGTAACCCGGAAACCACCACTGGTGGTAACGCGCTCAAGTTCTATTCCTCCGTTCGTCTCGACATTCGCCGTACCGGCGCAGTCAAGGACGGTGATGAGGTGGTCGGCAGTGAGACCCGCGTCAAGGTCGTCAAGAACAAGGTGGCCCCGCCGTTCCGTCAGGCCGAGTTCCAGATTCTGTACGGCACCGGCATCTACCACAACGCGGAGATCATCGATCTGGGTGTGCAGATCGGTCTGGTTGAAAAGTCAGGCGCCTGGTACAGCTACCAGGGCAACAAGATCGGTCAGGGCAAGGCCAATGCGGCCAAGTTCCTGCAGGAAAACCAGCAGATCGCGGACGAAATTGAGAAGGCTATCCGTGATCAGTTGCTGGCCAAGCCGAGTAAGGCCAAGGCGGAAGCTGAGGCTGACGCCGAACTGGAAGGCTAAGAGCTGAGTGTGATGCGTTCGCGCGCCGCGTTGGACAGTCCGCTGGCGATTCGTCGCTCAGCAATGGATTTGCTGGCGCGGCGCGAGCATAGCTACAGCGAGCTGCTGGGCAAGCTACGTCAGCGCGGCGCCCCGACTGAGGCGGCAGAGATTGAGCTGGACCGTCTGGTCGAAGATGGCTTGCTCAGCGATGCGCGTTTTTGTGAAGCCTATCTGTATGCCCGTAGTCAGCGCGGTTACGGGCCTGCCCGTTTGAGAGAGGAGCTGCGCCAGCGTGGTGTGGCCGAGTCGCTGGTTGAGCGGACATTGGCGGAGTTTGATCAGGACTGGTCAGCTCTCGCCCAGCGTGTATTCAACAAACGGTTTCCCGAAGGTCGAGCCAGTGACGCTGCCGAGCGCGGTAAGCAATTGCGCTTCATGCAGTACCGCGGTTTTGGTGGTTTTCAGGTTGATTGACGAAGTCGATCAAGGCTCGCAAGCTACCCTGATCCCGCTCATTGAAGTCAAAGCACAGCCGTGTCAACGACCCTAACTCGGGCTCATCCTGTTCCATCGCGCAGACGCCTTGCTGAACAAACCCACCTGATTTGCAAATATGCCCGAAGCGGGCGTCCAACTGAGCCAGAGCCTGTTCGTTCAGTGGCTGGTTCAAGCGCAGCATGAACTGCTCGTCGACGCGCCTGGAAGAGTGGTAGTTGCTATAGAAATCTAGTACCACCTGCATCGCCTGAGCGGGGGATGCACAGGGTGTCAGCAGGTTGATGTCGTCCGGCTTGATGTAGTGGCTGTCTGCCAGGTGGCTTTGGACGAACTGCAGGAATGCTTGCCAGTACTGACCATCTGGCTGATCGAGCAGAATGATCGGCACCATCGGGCTCTTGCCTGTTTGCACCAGTGTCAGTACTTCCAGCGCTTCATCAAGGGTTCCAAAGCCACCGGGACAAAGGATCAGCGCGTCGGCTTCCTTGACGAAGAACAACTTGCGCAAAAAGAAGAAGCCAAACGACAGGTCGTGGCTGGTGCCGTGCACTACGTTGTTGGAGCGCTGCTCGAAGGGCAGAGTGATATTGAAGCCCAGGCTATGATCCAACCCAGCGCCTTCGTGGGTGGCGGTCATGATGCCGCCACCAGCGCCGGTAATCGCCATGTAATCGTTGGCTGCTAGCTCCGCGCCCATCGCGCGGGCAAGCGCATACAGGGGGTGGTCGGTTGGCGTGCGTGCCGAACCAAAAACCGTTACCTTGCGCCGCCGCTTGAATATTTCCATGCGGGCAAACGCTTGTTCCATCTCGCGGATGGTGTGCAGCATGATCTTGGCGTCCCAGCGATTGCGGTCTGCCTGCGCCATGCGAATAACATCCAGCAGCATGTCGCGGTAAAGCGGTGCGTTCTCGCTGTCCGCGGCGCAAAGTTGAATCAGTTCGTCGACCTTGACCGGTATTTCGCTACTACCGGTTTGCCAGTGACGACTGAGAAAATCGGCCGGATCGTTGTCTTGCATTGGGTGGACGCCTTAGAGAGTTTGGCAGTGGTCGGCAATAAAACTCTGGGTCAGCACGGGCTGGTGACTTTCCTTGAGGACGAAGTGATAGGTCAGGGTCGCTCCCATATCCAGCAGGCGACGGAAGCGCAGGTCGGTGCAAACGCTCGACTGCAACTGGCTGCGGATCAGTAACGGGTCCTCCTGCATGCGTTGGGCATAGTCGGGATTGACTGCCAGGCGGTTGATCAACTCATCGCCCTTGGCAGTGAAGCCAAGGTCAGTAATGTTGCTGTTAATCTCTCGCGGGGTGTTCTCGCTGCTCTGGGCGGCAACCTGCTGCAGGGTTTCCGTCAGGCGAATATCACGCAGGGAGGCTGCTTGAATGGGGGCCGCCAGGCTCGCGGCGAGAAGCAGGGGTAACCAGCGCATTGTCTTTCTCCAGATCAGATCATCTTGGTGCTGCGACTTCCCTTTCAGACCACGACTCCGGCAACTGGTTCGCGGTGGGTAACACACTGTTAGCGCGCCATCGGTCAGCAATGAATCGAGTAGAATGCTGGCATTGTGATGCTGTACCTGTCTAGCCTAGGAGTTAAGGGATGTCGGATAAGCCCGGCCATGCGGTCAATCGCTTACGCGAACAAGCGGTTGCGCGCTCCACCCGGCCGTTCAAGGCGCGTGGCGCAAGGGTGCAGCGTTGCCCCGGTTGTCAGCTGGCGCATTGGGCCTGTATCTGTGCGCAGCGTCCAACGCTGGAATGCGGAGTCAGTTTCTGCCTGCTGATGCATGCCTATGAACCGCTGAAGCCGACCAACACCGGTCGGTTGATTGCAGATTGTCTGCCGGATACCCGTGCCTTTGTCTGGGCCCGTACCGAGGTGGATCCGGCCTTGCTGGCGGTATTAGCCGACCCGCGCTATCAGCCCTACGTGGTCTTTCCCGGGGAGTACGCGTTGCCGGAGCAGCCGGTGTGCCGCTCGATTGGCCCCGAGGGTGGTCGCCGGCCACTGTTGATCATTCTTGATGCAACCTGGACGCAGGCACGCAAGATGTTTCGCAAGAGCCCGTACCTGGCCAGCTTGCCTGTGCTCAGCCTGCATACCGAGCGACTTTCCCGCTATCGACTGCGTCGCTCCAGCCGCGATGACCATTTGTGTACTGTCGAAGTGGCTGCGGCGTGTCTCGAATTGGCGGGGGAGGCGCTGGTCGCTCAGCAACTTGACGATTACTTCGAACTATTCAGCCAAGGCTATATGGCCTCCTGCCGACAGCGTTCTCAGTGATGCCCGGCTGGCTCTTGCTGCACCGCAACGGCGGCTTGCTTGCGCCGATCCAGATAGATCGGTACCAGCTGCGCGGTCAACATACCAGCCAGCATTAACCCACAGCCGAGCAGTCCCCGCGGGGAGAGTGTTTCTCCCAGAATCAGCCAGCCAGCGAGGGCGGCGAACACGGCTTCCAGACTGAGGATAATGGCCGCGTGGGAGGTGATTGCATCCTTTTGGGCGACGACCTGCAGGGTGAACGCCACACCCACAGCCAGAATACCGCCGTAGAGGATGGCCGGCAGGGCTTCAACGATGGCCGCCAGGCTGATGGGCTCGAAGACCAGCGCGAGGCTTAGGCTGACCACAGCGCAGACCAAAAACTGAATGAACGACACGATAATCGGGTCGTAGCGGCTGGCCAACGCGCCGACCAGCAGCACGTGCACTGCCCAGAAGCAGGCTCCCACCAGCTGCAGCCAGTCACCGGGGGCGACGGTGAATTCACTGGTTACACTCAGCAGCACCATGCCGACCAGTGCCATGACGGCTCCGGCCCAGGTGCCGCGATGGGTGCGCATGCCGATAAAAAGACCAAATACCGGCACCAGAATGACGTACAGTCCGGTAATGAAGCCGGAGTTGGTGACGGTGGTGAACATCAGGCCAATCTGCTGCAGGTTGATGCCGAGCGTCAGCACTGCACCAAGGGCCATGCTGCCGAGCAGCATGGCTTTGCCCATACGTGGTTGAGCGTTGCTCTTGGCCGGTTTGCGCAGTAGCCAGATCAACGGCATGACTGTGATGGCGCCAATCAGAAAGCGCAGGCCGGTGTAGAGGAACGGGCCAATATGGTCCATGCCCAGACGCTGGGCAACAAAGGTACTACCCCAGATCAGAGCAGTGATCAGCATCAGCACATCGGCACGATAGTGGCGCAAGTTCATTCAGGCAGGCTCGGCAGGCAAAAGCGCTATTATCCTCGGCGGCCGGCTGAATTTGCCAGATACAGCTGTTGGTGCAGACTGTACCGGAACAAAGGTGGCATTGACTGGAACGCCTCTGGCTGGCAGTCTCAGCCTGCTTGTCTCAGCCAATAACAAAAACGACTGCCAGGACACCTCGCATGGGTCTGACCTATGACATTTTGATCGCCGACGACCATCCCCTGTTTCGCAGCGCTCTGCGCCAGGCCTTGCACGACGGTCTGGGCGAAACCATCAGCCTGAGCGAAGTGGGCAGTATCAGTGAGTTACAGCAGCGCATGGCTGAGCGAGCGGATTGGGATCTGGTTCTGCTGGATTTGAATATGCCCGGCGCCTATGGTTTTTCGGGGCTGGCCCAGATGCGTGGCCAGTATCCGCAGATTCCCGTGATTCTGATTTCCGCCCAGGAAGAGCCGACAATCGCCCGTCGTGCGCGTGATTTCGGTGCCAGCGGGTTTATCCCCAAGTCCGCCAGCCTGGAGGACATTCAGGCCGCGGTCCAGGCGGTGCTTGATGGCGGTATCTGCTGGCCGGCCGGGATCGACAACCCGCCGGGCATGAGTGACGAACAGCAGCAGATCAGCGAGCGTGTTGCCAGTCTCACGCCGCAGCAGTTCCGCGTGCTGACCATGGTTTGCGACGGGTTGCTGAACAAGCAGATCGCCTACGAGCTGGATGTTTCCGAAGCAACCGTCAAAGCTCACGTTACTGCCATCTTCCGCAAGTTGAACGTGCGCACCCGCACCCAGGCGGCGCTGGTGCTGCAGCAGATGGAGCTCGCAAGCTAGCGCAGCTACGACGGAAGTCTGCTGGGCAAAGGCTTCCGGCACTGCCAGACTGCAGGTTGTGACACTGTTGCGGGTTGAACGCGCCTCATGATGCTTTCCGGTGGGCTGGTAGCCTTCATATTTCTGCTCTACATGGCCTTGCTGTTTGTCATCGCTTTTTGGGGTGATCGAAACGCGAGTGTGCTGAAGCCGCGTCTGCGGGTTTGGATCTACAGCCTTTCGTTGTCGGTTTGGTGTACCAGCTGGACCTTCTTCGGCTCGGTTGGCATGGCGACCAATCAGCTCTGGGGCTTCTTGCCTATCTACCTCGGGCCTTTGCTACTGTTTCTGTTCGGCTGGCGCCTTTACGCGCGCATGATCGCTATCAGCAAGCAGGAAAATATCACCTCCATCGCCGACTTCATCGCCTCGCGCTACGGGAAGTCGCAAAGCCTTGGCGTAGTGGTGTCGCTGCTCTGCCTGGTCAGCGTTCTGCCTTACATTGCCTTGCAGCTCAAGGGGATAGTGCTGGGCTACAGCCTGCTCAGTGGTTCGACCGCAGGTGCCGAAACAACGCCTAATGCGTTTGGTGCGGAGGATACAGCGCTGGCTGTGACGCTGGTGCTGGCGCTATTTACTGTGCTGTTCGGCACCCGCAGCCTGGATGTCACCGAGCACCATCGCGGCATGATGCTGGCGATTGCCTTCGAGGCGCTGGTCAAGTTGCTGGCGTTTCTGGCGGTTGGTCTGTTCGTGGTGTTTGGTCTGTTTGGCGGTGCGGTGGATTTGTTCAACCAGGCACGTGACAGCGCGGTACTGGATGGTTATTGGCAGCAGGACACGCCGGTGGTTGGCATTTTGCTGCAGACGTCCATCGCGATTTTTGCGTTTATCTGCTTGCCGCGGCAGTTCCAGGTGGCCGTGGTGGAGAACAGTGAGCCGGGTGATCTGCGCCTGGCGCGCTGGGTATTTCCGGTGTATCTGCTGCTGGCCGGTCTATTTGTGGTTCCCATTGCGCTGGCCGGGCAGATGCTGCTTGGTGGCGGTATGTCGGCCGACTCCTATGTGATCAACCTGCCGCTGCTGCAAGGAAGTCCGGTTCTGGCCATGGCAGCGTTCCTTGGCGGGGCATCGGCGGCCTCAGGTATGGTCATCGTGGCTGCGATTGCGCTCAGCACCATGGTGTCGAATGATGTAGTGCTACCCATTCTGTTGCGTAATCGTGTGCGTCCCGAGCGCTCTTACGAGCAGTTCCGCGGCTGGTTGCTGAATGTGCGTCGCACCAGCATTCTGATTATTTTGCTGCTGGCCTATGTCGTCTATCGCATGATTGGCAGCGAGACCAGTCTGGCCAGTATCGGTCAGGTGGCGTTTGCCGCGATCGGTCAGCTGGCACCGGCAATGTTTGGCGCGTTGTTCTGGAAGCAGGCCAACCGCACCGGTGTGCTTGCCGGGCTGTTGGTTGGGATTGTGCTATGGCTGTATTTGCTGGTGTTGCCGCTGGTTGGTGCCGGGCTGCATTGGCATACCCACCAGTTGCCGGTCATCGAGTCGGTGCGCAATGCAGCGGCGGATTGGGGGGTGGACGCACTGACGTTGGCCAGTGTGGTTTCGCTGGTGTGCAACTTCCTGGTCTTTGTTGCCGGCTCGCTGTTCAGTCGCACCCGGGTGCTGGAGCACTGGCAGGCCAGCCGTTTTGTCAGTCAGGACAGTGAGCCGTGGATTGGTGGTCCGGGCAAGGTGTTGCTGCGCGTTCGGGTGGACGATCTGCTCGAGCTGGCCTCGCGCTTTGTTGGTGAAGAACGCGCCGAATCGGCCTTCAACCAGTATGCGAAGCGTCTCGGTGGCGGTTTACACGGCAGCCAGACGGCCGACTCTGGCTGGATTACCTTGACCGAGCGTTTGCTCGCCGGGGTGCTTGGCGCGTCCTCCGCCCGGCTGGTGGTGAAAGCCGCGATTGAAGGCCGTGACATGCAGTTTGATGATGTAGTGCGCATCGTCGACGAAGCCTCCGAGGTGCTGCAATTCAACCGCGGCTTGCTGCAGGGCGCGATTGAGAACATCAGTCAGGGCATCAGCGTGGTCGACAAGTCGTTGCGACTGGTGGCCTGGAATCGTCGCTATCTGGAGATGTTTCAGTACCCGGACGGACTGATTGCGATTGGCCGTCCGATTGCCGACATCATCCTGCACAATGCCCAGCGTGGGCTGTGTGGTCCTGGTGACCCGCAGATGCATGTCGATAAGCGTATTTCCTGGATGCAGCAGGGCACACCGCATCGCTCTGAACGCATGTTCCCGGATGGCAGCGTGATTGAGATCATCGGAAACCCGATGCCGGGCGGTGGCTTTGTCATGAGCTTTACGGATATCTCGGCTTTCCGCGAGGCCGAGAAAGCGCTGCAGGAGGCCAACGAGAGTCTGGAGCGACGGGTGGATGAGCGCACCCGCGAACTGTCGCAGCTGAATCAGGCACTGCTACAGGCGCAGGCGCAGACCGAGCGGGCCAGCCAATCGAAAAGCCGCTTCCTGACCGCCGTCAGTCATGATCTGATGCAGCCGCTGAATGCGGCGCGGTTGTTCTCTGCTTCGCTGGCGCATCAGTCCGATATGCCGGCAGAGGTCGAGGAGCTGGTGCGCCACCTGGACAGCTCGCTGGCTTCGGCCGAAGAACTGATTTCCGATCTGCTGGATATCTCGCGCCTGGAAGCCGGTCGTATTGTGCCTGAGCTAGGCGACTTCGCGCTCAGCGAGCTGTTAGACCCGTTGCGCATTGAGTTCAGTGCGCTGGCGGTCGAACAGGGCATTGATCTGCGCATCCACAGCAGCCGCCTGCGGGTGCGCAGCGACATGCGCCTGCTGCGGCGGGTGCTGCAAAACTTCCTCACCAATGCTTTCCGCTATGCCAGCGCCGCCCGTGTGGTGCTCGGTGTACGGCACCTGCGAGGTGCCGTGCGGATCGAGGTCTGGGATCAGGGGCCAGGTATCCCGCAGGACAAGTTGCAGCTCATCTTTGAAGAGTTTCAGCGGCTGGACAGTCATCGTACCCAGGCTGAAAAGGGGCTTGGGCTTGGATTGGCGATTGCCGATGGTCTGTGCCGCGTGCTTGGGCACGAGCTGAGTGTACGTTCCTGGCCGGGCCACGGCAGTGTGTTCAGCGTCACCGTGCCGATGGCGAGTACACCGCGGATGGTGCGCAGCCGGACGGTCCAGCCTGAACTGCCGCCGCAGTTCGAGGGGGCACCGGTGTTGTGTATCGATAATGAGAGCAGCATTCTGGCAGGCATGCAGAGTCTGCTTGGGCGCTGGCAGTGTCGCGTGGCGGTTGCACGTGACCGGCAGGAGGCGCAGCGGGTGCTGGATCAAGGGTTTGTACCTGAACTGGTTCTGGTCGACTATCACCTTGATGATGGCGACACCGGCACCCAACTGATGCTCTGGTTGCGCGAGCGCCTTGGTTCCGATCTGCCTGGCGTGGTAATCAGCGCTGATGGACGTCAGGACGTGCTTAGCGAGATTTCGCTGGCGGGACTGTCCTACCTGCCCAAGCCAGTGAAGCCGGCGGCGTTGAGAGCGCTGATCAGTCGCCATATCGCTTTGGCATAAGCCCAGACCGTAACAGTTGTGCAGGGTGTTACGTTACAGCTGTATCTGTTCTGTTTTTGTTGGGCCGGATAGGCTGTTGCTTTCAATATTCTGATACTGCCTCAGCCTGCCGGTTAGCCCCATGTCTGCCAAAACCAATGCCCTGTTGCGCGGCGCGCGCGACACTGTTCCTATGCTGATCGGCGCTTTGCCGTTCGGTATCATCTTTGGCACGCTTGCCGTTGCCAGCGGGATTTCTGTGCCTGCAACGCTGTTGATGTCGGCGCTGGTCTTTGCCGGGTCTTCCCAGTTCATTGCGGTCAGCCTGATTGCCAGTGGCACGGGATTGTTCGTGTTGTTGCTTACCACCTTCATCGTCAATCTGCGACATATGTTGTACAGCGCCAGCCTGATGTCTTATGTCCGTCATCTGCCGCAGCGCTGGAAGATTCCGCTGGCGTTCTGGTTGACCGATGAGAGTTTTGCTGTGGTACATCGTCACTATCAGGATCCGCAGATGCCTGACGAGACCAAGCACTGGTACTTCCTCGGCTCCTGCATTGCCATGTACAGCAACTGGTTTATCTGCACGCTGATTGGTGCCCTGCTGGGGAATGCCCTGCCGGGTCTTGCCGGTTGGGGGCTGGATTTTGCCATGGTCGCGACTTTCACCGGCATTGTCGTGCCGCTGCTGCGCACCCGGCCGATGCTATTGGCTGCGGTCGTCGCCGGTGTTGTCGCGGTTCTGGCCTATGATCTGCCTTGGAAGCTGGGGTTGATGCTTGCCGCTTTGGCAGGTGTGGCTACCGGTGTGCTGGCTGAGCGCTGGGCGCTTGGACAGCGAGCCGAGGAGGTCGCCAATGAGTCAGTTTGAGATTGCCCTCCTGCTGGGCATGGCCACCATTACCTTTGCCATTCGCTACACCCTATTCGCAGTTGGAGACCGGGTACGCTTCAGCCCGCTGGTGAAGCAGGGGCTGGGGTATGTTCCGGTTGCCGTGCTGACGGCGATTATTGTCCCGGCGATGTTGATGCCGAACGGAGAGGGGCTGCAGTTGACGCTGGATAACGCCTATCTGGTCGGTGGCATTGTTGCTGCACTGATTGCCGCGTTCAGCCGCAACCTGCTGTTGACCATCTTCGGCAGCATGCTGGTGTTCTTTCTCTGGCGCTGGTGGCTGTTCGGCTGATCACCAGAGCGAGACGCGCTTGCTGCTCAGCGCGACCAGCATCAGTGCCAGCGCTGCACAGGAGATGATGCTGGTAAAGCCCAGCACGGTCGGCGCAAAGCCGATCATGTCGCTGACAAAGCCGACGCCCAACACCACCGAGGCCATGGTCAGGTAGGCCATCAGGTAAAACGCTGAGTTGATTCCGCCGCGCTGATCGGCCGGTGCGGTGTTGCTGATGGAGGCGATGCCGACCACACCGGTCGCGCCAGCGCCGCAGGCCGTCGCCAGAGTGGCGAGGGTGAACATCCAGGGTGAGCTGTAAAGCACCGCGGCGGCCATGACGCCCAGACCGATGATCAATGTGGTCGGGCCGACCAGCAGCAGGCGATCCAGAGGCTGGCGTTTGCAGGCAAATTGACTTATCCCTGCCATCAACTGCCAGCCGGCGGCGAACAGTCCGGCCTTGGTGCGGTCATCGATGCCCACCAGCTTGGTTGCCAGCGACGGGCCAAGGGAAGCATACAGGCTGCCGGTAGACCAGGCCAGACAGATGGCCGCCGCAGCAAAGATGAACGCGCCGAGCATTTCCCGTGGCACCTTGATGGTCGTCGGGCGCCATGCGCGCCAGCGGAAATCGGGGTGGCGCTGGCCTATATCGGCAGGCCAGGGAATGAGCAGCAGCAGGGCAACGGTCATGCCGCCCAATATCAGCGTCACCGCAAATGGCCATATCAGTGCGGCATCGCCCAGGCCAAGCATCAATGAACTGACGGTCGGGCCAGCAAAGGCGCCCAGGGTAAAGAACAGCGCCGACAGGGTGGCGGCCCGTGTCCAGTTGCCATCCGGCTCCAGCTCCACCAGCGCGGCAGAGGATGCACCGGTAACAATTCCCGTGCCGATGCCGGTTAGCACCCGGGCGATTCCCAGGCCGTAGATATCACGGGCCAATATGAACATTACTGCGCCAGCCAGAATAAACAGCAGGCCCGGTACCATCATCTGGCGGCGGCCGATCTTGTCTGACAGCGAGCCCAGGGTGAGCAGGGTGGTTACGACGCCGAGTACATAGATCGAAAATACGGCGGTCAGTGCGGTGGAGGAAAACCCCATCTTCGCCTGCCAGACCGAGTACAGAGGGGTGGGCACGTTGCTGGCGAAGATGGTCGTGAAGATCGCCATGAGTGCGGCGACCATCGCCAGGTGGCGATGGGATGCTGCAGTGTTGGCTGGCGAAAGGCCTGACATCTTCACGTTCCCCCTCGGGCAAAAGCGGGCATTATCGCAAAATCCCTGGCTCAGCGGACAGCCAGTGCGGCCATCACCGTTGCTGATGGGGCGCCGGTTCGGCGAGTGAGCGTGACAACTCGGCAATCGACAGCGGCGCTCTTGCGTCCAGCGCCCGCTCGGCCATCAGGCGCAATGCGGCGACATCCGGTCGTCGTTGTGGCCATTGCTCCACCTGCGGGATCAGTCGAACCTCGCCGGTTTCGGGGTCAACGGTAGCCAGGGCGAAGCGGAACGGATGGTAGCCGCTCATGCCAAGGCGCAGATCGGTCGCCACCCACTGCCCATCGATCAGGTCGTAACGCAAACGCTCGCCGGTAAACCAGCGCAGTCGTTGATCCTGCGGTGACTCTGCCAGCGCCTGCTGCGCCTCACTGGCATGGGTCGGCAGCGCCGTAAGGGTGAGCGGTTCACGATCCAACCAGCCGACCAACCCCTCATAATACGTATCGCCGTCGACCGCCATCACCCGCCAGAGCAGGGTATTGAATGGCGTCGGCGTGCTGAAGGTCGCCTGCGGCTCGATACCTTGCTGTGCCAGTGCTGCATGAAGCTGGTGTTCTGCCATCTGCTTACCGATCAGCGTGCTGCCGAGATACAGCGAACTGAGCAGCAGACCGGCGTATTGCCAGCGTAAACCGCTGCGGCCAAGGCCGATAAACAGCCCCACCAGCATCGCTAGCAGCAGTGGCAGGGTGTAGAGCGGGTCGATGATAAAAATGCTGGAAATAGCGATCGGCGGGATCGGCAGTGGCCAGAACAGCTGGGTGCCGTAGGTGGTGAAACTGTCGAGCAGAGGGTGGGTGCAAAGCACCAACGCCAGAGTGGCAAACAGCCGTCGGCTGCTGTATTCCGCGTTCGGCCAGCGCTTGCGGATCAGCCACGTCAGCAGCGCCGCAAGTGTTGCCAGCACGAGCAGAGAGTGGCTAAACCCGCGGTGGTAGGTCATATCGGCCACGGCGTCGCCGTAGTCGATCAGCACATCCAGATCGGGCACCGTGGCGAGCGCAGCGCCGTAGATCAGCGCCTTACGGCCTTGCCAGCGGCCAAGCATCGCGCCTTGGATCGAAGCGCCGAGAACGATCTGGGTAACTGAATCCATGGCAAGACTCCGCAGGGTGAGATGCACAGACTACTGCATCTCGCTGTCTCGCGCAGTCCTGCCACGTTTCCCGGTTTTTCAGCTCAGGTCGTGCTGACGGTCCAGCTCAATGCACTGGTCCAGCAGTTCCAGGTAGGCTTTGCGGCTCTTGACCTTGGTCTGGCGGAACGCAGTCATATTCAGCGCTGCCAGCTCTTTGGCTTTGGCCATGGCTGCCGCCTCCAAGTCATCGGCGGCGACTACCTTGTCGAGGAAACCGGCGGTTACGGCTTCTGCCGGATCGAACATTTCGGCATTGATCACCGCGCGGCCGAAGGCTGCTGGCGTCAGGCGGGCACGGGCCAGCTCAATGCCGGCGTGGTGCATGGTCATGCCGATGGCGGTTTCGTTCAGACCGATCTTGAACGGACCCTCAACGCCCAGTCGGTAATCGGACGACAGCAGCAGAAAGGCGCCCTTGGCAATCGCGTGGCCGGTGCACACGGCAACGATCGGGAAGGGATGGGCAAGCATGCGGCGCGACAGTGTCGAGCCGGAAGCGACCAGCGCCTTGGCCGCGTCCGGGCCCGAGGTCATGACTTTCAGATCATAGCCGCCGGAGAAAATGCCGGGCTTGCCGCTCAGTACCACCACGGCGCGGTCTTTTTCCGCCTGATCCAGCGCAGCGTTAATCGCAGCGATCATGTCGGGCGACAGGGCGTTGACCTTGCCATTGTCCAGGCTCAGGTGGGCAACGCCGTCAGCGAAACGATAGGAGACCAGCTCGCTCATCAGAAAGTCCTCACATAGTAAAGTCCTACGGCATCAGTGCCGCAGCAGAAAGCAGGCAGTTTACCAACTAATTTATGACTGGCGAGTCCGCGGCAGTCACAGCCACGAGTGGTTGAAAACAATGGAAAAAGGGTTTGCCAAAGCGCCTGCGTTTCGATACATTAGCGCGCCTCGGTAGCAGGGTAACCTGTGACCGAGATCCGGAGAGGTGTCCGAGTGGCTGAAGGAGCACGCCTGGAAAGTGTGTATACGTTAATCGCGTATCGAGGGTTCGAATCCCTCTCTCTCCGCCATACAAACAAAAAAGCCCCAGCGCAAGCTGGGGCTTTTTTGTTTGTGCGGTGAAACGACGGAAGAGAATCCTAATGGTTCGACCGGAGCCAGTATCGCTGGCGAAGGAACGTTGGAGCGCAGCGACGACGGCCAGAGTGCTGGCCCAGCCGTAGGGCGAGGCGCTCAGCGCCGAGTAATTCCTTTCTACCAGAAAATGAAGGACCTTGGCGCAAGCTGGGGTTTTTCTTTTTTAGCTTCCGAAACTGTCGACAAACTGTCGAGCGGATCTGCAGCGCAGACTCCTCAGCGAGTTACCAAGCGCACTGTGCGGGTATCGCCAGCGTGGTATGCCGCAATCTTCAGCCCCCACTTTCTCTCTCCTGCCAAAGTGATCAGCGCTATCGCTGAGGGTTTCTGCGTGCCGCAAAAACGCGAGCGCGCCGGCGGGGCTCATGCCGCGCACGATAGCCCGCTCGAATCTGCTCGACCATGCCCAGAATCTTGGCAGTCAGGAGGGCTGAAGCAGAGAGCTTTCATTGGCCGGTTTGGGGCGCGAACGACGCCAAGAAAAACATGATCTGGTTAACCAGTTGAAAATAATTCTCAAAAAATGATTTGCATCAACTAACGTATGTCTAGGTGCTGATACATTCAACAGTGTCAGTATTCGGCTTTACGGCTGTTTATTAATGGTCGTTTGAATGGATTTGCCCTTGCCTGTGCGTCGTGTCAGGGGTGAATGCGGACAGGGCTTCATTCTTCTGGAGGTGTCCAATGGACAGTGCACCCGAGCTTGAGAAAGATAAGAGCCAGGATCTGGCTTCCCGTTTTCCCACTGCATATTCGATACTTTTCCTTCTTATCATTCTGATGGCCGGCCTCACCTGGATCATTCCGGCAGGCAAGTATGACCGCGAGATGAATGAGGCGGTTGGACGTGAGGTGGCGGTCGCCGGGACTTACCATCAGGTTGAGCCGAATCCGCAAGGCATCGTTGAGGTGATGCTGGCACCCGGTGCAGGTTTTTACGATCCGGACAGTTATGTTGCCAATGCAATTGATGTGGCGCTGTTCGTGCTCTTTCTTGGGGGCTTTCTCGGGGTAGTGAATGCCACTGGCGCCATTGATACCGGCATACGGTCGGCGATGGTCCACCTGAAGGGCCATGAAATCTGGATGATCCCCATACTCATGAGTCTGTTTGCCATCGGTGGCACGACCTATGGCATGGCTGAGGAGACGCTGGCGTTCTATGCCTTGCTGATTCCCGTGATGATGGCGGCGGGGTATGACTCCGTCACCGGCGTGGCGATCATTCTGGTCGGTGCCGGCATTGGTGTGCTTGGCTCGACAATCAACCCGTTCGCGACGGTCATTGCCGCTAATGCGGCGGGTATTCCTTTCACTGACGGGATTATCCCGCGGTTCGTGATTCTGCTCGGCGGTCTGGTGATCTGCATCGCCTATGTAATGGTCTATGCCCATCGGGTGAAGCGGGACCCGTCCAGGTCTGCTGTTGCCAAACAGTTTGAAGAGCACAAGGCCTTTTTCCTGAAGCGTCAGGAAGCTGAGCAGCATAGTGATCACCTGACTGGCATACAGTCGGTTGTGCTCGTGCTGTTTGCGGTGACGTTCGCAGTGATGATCTGGGGCGTTTCATCGCAAGGCTGGTGGATGGCACAAATGGGCGCGCTGTTCCTGGGCGCTGCGATCGTTATCGGCGTGATTGCGCGGCTGGGTGAGAAGGGTCTCACCAATCATTTTGTTGACGGTGCCAGAGAGTTGCTGGGTGTGGCATTGGTTGTTGGGCTGGCGCGCGGGATTGTGGTGATCATGGAAAACGGCCTGATCGCAGACACCATGCTGCACAGCGCAGCACAAGCACTGGACGGGGTTGGCGGGTTGGCTTTCGTCAATCTGATGTTCTGGATTGAGGCGGCTATGAGTTTTCTGGTGCCATCGTCTTCCGGACTGGCCGTGCTGTCCATGCCGATTCTTGCTCCTTTGGCCGATTTCGCTGGCGTAGGACGCGACCTCGTCGTAACTGCCTATCAGTCCGCAAACGGGCTGGTGAACTTCATCAATCCGACATTTGCAGTCGTGGTTGGCGGGCTTGCCATTGGCCGGGTTTCCTATGACCGCTGGCTGGCTTTCATCTGGCCTCTTTTGCTTATTTTGATCCTGTTCATAACCGTCGTTCTGAGCATTTCCACCCTGCTTTGAGCGGTTCACCAATGGAATATGGAGAAATGGATATGTCTGTACAAAAGCTTGGTGTGCATTCTGAAACTGGGCGTCTGCGCCAGGTGGTTGTCTGCCGGCCTGGTTTGGCGCACCGGCGCTTGACCCCTGGTAACTGCCAGGAGCTGCTGTTTGATGATGTGTTTTGGGTAAAACAGGCTCAAAAGGATCACGACGTCTTTACCCAGGCGATGCGCAACGAAGGGGTGGAGGTGTTGGACGTCAACACCCTACTGGCAGAAACCCTCGATAATGCAGAAGCGCGCAGCTGGGTGCTCGATCACCGAATTACCGCAGACCAGGTAGGGGTGGGGGCGAAAGCGGAGCTGGCCAGCTGGATGAAAGAGATTCCGAGTGAGCTGCTGGCGACGCACCTGCTGGGTGGCTTGACGGTAGAGGAGTTGCCATTTGAGCCTTCGGGGCTGTTCGGCAGTTACATCGGGCACCACGGATTTGTATTGCCGCCGTTGCCAAACGCGCTCTTTACTCGGGATAACAGCGCCTGGATCTATGACGGTGTCGTGGTTAACCCCATGTACTGGAATGCCCGTCGTCCGGAGACTCTGCTGAATACCGCCATTTACAAGTTTCACCCGAACTTCGCTGGCCGCACGAACATTCACTGGGGTGACCCGACAGTCGACCATGGCTTGGCGACCCTTGAAGGGGGCGACATCATGCCCGTCGGCAACAAGACGGTACTGGTTGGCATGGGGGAGCGCTCCTCGCCGCAAGCGGTCGGCCAGTTGGCGCAGGCCCTGTTCGCCAAAGGCGTGGTCGAGCGCGTGCTGGCTTTCCGCATACCCAAGTCCCGTTCGGCCATGCACCTGGACACCGTTTTCACCCTGTGCGGTGGCGATGTGGTGACAACCTTCAAGGAAGTGGCGGATGAACTGGTGTGCTACGACATCCGCCCCGGTAATGTTGAAGGCGCACTGGATTTCCGTCAGGACCCGCGGCCGATCTTCGAGATCGTGGCCGAGGTGCTCGGCTACAGCAAGCTGCACATTGTGCCCACGGGTGGCGCTACCGAGGAGGAGCGGGCACGTGAACAGTGGAATGATGGCAACAACGTGTTGGCGATTCGTCCCGGCGTAGTCATCGGTTACGACCGCAATGACGATACCAACGCTGAGCTGAAAGCAGCGGGTATTGAAGTGCTGGAGATTCCTGGCGCCGAGCTTGGCCGTGGCCGTGGCGGCGGCCATTGCATGAGCTGCCCAACGGCACGTGACCCGCTGTGAACAGGACAGGAGATAACAGGTTATGGCATTCAATCTGAAAAATCGTAGCTTTCTGACGCTACGTGATTACACGCCGAAAGAGATCGCTTTTCTGCTGAAGTTGGCAGCCGATCTCAAGGCGGCCAAATACGCCGGTACCGAGCGTCCTGGTCTGCAGGGCAAGGATATTGCGCTCATTTTTGAAAAGAGCTCCACCCGAACCCGCGTTGGGTTCGAGGTGGCCGCCTATGATCAGGGCGCCAGAGTGACCTATCTCGGGCCTTCCGGGAACCACATTGGTCACAAGGAAACGGTCAAGGATACCGCGCGGGTGCTTGGCCGAATCTATGACGCCATCGAGTACCGGGGGTTTGGGCAAGAGGTGGTGCAGACGCTGGCCGATTACTCGGGTGTTCCGGTCTACAACGGGCTGACGGACGAGTTTCACCCAACCCAGATTCTGGCTGACTTCCTGACCATGCAGGAGCATGTCGACAAACCGTTGCATCAGGTTGCCTACGCCTTCCTCGGCGATGCGGGCAACAACATGGGCGACAGTCTGCTGATCGGTGGCGCCAAAATGGGCATGGATGTGCGCCTCTGTGCTCCGCGTGCCTGCTGGCCTGAAGAGAGCGTGCAGCGTGAGGCTCAAGACATCGCAGAGCAGACTGGTGCGCGTCTCATGCTGACCGAGAGCGTGGATGAGGCTGTGCAGGGAGTGGATTTTATCTACACCGATGTCTGGGTCTCCATGGGCGAGGCCAAGGAGAAATGGGCAGAGCGCATCAAGTTGCTCAAGCCCTATCAGGTCACCCGCGAGGTGATGGAGAAAACCGGTAATCCGCGTGCCTGCTTTATGCATTGTCTTCCTGCCTTCCACAATACGGAAACCGCTGTCGGCGCTGAAATTCAGCGTGAATTCGGCCTCGATTGCATGGAAGTGACGGAGGAGGTATTCGAGAGCCCGGCATCTATTGTGTTCGATCAGGCGGAAAACCGAATGCACACCATCAAAGCGGTTCTGGTCGCGACCCTGGGAGGCTAGCATGCTGATCGTCGTCGCTCTGGGGGGCAATGCTCTGCTCAAGCGGGGAGAGGCCATGACCGCAGAGACCCAGCGGGCCAACGTGAACAAGGCCGCTGCCGCGCTGGCGGAGCTGATCAAGGAAGGCCATCAGATAGTGATCACCCATGGCAATGGGCCGCAGGTCGGCCTGTTGGCCCTGCAGGGCGCGGCCTATCGACCTGCTGGCGCCGACCCGCTTGATGTGCTGGGTGCCGAGACCGAAGGCATGATCGGTTATATGATCGAGCAGGAGCTGGAAAATGCCATCAATCACCAGAAGCCGGTCGCAACGCTGTTGACCCAGGTAGTGGTAGATCTGGCTGACCCGGCGTTTCAGAAGCCGACCAAGTTTGTCGGGCCTGTCTACGAAAAGGCCGAAGCTGAGCGCAGGGCCGCTGCCGCCAACTGGTCGATTGCGCAGGATGGTGACAAGTGGCGTCGCGTGGTTCCGTCGCCGGCGCCGCTTGAAATTCCGGACTTGTCAGTGCTGAAGATACTGCTGCGCAATGATGTGATTGTCATCTGCGCGGGGGGTGGTGGCATTCCCGTGGTACGTCGGCGCGATGGCAGCCTTGTTGGCGTGGAGGCGGTCATCGACAAGGATGCGGCCAGTGCACTGCTTGCAGAGCAGATAGATGCCGATGCGTTGCTTCTATTGACCGATGTTGACGCGGTATACCGTGATTTTGGTACGCCGCAGGCCCAACGGGTGAGTGCTCTGAGCGTGGATGATCTCGACCACATCAGCCTGCCGGCGGGCTCGATGTTGCCAAAGGCAAAGGCCGCAGCGCGGTTCGCAGGAACCGGCAAGATCGCAGCTATCGGCCGTCTGGAGGATGCGTCAAGCATTCTGCGAGGGAGCGCCGGGACGCGAATCGGCTGACGGTAACCGGGCTACTCCGTCAAACAAAGAGGGCCTTGGCGTAAGCCAAGGTCCTTTTTATTTGTGCTCTGGTTACCCTCGCGATAATCCTATGCGTCGCACCGAGTCAGCGAATCATTTACCTGTGCTGCCGCTTTCTGCCTCAATTTTCACCCTTGTTCCCGTCGCCATCTCGCGCAATGATCGGGTTGTGCGGCAGTGTACCGCGTCCCCGGATTGGTCCGGGTCCAATGACAAGGAGTGGGTATGGCGTCGGCTGTGAGTTCGCAGGGTGAATGGCGCAACTGGTCAGGGTCGCAGCGTGCGATGCCTGGGCGTTGGTGGCGTCCGGGTAGCGAGGACCAGCTGGTTGCGCTGTTGCAGGGCTCGACCGGTGAGGTTCGGGTAACCGGGGCGGGGCATTCGTTCAGTGCACTGTGCAAAACGGCAGGGAATCTGGTTTCTCTTGATCATCTGAGCGGGCTGGTATCCCACGACGCTGAACGGCTGACGGCCACTGCGATGGCTGGCACGCCGTTGCATGAGTCGGGCTGTGTGCTTTGGCCGCTCGGGCAGGGACTGATCAATCAGGGCGATATTGATGCGCAGTCGCTGGCGGGCGCCTGCGGTACTTCGACTCACGGCACCGGGCTGGGCTTGGGGTCGTTCTCTGCACTGGTGCGTGGACTGCGGCTGGTGACGCCGAGCGGTGAGGTGATCGACGCTGATTCCTCGCGCAATGCGGACATTCTGCAGGCGGGGGCAACTTCGCTTGGTGCGCTGGGCGTGATCACCCAGATCACCCTGCAAAACCGACCCAATTATCACCTGGCGGAGCGCGAGTACCTGCTGCCGCTGGCTGAGGTGCTGAGCTGTTTTGAGGGGCTTGCACGGAATAACCGCCACGCCGAGTTCTGGGCGTTTTTCCGCACCGACAAGGCTGTCGTGAAGGTACTAAACGAGTCAACCGAGCCGCCGACCCCACAGCCCCGTTTTAATTTGCCGGTCGACAGGGTGCTGGATATCACCTCACGGATTGCCCACGGGGTGGCAGGCGCAGATGCGTTGATGCAGCGGTTGTTGATCGCGCTGCACTCGGAGGTGCGTCGAGTCGGGCGCTCCTACCAGATTTTCCCTAGCCCGCGGGCGTCGCGCTTCAATGAAATGGAATACGAGCTGCCGTTGGCGCGGGGCCTTGAATGCGTCGAAGAGGTGCTGACGACGGTGCAACGCTCGTCGCTGCGCACGTTGTTTCCGCTGGAGTACCGCACGGTGGCGGCAGATGAGGCTTGGCTCTCGCCGTTCTACGGGCGTGACAGCGCGTCCATCTCGATTCATCAGCATGTCTGCACGGATTACCGCCCGCTGTTCAACCTGGTGGAGCCCATATTCTGGAAGTACGGCGGGCGGCCCCATTGGGGCAAGTTGCATTCGCTGGATGCGGTGCGACTGGCGGAGCTGTATCCGCGCTGGGATGACGCTTGCCGCGTACGTGAGCAACTGGACCCGCAAGGGCGGATGCTCAACGATCACTTGCGCACGCTGCTGGTGATGCCATGACAGGACACAATGCGTACTTCGGCCAACTGCAGGCCGCCTTGCAGCAGGAAGGTGAGTTGCTGCCGCGGCTGATCGTCGATCTGGATCGTCTGGATCACAATATTGATCAGGCGGTGGCCTTTGCCACGCAGACCGGCAAGGCACTGCGGCTGGTGGAGAAGTCGCTGCCGTCGTTCCAACTGCTTGATTATGTAGCTCGGCGAGCGGGCACCCGGCGTCTAATGTCGTTTCACCAACCCTTTCTTAACCTCGACGCGCAGCACTGGCCGGATGCCGACATTCTGCTTGGCAAGCCGCTGCCGGCGGCGTTAGCTGAACGTTTCTATCGGTTGCATCAGGGTGAGTTTGATCCGCAGCGGCAACTGCAGTGGCTGATCGATTCGCCTGAGCGGCTGCTGCAGTATCTGGCGTTGGCACAGCGGCGCGAGATTCGCCTGAACGTGAATATCGAGCTGGATGTGGGTCTGCATCGTGGCGGCATTCCCGAAGGCGAGGCCGGTGTGCTGATGCTGCGTGAGCTGCTGCTAGTGATTCAACGACACCCGCAACATCTGGCCTTTACCGGTTTTATGGGTTACGAGCCGCATGTGGCGATGGTGCCGCGGCTGTTGGGGGCACCGGAGCATTTACTCGCACAGGCAATGGCGACCTATCAGGCGCTGGTGGAGCAGGTGCAGTGTGAGGCGCCGGTCCTCTGGGCTCAGGCGTTGGCAGCGGACGGTCAGCCCGCGCTGACACTCAACACCGCGGGTAGCCCGACCTATCGCTTGCATGATCAAGAGCGGATCAGCAACGAGCTGGCGCTCGGCAGCGGGCTACTCAAACCCACGCATTTTGACCTGCCGAGCCTGGCCGATCACTTGCCGGCGCTGTTTATTGCTACACCGGTACTAAAACGTGCGCCTTCGCTGACCTTGCCCGGCCTTGGTCGCTTGCCGCGGCTACTGTCCCGACTGTCCGCTCGGGGCCGTGAGGCGATGTTTGTCTACGGTGGCAACTGGCTGGCTGATCCGGTCTCGCCTGGTGGGTTGGCGCCGAGCTCACTTTATGGCAGCAGCTCCAATCAGCAGTTGTTGCTGGCGCCCGCCAATACGGCACTGCAGCCTGATGAGCTGGTGTTCCTGCGTCCCAGGCAGAGCGAAGCGGTACTGCTGCAGTTTGGGGATCTGCTGGCGGTGCGCGGCGGGCAGGTGGTCGAGCGATGGCCGGTGTTCGCTGACTGATTGCTGCTGCCGATTTGGGCTTGATCACATTTCAGGCCTTTATCGGCACCTAGCATGCTCTGGCTCGATAGCATGACCGGGATTGCTGCTACGACAGCTCAGGACGAGCTGCGACGAAACAGGGAGTGTTGCATGCGAGCAGATTTGGATGAGCGGCCGCAGCGTGGCCGTGGCGCAGGTGAATCAGGCGAACGGCTGATTCGTTGGGGATTCTGGGGCGTTCTTGTCGCGTTGATCCTGTACACCACCCAGCCCGAGTTGGTTGCGCGGCTGCGTGACCGGTTTTTCGTGTCTGCACCCGCTCATCAGCAGGCCGCGCCACCGGCCCCGGTGAGTGTTCCGCCGCCGACCGTGGAGTCGTCTGGTGAGTACGAGTCGACTATCTCCGAGGCGGATCTGGCTGCTGCTCGGTCGATTGCGCAGGGGCAAACTGCAGCCGCGTCGGATGAGCGGCAAACATCGTTCAGTGATGACAATTATGTGCCGCGCCGCGATGTCAACGTGATGGAGTCTCGTCACGTGCGTGAGTACGCACGGACGGAGTCGCGGCGGGCTGAGTCGCCTCGTTCACGGGGGCTGAACGGTACAGGTCAGGCGACCGTCAAGTGGGAGGATGCCCGGCGGCGGGTTACCCGTTGGCGGACCTCTTACACTTACCGTAACAGCCGGATCGATAACGCCAGTTTCTGCAGTAATTATCGCCGTGGCTCCATCGAGTACCGTACCTGTCGCAAAGCAGCCAAGGCGTGGCTGGGCGAGCGATGCGGCAACGCCAATCGGGTAGGTAGCGAGCGGCAGCGTATGTACTGCCATGCACATAACGGCTTCACGCACTGACTGTTCAGTCGTTATTCATCCTGCTTGTGGGCTGATATTTCAGCACTACCGCCCGGCGGGTTTCGCCTTGCTTTTTATGAATGGAGGATTTAGCTTCTCGATCCGAAGCTAAATCACTGGTCGGCACGGTCGACCCGTCATTTCCCAGCAAGAGGCGAAAACAAAGTGAAAACACGTATTACAGAACTGTTCGGCATCGAGCACCCGATTCTCCAGGGCGGCATGCACTGGGTTGGTTTTGCCGAACTGGCGGCTGCCGTTTCCAACGCTGGCGGTCTGGGTACCATTACTGGTCTGACCCAGAAGACCCCGGCTGATCTGGCCAACGAAATCGCCAAGTGCCGGGAACTGACCAACAAGCCGTTCGCCGTCAACCTGACCTTCCTGCCGACCGTCAACGCGCCTGACTACCCGGGCTACATCGACGCTATCGTCAAGGGCGGCGTCAAGATCGTCGAAACTGCTGGCCGCAGCCCGCAGGAATACATGCCGCTGCTGAAAGACGCCGGCATCAAGGTCATCCACAAGTGCACCTCCGTTCGTCACTCGCTGAAAGCCCAGTCCATCGGCTGCGATGCTGTTTCCGTTGACGGCTTCGAGTGTGGCGGTCACCCGGGTGAAGACGACATCCCGAACATGATTTTGCTGCCGCGCGCTGCCGAAGAGCTGGACATCCCGTTCGTTGCCTCCGGCGGCATGGCTGACGGCCGCTCGCTGGTATCTGCCATGGCGCTGGGCGCCGAAGGCATGAACATGGGTACCCGTTTCATCGCTACCAAGGAAGCGCCGGTTCACGAGAACGTCAAGCAGGCTATCGTTGCGGCTTCTGAGTTGGATACCCGCCTGGTCATGCGTCCGCTGCGCAACACCGAGCGCGTGCTGAACAACGCCGCTGTCGCCCGCATCGTCGAGAAAGAGAAGGCGCTTGGCGACAAGCTGACCTTCGCTGACATCATCGACGAAGTTGCTGGCGTTTACCCGCGGATCATGCAGAACGGTGAAATGGATCTGGGTGCCTGGTCCTGCGGTATGGTTGCCGGTCTGATCCATGACATCCCGAGCTGTGAAGATCTGATCGAGCGCATCATGAAGCAGGCCGAAGAGATCATTCGCGCCCGTCTGGTGTCGATGCTGTAATTCGGATCGCCGCTCGGTCCGCGCCGGGCGGTTTTCCTGTCAGGATATCTCCATGCAGACCACCCATATCGACTGCAGTGTCGTGAAAACTGCCGAGATCATCGGCGAATGGTGGTCGCTGCTCATTCTGCGCAATGCCTTTCATGGCATGCGTACCTTTGATGCCTTCCAGCGCCAGCTGGACATCTCCAGCAGTGTGCTGAGTACCCGGTTGAAGAAACTCACTGCCGCAGGCGTGCTGCAGAAAGTCCCGTCCGCCGCCGATGGACGATCCTTCGAGTACCGTCTTACGCCTGCCGGTATGGACCTGTATCCCGTTATCATCAGCCTCATGCAGTGGGGTGAGAAATGGCGCCCCAACGGCCGTGGTGACCGGATGCTGCTGCTTGAGAAACGCTCTGGACGCCCCATTCTCGGCGCTGAAGTGCTATCGGCCGATGGTCGGCCGTTGAAAGCATGGGAAGTTGAGGTCCAGGCGGGGCCGGGTGCTGATGAATACGTGCGCGAACTGGTCGGCGATACCTGATTCGGTCACGAATCCGCTGTTTCGGGGTAGGCATATCGTTTCACTTCGGTATCATTTGCCGACGCTCCGCGCACTGCGCGGCCTCCTCATGGCTACAGGGACGGTTATTGAATGAAAGTTACCTCACTGCTTGCGCTGGGTCTGACCGGCGCCTTGCTCTCTACACCGCTGCAGGCGGTTACTGAATACGAAAAGAAAGGCGATCTGCGTGCCCAGATCACCCAGTGGATCAGTCAGGCGCTCAATGGCGATGCCGAAGCCCAACGGGAGCTCGCGCAGCGATACTACGATGGTGAGGGCGTCGAGCAGGACTACGCCAAGGCCTTCGAGCTGTACAGCGAAGCAGCTGCTCAGGGCGATGCCGAGGCTGAGTTCTCTGTTGCCTACATGTATGACATGGGCCAGGGCGTCGAGCTGGACGATCTCAAGGCCATCGAGTACTACACGCGCTCCGCTGAGCAGGGCAATGCGGCGGCGCAGTTCAACCTCGCGCTGATGTATGACGAAGGCGAAGGCGTACCAGTGGATGACCTCAAGGCCATCGACTGGTACTTGCGCGCCGCCGAGCAGGGTCACGCCGACGCGCAATACAATCTGGCGTTGATGTACGACGTGGGTGAGGGTGTGCCGGCCAACGACCGCAAAGCCGCCGAGTACTACCTGATGGCGGCGCAGCAGGGCCATGCCGACGCCCAGTACAACCTGGCGCTGCTGTATGACAGTGGCGAAGGCGTGCCGCTGGACGATCGTGAGGCCATCCGTTGGTACACCGCAGCTGCCGAGCAGGGTGACGCGGCAGCGCAATACAACCTGGCGATTATGTATGACGAGGGTGAAGGTGTGCCGGTCGATGACCGTCGTGCCATCGAGTGGTACCGCAAGGCCGCAGAGCAGGGCCACAAGGATGCCCAGTACAACCTCGCATTGATGTACGACGAAGGTGAAGGCACCAAGGTGGATGACGCCGAGGCGATCAACTGGTACTCCTTCGCAGCCGAACAGGGCCATGCCAAGGCCCAGTACAACCTCGCGCTGATGTACGACGAGGGTGAAGGCACCGCCGAAGACAATCAGGCTGCGATCAAGTGGTACACCGCTGCCGCCGAGCAGGGTGAGCGCAATGCCCAATACAACCTGGCTATCATGTATGACGAGGGTGAGGGCACGCCAGAGGACAACCTCGAGGCGATCAAGTGGTATGGCGCTGCAGCCAGTCAGGGTGAGCCCAGTGCGATGTTCAACCTGGCGATCATGTATATGAACGGTGAGGGTATACGCACCAACAACGCGATGGCCTACATGCTGTTCGCGCTCAGTGCCGGGCAGGGGCTGGAAGGCGCCCGCGAGGCGCGTGATGTGGTGGCCGATGAGCTTAGCGCCAGTCAGCTCAAGAAGGCTCAGCGCGCGGCCGCTGAATGGTCGGTAGGTGACCCACTGCCTGTTCTCTGAGTGCGGTAGCTTCTGTCTTATTCATGCTGTGAATAAGCTTTATCAGTGTGGCGGGGGTCCATTCCGGGCGCAATTTGCGTACTGTATCGGTCCCCGCAGAACGGCCAGTCGGCCGCCTTTGCA
The DNA here is from genome assembly GCF_002903165.1 of Halopseudomonas oceani. Taxonomy (GTDB): domain Bacteria; phylum Pseudomonadota; class Gammaproteobacteria; order Pseudomonadales; family Pseudomonadaceae; genus Halopseudomonas; species Halopseudomonas oceani. The sequence continues at coordinate 249,207 of NZ_PPSK01000002.1, forward strand.
TACCGAACAGTCTTTGTACTTCATCTTGCTCACATTATCCGGAGGTAGCTGACATGGCTGCGTTTGAAGATATCAAGAAGGTTGGCGTTATCGGCGCTGGCACCATGGGTCGCGGCATCGTGATGAACTTCGTCAATGCTGGCTACCCGGTCACCTGGTTGGACGTCAACGGCGAGATGCTGGAGAAGGGGCTGGTTGAAATCGCTGCGGTCTACAAGCGCTCGGTTGCCCAAGAGCGTTTTGACGACGCCGAAGCACAGGCTCGTGTCGCCCGCATCAGCACCACTCAGGACTACGCAGACCTGGCTGACATGGACCTGGTGGTTGAGGCTGTCTATGAAAACATGGATCTGAAGAAGAAGATCTTTGCCGAACTGGACAAGGCGGTTAAGCCGTCCGCGATTCTGGCCACCAACACCTCTTACCTGGATATCGACGAAATCGCTTCTGCGACCCAGCGTCCGACTCAGGTTCTGGGCCTGCACTTCTTCAGCCCTGCACACATCATGAAGCTGCTGGAAGTCGTTCGCGGCAAGGCAACTGCTCAGGACGTTATGGACGCCTGTCTGGCCGTTGGCAAGAAGATTGGCAAGGAAGCGGTTCTGGCTGGCAACTGCCACGGCTTCATCGGTAACCGCATGCTGGAGAAGTACTCTCGCCAGTCTCGCGAAGTTGTGCTGGAAGGCTCCACTCCGTGGGAAGTTGACCAAGCGCTGCAGGGCTTCGGTATGGCTATGGGCCCGTACCGCATGTACGACGTGGTTGGTGTCGACCTGGGCTGGCGTTCCCGTCAGCTGGCCGGCGTCGGTCGTGGCGAGCCGATCGTATGGCTGGACAACAAGCTGTGTGAAATGGAGCGTTTCGGTCAGAAGAGCGGCCATGGCTTCTACAAGTACGAAGCGGGCAGCCGTCAGGCGATCCACGACCCGGAAACCGACATGATGGCCCGTGAAGTAGCGGAAGAAGCCGGCTACACCGCCCGTGACGTATCCGCTGACGAAATCGTGACCCGCTGCATCCTGGCGCTGGTCAACGAAGGTGCGCGCATTCTGGACGAAGGCTTTGCCGAGTCTGCCGAAGATATCGACCGCGTTTACCGCTTCGGTTACGGCTTCCCAGCCGACCGCACTGGTCCGATGGCCTACGCCGACAGCCTGGGTCTGGACAAGGTGCTGGCCGAGATCCGTGCGCTGGAAGCCGAGCGTGGCGAGTTCTGGAAGCCGGCCGCCGGTCTGGTCAAGCTGGCTGAAGCGGGTGGTCGCTTCACCAAGGCCTGATCTGGTCAATAAAAAACCGCGACAGCCTGGGCTGTCGCGGTTTTTTTGTGCCTGTTATCCGGGCAAAGCCAGCTCCGTGGGGCGGCGCTGTGGTCTTAGTCGTTGCTGACCGGGATGCCGGTAACCGGCTGGCCGTTGACGGTCGCTTCCTTGAGCATGATCTGATAGTGCTGGCCATCGGTTTCAATTTGGCTCAGGCGAACCAGCAGGTAGTTCCAGTCCTTGGCAAACCAGAGGGTGGTTTCACGACGTGCGTCGGGCTCGCGCACACGCTCTACTTCAACGGCGTCAAATTGGCCGGCACGGGTTGTCACCCGTTCTTCGCCGACGACGCGGAATTCATATTCTTCTACTTCGTCGCCGTCGACCACGCGGTAGGTCATGTCCTTCTTGCCGGCAGCCAGATCGGCCTGCAGGGCCAGCTGGTAGGTGGTCTTGTCGAGCAAGCCGGGTTCGGTTGGCAGGCTGAACGCTTCGCCCTTGTAGGTGCCGGTGACCTGCGCCTGGGGCCAGTCGAAGTGTTGCAGGATTTCCTTGCCCCGACCGAGGCCGCGGCGCTCGTAGTGGTAGTCAATCGGCTGAATCTGATTGTCGGCCACCCGCAGGGTGCTTTGCTCGGTTAGCCTGGCAACGAACATGCTGGCGCTGAAGGAGAGCTTCCAGCTGCCGTCGGCGTTGGGCTGCAGGCTGTGAATGGCTTCGCCGTTGACCGGGATGTTTTTCATGTCTGCGGCGTAACTGGCGCTGAATGGCTCCAGCTCGAGGGCGCCGGCGGTGCTGGCAGTTAAGCTGAGCAGCAGGCCTGCGAGGGGGTTGGTAAAACGATGGTGCGCTATTCTTTTAATGGTCGTGTTGGCATGCATCTGGTCTTGTCTCATCTGCCGGATTCGATGTCTTCCAGTCTTAACCCGCTGGGCGGAACGGGCACGTCGTCCAGACGGGCCTGATCACCCTCCAGGCGCAGGCGACCGGTTGCAAACCAGCGCGCTGCGAGCGGATACAGACGGTGCTCCTTCACCTGTACGCGAGCGGCCAGACTGGCAGCGTCATCGTCCGGGTGAACGGTCACTCGTCCCTGTATGACTACTGGACCGCCATCAAGTTCTTCAGTGACGAAATGAATACTGGCTCCGTGCTCTTCATCGCCCTCGTCCAGTGCGCGCTGGTGGGTCTGCAGACCCTTGTGTCGCGGTAGCAGTGAGGGGTGAATGTTGAGTAGCCTGCCACGGTAATGTGTCACAAAATCGGCAGTGAGAATGCGCATGAAGCCGGCGAGCAGCACCAGATCAGGCTGGAATGCATCAATTTCGGCGATCAGTGCCTGGTCAAATGCAGCGCGGTCGGTGAAGTTGCGGTGGTCCAGGGCGCGGGTCTCAATGCCTGCGTCGCTGGCGCGGACCAGACCATAGGCCTCGGCCTTGTTGGAGATGACCGCGACGATCTCGGCCGGCGCATCCGCGCCGGCGAGGTCGTCGATCAGTGCCTGCAGGTTGGTGCCTGATCCGGAGATCAGGACAACAATACGGCTGCGCACCTTTTAGTTGCCGTGCTGCAGAACAACAGCTTCAGCGCCTTCTGCGCCGCTGGCGATACGGCCAATGATCCAGGGTTGCTCGCCGGCGTCACGCAGGCTCTGGAGGGCAGCTTCGGCCTGCTCTTCTGCAACGCAGATGACCATGCCAACGCCGCAGTTCAGCACCCGGTGCATTTCGGTTTCGTCGACATTGCCCTGCTCCTGCAGCCAGTTGAATACGGCGGGGCGCTGCCAGCTGGCCAGATCAATGATTGCCTGTGAGCCTTCCGGCAGAACGCGCGGAATGTTCTCCAGCAGGCCGCCACCGGTGATGTGGGCCATGGCTTTCACGGCACCGGTCTGCTTGATCAGTTGCAGCAGGGCCTTGACGTAGATGCGGGTCGGCGCCATTAGCAGTTCGCTCAGTGGCTTGCCGTCGAGCTGGGTGCTGTGGATGTCGATACCGGCGACTTCGATGATCTTGCGGATCAGCGAGTAGCCGTTGGAGTGCGGGCCGGAGGAGGGCAGGGCAATCAGGGCGTCGCCGTCGATGACCTTGCTGCCGTCAATGATATCGGCCTTTTCGACCACGCCAACACAGAAGCCGGCCAGGTCGTAGTCTTCGCCTTCGTACATACCGGGCATTTCGGCGGTTTCACCGCCAACCAGCGCGCAGCCGGCCAGTTCACAGCCGGCGCCGATGCCGGTCACAACCTGAGCGGCAACATCCACGTTCAGCTTGCCGGTGGCGTAGTAGTCGAGGAAAAACAGCGGTTCGGCACCGCAGACCACCAGATCGTTTACACACATGGCGACCAGGTCGATACCGATCTGGTCGTGCATGTTCAGATCCATCGCCAGACGCAGCTTGGTGCCGACGCCGTCGGTACCGGACACCAGTACCGGCTGGCGATAGCCTTCAGGGATTTCGCACAGGGCGCCAAAGCCGCCCAGGCCGCCCATTACCTCCGGACGCGCGGTGCGCTTGGCAACGTGCTTGATACGGTCGACCAGGGCGTTACCGGCGGCGATGTCCACACCGGCGTCTTTGTAGCTGATCGAGGGTTTGGAAGGCGTCTGGCTGCTCATGAGCGGTTCTCGAACTGTTGAAAAAGGATAGGGCTCGACACGCCTTGGGTGCTGTGCGGGCAGGCGCTTTCGAATAGCGGCATAGTCTACCAATTCATGCTCGGCAGAGCCATGCCGAACGCGGTCTCCCGACATACTGAATGCGGCATGCTGCGCTGGTCTGCGGCAAGTTGGTTGCCGCGCCTGCGAGGCTTGGTTAATGTAACGGGCTATCGCAGCATTATCGTGGCTGTGAAAATTTCCAGCTATCCGACGGAACTGTCCATGCTCCTGTTGCGTAACGCCTGTATCGGTCTTGTCTCATTCTGTCTGCCGCTGTTTTCCCAAGCGGCTGTCGTCGAATCCCTATATCAGGTCGATGTTCCGCCCCACGCTGAGGCTGATCAGTCTGCCCAGTTGGCCGTCGCAGCCAAGGTGATGCTGGAGCGGCTGGCAGGCGCCGGCGTAAAGACCGATAGCGGCCCGTTGGCCGATGTGCTGGCGGAGCCAACCCGAGTTACCCGCCAGGTTGGTTCGCTTGGCGACGATGGCGCGTTGCGTGTCGAGTTTGATCCCGTGTTGCTGCGCGAGGCGTTGGGGAAGGCCAGTGTGCCGGTTCTCGGGCGTAATCGTCCGGGGATTCTGGTCTGGGCAGTGCAGGGAGATGATTACAGCCGTGATTTTATCGGTACTTCCGGTGAGATGGGGCAGGCGTTAAAAACCGCAGGGCGTTACCGTGGTGTTGCTCTGATGCAGCCGCTGGCCGATCTGCAGGATCGCAGCAGCGTCAGCGAGCAGGATGTGGTGGACGCGAGTCAGGATGTGCTGGAAAGCGCCAGTGATCGCTACTCCAGCGAGGGTGTGCTGGCGCTGTCGGTCAGCCATGAAGCGGACACCTGGGGTGCCCAATGGACCCTGTGGCTGAATGATCGGAAGCTGACCGGCAAGGCCAGCAGTGAGGACCCTCTGGCGGTTGCTGACGAGTTGATGCAGGCGATTGCTGCCGAGGTTCATCGGCAGTACGCCGTGGGCGGGGCGTCTTCGGCTGCCCCGGTATCTGGCTGGCAGCTGGAAGTCAGCGGTATTAACAGTGTTGATGCGTTTGCCAACCTGCAGCGTACGCTGCAGCAGTTGGGTATGGAGCAGCAACCCAGCCTGCTCTCGGTTGAAGGTGATCGTGTGCACTTCAGCGTCGATTTTGCCGGTGACCGTGCTCAGCTTGAGCGCATGCTGATGCTGGATCAGCGCCTGGTTGAAGTCGCTCCGCCAGCTGCCGAGCCAGTCGAAACAGCTGAGCCAGAGGTGCTGGTGGACGACGCAGCAGAGCCAATCGAGCCAGCAGAACAGGTCAATACGCTGTATTATCGCTGGCGCTGATTAGCGTCGGCGGGCCGCTCAGGCGCTTGTGGGCATTTTGCGCTGCGTGATCTCGTTAGCCGTATCGTGCTCTGGCCCTCTACAACGGGCGGTCGCCAGGCAATTATGAAGTCGACAATGTACGTGTCGAGTTGGATGAGGAAGAGCAACACTGATGTCGGCGGGACAACCAGTTCAACTGCCCTTGGGTATCAAGCTGCGCGACGAAGCGACCTTTGCCAGCTATTACCCGGGCCCGAATGCGACGGTGCTGGCGGCGACGCAGGCGTTTGCCTCCTTGCAGACGCCTGCGTCGGAGTGTTGCCTGTTTCTCTGGGGAACTGAAGGCACTGGTCGCACGCATTTGTTGCAGGCGGCCTGTCATGCTCTCGCCGATGAAGGTGGTCTGGCCATGTACCTGCCGCTGGATGAACTGGTCGACGAAGGTCCGTTGCTGCTCGAAGGCATGGAGTCGGTAGACCTGCTCTGTCTGGACAAGCTGGAGGCGATTGTCGGCCGTGCGGACTGGGAGGAAGCCCTGTTCCATCTCTACAACCGGTTGCGTGAGCAGGGTGGGCGTTTATTGCTGGCCGCGACCGCGGCGCCAAAAGCCCTTGGCCTCAAGCTGGCTGACCTCGAATCACGGTTAGGCTGGGGGCTGGTATTTCAGCTGCAGCCGCTGGATGACGAGGGCAAGCAGGAAGTGTTGAAGTTGCGCGCTGCCCAGCGTGGTCTGCAACTGGGTGATGATGTTGCCCGGTACATTCTCAGTCGCGGAGCCCGCGGCATGGGGGAGTTGTTTGCCGCCCTGGAAACACTGGATCAGGCGTCACTGCGTGATCAGCATCGATTGACCATTCCCTTCGTCAAGCGGGAGATGGGCTGGTAGCCGAATCTCCCGCTGGGTTCTCTGGGTGGCCCCGCTCAGGTTTCTCCCCGCTCTACCCGTTGCGCCTGGAAGCTCCAGCGGATGTAGTAGAGCGCTGCAATGAAATACAGCACGCTGAATCCGGCCATAAACAACCCGTAGCCCAAGCGACCGGGCTGGAAACAGATCAGGACGCCCTGAATGAAATACAGGTTGATGGCAAAGCTGAGCCAGGCGTGAGTCCGCACATGGCCGGTGATGATGCCGGGCAGGAAGATCAGCAGTGGCAGCAGCTGCACGCCGATGATGATGACCGGGTTGGCCCCGTGCAGGTCGGCGATCAGCAGGTTGTAGGCGAGCATGCCGAGCAGCAGTCCAGCGTAACCGGTCAGTGCGACCACGCGACTGATTTGGCAGCGTGGCCGGAGGTAGTCCAGGGACGGTAAGGGTTTCTTCCTAGCCAAGGGCCTGTGCTCCTGCTGCCAGTTGAGCGGTGATGCTGCCGACCCGCTTGCCGAGTGCCCGGCACAGTTGGCTTTCGTGCTGATCCAGTCGACGCTCGCCCTGGCTGCCAGCGTGATGGCTGGCACCATAGGGTGTACCGCCCCCACGGGTCTCGATCAATGCGTTCTCACTATAGGGTAAGCCAACCAGCAGCATGCCGTGGTGCAGCAGCGGCAGCTGCATTGATAACAGCGTGGCTTCCTGCCCGCCGTGCAGGCTGGCGGTCGAGGTGAACACGGCTGCGGGTTTGCCATTCAGGTTGCCGGCGAGCCACAGGCTGCTGGTGCCGTCGATGAAGTGCTTGAGCGGGGCTGCCATGTTGCCGAAACGGGTCGGGCTGCCGAGAATTAGCGCCGAGCAGTGCTTCAGGTCATCGATGCTGCAGTACATCGCGCCGTCTTCCGGCACAGGTGGCAGGCTGGCTGTCGTCTCCGGCGCAACCGGCGGCACGGTGCGGATGCGCGCCTCAATGCCATTCTGCTCGACCCCTTCGGCGATCAGGCGGGCCATCTCGGCGGTGGCGCCATGGCGGCTGTAGTACAGAACCAGAACGTAACCTGGTTGACTCATGCGAACAGCTCCAGAACGCGCTCCGGTGGACGGCCAATCACTGCCTTGCCATCATGGATGACTATCGGGCGCTCGATCAGTTTCGGGTAATCAACCATGGCTTGTACCAACTGCGCTTCGCTCAAATCCGGGTTGGCCAGGTTGAGTTCCTTGTAGGGATCTTCCCCCTTGCGCATGAGCTCGCGCGCGCTGAGGCCCAGGCGTTCGAGCAAATCGACCAGGGTGGCGGCGTCCGGCGGGGTTTCCAGGTAACGAACGATCTCCGGGTTGATGCCCTGTTGCTCGAGTAGCTCGAGTGTCTGACGGGATTTGGAACAACGCGGATTGTGATAGATGGTAGTGGTCATCGGGCAGTGCTCCGTGTGACGGTGGCCTGAAGCAGGGTTGGGGGGTATTCTAAGCGCTAGCGGCCAGTTGAAAAACTACCTGCGTTGCCATCTGCTGGCTGCCTAGCCTACGTTTTGCAACAGGCTACTAAAAGTTAAGGCTGTCAGGGAGATAAGATGCCGCGCCAACTGAATCTGTTTTTGCATTTTGTTCGCTATCTGGGGCGACGCTTTCTCGAAGACAACTGTATAAAGAATGCGGCTGCATTGACCTACACCACGCTGTTCGCTGTGGTGCCGGTAATGACGGTCGCTTACGCCATGCTCGCGGCGATCCCGGCGTTTGATCAGGTGGGTGGTCAGGTCGAGGCGTTCATTTTCAAGAATTTTCTCCCCGCCAGTGGTGAGGCGCTGCAACGCCATCTGAGCGCGTTTTCAACCCAGGCTAGGCAGTTGACTGGCGTTGGTATCGCCCTGCTGATGGTCACTGCGTTGATGATGCTGGTGAATATCGAGAAGGCATTCAATGCAATCTGGCGTATTCGCCAGCCCCGCCGGGGATTATCCAGCTTTTTGCTCTACTGGGCCGTCCTGAGTATCGGGCCGTTGCTGCTTGGCGCCGGCTTTGTCGTCAGTACCTATATCGCTTCCATTTCGCTGTTTCAGCAGGGCGCACTGCTCGGCTCAGTTTGGAACAAGCTGCTGCTGGCGCTGCCCATATTGCTGAGCATTGCCGCTTTTACCCTGATCTTTGTGGCGGTGCCAAATACTCGCGTACCGGTGCGCTATGGCCTGGCTGGTGGCATCTTCGTTGCTTTGCTATTTGAGGCCGCCAAGGCCTGTTTTGGGGTCTACGTTACTCTTTTTCCAGGTTATCAGTTGATCTACGGCGCCTTTGCCGCCGTGCCGCTGTTCCTTTTGTGGATCTATGTCAGTTGGCTGATCATCCTGCTTGGCGCTGAGCTGGTTAGCAATATGGGTAATGGGCACGCCTGGCGTCGTCCCGAGTATCCTTGGATGATCAATTTGCTGGCGTTGCTGAGGGTGTTCCTGTCTGCCCAGCAACGTGGTGAACAGGTTGATCTGGCACGGGTAAATGCCGCTGGCTGGTCGATGCATGAGGAGCTCTGGCTGCAGTTGACCGACTGGCTGGAAAGTGAGCAGGTGGTAACGCGCACCCAGAATGGCTGCTATGTGTTGTGCCGCGATCTGGATGAAATGGAGCTGAGCCGGTTGCTCGAGCGTATGCCGGTGCCGATGGTGGCCCATGAGGCCTTGCCCGCAGCACTTCCCGCAGGGGAGGACTGGTATCCGGCCTTCAGCGAGGCACTGGCCGAAGCGGACGAGGCGCGGCGCACTCACCTGCGGGGTACCGTGAAACAATGGCTGTTGGGCGGCTCGTTCTCCGCTGCCGAACAGACCAGTAAGGAGGGCGTATGAGGTTGCTCGGGCGAATCACGCTGCTGCTCGGGGGGCTGTTGCTCGGTGCCTGCGATGGTACTGATGTGTGGCTGGATCATAACGGCAATGCGGTTGCGCGTGAGCAGCTGCAGGGGCAGCGGGTGTTGGTCAACTTCTGGGCTGAGTGGTGTGGCCCCTGCCGCGACGAGTTGCCGGAATTGAATCGGTTGGCGGCTGAGCTGGCGACCGGACGCGTGGTCGGTGTCGATTACGACGGCGCTGCTGGTGAGCAGCTCAAGGCAACTGCGGAGCGGATGGATATTCGGTTCCCGGTACTGGGGGCGGAGTTTGTCAGCGCCTTTGGGCTGCCGCGCCCGCAGGTATTGCCCACCACCTATTTGCTTGATGGTGACGGGCGAATACTTGAGACCCTGCAGGGGCCGCAGCATTACGATGAGCTGAAACAGTTGATGACGACCGAATAGGCTGGAGGCGTTGATGAGTGATATTTGCGTGCAGGGAAGGGTGGTCGGAAAGGTGCAAGGTGTTGGTTTTCGGCAGGCGACGGTTCGTGAGGCCTCGCGGCTGGGGATCAACGGCTGGGTACGAAACCAGGCTGATGGCAGCGTGGCATTGCTGCTGTGTGGCTCGGAGGATGCACTCGAGGCGATGACTGGTTGGCTGCAGCGCGGCTCAGCACAGGCAAAGGTTGAGAGTGTCGAGCTGGAAGCCTGTGTCTGGCAGGATATCGCCGGCTTTGTTCAGCTGTGACGGGCGCTTGATCAGTCCTTGACGTACCAGTAGCTGTACCAGTAGTCCAGTACGCGGTCAGGGTAGCGGTTGCTGCCGAGGCTGCCGTTGTAGCGCGCTAGCGCCCGGCGCAGATTGCCGTTTTCCTTGTCCAGATAGAACTTGAGAATGGTGCAGCCGTATTGCAGATTGGTCGCCAGGTCGATCAGGTTATCGTCTGGCCGACCAATCTCATTCTTCCAGAACGGCATGATCTGCATCACGCCCTGAGCGCCAACCGATGACAGCGCGTAGGGGTCGAACAGGCTTTCTGCGTGCATCACCGCAATGACCAGATCGGGCTTGAGCTTTGCGCGGGTGGCTGCCTGATGCGCCAGGCGCAGCAATCTCAGTCGAGCCTGCTCATCGGGTATGAACGGCGCCATCCGGGTCGACATGTCGAGCAGCCAGACTTCGGCATCGAAGCGATCATGAAAGCTGTCTGCGCTGGCGATGGTACGCATCAACTCGGCGCGCAACTCCGGGTCAACCGGCGGGCTGGCCGTGGTTGCGTGGCTGGCAGCACTGATCACCAGTAACAGGAGAAACAGCACCGTCCCTGGGCGCATGGTTCAGTCCTGTGCTTGGTTGCTTTGGTCGAGGGCGTGGATAAAGTCGCCCTGCAGGTGTGGGTCCCCTGTGGTCAACAGGATAAGCATATTCTCCAATTGACTGGCCTCTTCCTTGAGTCCGAGCTCGCCCAGGCGGTAGATCCGCTGGACCCACTGGTCGACGTCATCTTCTTCAAGGTTGTCGTAAATCAGCTCGGAGGCCTCGTGCAGCACCGCGCGCAGCTCACGGTCGACCAGTAGTATTGCCTCAGCGTGTACTTCGGCGCTGTTGCGGGCTTCAAGTTCGATAGTGCGAAGCTGCTCGAAATCGACCGGCACGATATCTTCGTCGAGCAGGTTCAGGCGGAAATGCCCTTCGCTGTCGGTTTCACGTTGCACGCTCAGTTCGCCAAGCTGGATATCGATCACGTGATTCGCCCAGGGCAGGGTCTGGTACTGCCGATGCTGGTCGAGCAGGTTGCCACTGGCGTCGTACTGGCTAACCCGGAACAGTCGATTTTCACTGACGCGAATACTGCGGTGCGGGGTATCGAGTACCCGCGGCTCGCCGGTTTCGATGTGCAAGGTGTGGCTGAGCAGTTCGCGTTCGATGTGGCCGGACGCGGCCTCCTGCTGTTGGGTTACGCTGCAGGCCTGGAGTGTGGCCAGCACGGCGCTGGCCCACAACAGGTGGCTGCCCGTGCGGGCATCAAGTCGGCGCGGCATCATTTCCCCTGAATGCGCTCCAGCAGGTAAGGCAGCATCTGGTCGCTAGCGACGCTGATTGCATCCTGATCGCGGCGGTACTTGTATTCCAGCTGGCCTTCGGCCAGACCGCGGTCGCTGATGACGACGCGGTGAGGAATGCCGATCAAGTCCATGTCAGCGAACTTCACGCCAGGGCTGGTCTTCTTGTCGCGGTCATCGAGCAGTACCTCGACGCCAGCGGCTTGCAGGCCTTCATACAGCGCCATGGTCGCTTGTTGAACCGCTTCAGAGCTTTCCATCTTCATCGGGACCAGGGCAACCTGGAACGGCGCCAGAGCGTCCGGCCAGAGAATGCCACGGTCGTCGTAGTTCTGCTCGATGGCTGCGGCGACGACGCGGGAAACGCCAATGCCGTAGCAGCCCATGATCAGGGTTTGGGCCTTACCCTGCTCGTTGAGTACGCTGCAGTCCATCGCCTGGCTGTACTTCTGGCCGAGCTGGAAGATGTGGCCGACCTCGATCCCGCGCTTGATAACCAGCGTGCCGTTGCCGTCCGGGCTGATATCACCCTCGACGACGTTGCGCAGGTCGGCTACGCGGGTGTACTGCGCGTCGCGCTCCCAGTTCACGCCGGTGTAGTGCTTGCCGTCGACATTGGCGCCGCAGACGAAGTCCGCCAGATGAGCGGCGCTGTGGTCGGCAATGACGGTGATCGGCAGCTTGACCGGGCCAATGGAGCCGGGCTTGCAGCCGATGGTGGAGACGATCTGGGCTTCGCTGGCAAATGTCAGCGCCGCGTGGACTTCGGGCAGGTGTTCTGCCTTGATTTCATTCAGCTCATGATCGCCACGCAGCACCAGGGCAACCAGCGGCTGCGGTTTACCTTCTTCTTCCGCACCAAGCACGATCAGGGTCTTGACCGACTGCTCGGCCGGCACCTTGAGGAATTCGCTGACGGCTGCAATGGTGAGCTGGTCAGGCGTGTCGACCAGCGTCATTGGCTGACTGGCGGCTGGGCGGTCGCCCTGCGGCAGCTGAGCGGTGGCCTTTTCCATGTTGGCGGCGTAGCTGCCGGTGTCGGAGAAGATGATGGCGTCTTCGCCGGAATCGGCCAAGACGTGGAATTCGTGGGAGCCTTCACCGCCGATAGAGCCGTTGTCGGCGACTACCGGGCGGAATTCCAGACCCAGGCGGTTGAAGATGTTGCAGTAGGCCTGGTACATGCCATCGTAGGTCTGCTGTAGCGACTCCTGGGTCAGGTGGAAGGAGTAGGCATCCTTCATCAGGAACTCGCGGCCGCGCATCAGACCGAAACGCGGACGGATTTCGTCACGGAATTTGGTTTGGATCTGGTACATGTTGATCGGCAGCTGCTTGTAGCTGGTGATCTCGTTACGGGCCAGATCGGTGATCACTTCTTCGTGGGTCGGGCCAACACAGAAGTCTCGGTCGTGGCGGTCTTTCAGGCGCAGCAGCTCGGGGCCGTATTGCTCCCAGCGACCGGATTCCTGCCACAGCTCGGCGGGTTGAATGGCTGGCATCAGTACTTCCAGTGCGCCGGCTTTATCCATTTCGTCCCGCACAACGGCTTCCACCTTGCGCAGAACGCGAAGGCCCATCGGCAGCCAGGTGTAGAGGCCGGAGGCGATTTTGCGAATCATGCCTGCACGCAGCATCAACTGGTGGCTGATGACGGTAGCGTCGGAGGGCGTCTCCTTGAGAGTGGCAATCAGATACTGGCTGGTACGCATGGGGAAGCGGATCCTGATGTAACGGGCAATTGGGGCGGTATTGTACGATTGTGCCGGTGAACCGTACAGTCCGTGCAGCGGGTGTCTGATCAGAGGGGTAGAAACAGAAAACCCGGCCGAAGCCGGGTTTTCCTCAATACCTGGAAGCTTACAGCAGAGTCCAGGTGTAACCGACGATCAGGCGGTTCTCGTCAACGTCGCCGTTGTCGATAGCCGCGTCCTGACGGACGGTAGCGTTACGCCAGCGCACGTTCAGGCCTTCCAGCATGCCGTTCTGAACGGTGTAGCGCAGTTCACTGTCACGCTCCCAGCGAGAATCGCGGGTGCCGCCAGCAACGGCGTTGTCGATGTCGGTGCCGTGGATGTAACGGGTCATGAAGCTCAGGCCCGGAATGCCCATGCCAGCGAAGTCGTAGTCATAGCGAGCTTGGTAGGACTTTTCATCCTTGGCGTTGAAATCCAGGTACTGAACCGAGTTGGCCAGGAAGATTTCGCCGTCACTGTAGTTGTAGCCAGTGTCGCCGCGCATTTGCTGATAAGCAACACCAAAGGCGTGGTTGCCGGTGTTCAGGGTAACGGCAATGGAGCCGGCCTGGTTGTCCCACTCGGCGCCATCGTTGGAGTCAGAGTCGCTGGTATCGTAGTAGGCAATATTGGTGTTCAGGCTGGTGCCTTCGCTCAGCGGAACGGTCCAGTCAAGGCCGGCGAAGCCGCGCTTGAATGAATCTTCGCTCTTGGCGCCGTACAGCGAAACGCTGACGTTGTCGTTGAACGAGTAGGAGCCGCCAGCGTAGGTCAGGTCTTCGTTGTCTGCCTGAACGCCGTCAGTTTCGTTTGACGTGGCCATTTCACCGCGGTCAGTCAGACGACCGGCTTCAACAAACAGGCCTTCAATGGAGTTGTTGGTGATGCTGTAACCTTCGTAGTGGTTCGGCAGCAGGCGGGAATCGTCATAGGCGACAACCGGGTTTTCCGGCATATGAACGCCGTAACGCAAAACGGTGTCATCCAGAATGGCCATTTTCACGGCGCCGCGGATTTCCGAGTATTCATCCTTGGCCTTACCGTTGTTGTCGGTAGGCAGGAGGCCGGTGTTGACACGGCCACGGCCGCTATCCAGCTTGATACCTTCCATTGCAATAACATCAGCACCGAAACCGATCGGGCCTTGGGTAAAGCCGGACTCGAAGTTCAGCAGGAAGCTGGTAGCTGTTTCTTCTCGTTTGCTTTGGCCGGGAGTGCTATCGCGGAAATCGCGGTTGAAGTAAACAGTGCGGTTGTACAGGGTGGCGGAAGCGCCTTCGACGAAGCCTTCGCCCTCTGCCATTGCGTGGCTAGCCAGCAGGCCATTACCGGCGGCGACTGCCAGTGCCAGCGAACTCCATTTAACTGCGTTCTTCATTGGTGTGCTCCTTTGATATAAAGAAAACCTGTAGGCTCTTTGGCCTGGTCTCTTGTTTTCGCCCTATATTTAAGCACCGATGTGCCGAGCGCGAAAGCAAGTGCCTTAAAAAACAGCATTTTGTCGGGGACTGTTTATAGAATATTGCGCCGTAAATGGCGATACCCGGTGTGCATTTTTTTATACGCATTGTGCGGCTATACCGGAAATAAGGCGCTGTTTGTCTGCTTGTGAGACTATTTTTATTTTTACTGCTGAGGTTTATCTGAATGTTTGAACTGCACGCGCAGCTGCAAGCGGACTGTTTTGTCGTTGGCGACTTTACACTTAGCCAAGTTCTACTGTTGAACGACAGTCAATATCCTTGGTTCGTTCTGGTCCCGCGTCGAGCCGATATGCGTGAGGTTTTTCAGCTGTCCGATGATGATCGGGCCCAGTTTCATCGCGAATCGGATTGTCTCGCTGGTCTGCTGTCTACAGCGTTTTCGGCGGACAAGATGAATGTGGCAGCTTTGGGGAATATGGTGCCGCAGTTGCACGTTCATCATATTGCGCGTTATCGCACCGATGCCGCCTGGCCGGCGCCAGTGTGGGGCAAGGTTCCGGCTGTGCCTTATGAAGCGAAGGCATTGGAGCAGATGCTGGTCAAGGTGCGGACGTTGCTTAACGGTCAGCAGGGTTTTGTGGAGAGTACTAAATGAGCCATGACCAGTTGGTTCGGCGAATCGATGAGTTGGAGATGCGTCTGGCGTTCCAGGATGACACTATCCAGGCGTTGAACGATGCGCTGTCGGTCCAGCAGATTGAGCTTGATCGGCTGCGGCGTTCGCTTGAACTGGTGGCCAAGCGGCAGGCTGATTTGGCTACGCAGATCCCGGGAGAGGCAGGGGAGGAGCCGCCGCCTCCCCATTACTGAGGTTCCAGTTTTTAGCGTTTGCGATTGTTGAGGATGGCTACATCCTCAGCCTGCAGGCCCTTGTCTCGATTGGCAACCTGATAAGACACACGCTGCCCCTCCTGCAAGGCGCGGTGACCTTCGCCCTGAATCGAGCGGAAGTGGACGAACACGTCGCCGCCGTTATCCCGCGTGATAAAGCCAAAGCCTTTGCTGGTGTTGAACCACTTTACCGTGCCGGTTTCACGCGCGTCGTCTTTGGCCGGTGCGGGCTTGCGAGCGGGTTTGGCCGGACGCGGTGCGCGTGCGATGCTGCTCAATTCCTGTTTCAGTACGATAAGGGTATGCAGGCAGACACCGGTGATGGCTGCGCTGAGTGCCCAAATGCTCCACGCGGCAAACAGGGGGCTAATCAGCAGCGCGCTGAAAGGTACGCAGGCAGCAATGATCAGCAGGGCTGAGCCGAGCAGTGCTATACCCCCTGAGAGGCCGGTTTCTGCTGTGCGCTGTTGAGCGAACTGTTGCAGGTTGATAAGGCCGCAGAAAATAGCCAGCAGGCCGGGGTAGTTGATCGGGGCTGATTGGGTCAGGAATGGAGCGCTGGCAAACAGGCCGGCCAGCAGGGCGGCAGCACCGATGGAAAGGTGCAGATAACGAAGGGTCTTCAAAAGGCTCACCGTGATTAGAGTGCTGTGTTGGTCTTATGGTTGTGATGATTGATGCAGCTCGCAATGAGAGCTGCCGAGGCACTCTAACCTGAAAACGCTCGGCCTCCAAACGGAGGCCGAGCGTTGTGTGATCTGAAGCGGTGGTGGATCAGCTTTCGAGCAGGCTGCGCAGCATCCAGGCTGTTTTTTCGTGGGTTTGCATGCGCTGTGTCAGCATGTCGGCGGTTGGCTCGTCGTGAGCTTCATCGCAGACCGGGAAAACGCTGCGGGCGGTGCGTACGCAGGCTTCATGACCCTCCACTAGCAGGCGGATCATGTCTTTTGCCTCAGGCACGCCTTCTTCTTCCTTAATACTGCTTAGTTCGACGAACTGTCGGTAGGTGCCGGGGGCCGGGAAGCCAAGCGTGCGGATGCGTTCGGCAATGTCGTCAACGGCTAGCGCAAGCTCGTTGTAGTGCGTTTCAAACATCAGGTGCAGGGTCTGGAACATCGGGCCTTTTACGTTCCAGTGAAAGTTGTGGGTCTTCAGGTACAGCGTGTAGGTATCCGCCAGCAGGCGGGACAGGCCCTCAGCAATTTGAGCGCGATCATTTTCAGTGATGCCGATATCGATTTTCATCATGGCTCCTTGCTTGAATCAGAGTGTTCGTGCCGTGTTTAAGACTATTCTTGCATAGCTATTATGGCTCGCCTTTTACTCCGATACCCGGATGGTGCGATAGGTTCCCGAGGATTGCATGAACAGAGGGGCAGGCTCCCTTGTAAGGCAAGTTTCCGGTATAGTATGGCGTTTTATCTGGGCGTCATCCGCGTCTATCCGCGCACTGCGTCCCATCGCACCGAATTTGCAGACCACAGGAAGCACCACACCATGATGCGTAGCCACTATTGCGGCCAGCTGAACGAATCGCTGGCGGATCAGGAAGTAACTCTTTGCGGCTGGGTTCACCGTCGCCGTGACCATGGTGGGGTCATCTTCCTTGATATCCGTGATCGCGACGGCCTTGCCCAGGTGGTGTTTGATCCGGACCGTGCCGACACTTTCGCCAAGGCTGACCGTGCGCGTAGCGAGTATGTAGTCAAGGTGACCGGCAAGGTCCGCCTGCGTCCTGAAGGCGCGCGCAACCCTAACATGGCGTCCGGTGCCATCGAGGTGCTGGGTTACGAGCTGGAGGTTCTGAACGAGGCTGAGACGCCGCCGTTCCCGCTCAATGAGTACACTGATGTGGGTGAGGAAACCCGTCTGCGCTATCGCTTTATCGATCTGCGTCGTCCGGAAATGGCCGAGAAGCTGAAGCTGCGTTCGCGCATCACCTCCAGCATCCGCCGTTACCTGGATGACAACGGTTTCCTCGATGTCGAAACCCCAATCCTGACCCGTGCCACACCCGAAGGGGCGCGCGACTATCTGGTGCCGAGCCGCACCCATGCCGGCAGCTTCTTCGCGCTGCCGCAGTCGCCGCAGCTGTTCAAGCAGCTACTGATGGTTGCCGGGTTCGACCGTTACTACCAGATCGCCAAGTGCTTCCGCGACGAAGATCTGCGCGCAGACCGTCAACCGGAATTCACCCAGATCGACATCGAGACCAGTTTCCTCGATGAAAAAGACATCATGGATATCACCGAGACCATGGTGCGCAACCTGTTCAAGGAAGTGCTGGACGTCGAGTTCGGCGAGCTGCCGCACATGTCACTGGCCGAAGCCATGCGCCGTTTCGGCTCCGACAAGCCCGACCTGCGTATCCCGCTGGAGCTGGTGGATGTTGAAGATCAGCTCAAGGATGTCGAGTTCAAGGTGTTTGCAGGCCCGGCCAATGATCCCAAGTGCCGCGTCACCGCGCTGCGCGTTCCGGGCGGTGCGAGCATGCCGCGCAAGCAGATCGACGACTACACCAAGTTTGTCGGCATCTACGGTGCCAAGGGCCTGGCGTACATCAAGGTCAACGAGCGCGCAGCAGGTGTAGAAGGCTTACAGTCGCCGATCGTCAAGAACATCCCGCTGGACAACATCAATGTGATTCTGGATCGCGTTGGCGCGGTTGATGGCGACATCGTGTTCTTTGGCGCAGACAAGGCGCGCGTCGTCTCTGAAGCGCTGGGTGCACTGCGTATCAAGCTCGGTCACGATCTGAATCTGTTCACCTGCGAGTGGGCGCCACTGTGGGTTGTCGACTTCCCGATGTTCGAAGAGAACGACGACGGCAGCCTGACCGCGATGCACCACCCGTTCACAGCACCCAAGTGTACCCCGGCCGAGTTGGAGGCCAATCCGGCCACCGCGCTGTCGCGTGCCTACGACATGGTGCTTAACGGCACCGAGCTGGGTGGCGGCTCCATCCGTATTCACGACAAGACTATGCAGCAGACGGTGTTCCGCGTGCTGGGTATCAGTGAAGACGAGCAGCAGGAGAAGTTCGGCTTCCTGCTGGATGCGCTGAAGTACGGTGCGCCGCCGCACGGTGGTCTGGCGTTTGGTCTGGATCGTCTGGTCATGCTGATGACCGGTGCGCAGTCGATTCGTGAAGTCATTGCCTTCCCGAAAACCCAGAGTGCTGCCTGTGTTATGACCCAGGCTCCGGGTGAAGTGGATAACAAGTCGCTGCGCGAATTGCATATCCGTCTGCGGGAGCAGCCCAAGGCTGAGTAAGTCCTTCGTCCCCGTCATGCCGCTGGTTTGGCGGGGATTCTACTATCTGGAGTTGGTTTTATGGCCGGTCATTCCAAATGGGCCAATATCAAGCATCGCAAGGCGGCTCAGGACGCCAGGCGTGGCAAGATCTTTACCAAGCTGATTCGTGAGCTGACGGTATCCGCCAAGGTTGGTGGCGGTAACCCGGCTGACAACCCGCGTCTGCGCGCGGCGGTCGACAAGGCGCTTGGCGCCAACATGACGCGCGACACCATTGATCGCGCCATTGCCCGTGGTGCTGGCAGCAACGATGCCGACAACATGGAAGAGCTGACCTATGAAGGTTATGGTGCTGGTGGTGTAGCGGTGCTGGTCGAAGCGATGACCGATAACCGCAACCGTACTGTCAGTGAAGTGCGTCATGCGTTTAGCAAGTGCGGCGGCAATCTGGGTACCGATGGCTCTGTTGCCTATCTGTTCACCCGGCGCGGGCAGTTGGCCTTTACCGCCGATGCGGATGAAGAGTCGCTGATGGAAGCGGCGCTGGAGTCGGGCGCGGAAGATTTTGTCACAAACGATGACGGCTCCTTTGACGTGTTCACCAGCTTCGAGGAGTTCGGTGCGGTGCGCGATGCCCTCGAGGCGGCAGGGTTTTCCCCGGAATCTGCCGAGGTCACCATGGTGCCGTCGACGCAGGCCGAGCTGGATCTGGATACGGCGCAAAAGGTCGTCAGGCTGATCGACATGCTGGAGGACCTGGACGACGTACAGAATGTCTATTCCAATGCATCGATCTCCGATGACATCATGGAACAGCTAGGTTGAGCCGGCGCACACTGATGCAGTTAAGGGAGGCGCGGGCCTCCCTTTTTTCTATGGCTCGTATGCTGGCGGATAATACATGGCGCTGATACTGGGGATTGACCCCGGCTCCCGAATAACCGGTTTCGGTATCGTCCGTCATGCGGCGGGCCGTCAGGAGTATGTGACGTCCGGGTGCATTCGGGTGGGTGACGGCGCATTTCCGGAGCGACTGCAGAAAATTTTTCATTATCTGTCCGAACTGATTGTGCAATATCAGCCGGATGTGGTCAGCATCGAGCAGGTGTTTATGGCGCGCAACCCCGATTCCGCGCTGAAACTGGGTCAGGCGCGTGGCGCGGCTATCGTGGCGGCGGTCAATGCCGGACTGGTCGTTCACGAGTACAGCGCCCGTCAGGTCAAGCAGGCGGTAGTCGGCACCGGGGCGGCTGACAAGAAACAGGTCCAGCACATGGTGACTCAGCTGCTGGGGCTGGGTGGCACGCCCCAGGCCGATGCTGCCGATGCACTGGCGATTGCGTTGTGTCATGCCCACATGAGCGGTGTGCAGCAGCAGCTTGGTAATGCAGCGTTGGCGATGCGCGCAGGTCGCGTGCGCCGTCGTTGATCTGAATTTCAGGGAGTAGGTCCGGTGATAGGACGTTTGAGCGGTATTTTGCTGGAAAAACAGCCCCCACATATTTTGCTGGATGTGCAGGGCGTCGGGTACGAGCTGGACGCGCCGATGAGTACCTTCTATCAGTTGCCATCGCTGGGTGAGAAAGTGACCCTGCATACCCATATGGTCGTGCGTGAAGATGCGCAGCTGCTGTATGCCTTCGCTGACAAGCGCAGTCGAGAGCTGTTTCGCGAGCTGATCCGGCTGAACGGGGTCGGTCCGAAGCTGGCACTGGCGCTGATGTCGGGCATGGATGTCGATGAGCTGGTGATGGCTGTGCAGCATCAGGATGTCAGTGCCCTGGTGAAGATTCCGGGTGTTGGCAAGAAGACTGCGGAGCGACTGTTGATCGAGTTGCGCGACCGGTTCAAGGCGTGGGACGCGTTGCCGGGCGCCGTGTCGTTGGCAGCTCCGTCTGGGGTCACCAGTGCGCCGATCAAACCGAGCGTCGATGCGGTCAGCGCGCTGATCGCTCTGGGTTACAAGCCGCAAGAAGCGAGCAAGGCCGTTGCGGCAGTGGAAGAAGACGGCCTCAGTAGCGAAGAGTTGATTCGTCGTGCGCTCAAGGGCATGGTGTAGCGCATACCTGTGCCGGGGCGCATTGCTCCCTTTTTGATGGATAACACATGCTGGAAGAAGATCGCCTGATCGCGGCAACGCCCAGGCAGCAGGAAGAAGTTATTGACCGGGCAATCCGTCCGCTGAAGCTGGCTGAGTATATTGGTCAGCCAACCGTGCGTGAGCAGATGGAGCTGTTCATCAAAGCGGCCAAAGGGCGAGGGGAAGCGCTAGATCATGTGCTGATTTTCGGGCCGCCCGGTCTCGGTAAGACCACGCTCGCCAACATCATTGCGCAGGAAATGGGTGCCAAGATCAAGAGCACTTCGGGGCCGGTGCTGGAGCGTGCCGGTGATCTTGCCGCGTTGCTGACCAATCTTGAGGCCGGCGATGTGCTGTTTGTTGACGAGATTCACCGCCTGTCGCCGGTTGTTGAAGAGATTCTCTACCCCGCGATGGAAGATTATCAGCTCGATATCATGATCGGCGAGGGCCCGGCTGCCCGCTCGATCAAGCTGGACCTATCGCCCTTTACCCTGGTCGGCGCCACCACCCGCGCCGGTATGCTGACCAATCCATTGCGCGACCGCTTTGGTATTGTTCAGCGGCTTGAGTTCTACTCGGTTGCTGATTTGGCCACCATCGTGGCGCGCTCTGCAGCGATCCTTGGTCTACAGATGGACGATGGCGGCGCGCGTGAAATTGCCCGCCGCTCCCGTGGGACGCCGCGAATTGCCAACCGTCTGTTGCGCCGTGTACGTGATTTTGCCGAAGTACGCGAAGCCGGCATCATCAGTAAAGCGGTGGCGGATCAGGCGCTGAACTTGCTGGATGTGGATGAGCAGGGTTTTGATCACATGGACCGCCGCTTGCTGTTAACCATGATCGACAAGTTCGATGGGGGGCCGGTCGGGCTGGACAACCTGTCGGCGTCCATCGGCGAGGAGCGGCATACCATCGAAGACGTGCTGGAACCCTACCTGATTCAGCAGGGCTTCATTATGCGTACGCCACGCGGTCGAGTGGTGACGCGCCACGCGTACCAACACTTTGGACTCAGGTTGCCCTCGCGGATGGTTTCACCGGCGGCAGACCTGTTCGATGATCCGGCAGCGCCGGATTCACCCTGAAAAAATATTTTGCATTTAGCGAGGACACCCACTATGCAAAATCATTGCTTGGCTCTACATTATGCGCGTTGAACGTTCTGGGCCGCCGTTCGAGCTGAAAGCCCGCGTCTACTTTGAAGATACCGATGCCGGTGGCATCGTCTACTACGTCAATTACCTGAAGTTTATGGAGCGTGCGCGGACGGAGCTGGTCCGTACTCTGGGCTTTGATCAAAGCGCTCTGCAGAGAGAAAACGTCATTTTTGTTGTGCACTCTGTCACGGCACGTTATCACGCGCCCGCACGATTGGATGATGAACTTGTCGTAACTGCGACTGTCTTGGAAACCAAGCGAGCAAGTATTCGCTTCCGCCAGAGCGTGACTCGGGCGGGAGAGTTGTTGTGTGAAGGAGAGGTGCTGGTCGCCTGCGTCAGTGCCGACCGCTATCGCCCGAGAGCGATTCCCGAAGCTATGCGTACGGCGTTCGAGAATACTGCGCGGGCCGAGATCAACGGGTAATGAGTCAAGAATTCGATGGACAAGCGAGGAGTAGCTGAGCGTGCAGGCTGACCAAATGTCGATATGGCACCTGGTGTCCGGCGCCAGTGTACTGGTGCAACTGGTAATGCTGACGCTGCTGGCAGCGTCGGTAACGTCGTGGGTGATGATTTTCCAGCGTGGCAGCGTAATGCGCTCTGCCAAAAACGCGCTGGATGATTTTGAGGACCGTTTCTGGTCTGGTGTCGACCTGTCGCAATTGTATCGACAGGTTACCGGATCGCCGGATGAGAACTCCGGCCTTGAGCAGATATTCCGTGCCGGCTTCAAGGAATTTTCGCGCATGCGCCAGCAAGCTGGTGTCGACCCGGACGCGATAATGGATGCCGTGCAGCGCTCGATGCGTGTCGCTATTTCACGTGAAGAGGAAAAGCTGGACCTGCATCTGCCGTTTTTGGCGACCGTTGGCTCGACCAGTCCCTACATTGGTCTGTTCGGTACCGTCTGGGGGATCATGAACTCCTTCCGCGGTCTGGCAACCGTACAGCAGGCAACCTTGGCAACGGTCGCGCCGGGCATCGCAGAAGCGCTGGTGGCAACGGCCATTGGCTTGTTTGCTGCTATCCCGGCAGTGGTCGCATACAACCGTTTTTCTGCCCGATCAGAAATGCTGATCGGCCGCTACTACACCTTTGCAGAAGAGTTCTCCAGCATTCTGCACCGCCGCGTTCACGCACGCGAGGAGTAAGCGGAGTCGTTATGGGCATGCACATGCAGGGGCGTCGTCAGAAGCGTAAGCCGGTCGCGGAAATGAACGTGGTGCCATACATCGACGTGATGCTGGTGCTGTTGGTGATTTTTATGGTGACCGCACCAATGCTGAATCAGGGGGTCAAGGTCGATCTGCCACAGGTATCCAGCGAGGTCTTGCCCTCTGATAGCAATCAGCAGGTACTGACGCTGTCGGTGCTGGCTGACGGAACGTACTACTGGAACCTGGGTGATGGGGTCGACACTGAAAACCACACCGACAGCGTTGTTTCGCTGGCTGAGATGACGGAAGGGGTGTCCAAGATCATGGCCGCCAAGCCCGACACGCTGGTCTACATCCGTGGTGACAAACAAGCCAATTACGGTGTGGTTGTTACCGCAATGGGTGCGCTGCAGCAAGCGGGTGTGCCCAATGTAGGTCTGATTACCGAGGCGCCGTGAGCACGCGATATCAACACCGGCCAACGGAGTCCGAGCGTTACTCTGCTCCGTTGCTGAAGGCCGCAGCTCTGCACTTGGCGGTGGCGATTCTGCTGTTCGCCTCTTTCAGTCGTGCGCCGGATTTTGAGCCGGCTCGGCCGATTGTTCAGGCAACGCTGGTGCAGCTGGATTCGATGAGTCCTGCTGTGACGCAGACGGACCAGAAAATTGCCGGTGAGGCGCCAAAGACCGCCGCGCCTCGCCATGAAGAAGAGGCGATGGAGGCCCAGCGGCAGCAGCAACAAGCCGCAGAAGCAGCCAGGGCTGCCGCTGCTGAAAAGGCTCGGCAGCAGGCGGAAGCCGCTGCGGCTGAAGCGGCGAGGGATGAGGCTGATCGCAAAGCTGCTGAAGCTGCGGCGGCTGAGCGTCGTAAGGCTGAAGAGGCTAGAAAGACGGCTGAGGCTGAGGCGGCTCGCCGGGCTCAGGCTGAAGCCGAGCGTAAGCGTGCTGAGGAAGAGGCCCGCCGCAAGGCTCAGGAAGAAGCGCGTCGCAAGGCCGAGGCTGAACGCCGCGCTGCGGAGGCCGCCGAGCAGCGCCGCCGCGAGCAGGAGCGCCTGGCAAACGAGCGTAAGGCGCAGGAGGAGGCCAAGGCGCGTGCGTTGAGCGAGGCGTTGGCGGAGGAAACCCAGTATCAGCAGGCGCAGGCTGATCGCAGTGGTGACCAGGTTGCGGCCAGTTACGACGACGTTATTCGTCGCTATGTCAGCCAGCAATGGCGTCGCCCGCCAACAGCCCGTAACGGTATGACGGTGGAAGTGCGTTTGAGCATGTTGCCGACTGGGCAGATTACCGATGTTGTTATCGTGCGTTCCAGTGGGGACGCCGGTTTTGATCAGTCCGCCGTGCAGGCGGTCAGAAACGTGGGGCGCATTCCGGAAATGCAAACACTGTCCCGTGAAAATCCCGCAGCGTTCGATCGCTTGTATCGACAGCGAACGCTGCGCTTCAAACCAGAGGATCTGGCATTCTGATGAAGAGACTGACGCACGTTTTTGCAGGCTTGGTTGTGTTGTGCCTTGCCCAATTGTCGCTGGCGCAGGACGCCATTGAAATTACGCGTGGCACCGACAAGGCTACCCCGATTGCGGTGGTACCCTTTGGTTGGCAGGGCAGCACGCCGCTGCCGGAAGACATGGCGGAGATTACCGCTAACGATCTGCGCAACTCCGGCATGTTTGCGCCGATTCCGCGTGGCAACATGTTGAGCTATCCGACCCGTGACGGTGAGATTAATGCGCGGGACTGGCGCATGATTGGGGCTGACTATGTGGTGGTCGGGCAGGTCGCGGCCACTGGCGCCGATGCCTTTGAACTGACTTACAGTCTTTACAGTGTGGTTCGCGAGCAGGTATTGCTGTCGCGTTCGATCAGCGGTACCCGTGCGCAGCTGCGTGATATTGCCCATCACCTGAGTGATGAGGTGTTCAAGGAGCTGACCGGTATTCAGGGCGCCTTTAACACCAAGCTGCTGTACGTCGCTGCCGAGCGTTTTTCGGTCGACAATACACGGTACACGCTGCAGCGTAGTGATTACGACGGCGCCCGTGCTGTAACCTTGCTGCAGTCCCGTGAGCCGATTCTCAGTCCGAGCTACTCGCCGGATGGCGAGCGCATCGCCTATGTATCGTTTGAATCGCGTCGTCCGGAGATCTACATTCACTATATCCGGACTGGCCGCCGCGAGCGTATCAGCAGCTTTGAGGGCTTGAATGGCGCGCCGGCCTGGTCGCCAGACGGAAGTCGACTGGCTTTTGTACTGTCGCGCGATGGCAATCCGGAAATCTATGTGATGGATCTGGCCAGCAAGCAGCTGCGTCGGGTGACCAACCATTTTGCGATTGATACCGAGCCGAGCTGGATGGGTAACGATACGCTGGTGTTTACCTCGGATCGTGGCGGGCGCCCGCAGATCTATAAGCAGAATTTGAGTTCGGGTACTACCGAGCGTTTGACCTTCGTTGGCAACTACAATGCCAACGCCAAGCTGTCCGTTGATGGCCGCACCATGGTGATGGTGCACCGTCAGGAGGGCTACCGTAATTTTCAGATTGCCACGCAGGATCTTGAGCGCGGCAACCTGAGAGTTTTAACAGAAACGTCACTGGATGAGTCCCCGACGGTCTCACCCAACGGCGTTATGTTAATTTATGCTACCCGTCAACAGGGGCGGGGTGTACTCATGCTGGTATCAACAAACGGGCGTGCACGGTCGGTGATACCGACTCAGTTCAACGACCTGCGCGTACCATCATGGTCCCCATACCTGCCATAGGGCGCACCAACACTAAACCATATGGGGTTAATAGGAGTTCATGATGCAAGTTATCAAGTTTGGCAAAGCCGCTGCTCTGGTCGTTGCTTTCGGCGTTGTTGTTGGCTGTTCCTCCAAAGGTGGCGACACCTCTGGTGCAGTTGATCCGAACGCTGGCTACGGTGCTGGCAGCAACGGCGCTGGTATGGACAACGGCATGAACAGCGAAGAAGCTGCTCTGCGCGCCATCACCACGTTCTACTTCGAGTACGACAGCTCCGAGCTGAAGCCGGAAGCCATGCGCGCTCTGGACGTTCACGCTAAAGACCTGAAGTCCGCTGGCAACCGCGTTGTTCTGGAAGGTCACACTGACGAGCGCGGCACCCGCGAGTACAACATGGCTCTGGGCGAGCGTCGTGCGGCTTCCGTACAGCGTTACCTGGTTCTGCAGGGCGTGTCTCCGGCTCAGCTGGAACTGGTATCCTACGGTGAAGAGAAGCCGGCAGCGATGGGTTCTACTGAAGAAGCCATGGCTCAGAACCGTCGCGTAGAGCTGCGCAAGTAATAGAAGAGGTCTTATGAAGGGTTACAGAGGCATCGTAATGGCCTTGGCGCTGTCGCCGTTGGTGGCAGTTGCTCAGGTTCCGGTAATGGAAGGTAGTTCGAGCAATACGTCGTCTGCCAGTTACGCGGGTTCCTCGGTAACCCAGCAGGCCCCGGCTGGCCTTTCTGGTGAAGGCCAGCTGTTTCAGCAGATGTACCAACTGCAGCAGGAAGTCACCATGCTGCGGGGTATGCTCGAAGAGCAGAGTTACAAGATCAAGCAGATGGAGCAGGACCAGCTTGATCGCTATCAGGATATTGATCGTCGACTGTCTGGCCTGACCGCCGCGCCGGCTCCCGCCGCCAACGGTAGTGCGCCTGCTGACAGTGACACTGCGACAACGCCCGCTCAGGCGCCTGCGGCCAGCACTGCGCCGGCTGATCCCGAGCAGGAAAAACTGCTTTATGACGCGTCCTTTGACCTAGTCAAAGCGCGGGATTTTGACAAGGCTGCACTGGCCTTCAACGCTTTCCTCAGACGTTATCCGGACAGTCAGTATGCGGGCAATGCGCAGTACTGGTTGGGTGAGGTCTATCTGGTTCAGTCTGATCTGGAGTCCGCCGGCAAGGCGTTTGCTCAAGTGATCAGCCGTTATCCGAATCACCGCAAGGAGTCGGATGCGATGTACAAGCTGGGCGACGTCGAGCGTCGTCTTGGTAATAACGACAAGGCGCGTGATCTATTCCAGCAGGTCATCAGCAAGTACCCCGACTCGTCGGCGGCGCAGCTGGCCGGCCGTGAGCTGAACACGCTCAACTGATGGGGGGGGCAGCCAGCCCGCCGATCTGTCTTTGCAAAAGCGCCCATCGGGCGCTTTTGCATTTCTGCCCGGGAGGTTTTATGAGTAACGCCAACACTGTTTCGGATTTGCCGGCTGCCGTCGTGCTCTTGTCCGGCGGTCTGGATTCGGCCACTGTGCTGGCGATGGCTCAGGCGCAGGGGCTGCGCTGCTATACCATGAGCTTCGATTACGGCCAGCGCCACCGCGCCGAACTGCAGGCCGCCGAGCGGGTTGCCCGCGCCGCTGAAGTTATCGAGCACAAGGTCGTTGGTATGAATCTCAACGGGATAGGCGGTTCAGCGCTCACCGATGACAGTATCGCGGTGCCCGAAGGGCCGCAGGATGGCATTCCGGTAACCTACGTGCCGGCGCGCAACACGCTTTTTCTTTCGCTTGCGCTGGGCTGGGCGGAGGTATTGGGCGCCCGGGAGATTTTTATCGGCGTCAACGCAGTGGACTACTCCGGCTATCCCGATTGTCGGCCGGAGTTTGTTGAGGCGTTCGAGCGTCTGGCCAATCTGGCTACCCGCGCAGGCGTTGAGGGTGATGGGTTTCGTATTCGGGCGCCCTTGCAGTACATGAGCAAGGCGGAGATCGTGCAGGCGGGCGTGGCCCTCGGGGTTGATTACAGTCAGACGGTGTCCTGCTATCAGGCAGATGCTGACGGCAGGGCGTGTGGCCGCTGCGACAGTTGTCGTTTGCGTGCCGAGGGTTTCAGCGCGGCAGGGCTGGCTGATCCGACCCGGTACAGGTAATCAATTTTCACCGTGAGTGAAAAAAAGCTTGAGTTCCTCTGATAAATCAGTAATATAGCGCGCGTCCAGCAGGGGGTCGTTAGCTCAGTTGGTAGAGCAGTTGGCTTTTAACCAATTGGTCGTAGGTTCGAATCCTACACGACCCACCACTCTGGATCCCTCCTCTGAAGTGATCCCCTTTTTTTGAAAGTAACTGCCTTGAATCGGTTTGAGGTGTTCGCGCGCCTGCGATTCGGCCGCGCTGGGCAGCTCTGGCAGGCGTGCTACAATGCCGGCCTCCGTTGTTCTCCTGATGGATGCAAACATGTCCCAGATTCCCGAGCGTCTGCTCGTTCAGGCGCACCTGGATGCCAAGGCGCCTGCTCCGCTCAGTGATGCAGAAAAGGCTGACTTCAAGGCCCGCATCGCCGCTGCGCTGAAAGCCCAGAACGCTGTTCTGGTTGCCCACTATTACACCGATCCGTTGCTGCAGGAACTCGCTGAAGAAACCGGTGGTTGTGTTTCTGACTCGCTGGAAATGGCGCGCTTTGGTCGTGATCACCCGGCCACCACGCTGATTGTTGCCGGTGTGCGTTTCATGGGTGAAACAGCCAAGATTCTGAGCCCGGAAAAGCGTGTGCTAATGCCGACTCTGGAGGCGACATGCTCGCTGGACTTGGGATGTCAGATCGATGAGTTTTCCGCTTTCTGTGATCAGCATCCGGACCGCACCGTGGTGGTCTATGCCAATACTTCGGCAGCGGTGAAGGCGCGGGCTGACTGGGTTGTAACGTCCAGTTGTGCGCTGCCGATCGTCGAGCACCTGATGGATAAGGGCGAGAAGATCCTGTGGGCGCCTGATCAGCATCTGGGTAACTACATTCAGCGCGAAACCGGTGCAGATATGCTGCTGTGGCAGGGCTCCTGTATTGTGCACGAGGAGTTCAAGGCCAAGGCGCTGGAAGATCTGCGCAAGGTCTATCCTGACGCCGCCGTGCTGGTGCACCCGGAATCACCGCAGTCGGTTGTCGAGATGGCGGATGTGGTCGGCTCGACCAGCCAGTTGATTCAGGCGACCCGTGATCTGCCCAATCCGACCTTTATCGTTGCCACTGATCGCGGCATCTTCTACAAAATGCAGCAGGCGGCACCGGATCGGCTGTTGATCGAAGCGCCGACCGCAGGAAACGGCGCAACCTGCCGCAGTTGTGCGCACTGCCCCTGGATGGCGATGAACACGTTGCCGCGCGTGCTCGCGAGTCTGGAGCAGGGCACCGATGAGATTCTGGTTGATCCTGAGCTGATTCCAAAGGCCGTGCGGCCGCTGGATCGGATGCTCGACTTTACCCGTCAGGCCAGTCTGGCTGCCAAGGGTAATGCCTGACGCCAAGCCCGCCGCGTTTCGCGGCGGGCTTGGCGTGCTTCAGAGTGATTCGATCAGTTCGCGCTGACGCTGCAGCTCGTTCTGCTGCTCCTTGATGCGCGAGCTGATGACAAAGTTGCCCCCCGCCCGCTGCAGTGCCAGGTCAAGCTGTTGGCCGGCCTGCTGCATGTCCCCGGTCTGTTCGAAGAACTCCGCTCGTGCCAGGTGCACGCCCAGAATGTTGCCGGCAAGACCGCGAATCTCGGCCGCCAGATACCAGACATCAGGATCGTCCTTGCGTTGGCTGGCGAGTCGGTCGATGGCTTTCTCTGCATCGGCATATTGCTGTTGTTTCATCAACAGGTCGGCTTCAGAGAACTCCAGCGGGAAGTTGCCAGGGAAGCGCTGCTGCAGGCGCCGGTTGCGCTCCAGGGCCTGCTCCAGGCGGCCAGCGTTGGTGTCCAGTTCGATCTGGGCAAGGTTGACGGTCAGGTCATCCGGTGTTGCCTCGAGCAGCGGCGCCAGAGTTGTGCGGGCTTCGGCGTGCTCGCCGCCGCGGCTCAGGGCCAGCGCCAGACCATAGCGGGCGGCCGGGTGTTCGTCGCCGCTATCATCCAGCAAGGCACGGAACCGCTTGGCTGAGAGGCCGGGGCTTTGTTCGTACTTCAGTTGTACGCGGGCGCGCATCATCTGGTAGTTCAGTGAGTCTTCCTTGCCGCCGCCCATCTGCTCTGCCCGGTTGCGGGTGTCGGCCATACGCGCCTGGCTGACCGGGTGGGTGAGCAGAAATTCCGGTGGTGTGGTGTCGTAGCGACTGAGTTGGGCCAAGCGCTCGAACATGTCCGGCATGGCTTTCGGGTCGTAGCCGGCCTTCTCCAGATTGAGGATGCCGATGCGGTCGGCCTCCTGTTCGTTCTGGCGGGAAAAACGACGTTGCTCCTGTACCGCTGCTGCCTGGGTCGTCGCAAGGGCGGCGAAGCCGGCGTCTCCACCGCCCGCCGCAGCCAGCACGATGCTGGCCAGCATGGCCGTCATGAACGGCACCTGCATGCGCTGTTGCTGTTCAAGGCCGCGGGCAAAGTGGCGCTGGGACAGGTGAGCCAGTTCGTGGGCCAGTACTGAGGCAAACTCGGCCTCGCTGCGAGCGTGCAGGAACAGGCCGCCGTTAACGCCTACCACGCCGCCGGGTGCGGCGAAGGCGTTCAGCTGTGGGCTGTCGATCAGCACAAAGGCCAGACGGCGGTCAGTCAGTTGGCTGGTTTCCGCCAGGCGACGGGTAAGGTCTTCGACGAAGTCCTTGAGCTGTGGGTCCTCAAGGGTTTGAACCGCGCCGCGCAGCATGTTCAGCCAGGTGCGACCGAGCTGGTACTCTTGTTCGCGGGACATGATCGAGGAGCTGGTATCACCCAGCGACGGCAGGTTGAATTCGTCTCCGGCCGGCACTGCTGTAGCCGGCAGTATCAGGGACCCGGCGAGCGTCACGGCCTGGACAAGCGATCTAACGGACATCCTTTTTTGCATCATTTTTGTTGCGCACCCGTGTCTAGCTGTTGTCGGAGTGAGAGTCGTCAAGGCTATACTGTGGCCCACTCGCTGTGGAGTCCCTGCATGTCTGTTGAAATCACCCATCTACCTGTTGACGTTGAGTTGGACGCCCGTGGACTGTCCTGTCCACTGCCGCTGCTCAAGGCAAAGCAATCATTGAACGGCATGGTAGCAGGCCAGACGTTGCATGTGGTTGCTACCGATGCGGGGTCACAACGGGATTTTCAACGCTTCGCGGAGCTGTCCGGGCATCTGTTGCTGGAGTCCCGGGTATTGGACGGCGATTTTCACTATTGGTTGCGTAAAGCAGATTAGGTTCCGATGCTAAAAGTTTTTCGAAGCTGGATTCAGCGTTACTTTTCCGATGAAGAGGCGGTCGTACTGGCCGTTGTGCTGGCACTGGGGTTTGCGATTGTCATCAGTTTTGGTGACAAGTTGGCGCCACTGCTGACCGGGGTGGTACTTGCCTATCTGCTGCAGGGTCTGGTGTCGCGCCTGCAGCGCTGGTTGCCTCACAGCCTGGCAGTGTGGATCGTGTTTCTGCTGTTTCTCGGTGCGCTGGCGGCGCTGTTTGGTGTGCTGGTGCCACTGGTATGGAAGCAGATGCTGAATCTGTTTAACGAACTGCCGGGCATGATTGCCTCCTGGCGCGATCAACTGCTGCACCTGCCTGAGGAATATCCCTCGTTTGTGTCGGCGGCGCAGATTGATCGCCTGATGGCGTCTATCAACGGTGAGGTCGGGTCCTTCGGGCAGTGGGCGTTGTCGCAGTCGCTCGCGAGCCTGCCGGTGGTGGTGACGGTGCTGGTGTATCTGGTGCTGGTGCCGATTCTGGTCTTTTTCTTCCTGAAGGACAGTCAGACCATTACCGATTGGGCGGTCAGCCATTTGCCGCGCGAGCGTCGCCTGATGCGCGTTGTCTGGACCGAGATGAATCAGCAGATTGCCAATTACATCCGCGGCAAGGCGGTCGAGATCCTGATCGTAGGAGCAGTGACCTACATTTCTTTTTCCGTTCTTGGCGTCAACTACGCTGCCTTGCTGGCGGTGCTGGTGGGGTTGTCGGTGCTGGTGCCCTACATCGGCGCCACGGTCGTGACCATTCCGGTAGCCGTGATCGGTTTGTTCCAGTGGGGGCTTGGCAACGAGTTCATGATGCTGATGATCGTCTATGGCGTTATTCAGGCGCTGGACGGCAACGTGCTGGTGCCGATTCTGTTTTCCGAGGCGGTGAACCTGCATCCGGTGGCGATCATCGCCGCCGTGCTGATCTTCGGCGGCCTGTGGGGGTTCTGGGGGGTGTTCTTTGCGATCCCGCTAGCGACCCTGTTCAAGGCGGTACTCTACGCCTGGCCGCGGGGTATTGAGGCGGCACACGACAGTCAGTCGGCGGGACCTCAAGCCGGGGAGGCCTGAGGTTTCATCCGGCGGTGTTGCTCAGCCGAGGGTGCGGGCTGCAGCCAGTACCTCGGCAACATGGCCTGATACCTTCACCTTGCGCCATTCCTGGCGCAGTACGCCCTGCGCGTCGATCAGGAAGGTGCTGCGCTCGATGCCCTCGTATTCCTTGCCGTACAGCTTTTTCAGCTTGATCACGTCGAACAGGCGGCAGAAGGTCTCGTCCGGATCACTGATCAGCTCGAACGGAAATTCATGCTTGGCCTTGAAGTTGGCGTGGGTGCGCAGGCTGTCTTTGGATACCCCATAGATGACCGTGTTGACTGCAGCGAAGTCGGCATGTGCATCGCGAAAGTCCTGGCCCTCTGTGGTGCAACCGGGGGTGTTGTCCTTCGGGTAGAAGTAGATGACAACATTCTTGCCGGCCAGGCTGGCGGGGGTAATGGTCTGGTCGCCGGTGGCCTGGGCGCTGAAATCGGGTACTGGCTTGTTCAGTTCAACGTGCATGGATACCTCTCCAGATGATCAGTGAAGCGGACGCCATGGTTCTATCACGGCATCGAGGTTGAGTTCGTCGCAGAAATCCAGAAACTGCTCTCGCAACCAGCTCAGTTGCGTTTTTACCGGGATGGCGATGGTCAGCGTCAGGTTGAGCATGGGGGTGCCGGTGTGTTGCGCCAGGTAGGTGAAGCTCTGCAGCTCTTCGATGTCGATGCTCAGTTGCTGAAAGAAGTTGCATAGCTCGCCGACCAGTTCCGGGCGCTGGGCTGCGGTGACGAAAACGTTGTAGGGCAATGCCTGCGGGCGCTCATCAATGCTGTGGCTGCGGCTCATCGACAGCTGGAAGTGCTCGCGTTTGGCCAACGCTGGCAGCAGTGCTTCGAGGCGAGCCAGAGCATCCCAGTTGCCGCTGACCTGAAGCAGCAGAACGGCACAGGAGCCGTGGCGGCTCATGCGGCTGCTAATGATCTGGCAGCGGTGCTCGGTGCACAGGCGAGTCAGCAGGCTGGCAAGCGATGTGGTTTCCTGGCCCATGACATGAACGACCAGATATTGCTCGCGGTGACTCGGGGTGCTGGACATTGGGTTCCTCTGACTGACGGCGGAACGCCCGCTTGGCGGGCGAGAAGCAAGCGCCTATTGTCACAGCCTGTCGAGAGCGGTTCAACTGTCGCTTCCGGCCGCTGCTCATGCCCTGCCTGCAGCGGGTTGCCGGAGAGCCTCAGGCAGTGGATTTAATCCGTGCTTCCCTTGTACTGGCCGCGGCGCGAAAGTACCATTGCCGTTTATTGTTCCAAGTGGAGAGTTGCATGATCTCGGGTAGTCTGGTGGCGCTGGTAACACCCATGGATTCTAGCGGGGGCCTGGATTGGCAGGCACTGGAGCGTCTCATCGACTTCCATTTGGAAAAGGGCACCGATGGCATTGTTGCGGTGGGTACCTCGGGTGAGTCTGCGACGCTCGACATGGCGGAACACAAGGAAGCCATTCGTCGGGTCGTTCAGCAGGTCGCCGGTCGCATTCCGGTTATCGCTGGCACCGGCGCAAACTCGACGCGTGAAGCGGTCGAGCTGACCGAAGCCGCGCGCAGCGTTGGCGCTGATGCTACGTTGCTGGTCACCCCGTATTACAACAAGCCAACCCAGGAAGGCTTGTATCTGCACCACAAGCACATTGCTGAAGCGGTTGCCATTCCCCAGATTCTTTACAACGTGCCGGGCCGCACTGCCTGCGACATGCTGCCGGAGACGGTTGAACGCCTCGCTGCGATCAGCAACATCGTTGGCATCAAGGAGGCCACTGGTGACCTGCAGCGTGCCCGTGAGGTGATCGAGCGGATTGACGGCCGCATGGCAGTTTACTCCGGTGATGATGCGACCGCAGTTGAACTGATTTTGCTGGGTGGCAAAGGCAATATTTCTGTCACCGCCAACGTCGCACCGCAGCAAATGCACGAATTGTGTGCTGCGGCACTGCGCGGCGACGAGCAAACTGCCCGTCGTCTCAATGAAGCCTTGATGCCGTTGCACAAGGCGCTGTTTATCGAGTCCAATCCGATTCCGGTCAAATGGGCGTTGATGGAAATGGGGCTGATCGCCGATGGCATTCGCTTGCCGCTGACACCGCTTAGCCCCCGCTGCCATGACGCTGTGCACGGCGCATTGCGTCAATGCGGGATGCTGTAATCGAACCGGGAAGACCAGTTGACCAAGGAAACGTTTATGAAGCCTGTGCTGAGTGCACTGACTCTGGGGGTATTGGCCAGCCTGAGTGGCTGTGGGTATCTGATGGGCGATAACGGATACTTCCGTGATCGTGGCAGTGACTATCAGCAGGCTCAGGTTGAGCCACGGATGACGGTTCCTGCTGACCTGCAGACCCGTTCGATCGGCGATTTGTTGCCGGTGCCTGGTCAGGCAGTGGCTGCGGCGACTGGCGAGGATGGTTTTGAAACACCGCGCCCACGCCCCATGCTGGCCAGTGCCGACAGTTCGGTATTCTCGCTGCAGCAGCAGGGTAGTCAGCGCTGGTTGCTGGCCCAGTTGCCCGCCAATGAGGTCTGGCCGCTGCTGTCTCGGTTCTGGTCTGACTACCGGGTGCCAATGGCCGAGCAGGACCAGGCCCTCAGTGAATTCGCTACCGACTGGGTTGATTTCAGCAAAGCAGCGGGTAACCCGCTGGTTCGCCGCATGATGCCGCTGCTGGAACAGGGTCGCCGGATCGATGATGAAGAGCAGCGCTTCCGCGTGCGGCTTGAGCCGGGTGTTAACGCCGGCACCAGTGAAATCAAGGTTGTCCATCAGAACCGTGATATTGGTGATGACGACAGTCAGTGGCCGTCGCGCTCTGATAGCGCCAACTTCGAGCGCGGCCTGCTGGCCGAGCTGGAAACCTATCTGAACCAGAGTGTCAGCGCGGGCGGCAGTGCTCTGGTTTCCAGCATCATCAACAGCGGCCCGGTTGAGACCAGCCTGGAGCTGGATGGCGCTGGCAACAGCGTGCTGTTCATGAACGCCGACTTCAACCGCGCATGGTCCGATGTGGGTGATGCGCTGGCGCGGGCCGATGTGCTGGTCACCGACTACAACCGCAGCTCCGGTGTCTATTACGTCGATCTGGACCAGACCCGTTCCGAGAAGAAAGAGCCGGGCTTTTTCGCACGCTGGTTTGGTGGTGATGACGATGACAAGACTCAGACGCCCGACGAGAACCAGCTGCAGGTACGCCTCACCTCTGGCGCCAACCGCGTTGAAGTCAGTGTCGATGCCGGCTTTGAAAA
The DNA here is from genome assembly GCF_002903165.1 of Halopseudomonas oceani. GTDB lineage: Bacteria > Pseudomonadota > Gammaproteobacteria > Pseudomonadales > Pseudomonadaceae > Halopseudomonas > Halopseudomonas oceani. Next base: position 284,336 of record NZ_PPSK01000002.1, read on the forward strand.
GGCTGCAGATCCGGCACGTGCACGCGAATTGCTTGAGCGTATTCAGCGCGGCTTGAACGAGGGGCCCAACGGCGGTGCGGTATTGCTCCCTCGGTAGTGGTAGCCGCGGCAACGGCACCCTGATCGAGCAGGGTGCCACGCGGGTTCTGGTCGACTGCGGCTTCAGTTTGCGTTCCACCGAACAGCGTCTGGCTGAAGCCGGTCTGCGTGGCGACCAACTGAGCGCCATTCTGGTTACCCATGAGCACAGTGATCATATCCAGGGTGTTGGCAAGCTGGCGCGGCGCTATGGCCTGCCGGTGTATCTGACCCCGGGTACCGGGTTTGAGCTGCGTGAAGATGGCCTGGATCTGCGCTGGATTGATCTGCATGGACGCTTCGAGGTTGGTGATCTGGAGATTACTCCGGTAGCTGTACCCCACGATGCAAGAGAGCCCTGTCAGTATATTTTCGACAACGGCCAGCGACGGTTCGGCGTGCTGACCGACACCGGCACTATTACCCCCTGGATTGTTGAGCACTATGCAGATCTGGATGCGCTTTTCCTCGAAGCCAACTATGATCCGCACATGCTGTCGATCGGGCCCTATCCGGCCTTCCTGAAAGCGCGGGTCGGCGGTGATCTGGGCCACTTGAGCAACCAGCAGGCAGCCGGTTTTCTGCAGATTGCCGGAGGCCGGGAGCGACTGCAGCATATTGCCGTGGCGCATATCAGCGAAAAGAACAACCGGCCGGAGCTCGCTCTGGCCGCCATGCAGGATGCCCTGACTGGCTGGTCCGGCAACCTGCTCATGGCACATCAGAATCAAGGTCTGCCCTGGCAGTCCATCGAGTAATACCCATCACCATTTTGCGGACAGCGGGAGCCGATAATGGAAAAACGTAACGAACTCTATCGCGGTAAAGCCAAGTCGGTGTACACCACTGATGACCCGGATCGCCTGGTCCTGCTGTTCCGCAACGACACCTCCGCCTTTGATGGGAAGAAGATCGAACAGCTCGATCGCAAGGGCATGGTCAACAACCGCTTCAACGCCTTCATCATGCAGAAGCTGGAAGAAGCGGGCATCCCGACCCAGTTTGACGCACTGCTGTCTGACAACGAGTGCCTGGTCAAGAAGCTCGATATGATTCCGGTCGAGTGCGTCGTGCGCAACTTCGCCGCAGGCAGCCTGGTCAAGCGTTTGGGTGTGGAAGAGGGCATGGCGCTGACCCCGCCGACCTTCGAGCTGTTCCTGAAAGACGACGCCAAGGGCGACCCCTTCATCAATCAGTCGCACGTTGTCACCTTCGGTTGGGCGACCGCCGAACAGCTGGCGCGCATGCAGGAACTGACCTTGAAGATCAACGACATCCTCAAGGGCCTGTTCGACGCTGCCGGCCTGCTGCTGGTCGACTTCAAACTGGAGTTTGGTCTGTTCAACGGCGAAATCGTACTGGGTGATGAATTCAGTCCGGACGGCTGCCGCCTGTGGGACAAGGAAACCCGTAAAAAGATGGACAAGGACCGTTTCCGTCAGGGCCTGGGCGGTGTGATCGAAGCCTACGAGGAAGTAGCCCAACGCCTCGGCGTGCCGCTATCCTGAGCATCTTCGGCTACCGCATTCCGAGCAAAACCTGCTAAGATGCGCGCCGACTTGGAGAGTTGCCAGAGTGGTCGAATGGGACGGATTCGAAATCCGTTGTACGGGCAACCGTACCCAGGGTTCGAATCCCTGACTCTCCGCCAATAAACAAAACGCCCAGCCTAGCTGGGCGTTTTTGTTTATCCGGCGAGCTCTCGGTGAGAACCCTCGTTCGACCGAGCCTGCAACGCAGGCGAGGAACGCCGGAGCGCAGCGCCGAATAATCCCTGACGAAGTCTCAGAAGGCACAGTCCCCCGACTAGCTGGGCGTTTTTGTTTATCCGGCGAGCTCTCGGTGAGAACCCTCGTTCGACCGAGCCTGCAAGCTATACCTGCCATCTCAAGGCGGGGCGGCGTCAGCTTTGCAGCTCGCTTGTCATGACGGTGACAACGCTGGGGCGCTCGGGCAGGCTGCGCGGGAATGCCGAGAGTGGCACCGGCGCGGATATCAGATAGCCTTGTACCTCGTTGCAGCCGGTGGCGCAGATAGCATTGAGCTGCTCGGCGGTTTCAACGCCTTCGCAGACCGTGCGCTTGCCGAGGGTAATGGCCAGCTCAGTAATCATCCGCACGATGGCCTGGGCATCCTGTCGGGTCAGCAATTCGGTAATGAATGAGCGGTCGATCTTCAGGGTGTCGAACGGAAAGCTGCGCAAGTACGACAAAGACGAGTAGCCAGTACCGAAATCGTCCAGTGCCAGTCTTACGCCGGTCTCACGGATGGCGTGGAGCGTGGCCAGCGCCTGATCCGGGTCATCGAGAATCACCGACTCGGTGAGCTCCAGTTCAAGCCGCTGCGGGGCGAGCTGGTAGCGTTGCAGCAGGGTCTTGAGGCCCTCAAGAAAATGCCCGAACTGTACCTGCATCGCCGAGACATTGACTGAAATGGTCAGCCCTTGCAGCTCATTGACTGCAGCCCGGCAAGCCTCCTCAAGTACCCACTGGCCCAGACCGTCAATCAGACCGCACTGTTCGGCAATGGGAATGAACTCGTCCGGTCCGACTCTGCCCAGCTCGGGATGGCTCCAGCGAATCAGTGCCTCGGCGCCGACAATTTCCCAATTCGCGAGATCAACCTTTGGTTGCCAGTGAACCTGAATCTGTCCCCGCTCAATGGCGTGTCGCAAACCCTCTTCAATGGCCAGTCTGCGCCGGCTGCGCTCGCCCATTTCTTCGGAGTAGAGCGACCAGCAGCCCCTGCCCGCAGACTTTGCTGTGTAGAGAGCCATATCCGATTGCACCATCAGATCATCCAGATGAGGACCGCCCGGCGGACGCACGCTGATACCGATACTGGCGCCAACGCGAAACTCTCGCTCACCGACGGTGATAGGGTTACTGAGGTTGCTGATCAGCTTCTGGGCCAGGGCGGTGATCTCTGTGCTGCTCTCAAACTGCCAGACCACCAGGGCGAATTCATCGCCGCCGAGGCGGGCGACCAGCATGTTTTCGCCGGCGCAACCGAGTAGGCGGCGGGCGATGACCTGGAGCAGGGCGTCGCCGGTACTGTGGCCGTGGTTGTCGTTGATGCTCTTGAAACGGTCCAGGTCGACCGACAGCAGGGCCAGTGACTGATCGCGCTTGACCAGTGCACTGATGGTGTCGCGCAGCTTGAAGCGGTTGGCCAGGCCGGTCAGCGAGTCGGTGTGGGCCAGGGTTTGCAGCATGCGTTCGTTGTTGACCTTGTCGGTCACGTCGCTGACGATGCCACGCCGTCCGACAAAGCGACCTTGATCATCCAGAAGAATTTTGCCCGTCAAGGCCAGGTGGCGCACTCCGCGGCGACCTTGCAAGCTGAGCGGCAGTGCACGGAAGTTCTGGCGACATTCAATCAGTTCGGTGCCTTGCTTCTTCAACTCAGCGCAGCGATCACTCAGCAGCTCCACGAAGCGTTTTTCCCGGTGCTCATTGGGCGCCAGTTCAAGCAGTTCGGTCAGCCGCGGCGAAACGTGGTTGAGCATGCCATCGGCGTCTGTTTCCCACAGCGCATCACCGGCGTCGAGTTCAAAGTCCTGCAGCAGCACAGACAGCATTTCTCCCTGTCTTGCTGCCTGTCGCTGGGCGTTGATCAGGTCTGTCGACTTGCGCCACGACAGCAGGGAACCGATGACCACCATCGGCGAGTAGAGAAACAGCAGCAGTGCAAGCGCGATGTAGTGAGGCTTGCCGGTCAGCAGCAAGGCGATCAGCGAGCCAACGGTGTACAGGCCAACATAGATGACACTCGCCCTTGGCAATGGGCTAAGCACGAAACCACCAGCGCCAATCATGCCGGTGACCAGCGTGGATATGCTCATTTGCTGCAGACTGCCGCCGCTCGGAAACCAGAGGATAATCATCACCGCCCAGATTCCCGACAGGCCGGCAGCGTGCAGGGTAGAGCGTTTGATTCGGCGTACGCTTGAGGTCAGCAGCCCGCTTTGAGGCATGCGCTTCCAGCTCAGGGTAGCGAGTATGCAGAGCATGGTCAGCAGGCTGAACCAGACCCACAAGCCGCTCGGTATCTCGGGTGAAAAACTCAGCAGGATGCAGGCACCCGCGCCAAAATTGGCAAACATCATGGCCGGCGTGACACGAATGACCGACGTCAGGTGGGCGCCGCGCAGCAACGCCACTTCCCGTTCGTCGCTGCTGTACATCAGCGCAATGTCGTTGCGTAGTGAATCGAAGGTCTGGATATAGGGCTTCAAACTGTACCTGCCGATTGACTGAACGGTATCTGCTTAAACACTAGCAGAATGCGTTCAGTCGCGGCTCGGCGCAAGAGGCGAGCGACCGTGACGGCGGTTACTCCCAGCCGAACGGGCAGGCGGTGCAATCGGTCATGTTGACGTTCAGGAAGGTTCCGTAGTGCAGCCGAGCGCCCTCCAGGTTGGCATCGGCAAGGTTGGCGTGATTGAGCTTTGACTCCTGCAGGTTGGCATCGCGCAAGTCGGCCCCGGCCATGTCAGCCTTGGGTAGCCAGGCCATTTCCAGGTTGGCCGCACGCAGAAGGGTGTTGTGCATGGTCGCGCCGCTGAAGCGGGCGAAGTCCAGGCTGGCGCCGGTAAAGTCGGCGTCGTTGAAGCTGGCGCCCTGGGCCGTCAGATTCCAGCCGTTGATGGCAATAAATCGTGCCCCGTCGGCCTGGGCGCCGCGCATGGCGGTCTGTTGCAGGCTGGCGCGGGTAAAGTTGGCATTTTCCAGGCGGGCGTTGTCCAGTTTTGCCTGATCCAGGATGCTATGACGCAGATCCGCGCCACGCAGGTCGGCGCCGGTCAGATCGGCCCTGCGCAGATCCATATGACGCAGGTCGGCGCCGCGCAAATCGACCCCCGGACAGCGGGTGCCGGGAACCAAGGCGCAGCCGTTGAGGGTCTGAATATCTTCTTCGGCGATGTCTGCACTTTGCGCCAGCAGCGCGGGGCTGCTCAGTGCCAGCAGGCTGGCAGACAGGTAGATCAGCTGTTTCATGTTCAGCTCCAGAGCCCTGCCCGCTGAGCGGGCAGGGCATGACAGGGTTACTCGTTGGCCCAGCTGGGCAACTTGAAGACCCAGAATGAACCACCCTGAGCGACCGGTTTGGTCAGCTCGGCCATATCGCCGCCCCAGAGCGGGACCGCGCCGCCGTAGCCGGTGGTGACGCCGATGTACTGCTCGCCGTCCTGTTCCCAGGTGATCGGCGGGGAGATGATCCCGGTGCCGGTCTGGAACTGCCACAGCTGTTCCCCGGTCTCGGCATTGAAGGCCTTGAAGAAGCCGTCGCCGGTGCCGGTGAATATCAGGTTACCGCCGGTGGCCAGCACGCCTGCCCACAGCGGCAGTGACTCCTGGTGTTCCCAGACGACGTTGCCGGTTTGCGGATCCATGGCGCGCAGTGTGCCGACGTGGTCGTCGAACATGCGCTTGATGCGGAAGCCCATCCCCAGATATGCCGAGCCCTTGTTGTAGCTGACCTCCTCGGTCCAGTACTCCTCCTTCCAATGGTTGGCCGGTATATAGAACAGGCCGGTATCGCGGCTGTAGGCCATCGGGTTCCAGTTCTTGCCACCAAGGAACGGCGGCGACACTTCAATCGCCTCACTGCGCTCCTGACCTTCCTCCAGACGCGGAGGACGCTGGCCCTCGTTCTCGATCGGACGGCCGGTTTCCAGGTCGATGCCGCTGGCCCAGGTGATGTTGTCGACGAACGGGAAGGCGTTCATCAGCTTGCCGTCGTTCCGGTTGACCACATAGAAGAAGCCGTTGCGGTCGGCGTGGGCGGTAGCGGGTACCTTTTCTCCATCGTTTTCGTAATCGAACAGCACCAGTTCGTTGTTGCCGGAGAAGTCCCAGGTGTCATTCGGGGTGTGTTGATAGAACCACTTGACCTCGCCAGTGGTGGCGTCGACACCGACCTGACCGGAGGTATAGAGGCTGTCATAGTCGCCGGGCTCGCCGTCTTCCGCTGTCCGCGCCCAGCCATTCCAGGGAGCCGGGTTGCCGGCACCGATGATGATGGTGTTGGTTGCCGCATCGAAGCTCGCGCTTTGCCAAGGCGCACCGCCACCATGGCTCCAGGCCTCGACCTTGCCGGTCGGCGAGTTCGGGTCATCCGGCCAGGAGGGCGCCTCGATGTCGCCGGTCGGGGTGCTGTCCTGGCCGTTCAGACGACCCATGTGGCCTTCCACAAAGGGGCGCATCCAGACTTCTTCACCGGTTTCCGGGTCGCGGGCGAACAGCTGGCCGACTACACCGAATTCGTCGCCGGAGGAACCGTGGATGAGCAACGTACGCCCGGTGGTCTGGTCCTGCACGATGGTCGGCGCGCCGGTCATGGTGTAGCCCGCTTTGTGGTCGGCGAACTTCTTGCGCCAGACAACCTTGCCGGTGTCCTTGTTGAGCGCAACGATGCCGGCATCCAGGGTGCCGAAGAACACCTTGTCGCCGTAGATCGCTGCGCCGCGGTTGACGACGTCGCAGCAGGGGCGGATGTCGTCGGGCAGGCGATGCGAGTAGCTCCACAGTCGCCGCCCGGTTTTGGCGTCGAGGGCAAACATCCGCGAGTAGGAGCCGGTTACGTAGATCACGCCGTCATGGACGATGGCCTGGGATTCCTGGCCGCGCTGCTTTTCATCGCCGAAGGAGAAGGACCAAGCCGGCGTCAGCTTGAACACGTTTTCGTCATTCACCAGGTTCAGCGGGCTGTAGCGCTGGGCGTTGGTGCCCAGGCCGTACATCAGCACGTTGTTGGTGGTCATGTGGTCGTTGGCGATGTCCTCCCAGGTGACTGGGGTAGCGGCTACGGGACCGGCTGCGAGGCCGAGGCCGGCCGCGATCACGAGGCTCTTGATCGCCTGGCTGACGGGCTTCAGCGCGGGAAGTCTTGTTGTTTTCATGGCAGTTTTCCTGTTGATCGTTGGCATGTTCAGCGGAGGCTGATCCACGACTCATGGTGGGCGTGGTGCCAATAGACGGGATACGGAAAACAGCCCGGATACGGCGGGAAAAATGCCCGTACCGGTGGCGCTTGGTACAGGGTGGAAGGGAGGAATACTTAGGGTGCAGATAACCTGATCCAAGGATCGGGCGGATTTCTCCGGGAAAGCAGAAAAGGCTCTGGAATAGGGGCACGGCCCGGCAGGGGAGGGTTTTCTACTACCAACGAACTAGCTCGCGGCCACCAAAGCAGCATTGGGCCCGTTGTGGCGGCTTCCTACCATGGCCATCGACAGCAATGCACTTGCGTAATCGATTCGGCCACGAGGTGAGCAGTATGAACCATTACAAGAACACACTGAAAATGACTGCACTTGGCCTGGCGCTGGTCGCCGGTCAGGCGCTGGCCCACGGCAACGTCACGCCCCAGGCAGTAGATACCAAGGGATTGGAAGAACTCGGTGAGGAATGGCGTGAAACCAACCCCTACCGTGAAGGGCATCCGCAGCACGAGCTGGCGATCAAGGTCGGTGCATCGGCCTACAACCAGAACTGCGCCGCCTGTCACGGTCTGGAAGGCATCTCTGGCGGCATTACACCGGATCTGCGTTACCTGGAAGTCGGTGACTACGGCGATGAGTGGTTCAAGGAGCGGGTCATCAATGGCTCGGTCCGCGATGGTCGCGTCTATATGCCGAAGATGGCCGACTTCCTGAGTCAGGAAGCACTCTGGTCCATTCGTACCTGGCTGGAAAGTGTGGCAGTGGAGCAATAACGTCATGATCCGCGCCTGGCTGTTTTGTCTCTGCCTGCTGCTGGGACTGCCAGCGCAGGCCTACAACATCACCCACATCCGTGATTATGACGAAATCGTCGCCTCCGGTGAGCTGCGGGTAGCCCTGTACCAGGACTTTCCGCCCTACAGCTTCATGCAGGGCGATGAGCCCGCGGGGGTTGATGTGGCGCTGGCCAAAGCGCTAGCTGAAGGACTCGGCGTGCGTCTCAGCATCCAGTGGATGCTGGCGGATGAAACCATTGACGGTGACCTGCGCAACCACCTTTGGAAAGGGCATTACCTGCGCCCGGGCGAAGTCGCCGACGTCATGTTGCGGGTGCCCTACGATCAGGACTTCAGCAACCGCCGCGATGAGCTGGGGCTGCCGAAGAACGAGCTGGTGCACATGTTCGGGCCCTACCAGCGCGAACGCTGGCAGGCGGCCTATGATCCGAACAAGATCGACGCCGTGCCCAGCATCGCGATCTTTCAGTACTACCCGGTCGGGGTAGAGGAAGACTCGGTGCCGTCGTTCTATCTGGGCTCGGTGCTGAATGGTCGGCTCGCTGGCATGACGCACCACTACCGCACACTCAGCGTAGCCTTCGACGCCTTGCTCAAGGGCGAGGTCAACGCGGTGATGGGCACCCAGGCGGAAATCGACTGGCTGCTGGCTCAACACCCGGCAGCGGGCATGCAACTGACCGAAAACGCCTACCCGAACATCGGCAAGCAGGTGTGGGAGTTGGGGATGGCGGTGCACGACTCCAACCGTCAGTTGGCCTATGCGCTGGGCGATGAAGTGGAAAGCATGATTCTCGATGGCCGGATGGCGGCTATCTATGCGGCGCAGGGGCTGCGGTATTTGCCGCCTGATCGCTACGCGCAGTAATCGACTGATCTCCTTTGCCGGCTTCTGCGCCGGCTTTTTTTTTGCGCGAAGGTTGCACTTTTGTTTGGCCATTGCTCGTTATCGTGCAGATAGAGACTTCGCTTTTCGCCTTCGTCGGCGAGCCAAGGGGGGCCGCTTGCCCGGCCCCCCTTGGCGATCCCCCTGGGCACCCGGCTACGCGGCCCTTCGGGTTCGCTGCGTTGCTCGGGCTGACGGGGAGTCATAAAACTCGGCTCTTCGAGCCTCAAACATCCTATGACTCTTTTTCCCGTCAGCCCTGCGCTACTCGCCCGCGTAAACGGGGATTGGGGTCGTGCGCGCTTCACGTTTGGTTCCACTGTTTCGATGGTTCCCACGCTCTGCGTGGGAACCGGACTACTCGGACGCTCTGCGGCCGGCGGTTCTCTCTTTGCTGGACGCGGAGCGTCCGTCCCTGTCGCCCGCGCAAAGCACGCGGCCTCACCACGGACTTGCAAGCTGATAATGGTTTTTCACTTTAAATGTTACGTTATAACAATTATAGTCTGCCCCCGCGGTGTGCCAGCCACGCCGTTGCCAATACCAAATCGAAAGGGAGCAGCCATGTTTTCAAGCAAGACGCCATTGACTCTGGCGCTGGCGGCGGTGGCCGCTGGTGTCTCTTCCGTGCAGGCGGCGGATACGCCGCTGGAGTTGCCGACGCTGACGGTCAGCGCCAGTGCGTTGAACCAGACGCCGGAGCAGATGACTCAGCCGGCGGCGGTGCTGCAGGGCGAGGACTGGTTTGCATTGCGTGAAACCGGGTTGGCCGACAGCCTGGAGTCGTTGCCGGGTGTTCGCGCGGCCGGGTTTGGGCCGGGCAGCAGTCGCCCGGTCATTCGCGGTTTGGATGGGGCGCGGGTGCGGGTGCTGAGCGACGGTGCTGATGTGCTGGATGCTTCGACCATCAGCCCGGACCACGCGATCAGCGCTGATACTGCGCTGATTGAACGGGTGGAAGTGCTCAAAGGTCCGGCCACGCTGCTGTACGGTGGCGGGGCTATTGGCGGGGTGGTCAACCTGATTGATCGCCGGGTACCGACCTATGTGCCCGAAAGCGGTTATGAAGGCGAGATTGACCTGCGGGCTAACACGGTCGCCGATGAGCGCGCTGGCTCTGCCGGACTAACCCTCGGCACCGGTGCCTTTGCGATGCGTATTGAAGGCGGCAAGAGTGAGGCTGATCCCTACCGCATCCCGGGCCATCCGTCCCGTCAGGAAGGCGCCTACAACGATACCGATACCGGCTCGCTGGGGCTGAGCTGGATTGGTGAGCAGGGCTATCTGGGGCTGGCCTACAGCCGCCAGGATCGCGAATACGGTCTGCTGGCACATGAGCACGCCGACTGCCACACCCACGGCCCGGACTGGCATTGCGGTGGTCATGGGCATGGTCACGGCCACGACGACGATGAACACGCCGATGCCTGGATCGATATGGAGCAGCGCCGCTGGGATCTGCGTGGCGAATATCAGAATCCGTTTGCGGGCGTAGAGCGTGTACGCCTGCGCGTTGCCGACACCGACTATCGCCACGTCGAGATGGAAGGTGACGAAGTCGGGACCCGCTTTACCAACCGCGGTACAGACGGGCGCCTTGAGGTTACCCACGCCCCGGTTGCTGGCTGGCGCGGAGTGATCGGCACCCAGCTGACCCGCCGCGACTTTGCTGCGGAAGGGGAGGAGGCGTATGTCCCGGCGACACTGACCCACAACCGCGCGCTGTTCCTGCTGGAAAGCTATGAGACCGGCGACTGGCTGTATGAAGTGGGCCTGCGTCAGGAATGGCAGTCGGTGGAGGTCAAGCAGGGTAGTGACGACGCCGACCATCGCGGCACCTCGGTTTCACTGGGTGCTACCTGGCAGTTCCAGCCGGATCTGGCGTTGTACGGCTCACTGTCGCGTTCGCAGCGCCTGCCTGCCGCCGAAGAGCTGTACGCCAACGGCCCGCATGCGGCGACCCGTACGGTAGAACTGGGTGATCCGGATCTGGATCGGGAAACTGCGATCAACGCTGAACTCGGTCTGCGTCGCACCCGTGGTGCGGTGACCTTTGATGTGAGTGTCTATCGCAACGAGGTGGATGACTTCATCTTCGCGGCTGATACCGGCGCGGATCCGGGAGCCGGTTACCGGGTGGTGGAGTACCGCCAGGCCGATGCGGTGTTGCAGGGTGTTGAAGGCAGTGTCAGCTGGCAGGCGACTGCAGCGACCGGTCTTACCCTGTTTGGCGACAGCGTGCGTGGTCGCCTGAAGGACGGTGGTGATCTGCCGCGCATCCCGGCTGATCGGGTGGGCGTGCGGCTGAATCAGCGCCTGACCGGTGCCCTGTCGGCGCAGCTGGAAGCGAGTCAGGTAATGCGTCAGGACCATACCGCCGACTACGAGACCGAGACCGGCGATTACATCCTGCTGGGCGCTGGCGTGAACTGGCGTGGCGTGCTGGGCGAAAGCGACGTGTTGCTCTATCTGCGCGGCAACAATCTGCTTGATGAAAAGGCGCGTCAGCACAGCTCGTTCATCAAGGATGAGGTGCTGTTGCCTGGCCGCAACCTCACGGTTGGCGCGCGGCTGGTGTTCTGAGCAGGGCGGGTAGTGCTACCAAGGGAGTAAGGAAATCACCCCTGTGAGCAATTGTTGGTATTGGGCTCTGAGCCAAGAATCGTGGCCAGAAGCAGGAAATTTTCCCGTTTCATCGTGTGGGACGTGCTGAGCGCTACCTGAGTGTCGTTCAGCGCAACCCGACTGCGCCAATACAACAACATCTCAGAGGTAGCAGCAATGACCAAACATGCCCGCTCTTCCTTTCTGTTGACCACGCTGGTTGCCGCCATGAGCGTCGCCGGCGTGGCAGCAGCCAATGTCACCAACGACGATATCCGTGCCGACGCCACCAACAACAGCCAGGTGGTCACCAACGGCATGGGTCTGCAGGGTCAGCGTTACAGCACCCTGGACATGCTCAATACCGACAACGTCAGCAGCCTGCAGCCGGTCTGGGCTTTCTCGCTGGGTGGCGAGAAGCAGCGCGGTCAGCAGTCCCAGCCGATGATCAAGGACGGTGTGATGTATATCACCGGTTCCTACTCGCGCGTTTTTGCGGTGGACGCCCACACCGGCACCAAATTGTGGCAGTACGATGCCCGTCTGCCTGACGGCATCATGCCCTGCTGCGACGTGATCAACCGTGGCGTTGCGCTCTACGACAACCTGGTGATCTTTGGCACCCTGGACGCCAAGCTGGTCGCGCTGGACAAGGATACCGGCAAGGTCGTCTGGCGCAAGACCGTGGCCGACTACCGGGCCGGTTACTCGATCACCGCCGCGCCGCTGGTGGTGGACGGCAAGCTGATCACCGGCGTCTCCGGTGGTGAATTCGGTGTGGTCGGCAAGATCGAAGCCTACAACCCCACCAACGGCGAGTTGCTGTGGACTCGTCCGACCATTGAAGGTCACATGGGTTACGTCTATGAAGACGGCCAGCCGGTGGAGGCCGGTATCTCCGGTGGCGAGGCTAACCAGAGCTGGCCGGGCGACCTGTGGAAGACCGGTGGCGGCGCGCCCTGGCTGGGTGGCTACTACGATCCGGAAACCAACCTGCTGTTCTTCGGCACCGGTAACCCGGCACCCTGGAATTCGCACCTGCGGCCTGGTGACAACCTCTACTCCTCGTCGCGTCTGGCTCTGAACCCTGACAACGGTCAGATCGTCTGGCACTTCCAGACCACCCCGCATGACGGCTGGGACTTTGACGGCGTGAACGAGCTGATCTCCTTCAACTACGAAGAAGACGGCAAGGAAGTGAAAGCGGCCGGTACTGCCGACCGTAACGGCTTCTTCTATGTACTGGACCGCACCAACGGTGATTTCATCCGCGGCTTCCCATTTGTCGACAAGATCACCTGGGCCACCGGTCTGGATGAGAACGGTCGTCCGATTTACGCCGATGACTACCGTCCGGGTGCACCGACCGAATCCGGCGATGCGGGCCGTCAGGTCTTCACTGCCCCGGCCTTCCTCGGTGGCAAGAACTGGATGCCGATGTCCTACGGCCAGAACACCGGCCTGTTCTACGTCCCGTCCAATGAGTGGGGTATGGACATCTGGAACGAAGCAACCACCTACAAAAAAGGCGCCGCCTATCTGGGGGCTGGCTTTACCATCAAGCCGCTGAACGACGACTACATCGGCGTGTTGCGGGCGATGGACCCGAAAACTGGTGAGGAAATCTGGCGCTACCAGAACCCGGCCCCGCTGTGGGGTGGTGTGCTGAGCACCCAGGGTAATCTGGTATTCACCGGTAACCCCGAGGGTTATCTGATGGCGTTTGACTCCCGCAACGGTGAGAAGCTCTGGCAGTTCAACACCGGTTCCGGTGTGATCGGTTCGCCGATTACCTGGGAGATGGATGGTGAGCAGTACGTCTCCGTCATGTCCGGCTGGGGTGGCGCGGTGCCGCTGTGGGGTGGCCACGTTGCCGAGCGGGTGAAGAACTTCACCCAGGGCGGCACGCTGTGGACCTTCAAGCTGCCGAGCAGCGCGGCAGTCAGCCAGCGCTAAGCAGTCGGGAGTGCGCGCCCGCGCACTCCCTTTTTCTATCCGCCAGGGCCATCTGGAAGCCCTGGTTATGGCTTTTCGCCATCCGTCACCTTGCTCTACTACTTTGGTACCGGTTTCCCGGAGGCGGCCTTTGCCTGCGTTAACCTGAGCGCTGGCTTTTTCCCCTGCGTGACCTGCCGTGTACTCGATACCTCTTGCCTCCCTGCCTGCCGACCAGCGTGACTACCAACTGTACCGCGCTGCCAACGGTTTGCTCTGTTTACTGATTCACGACGCTCAAGCCAGCCAGGCCTGCGCTGTCCTGCAAGTATCCGCTGGCAGTCATGCCGAACCGGATGACCTGCCGGGGCTGGCGCATCTGCTGGAACACATGCTGTTTATGGGCTCGCAACGCTGGCCGGAGCCGGGCTCGTTTCCCGCCCGGGTGGCGGAGTGGGGCGGGCGCTTCAACGCCAGCACCGCTCCGCATTCGACCAGCTTTTTCTGCTCGGTGAGCCCGCAGGGGCTGCAGCCCTGTCTGGCGCAGCTGACCGACATGCTGGCGGCTCCGCTGTTTGCGCCCGACCAGGTTGAGCAGGAGCGGCGGGTAATCGACGCCGAATTTCATACCCGGCTGGCCGACGACGCTATTCATGCCCAGGCGGTCCTGGCCGAAGTGGTGCACCCGGACCATCCGCTCAGTCGCTTCAGCGCTGGCAATGCCGTCAGCCTTGCCGGTGACCCGGGCTGGCTGGCTGAACGCCTGCGTCAGTGGCACGGCATTCATTATCGCGCTGGCAGCATGGCATTGGTGCTGTATGGGCCGCAGCGGCCTGAGCAACTGCTGGCGCTGGCACAGGATAGCGCAGAGCAACTACTGGCGGGCCGCGCGCCGGAACCCTTCGCCCAGCCGCTGTTTGCCAGCGGACAGCTGCCGCTGCAGCTGGATTGGCAGGGTCGCAGCGGTCAGCCGCAATCCGTCCTGCTGTATCCACTGATGGGCTGTGATGTGCATGGTGCGGCGGCTAAATGGCTGTGTGACTGGCTGAACAGCCCGGCACCGGGCGGTGCGCTGGGGTATCTGCGAGACCGAGGGCTGCTCGATGAACTGCACGCCTCGCTGGACGCGGATGTCGGTGGTCAGGCTCTGCTGCGTATTGAGCTGCAGAGCGCTGACGCTGAGCCCGAGCAGGTGCTGGCCGGGCTGGATGGCTGGCTGCAGGCTATGCGCAGCAAGGACCCAGCCGAATGGCCGCAGGCGGCGCGTCGGGCACTGGCGCAGACTGCCTTTGACCTTGGGCCGCAGGGCGACCTGCTCGACAGCTGTCGTCGCTATGCCTTGAGGCTGCTGGAATTGCCCGCCGAACAGGTGCTGGACGTGGCTGGCGTTGCGCTGGATACCGTCAGTATGTCTGACTGGCAAGCGCTGCTTGATCAACTCCTGCCAGCCAGGCGTTTGCTGCTACAGCGTCAGCCCCGCTTGCATGGAGGTGAACGATGTGCTCACACCGGCACCCCTTGGCAGGCGCGACCGCTGCAGCTACCCCCGGCGCCCTCGGCCGATCTGGCAGGGCGTCTTGGCCCCTGCCTCGGGCCGCTGGCCGAGGCCCCGAAAGGGCTACGCTGGTCCACGGTACTGCCCGGTTTGCGGCTGCTCCGCTATGCAGGTCGTCCGGGCGCGCTACGCACTCGGCTCGCTTGGTGCTGGGCCGATACCGCAGCGAGTATCGCCGAGCGCCGCTGGCTGCAGGCTTGCTGGACATTGCAGAGTGAGGCGCTGCAGCAATGGGGAGCCCGTGTTGGCATTAGCCTGCAATGGTCATTGGCAGCGGGGCAACTGGTGCTGGATGTTGCTGGCCCGCCGACCCTGCTGCCGGGGTTCATGCGCGAGCTGCTGAGCCAGTTGCATACCCCACCAGCCACAAGCCAGCTGGGGCTTATCGAGCGGCGCAGCCGACGCTGGGCGCAGGAGGAGGCTGACGCGCTGCCAGCCTGGCGGTTGTTACAAGCGCTGGAGCGCGAGCGCTCAACCCGGGCCATGCGGTTGCGCGACCCCCTCGCACTCTGGCAGTGGTTGTGCTCCGAGGCACAGATCATCTGGCTCAAACCTGACGGCTGCCCAGAGGCCGAGTCTGCGCAAATGGCCAAGTTGCTGCTCAACCTCTGTCCGCGCTTGATGCAACCCTTTGACTGGTGCTGCCCGTTACCGCAGCTGCAGACGGGGCAGCTGCAGGTCAGCGAGGTCAGCAGCAAACATACCGATCGCGCGCAGCTACTGTACCTGCCAGCCGAAGACGACAGCGTACTTGAAGCGGCTTGCTGGCGGTTACTGCATCACCGGCTGGCTGATCCGTTTTTTGCCGAACTGCGCACCCGCCAGCAGCTTGGATACTGGGTGGTGGCGCGCCTGCACCAGCGTGCCGGTCGGCCCGGCCTGTTGTTGCTGGTGCAGTCACCTGAGCGTTCGCACCGTTGCATCGAATCGGCGGTCGACGGATTTCTCGAGCAGAGTATGCCGGCGTTGGTCGCGCTGTCTGCCGAGCAGTTGCAGGCACAGGCTGCCCATCTGTCGCGGTTGCTGGAGCAGCAGCGGCAGCATCCGCAGCAGGGCTTCGAGGCGCACTGGGATGATTGCCTTTGGCAGCGTGAAGATCAGTTGGCGGCAGAGCAGCAGGCGTTGTTGGCCTTGACCGGTGCGCATTGGAGCGCCTTTGTCAGTCGCCTGCCGCACAGTGCGCGCTGGCGCCTGGTGAGCCGACAGGCGGGGGCCGATTGAGGCGGCTGCCGCTTCTACTACCTAGGTAGGTTGTAAATACAACCTGCCACCGACGCGCCTGTTCGTCGCTTGGTCGCAGACACCAAAGGGCAAGGCAACCGCCGCTCATGGCCAATGGGGGCGGGCAGGGGGCTTTCTGATAATCGGCGTGACGCTTCAGTCACTGATTACATCGGAGAGCACCATGTACAAGAACAAGATTGCCTGCACCCTGCTTACCCCCATCGCCCTCGCACTGCTGAGCGCCCCGGCGTCCGCCGCCATCACCCTGTACGACGAAGACGGTACCACCTTCTCCGCTGACGGCTACGTCAACGCCTTCTACGTCCAGACCGACACCGACAACATCAACGACGATCTGGACCGCGACCAAGCCCGCGTCAAGATGGGCTTTTTGCCGAACTACATCGGTTTCAACATGGGCAAGGACATGGGTGACCTGAAGCTGGGTGCGCGTTCGTCCTTCTGGGTCACCATCAACGACAGCGAAACCAACAGCACCGCGACCGCCATCGACGTTCGTCAGTTCTACGGCACCATTGGCGGCGACTGGGGTGAAGTGCTGGTCGGTAAGGACTTCGGCCTGTTTGCCCGCTCCAATATCCTGCTCGACGAAATGCTGGCCGGTTACGGTCAGGTCAGCGATACCCTGGGCCTGGTTGACGGCGGCGGCGTGTCCTTCGGCAACATCGGCAGCGGTTACCCGTACCCGTTCCCGACCGCTCAGATCACCTACCGCTCGCCGGTCATGGGCGGCCTGCGTGTTGCCGCCGGTATCATGGACCCGGTCGACACCAGTGACGACAGCGCTGTTGGCAAGAACTATCAGGACGCACCGCGTTTCGAAACCGAAGTCACCTACCAGTTCGACCTGGCTGGCGCCGACATCTACAGCTGGGTGAACGCCGGTTACCAGACCTCCAAGAACACCGACAGCACCGTTGATGACGTGACTTCCCAGGGTTTTGGCTACGGCGTCCAGGCGAAGATGGGCGCCCTGTCCGTGACCGCGTCAGGTTTTGACGCCGAAGGCATCAACCCGTTCTTCACCAACAACGCCGGCGAAGCGGTTCTGCGTGAAGTCGACAGCACTGGACACCTGTTGCAAGGTTCCTACACCTTCGGCGGCAAGACCCGGCTGGCGCTGTCCTATGGCAAGACGGAAGACGATGGCAATGGCCTGGGCGTTGCCGCTGACTACGAGACCCGCGCTATCGGCCTGTTCCACAGCATCAACGAGCACCTGACGCTGGTGGCCGAGTACAACCAGTTCGAGATCGAAGACCGCACCAACAACTTGACCATCGAAGAGACTGACTCGGTGGCGCTGGGTGTCGCGCTGAGCTGGTAATTGCGTCTGCTGGTATCGGCCCCCGTTTGCGCATGCAGGCGGGGGTTTTGCATTTTGTTGCACCGGACCCGTGGTGTGTCGTGCTAACCCACCATTTCAATTGCACGTCATCCCCACGAAGGCGGGGATCCATCGTGGGGCCTGAGTGGCCACTGGATTCCCGCCTTCGCGGGAATGACGGTGTGTATTGGAGCACTGGCGCATGCGAAGGGACCCTAGGGATGGAGCTGCGGCCTTCGGCTTGTCACGATCAGGCGATACCCGAGCCCAAATCTGGCACGTCGTGTCCTTCCACGTCATCCCCGCGCAGGCGGGGATCCACTTCGGTGCTTGAGCGACCCACTGGATTCCCGCCTGCGCGGGAATGACGGTGTAGTGAGGGGAATGACGGTGTGCAGTGGGGTGATGGCGAGTCCGGGTTACGCCAGCTCTGGCGTCGTTCCCAAGACCTACCAATTCAGTACTGAAGTAGCATAGGGCCGGGGCTTGCCTGCTCTCTAGAATCGTTGGCATGAACCCGATTTCCGGTATGCCCGACTTCAGCACCCAGCCGCTCGACGACTGCTTTCGCACCGCCATGACCGAGGCCACCGACCCGGACGCCGCGGCGCAGGATCTGGCGCGCCAGTTATTGCACCCGCATCTGGGCTGCGTATTGTTCTTCTGTTCGGCCGAATACCCCCTCGACAAACTGGCGACCGCGCTGGATCAGCACTTTGGCGGCGTCATGCTGCTGGGCTGTACTACCGCCGGAGAAATCAGCGCAGCAGGCTATGGCCGCGGCTGCATCAGCGCGGTCGGGCTCGACCTGCGCACCTTCGCGGTCGACTGCACGCTGATCCGTGCGCTCGACAGCTTCAGCCTGGTTGAGGCACAGCAGGCGGTAGAGCGCATGCTTGGTCACTGCCGGCAGGTCAATCTGGCGCCGGTCAAGGATCACACCTTCGCGCTGACCATGCTTGATGGCCTGTCCAGCCGCGAAGAACTGGTGCTCAACACCCTGAGCGCCGCGCTCGGCAGCATTCCCCATTTCGGCGGTTCAGCCGGCGACGACAACCACCTGAGCCATACCCACGTCTACTATCAGGGCCGCTTCCTTACCGGCGCGGCAGTGGTGGTGATGGTCAACACCTGGCTGGACTTTGAGGTGTTCACCACCCATCACCTCAAACCCACCGAGAGCAAACTGGTGGTGACCGATGCCGACAGCAGCACCCGCACCGTGCTGGAACTGAACGCCGAACCCGCCGCCGAGGAATACGCCCGGCTAGTCGGCGTGCCGGTGGATGAGCTTAGCGGCAAACACTTCGCCCTCGACGCGCTGGCCGTGCGCATTCGCGACCAGTTCTACGTGCGTTCGATTCAGCGGGTCAATCCGGACCGCAGCCTGACCTTCTACTGCGCGGTGGATACCGGCATCGTGCTTACGGCGATGACACCCGGCGAGCTGCTGCCGAATCTGCGGCTGCGCTTTGAGCAGCTGCGTCAGCGTCTCGGTGAACCGGTGCTGATCCTCGGCTGCGACTGCTTCTTGCGCCGCATGGAGTCCGAGCTGCGCGGTGAAGACCAGCGCATGTCGGAGTTTCTCGCCGCCAACCGGGTGATCGGTTTCAACACCTACGGCGAGCAGTTCAACGGCATGCACATCAACCAGACCTTCACCGGGGTGGCCTTTGCATTCCCGCGTTGAGTTGCCGCTGCATGACCCGGAGCTGCTGGCCGAGCTGGAAGCCCTGCGGGCGGAAAACCGCAAACTCAAACGCATCAACGCCGCGCTGATCGAGCGGGTCGAATCCAGCTCCAGTCAGCGCACCGAAAGCTACGCAGCGTTTCAGCACTCGGTGGAATTGGCCGAACAGGTGCGTGAACGCACCCAGGCACTGAACGACACCATGGCCGAGCTGCAGGCCAGCAACCGCCTGCTGAGCGATGCCCGCGCCCGCGCCGAGAAAGCCCACCACTACCTGATCGACGCCATCGAAAGCGTGCCCGATGCCTTCGTGCTGTTCGACGAGAACAAGCGCATCGTGCTCTACAACCGCCGCTTTGCCGCGTTCTGGCAGGGCACCGGCGTGCGCATCACCGAAGGCACCTCGCTGGGTGAGGTCAAGCGCATGGCGTTGAGCGCCGGGCTGATCGTCGATACCGACGCCGCTGCCGACGGCCATCTGCTGCACCAACTGCGTGACCAGCGCTGGATGCAGGTCAGCGAACGGCCGACCCGCGAAGGCGGGCTGGTGATCATGTACACCGATATCACCGACCTCAAGCAGTCCGAGAAGGCGCGGCGCGAGAAGGCGCTGGAGCAGAAGACCCGGCTGCTGCAGCGTACTGTCGACAGCCTGTCCCAGGGCGTCGCCGTGGTGAATGACGAAGGTGCGTTGGAAGTCTGGAACGGCCGCTTCCTGGAATTGGCAGGGCTGGCACCGATTGAGGCCCACCGCCCGTTCGACGAGGTGATGGAAGACAGCGAACTGGAGCTGTTCACGCCCTACAGCCGCACGGCGCAGGGCGCGCCGGTGCTGACCTGCGAGCAGCATCTGGGCAATGGCCGGGTGCTGGAGGTGCGCACGCACCCCATGCCCACCGGTGGCTTCGTCAACACCTTTACCGACATCACCGAGCGCGACCTCTACGCCCGCGCGCTGGAGGACAGCGAGCGCTGGGTCAGGCTGATTACCGACCACGTGCCCGCGCTGATCGCCTACGTCGGTGCCGACTTGACCTACCAGTTCACCAACAAGGTGTATGAAGACTGGTACGGCTGGGCCCGTGGCGAGATTCTCGGTCACAGCCTGCACCGGGTCCACAGCGCCGAGCAGTACGCTCGCCTGGAGCCTTACATCGCTCGGGCCTTCAACGGCGAAAGCGTCAGCTTTGAGTTTGCCGAACCCAATCTGGACGGTCACCAGCGCTACCTGCTGCGCTCATACGTGCCAAATCGCGACAGCGAGGGCGAGGTGGTCGGTATCTTCGTGATGATCCGCGACATCACCGAGCGGCGGCGCACCTCCGAGGCGTTGCATCAGGCCTATCAGCATCTGGAGCAGCGCGTGCGCGAGCGCACTCAGGAGCTGACCGAAGTAAACAGTCAGATGCGTCAGGAGATCCGCGAGCGCGCCGAGGCCGAAGCGCGCCTGCGCGAAGCCAAGCGCGAAGCCGAGCAGGCCAACCTGTCGAAAACCAAGTTTCTCGCCGCGGTCAGCCACGACCTGCTGCAGCCACTCAACGCCGCGCGGCTGTTCACCGGCGCGCTGCTGGAGCAGCAGGTGCCGGAGGGCAGTGCATCGCTGGTGCGGCAGGTCAGCCACTCGCTGGAGGATGTCGAAAACCTGCTCGGCACGCTGGTCGACATTTCCAAGCTGGACGCCGGGGTCATCAAGCCGGATATCAACGCCTTCTGCTTCGACAGCTTGCTCGACAACCTCGCCAACGAATATCGCCAGCTCGCCGCCAGCGAAGGTCTGCAGCTGAGCTTTGTGCCGTGTGGTGCGGTGGTGCGCAGCGACGCCCAACTACTGCTGCGCATCCTGCGCAACTTCCTCACCAACGCCATCCGCTACACGCCGTCCGGGCGCATCCTG
This sequence comes from Halopseudomonas oceani, assembly GCF_002903165.1. Classification (GTDB taxonomy): domain Bacteria; phylum Pseudomonadota; class Gammaproteobacteria; order Pseudomonadales; family Pseudomonadaceae; genus Halopseudomonas; species Halopseudomonas oceani. Next base: position 305,293 of record NZ_PPSK01000002.1, read on the forward strand.
CTCGGCTGTCGTCGCCACGCCCACGGCCTGCGCATCGAGGTCTGGGATACCGGCATGGGCATCCCGGAAGACAAGCTGCAGGAAATCTTTCAGGAGTTCAAACGGGTCAACCCCAGCGCCAATACCCGCGACCGTGGGCTGGGGCTTGGCCTTGCCATCGTCGACAAGATCGCCCGCATGCTCGGCCACCGCATCCGCGTGCGCTCGGTCGAAGGCCGCGGCTCGGTGTTCAGCGTGGATGTGCCGTTTGGCCGCCTGCAACCGACCGTGGTGCAGGAAGAACCGGTCACCGCCCGCATCGGCGAACGCCTGCCGGGCTCCACCATCTGGGTGCTGGATAACGACGCCGCCATCTGCGCCGGCATGCGTACACTGCTGGAAGGCTGGGGCTGCACCGTCATCACCGCGCTGTCCGAAGACGATCTCGCCGCCCAGGTCGACAACTTCCACGCCCAGGCCGACCTGCTGATCGCCGACTACCACCTCGACAACGACGTCAACGGCGTCGACGTCGTTCAATGCATCAACGCCCGCCGCAGCTCACCGCTGCCGGTACTGCTGATTACCGCCAACTACAGCAACGCGCTGAAACTGCAGGTGCGGGAGTTGGGGCATGTGATTCTGCATAAGCCGGTGAGACCGATGAAGTTGAAGACGGCGATGAGTCATTTGTTGGCGGTGAGTGGGTGATCTTTGGGGTGCCCTGATATAGCGCGCGTGCTGCTTTCCGTTTCTTGGGCGGCATGCCGGGCGCGCTGCCCAGACTTCACGAATATCTTCGTCCTTTGACCTCCACTCCGTCATTCCCGCGAAGGCGGGAATCCAGAGGGAGTATCAGACAGCGCAATGGATCCCCGCCTGCGCGGGGATGACGTGAAGGGGTCGGGAAGGCCGAGTTCCAACTCGGCCATGACGTTGCACGGCGGTTCGCTGGTCGAGCGGGAGCTCGACCTTCCCGTGTGTGTGGTTTTGATTGCGGAGAAGAGGGGCGAGTGCGCACGGCCCCAGATCCCGTTTACGCGGGCGAGTAGCGCAGGGCTGGCGGGATAAAGAGTCGTAGGCTGTCTGAGGCTCGCAGAGCCGAGTTCTGCCGGCACCTCGCCGGCCACCCCCGCAAGGCCGAGCAACGCAGCGAACCCGAAGGGCCGCGTAGTCGGGTGCCCCGGGGGATCGCTAAGGGGGGCAGGGCAAGCAGCCCCCCTTGGCTCGCCGGGAAGGCGAAAGGCGTGGGAGCAGAGTGCAGGTAGCTTGGCCGAGACAACCCTACGTCACTACCCCGTCATTCCCGCGCAGGCGGGAATCCAAAGAAGGTATCAGACGGCTAACTGGATCCCCGCCTTCGCGGGGATGACGTGGAAGGGGGGGATGTATCTGAGTGGCCGCAACTCCGGGTTGAGATGGAGCCGGGCACGGCATGCCGTGCGCCTACGAAAGCGGCGTTAAAACGTAGGCCGAAGGGTAAAAGGCGCCCGCTCAGCGCCGCAAATACGCACTGAAATCCACATCACTCGCCGACAAAATAGCCTGCACCCGGTTATGCACATTCAACTTGCGCAGAATTGCTGACACGTGGGCTTTCACCGTGGTTTCGGCGATGTCGAGGTGGTAGGCGATCTGTTTGTTGGATTCGCCCTTGGCCATGCGCTCGAGCACCAGCAACTGCTTGCGGGTGAGGGCGTAGAGCAGTTCCGGGGAGATGGGGTATTCCTCGGGGTTGCGGCGGGTGATGGTGTGGTTGGCGCGGATGATGTCGGAGGGCAGGTAGACGTTGCCGTCGAGGATTTGCTCAATTGCTTCGGTCATCTGCGCGCGCGGCGAGGATTTGGTGATAAAGCCGACGGCGCCGTAGGTGATGGCCTGCAGCACTACCTGCTTGTCTTCCTCGGCCGAGACAATCACCACCGGAATCGACGGCGACTCGTTGCGCAGCGTGATCAGGCCGTTGAGGCCGTGCATGCCGGGCATGTTGAGGTCCAGCAGAATCAGATCCAGGTCGTCCTGTTCCCGGGCTATGGCCAGAGCACTATCCAGGTCGCAGGTTTCCAGCAACTCGCTGCCGGGAAATCCGCTACTGATGACATTGCAGATGGCCTCGCGAAACAACGGATGATCATCAGCTATCAGTATCTTGTACATGGCTTGGGCAACCTGTTTTTGTTGTATTTGGTCATGCCGGGCAACGCTGGCCCGGTGGTATCAGTTGGTATTACACCCCCGGTGGGGCGTCTTGCAAATGATACATTCGCACAACGAACCGGTACTAAAGTAGTAATCCCGGCCCGGAGGGTCGCAAGCCGCAAGCCGCAAGCCTCAAGCGAAAAGCGAAAAGCGAAAAGCGGCGCGGGTGCTTGGTGTGCAACTTAGCCCCGAACCGCCGCCCGCTGCGGGTTGAAGGTCAGCACCGCCGCCAGGCTAAACAGCAGCCACAGCCCAAGGCAGACCAGCAGCGCGGTCAGGTTGAACTGCTGATACAGCGCAAAGCGCACCAGCTCGACCGCGTGGGTGAACGGGTTGAGCGCACACAGCCAGTACAGCCACTCACTCGACTCGCGCATCTTCCACAGTGGATACAGCGCCGACGACAGGAAAAACAGCGGGAAGATGACGAAGTTCATCACCCCGGCAAAGTTCTCCAGTTGACGAATGCCGTTGGACAGCAGCAGCCCCAGCGAACTCAGCAGCAGCGCCGCCAACAGCAGGGCAGGCGCCGCCGCCAGCAGGCCCCAGAGCGGCGGGCGAATGTCGAAGCACCAGGCAATCGCCAAAAAGGCGTAGACCTGAATCAACGACACCAGCGCGGTGGCCAGCAGCTTGCACAGCAGCAGAAACGGCCGCGGCAGCGGGCTCATCAGTAGCACGCGCATGCTGCCCATTTCCCGGTCGTAGACCATCGACAGCGAGCCCTGCATGCCGTTGAACAGCAAAATCATGCAGCACAGCCCGGGCAGGATGTAGGTCTCGTAGGTGATGTAGGTGCTGTACGGCGGGATGATCGACACCCCCAGCGCGGCGCGAAACCCGGCGGCGAACACCAGTAGCCACAGCAGCGGCCGCACCAGCGCGCTGAGAAAGCGAGAACGCTGTTGGAAGAAGCGCAGCCATTCGCGCTGCATCACGCCCTGCAGACAGTTGAGGTACTGGGCGGCGGTCATAGGGCGGGTTCCTCGCTGGCGCGGCTGAGCCGCTCGAAGGCATCACTCAGGCTCTCCTGAGTCGCGCCGTTGCTCAGCGCGTCGGCTTGCCCCTGGGCGACCACGCGGCCGCGGTTGAGCATCACCACCGGGTCGCTGGGCAGAATCTCGTCGAGCAGGTGAGTGGTCCAGATCACCGTCAGTTGCCGCTCATCGCACAGCGCACGCACGTGCTGATTGAGCGCCCGGCGGCTGGCCTGATCCAGCCCCACGCTGGCCTCATCGAGCAGCAGAATGCGTGGTTGATGGAGCAGGGCGCGGGCAATCTCGACCCGGCGGCGGTGACCGCCGTTCAGTGCGCGCACCCGTTCGTGCTGGCGTTCGCCGAGCTGCTGGCGGGCCAGTTCGGCGTCGATGCGCTGCGCCGCCTCGCGGCGTGACAGCCCATGTAGGGCGGCGTGGTAGGCCAGGTTCTGGCGTACGCTGAGGTCCAGATCCAGCGTGCTCTGCTGGAACACTACGCCGAGCTGGCGCAGCGCCGCACGCGGGTGCTGGCGGATCGACAGACCGTCCAGCAGGATGTCGCCCTGCTGCAGGGCGTAGAGGCGGCTGAGCAGCGCCACCAGCGTCGACTTGCCCGCACTGTTGGGGCCGAGCAAGGCGTTCAGGCAGCCCGGCTGACAGCTGAAATCCACCTGCCTGAGCGCCTGACGTTCGCCATAGGCAAAACTGACTCCCTGCACACAGATGCTCATCAGGGCGTAATCACCACGCCCCAGGGGAAGCGGCCGACCCTGATCGACTTCACTACCTCCAGGTCGTGGACGTTGACCACGGACACATCGCCGCTGATGCCGTTGGTGGTCAGCAGCAGGCTTTCATCGGCGTTGAACGCCATGTGCCAGACGCGGCGGCCCACCAGCAGGTAATCCAGTACCTCGAAGGTGTTGGCGTCGACCACCGCCACGTGGTTGGCCGGGCCAAGGGCGATGAAGGCGTATTTGCCGTCGCGGGTCAGGCGCACGCCAACCGGCTGAATGCGGTCCGGGTGAATGCCCTTGATCTCGAAGGTCAGCACCTTCTTCACTTCCCGCGAATCCACGTCCAGCACGGTGACGGTGCCGCCGATCTCGGCCGAGGCCCACAGCGTCTTGCTGTCGTGGCTGAACTCGACGTGGCGAGGGCGCTGGTCAACCAGGGTGTTGTCGACCAGCTCATTGGTGGTGGTGTCGATCCAGTGCAGCATGTTGGTGGTTTCGCTGGTGTTCACCGCCCATTTGCCGTCCGGGCTGACCGCCATGCCCTCGGGCTCTACGCCCACGTCGATCTGCGCCAGCACCTCGGCGGTCGGCACGTCGACCACGGTTACCAGCGCGTCGTCTTCGTTGGAGATGTACAGGGTGCGGTCGTTCGGATGCAGGGCGAACTGCTCTGGGTCGGCACCGGATGGCAGCTCCTGAATGATGCGGCGGGTCGCCAGATCCATGATCTGCACGGTGTCGGAGTCGCTGGCGCAGATGAACAGCTTGCTGTTGTCGCTCGACAGCAGAATGCCGCGCGGGCGCATGCCGACCTCCAGCGTGTCGGTCACCTCCAGGGTGTTCATGTCGATCACCGAAATGGTGTTGTCCTTCTCGTTGGAGACATAGGCAGTCTCGGCCAGAGCAGCGGTGCTTGCGGTGGTGATCAGCGCGGCCAGCAGGGCGTAGCGAAAGGGCAGGGTAGTCATGGGCAGCTCCATCAGCTCTTGTTCAGGTGTTCGGCGATGCGGCACTGGCTCTCGGGCTCGTCGTAGCCGAGGGTGTCCAGGTCGGTGCCGGGGTGCAGGAAGCCGTCCTGCGGTGACGTGGTAACCAGTGCGCGCGGCTGCACCAGCGCAATCGGCTGGCGTAGCTGACCGCTCCAGGTGCGGTAGCTCAGTTTGCGGCCCTTGAAGCCGTCCATCGGCAGGCGGTCACTGACGCTGAGTGCGGCAATGGCCTCGGCGTCGGTGCTGTTGAGGGTGGTGACCGCCGCGCCAATCGAGCGCACGGCCAGCCAGGAAGCGAAGTCCAGACTGTTCATCCAGCGCCCGGCGTGTTCCTCAAAGCGCTTCTGCAACTGCGCCGCGCCGTAGGTTTCGATGGTCTTGTGCCAGCCGACCGGAGTCAGGCCCTGGGTACCGGCCACCGGACGCGGATACCAGGTGTTGTAGGGGATGTATTCGCCAAAGTCGCCGCGCTCGTCGGCCACCAGCACCACGTCGTACTCATCGGTTTGGGTGAACAACGGCACCTCGGCCTGGGCGGCGCGGCGCAGGTCGGTATCAAAGCTCCACTCTTTTTCCGCGACGATGCGCATGCCGTAGCGCTGGGCGGCACGCTTGAGGGCATTGGCGTAGGCCTGATCCGCTTCGGTTGGGCCGCTGATCAGCAGCCAGCGCTTGAGTTTGCGGCTGAGCAGAAACTGGCCCAGCGCATCGGCCAGCATGGCGCGGCTGGGCAAGGTGTGCAGCACGTTGGGCAGGCACTGGGTGGTGCGCAGGACGTCGTCGTAACTGCCGGCGTTGAATAGCAGGCTGTCGCCAAACTCGGCAGACAGGGCGCTCAGCGCGCTGGCCGGCAGGTTGCTGATGAACAGTCGCACGCCGTCGGCATGCAGGGCGCGGGCGGCGTCGAGGGTGGCGTCCAGCTCGGGCTCGCTGGCGGTAACCAGTTGATAGTCGTGCTTGAGAAAGCGGCCGGTGGTGTTGTTGTCGACGATGGCGAGTTCCGCGCCGCGCAGCCCGGCATCGGTTGGCTCGGGGATCACGTTCGACAGCACCGGGCCGGGGTCGGGTGTCCAGGCTACGTAGCCGATGCGCACGTCCAGCGGCTCGGCGTATGCTTGTTCGGCCACCAGCGTGGCCACGCACAGGGCGAGCATGAAGAATGCAGTTTGGGTGAGCAGCGGGCGCATCGGGGCCTCCTTTTTGTTGTGGCCCCAGCATAGGAACCGCCCGCCGGCGGGGAAATATGAAGAAAGTACCAATCGCCCGGTACCAAGGTACTATTTCGGCCCGCGACAGGGTCTTTAGCATGGCAGCAGCACAATAAAAAAAGGACTGCCTCCATGTCGCGTACCCGCACCCTGCTGCACGTCAGCCTCATGCTCGTCTGCCTGATTGGCACCGACCGCCTGTTTGCCGCTGGTGATCTGACCCGTCGCACCACGCCCTTGCCTGATCTGGTGCTGGGCAACGACGAGAGCGACTTCGCCCTGAGCCAGACCGAATACGAGCTGGAAACCGGCAAGGCCTACCAACTGATGGTCATCTCCTCCGGGATGAAGGAATACGCCTTCCAGGCGCCTGACTTCTTCAAGACCGTGCACCTGCGCAAAGTCGAGGCCGGTGAAGTGGAAATCAAACCTGCCGTGCTGCACGAGCTGGAATTCGAGGAAGCCGGTGAGGCCGAAATCTTCTTTACCCCGCTGATCCCTGGCCGTTACGCCTTCTACCTCAAGGGCTACGAGAGCAAGGGGATGCAGGGCACCTTCGTCGTCCGCTGAGGCCCCGATGAAAACCCTGCCGCTGGCGGCGCGCCTGTACGCGGGAGTGCTGCTGGCCTTCGCCGCGATGTTGCTCAGCCTGCTGCTGGTGTTGCTGCAGCAGGCCGAAAAGGATCTGGTGCGCGAACTGCACGCCAGCCGCGCGCTGGCCTTGCAACTGTTCGACGGCCTGTCGCGCAGCGCCAGTTCACCCGACCCGCAGCAATTCGATGGCCTGCGCCACCTGCGCATCAGCCGCGTAGGTGAAGTGCCGCCTGCGGCCACCGCCGAGGACGTGCCGCGCTGGCTGGTCAACTGGCTGCAACCGGCGGTGGAGGAACGCTTCCCGCCGCTGACCTTGTCGTTTAACGATGGCTCCCAATGGCACATCACCCCTGACCCCCACGATGAACTCGGCGAAATCTGGGAATCGGTGCAGCTCCTGCTGCTGGTGTTTGCCGCCGCGCTGGCGGTGTCGCTGCTGGCGATTCACTGGGCGCTTGGCCGTGGCCAGCGCGCCTATCAGCAACTGCTCGGCGGCCTGCATGAGGTCGCGGCTGGGCGCTTCAATACGCGGCTGGCCGCCAGCCAGCAACCGGAACTGAACCAGCTGGCCGAGCGCTTCAACAGCATGGCCGGTGCCCTGCAGCAAGCCGAGCAGCGCAACCAGAACCTGACCGAGCGGCTGCTCAGCGTGCAGGAAGACGAGCGCACGCAGCTGGCCCACGCGCTGCACGATGATCTGGGCCAGTACCTCACCGGCATCCGCGCCCAGACCTTCATGCTGCAGCACAGCCGCAGCGCCTCGCCCGAACAGATCGACCAACTCAGCCAGCAGTTGATCGGCAGCTGCGACGGCCTGCAGCAGGGCTTTCGTGCCCTGGTGCGCGACTTGCACCCGGTGGTGCTGCAGCGCCTTGGGCTGGAACAGGCGCTGGCCCAACTGAGCGAACAATGGCAGGTGCAGCACGGCATCGACTGCCGCCTGCTGCTGACCACCGACCTACCCGAACTGGCACCCGAGGCCCGCGCGCATCTCTACCGGCTGGTGCAGGAAGCACTCAACAACGTCGCCCGCCACGCCCGCGCCACGCTGGTGCAGATATGGCTGGGCTGCGTGGGCGATCAACTGGTGGTGCGCATCGAAGACAACGGCCGCGGCCTGGCGCAGAACAGCAACTGGGGCATCGGCATGCACTCGATGCACGAACGGGCCCGCTGTCTCGGCGCCGCGCTGCAGCTGCGCGGTGCAGAGCAGGGCGGGCTGATACTGGAGTTGAGCATTCCATGGAGGCAGGCAGCATGAACATCTTGCTGGTGGACGATCACGCGGTAGTGCGCCAAGGCTACACCAGCCTGCTGGCAATGATGCTTGGCCAGGCCGAGGTACGCGGCGTTGAGAGCGGTGAGGAGGCCATCGCCGCCGCCCAGCAGCGCGTGCCCGATCTGGTGGTGATGGACATTGGCCTGCCCGGCATCAGCGGCATCGAAACCGCCCGGCGGCTGATCCAGCGTTGGCCGCTGCTGCGCATCCTGTTCTTCAGCATGCACGATGAACTGCCGCTGGTGCGTCAGGCGCTGGCCACCGGCGCGCTCGGCTATATCACCAAAAACGCCTCGCCCGAGGTGCTGCTCGATGCGGTTGGCCGCTGCCTCAAGGGGCATCGCTACATCGAACAGGAGCTGGCCACCCAGCTGGCCTGCGCCGGCAGCGATGAACGCCTTGACCCGCGCCTGCGCGACGTCACCCAGCGCGAGTTCGAGATCTTCGTCATGCTCGCCCGCGGCGTGCCGCCCCGGCAGATCGCCGAGAACCTGTGCATCAGCAGCAAGACCGTCTCCAACAACCTCACCGTGCTCAAGCAAAAGCTCAATGTCAGCTCGCTGACCGAACTGGTGCATCTGGCGATTGATACCGGCGTGCTGCGGGTGCAGAGCGCCTGACCGCCGGTCAGGTTCCGCACCGCCGCGTCGTCTGGCGGCTAGCCTGAGAGAACGTCGTTGGTCGGCCAATCTACTACTAAATAACGACGTCAACCCTGCCAACGGCGCATACCAGACACCCCAGACCCGTTACTAAGATCGAACTATGACTTGACCCGTGCGGGGTCAGGCTTCGCTCAGAGGAAAACAACAATGATCTATGCACAACCTGGAGCCGAAGGCTCAGTCGTTTCCTTCAAGTCTCGCTATGGCAACTACATCAATGGCGAGTTTGTCGCGCCGGTTAAAGGCCAGTACTTCACCAACCTGACGCCGGTCACCGGCAACGCTGTCTGTGAAATCCCGCGCTCCACCGCAGAAGACATCGACAAAGCGCTGGACGCCGCCCACGCAGCCAAGGATGCCTGGGGCAAGACCTCCGTGCAGGCGCGCAGCAACATCCTGCTGAAAATCGCCGACCGCATCGAGCAGAATCTTGAACTGCTCGCCGTCACCGAAACCTGGGACAACGGCAAGGCCGTGCGTGAAACCCTGAACGCCGACATCCCGCTGGCCGTCGACCACTTCCGCTACTTTGCCGGCAGCATCCGCGCGCAGGAAGGCAGTGCCGCCGAGCTGGACGAGCACACCGCCGCCTACCACTTCCACGAGCCGCTGGGCGTGGTTGGTCAGATCATTCCGTGGAACTTCCCGCTGTTGATGGCTGCGTGGAAACTGGCGCCGGCCCTGGCTGCCGGTAACTGCATCGTGCTGAAACCGGCCGAGCAAACCCCGCTGAGCATTCTGGTGCTGATGGAAGTCATCGGCGACCTGCTGCCGCCGGGCGTACTCAACGTGGTCAACGGTTATGGCCGCGAAGCCGGTGAAGCGCTGGCCACCAGCACGCGCATCGCCAAGCTCGCGTTCACCGGTTCCACCCCGGTTGGCCGTCACATCCTCAAGTGCGCTGCGGAAAACATCATCCCGTCTACCGTCGAGTTGGGCGGCAAGTCGCCGAACATCTACTTCTCCGACATCATGCAGGCGGAAGAATCCTTCGTTAGCAAAGCCGTAGAAGGCATGGTGCTGGCGTTCTTCAACCAGGGTGAAGTGTGCACCTGCCCGTCCCGCGCGCTGATCCAGGAAGACATGTACGACGACTTCATCGGCATGGTGCTGGAGCGTACCCGTACCATCAAACGCGGCAACCCGCTGGATACCGACACCCAGGTCGGGGCGCAGGCGTCCGAGCAGCAGTTCGACAAGATCCTGTCCTACATGGAAATCGCCCGCGAAGAGGGTGCCGAGTTCCTGATCGGTGGCGGCGCAGAGCGTCTGGGTGCCGAGTTTGGCAACGGCTACTACATCCAGCCGACCCTGCTCAAAGGCCACAACAAGATGCGCATCTTCCAGGAAGAAATCTTCGGTCCGGTGGTCAGCGTCACCACTTTCAAGACCGAAGAAGAAGCCCTGGCGATTGCCAACGACACCGAGTTCGGCCTGGGCGCCGGCCTCTGGACCCGCGACATCAACCGCGCCTACCGCGTAGGCCGCGGCATCCAGGCCGGTCGCGTCTGGACCAACTGCTACCACATGTACCCGGCCCACGCCGCGTTCGGTGGTTACAAGAAGTCCGGCGTCGGTCGCGAGAACCACAAAATGATGCTCGACCACTACCAGCAGACCAAGAACCTGCTGGTGAGCTACGACGTCAACCCGCTGGGCTTCTTCTAAGCCCACCCAGGCAAACCCCGCGCAGGTTGCTCCACCTGCCGGGGCGCTAGGGGCTGGTGGTGAGTTGTCGGCCCTGAGTACTACCCCTGAGGGAACATGCCCCTCGTTCTGCAAGTCTGTTCGTGAAACTTTGGCGTGACTTCGGTCACGCCTTTTTTTGTCTGGGATTTGGTGGGGGCGTTCTCTATAGCTCCGCTGCTGACCCGATCTCCGGTAGGGGCACGGCATGCCGTGCCCGTGGTGACGCCTGCACGAGCGTGACCGGTTTTGGTTCAACGACGTGTGTGATGCTCACCTCTGCCTTTCGCCTCCACAGCCTCCCGACTAATTGTCATCCCCCTAAACCACTACGTCACCCCCGCAAACCACCACCACGTCATCCCCGCGAAGGCGGGGATCCAGTTTCTCTCGCACCGCACGTGGAGGATTCACGTCACCTTTTCGCCCTGACGGCGAGCAGGGGGAAATGCATGGCCATTTCCCCCTGCACCCCCTAGGCCACCCCGGCTACGCGGCCCTTCGGGTTCGCTGCGTTGCTCGGTCTGACGGGGGCCGGCAGAACTCGGCTCTGCGAGCCTCAAACATGCTGCCGTCCTAATTCCCGCCAGCCCTGCGCTACTCGCCCGCGTAAACGGGGACCCGGAGTCCGTGCACGCAATACGGTTTGCGCCTTAACCAAAAAATCAGCTTGCCGTGTGTTCTCCTTTCGCTAAAGTAGGAAGTACTTCACAAAATTTCGCCGCAGCGCGAATACGTCACAAACACCAGGGAGGGTGGAAACTGCATGATTTCAGTTAACTCGAATTCGGTTTTATGGCGAGCGAATGGTTATGTATTAGTGTGCGCGCCTCCTGATCTCTGTTTTATGCAATATCTTGCCGCGGAGTAATAAATGGATATATGGGAAATTGATACGCTGGCTCTGTTTATTGCTTTCGTGATTCCTGGGTTTATCAGCATAAAAGCGTATCAATTGGCTTTTCCAGGTACTGAGAGAGCAACCTCGGATCAGCTTGTTGATGCGGTGGCTTACAGCTCAATAAATTATGCTCTACTAATTTTTCCAATAATTTCGGTGGAGTCTGGAACGCTTAGCGAGGAATGTCGCTCTATATATTACCTGTTCTATATTTTTGTTCTTTTTGTAGCTCCAATTATTTGGGTTCTATTGTGGAAATATTTGAGGACTAGAAATTTTTTTCAGCGTAATGCGCCGCATCCTACTGCTAAACCATGGGATTATGTGTTTGCACAGCGTAAGCCATACTGGATTAAGGTTACTTTGAAGGATGGAGCTGTTATAGCTGGTCGTTACGCAGATAAGTCATTTGCCTCCAGTGCTCCTGCGCCAGAACAAATCTATCTTGAAGAAACTTGGGTGTTAAACCAAAATGGTGGGTTTGAAAGGCCAAAAAATAACACCGCAGGTGTGCTGATTTTATCCAGCGAAATTTCTCATGTTGAATTAAGAAGCTAAGGAGAATTTATGGTTGACGAGAAAAGAACAATAAATGAAGGCTACGTCCCCGAGAAAGTTGAGAGGGGGTATCAGCCAGCTACTCAAACCACTGGAGACTCAAAGCCAAAAAGTGGATATGTCCCCGCAACAAGTGGTGGAGATAATCCTACAAATGACTCATCGCCTCCAGGTGATGAATAATCATATGGAGAGCTGCTATGGGAATCCGAGAAATTGCTACGGATTCCATAGAAATTGGCGCTAGATTAGAGAATAGAGGGACTTATGGATCAAGAAAAATGCAGGTTTATGGGGGGGGACGTTGGATACCAAGCTTGAAGAATGGAAGGTTAAGCTGGAGATTTTGGAAAAAGCGTTAGTTTGTTTGACGCTTGTACTGGCGATCGGAGGCTCTGGCTACAAGACAGTTGAGTTCTTGGGTGCTAAACGCATTGAGTCAGAGACCAGAACAGAGTCAATCGAGACTTTGACCAAAGTGTATGTAGAGTCACTCAATGGCGTAGAGGCCGATATTAGGGCTCTCGACGCGAAATTGGCAGAGACTGTGTGGAAAGGAAGCTCTGACTGGGACAAGCTCTCGGCCATACGCGATGCACGCGCTAAAGATCGAGCTGATCTACTAGAAAAGCTTGGTGCGCAAATTGTCCAGCTGAAGCAGGCTGAAAACTGACGTCTTGTTATAGAAGCTAAGTGACTAAGGCAGCCATCATGCCCCAACGTTCAAATGCCTTTCAAAGGGTCGTTTTCATTGTTCACCAGTCGCTGGAGCCTGAATGGGCTGTCACAGAGTCCAACATGCTTCCTGATATATACTCGGGTACGCTCCGAGAAGTAGATATCACGGCAGAGAGGCTAATCGCTGGTCACCAACTCATTTTGTCCATAGAGTGCCGCGATCATCAACGTGCAGCGGACGTCACTTGGGTGGAGCAGATGTATTCCAAACATCAGCTTTTGCCTACTTCAAAGCTTGTGCTCTGGTCTCGAAGCGGTTTCACTCGCGAGGCGATTGCGAAGGCAAAGCTCCTCAAGATCGACGCTGTGTCGCAGGCAAAAAATACACGGCCGGACTGGGCTAGCTTTGCAGACCAGGTGATTGGTAGCTATCTGCGGAAAGTAACTCCAGAGTTAAGTCCGTTTGTCGATGTCCGGCTTCCGAACGGTACTCTTCAGCGCTGTGAGGATGTCGCCGCTTCGCTGTTCTATGACGCAGAAGGAAACGTCGTCGGATCTACCGCTGCGTTGGTCGAGCTGATCCTTAACAATGAACAGTCACGAACCACATTCCTTGATCATGCACCGATCGGTGAAGGTAACTTCTATGTAGAGTTTGTTCCACCGACGGAGTGGTTTGCTGACGTTCCTAGCGTCGGTCGATGTGCCATCAAGCGTATAGGTGTCGGCGTTCGCACCCTGGGAGAGATGTGCAAAGTCTCCACGGCGACCGTTCATCAAGATAAGCGTGTAGTGACTCTTGCGACAGCTACCGTTCAAAACGGCACTTTTGAGTTGTTGGTTGAAGAGCTCGAGAATCAGAAGCCAAAGTTTCAGGCGAAATTGCGGGGAAAATGATTAACCATTTGCTCATTCGGATACCTGACGGCAAAATTGAACTCAAACCTTGGATGATATGAATTTTAAATACGCCTGTGGTGTATACGGTTACAACATTACCCGGGAGATCGACATCCCTGGGCTTCGCATTGTCCCAATCGACGACAACTACCGTCGTGTGAACGATGCAGCACGAGACCTTAGCGAGTTTCGATTGACGGGTATCGCATACCTTGACCAGCCAAACGACGACTTGGTGTTTGAGTTGGAGGCGGTGCTCTCCTTCATTGAGCGGCTCGAGGTTTTGGTAACTGCCCCTATTTTGTGCGCAGGGCAGAACGTTCTAGAGCAATTTCCGGAGCGTATTGCTTCTCACAAGCGTCACAATGGTGGTGGGGCGATGCTGAGGGCAGACGTATTTTCCTTGGAGTCACGAAAAGACTTTATTGAGAAAACTCTTGATCGACTACGTGATCAAAATTTTTGCGAATCCACGCAGTTTCGAATTCTATTCTTCAAATGTGTGGAGACGTTTCGGCAAAGAAAGAACTTCCTAGATACATCTTATTTCTTTCTGTTTTCGGGGTTGGAATCTTATTGCAGGGCTGTAACAAAGGATCGGACGTCAAAGAATGCATCTATTCCGATATGCGCTGCGTTAACCAAGTTGAGTTTTAACGTGTACCAAGATCGTCCTGATGAGCTTGTTCGTGCGGTATCGACGTACGTTCATCTGAGAAATGCATTATTTCATAATAGTGATCTGGAAGTAGACGTGGATTTTAATGGCAACTTGGTTCGCTTAAAAGTTATAGATTATATATTTCACCTCGGTCAGCTTGTCGCTCTGAGTGTCCTTAAAATTGTGGGGTTTGATGATGGGCACATCAACTGGAACAGTTGGGTAGACCGGCAAGCCTTCAAGTAGCGCGCACACTCAAAAATTCCAGCAGCATCGCGTCTATAAAGCGGATGGATTTTGTGCAATGCGCGTTGACCATGGTTGTGTACGATTGTTGCGCACCTGCAGATGACGGATGAAGGGTTGCCTGAGTGGAGCATTTCTTTTTAGATGTCTGCGCTGAAGTCAAGCATTAAACCACCCCCACACCAACCAAATCACGACCAAATCTACTCCCAAAGTATCATTCGTACCCCCCCGATCCCGGTGTTTAACTGAGTCCGTCGGTTCCTGCCGACGCTGTAAACCCACGCAATAACAAGAGGATCGACCCATGTGGACTAAACCCAGCTACACCGACCTGCGCATTGGCTTTGAAGTCACCATGTACTTTGCCAACCGCTGAGTACCGGGCGCCCCGGTTTCCGGGGCGTTTAGGCACGCTGGCCGAGGACAGATCCCATGCATGTACAGATACTTGGTTCGGCTGCTGGCGGTGGTTTTCCGCAGTGGAACTGTAACTGCCGCAACTGCGACGGCCTGCGCCGTGGCACGCTGAACGCGAAAGCGCGTACCCAATCTTCCATTGCCTTGTCGGATGACGGGGTGAACTGGATTCTCTGCAATGCTTCCCCCGACATTCGCACCCAGCTGGAGCAGACGCCTGTGCTGCAACCGGTGCGGGCGGTGCGTGATACGGCGATTCGGGCGATTGTGTTGATGGACAGCCAGATAGATCACGTGACCGGGCTGCTGACCCTGCGTGAGGGTTGCCCTCACGAGGTATGGTGTACCGATATGGTCCATGAGGATCTGCAGACCGGCTTTCCGCTGTTCCCGATGCTGAGCCATTGGAACGGTGGTTTGCAGCGCCGTCGGATCGGTCTGGGTGAGCCATTCCGTATTCCGGCCTGCCCGGCGCTGGAGTTTTTGCCGATTCCGCTGCGCAGTGCGGCGCCGCCGTATTCGCCGCACCGCAACGACCCGCACCCCGGCGACAACATCGGCCTGCTGGTGCGCGACACCAATACCGGGGGGGTACTGTTTTATGCACCGGGCCTCGGCCAGCCGGATGACGGCCTGCTGGCGACCATGCGTGATGCCGATTGCCTGCTGGTGGACGGCACCCTGTGGCGCGATGACGAGATGGCCTTTGCTGGCGTGGGCGACAAGCTCGGCAGCGAGATGGGCCACCTGCAGCAGAGTGGGCCGGGCGGGATGATCGAGCTGCTGGATGCGCAGCCGGCCAGCCGCAAGGTGCTCATTCATATCAACAACACCAATCCGATCCTGGACGAGGACTCTGCCGAGCGCGCCGAACTGGTGGCGCATGGCATCGAGGTCGCCCATGACGGTATGCAGATCGTTCTGTAAGGAGGCCGCCATGCAGCGCGAGCCGATGAGTATTGCCGAATTCGAGCAGGCCCTGCGCGGCAAGGGCCGCTACTACCACATTCATCACCCGTTCCACGTTGCCATGTACGACGGCAGCGCCACCCGCGAGCAGATTCAGGGTTGGGTGGCGAACCGCTTTTACTATCAGGTCTGCATTCCGGTGAAGGACGCGGCGATTCTGGCCAACTGCCCGGACCGCGACACCCGCCGCGAGTGGATTCAGCGCATCATCGACCACGATGGCGAGCCGGGCAGCGAGGGCGGTATCGAGGCCTGGCTGCGCCTCGGCGAGGCCGTGGGGCTGGACCGCGAGGTGTTGCTGTCGCAGGAGCTGGTGCTGCCGGGCGTGCGCTTTGCGGTGGATGCCTATGTCAACTTCGCCCGCCGGGCCAGCTGGCAGGAGGCGGCCAGTTCGTCCCTGACCGAGCTGTTTGCCCCGCACATTCACCAGTCGCGGCTGGACAGCTGGCCGCAGCATTACCCGTGGATTGATCCGACCGGGTACGACTACTTCCGCAAGCGCCTGAAAGAGGCCCGCCGCGACGTCGAGCACGGCCTGCGCATTACCCTGCATCACTACACCACCTGGGAGGCGCAGCAGCGCATGCTGGAGATTCTGCAGTTCAAGCTGGACGTGCTCTGGAGCATGCTCGACGCCATGACCATGGCCTATGAGCTGGAGCGCCCGCCGTATCACACGGTCACGGCCGACAAGGTCTGGCACCGGGGGATTGCGCTATGAATCCGGTGGTGCGTGATAACACGCCGGTGCTGCGCCCCGGCTTTCGTCTGCAATGGGAACCGGTGCAGAACAGCCACGTGCTGCTCTACCCGGAGGGCATGGTCAAGCTGAACGAGAGCGCTGCCGAAGTGCTGTTGCTGGTCGACGGCCAGCGGCCGGTGGCTGACATCATCGACACGCTGACAGACAAGTTTCCCAATGTGCCGGGACTGGACGAAGACGTTCTGGCCTTTATCGAGGTGGCCCATGCTCAACACTGGCTCCACATCCGCTGAACAGGGGCCACCGCTGTGGCTGCTGGCCGAGCTGACCTACCGCTGCCCGCTGCAGTGCCCGTACTGCTCGAACCCGCTGGAGTTTGCCAACCACAAGGGTGAGTTGAGCACCGCCCAGTGGATCGACGTGTTCACCCAGGCGCGGGCGCTGGGTGCGGCGCAGCTGGGTTTTTCCGGTGGTGAGCCGCTGGTGCGCGAAGACCTCGCCGAGTTGATCGGCGCGGCGCGCGAACTGGGTTTTTACACCAACCTGATCACCTCCGGCATGGGGCTGACCGAGGCCAAGATCGAGGCCTTCCGCGAGGCGGGGCTGGATCATATCCAGATCAGCTTTCAGGCTTCCGATGCCGAGATCAACAACATGCTGGCCGGCTCGCGCAAGGCGTTCGAGCAGAAGCTGGCGATGGCGCGTGCGGTCAAGGCGGCGGGTTACCCGATGGTGCTCAACTTCGTGACCCATCGGCATAACATCGACCGGATCGACCGCATCATCGAGCTGTGCGTGGCGCTGGAGGCGGATTTTGTCGAGCTGGCGACCTGTCAGTACTACGGCTGGGCGCACCTGAACCGCGCCGGGTTGTTGCCGACCAAGGCGCAGCTGGATCACGCCGAGCAGGTCACCAACCAGTGGCGCGAGAAGCTGGCAGAGCAGGGCAACCCGTGCAAGCTGATTCTGGTCACCCCCGATTACTACGAGGAGCGCCCCAAGGGCTGCATGAACGGTTGGGGCAATATCTTCCTGACCATCACCCCGGACGGCACCGCGCTGCCGTGCCACAGCGCGCGGCAGCTGCCGGTCAGCTTCCCCAGCGTGACCGAGCACAGCCTGTCACACATCTGGTATGACTCCTTCGGTTTCAACCGCTTTCGCGGCTATGATTGGATGAGCGAGCCGTGCCGGTCCTGCGACGAAAAGGAGAAGGACTTTGGCGGCTGCCGCTGTCAGGCGTACCTGCTGACCGGTGATGCCACCCAGGCGGACCCGGTGTGCAGCAAGTCGCCCCACCATCACAAGATTCTGCAGGCCAGAGCCGAAGCAGAGCAGCCCCAGCTGGGGATAGAGGAGTTGACCTTCCGTAATGAACGTACCTCGAGGATCATCTGCAAGGTCTGATGTAACCGTGCCCGGCCGCTGGCCGAGCGACTTCAGCGCAGCGCAGGCGGTCGCCGCCAGCGCTGATTACAGCGATCTGTGCTGCGTCGACGGCGCGCTCTGGTGGCTGACCTTCCGCCCGCAGCAGGGTGACAGCGTGCTGCAGTGTTGGCAGGACGGCGTCCCCCGCACCATTACCCCCCAAGGCCATTCCGTACGCAGCCGCGTGTATGAGTACGGCGGCGGCAGCTTTTGCGTGCTGCCCGGCGAGCACGAACCCGACTGCCTGCTGGTGTTCGTCAACGAAGCCGATCAGCAGCTGTATCTGCAATGCCCGGAAGGGCAGCGCCTTGAACCACTGACCAGTCACCCCGAATGCCGCTACGGCGGACTCTGCGCCGACCTTGCGCGCCGCCGCGTGCTGGCGGTGGAAGAGGCGCATCTGCCGGGTCGGGTAGAGCACCGGTTGGTCGCCATCGGGCTGGACGGTTCGCGTCAGTTGCTTGCCAGCAGCGCCGACTTCTACCACAGCCCGCAAGTCAGTGATGACGGCACGCAGCTGGCGTGGATCGAATGGGATCGCCCCGATCTGAGCTGGACGCGCACCCGGCTGATGCGGGCATCGCTGGCTGCCGACGGCAGCGTGGCGCAGGTGCAGTCGGTCGATGGTGCGGATGACGCATGGCAGCAGCCGCGCTTTGATGCCAGCGGCCAGCTGTGCTGCCTGTCTGACCGCAGTGGCTATTGGGTGCCCTGGCAGGTTGCAGCTGACGGCCCGCGCAAGTTGCCGGCGATTGCCGCCGATCACGCGCCCGCACCGTGGCAGCAGGGCAGCAACACCTGGCTGCCGCTGGAGGACGGCTGGATGGCGCTGAGCTGGAGCGAGGCCGGATACGGCCATCTGGCGCTGCGCCATTCGGTCAGCGCCGAAGAGCGGCGGCTGGCGCACGCCTACAGCCGCTTTCGTCACCTGTGCAGCGACGGCAAGGCGCTGTATTGCATCGGCGCGTCGCCCAGCTGCACCGCCGCCATTCTGCGCATTGAACTGGCCACCGGTGAACTGACCCGCCTGCTGGGCGAAGACAGTGCGCTGGACGACGCCGATCTGTCGCGCCCCGAGCGGCTGCTGTATCTGAGCGCGGGTGGCGAGAGTGCCCACGGCTTCTTCTACCCGCCGCGCAATCACGCCCAGCAGCTGGATCAGCCGCCACCGCTGCTGATCTTCACCCACGGCGGGCCGACGTCGGCCTGCTATCCGGTGCTGGATAACCGCATCCAGTTCTGGACCCAGCGCGGCTTTGCCGTCGCCGATCTGAACTACCGCGGCAGCACTGGGTTCGGTCGCGCCTACCGCCAGCGCCTGCAGGGCAATTGGGGCGTGACCGACGTGGAGGACGTGCTCGCGGCGGTCGACTATCTGAGTCAGCAGGACAAGATCAACCCGGCGCAGGTATTTATTCGCGGCTCCAGCGCCGGCGGCTACACCACCTTGTGCTCGCTGGTGGCCGGGGCAGGGCGCTTCCGCGCGGCGGCCAGCCTGTACGGCGTCAGCGACCCGCTGCAGCTGCGCGCGGTGACCCACAAGTTTGAAGCCGACTATATTGACTGGCTGATCGGCGACCCCGACACCCAGCCCGAACGCTACGTGGAACGCTCCCCACTCGCCCAGGCCGACCGCATCCGCACCCCGGTGATCTTCTTCCAGGGCCTGCGCGACGCTGTGGTGCTGCCCAGCCAGACCGAACAGATGGTCGCCGCGCTGGACGACAACGGCGTGCCGGTGCACTGCGTCACCTTCGCCGACGAACGCCACGGCTTCCGGCAGGCCGCGCATCTGGCGCAGGTGCTGGAAGAGGAGCTGGCGTTTTATCAGGCGTGGTTGTAATGCGGAGAGCCCCTGACGCGAACGGCACGCCTCATTACCTCGTCATCCTCGCGCAGGCGAGGATCCATGGTGGGCGCGGGCGTATGACTGGATTCCCGCCTGCGCGGGAATGACGGTGTAGTGGGGAGGTTATTGGTGTGGCTAATCGTGCCTAGCCGCCTGCTGCCAGCCCTTCAATTTCGTCATACCCGCGCAGGCGAGGATCCATTGCGGGTACTGGCTTATCACTGGATTCCCGTCTTCGCGGGAATGACGGTGTAGTGGGAGGGTTTGGATGCGGTTAATCGTGCCTAGCCGCCTGCTGCCACTCCTTCAACCTCGTCATCCTCGCGAAGGCGAGGATCCATTGCGGGTGTTGGCTCATCCCTGGATTCCCGCCTGCGCGGGAATGACGGTGTAGTGGGAGGGTTTGGATGCGGTTAATCGTGCCTAGCCGCCTGCTGCCTCTCCTTCAACCTCGTCATCCTCGCGAAGGCGAGGATCCATTGCGGGTTCTGTTGCATGGCTGGATTCCCGCCTTCGCGGGAATGACGTCTGAATGGATAGGTTTGGGTCTGGGGCGGCCTGGCGAGGGGCTTCTGGGCGCCAGAAGGTGGTGCGTCATGCTAGTCTCGCTGCGTTGCCAATAAAGCGAACAAGAGGAGATGTCTGTGAGCGCGTTTTCCCCTGTGCCGTGGTGTCTGAAGGCGCCGGTCGAGGCACCTTCGATGGAAACGGCTGATGACTGGCTGGCTAACTGGCGGCAGCTGCCGCTGAATGAGCTGTCGCCATTCGCACTGGCGGTGATGGGCGGCTTTCAGGCCGACCGCGCAGCCTGGGCCTTCAGCGCCGGATACGAGGCGGCGTTGCGGGCGATGTTCCCGCAGATCAGCGGCGGCGGGTTGCATGGCTTCAGTCTCAGCGAGGAGGGCGTTCGCAGCCCGCGTGATTTGCAGACCCTTTGGCAAGCCGACGACGCAGGTGGTATTCGCCTGAGTGGCAACAAGGGCTGGGTGCCGCTGCCCTCGCATTGCGAGGCCTACTTTGTGGTCTGCCGGGCCAGTGGACCGCAGGGCGCGCTGAGCGTGGTGTGCGTGCCGGCGACGGCCGATGGTGTCTCAATGAGCCCACGCAATCCGGCGGCCTTTATGCCGGAGCTGCCGGCCGCGCGCATGCAGTTGCAGGACGTGGTGCTGGACGCTTCAGCGATGCTGCCAGGTGATGGCTGGGCCGATTACGCCCGGCCTTTTGGCGCACTGGAGGAGCTGTATGTCAGTGCGGCACTCATGGGTTATCTGCTGCGCGAAGGGCGTGCCCGTGACTGGCCGCAGGCGATGCTGCGGCAGATGCTGGCGGCGATCACCTTACTGGAGCGGGTTGCTACTGAGGCCGGGTCCGATCAAAGCCTGGTATTGCTCGCCGGTGCCACGGAGTGGGTGCGCAGCCTGATGAACCAAGCGACGGCACAGTGGGCCGAGCAACCGGGCGATGAGGCTGGGCAGCGCTGGACCCGTGATCAGAGCGTGCAGCGTATGTGGGCTGCGTTCGGTGCCAAGCGTGGCGACCGCGCCTGGCAGGCACTGACAGCCAAGAGCTGATCAGTTGCCGGGTTCGCCAGCCAATGGTGCGGGTGCTGCCATCGCGTTGTGCTTGAACATCGGGAACAGCACTGCCAGTGGACAGGTCAGCGCTGCGATCAGGCCGGCCCACAGGGTCTTGAAGATCAGGTAGTGGCTGACGCTCAGTTGCTCGATACCGACTAGCCCCAACAGCGCGATGGTGGGTGCGGCGAACACCAGGGTTGCCATCAGACCGATGCACAGGGCCGCACCGAAGGGGCGGTCCGGCAGGTAACGAATGATCTGGCGCAGCACGCTGAAGCGCTCTGCGGGAACCGCTGGAAACTGGCCGCTGCTGACCTTGCGGCGCTGTAGCGCGATGGTGATCCAGCTTAGCAACAGGCAAAGCAAAAAGGCGGTGATCACCAGATCAACCGCGATGCCTTCCTCGCCGCGCAGGTTCAGCACGGTCTTGCCGTGCAGCAGTGCCCAGGCGATGGCACCGTTGAGCAGGGCGTTGATGACAAAGGTGGCGATAACTTCGGTTTTCAGGTGCGTCTGTATCGAGTTGCTCATGAGGGTCTCGTTGTTATCATTGTCGAACGTTAGCGCTGCCAGCCAGCCTACTGCGCAGGGCACCCCGCCACAAGCAGGCAGGGCTATGGCTGATCATCAGAGATATCCATTTTCATGTCCGTTCATTCAACTACTGCCGCTGTTGCGGCCCGTGAGATTTACCAGCTGTTTCGTGATGTCGCCCTGCAGCAGAGAACACTGACGATGGATCGCGGCCCGCGCTGGGTGGAGGTGGACACTGGCGTGGTGCGGGTGTGTATCGATGCCCACCGTGTGACGTTGTTCAAGGACGCGGGCGAGCTACATCACTGTTTGGGCTGCGAGCTGGACGATGGCCGCTTCGTGGGGCAGGAGGCCTGGGACAGCCCCGGCACCGATCCGCTCGAGTTGCTCAGTGTCTGGGAGCGAGCGCAGTTGCTGGCTGCGCTGGAGCAACTGCCGTCGCCGGATGACAGCAGAGGGTGAGCGTGAAACAATCGCTGACCCGTTGTTTTGAGGTTTCGAATCATGCCGCGTTTGTCCGTTGAGCAGCTGTCACAAGAATGGAGTCTGTTGAATCAGCGCTTCAGCGAGCAGAGCCGCCGTTTTGTCCTGAGTTTCTGCATACGGCACGCGGTCGACCTGACCGAGACCTTCTATACCGAGATGCTGGCTGATCCGGGGGCGACACTGTTCCTGTCCCATGATCAGGTTCAGGGCCGCCTGAGTCAGTCCATGCGCCGTTGGCTGGAAGGTCTGTTTGACAGCGAGAGTGAGGGCGCGCTAACGCGGATCATCGCTGAGCAGAAGAAGGTTGGAGAGGTGCACGCCCGCATCGACATCCCGGTCCATCTGGTGCTGCGTGGTGCACGTTGCCTGAAGGACCGCTTCATCGCACTGTTGCAGGAGGATTGCGAATTGTCTGATCGCGAGCACCTGGATGCGGCGCGATTGATGTCCGATACAGTGGATCTGGCCATGGAAATCATGAGCCACGCTTATTCCACCTCGCATGATCGCAATTCGCGCAACGAAGAAGCCTATCGGCTGTTCTCGGTCACCCAGAACATCGCCAGCGAGAAGGAAAGCCAACGGGCTGCGCTGTTCGACTGGGAGAATCAGTTGATGTTCGATCAGGCGGTCGGTCAGCCTGGCGAGCATCTGCCGCGTATCCTCGCTTCCGAGTTTGGTCTGTGGTTCAGACACAAGGGCGCCCATGCATTTGAAGGCGCGCCTGAAGCCCGGCAGATCATTCATGCGATGGAGCAGATTGACGACGTCATCCTGCCGTTGTTCGACAGCGACTCGGCAGAGCGAATCGCACGCCTGCGTGAGCTGCGGGAAACGGTGAAGTCAATTCACTTTAATCTGGATCACCTGTTTGAGCAGAATAACGCGCTGGAGGCCGGACGCGATGTGCTGACCCGTCTGCTCAACCGCAAGTTTCTGCCGGTGGTACTGAACCGGCAAGTCAGCCATGCCCGCAGCCACGGTACGCCGTTCTCCGTGCTGGCGCTGGATATCGATCACTTCAAGCAGATCAATGACGGCTATGGTCACGAGGCCGGGGATCGGGTTCTGCAGCAGTTGGCCTCGCTTCTGGTCAACAGTAGCCGGGCCGGGGACTATCTGTTCCGTCTGGGCGGTGAGGAGTTTCTCATGCTACTGGTCGATACCGGACTGGACGGCGCGCGTCGCGTGGCCGAGAAATTGCGTCGGGGTGTGGAGCAGGAAGTGTTTCGCTTGCCTCAGGACCGTACTATCAGTGTCACGCTCAGCGTTGGTGTGGCGTGTTTCAATGGTCACCCGGACTACCAGCAGTTGATGCGTCGTGCCGATGATGCGCTGTATCAGGCCAAGCACAGTGGCCGCAATCGGGTGGTGGTGGTCGAATAAGACTGGACTGCAGTTTTCCGGTCAGAGTAACGCCTGCTTGGGGGCCGTGAGCGTGGTGTAGAGGTCATCCCCACCGGGGTTGGTCTGCTCGATCAGGTTGATTTTCCACTGTCGTTTCCAGTGTTTCAGCTGCTTTTCGCGGGCGATGGCGCTGAGCGTGTCGGCGGCTTGTTCGAGGTACACCAGGTGATGGATTTGGTAACGCTGGGTGAAGCCGCTGACCATGCCGTTCCTGTGTTCCCAAATACGCTTTAGCAGGTTGCTGGTGACGCCGACGTACAGGGTGCCGTTGCGTTTGCTGGCGAGGATATAGACGCAGGGTTGTTTGGTCATTGAGGTGTCTTTCTTTTGGTGGGGTAGCAGGTCGCGGTGGTGGCTGATGGTGTCGCGTGACTGGATCCCCGCCTGCGCGGGGATGACGGGGAGGTTTGGATTACCGTGGTAGGCTCCACTCTGAATGCCGCTTACGTCTGGCCAACTCCGGAGCGTGGTCTTGGAAATGCTGATATATAAACCTCGTCATCCCCGCGCAGGCGGGGATCCAGATACGTGTTCGCGTTGGTGCAGTGTCTATTTTTCCCGCAGTGATTACGCTGGCACTTTTCCGTCAATGCGATAGGGTTGGCACGCAGCATCTGCTTTACTGAACGCAGCTCGTCGAGCTCGGTTCTGCCAATAACAAGAGAGCACGCTAATGCCCGCGTTACCCCGCCTGATCGATGCATCCGGCCAGCCCCGTTATGGCCT
This sequence comes from Halopseudomonas oceani, assembly GCF_002903165.1. Taxonomy (GTDB): domain Bacteria; phylum Pseudomonadota; class Gammaproteobacteria; order Pseudomonadales; family Pseudomonadaceae; genus Halopseudomonas; species Halopseudomonas oceani. The sequence continues at coordinate 329,649 of NZ_PPSK01000002.1, forward strand.
CTTCCCCGACGGGGTGGAGGAGATCAACTACCTCGATTTTGACCTGCGCACGGTGATGGACAAGCCGCGTTCGCAGCTGGCGCGGCGGTTTGGCGCGAACCAGTTTCAGTTCATCAGCCTGCTTAGCCCTGAGCTGATTGTCGGGGTGGCGATTGTCGATCTGAAGCTGGTCAGCAGTGCCTTCGTCTACCTGTTTGATCCACATACCCGGCGTTTTGACGAGTTCAGCTTTCTGCAGCCGCTGGCTCGTGGCACGACGTTCGAATCGCGGCCTGGCAGTGGTCGGGCGGTATTCGAGAAAGGGCGCAGCCGAATCACTGTGGATGCTGCCGGCGAAGCCGGCGTGCGTCAGTTGCTGGTCGAGCTGGCTGACGGCACCCGCATCGAAGCGCGGATTGACGAGGGTGCTAGCCAGCAGCCTTTGTCGATTTGTACCCGGGCCGGATATACGGGCTGGGTGTTTACCCGCAAGACCGCCGCGCGCGGCTGCTCTGGCAGCGTCAGTTGGCGCGGGCAGCAGTTTGATCTGCGCCAGCTCGGCGCGCTGGCGGCAGTCGACTGGACCACGGGCTTTATGCGCCGGGAAACATTCTGGAACTGGGGCAATTTGTCCTGCCGTTTGCCAGATGGTCGGCGGCTGGGCTTTAACTTGGCGGCCGGGGTCAACGAAACCGGGTTTACCGAGAACGGCATCTGGCTGGACGATCAACTGATTAAGGTCGATATGGTCGACTTTCAATTTGACCGCGTTAAGCCGCTTGAGCCCTGGCGGCTGTGTTCGGCTGACGGGCAGGTTGATCTGCAGTTCGAGCCGGCTGGTACCCGTCAGGAAAAGCTCAATGCACTGTTGCTGGCGTCCAATTTTAAGCAGCACTTCGGCCAGTTCAGCGGCGAGTTGCGGATTTCCGGGGAGACGCTGACGCTGGATGGCGCCTGGGGATTGGTGGAAGACCATTACGCGCGCTGGTGACTGGCTTCGCCTGCGCTGATAGCGCCCCAATCAGCAGATCCATGACGCCGCGATGCGGTTGGAATTGGGCGGCAGCCTGCCTATTCTGTCTGCTAAACGAGACACAAGACCCTCAAAGGGCTGCCCATGAAACCTGCACTTCCCGACGGCCTGATCGTCGTCGCCAAGGCTGACTGCCCGACCTGTCGACTGGTCGAGCCGCTGCTGGCCGAGATTGCCCAGGCCGGGCCGCTGACTGTCTACGCGCAGGATTCGGCCGATTACGCCGCCGACCTGCCGTCCTCCCTGTACGACAAGACGCTCGAACACTCCTTCCACCTTGGCATCGAGTTTGTGCCGACCCTGATTCGGGTCGAGAATGGCGAAGAGGTCGAGCGGACTTATGGCTGGCACAAGGAAGACTGGCGACAGCTGACCGGCCTGGCTGAGCTGGGCGAGGCGCTGCCGGTGATGCGCCCGGGTTGCGGCTCGAAGACGCTGGAGCCGGGGATTGCCGAGGAACTGGAACTGGCCTTTGGCGATATTCGCCTGCAGTCGCGCGAAATCGACATGGGCAGCGCCGAAGACCCGATGGAAGCCTGCTTCGAGCGCGGCTGGAGCGATGGCTTGCCGGTGGTGCCGCCGACCCCGGTGCGGGTGCTGCGGATGCTCAAGGGCACCAGCCGCCAGCCCGACGAGGTGGTGGGGTTGATGCCGCCGGACCTGGTGCCGGTGACGGTCGAAAAAGTCGCCATCAATGCAGTGCTGGCCGGCTGCAAACCGGAGTACATGCCGGTGCTGCTGGCCGCGCTGGAAGCGGCTCTGACCGATGAGTTCGGCCTGCACGGGCTGATCTGCACGACGATGTTCGGCAGCCCGATGATTGTGGTCAACGGCCCGGTCGCCCGCGCCATCGGCATGAATTCCGGCGTCAACGCGTTGGGGCAGGGCAACCGCGCCAACGCCACCATTGGCCGCGCGCTGCAACTGATCATCCGCAACGTCGGCGGTGGTCGCCCCGGCGAGATCGATCGTGCGACGCTGGGCAACCCCGGCAAGTACAGTTTCTGTTTTGCCGAGGCCGAAGACGCCGACTGGCTGCCGCTGGCGCAGGAGCGCGGTGTCGAAGCCGGGCGCTCGGCGGTGACGCTGTTCCCGGGTGAAGGGGTGCAGGGGATTGTCGATCAGAAGTCGCGCGACCCGGAATCCCTGGCGCGCTCTTTTGCGCTGTCGCTGCGCACCGTGGACCACGCCAAGCTGGCGATGGCCGGTGACGCGGTGCTGGTGGTGTCGCCCGAGCATGCGCGGGTATTTATCGAGGCTGGCTGGTCGAAGCAGCGGCTGCGCGAAGAGCTCGAACGGCTGTTGCTTGCGCCGGGTGCCGAGCTGGTGGCCGGTGCCGGGGGCATCGCCGAAGGTATCCCCGAACGTTTCAAGGATCAGCAGGTGCCCAAGTTCCGTCCGGGCGGGCTGCTGATCGTCCGGGCTGGCGGCACCGCCGGCCTGTTCTCAGCCATTATTGCCGGCTGGGCCGCTTCAGGCCCGGTCGGTTCGTCTCCGGTAACACGTGAGGTAACGTCATGAACCACAGCATTGTGCTCGATCCGACCGCGGAACAGGCGCCGGCGCAGCGCGCACGTCTGGCCCGTCCTGCCAGCCTTGAAGGCAAGGTGGTCGGTCTGCTCGACATTTCCAAACCACGCGGCAATGTCTTTCTCGATCGTATCGAGGAGCAGCTGGCAGCCATGGGTATTGCGGTGAAGCGCTATAACAAGCCGACCTTCACCCGCATTGCCCCGACCGAACTCAAGCAGCAGATGGCCACCGAGGTGGATCTGCTGGTGGAAGGTCTGGCCGACTGAGGGTCTTGCACGTCGTGCTGTATGCATGACATCGCAGACCTGGAGTCACGTCAGATCCCGGGAGTAGGGGTTGCCTCCAGTGAATTTGTACAGGCCGCGGCGTTGCAGTCGAAGGCCCTTGGCTTTGATCCGGCCATGGTCTTTGTTCCGCATCCGATTCAGGACCGCACCGACGATGAAATGCGCGCGCTTGCCGATGGCGCGCTGGCAGAGATTCTGCGCCTGCTGCAAAGCGGCGACGCAGACTGAGCCAAGGGTGGTCGCATGACGGCCACCTTTAACCGACCACCCGCGGTCGACCGGGTACTGACCTGGCCGCTGGTGCAGCAACTGATTGCCGATCACGGCCGCGCACTGGTGCTTGATGGTGTGCGTGCCGCGCTGCAGCTTTGGCGCGAAGGTGAGATCAGCGACGACGAGGCGCTGGTGCACTGGCTGCGTCAGCATCTGCTGGCGACGCTGGCGCCGTCCATGCGCCCGGTGTTGAACCTGACCGGCACGGTGCTGCATACCAATCTGGGCCGCGCGCCCTTGCCGCCGGAAGCGGTGGCGGCGATGAATGCGGTCGCCCTCGGGGCGAGCAATCTGGAGTTCGACCTCGCCAGTGGCCAGCGTGGCGACCGTGACGATCACGTCGAGCAGTGGATCTGCCGCCTGACCGGTGCGGAGGCCGCGACCGTGGTCAACAACAACGCCGCTGCCGTGCTGCTGGTGCTCAATGCACTGGCGAACCGCCGTGAGGTGGTGGTGTCGCGCGGTGAACTGATCGAAATCGGCGGCTCCTTCCGCCTGCCCGACATCATGGCCCGCGCCGGCTGCAAGCTGCGCGAGGTTGGCGCCACCAACCGTACCCACCCGCGCGACTACAGCGAAGCGGTGGGGCCGCGCACCGCGCTGCTGCTCAAGGCGCACACCAGCAACTACCGCATCGAAGGCTTCAGCACCGCGCTCAACGAGGCGCAGCTGGCGGCGATTGCCCGTGAGCATCAGGTGCCGCTCGCGGTCGATCTGGGCAGCGGTTCGCTGATCGACCTGCAGGCGCTGGGGCTGCCGGCCGAACCGGTGGTCGCGCAGGTGCTGGCCGAAGGCGTCGACGTGGTCACCTTCAGTGGTGACAAACTGCTCGGCGGGCCGCAGGCCGGCATCATCGCTGGCCGCGCGGACCTGATCGCGCGTATCCGCAAAAGCCCGCTCAAGCGCGCATTGCGCTGCGACAAGCTGACCCTGGCGGCGCTGGAAGCGGTGCTGCGCTTGTATGCCGACCCGGACACCCTGGTGCAGCGGGTACCGACCCTGCGCCTGCTGACCCGCAGCGCCGAGTCGATACGCCAGACCTGCGACGCGCTGTTGCCTGACCTGCAGCACTGGGCGGGTGATGGCTTTGCGGTGGATGTCTGCGCGGTCAGCAGTCAGATTGGCTCCGGTTCGCTGCCGCTCGACGTGCTGCCCAGCGCCGCGCTGCGGTTGCGCAGCACCAGCGCCAACCGCCGTGAGCGCAGCCGTGCGCTGCGTCAATTGGCCGAGCGCCTGCGTCAGCTGCCGCAGCCGGTGATTGGCCGCATTGCCGATGACAGTCTGCTGCTCGATTGTCGTTGCCTAGAAGACCCAGCGACCCTGCGCGCGGTGCTCGGAGCGGCTGAGTGATCATCGCTACCGCTGGCCATGTCGATCACGGCAAGACAACGCTGATTCGTGCCCTGACTGGCGTGGACACCGACCGGCTGGCCGAAGAAAAGCGCCGTGGGCTGACCATCGAGCTGGGGTTTGCCTGGCTGCCGAGCGAGACCGGTGAGCCGCTGGGGTTTATCGATGTGCCCGGCCACGAGCGGTTCATCGGCACCATGCTGGCGGGCGTCTCCGGGGTGGATATGGCGCTGCTGGTGGTGGCCGCTGATGATGGGGTGATGCCGCAGACCCGCGAGCATTTGGCGATTCTGCAATTGCTGGGGGTACGCGAGCTGGCGCTGGTGATCAGCCGCTGCGATCTGGTCGCTGAGGATCAATGCGAAAGCATTGCCGAACAGGTTCAGGCGCTGGCGGCCGAGGCGGGTTGGTTCAATGCGGATGTATGGCGGGTATCCAGCACCAGCGGACAGGGTATCGACGCCTTGCGTCAGTCCCTGCTGGCGCGGGCCGAACGGCGGCAGGTACGGCCAAGCGACAGCCCGGCGCGCTTTATGATCGATCGGCGCTTCAGTGTCGCCGGGGCGGGCTGTGTGGTGACCGGCACGCTGGTCAGTGGTCGCCTGCAGGTGGGTCAGAACCTCTGGCTGCATGGGCAGGAGGTGCGGGTGCGCAGCCTGCAGCGGGCGTCCAGTGAGGTCGCTGAGGTTAAAGCCGGGCAACGCTGCGCGCTCAATCTGGGTGGCGCGGTGTCGGCGGAACAGCCCCAGCGTGGCGACTGGCTGAGCGAGCAGGTACTGCCGCTGAGTGACCGGCTGGACGTTTCTCTTACACAATTGCCCGACAGCCGTTGGCACCGGGGCGTGCTGCAACTGCATCTGGGTACGGCGATCCATTCGGTGCGGGTGGTGCTGTTGGATGAGGCGGCGGGTCTGGCGCAGCTGATGCTGGAGCAGCCGGCGGCGGCGGTCTGGAGAGATCGTTTTATCATTCGCGATCCGGCGGCCAACACCACGCTGGGTGGCGGCCGGGTGCTGGACCCGCAAGGCCTGCGCCGTGGCCGCAGTCATCCGCAGCGGCTGGCATGGCTGTCAGCCTGGGCGGCCGCCAGCACGCCAGGTGAGGTCATGGCCGCAGCGCTGCAACAGGGTGCGGTGGCGTTGCCCGAACTGGCGCTGAAACTGAATCTGTCCGCCGACCAGCTTGAGCAGTTGCTGCCGGCTGAGGGCCTGATCGTGCTGGCGGCAGCCGGTCATCGGGTCGCGCTGACCGTCGAGGCCAGCGAAGCACGCTGGCAGCGGCTGGCCGAGCGTCTGGCCGACTGGCATCAGCAGCATCCCGAATTGCTCGGGCCGGGGGAGGGGCAGCTTGGGCTGGTCGGTTGTCTGCAACTGCCGTTGCCGGTGGCGCGTCAGTTGCTGCAACGCTGGCAGGCCGAGGGGCGGCTGCAACGCGCAGCCTGGGCGCTGCATTTGCCAGATCACAGGCCGCAGTTGCAGGCGGGGGATGCCGAGCTGCTGGCGCGGGTGGCTGCCGAGCTGGCACCGGGCGGGCTGCGACCGCCGATTGTCGGCGAGCTGGCCACCGCGCTGGGTATCGAGCTTGATGTGCTTAAAGCGTTCTTGCAGCGCATGCAGCGAGCGGGTGAACTGGTGGCCGTAGCACCCAACCGTTATTACCTGCCATCACAGGTGGAAGGCTTGGTAGCGGTCGCACGGCAGTTGGTGGCAGACTCGCCGTCCGGCAGTTTTAACGCCGCCGAGTACCGCGATGCCTCGGGCATCGGCCGCAACCTGACCATTCAGGTGCTGGAGTATCTGGATCGCGCCGGCGTGACCCGCTTCGTGCGTGAGCAACGTTTTCTGGTGGCAGGCTGAGCCTGCCGCCGCAATGGATGGACATCGTCCCCGGTGGGGCGCCCGGACTTCAACTCCGGTGAGATGCGCAACGCGTGTCTGGTGGGTTCGACTCCCATGTCCTTCCGCCAACTTTCCGCTCTGAGCTATTCGCCCTGGGTGTCGTAGCGCATGCACAGCTCGGCATGGCCGGTGTGCTCGTCTACTTGCTCGGCGGTGACCCTGAAACCCTGTTTTTGGTAGAAGCCGACACTGGCGTGATTGGCCTTGTAGACGGTCAACTGTAGTGACTTGCGCCGCCGCTTGGCTTCATCCAGCAGTCGAGAACCGATCCCCTGGCCCTGACGGTCAGGTGCGACAAACAGCGCTGCCAGACAGTCGTCCACCAGACAGCAGAAACCGCTAGCCCGGCCTTGATGCTCCTCCAGAAAACACTCCGAGGCAGGAATGTAGAGCGTGCGCATGTCCTCCAGCCGTGCCTGCCAGAAGGCCGGTTCGACAAAGTCATGCGCCTTGATTGAGGCGGCCAGCCAGATGTCGGCAAGCTGTTTCGTATCGTCCTGACTAGCGGCTCTGATCACCTTCCGTGCTCCCTGCAAAATGTTAAGGCGGCGATGCTACCTGAACAGCGCCAGGGCGCAAGGCGATGCAAGCACTGTCTGCCTCTGCGCCGGTCTTCTAGTCATAGGCCTGCTCTATGAGGACCTTTGTTTTTAGTTAATGGCGCAAATTGTCTCGCATGCTTAACTTGTCAACAGGTGGCAGACATACGGCCAACCCGGTTCGACCAGGGTTGCCCTGCGATGACCATGATACCCATACCTGCAGCGGAGAATGACATGAGCGACAAGAAGACTGGCGGATGCCCGGTGATGCATGGTTCCAATACCAGGCTGACTGGCCGCGGCACCATGAACAAGGACTGGTGGCCGAACCAGCTCAATCTGGCGATTCTGCATCAGCACAACCCCAAATCCGACCCGATGGGCGGTGACTTTGACTATGCGGCCGAGTTCAAAACGCTCGACCTGGCGGCGGTCAAGCAGGATATCGCTGCCGTCATGACCGACTCGCAGGACTGGTGGCCGGCCGACTACGGGCATTACGGGCCGTTGATGATTCGCATGGCCTGGCACGCCGCGGGTACCTACCGTACCGCTGACGGTCGTGGCGGCGCTTCTACCGGCAATCAGCGCTTTGCGCCGCTCAACAGCTGGCCGGACAACGGCAATCTCGACAAGGCACGCCGCCTGCTGTGGCCGGTGAAGAAAAAGTACGGTAACAAGCTGTCCTGGGCTGACCTTTACGTTCTGGCCGGCAACGTGGCGCTGGAGTCCATGGGCTTCAAAACCTTTGGCTACGGCGGTGGTCGCGCTGACATTTGGGCGCCGGAAGAAGACATCTACTGGGGCGCCGAGAGCGAATGGCTCGCCACCAGCGACAAGCCGAACAGCCGCTACTCTGGTGACCGTGACCTGGAAAACCCGTTGGCGGCAGTGCAGATGGGGCTGATTTACGTCAACCCGGAAGGTCCGGATGGCAACCCCGATCCGTTGGCATCAGCCCGTGACATTCGCGAAACCTTTGCCCGCATGGCGATGAACGACTATGAAACCGTCGCCTTGACCGCCGGCGGTCATACCTTCGGTAAAGCACACGGCGCCGGCGATGCTGCCTGTGTCGGGCCGGAGCCGGAAGCGGCGCCGATCGAGGCGATGGGCTTTGGCTGGCTGAGCAGCCACGGCAGTGGCAAGGGCAGCGATGCTATCACCAGTGGCATTGAAGGCGCCTGGACGCCAAACCCGACCCAGTGGGACATGGGCTATTTCGACGTGTTGTTCGGTTACGAGTGGGAACTGACCAAGAGCCCGGCCGGCGCCCATCAGTGGCAGGCCAAGGGGTTGGCGGACAAGGACCATGCACCGGATGCCGAGGATGCTGCCAAACGTGTTGGCATCATGATGACGACTGCCGACATGGCCATGCGCGAAGACCCGGCATACCGCAAGATCGCCGAGCATTTCCACAAGAACCCGGAAGAGTTCGCCGATGCTTTCGCCCGTGCCTGGTTTAAGCTGACTCACCGCGACATGGGGCCAAAGGTGCGCTACCTCGGCCCGGAAGTACCGGCCGAAGACCTGATCTGGCAGGATCCGGTGCCGGCGGTGGAGCACGAGCTGATCAATGCGCAGGACATCACGACGCTCAAGGCCAAGCTGCTGGCCTCGGGCCTGAGCGTAGCCGAGCTGGTATCGACCGCCTGGGCGTCTGCTTCGACCTACCGTGATTCCGACAAGCGTGGTGGCGCCAATGGTGCGCGGATTCGCCTGGCGCCCCAGAAGGACTGGGAAGCCAATCAGCCGCAGCAACTGGCGAGGGTACTCAAGGTACTGGAAGGCATCCAGGCTGACTTCAATGCCGCCGGTGCCAAGAAGGTATCGCTGGCTGACCTGATCGTGCTGGGTGGTGCCGCCGCCATTGAGAAGGCAGCGCAGGATGCCGGGCACAGCGTGTCCGTACCCTTTGCGCCGGGCCGTACCGATGCCACCGACGAGCAGACCGATGTTGAATCCTTCGAGCCGCTCAAACCCGAAGCTGATGGCTTCCGCAACTACCGCCGGACCAAATTCACCGTCTCTGACGAGGAAATGCTGGTCGACAAGGCGCAGCTGCTGGGTCTGAGTGCACCGGAGATGACCGTGCTGGTCGGTGGTCTGCGGGTTCTGGGTGCCAACCACGGCGCTAGCAAGCACGGTGTGTTTACCAGCACCCCGGGCGCGCTGACCAATGACTTCTTCGTCAATCTGGTCGATATGGATACCGCCTGGTTCCCGACTTCGGCCGATGGGGATGTGTTCGAGGGACGCTGCCGCAAGAGCGGGGCAGTAAAGTGGACCGGTACCCGGGTGGACCTGGTATTTGGTTCCAACTCGCAACTGCGGGCACTGGTCGAGGCCTACGCCCAGGATGATGCCAAGGCGAAGTTCGTTGCTGACTTCGTCGCAGCCTGGAACAAGGTGATGAACGCGGACCGGTTCGATCTGACCTGATCCCGTCGAGGTTATCCTTCCTACCCACGGGCGCCGCGAGGCGCCCGTGGCGTGTCTGTTACCTGCACCGACCTATCACGCTGGTGAATACCGTCTCACAGGAAGAAGTGTGACTGTTCCTGCGTCATTTTCTGTCTCGTTGCGCTCGGTTATCTGCCCCCTTTTCAGGGTGATTTATCTGTTTTGGCGCAGTAGCTGCGTTGCTCGCAGGTGATTGTTTTTATTTAAAGAATGAATGTTCAGTCATTTATTTGCTGCGTTGATGTCGCTATGTCTGTGCGCTAGCGATGGCTGAGACGGAGTTGCTTTATGTATCGAAGTGAGCTGTTGATACGGCCGGAATGATCGTTCATTTTTGCGTTGTGCGGTCTTGCCCGCTTGCCTATGCTCGTTGCGATCGGACCTGTGACTGCCAGGTCACGACTGGTCTGACGCCCTCACAAAAATAAAATGGAGCGTTGCATGAAACCCGGTATGGCAAAATCCCCTTTGCGTCTCAGCTATCTGAGCGCCTCTCTTATGGTGCTGGCACTGCCGCTGGCCGGCTGTCTTGGCGGCGGCGGTGGCGGAAGTGACGACAATAGTCGCACCGGTACCTTCGTCGATAGCCCGGTAGCTGGTCTCGATTACAGTGCTGGCAACCGCACTGGCACTACCAGCGCCACCGGCGACTTCAGCTACCAGCCAGGAGAAACGGTCACCTTTTCAATTGGTGACCTGGTGCTGGGCGCCGCGGCAGGTGCTGAAATGATGACCCCACTGAGCATCATGCAGGGTGCAACCGATGCATCCGACCCGCGGGTCAACAACCTGCTTATTCTGCTGCAGTCGCTGGATGCCGACGGCAACCTGAACAACGGTATCCAGATTACCGAGCAGATTCGGGCCGAGGTCTCGCTCGCGGCGGCGGGTATCAATTTTGATCAGCCGGTGGCCGACTTTCGCACGGCCATTGCTGGCCTGATCGGTGATCTTGAGACTGCCGGTGCGTTTTCCGATACCGATCCGCGTGCGCGCAAGGTGGTAGCCGCTGACGATGCCCGTGAGCACTTCAGCCGCTCGACCGGTGAGCGTATCGTCGTCACCACGAGTGCTGGCGAGCTGCGCGGTTTCGAGTCCAGCAACACGACCTGGCAGTTCCTTGGGGTGCCCTACGCCAAGCCGCCGCTGGGTGAGCTGCGCTGGCGTGCCCCGGAGCCGGCTGAGCCGTGGGAAGGCGTCCGCGATGCTGTCGCCTGGAGCGATCAGGCGGCTCAGAACGCGGCACTGGAGCGTTTCGGTGAAGGCGGTATGAGTGAAGATTCGCTCTACCTCAACGTCACCACTCCCAAGGACGCCGATAACCTGCCGGTCATGGTCTGGTTTCACGGCGGCGGTTTCACCGCGCTGACCAGCAATACCATCCCGTTCAACAACCCGGAAGCGGTTGTCAGCAAGGGCGTTGTGCAGGTCTCGGTCAACCACCGACTGGGCGCCTTCGGCTACCTGGCACACCCGGAGCTGACCGCCGAGAGCAGCTACGGCGGCTCCGGTAACTATGGTCAGATGGACCTGATCATGGCCCTGCAATGGGTTCAGGACAACATCGAGGCGTTCGGCGGCAATCCGGATAACCTGACCATTTTTGGCGAGTCCGGTGGTGGTCGCAAGGTGCTGTCGCTGATGGCGTCTCCGCAGGCCGCAGGACTGTTCCATCGCGCGATCAGCCAGAGCGGCACCCTGCGTCCGGATACCCGCACGCTGGCCGATGGTGAGGCCCTTGGCCTGACAATTCAGGAGCGCATGGGCGTCGATTCACTGGCCGAGATGCGAGAAGCGACCTGGCAGCAGGTGGCGGCAGCTGCGACGGGTAACGAGTACACCAACATCGACAACTACTACCTGCCGGTATCCGAGCGTGCGCTGTTCGAGACCGGTCAGGATAACGACGTGCCGTTCATGTTCAGCGTCAACACCAACGACACTGTGGAGCCGACCTATACGGCTATCAACGTGTTCCCCTGGATGGCACCGCTGAAAGCCCAGCCGATGTACGCGACCTTGTTTGCCCACCAACCGGCAGGCTGGCGCGCCCGCGGCATGCAGGCCTATCACGCGGCAGAGCTGGCTTATCTGTTCAACAAGCTCGATAGCGTGGTGACCCATTACCAGCTTGGTCTGGTACTGGATCCGGCGACCGGCAGCTCATTGGTGATTGGTGATCTGAACAACAACGGCGTTACTGGCTCGCGCGGTGATCCTGCAGACATCATGGCTTCAGCTGGTTTCGATGCCACTGACGAGGAGGTGATCGACCGCATGATGACCATCTGGACCAACTTCGCCAAAACCGGTAACCCGAGCATTGACGGCGAGATCAGCTATCCGGCCTACAACGCTGCCTCCGAGCCTTATGTCGAGCTGAACGAGGGCGCCGAGGCCAAGGTGTATCTGGGGGGCGCGCTCAGCGATGACTGAGTGCAGCGCAGATAACGCAAACAATCTTAGGTTGGTTCTCGACCCACCGGCTGCAACGGCAGCCCGGTGTGGTCGCTGAAGATGCAACAGGGAGTATCACATGGCTATTTCAAGACTGCGTAAACCGGCGCGTGTAGCCGCGCTGGGAGTCGGTTTGACCCCGCTGTTTCTGGCCTTGACGGGATGTCTGGGCGGTGGTGGCGGTGGCTCTGATGGTGATGCCACGCGCACCGGGGTGTTTGTTGACAGTCCGGTCGCCGGACTGGATTACGAGGGCAGTAAAACGCCTGCCGGACAGACCGATGCCGAGGGAGGATTCCGCTACCAGGCGGATGAAACCATTCGCTTCTTCATCGGCGATCTGGCGTTGGGGGCGGCAGTCGGTGCCCCGGAATTGACGCCGCTGAGTGTTGTCTCCGGAGCGGAGTCTGCGACTGATCAGCGGGTCACCAATCTGCTGATTTTGCTGCAGAGCATCGATGCCGATGGCAACCTGAATAACGGTATTCAGATCACCCACGAGATCCGCCAGGAAGTCTCGTTCAATGCTGGCAATATTGACTTTGACCAACCCAGTGCTGATTTCCGCGCCAGCCTGACGGCCATGCTGGAACGGCTGGATGACGTCGGTGCGTTCACCGATACCGATCCGCGTGCTCGTGCGGTTGTTGATGCCGCTGACGCTCTGGCGCATTTTCAGCGTTCGACCGGCGCGCGTGTTGAAGTCGAGACCACCGGTGGCACCTTGCGCGGATTTGAAGCCAACGCCTCGACCTGGCAGTTCCTCGGGGTTCCCTATGCCAAGCCCCCGTTGGGTGAGTTGCGCTGGCGCCCGCCGCAGCCGGCCGAGCCGTGGGAAGGTGTGCGTGAAGCGACGTCCTGGGCGGACCAGTCAGCGCAGGACTACACCCTAGAGCGGGTCAATGAAGGGGGCATGAGCGAAGATTCGCTTTACCTCAATATCACCGCACCCAAGGATGCTGACAACCTGCCGGTCATGGTTTGGTTCCACGGCGGTTCGTTCGCCATCCTGTCGGCCAACTCGCCGCAGTACAACAACCCCAACGGACTGGTCACCAAGGGCGTGGTGCAGGTCAGCGTCAATCACCGACTGGGGCCATTCGGTTACATTGCCCATCCGTTGCTGAGTGCCGAGAGTGGCTATGGCGCCTCTGGCAACTACGGCCAGATGGACCTGGTCATGGCGCTGGAGTGGATTCGCGACAATATCGCCGCCTTTGGCGGTGACCCGGGCAATGTCACCATTTTCGGCCAGTCCGGCGGCGGCGGTAAGGTCTATTCGTTGATGAACTCGCCGCAGGCGGTTGGGCTGTTCCACAAGGCGATCGTGCAGAGTGGCGTCGCACCGTTGGAGACCGACAGCTCGCCTGCCGATTCGCTGGCGGTATCTGAAGCCATTGGTGAGGCACTGTTCGAGCGGGTTGGGGTATCCACCCTGGAGCAAGCGAGGGCGTTACCCTGGACGGCGTTTGCCAAGGCGGATCTGGATAACGACATCCCGCGGCAGACCTATCGCCCCAACTCGGATAATTACTATCTGCCCAACACCTATTACGACAATGTTCAGCAGGGCATGCCCAGCGATGTACCGTTGATGGCTGGGGTGACCAATGGTGACTACACCACGATACGCGGGGCATTGCCGATCTGGTTGCAGCAGCGTAGTGCCGACTATCAGTCCAATCAGTACATCTATCGCTTCAGCCGGGTGCCGCCGGGCTGGGATGATCTGGGGCTGAGCAGTTGCCATGGCTGTGAGCTGCCGTACCTGTTCAATTACCCGGCCGGTATGGTGCAGAACTACCTGCTGGGGCTGGTATTGACCGATGCCTACACCCGGCCGCAGATCGGTGACCTGAACAACAACGGTGTGACCGGGACCCAGGGCGACGCAGCGGATATCTACGCCTCCATGCGCTGGGGCGCGCAGGATATGGCCATGGCCGATTTGCTGATGACCCAGTGGAGCAACTTCGCCCGTACTGGCGACCCGAGTACCGAAACGCTGGCCTGGACGCCCTACAGTCTGGCAAACGATGCCCTGATGGAGCACGGCAATGACGGTGTCGCGGCGATGACCACCGGAGTCGCCGAGACTCCCTGAGCCTTTTGTATCGTGCGTGGGCTGTGAGAGCAGCCCTTCTGGCCAGATGGCCTGATCCGGTGCCCGCGTTGGTGGGCACCGGTTTTTTTGTTCTGTTCGGAAGATCGGCGGTGCTACAGAATATTCCGCCAATGTGGTTCGCCGAATACTCGGATGGTGGAGTGTGCACTGGGGGGACGTCCCGTTTACGCGGGCAAGCAGCCACCCTTGGCTCGCCGTGAAGGCGAAAGGCTGATGCAACATCAGCGCGATACAGGAAGTGGTTCTGCTACCTGTGCTTGGCCAAGTCGGCGTTGGAGCTCTGCCAGCCTGAGGGCAGCTCCCATGCTCACCCGGGATGAACCGTTTACCCGGCGGCCTTCAGTCGGTGTTCCCACAACCGGCGCGCCAGGCGACGCATGTTCGGAATCTCGTCGGTTTCATCGAGGATCGGACGACCGATAAGGGTCTCGATGATGTCTTCCATGGTTACCAGGCCGCACCAGCTGCCGAACTCGTCGTAGACCAGACACAAATGCTGCTGCTCCTTGAGCATCTGGGTCATCAGCGCCTCGATATTCTGGCTGTCCTGCACGACCTTGACGGGCTTCATCAGGGTCGATATCGCAGCGTTCCGGTCATCGGTTGCCAGCAGGTCTACGCGAAACAGCACACCCAGCGGGGTTTCCTGCTCATCCAGCACCGGATAACGCGAGAACTGACCGTGCTGGACGCGCTGGCGTGCCTGCGTAACTGTCAGATTCGGGCCCAGTACTTCGCTGACGGTACGCGGTGTCATGATGTCGCGTACTCGGATGGTGTGCAGGTCCAGCACGTTTTGAATCATTCGCTGCTCGTCTTCATCCAGCGATTTGAGCTCCTGACCGAGCGCGGCCAGCGCCTTGATTTCGGCGCGCAGGTCATGCTCCGGCGCCTTGCCACCGAGACAGCGGGTCACCAGATCAGATAGCAGAATGAATGGTTTGAGCAACAGAATCATGCTGTTCAGCACACCGGGCATCAGCGGTGCCAGTGCCGGCCAATAGCGAGCGCCCAACGTCTTGGGCAGGATTTCTGAGCCCAGCAGGATCAGCAGGGTCATGATCGCGGAAGCGACGCCCAGATAGCCGTCACCGAACACGATTGTCACCTGTGCACCAACGCCAGTGGCGCCAACGGTATGGGCGACGGTGTTAAGGGTCAGGATGGCCGCCAGCGGTTGGTCGACGTTCTCCTTCAGCTGCTTCAGGCGTGGGTACAGGTTCGGGCGCTCGGACTTTTGTCGGGCGATGAAACTAGGTGTCATCGACAGCAGTGCCGCTTCGAGGATGGAACAGATGAAGGAAACCAGAATGGAGAGGACAGCAAACGCTATCAGAAGGGACATGGGGATCTTGAGTGGCCAATGATGCGCCTAGTATACGACCGGTCGATTCCGGCTCAATTGTCTGGCTGATTCAGGATGTTTCCAGTCTCTGAGTGCCGGTGCCGCCACCTGTGCCTGGTTCGGGATACCTACCAGGCCGGATGCTCTCGGCGATCCGGCACCGGCGCTATGCTGCGTCGCTGTTGGCTGCGAACAAGGCTTCAAAGGTGTCCATGTCGAGCGCGGCGATGATCTTCTGTTGGTCATCGAGAATTTCGTACATCACACCTTCGGTACCGCGGATGCTGAACAGCACCAGGGTGCCGCCATCGCCGCCGCACTCGCGGTGGGGCGTGGTGTCTGGCTGGCTGATGGTGTAGCTGCCGGTTGGGCGGGTTTCTTTCAGCTCGCCGTTGGCGTGAAACAGCTGATGCTCACCGCGAATAACGAAGGTGTGGTTCACCGCGCAATGTCGGTGCAGCACGATGGGATCGTGGGCGTGAAAGTGAAATAGTACGTCGACCAGCTGGTTGGGGCGGTCGACACTGAGAATGCAGTAGTCGAAGTTCTCGAAGCCCGGCAGTTGGTGCCAGCGGATGTGGTTCAGATCAAGAGTGTGCATGGTTACGTCCTTTTGTTGTTGTGGCACTGCGGTTATCAGCGCTGTGGCATCCAGTCACTGACGATGATGTTGTCAGCACGCTTGGCGCGTTCGGCCTTTTTGCGTGCACTGATCTGCGCGACGCACTGGTCTTCGTTATTGAGGATCACGATGCACTCCAGGCACTGAATGCACTCGTCGTAGTCGATGGTGCCGCTGCGTTTGATCGCCCCGATCTCGCACTTGTTGTGGCAGTGTTGGCAGGGTTTGCCGCAGGCGTCGATGCGCGTCAGCCAGGAGAACAGGCGCAACCGGCCGAGGATCGCCAGGCCAGCGCCGAGGGGGCAGACATAGCGGCAGTAAAACTTGTGTACGAACAGGCCGATACCCAGCAGCAGCACCGCGTACAGCACAAACGGCCAACTGCGCACGAACACCAGGGTGATTGAGGTCTTGAAGGGCTCCACTTCGGCCAGCCGCTCGGCCAGCGTCAGTGAGTAGAAAGCGGTTGGGACCAGGCCGATCAGAATCAGGTATTTCAGCCACTGCAGTCTGTGGTGCCAGCGCTCGCTGATCTTCCACTGGCGCAGGTGCAGCTTCTTCGCCAGCCAGCTGACCATCTCCTGCAGTGCACCAAAGGGGCAAAGCCAGCCGCAGAACAGGCCGCGCCCCCAAAGGAACAGGCTGATGAAGGTAAAGGTCCAGAGGATGAATATCACCGGGTCCATCAGAAAAACGGTGATGTCGAAGTCATGCCATATGGCGAGCAGCAGGGTGAAAATATTGACCACCGAGAGCTGGCCCTGGGCGTAGAACCCGATGAACAGCAGGGTGAACAGCAGGAAGCCGGCGCGCAGCAGGTGAAAGCCGCGGGCGTGCCGGCTGACCCGCTGCTGATAGATGAATAGCGCGGTGACCAGCGCGAGCGACAGCAGCAGAGCGCCAATTTGCCAGGCACGTTGCTGCCACATCTGCAGCCAGATTGGCGTGGGGGCGGCAACGGCGCTGGCTTCTTGCAACTCGAACAGTTCCGGCTCCAGTGTCAACGCTTGCTCGAAGTGGCTTTGCTGCTCGCTCAGCGGGTTACGGCGCAGGGTGACGTTGAGCTGCAGCGCGGCAGGCTCCACCGGATTGAAGGCCGCGTGGGTCTTGATGCGGAAGATGTTGGCCCGCCAGTCGCCGGGCGGTGCTGCCAGCAGCGGCAGCAGGATGCCGTTATTGAAGTTCATGTCGTGCAGCTCGATCGCCTTGCCGTGTTGCAGCAGGTTGATGCGACTGGGTGCGGTGGCGGGAATGAAATCCTCCGGCACATGCGGGTACTGGCCGCGTGAGAGCACCAGCAACGCCTGCTCGCCTGGCAGCAGTTCGTCTTGCAGCTGACTGAAGGTGTCGTCGCCGAGCAGGTTACGGCCAGTGATCGGCGTGTTCAGGTACGCGAAGTACAGCTCACTGAAAGGCCGCTCGGTCGTGTCGGAAAAGTCCGGATACAGGTTCAGGCTGCTACCCAGTGCTGCTTCCACTGTGGGCGTATCCAGTTGCCAGTGCTGCAACAACCCTCGAGTCAGCAACTGCTGCCAGTCCAGTGGCTCGAACAGCTCGGGACGGGCAACGGCCTGTGGTCCCTGGGCAAAATCCGGCAGCAGCGCGCGGGCAACGGTCATCGCCGATTGCAGTACTGTTTCGTTGAGGATGACGACCGACACGGTGGCCTTGCTGACCCCGTCGATGTAACCCACCGCATCGCCATCGACGCTGCCGCCGTGGGTGCTGCCGACGACGATGGGTGTGGCGATATTGCGCCCGGCGTACTGGTCGGCGAAGTCGAACAGCGCCTGTTCACCCAGGCCATGCAGGAACACCGGTTCATGGTGCTCGAGCACGGTCACACCGGTTAACTTGCCTTCCGGGGTCATGCCGATCAGCAGCCGAATCGGCTTGCCGGAAAAGCCCTGCAGGCTGGAATAGTCGGTCGACTCGAAGGCATAGCCGAGCAGTTGATCCAGCTGAAACGCCTGATAGACGGGAGGCGTGCCCTGTTTTTCGATCAGCCGGGTGGCACTGGGGAACAGTTGCTGCACCGCCGGCTGCCAGTCGCGCGCACTTTGGGGTTCGGCGCGCAGGGCGGAGCCAAGCAGGCACAGCAGGCAGACCAGCAGTAGCTGCCGGAGCATTGGGCGACGGGCAGACATGGCGACTCATCCTTGTTGTTGTGCTCCCATGCTGGCGAGCACAGGGGCAGGGGAGCCATCCAACTTAGGGGCCGAGCCGTTGCTACTTCAGTCTTAGTTCGCTGCCTGGCGGCTTATAAACGGGACCGCTTTGGGGTAGTCTGCCGGAACCGCCTGCGTCGCTCTGCAGCGCCTTCTGGAGCACGCAGCATTACAACAACAACGCGGATGCCAGAGCATGTCCTACGATGTCAGCCAGTTGCGCAAGTTCGTCACGCCCGAGATCATCTTCGGTGCAGGGTCGCGCAAAACCGTCGCCAATTACGCCTCTACCTTCGGTGCCCGCAAGGTGCTGCTGGTGTCGGACCCGGGAGTCCAGGCTGCCGGGTGGGTGGTCGATGTCGAGCAAAGTCTGATGGAGCAGGGTATCGACTATGTGTTGTTTACCCAGGTCTCTGCCAATCCGCGCACCGAAGAGGTCATGCATGGCGCCGAGGTGTACCGCGCAGCCGGTTGCAATGTGATCGTTGCCATTGGTGGCGGCAGCC
This sequence comes from Halopseudomonas oceani, assembly GCF_002903165.1. Taxonomy (GTDB): domain Bacteria; phylum Pseudomonadota; class Gammaproteobacteria; order Pseudomonadales; family Pseudomonadaceae; genus Halopseudomonas; species Halopseudomonas oceani. The sequence continues at coordinate 348,233 of NZ_PPSK01000002.1, forward strand.
CGATTGACTGCGCCAAGGCCATTGGCATTGCCGTGGCGCATGACCGGCATATCCTGGAGTTTGAAGGGGTCGATACCATTCGGGCCCCGATTCCGCCGCTGATCTGCATCCCGACCACCGCCGGCACCTCGGCCGATGTGTCGCAATTCGTGATCATTTCCGATCAGCAGGAGAAGGTGAAATTCTCCATCATCAGCAAGGCGGTGGTGCCGGACGTGTCGCTGATCGATCCGGAAACCACGTCAACCATGGACACCTTCCTGTCTGCCTGTACCGGAATCGACGCCATGGTGCACGCCATCGAGGCCTTCGTATCGACCGGCAGCGGGCCGATGACCGACGCCCACGCCCTAGAGGCGATGCGCCTGCTTAACAGCAATCTGGTGCAGATGATTCAGAACCCGCAGGACATTGCCGTGCGCGAGCAGATCATGCTCGGCAGCCTGCAGGCGGGGCTGGCGTTTTCCAACGCCATTCTCGGCGCAGTACACGCCATGTCACACAGCCTCGGCGGCTTTCTCGACCTGCCGCATGGGCTGTGCAACGCGATCCTGGTCGAACACGTGGTGGCGTTCAATTTCGACGCCGCACCCGAGCGCTTCAAGGTGATTGCCAATACCCTGGGTATCGACACCCGTGGCCTGACTACGCCGCAGGTTCGGCAGCGGCTGGTGCAGCATGTGATCGATCTCAAGCAGGCGATGGGCTTCCATCAGAGTCTTCGCATGCACGGGGTCAGTAACAGCGATCTGCGCACCCTGTCGCTGCACGCGATGGACGATCCCTGCATTCTTACCAATCCGCGCGAGTCCAGCCTGAAGGATGTCGAGGTGGTCTATGCAGAAGCCCTCTGATCCGCGCCGTGAGGTGCTGACAGGGCTGCTGGGACTGGGGTCGCAGTCCTCGCGCAAGAGCTACTACCCGGAGCTGCTGGCGCGATTGGAAGAGCTGGAGGACGAACGCAATCGCTACAAATGGCTGTTCGAAAATGCAGTGCACGGGATTTTTCAGGCCAGCCTGGGTGATGGCTTGCGGGCGGCCAACCAGTCGCTGGCGCGGATGCTTGGCTATGACTCGGTTAGCGCGCTGGTGGACGCCCGGCGTTCGCTGGCAGAGCAATTTTTTATCGGAGGTTCCGAGGAGTTCCAGCGCATTCGTCATCACCTGCTACGCAAGGGCGAACTGAGCGGCTACGAAACCCGGCTACGCCGTGCCGATGGGAGCCTGATGGACGTACGCATGAATATTTTGCTGCGCCCTGACGCCTCCGACCATGTGATCGAAGCCTTTGTTGCTGATGTGACCGAGCGCAAGCAGGCGCAGCAGGCAATGCAGCAACTGAATGATGAGCTGGAGCAGCGGGTTCAGCAGCGTACCCGGGAGCTGGAAACACTGAACGAAAGCCTGCGTTTCGAGATCATTGAGCACGAGCGCACTCAGGGGGAGTTGCGCAAGGCGCGGGATGCTGCCGAGCAGGCCAATCGCAGCAAGGGCCGTTATCTGGCCGCAGCCAGTCACGACCTGCTGCAACCGCTTAATGCTGCGCGGCTGCTGATCTCCACGCTGCGCGAAACTCCCTTGGAGGAGGGCGCGGGTCTGCTGGTCGAGCGCTCGCACACGGCATTGGAAAGTGCCGAGGATATGCTCAGCGATTTGCTGGACATCTCGCGGCTGGACCAGCCGAATCTGCAGCCCGATTGTGGCGACTGCGCGGTGGCCGACATTCTGGAGCCCCTGCTCAGTGAGTTCGGCAGCGTGGCCGAAGCCGCCGGGGTTGGCCTGCGAGGCCGCTTTGGTGATCAGGTGGTGCGTACCGACTACCGTCTGCTCAGTCGCATCCTGCGCAATTTCATCAGCAACGCGATTCGCTACACGGACCGTGGCGGCGTGCTGGTTGGCTGCCGGGTTCGCGGCAGTGAGCTGTGTATCCAGGTCTGGGATACAGGCCGCGGTATCGCCCGCGGCGACTTCAAGCGCATTTTCCAGGAGTTCAATCAGCTGGACGTGGATCGTGCCGACCAGCGCCGCGGCGTTGGGCTCGGGTTAGCGATTGTTGATCGCATCGCCCGGCTGCTGAATGCCCGCATCGAGGTGCAGTCGCGCCTGGGGCGGGGCTCGATGTTTGCGGTCAGTATTCCGCTGGCCGTCGCAGGCCCGCATCGCAGCGATGCCCCAGCCAGCCAACTCCTTAGTTCTATTGAGGTGCCGCTGCAAGGACGGCGGATGCTGGTGCTGGATAATGAGCAGATCATTCTGCAGAGCATGCGCGGGCTGTTGGAGCAGTGGGGCGCCGAGGTGCTCACTGCGGTCGACCTGGAGCAGGCTCAGGCGGTGCTTGGTGAACAGCCGCCGGACGCGCTGCTGGTGGATTTTCACCTTGATGGCGGGCGCACCGGTGGTGAGGCGGTGACGGCGCTGCGTGCCCGCTTCGCCAGCGAACTGCCGGCGATCATGATCACGGCCGATCGCGGTGGGGCCTGTCGTCAGGTGGCGCGTGAGCTGGATATCATGGTGCTCAACAAGCCGCTGAAGGCAGGCAAGTTGCGGGCTGCTCTCGGCACACTGCTCAGTAGTAACGACTAGACTGAGCGCGCAGTTGCAGAGAACGGCCAGTAACCATGCTGTAACAATTGTTTCGGCAGCGTTGCATTGTCATCAAAGGGACTCGGCTGTGTCGTCGGAACGCCGCTGAAAGTTCATCGTTCATTGCCTGATCTGTCACGTTCGGTCGCCATCCTGTTTGGGTTTTCAATCAAACCAAACCTGAGAGGAAGGAACCGATGTCCATCGAACAACGCGACCAGCTGGTTTATATCGACCACGGTGAGGGTGATGAGCCGCTCAGCACCCGCAAGATGAACCCGCTGTTTTCCAGCATCCTGGAAGCCCGTCTTGCCCGTCGTCAGGTACTCAAGGGTAGTGCCGGCGCCGCTGCGCTGGGCTTCTTTGGCCTGGGTCTGGCTGGTTGCAAGAGCAGTTCCAGCAGCGATGATAACGGCAGCCCGGCACCGGCTGATCTGCTGGGTTTCAGTGCTGTTGGCGTCAGCAGCGCAGATCAGATTGTCGTTCCGGAAGGCTACAGTTATCAGGTCATCATTCCTTGGGGCACGCCGATTCTGGGTAGCTTCCCGTCGTTCTCGGTCAACAGCACCGGTGCGGATCAGGCCGAGCAGATCGGTTCGCACCACGATGGCATGCACTTCTACCCAATTAACGGCAGCTCGGAAGATGGTCTGCTGGTACTGAACCACGAGTATGTTGAACCGCGTCTGATGCACGCGTCTGCCCAAGGCGTGGCCCTGTCTAGCGGAGCGACCGCGCCGCTGGTTGGCGGTCAGCGCCCGGCCGATGAAGTGCTGAAGGAAATGAACGCTCACGGTGTTTCCGTCGTGCGCATCGTCAAGGGCGTGAACAACGAGTGGAGTGTCCAGCCGGACAGCATGAACCGCCGTATCACCGCTCTGACACCAATGGAAATCCAGGGCCCGGTTCGCGGCAGCGATTTCGTCAAAACGCTCTATAGTCCCAACGGCACCATGACCCGCGGTACCCTGAACAATTGTGGTAACGGCTACACGCCCTGGGGTACCTATATGGCGGCCGAGGAAAACTGGGCCGGTTACTTCACCAACAAGGGTGACAACCCGCGCGAGCATTCGCGTTACGGCGTGTCCTCCGGCAGTGGTCGTTGGGCCTGGGAACTGGCTGACAACGGTGCCGATGAGTTCATCCGTTTTGATGCCAGCATCAAGGGCGCCGACGCCACCCAGGACTACCGCAATGAGCCGGTGTGCTTCGGCTGGATGGTCGAAATCGATCCGTTCGATCCGACCAGCAACCCGAAGAAGCGCACTGCCATGGGCCGTTTTGGTCATGAAGGGGTGGTCTTTGCTCCGGCTGAAGAGGGCAAGCCGGTCGTGTGTTACTCGGGCGACGATTCCCGCTTCGAGTACATCTACAAGTTCGTCACTGCGGCAAACTACAACGCGGCGACCGCCAATGGCAGCATGTTGGATGAAGGCACTCTGTATGTCGCCAAGTTCAACGATGACGGCACCGGTGAGTGGTTGCCGCTGGTCTACGGCCAGAACGGGCTGGACGAAACCAACGGCTTTACCAGTCAGGCCGACGTGCTGGTCAACACGCGCCTGGCTGCCGATTTCATGGGCGCTACCCCGATGGACCGCCCGGAATGGGGCTCAGTGGATCCGGCCAACGGCGATGTCTACTTCACCCTGACCAACAACACCAACCGCAACGCTGGCAACGTCAACGAAGCCAACCCGCGGGTCGCCAACCGCCACGGCCATATCATTCGCTGGAAGGAAGACGGTGGTGAGCAGGCTGCAACCACCTTCAGCTGGGACATCTTCCTGTTTGGCGGTGACAGCGGCGATAGCGGCGTTGACACCAATATCGGCTATGACCCGAACGGCGACATGCTGACCGCCGACAATATCCTCAGCTCGCCGGATGGTCTGTGGATTGACCCGGACAGCCGTGTCTGGATTCAGATGGATAGCGGCTATCGCGACCCCTTTGGCAACTGCGCCATGCTGGTTGCCGATCCGACGACGGGTGATCTCAAACGCTTCCTGGTTGGCCCAATCGATCAGGAAATCACCGGCATCACCATGACCCCGGACCAGAAGACGTTGTTTATCAACGTTCAGCACCCGGGTGAAGGCACCAGCCCCGCCGACTTTGCTACCAGAGACTACACCAGCAACTGGCCGGACTTCACGCCGACAACCCGTCCGCCGCGCTCGGCCACGGTCGTGGTGTGGAAAAACGATGGCGGCGTGGTTGGTAGCTAAACGCTGTTGGTAGCCAAGAGGCTATCCAGGCGGGGCCGCTGGCGCTGCCTGGACAGAAAAACGGTACGTCATTTCGGGGTTGGCAGCAGCTGACCCCTGCTTTTACGGAGAAATCATCATGGGTGTAGGTGGAATCAGTATCGGCTCACTGCTGATCGTGCTGGTTATTGTCATGCTGCTGTTCGGCACCAAACGTCTGCGCAACATTGGCAGCGATCTGGGTGGCGCGTTGAGCGGCTTTCGCAAGGCTGTGCGGGACACGGACGAGGCCCGTGATGCACTGACCATGGATTCCCAGGAGCAGGTTGCCGGGCGCAGCGAAACGCGCTCGCGCGCTTGAGGGCGGGTGCCGCATGTTCGGTAACGGCATGACGGAATGGCTGGTGGTCGGGGTGGTGGCGCTGATCGTGCTCGGCCCCGAACGCCTGCCTTCGCTGGTGCGCATGGCGGGTCGCGCAACCGGTAAGGTGCGTGGCCTTTGGAGTGATGTGCAGCGCGAGCTGGACGGCAGTCTGCCAGCCGATGAGGTCAAGGAGTTGGCTGAAAACGTACGCGAACTGCGGGCTCAAACCAACGTCAAACAGTTTGTCCGGCGATTGGCGGTAGATGAAGAGCGCCGCCAGGGCTGAGCCCCGGCGGCGGGTTGGTATCGTTGTTTAGGTTGGGTTGCAAGGCGGCAGATCGAAACGAATAAAGGGATCTGATCCGGACACTGGGCCGTCAATCGTATAGGTGCAGCCGAAAGCTGGATCGGCGACTTTTTCTGGATCCAGAATGTCGTCGTTTTCCCCGGTGGGCACAATGTTTTGTTGTTCCCATTGGATCATGGCGTCGAAGGTGGCATCGATTTCGTCCAGCGTGAACTGGCAATGGCCGGGCGAGCGGATAGCCCTTTGCACGAGCCATTCGTCGTTACCGCTCGCGATTGTTCGTTCGCGGTAAACCTGCTCCATCAAGAACGGCACAAACAGATCGCCGGTTGTGTGAGCACTGACGACCGGTATATCGAATTCTCCATTGATTCTGGGAACCCAGCGCAAACCGTCGTCTCTAGGACCGTTGGCCTCAGGGTCTGCTTCCGCTTGGGCAATTGCGCTGTTGAAGTTGATTTCGTCGTTGCTTAGCGGTTCGCCAAGCTCGGTCTCAAAACGATAGGTTAGCCCTGTCGTATCGACGATATTGTCCAGCAGAATGCCATCTACCGTGCCGTCTGACCCGGCAAAGCTTTGCAGTAGCAGCTGGAATTCTTCAAACGCTTCGCGGTATATGGGACGTTCTCCACCGCTAAGGTTCTTCAGTGTCTGGAATAGCAACTGCCCCTGCGCAGTCAGCCCATCGGCGCTTTGATCGTTGGCGAAGTCCGTCCATAGGGTGCTGCGTGCTGCTGCAAGTCGCTCAGCCGCTTCAGTCTCTGACAGAGGGAACGTCTCTACCGGGATGCCTGCAAAGGCTGATAAAGCGATGGTATAGCCGGCGAAGTAGTTGAACAGCTCGGCATCTCCAACCACGCCGCAAAACGGAGCTGCGCCAACATAGTCGACCACGTTGTTGGCGGTGTCCTTGGTTTCCTGCTCAATGGCGGCGGCGGTTACGTGGCCGCCAAGGGAAAAGCCGGTGATGTAGTACTTGCTTGGCGCAGGCAATGTGCGGCCGTTCTCTTCGGCAATGGCGTTGAAGGCGAGTGCCAACGCGTTGGTATCTTCGACGCCGGCGCGTACATCGTAATAGTTGGTGCTGTAGCTGGAAGCCGCCCAGGCAAAACCATTGTCGAGCAGGTATTTGCGCATTGGTGGGTTATCTACAGTCAGTGTGCTTCCTGTGCCTCTGTAACCATGCGCATACATCACCAGATGGCCGTTCCAGTTCTCTGGTACCTCAATACGATAGCCTGCTCCGTCTAGAACGCCGCTCCAGCGACTGGTGTTGTTGTAGAGGGGCACATCAGCCAAGGCACCGAATGGAAGTTGGCCCTCGTCTACAACGAAGAAATTGTTGTTGATCCGCACTTGCTGTTGGCGCAGCACTTCTTCTTTTTCATCGTTGCCCCCACCGCCGCCGCTCAGACAGCCGGTCAGGGCAAGGGTACCGACCACCGTTGCCGTTAGCGCCGATTTTCTAAACGCGTTCATTATTTTTATTCTCCATACGCAAGCTGTTGTTGTTGGTTGAGTCTTGCGGCTATCAGTTAAGAATCAGTGCTGGCAAAGGGCAAGTACTCACTGTCTTGTTTTGAGACGTTCTCGCGAGCATGGATAGGAAGGCATCAGTGGTCTGGATTGCTGTAACAGAGGCATCACCCATTCGGGTGAGTTCATTGGATTTGCTGGTGTTGGGTTAGCCCAAATGGGTGATTTGGTGGCAGGGATGGAGCCGATAGCGTCGGTGATCTGGTCAGGCCTGTCTGGAATAACCAGTTCAGGGGGGTTGCCGAGCGATTACATAATCGTGACAATCGGGACGGCCTCGCAGTCATATTGCAGGCTTATAACAATAATTTTGCAAAGAAAGGTCAGTACCTTATCCCCAACTGCCCTGCGCCCGATCACACTCGGGATTCTTTGCCATGGAGAGAGCATGCCACTGGTTGCCCGTTTATCGCTGGAGAACCTAGTCACACTGGTTTGCAGCCTGTTTGTTTTGCTTTCAGCCTGGATCACCGGGCATCTGGTATGGATACTGCTGGAGCCGCAGAGTGTGCTGCCGGCGCCCCCTGTGCTTACCTACTCATCAACTGCAACAGAGCACGGCGTTGCCCAGCCCGGTTTTCGCGAGCTGGCGCTGTTGTCCCCCTATGGTCGTGCCGATAAGGCGCCCGTTGCCGTTGACGCGCCCGATACCAAACTCAGTTGGACGCTGAAGGGCGTGTTGTCTGACCCCGATCCCGCACGCAGTGCCGCCATTCTGGTTACCCAGGGCCAGCCAGAGAAGCTGTATCGCGTTGGTGCTACGCTGCCGGGGCAGGTGCGGCTGGAACAGGTACTCGCTGACCGGGTGATGCTGATGCGCGATGGCCAGCTCGAGACCCTGCGACTCAAACGCAACGAACTTACCAGCTCCGGGCACCCGGCCCGCAGCAGCCGTGCCGTTGCGCTGCCCGGCAGTGACTCCAGTCAGACGCTGGCGCCAGACGGTGGCCTGGCGCGTATCGATCGGGAGGCCTGGCTGAGTGATCCCCAGCGTTTTGCCGAAGTCATCAGTGCTAACCCGGTGATGGTGGACGGCGCTTTGTACGGGATTGAAGTGTCGCCCGCGCGCAACGCGCGTGAATTTGAAGCAGCTGGCCTGCAGGCCGGTGACGTGATTACCGACGTGGATGGAACCCCGGTTTCCCAGATAGAGGACTACCGCGAGATCCTGCGCGAGTTGTCCGGCGCCAGTTCGGTGTCGGTGTCGCTCGAACGCGACGGACAACCCATGAACATTACGATAACGATGGATTGATGCTGATGTCGATGCAGTTTCGCAAACAACGGCTGGCGCTGGCGCTGGCGTTGAGTCTGGGGGTAGTGAGTGGCTCGGTGCAGGCGCAGACAACTGCGGGTGCAGCAGCTGAAGACGAAGATCTGGTGCTGAATTTGCGTGATGCAGATATCAACGGCCTGATTGAGATTGTTAGCCAGGAGACTGGAATCAACTTTATTGTTGACCCTCGCGTACGCGGGCAGGTTAACGTCGTCTCGGGGCAGCCGATCCGTCGTGATGAACTGTACGATCTGTTTTTGGGCGTGTTGAAGTCACAGGGCTTTGCGGCTGTGCGGGGCAGTGACGGCATGGTTCGCATCGTGCCGGAAGTGCAGGCCAAGGAAAACGAGGTTGCGGGTCTGAGTGGGGATACGCCCGGCGACGAGTACATTACTGAAGTCATCACCGTCAACAACATGGACGCGGCACAACTGGTGCGAATCCTGCGGCCGCTGGTACCCAAGGGGGGCCACCTTGCTGCCGCTGCCGCGTCCAACAGCCTGGTGATTGCCGATACGGCAGCTAACGTGCGACGTATCCAGGCGCTGATTGCGCGCATGGATCGCGAGTCGACCGAGGATTTTGAAGTGCTTCCCCTGCAGCATGCGTCGGCGTTGGATGTGGTACGCATTGTTCAGGGACTGGATAGCAACGCGCCCGCGGAAGAGTTTGCCCGGGGGCCGAAGCTGATCGCCGATGAACGCACCAACTCGGTCATTCTGCGTGGTGATCCGGAGGCACGGGCCAGCCTGCGCTCCGTGGTGCGCAGGCTGGATGTCGAGGGCGATCAGGGCAACACGCAAGTGCATTACCTGCGTTATGCCAAGGCCGAGGAAGTGGCAGAAGTGTTGCGGGGAATCGCCGAGGGGCGTGAGCGCAACAGTACCGGCACGACGTCAACCAACTCGGGCGCTGCATCTACCAGCAACACTGCAGAACAGAATCGCGTTCGCATCGAGGCTCATGAGAGCACCAACTCCGTCGTCATATACGGGCCTGCGGAGCTGTCTCGCGAACTGTCTTCCATCATCCGTCAGCTCGACATTCGCCGCGCGCAGGTGTTGGTGGAAGCGGTCATTGCTGAAGTGTCCTACGACCGCGCCAAGGAGCTGGGTGTCCAGTGGGGCTTTGGTAGTGAAGATTCTGGCGTCGGCATAATCAACTTCAACCGCAACGGTAACGGTATCGTTGACCTCGCTGCAGGGGTAAACGCGTTTCTTGACGGCGACGTCAGCACTCCTCCCTCGCTTGGCAGTGGTCTGAGTCTCGGTGGGATTGGCTCTATCGGCAGTGCCCAGATCGCTTTGCTGGTCAACGCGCTGCAGGGCGACACCGCCAGCAACATCCTGTCTACTCCGAGTCTGCTGACCCTCGACAACGAGGAAGCCGAGATCGTGGTCGGTCAGAACGTGCCCTTTATTGTCGGCCGCTCGGTGGAGGATTCGGGGCAGGCCTTTGACACCATCCAGCGTGAAGACGTGGGTATCACCCTGAAAATTCGCCCGCAGATAAACGAGGGCAATGCGGTGCGTTTGGAGATTGCCCAGGAAGTCTCACAGATCGCGCCAGGCGTCAGCGGTGCGGCTGATATCATCACCAACAAGCGCAGCCTGACCACGCACGTCATGGTTGATGACAACCAGATGATTGTGCTGGGCGGGCTGATTGACGACCAGATGATAGAAACGTCGGACAAAGTACCGTTTCTTGGCGATGTGCCCGGTCTTGGCCGACTGTTCCGTTATGACACCGCCTCGTTGCAGAAGCGCAATCTGATGGTCTTCCTGCGCCCGGTGATCGTGCGTGATTCGGCGGTTGCCGAGAGCCTGACCCACGCCAAGTACAGCTATATTCGCGACCGCCAGGTTGCCGAGCAGAGCCGCCGTGGCCGGCTGGATGTCGGCGAAGGAGTCCCGGTTCTGCCCGATTGGAACTACCTGCTGGCGCTGCCGCCGCCGTTTGAAAACGCACTGCAGGGCACCGCCGTACCGACGGCAATCAGTGCGCCACCCAGCGCAGCGCAGGAGTAGGCGATGAGCGAGCAGGAAAGCAGCAGTGTCGCCGCGCCAGCCGCTGAAACCGGTTATCGCTATTCCCGCCGGGTGGGTGTGTTGACGGGGGCGATGCGTGATGACGGCCAACTGGAGGTGTTCGTGCGGGCCGACTGTGATCCGCAGGGGCTGCTGGAGCTGCGTCGGCGGCACGGTTGTCCGTTGTTGCCGATCGAGTTGGACGACGATGCCTTCGCCGCGCGGCTTCGTGATCGCTACGAACGCTCGGCCAATGATGCCATGCAGTTTGTCGAAGGACTGGGTGAGGACGCTGACCTGCTCTCGGTCGCCCAGTCGCTGGCTGAGCCAGAAGACTTGCTCGAATCGCAGGATGAAGCGCCGATCATCCGATTGATCAACGCGCTGCTGTCCGAGGCGGTGAAGGAAAACGCCTCGGACATTCATATCGAACCGTTTGAAAATCGCCTGTCCATCCGTTTGCGGGTCGACGGTGTATTGCGCGAAGTGCTTGAACCACCGCGCGCTCTGGCGCCGGTGATCGTGTCACGGATCAAGGTCATGGCCAAACTGGACATCGCCGAGAAGCGTCTGCCACAGGACGGTCGGATCGGCCTGCGGCTGGTGGGGCGGGCGGTGGATGTGCGGGTTTCGACCCTGCCTTCCGGTCATGGCGAACGGGTGGTGCTGCGTCTGCTCGACAAACAGGCCGGGCGCCTGGAGCTGCGTCAGCTCGGTATGTGCCCAGAACATTACGCGGCGATGGAACGGGTAATCAGCCGCCCGCACGGCATCGTGCTGGTAACCGGGCCGACTGGCTCGGGCAAGACCACCACGCTGTATTCGGCGCTGATGCGGCTGAACGACCGCAGCCGCAATATCCTCACCGTCGAAGATCCTATCGAGTATTACCTCGACGGCATTGGTCAGACCCAGATCAACAACAAGGTCGACATGACCTTTGCCCGCGGTCTGCGTGCAATTCTGCGTCAGGACCCTGATGTGGTGATGGTCGGTGAGATTCGTGATATCGACACGGTGCAGATCGCCATTCAGGCCAGTCTGACCGGTCACCTGGTGTTTTCCACCCTGCACACCAACACCGCCATCGGTGCCATTACCCGTCTGCGCGACATGGGTATTGAGCCGTTTCTGCTGTCGTCGACCCTGAACGGCGTGTTGGCCCAGCGGCTGGTGCGCACCTTGTGTCCGGACTGCCGCGAGCCGCATCAGGCCAGCAGCAGTGAATGTCGTTTGCTGGGGCTGGACGAACAGACGCCACCGACGCTGTATCGTGCGGCCGGTTGCGCCGCCTGCAATGGCAGTGGCTATCGCGGGCGTACCGGCATCTATGAGCTGATCGAGATCGACGACACCCTGCGCGGCATGATCCATGATGGCGCCAGTGAGCAGGCCATGGTACGGCACGCCCGACTGGCGCAGCCGGGGATTCGGCAGGATGGGGTGCGCCGGGTGCTGGCAGGTGACACTACGCTGGAAGAAGTCCTGCGCGTTACCCGGGAGGACTGAGCGTGCCTGCCTTTGAATACACTGCGCTGGACGCCAGCGGCCGGACCCGCAAGGGCGTAGAGGAGGGCGACTCTCCCCGTCAGGTGCGTGGTCGGCTGCGTGAGCAGGGGTTGACGCCGATGACGGTCAGCCAGGTGGCTGAGCGCGCAGCGGTGCTGCGCATGCCCGTGCTGCAGCAGCGGATCAAGCCGCTGGAACTGTCCCTCGCGACCCGGCAGATGGCAACCCTGGCGCGTGCTGGCCTGCCGATCGAAGAAGTACTGGCCACGGTGGCCCGCCAAAGCGAGTCGCCCAAAGTGCGCTCGGCGCTGACGGCAGTGCGCACGCGGGTCATGGAGGGCCTGCCGCTGGCGCACGCACTGGGCGAGTTCCCCTCGGTCTTTCCGGTCATCTACCGCACCACCATCGCCGCTGGCGAGCAGGCGGGGCGGTTGGATCTGGTGCTGGAACGGCTGGCTGATAACGTTGAGGCGCAGAACGCCATGCGCCAGAAGATCCAGCTGGCGATGTTCTACCCGGCCATCCTCACCTGTGTAGCGTTGCTGGTGACCGTCGCGCTGCTGACCTACGTGGTGCCTGAAGTGGTCAAGGTGTTTGACGGCATGAATCAGCAGTTGCCGCTGCTGACCCGTATGCTGATTGCGGTCAGCGATACCCTGCGCGACTGGGGGCTATTGATGCTGCTGGTACTGGGGGGGCTAGGTTATGGCCTGCGCACCCTGTTGCAGCGGCCTGCCTACCAGCGGCGCTGGCACGATCTGCTGCTGCGGCTGCCGCTGATCGGTCGCTTGACCCGCGGTCTCAACACTGCCCGTTTTGCGCGGACCCTGAATATCCTTGCCGCCAGTGGTGTACCGCTGCTGGATGCATTGAACATGAGTGCGAGTGTTATCACCAACCTGCCAATGCGCGAGGCGGTCAGCGAGGCCGCCCAGCGTGTGCGTGAGGGGGCCGGGGTAGGCCTGGCGCTGGAGCGTAGCGGCTATTTCCCGGCGATGACCCTCAGTCTGATCAAGAGCGGTGAAAGCAGCGGCACCCTCGATGACATGCTGGAGCGGGCGGCGGAAACCCAGGAACGCGAGCTAGAGGCGCGTATCGCCATGGTGATGGGTGTTTTCGAGCCGCTGCTGATTCTGACCATGGGCGCGGTAGTGCTGGTGATCGTACTGGCGATTCTGCTGCCAATCTTTGAACTCAACCAACTGGTGAATTGATGATGAGCAATAACCACGTACGCCGTGCTGCGCAGCGCGGTTTTACCCTGATTGAAGTGATGGTTGTGGTAGTCATCCTCGGGATTCTGGCGGCGGTGGTGGTGCCGCGGGTCATGGACCGGCCGGACCAGGCACGGATCACCAAGGTGCAGAGCGACATTCGTGCTATCGAGAGCGCGTTGAATCTGTATCGACTGGACAACTTCAGCTACCCGACCACTGAACAGGGCCTGCGTGCACTGGTGCAGGAGCCTACTGGTCAGAATGCGCCACGTAACTGGCGCAAGGGTGGCTACCTGGACCGCCTGCAGCAAGACCCGTGGGGCAACGACTACCAGTATCAGACACCGGGGCGCGATGGTCGCCTGTTTGATCTCTACAGCTTTGGCTCCGACGGCCGCAGCGGTGGCACTGACAGCGCTACCGATATTGGCAACTGGAATCTGGAACAGAACGGCGAGCGTTGATGAGCATGCGTTCCGACCACCACTCTGCGCACAGGCTGCAGACCGGCTTTACCCTGTTTGAAGTGCTGATCGTATTGGTGCTGATCGGGGTGATGGCGGGTCTGGCGACGCTGTCGCTGGGTGACGGGGCGGAGCGCGAGCTGCGTCGCGAGGCTGATCGGCTGGCTACGGTGCTCAAGCTGGCCCGTGACGAGTTGCTGATCAGTGGCGGCAGCGAGCGGGCGCTGGGAATTCGGCGTGACAGCTACAGCATGCTGGATCTGGTCCTGCTTGATGACGCCACTCGTGAGTGGCAGCCGGTGAACGACGCGCAGCTGGGGCCGCATGTTGTGACCGAGGGCTTGATCGAGCTGGACTTCGAAGCTGCTGATCAGCCGCGTAGCCTGTCCTCCAGCAGGGTATGGACACCCCAGCTGCGGCTGAGCAACACCGGCGAGATGACGCCGGGCCTGATTGTCCTGCGGGCACGCGAGCATAACCTGGAGCGCTTTATTCAGGTTGAGTTGACCGGCCATATCGAGGTGTTCAGTGAGCGTCCGTAGCAGCCGTGGTTTTACCCTGCTGGAAGTGCTGGTGGCGCTGACCGTGCTTGCAGTCGCCCTCGGGGCGCTAGTCAAGGCGGGCAGCGATCACGCCCGCAATACCGGCTATCTGCAGGAGCGCACCCTGGCGCACTGGGCTGGCAGCAATCTGCTGGCTGAGTACGAATCGGGCATGCGTCCGGCCACCGACGGCGAGCTGAAGGGCGAGACCAACATGGGGCCCTACCGCTTCGGCTATCGTACCCAGATCAGCGATTACAGCGCCAAGTCGCCGTTTCCGCTGCCCTCGGTCAAGCGGGTTGATATTCGCCTTTGGTTGCTGCCCGGTGATGAAAGTGACCAGCGCGCGATGGTTAGCGGGTTTGTGCTGCCATGACGGTGCGCAACGGGCAGTGCGGTTTTACCCTGCTGGAGCTGCTGGTGGCCATGCTGCTCTTTGCGGTGATGAGTGTGGTCGCCTATCAGGGCCTGCGGGCGGTGCTGGAGACCAACGAAGTCAGCCGGGAACACGCGAGCGAACTGGCGGATCTGCAGGTTAGCCTGAGTGTGCTGGAACGTGATCTCGCGCAGTTGGTGGATATCCGCGTGCGCGACGAATTTGGTGACCGGTTGCCGCCGCTGCGGCTGCAGGCTAACAGTGATCAGCCGTTACTGGAAATTGTGCGGGCCGGGGCAGGCGGTGAGCAGCGTTTGCGCCGCACCGCCTGGCGGCTGACCGAGCGTGGTCTGGAGCGGGAGCTGTGGCCAGGCGTTGATGTGGCGGATGCCGACAGCTTGCGCCTGCAGCCGTTCGCTGAACTGGTGGGCGAGGACGAACGCCTCGGTGTGGACAGTGGATTTCACTTTATCGTGCGCGGGGCAAGCGGACTGGAGCGGGTCGACAGCTGGCCGCCGGCGGATCTTGACCCGGAATCCACCCAACTGCCGCTAGCGGTTGAAATACAGCTGGATCTGCCGCGCCTTGGCCTGATCCGTCGACTGATTGCGGTGGGGCAATGAAGCGTCGGCAGCAGGGGGTTGCGCTGATTACCGCGCTGCTGATCGTTGCGCTGGCGGTCACGGCGGCGGTCGGCATGGCGATGCGCGGGCAGGCGGACATTCGCCGCAGCAGCGCGGTGTTTGAACGCGACCTGTCGCGTGAGATCGCACTTGGGGCCGAGAAGATGGTGTTGCAGGTGCTTGAACAAGTCGACAGCGCTGACGAGTTGCTGTGGGACACCTGCCTGTCTCCGGTATTGCCATTTGAGGTCGATCAGGTGCAGTTGCAGGCGACGCTGGACAACATGCGTTGCCGGTTCAACCTTAACGCGCTGGCCTCTGGAGACGAACAACAGCAAGCGGAGTTCGCCCGTTTGGTCGACCGCGTGGCGCAAGACTCAGGTGTGGCCATGCCAGCTGGCAGTCAGCTGGCACTGGCGGTTACCGACTGGATGAACCCGGAAACCGACGACCCGGTGTATCGCTTGCAGCAGCCGCCACGGCTATCGGCCAATCGCACCATGCTGGTTGCGTCCGAGCTGGCATCGGTCAGTGGCATGAGCGCAGAAGCCTGGCAGGCGCTGGCACCTTATGTCACGGCGTATCCGTCTGATCAGAGTCCGATTGACGTGGAACGCAGTAATGATCTGATCAAAGCCGTTTTCAGTGGCCGCACGGCGCCGGGCAATGATGCGCCTTGGTTCATGCGGCTACAGATCGTCGCGCATTTTGGTGAGCGCAATTTTTATCAATGCACACTGCTTGATGCCCCTAATGGCAGGGTAGTGCTGCGGGAACAGACGGCGTGCGAGCCGTAATGAAGACAGGAAGCAAGGCATGCTGATAGTGCTGTTGAGCAACCCCGACCAGCCGCTGCACTGGTGGCGTTTGGAGCGGGATGGACAGGTTCAGGATCAGGGGTGTGATCCGCTCTCGGTGCTTCAGGGGCGCTACCCGGGTGCACGGGTCAAGGCGTTGCTCGCCGACGGAGTCAATCTGTTGCGTGCCTCCTTGCCCGGACAGCGGACCGCAGCGCTCAAGGCGGCGCTGCCGTTCGCCCTGGAAGAGCAGTTGAGTCAGGACGTTGATGAGCTGCACATTGTTATGGGGCCGCGTCGTAGCGACTCACGGATCAGTGCTGCGGTGGTCGAACGGCGCCTACTGGAGCAGTGGCTGGAGTATTTTTCCGCTGCCGGCTTGCGGCTGGAGGCGCTGCTGCCGGTCACTGCCGTTCCAGCCGACGCGGTGCCTGCTGCGGGCGTGCGAGTGCAGGCATCCCCCTGGCCGCAGGATGCTCGCTGGCTGGTTACCGACAGTGCGGCTGAAGCCGTATTGCTTGAGCAGAGCATGCTTGCCATCTGGCTACGCAAGCGCCTGCTGGAGCGAGATGAGGCGGAACGCGCTGTCGAGCTGGCCGGAGAGGCCGCTGCGGGTCTTGAGGTGCTGCTGCCTGCGGGGGTATCGGTAACGCGCAGTCAGGCCACGTTAACCTTGCAGCAGCAGTTTGCCGTTACGGATTTCAATTTACTGTCAGGCCCCTACGCAGTCAGCATGGCACCACCGCCCTGGCGTGTCCTGCGACCGGCCCTGGTGGCGATGGCTGCCACGCTGGTGCTGGGAATTGGCTGGCTCGCAGCGGAGCGGTATGCCCTGCAGCAACAACGCGATGCGTTGCAGCTGCGCATCGAGCGCAGCTTCAGCGAGGCGCTTCCCGGAGAGCGCATGCTGGATCCGGCGATGCAGTTTCGTCAGCGTCTGAATTCCGCTTCTGGGGGGGGCGCTCAACCCAGCGCAGGCCAGTTGCTGTACGCGGTGTATAGCGCCGTAGGACAGCAGCAAGGCGTTGAGGTAAAACAGCTGCGCGGTAGCCGTGATGAGCTGGAGGTGGAACTCAAGGTTGCAACCTTTGCCAACCTGGAGCAACTGCGTAGCCAGTTGGCCGCTACCAGCGGCGTGAGCGAAAGCCTGCTCGGTGCCGACTCCGATAGCGGCTCTGTGACGGCACGGTTGCGGATTACAAGGAGCGACTCATGAACGCCTGGTGGTCAGGGCTCGCGCCCAGAGAACGACGTATCCTGCTGCTGGGAGGGCTAGCACTGGTGCTGATTCTGGCCTGGGTCGCCATCTGGGAGCCGCTGGTACAGGGCCGCAGCGCGTTGCGCAGCGAGGTTGCCCGAATGTCAGCCGAAGCGGTCTGGATGGAACAGGCCAGTGATGAAGTGCGCCGACGGGCAAGACTGGAGCAGCGCGCGCCCGCCCTCCCCGGGGGCGGCGGCTCGGTGCTGACGCTGATCGAAGTATCGGCCAACGCCGCGGGACTGCGTTCGGCGTTGACCCGGGTGCAACCGGAAGGAGAGGGCGCGCGGTTGATCCTGGATGATGTCAGTTTTGATGCACTGATGGGCTGGCTCGCTGAGTTGGAGCAGCGCCAGGGGCTGCTGGTGACCCAGTTGGCCCTGGAGGGCAGCGAGGCCGCAGGGCAGGTTTCTGCACGTATCTTGTTGGAGCAGCGTTGATGAGTTGGTTAAAAGGACGTCGGCTCTGGTTGTTGGCAACGCTGGTATTGCTGGCGACCTTGCTCTGCAATGTGCCGGCGCAACTGGTATGGCGTCAGGTTCAGCCCTATCTGCCGGCAAAGGTCGAACTGGATGGTCTGACCGGTACCCTATGGCACGGCAGTGTTGCACGCATGCAGGTTGAGGGTATTGATCAGGGCGCGCTGGAATGGCGCTGGCAGCCGTCGGGGTTGCTGGCAGCGGAGCTGGTGTTGGACTTGGACTGGCGTCCGCGTGATGGTCAGGTTCAGGCGATCCTGCGGCTGGCTGGCAACACCGTTTCGCTGGAGCAGGTACGCGGCCGGCTCAGTGCGGCTAGCATGGCCCAGGTCAATAAGGCGCCCTTTGTTCTGCAGGGAGACTGGTTGCTCGATATTCCCCGGTTGACCTTGGCTGACTTGCGCGAGGTAACCGAGGCCAGTGGGCGGATCGCCTGGCAAGATGCTGGCGGCGGGCTGCCCAATCCGCTGGCGCTTGGCAATCTCGGCGCTGACCTGACAGCGGATAATGGCTGGCTGGTCATGAACCTGGCCGATGCAGGCGGCCCCCTGGGGTTGGCCGGTACCGCGCGGTGGCAGCCAGCCAAGCCACTGAAACTGGACACCCGGCTGCTTGCCCGTGCCGATGCCGAGCGCGACCTTGCCGCGGGCCTGCAGCTGCTGGGCCGGCCAGACCCGCAAGGCTGGGTGCACTGGCGGGCTCAATTGCAATGACGGAGATAGTGATGAGAACAGGTCGAATCGGCTGCTGTCTGCTGCTGGCACTCAGTCTGGGTGGCTGTGCAGGCAATCAGCTTAAGCAGCAGGAGCAGGACGCTGCGGTAGCGGATGTGCGCGCCCGATTGGGAATGGGGCAGTGTGATTCGGCGCTGGCGGAACAGGTACGGAGTCTGCAGGTGCCTGCAGTGTTGCTGGAAGCCGCGTATCAGTGCCTTACCCACGCCGAGCTGGATATTGCTCAGCGTCTAGTGGACAGCTACTTGGGTGAGCAGGAAAACGTCAACGAGCGTGACTACGCAGCGTATCTCGCGGCCCTTATCCCATATGCACGTTTTGAACTCGCTGCAGGCGACAGCCAGCTGCAGCTGGATCTGGGCCGTGAGGCCCACGCCGCGCTGACCGGTTTCGTTCGAACCTATCCCCAATCCGGCTATCGGGCAGAGATGGTGCCGCGTGTGCAAGCCGTGCTGGAAGGAATGGCCAGGGCAGAGTACGACCTAGCAGTACTGGATCAGGAGCGGGGGCAGGCAGAGCGCGCCCGGGCGCGGATGCGCTATGTGCAGACCAGTTACCCACGTAGCTCGGCGGCAGCCGACGCAACCGCCTGGCTGCTCGACAATCAGAGTTGATTCATTCCTCCATGCTCCTGGCCAGCTGCCGAGAGATATGTTGATGCGTTGAAATGGCGCACCTAATGGCCTTGACTTCTGGCGTTTTGCCCCGCGATTGTGCACAGCGGCGGGGCAACCTGTCATCAATTCGTCAAAAGCCGCTGTAAGTCACTGATATCTGACGTCATATCGTAACCTATTGATTTGTAAGGCAAAAAAATAGGTTAAAAAATGATCATTCTAAGAGGTGGCCCCGTTTTATATACCTTGAGGCGGGTTTTCTGCAGGCTGTCCACATAGTTATCCACAGGATTTGTGGATAGTTTTGCCGGAGCCCCGCAGGGAGCGGCTTGCCGCCCCGGAGCCGGAGCGGCAATGCCTGCAAGACAGTCAGATTCCTTGCGGAATGTCCTCACCACCCAATGCACTGGTGATGGCGGGCAGTAGCTCGCTCAGGGTGCTGGCCATGATGGTGAAGCTGGCGTCCAGCTGGCTCAGCATGTCGTCGCCGCCGTTCTCGTCTGCTTCTTCGCGCAGCAGGTCCTCGAACTTGACGCGCTTGAGCGTCAGCTTGTCATCGAGCACGAAACTCAGCTTCTCTTGCCACTGCAGAGCCAACTGGCTGACCTGCTTGCCCGTGCTCAAGTGCAGCTGAATCTCGTCGCTGGCCAGATCCTGGCGCTTGCAGCGCACCACGCCGCCGTCCTCGCTGGTGTCACGCAACTCGCATTCATCACCGATCTGTAGCTGCTCCGGCGCCTGATTGTCCTTCACCCACTGGGTCATGCAGCTGGCAGGTGCGATCTTCACGTTGAGCGGCCGTACCGGCAGCGAACCTGTGCATTCGCGTAGGAGGCTAAGCAGGTCTTCGGCACGCTTGTGACTGGAGCTGTCAACTGCGATCCAGCCCTCGGTTGGGCAGATGCAGGCAAAGGTGGTCTGGGTGCGGGTAAAGGCGCGCGGCAGCAAAGACATGACGATCTCATCCTTGAGTGTGTCGCGCTCTTTCTTATAGACCTTGCGGGCGTCACGGTTTTCGATTTCCTCAACCTTTTCCGCGAGTGCTTCCTTGACCACGCTGCCGGGAAGAATGCGTTCTTCCTTGCGCATGGCGATCAGCCAATAGCCGTTGCTGACTTCGACGCGATTCTCCGAGTGACGTCCCCATGGTGTGGTCCAGCCAAGCGTATGTGTCTCCTGGCTGGCGCAGGGGCGGGACGGCTTCTGCTCAAGCGCCTCGATCAGCTGGGATTCGCTGAAGGGTACGGATTGACTGAAGCGGTAGATAAGCAGATTGCGAAACCACATGTGTGTTGTCCTTCTATTGCCGTGGGCAGGGTGCCCGAGAAAACGGCCAATATTGCCCCAGCAGACCGCCAGCAGCCAGTGTTTCCGCGGCTTCCGAATAAGATATTGAAATAACCTGATTTTTTTTTGAAAAAGGTGTTGCCAGAACCGAAAAAGCTCCCTAGAATGCGCACCACTTCGAGAGCAAACGGGTGATTAGCTCAGCTGGGAGAGCATCTGCCTTACAAGCAGAGGGTCGGCGGTTCGATCCCGTCATCACCCACCACTCGAGAAGAATAGCGCAGCGGTAGTTCAGTTGGTTAGAATACCGGCCTGTCACGCCGGGGGTCGCGGGTTCGAGTCCCGTCCGCTGCGCCATTTCCCCCTCCTGCAGTAACTCCTGATTTACCTTTCTAAAGTACGCTTCAGTACTCGTTCACAATTGCGTTTCTGCCGGTAGCCGGGCGTTTAAACCCCTGCTAAGCTGGCTGCTTCTTTTCGCCCATAAAGGGCTTGTCTACTGAGGTAAGCATGAAGCGTAATCTGCTGGCAGTCAGCATTGCAGTCGGGGCCCTGGCTCTGGCCGGTTGTAACAAGGACGAACCGGAACTCACTACTCCTATCCAACAAGCTTCTTACGGCATCGGCCTGAACATGGGTCAGAGTCTGCTGCAGGATGGTCTGGGCGATATTGATCCGCAGGCACTGGCGCTAGGCCTGCAGGATGCGCTGGGCAGTCAGGAGCAGCGGGTCGGTGATGAAGAGCTGACCAGTGCCTTCAACGAGCTGCAAAAGCGGTCCCAGGAGCGTGCTGAGGCACTGGCTCAGGAAGCGCTGGATGCCAACAAGAAGTACCTGGAAGAGAACGCTGCCAAAGATGGCGTAACGTCGACCTCGTCCGGTCTGCAATATGAAGTGATCAGCAGTGGTGATGCGGACGGTCCGCAGCCGCAGGCTGACGATGTGGTTGTGGTGCATTACGAAGGGCGTTTGCTCGACGGCACCGTTTTCGACAGTTCCGTTCAGCGTGGCCAGCCGGCTGAGCTGCCGGTGGCCGGTGTCATTCCGGGTTGGGTCGAGGTGCTGCAACTGATGCACGTTGGTGACAAGTGGACCGTCACGGTTCCAGCTGAACTGGCCTATGGTCCGCGCAGCCCCAGTCCGGTCATTCCGCCGAACTCCATTCTGGTGTTCGACATGGAGCTGGTGGGTATCAAGCCCCGCGAAGAGTAAGCGCCAGGTAACACGTCGGAATGCCCGTGGCAAGGCCTTCGGGTATTCCGTTGTTACCTTTATGCACATTCTTCGGTAACGCTCGCTGTTTACTTTTGGTTTTTTTTCTGCTCTTCCTTTCTTTTGCTAACTCGCTGAAAAATTTGAATTTTTTGCTCTGGTTAAAATATGCGCGGTTTGTCTGCAGGCGCATGTAAACGGGCGTTTGAGCGAGTTTTCCTGATTTTCTTCACAGACTTATCCACAGAAGCTGTGGGTAACCTTCTGGACTACTGGTAGCGCTCAATCAGCTCGGCTATCTGCCCTTGATCGAGAAGTTGGTGAATCGCGTCGATCAGCGAGCGCGAGTCGTCCGGTTGCCGTTGGGTTGCACAGCGCAGATCGAAGCGTTCTATCTCCCAGTCGCTGATCTGGATGTTGGCCGGCTTTGTCAGTAGGTAGTGTTGGAGTGGGCGGCGCATTTCGACGGTGGCGTCGAGTCGACCGCGCTCCAGCATCTTTATACGGGTGTTCAGGTCGCGCACGTCGTGGCGGGTTAATTGGCCGCTTGCGAACGCCTCTGTGAGTGTCTCGCTGTAATGGTAGCCAAGGGTTGCTCCGACCATAGCCCCTTTCAGGTCGCTGAGGCTGGCTGGCGACCGGCTGAGGCTGCGTGTGGCGATGACGTCGGCGTCCTCGTACAACACATCGCTCCAGCTAAGCTGCTCGGGATGGGAGTGCCAGGATGGCTGGGTATTGCAGATGATGTCGATGCGGCCCTGGGTAAAGGCTTCATCAATCCGGTTGTTGGGGACGGCAACGAAGACTACAGCTCGTGCAGTGGTGCTGGCCACAAGCTCGCCCAGGTCCCGGGTCAGGCTGGTCTGCAGGGCAGTACCGCTCATCGCCACGTAGGGTGGCGGGTCGGAAGGAGAAAAGCCCCAGTTGATCGGCCCAGCGTGGGCTCCGGTCGACCAGAGAAATGGCAGCGTACTGAGATAGCCTAGAATCGGCCTCACGGTGTTACCTGTGTGTTGAGCTTACCTAAGCATAGATCAAAGTCGGTATTCAGCTACAAAGGTTAAGGTACCGTTCCGGGTTGTCCTGGCTGTCCGGTGGCAGGGTCTGGATGACCAGGCTGAATCCGCGTTGTTTCTTCGCTTCGTGCTTTGCCCGTGAAGCCAGCTCGGCAAGGCGCGCGGGGTCAAACTGGCGTGCCTGGCTGCCAACCAGCGGTAGAATGCCGATCGACAGGTTCAACAGGTCGTGGCTGCGCCAGCGACCCTCACGATCCGGTGCGGTAAAGCACTGGCTTTGCAGGTGCTCGGCCCGGTAGAGGGTGCGGCATAGCTGCTGAAACCGGTCATCCAGTCGCTGCAGGCGCTCTCGCCAGTCATCACTGCGCATGACCAGCATGAAGTCGTCGCCACCGATATGGCCGACGAAATCGCAACGGGGGTCGCACAGCTCTCGCAGCAGCTGCGCCAGCCCCAGCAGGATCTCGTCCCCTTTGCCGTATCCGTACAGGTCGTTGAAAGGTTTGAAATTATCGAGATCAATGTAGCAAAGCTGGGCGTCGACCTCGCGCTCCAGTAACCGTTGCAGACATTGCTGAATCGGAATATTGCCTGGCAGCAGGGTCAGCGGGTTGGCATGCCGGGCCTGCTGCAGCTTCAGCTCGGTGATCTGCCGGAGTACGTCAATGCCACGCCCCAGGCCCTTGTAGAGCCCTTGGTCGACGATGATGAAGTCGTCCTCCAGGCGCTGGCGTGCGCGGCTGGTCAGCAGGCGGCTGACGCGCTGCAGGCTTTGCCTAATGTCGACGGTCAGGCAGTCGGGGTCCATCAGTTGCCGGATCGGCTTGCGGTTGTAGATTTCCTGGGCAAAAGGTTTGAGCATGGTCTGGCTGAGTGCGTGACGTTGCACCGCACCAATGGGGTGGCCCTGCTCGTCGATGATCGCCAGGGTGTTGAGCGTGGGTTGTTGCTGAAAGCAATCCAGTACAGCCTGCACTTTGGTGTTTTCCGGCACCGCCGGTATCGGCAGCAGCAGACTGTGGATGGGGGCGTCCTCACTTGCACCCGACTGGGTCCGGCTTAAACGCTCGCTCAGGTTGATGTCGTCGATGCGTGGGTCGGCGTCCGGGCGTCCGAGCAGATAGCCCTGGACCCAGTCGACGCCGATTTCCTCAAGGACAGCCAGCTCCTCGGGTTGCTCAATCCCTTCGGCAATGACACAGGCGCGCGAGGCTTTGGCCATCTGCAGGATGGACGCGACAAATTCGCGCTTTACCGGATCGCGGTGGATGCCATCGACAAAGTGGCGGTCGATCTTGACGAACTCGGGCTGCAGCTCAGACCACAGGCGCAGGCTGGAGTAGCCGGCACCAAGGTCGTCCAGCGCGATTGAGAAGCCCATGTCGCGGTAGTGGTGCAGTGCATTCTGCAGTAGGGACAGATCTTCGATGGGCGCCTGCTCGGTCAGCTCGATGACCACCTGATCGGGGGAGAGGCCATTGCGTTGCAGTATTTCCAGCGTGCGCCCCGGGTAGTGCTGATGTTCCAGCAGGCTTTCCGGCGAGACGTTCAGGAAGAGCTTGCCCGGAAGGTTCAGGTTGCAGAATCGGCTCACGGCGCGATCGCGACACAGCATTTCCAGTTCGGTCAGGATGCCGTGGTGACGGGCTGCGGCGAACAGGGTCACGGGCGAGTGCAAGGGGCTGTCGGAGGGGCCTCGACTGAGGGCTTCAAAGCCGACAATACGCTCTTCCAGCATCGAAACGATGGGCTGAAACAGGCTGCTGACAGCGCCTCGATTGAGGATGGAGATGAGGGCCTGACGTTGTTCGGAGACGGTCATAGAGGTTCCCAGGCAAATGGAAGTGGCCGTACCTGGCCGCCCGGGTTTGCGTTAGACGCGTTCGCGGGCATTCGTCCTGACCGCGAAAGTGTGTCACTTGGCTATTACAGAAGGGTTACAGTCATGGTACTGCCTGCCAGCAAGCGCCGGCAGGCAGCTGGCAGGGATCAGTCGACGGTAGCTACCTGATGTTCCAGTTGCAGCAGGTCCAGCAGGATGTGACTGGTTTCAACCAGGAACGCATCGTCCTCAGAGGTATCTTTCTCGTCTTCAGCGTGATTGCTGTCAAGCAAGGGGTCCTGATTCTCCAGGCTGGTCAGCGGTTCTTCACCTCGCGCGGTAAGCCGCTGGTTTTCCAGAGTCAGCAGGCGCGACTCGTAGTCTTCCTGGCGCTGCTTGCGCTTGGCTTCATTCAGCGGCACGGTCTGCTGGGCGCGGATTTCTGCGTCCAGATTGATGCGTGCCAGGGTGTAAATGAAGTCCGGGTCTTTTGCGGCACGCGCTTCGTGCAGTTTCTGCAGTTGGGTGATGAATGGCTGCAGCTGGCTGCTAGCGCGGAAACGGGCCGGCGCAATGGTGTCCCAGGGCATGGCATGGGGGAGGGCGCTCTCGCCGATTTCCTTGCTGTCGAGCAGTGACGGATAGCTGATATCCGGCACGACGCCGCGGTGCTGGGTGCTCTGACCCGACACCCGGTAGAACTTGGCCAGCGTCAGCTTGAGTTCGCCATGGTTCAGCGGCTGGATGGACTGCACGGTTCCTTTGCCGAAGGTGGACTCGCCGATGACCAGCGCGCGGCCGTAATCCTGCATGGCACCAGCGAAAATCTCCGAAGCGGAGGCGGACAGACGGTTTACCAGTACGGCCAGTGGTCCGTTGTAGGTAATACCGGCTTCGGGATCATCCAGTTGCTGAACCTGGCCTTGACTGTCGCGCACCTGTACGGTCGGGCCCTGATCGATAAACAGGCCGGTCAGCTCGGTCGCCTCCTGCAATGACCCGCCGCCGTTGTTGCGCAGATCCAGCACTATGCCGTCAACGTTCTGTTTGCTCAGTTCGCCGAGCAGACGGCGCACGTCACGGGTGGTGCTGCGGTACTCCGGATCACCCTGGCGATAGGCCTTGAAGTCGATATAAAAACCGGGCACCTCAATCACACCGATGTGGTAATCGTGACCCTGCTCGTTGATGTTGATGATGGAAGACTTGGCAGCTTGATCTTCCAGTTTTACAGCTTCACGGGTCAGGTGCACGATCCGGCTGGTCAGGTCGCCCGGCGGGTTGCTGGCGGGGATGACCTCCAGGCGTACCGGAGAGCCTTTGGGGCCGCGAATCAGCTTGACCACCTCATCCAGGCGCCAGCCAACCACGTCTACCATGTCATCGTCGCCTTGGGCGACACCGACGATCTTGTCGCTGGTGGCGAGCTGCTGGCTGCGTTGGGCCGGGCCGGCCGGTACCAGGCGAACGATCCGGGTGTACTCGTTATCGCTCTGCAGTACCGCGCCAATGCCTTCCAGCGACAGGCTCATATTGATGTCGAAGTTCTCGGCGTTTTCTGGCGAGAGATATTGGGTATGCGGATCGTAGACCTGAGCCATGGCGTTGATATAGCTCTGGAACAGGTCCTCGGAGCGGGTCTGATTGATCCGGATCTGCTGCCCGCGGTAGCGCTTGCCGAGCAGCTCCTTGATCCCTGCCATGTCTTTGCCGGCCAGCTTCAGGCGCAGTACTTCGTCTTTGGCCTGTGCGCGCCAGAGCTGCTCAAGGGCCTGTTCGTCAGCCGCCCAGGGCGCGTCTTCGCGATCAACCAGAATCTCCTGGTCGCTGCTGAAGTCGAGCGTGTCGAGCTTGTTGTCGATCAGGTCCAGGGTAAAGGCCAGGCGCTGCTGCACACGCTGCAGCTGACGCTTGTGCATGGCAAAGCCGACGCTGAGGTCGCCGGCTTTGAGCAGGTCGTCGAAACGCAGGCGGTTGCCGGCGAAGGCATCGATGTCCTGCTGGGTAAACAGGCTGCGCTGCGGATCGAGCTGCTTGATGTACGTGTCGTAGATCTGCGCGGACAGGGCGTCGTCCAGGCGGATGCGATTGTAGTGATGGCGTCGCAGTAATTCGACGGTATTCAGACTGGCAATGACCTGGTCGCGGGTCGGTTGCAGTGAATCGAGGTCGAGGGCTTGATTCTGCTCGGCCGAGAGCACAGTGCCGCTGAGGGTCAGCAGGGCAATGAGACAGGACTGGCG
Organism: Halopseudomonas oceani; assembly: GCF_002903165.1. Classification (GTDB taxonomy): domain Bacteria; phylum Pseudomonadota; class Gammaproteobacteria; order Pseudomonadales; family Pseudomonadaceae; genus Halopseudomonas; species Halopseudomonas oceani. The sequence goes on from NZ_PPSK01000002.1 coordinate 374,738, forward strand.
CAGGAGAGGGAAACCTTTCATCTGGGGTATCGTGTCCGGAGAGAGTATGCTTTTGGAGTTCCGACGGGAGCCTAGAGTTCCCGCATATGGCCACTATTGAATGAACTATGGAGGTAGCGTGAGAGGATTGCAAGCTGAGGGCGGGGAGCTGTCATGGCAGGTCCAGCCTGCTGTAGAGCTGAAATCTGGCGAAGTTCGCGTTCGCGTCATGGCTGCCGGTTTGAACCGGGCAGACCTGTTGCAGAAGGCTGGCATGTATCCGCCGCCTGCGGGCGTAACCCAGGTTCTGGGGCTGGAATGTGCCGGTGAGGTGATCGAGGTTGTCGAAGGTTCACGCTGGAAGATCGGTGATCGCGTTTGCGCGTTGCTGGCCGGCGGCGGTATGGCGGAAGAGGCTGTGGTTGACCAGCGTCATCTGCTGGCGGTACCGGACAACCTCGGCTGGGCCGAAGCGGCTGCCATTCCGGAGGTGTTCAGCACCGCCTGGTTGAATGTATTTGTGTTGGGCAATGCGCGCCCGGGCGAGAAGGTGCTGATTCACGCCGGTGCCAGTGGCGTGGGCACTGCGGCAATTCAGCTGTGCAAGGCGCAGGGCAACCCTTGCTGGGTCAGTGTCGGCAGTCAGGACAAGCTGGATGCCTGTGTTGAACTGGGTGCCGAGGGTGGCGTGCTGCGTCAGGGCGGGATTGCCGCGCTGAAGGACTTCGGTCCATTCAATGTCGCGCTCGACCCGGTCGGTGCTACCTACGCTGCTGATCACCTGGATCTCTTGGCGTTGGATGCACGCTGGGTACTCATTGGATTGATGGGCGGTCGCGACGCGACCCTGGATCTGGCCAAGGTGCTGGCCAAGCGCATCAGTCTGATCGGCTCAACCCTGCGGACCCGTGATGCCGAGTTCAAGGCCACGCTGCTGGCCGACATGGAGCAGCGCCTGATGCCCCAGTTCGCATCCGGTGAGCTCAAGCCGATGGTGGCAAAAACCTTCGGTTTTGCCGATGCCGCTGCGGCGTTTGAAGAGCTGGCGCGTGATCAGGTGGTTGGCAAGGTGATTCTGGTGCGCGAAGACTGATTGTCCGCGCTCCGTGCCACAACAAGCCCCAGGCGTTGCTGACGCTTGGGGCTTTTTTGTGGTGTTGCGCGGGAGTCTGCCAGCACTTGTTGTGACGGGGTTTTCGCGGACACGCTGCACTCTGTCCGCCCTGCGGGCCGGAGCTGCGCTGTGGGGCGCAGCAAGCCAATGGCCTGCGCGCGGAAGGGGGCTGAGGTTAGCGCAAGCCTTTGAGTACTGATCGGGCATTCGCATCCGCGGACACGCTGCGCTTTGTCCGCCCTACGGGCCGGTGCTGTGTTGTAGGGCGGACAAAGCCTGGCGTGTCCGCCAAGGGCGGCGCTTAGATCAGTTGTGCGCTGTTGCAGAAGGCGGTCAGCACGGTAATCAGATAGCCCGGATCACGGCTACCAGCTAGCTCGCGGATCGAGTGCATGGCAAAGGTCGGTGCGCCGATGTCGACGGTGCGTACGCCCAGGCGGCTCGCAGTGATCGGGCCGATGGTGCTACCGCAGCCCATGTCACTGCGTACGACGAACGCCTGGACCGGGACGTCTGCACTGGCGCAAAGGTGGCGGAAGAACGCAGCAGTTTCGCTGTTGGTGGCGTAGCGTTGGTTGCTGTTGATTTTGATGACCGGGCCGGCGTTGAGCTTGGGGCCATGGTTTTCGTCATGCTTCATGGCAAAGTTCGGGTGCACGGCGTGGGCGTTGTCCGCTGACACCAGTAGCGAGCGCTGGATCAGTTGGATGCGTTCGGCGGCGTCCGGCACGAGGCGGCGCAGTACGTCTTCGAGGAAGGGGCCGTCGGCGCCGCAGCAGGAAGATGAACCAATTTCTTCGTGGTCAGTGCAGACCAGCAGGCAGGGTTGCTGGCCATCGCTGTTCAGTAACGCCTGCAAACCCGCGTGACAGGACAGCAGGTTGTCGAGCCGTGCGGCGCTGAAAAAATCACCGTCCAGGCCGATCTGGGCTGGCGGTTGGGTATCGTAGAAGCTCAGCTCGTAGTCGAGTACTGCTGCATCGGCGCAATCCGGATGTTCCTGCTGCAGCTGAGTTGCCAGCAGGGCGCGCAGATCACGGCCACCATCCAGGCTGTGCGCCAGCACCGGTGGCATGTCGGTCTGCGGGTTGATCGACAGGCCTTCATTAACTCCACGGTTGAGGTGAATCGCGAGGTTGGGAATTACCGCAACAGGGCGTTTGAAGTCGATCAGTCGGCTGTCCAGCATGCCATCGGCGCACCGGAAGGTAACGCGGCCAGCCAGCGATAGGTCGCGATCGAACCAGGGCGCGAGCAGGGCGCCGCCGTAGATCTCGACACCGAGCTGCCAGAGGCCTTGCTGGTCTTTTTCCGGCTGCGGCTTGACGCGCAGGCACGGGCTGTCGGTATGGGCGCCGATCAGGCGCAGGCCGCGGCTTTGCAGGGCGCCGTCGGCACCCAGCTGGAACGCGATGAGGGAAGAGTCGTTGCGGTTGACCAGATAGCGTCCGCCGGCCTTTAGTTGCCAGTCCTCTCGCTCGTCCAGCCCTTCAAATCCGGCTGCGAGCAGACGCTCACGCAGGGTGGCAGTAGCGTGAAAAGGGGTGGGTGAGCGGGCAATGAAATCGGCCAGATCCTGAAGCTGTTGGTCCTGCATGAAGCTCTCCTGCAAGGTTGAATTCGGGCCCGTCGTCAAAACGGGCAGGGGCTCTCGAACGCCATACGCTCGCCGGTTTCCGGGTGACTTATGGTCAGCCGGGCGGCGTGCAGGGCCAGCCGCGGGGATGCGTCGAGTGCAGCGCCTTCGGCATACAGGCGGTCACCCAGCAGTGGGTGACCGATTGCCAGCATGTGCACGCGTAACTGGTGCGAGCGACCGGTGATCGGCGTCAGTTCCACCCGGCAGTAATTCTGATAGCGCTCCAGCACACGCCAGAAGGTCTGCGCATGCTTACCCTGCTCGTGGTCGACGATATGCCGTGGCTTGTTCGGTGGATCATAGCGCAGCGGCAGGTCGATATGTCCCGCGTCGCCTTCGGGCTGACCCCAGCACAGGGCGATATAGGCCTTCTCAGTCTCGCGGTCATGGAACTGGCGAGACAGCTCGCGATGGGCGTCGGGGTTGCGGGCGATGACCAGCAGACCAGAGGTTTCCCAATCCAGTCGATGGACGATGCGGGCTTCGGGGTAGCCGTTTTCCTGCAGACGGGTAATCAGGCAATCTTTGTTGTCCTCGGCACGGCCGGGCACGGACAGCAGCAGAGTCGGCTTGTCGACGATCAGGAAGGTAGGGTCCTGATGAATGATGCCGATGTGGGTCAGGGGCATGGGAAATCCGCGGCGCCACCCGGATGGGCGGCGCCGACTTGCTCAGGGGCGTTCGGGCAGGGTGATGTTGAGTTCGAGAATCGAGCAATCATCCTGATTGTCCAGCGCGACGTGTACCTGTTCGCGATCGATAGGAACGTACTTGCTGATGACATCGATGATTTCTTGCTGCAGCTGCGGCAGATAGTCCGGCTGGTTACGCTGGCCTCGCTCGTGGGCAACAATGATCTGCAGGCGCTCCTTGGCGATCGACGCGGGCGTCGACTTCTTGCGATCGCGGAAATAATCGAAAATGCTCATTAACGCCCTCCGAACAGGCGCTGCAGTAGGCCCTTCTTCTGTGCTTCGAGGAAACGGTGCGGAATATCCTTGCCCAGCAGGCGCTCTACGGCGTCGCTGTAGGCCTGACCTGCATCGCTTTTGTCGTCCATGATGACCGGGATACCCTGGTTGGACGCTTTGAGAACAGCCTGTGACTCAGGGATGACACCCAGCAGCGGAATTGACAGGATGTCTTCCACGTCGGCTACTGAGAGCATTTCGCCGTTGTCGACGCGCTCGGGGTTGTAGCGGGTCAACAGCAGGTTTTCCTTGATCTTCTCGCCGTTCTCGGCGCGACGGGATTTGCTCGACAGCAGGCCCAGCATGCGGTCGGAGTCGCGCACGGAGGAGACTTCCGGATTGGTCACGACGACGGCTTCGTCAGCAAAATACATGGCCAAGTGAGCACCCTTCTCGATGCCGGCTGGGGAATCGCAAACGATGTAATCGAAGGTTTCCTTCAGCTCGTTCAATACGCGCTCAACGCCTTCAACGGTCAGTGCATCCTTGTCACGGGTCTGGGACGCCGGGAGGATGAACAGGTTGTCGGAGCGTTTGTCCCTGATCAGGGTTTGATTCAGGTTGGAATCGCCATTGATCAGGTTGACGAAGTCGTAAACCACGCGGCGTTCACAGCCCATGATCAGGTCCAGATTGCGCAGGCCCACGTCGAAGTCGACGATAACGGTCTTGAAACCGCGCAGTGCCAGCCCGGTACCGATGGCGGCACTGGTGGTTGTTTTGCCCACCCCGCCTTTGCCTGATGTGACAACGATGACTTTTGCCAAAATGACCTTCCTGTCGAAATTGTCTGGATAGTGGAACGCACCGGACGCGTATGGTTCCCGGTACGATGAAAAGGAAAATGGCTACGGCGGAACTCGGTCACAGACCAGAGAAAAAGGGCCCCCGAATGGGAGCACAGTATCTGTTAAAGCCCGGTTATCTTCAAGCTGTCGCCGTCCAGACTGATCTGTACCGCTTCCTTCCATTGGTGCTTGCGCAGATCCTCCGCCACCTTGTATTGCCCGGCGATGGAAACCAGCTCGGCTTCCAGGCTCTGGCAGAAGATGCGGGCTTGCTGATTGCCTTTGACTCCGGCCAGGGCGCGGCCCCGTAACGGGCCGTAGACATGGATGTGACCATCGGCGAGCAGTTCGGCGCCGGCGCTGACCGGCGCCATGACAATCAGGTCGCCGCCGCGGGCATAGACCTGCTGGCCGCCGCGGACCGGTTCGGTAACAATCTTGCCCGCGCTGACCGGCGCGGGGGCCGATGCTTCCACCGCAGGGGCAGGGGCAGGGGCAGGTGCTGGCTCCGGCGCGGGCTCCGGTGCGACAGCTGCTGTTTCGATACTGCGCTCACGCTGGCGGCCCGGCGGTAACAGGACCATGGCTGCACTCTGGGCAAGCTCCCGAAATGCCTCGCCACCGCGCAGCGCCACAGGCTGCAGGCCGTGGTCACGGCAGATACTCAGCAGGTGGCTCAAGGTGAGGTCGGTGAGGGCTTCGTTCAACTTGTCGAGTGCGATGACCACCGGGGTGTCGACGAAGAAGTTGGGCGCCTGTTCGACCTTCTCCGCCAGCTGTCGGGCAAACTGGTCCGGGGCGAGGCGGATCAGCTCGACCAGCGTCATCGTCAGCATGCCACCCTTGAGGTGGAATACCGGGTCGTTGTCGAGCAGGTCGAGGGTGGTGTCAGCAGTCATGGGCAATCCAGTTCACAATGATCGGTAGCGCGTTGGCAGGGCGATGTGCCTGCTTGGCTGTTCTGCGCTTCCTTATATAGAAGGGCCCGGTTGATCGCAAGCCGCAGACGGCCTGATCCGGTGCTGTTTCGCCCGGATAGAGTAAACCCGGCTGGCGATGACGGCAGCACAGGCCATAGAATGTCGGTTTTCGTTGATTGGACCTTTTGATGGAACGTCCGGGTTTTTCTGTTGCCCTGCTGCACCCGCGTTACTGGTTGCTCTGGTTGGGGCTTGGGTTGCTGTGGCTGGTGATACAGCTGCCGTATCGCTGGCTGCTGGGTTTGGGGCGTCTGCTGGGGTGGGGCATGTTCCACCTGATGGCCGACCGCCGTGAGGTGGCCCGTACGAACTTGGCTCTGTGCTTCCCGGAAATGTCGGAGATTGCCCGCGAGCGTCTGCTGCGCGACAACTTTGCCTCGAACGGTATTGCCTTGTTTGAAATGGCCATGGCCTGGTGGTGGCCGCGTCATCGGCTAGCCAGGCTGGCGCATATCGAGGGGCTTGAGCATTTGACCGAGGCAGCCGCTGCCGGCAAGGGCGTGGTGCTGATGTCGCTGCATTTCACCACGCTGGAAATCGGCGCTGCGCTGCTGGGGCAGGCGGTGACGATTGACGGCATGTACCGTGAGCATCGCAATGCCGCCTTTGATTTTGTTCAGCGCCGTGGACGCGAGCGTCACAATCGCGATGCCAAGGCAGTAGAGCGTGAGGACGTGCGCAGCATGATGCGCTCGCTGCGCAGTGGCCGGGCGATCTGGTACGCACCGGATCAGGACTACGGCCGCAAGGCCAGTGTTTTCGTGCCGTTGTTTGGGGTTGACGCGGCGACCGTCACCGCCACCAGTACCTTTGCTCGCTTGGGCAAAGCGCTGGTCGTGCCGTTTACCCAGACCAGGCTGCCGAACGGGCAGGGCTACCAACTAACTGTGCATCCGGCATTGACCGATTTTCCTGGCGAGAGCGAGACCGCAGACGCACTCCGTATCAACCAGTGGATTGAGCAGGCGGTACGCGAACAGCCGGAGCAATACATGTGGGTGCATCGCCGCTTCAAGACCCGCCCGGAAGGGCAGAGTCGGCCGTATGCCAAGCGGCGTCGGCGTAAGCGTCGGGCGCGGCGGCGCTGATGAATGATCGCATCGGGCGTGATTGCGCTGGGCTGATCCTGTCAGGTGGCGGTGCCCGTGCCGCCTATCAGGTGGGCGTGCTGTCGGTGATAGCCGACTTGTTGCCTGAGGGCGCAGCCAATCCCTTCCCAGTGATTTGTGGCACCTCGGCCGGCGCAATCAATGCACTGGCACTGGCGACCCACACCCGTCACTTCGCAGAGGGGGTGAAACGGCTGGATACGGTCTGGTCGGAGTTTCATTGCGATCAGGTCTACCGCACCGACTGGCCTGGTGTAACGGCGCAGGCCTGGCGTTGGGCCAAGGCCAACCTGTTTGGCTTCCCGAGCAAGCACCCGACGGCGTTGCTGGATAATGCGCCGCTGCGATCGCTGCTGCAGCGCACCTTGCACTTTGGTCAGATTGATGAAGCGCTGCAGGCCGGGCTGCTGCACGCGGTGTCGGTCAGTGCCTTCGGCTACCAATCGGCGCAATCGGTCAATTTCTATCAGGGCCGAGAGCGGATTGCCCCCTGGTCGCGGCACCGGCGGGTCGGGGTTCAGACCCGACTGGGGCTGGAGCATCTGATGGCGTCGTCGGCTATTCCGCTGGTTTTTCCACCGGTGCTGCTCAACCGTGAGTGGTTCGGCGATGGCGCGGTGCGTCAGCAGGCGCCGGTCAGCCCTGCGCTGCATTTGGGGGCCAATAAGGTACTGGTGATCGGCGTGTCGGATAACCTGGCAGATCCGCCCGGTGGCCGTCGCGGGCCGCGGTTGCGCGCGGCTGCGCCGCCGACGCTGGCACAGATTGGTGGGCATCTGCTCAGTAGTACCTTTGTCGACAATCTCGAAGCGGATGTGGAGTTGCTGGATCGGATGAACCGACTGGCGGGTTACCTGCCGAGTGCGGCGAGACAGTCAGGAAAGGGAGTGCGCCAGGTGGAAGTGCAGATTATTTCACCGAGCGAGCCGCTGGACGTGATCGCAGCCCGGCATCGCAAGCTGCTTCCACGTACCCTGCGAACGTTTCTGCGCGGCAGCGGGGCGACCCGGGCGTCGGGTGGCAGCGTGGTCAGTTATCTGTTGTTTGAGGCGGACTACACCCGCGAGCTGATCGAGCTGGGCCGGCGTGACGCCATTGCCCAGCGCGAAGCACTGCAGCGCTTTCTTGGTCTGTTGTGCCCGGTGCCGAACCCGTCCTGATCAGCCGGCGACCAGGACACGGATCGCATCCAGGCGCAGCTTCGCCTGTTGCAACAGGTGATCGCCTTCACGCAGGCGCTGTTCCTGCGCAGCAATCTCTTCATCGCGTACCAGCGGATTGACCCGCTGCAGCGCCTTCAGTCGTTCGATTTCTTCCTGCAGTTCGCTGTTGAGCTGGGCGCGGGCGTTGTCGACCAGTTGCTGGTGCTGCGCCGCAGCGGCGGCTTCACCTTTACTCAGGATGGCTTCAATCGGCTCGCGCTGGGTCTTGGCGATCTTGACTGCCAACTGGCGCGGCAGCGATTCAACCTGTGAGTCCAGCGTGTCGAAACTGACTTTGCTGGCCAGGTTGTTGCCGTTGACGTCGAGCAGGCAGCGAATCGGTGTTGGCGGCAGTACCCGTTGCAGTTGCAGTGCGCGGGGAGCGACAGCCTCACACACATAAATGCATTCGAGCAGCATGGTGCCTGGTTTCAGTGCCTTGTTCTTCAGCAGGCCCACGGCGCTGTTGCCCATGCTGCCGGACAGCACCAGATCCATGCCGCCCTGCAGCATCGGATGTTCCCAGGTGAGGAACTGCATATCCTCGCGGGACAGGGCAGTGTCACGGTCGTAGGTAACGGTGACGCCCTCGTCGTTGCCGAGCGGGAAGCCGGCATCCAGCATGCGCTCACCCGGGCGCAGGATCAGTGCGTTGTCCGAGTGGTCCTCGCTGTCAACGCCAAATACATCGAACAGCCGCTCCATGTAAATCGGCAGCTGGAAGTCGCTGTCCTGATTGGCAATGGTCTCCAGCATCTGCTCGGCGTCCTGATGTCCGCGTGAATGCAGCTCCAGCAGGCGGTCACGGCCGTTGTGCATTTCCTCTTCCAGCGCCAGGCGGCGTTTACTGGCCCGTTCCAGCAGGTCGTTCCAGCCGTCCTGTTGCGGGTGATCGAGGTGCTGCAGCAGTTCGCTGCCAAAGCTGTGCTGTAGTGCGTTGCCGGTTGGGCAGGTGGCACGGAAGGCGTTCAGTGCGCTGTCGTACCACTCGACCAGATGCGCCTGAGCGGTGCCTTCCAGATACGGTACGTGCAGCCCAATGGTGTGCTGCTGGCCGATGCGGTCGAGGCGGCCAATGCGTTGTTCGAGCAGGTCCGGATGGCTTGGCAGGTCGAACATCACCAAGTGGTGGGCAAACTGGAAGTTGCGACCTTCGCTGCCGATTTCCGAACAGATCAGTACCTGCGCGCCGAACTCTTCATCGGCGAAGAACGCCGCTGCACGGTCGCGCTCGACGATACTCATGCCTTCATGGAAGACGGTGGCAGGTGTGCCGCTGCGCAGGCGCAGAGCATCTTCCAGATCCAGTGCGGTTTCGGCGTGGGCGCAGATCACCAGCACTTTGTTGCGCTTGAGCAGCTTGAGGGTGTCGATCAGCCATTCCACCCGCGGGTCGGCCTGCCACCAGGGTGTTTCGCCGCCTTCGGCCTGCAGTGCCTGCTCGGGATAGAGCGCTGCCTGACCTTCGAGGTCCTGGTACTGCTCGGGACACGGCAGCGGGTAGGCGTGCAGCTGGCGCTCCGGAAAGCCGGAAATGGCCGCGCGGGTGTTGCGATAGAGGACCCGGCCGGTGCCGTGGCGGTCCAGCAGCTGACGGATCAGGCTTTCGCGTGCGGCTGCGGCTTGTTCGCCGCCCTCGGCTGCCGTCGCCAGCAGGTCCGCGGCGCTGTCGCCGAGCCAGCCAGTGATGGCGGTAACGTCTTCTGTGCTCAGGTGATCCTGTTCCAGCAGGTGCTGCACTGCCTCGGCAACGGGCTGGTAGCGCTCGGTCTCCTTGATGAACTCTTCTAGGCTGTGGAAGCGGTCCGGGTCAAGCAGGCGCAGTCGGGCAAAGTGGCTGGCCTGGCCGAGCTGCTCCGGGGTTGCGGTCAGCAGCAGGACCGCAGGTGTGCGGCGCGCGAGACCTTCGATTAGCAGGTACTCCTCGCTTGGCTGCTCTTCGTGCCAGACCAGGTGGTGCGCTTCGTCGACGATTAGCATGTCCCAGTCGGACTGGTCCAGGTAGTCGCGGGCCTTGTCGTTCTCCAGCAGAAATTCCAGCGCAACCAGCGCTAGCTGGGCTTCTTCGAACGGGTTGCTTTCTGCGCCGTCGCAACGGTCGGCGTTGAACAGGGCAAACTCCAGGTTAAAGCGGCGGCGCATTTCCACCAGCCACTGGTGTTGCAGGTTTTCCGGGACCACGATCAATACCCGGCGAATACGTCCGGTCTGCAGCTGGCGATGGAGAATCAGGCCCGCTTCGATGGTCTTGCCCAGACCGACCTCGTCCGCCAGCAAGACGCGCGGCGCCATGCGGTCGGCAACGTCGCGCGCGATGTGCAATTGGTGGCCGATTGGCTGGGTGCGGACGCCGGCAAGGCCGAGTAGTGGAGAGCGCTGAATACGGCAGTAGTGACGCAGGCTTTCAAAGCGCAGGCTGAACCAGGGCAGGGGGTCGATCTGGCTGGCGAACAGGCGGTCGCTGGCCAGGCGGAACTGAATGAAGTTGTCGAGCATGGTTTCGGCAAAGGCGGCTGGAGTGCCGTCTTCGCGCAGTCCGGCATAGGCGAGCAGGCCGTCTTCCTCGACCACGTCGCTGACCACCATGCTCCAGCCTTCGTGGTGGGTAATGCTGTCACCGGGGCTGAAGCGGACGCGGGTCAGGGGCGCGTTCCGCAGCGCATAGTGACGGGTCTCGCCACTGGCGGGAAAGAGGATGACCACCAGGCGGGCGTCCTGTGACAGTACCGTACCCAGTCCCAGTTCCGCTTCGCTGTCGCTGACCCAGCGCTGTCCGGGGGTAAAACCTGTCATGCCGCTCTCCTGATGGTGCAAAAAAGGGCGCATATCTTACCTGATCGTCTTGCTGCTCGAAACCGCGGTGTTTACGGGTTGTGGCGCTGCGAGCTGGTTAAAATTTGTTCATTTTTGTGCGCCATGCCACAGTGCAAGGGTAAAGGCGTCGGGTTTGCGGTCGATATCAGTGTAGTCGTCAGGATTTTCACAGGGGAACATCCGGACAAACCGGCACGAGGTCACGTTAGTCATGCTGATTCCTGGGTTGCCAGCAGCGGGTGCGCAGAATGATGCGGTCAAGGTCTCGCGGGAGGTAAAGCCTGCTGCGGCGTCGGAGCCTGTGCACGAGGCTGACGTGCAGCAGGTTGAACGTCGCCGGCGCGACAATGGGCATTGGCCTGAACGTCGGCGCAAGCGCCGCCGCGTGCACACGCGCCAGGAGCAGCCGCCCCAGGAACGTGATCTGGACCTGTCCGGTAAGGGGTTGCTGGTTGACATTGAAGTCTGAGAGGGTGCTAGTCTGATGTCACCCGTTGTCGTCTGTGAAGGCTGTGTGATGACAGAAAAGACTGTTTCCCCTGAAGTGATCGACTTCGCTGAAGCCCGCCGCCAGCGTATTCACGATATTCATGACGCCCGTCTCGAGGCTATGCGCGCGGCCTTTACTCGTGCGCTGCCGTTGCCTTCGAAAGCGGCCGGCAAAAAGCGCAAGAAGAGCAAGAAGCCCCGTTGAGTGCTTTGGCTCCTGCTATTGATCAGCGTCAATAACCCTGCGTCTGGTAAGGCTTAACCTGCAGTCGTTGATAACGCAGGAGGTGCCTTATGTACGTGGATGAAGCTGTCATCGCTGGTGTAATTACTGTTGGTCTGATGGTCGCCTTTCTGGGTGGTGTTGGTCTGTTCATCTGGCGCGATGCGCACAAGAAGAAAAAACAGTAAGCGGTTCTGATCTGCTGTATGGGGCATAATGGCCTGCCGTAGCACGTTCGGTAGTTCTGCATGCCCCAAGCCTCCCGTCGCCAGCGCTGTGCCGCGTGTTTTCGCCCGCTCAGCCACTGTCTGTGCCATCTGATTCCCAGGCTCTGGCCTGATACCCAGTTGCTGGTCATTCAGCATCCCGATGAAACCTCCCACGCGCTGAATACGGCTCGACTGCTGGTGAGCGGGCTGGTTAACGCGCATCTACTGATTACCGAGTCGTTGGACGAGCATCCTCAATGGGTGGCTCGCCTGAGTGATGCCAGTTGGCGCAATGAGCTGCTTTTCCCGGGCGCTGATGCCGTTGAGCTGGTGCCTGCCAATGATGGCCGACCGCGTCGTCTGGTGCTGCTGGACGGTACCTGGCGCAAGGCACGTAAGCTGCTTTACCTCAATCCTGTTTTGCAGGCCTTGCCACAGGTGCGACTTGTCGACGGGCTGGTGAGCCGATACCGCATACGCAAGGTGCCTGTGCCGGGCGCGCTTGCCACGATTGAAGCGGGCGCCGAGGCGTTGTCCGTGCTGCATCCCGGATTTGCCCGTGAGCAGTTGCTGGCCCCGTTTGACGCGCTGATCGAGGGACAGATTCAGGCGATGGGAGAGCAGCGCTACCTGCACAACTACCGCAGCAACTCATAGACTGCCCGTTGCTTGAGCGCCAGGGCGGTCGGCGTATGGCTAGAGCCTTCCATTCACGACTTTTATTATTGCTTTTATTTGCCGCGCAACCCCAGTGCGCTCGCTAGACTGCCAGCTACAGACTTACAGTCCGTAACAAAACAACAAGAACAGCCGTATCAGCACTGGTCTGGCGACAGATAAGGGGAAAACATGCAAACAACAGGACAGCGCGTCGTAATTACTGGCGCCGGTAGTGGCCTTGGTCGCGAACTGGCGTTGCGCTACGCCCGTGAGGGTGCGCGCCTGGCGCTCGCGGATATCAATGATGCCGGTTTGGAAGAAACGCGGCGGCTGGCAACCGCTGCCGGCGGCTGGGCGTTTACCCAGCGCTGCGACGTCCGCGACTTCAGTCAGCTGGCTGCGTTGGAGCAGAGCTGTGAAGAGCGGATGCAGGGCGTCGATGTGTTGATCAACAACGCGGGCATCGCGTCTGGTGGCATGTTCTGGGATTTGTCGCTGGAAGACTGGGACTCGCAGATCTGTATCAACCTGATGGGTGTAGTCAAGGGTTGCAAGGCATTCATGCCGGTCTTCATGAAGCAGGGTGGCGGCCGGATCATTAACATCGCGTCAATGGCGGCGATTATTCAGACGCCGGGCATGAGCAACTACAACGTTGCCAAGGCGGGTGTTGTCGCTCTGTCCGAAAGCTTGTTGGTGGAGCTGCAGCCGCTCGGGATCAAGGTCAATGTGGTATGTCCGTCGTTCTTCCAGACCAACCTGCTGGAGTCTTACCACGGCCCCGACAGCAAGGCGCGCGACGATATGGCCAAGCTGTTGCAGAACTCGCCGATCAGTGCAGCGGATGTGGCTGACACCATCTACCGCGAAAGCGAAGCAGACCAGTTCATGATTCTGCCGCATGAGCGTGGGCGCCTGGCTGCAGAGCAGAAACGCGCTGATCCGCAGGTGATCTACGAGGAGATGTTCAAGCTGGCAGCCAAGCGTCTGCAGGGCAGCTGACGCAGCGCTATTTCATGCCTTTTGCCAGCAGCTGAGCGCATGTTTATCGGCTGCTGGCGACTGTTCGCCGCTAAATGGCGTTTTATCACGCCGGTCTATTGTGTTTACCCTCTGCGCCTTCGCCTTTATGCTTGTCCGCCTCTGGACGGCAGGACCGTCCCAACCCATCGGCAAGAAATGAGGTTACCGCAATGCGTGAAGTCGTAATCGTCGACAGTGTACGGACTGGTCTGGCCAAGTCCTTCCGTGGCAAGTTCAATATGACCCGTCCGGACGACATGGCAGCCCACTGTGTCAACTCGCTGCTTGAGCGCACCGGCGTTGACCCCAAGCTGATCGACGACTGCATCGTCGGTGCCGGCTCCAACGAAGGTGCCCAGGGCCATAACATCGGCCGTAACGTCGCGGTACTGTCCAAGATGGGCATCGACGTCGCTGGTATGACTCTGAACCGCTACTGCTCCTCTGGTCTGCAGGCGATTGCTATCGCTGCCAACCAGATTGCCTCCGGTTGCTCCGATGCCATCGTTGCCGGTGGTGTTGAGTCCATCACCCTGACCGCCAAGAGCCGCAACACCGATCACTTCGTTAACCCGATTCTGGAAAAAGACTTCCCGGGTATCTACTACCCGATGGGTCAGACTGCCGAGATCGTTGCACGCCGCTACAACGTAACCCGTGAGCAGCAGGATGCTTACGCGCTGCAGAGCCAGCAGCGCACTGCCCGTGCCCAGGCTGAAGGTCTGTTCGACGATGAAATCGTACCGATGGCCGTCAAATATCAGGTTCAGGACAAGGCCACCGGCGAAATCACCATCGTTGACGGCGTCGTCGAGGGTGACGACTGCAACCGTCCGGACACCACCATTGAAGGCCTGAACAGCCTGAAGCCGGTATTCGCCGAAGACGGTTCCGTCACTGCCGGTAACGCGTCTCAGCTGTCTGACGGTGCGTCCATGACGCTGGTCATGAGCCTGGATAAGGCGCTGGAGCTGGGCCTGAAGCCGCTGGCGTATTTCCGTGGTTTCACCGTCGCTGGCTGCCAGCCTGACGAAATGGGCATCGGTCCGGTCTACTCGGTGCCGAAGCTGCTGAAAGCCCGTGGCCTGACTGTTGACGATATCGATCTGTGGGAACTGAACGAAGCCTTTGCTTCCCAGTGCCTGTATGCGCGTGACTTCCTGAAGATCGACAACGAGAAATACAACGTCAACGGTGGCTCTATCTCCATCGGTCACCCGTTCGGAATGACTGGCTCACGTCAGGTCGGCCATCTGGTTCGCGAGCTGCAGCGTCGCGGCAAGCGCTACGGCGTCGTGACCATGTGTGTTGGCGGTGGCATGGGCGCAACCGGCCTGTTCGAAGCCTACCGCGGCTGATCTGTTTGGCCGCTAAGGCGGTCAGGCTGACAAAAGGCGCTTTCCGTCAGGGGAAGCGCCTTTTTTGTTGCAGATTTATCGCCGCTGTTACGGTGTGCAGCGTGCACCCTTGTGGCACAATGCTGTTTTTCCGAGTGAGACGGGATACGCCCGGTGACGTGTCTTAACGAGCAGTTGTGCGAGCAGGGTGATCATGGCCACTGAGTTGCGCCGTGTCGTCTTCGCCCTGCTGCCTGGCACCCACCCAGGTTGCCTGATGCCGGCCCTGTCTGTTCTGCTCTCGGCCAATCGCATGGCTGAGGACGTCTGCTACCAGATCGAGTGCTGCACACTGGACGAACAGTCGGTTCGTGCCGGCGACGGCTTGTTGTTGCAGCCCGCCCCGTTAGATCAGTGCACGCCGGGCTTCGCTCATCTCTGGCTGGTGGCCGAGAACCTGTCGGCTTCGGATAATCTGCCGGACTGGCTGGCACCGCGATTGCGGGCATGGCAGGCCGAGGGTGTGCTGATTGGTGGCCTGGAGGCCGGTGTAGCGGCGTTGGCGGCGTCAGGTCTGCTTGCAGGGGGGCGCTGCGCCGTGCACTGGCGCATGCTCGACGAGTTTCGTGAACGATTCCCTGAGGTAGAGGCTGTCACCCAGCTGTTTGTCTGCGGCGAAGCGCTGTGCTCCAGCAGCGGCGGACAGGCCAGTACGGATCTGCTGTTATCGGTCGTTGCGCGCGAGCAGGGCCAGGATCTTGCGGCGCTGGTTGCTGAGGATCTGGTCATCGAGCGCATTCGTGATGGAGCCGAACGGCAGCGCATGCCGCTGCGTAACCGGCTCGGCAGCAGTCACCCCAAGTTGACGCAGGCGGTCATCCTGATGGAGTCAAACATCGAGGAGCCGCTGACCACGGACGAGATCGCGCGCCACGTCTGTGTGTCCCGACGTCAGCTGGAACGTATTTTCAAACAGTACCTCAACAGCGTACCGTCGCAGTATTACCTTGAACTGAGGTTGAATCGGGCGCGCCAGATGCTGCTGCAGACCAGTAAGTCGATTATTCAGATAGGGCTGTCGTGCGGGTTTTCGTCGGGGCCGCATTTTTCCAGCGCCTATCGCAACTGTTTTGGGGTTACCCCGCGGGAAGATCGTAATCAGCGCCGTGCCCAGCAGGCCGCTGAGGGTGCAACCAGAGATAACTGAGCCCGGATACGCCGGGCTTGTGTAAATGCGCACGCCAGGTGCGCCTTATATAGAAAGGAGATGACAGTGTCAGCAACGGTCGGTCGGTCCGATTTTGATCGGGTGATGGTTCCCAATTACGCGCCGGTAAATATGGTTCCGGTACGCGGCGCAGGGTCGCGCCTGTGGGATCAACAGGACCGAGAATACGTCGATCTGGCTGGCGGCATCGCGGTCAACGCGCTGGGGCATGCGCACCCGGCGATGATCGAGGCGCTGACTGAACAGGCGCACAAGCTGTGGCATGTTTCCAATATCATGACCAACGAGCCTGCGCTGCGCCTGGCTGACAAACTGGTGCAGGCTACGTTTGCTGAGCGTGTCTTCTTTGCCAACTCGGGTGCAGAAGCAAACGAAGCGGCATTCAAGTTGGCACGCCGCTGGGGTCACAACACCTGTGGTGCGCAGAAGCACCAGATTATCGCCTGTACCAACAGCTTCCATGGCCGCTCGCTGTTTACCGTCAGCGTCGGTGGTCAGCCCAAGTATTCCGAAGGGTTTGGTCCGGCCATGGGCGGTATCAGCCATGTCCCGTATCAGGACATCGCCGCGCTGGAAGCTGCCATCTCGGATGACACCTGTGCAGTGGTGCTGGAGCCGGTTCAGGGTGAAGGTGGCGTCATTCCGGCCAGCACTGAATATCTGCAGGCTGTACGTGCGCTGTGTAACAAACACAACGCGCTGCTGGTGTTTGATGAGGTACAAAGCGGTATGGGGCGCACTGGCAAGCTGTTCGCCTATATGCACAGCGGCGTGGTGCCTGACATCCTGACCAGTGCCAAGAGTCTGGGTGGCGGTTTTCCGATCTCGGCGATGCTGACTACCGCTGCGATCGCCGATCACTTTGCAGTGGGCACCCACGGTAGCACCTATGGCGGCAACCCGCTGGCCTGCGCGGTGGCCGAGCGGGTGTTGGATATCGTCAACACCCCGGCGGTGCTGGACGGCGTGCAGCAGCGTCATGAGACCATTCGCGCCGAGCTTGAGCAGATGGGCGCCGAGTTTGATGTGTTCTCCTCGGTGCGCGGTAGCGGGTTGCTGCTGGGTGCGGTGATGAGCGACGGGTTCAAGGGTCGGGCGAAGGATGTCCAGGCGCTGGCGCAGGAAGAGGGTGTGCTGGTGCTGCAGGCTGGGCCGGATGTGGTTCGACTGGCGCCCAGCCTGATTATCGAGCAAGAGGATATCGCCGAGGGCATGACGCGTCTGCGTGCTGCGCTGCGGCGGATGGTCGGCTAGACCACAGGGGGAGATGGATGCTGATGCTGCGCTTGGGCAGGGCTGCGGACCTGCCACAGATTGAACGCCTGGCGGCGGACAGCCCGGTTGGGGTGACCGCGCTGCCGGCCAGTCGTGAGCGCCTGGCCGACATTCTGGCGGCATCCGAAGCGTCCATGGCCGAAGAGGTCGTGTTCAGTGGCGAGGAGCGTTACTTCTTTGTGCTGGAGGATACCGAAACCGGCACCCTGGCCGGCTGCAGCGGCATTATCGCCGCCTCCGGTTTTCGCTCCCCGTTCTACACCTTTCGCAATGAAATGTTTGTGCATGCCTCCCGCGAACTCGGGTTGCACAACCGTATTCACGTTCTGTCGCTCTGCCATGACCTGACGGGGCACAGTTTGCTAGTCGGCTATCACCTGTCTGATCAGTATCACCAGCCAGACGTCATGCAGCTCAATGCGCGCGGCCGTCTGCTGTTCATGGCCAGTCACCCGCAGCGCTTTGCCGAGTCCACCTCGGTTGAGGTGGTGGGGATCAGTGACGAGCACGGTAATGCGCCGTTTTGGGATGCGGTTGGTCGGCACTTCTTCGCCGTCAGCTATGCCGAGGCCGAGCGCATCGGCAGCGAACGCGGTCGTGGCTATCTGGCGGAGCTGATGCCGGGTTACCCGATCTACGTGCCGATGCTGTCCGATGAGGCGCAGGAGGTGATTGGTCAGGTCAATCCGTCTGTACAGGATGTGTTCGACATCCTTATGGATGAGGGGTTTGAGACCGACAACTATGTCGACATCTTCGATGGCGGCCCGGTCGTGCATGCCAAGACGGCGCTGCTCAGTACCGTGCGTTACAGCGAGTTGGCGGTCGTTGAGGTTGGTGAGGTGCAAGACGGCGACACGCTGTGGCTGGTTGCCAATACCAAGGTGTGTGATTTTCGTGCCTGCGCCTTGCAACTGCGCTGGCAACCGGGTGAGCCGGTGGTCTTGAGCGCTGCGATGGCGCAGGTGCTCAAGGTGTCGACCGGCGATCAGTTGCGCCTGGTCAGGGGAGGTTGAAATGCTGGTAAGAGCAGCCTGTCAGCAGGATCTTGAGGGGCTCGTGGCGCTGGCGGTCAGTGCTGGCGGTGGTCTGACCTCGTTGCCGGCTAGTGAAGAGAAGTTGCACGAGCGCCTGGTTCAGATCGAACGCAGTTTTGCCGGCGCGGCGATGCAAGCTGATGCTGACTACCTGCTAGTCATGGAAGCGCCGGATGGCCGCATCGTTGGTTCCAGTGGCATGTTGGGTGCCGCCGGTTTACGTGAACCCTGGTACAGCTATCGGATGGGTTTGACAGTCGCAGCCAGCAGCGAACTGGGGGTGTATCGGCAGCATCCGACCCTGTTTCTGGTCAACGACCTGACGGGCGCCACTGCGCTGTGTTCTTATTTTCTGGTGCCGGAATTTCGCTGCGGCGACTTCCCGCGTTTGCTTTCCAAGGCGCGCTTCATGTTCATGGCAGATGCGCCACAGGATTTCTCCGAGCGGGTGGTGGTTGAGATGCGCGGGGTTTCCGATGCCGATGAGCGCTCACCGTTCTGGGACAGCTTGGGACAGCACTTCTTCCGTATGGATTTCGCCCGTGCGGACTACCTTACCGGTATCGGCAACAAGGCCTTTATTGCCGAGATGATGCCCAAATTCCCGCTCTACGCCTGCTTCCTCAGTCAGGCGGCACGTGATGCAATCGGGCAGGTGCACCCCGATTCCGAGGCCGGGCGACTGGTGTTGGAAGAGGAGGGGATGCGTTATCAGGGCTATATCGATATCTTCGACGGTGGTGCCACCCTGGAAGCGCAACGGGGGCAGATTCGCGCTATCCGCGACAGCCGAACGCTGCTACTGGCCATTGGCACGCCGGGTGACGAGGCTCAGCCTTATCTTATTTCCAACCGTGGCCGAGAAAACTGTCGGATGATTTCTGCGCCAGCTCGGGTTGCTGCTGGCACCCTGGTGGTGGCTGCCGAGTCTGCAGAGCGGCTGAAATTGCGTGCCGGTACCTTGGTCAGAGCCGTTTCGCTGACCAGTTGAATCGGCTTGCGTTGCCCTTGCATGCACTTGCACTGAACCTGTTGGCGTCTGTGCCGGTCTGAAACTATGGTTGCCATAGTTAATATCAACGGAGCAGATAATGCATAGTGCGCTCTGATGCTTATATAATGCGGCTCTTTGCCAGATTGCGCGCTCTTTTCGGGGCAACTTCTCCACGCGGCGCAGATCGCGACATGCTCCCGACGTTCAGCTGGCCGACCCGTCTCTGGTAAGGGAATTATGAAAAGCGCAGAAATCCGTGAATCCTTCCTCCGTTTCTTTGAAGAAAAGGGCCACACCCGCGTTGCCTCCAGCTCGCTGATCCCGGCAAACGACCCCACGTTGCTGTTTACCAATGCAGGCATGAACCAGTTCAAGGACTGCTTCCTTGGCCTGGAGAAGCGCGCCTATACCCGCGCCACCAGCAGCCAAAAGTGTGTGCGTGCCGGCGGCAAGCACAACGATCTGGAGAACGTCGGTTACACCGCGCGTCACCACACCTTCTTTGAAATGCTGGGTAACTTCAGCTTTGGCGATTACTTCAAGCGTGATGCCATTCATTACGCCTGGGAGTTTCTGACCTCGGACAAGTGGCTGAACCTGCCGCAGGAAAAACTCTGGGTCACGGTCTACGCCAGCGACGACGAAGCCTACGATATCTGGACCAAGGAAGTCGGTATGCCGGCTGAGCGCATGGTGCGGATTGGTGACAACAAGGGCGCGCCCTACGCGTCGGACAACTTCTGGGCGATGGGCGACACGGGGCCTTGTGGTCCCTGCACTGAAATTTTCTACGATCATGGCGCCGACATCTGGGGTGGCCCGCCGGGCTCGCCGGAAGAGGACGGTGATCGTTATATCGAAATCTGGAATAACGTCTTCATGCAGTTCAATCGCACTGCTGATGGCGAGATGCATCCGCTGCCTGCGCCGAGCGTTGACACCGGCATGGGGCTGGAGCGCATCAGTGCGGTCATGCAGCACGTGCACGCCAACTATGAGATCGATCTGTTCCAGAACCTGCTGGCTGCTGCGGCCGAAGCCATTGGCTGCCCGCAGGACAACGCCGCCTCGCTGAAAGTGGTCGCAGACCATATTCGTTCCTGCAGCTTTCTGATTGCCGACGGCGTACTGCCGTCCAACGAAGGCCGTGGCTACGTGCTGCGCCGCATCATTCGTCGCGCCTGCCGTCACGGCAACAAGCTGGGCGCGAAGGGTGTGTTCTTCCACAAGATCGTGGCAGCACTGGTTGCCGAGATGGGTGACGCGTTCCCTGAGCTCAAGGCGCAGCAGGCCCATATCGAGCGTGTGCTGAAGACCGAAGAAGAGCAGTTCGCCAAGACGCTGGATCAGGGGCTGCGGATCCTTGAGCAGGATCTGGCCGAGCTGAAGGGCAGCGAAATCCCCGGCGAAGTTGTGTTCAAGCTGTACGACACCTACGGCTTCCCGGTTGACCTGACCGGTGATATCGCCCGTGAACGCGATCTGACCATTGATGAGGCCGGCTTTGAGGCGGCGATGGAAGCGCAGCGTGAGCGCGCGCGGTCTGCCAGCCAGTTCGGTCTGGATTACAACGCCTTGGTGAAAGTCGATATCGAAACCCGCTTCCAGGGTTACGACGGGACGGAAGGGCAGGGCACCGTTGTTGCGCTGTTCCGCGACGGCGAGCCGGTCGAGGTGCTGAACGAAGGCGACAAGGGTGTGGTCGTGCTCGATCAGACCCCGTTTTACGCTGAATCTGGTGGCCAGGTTGGTGACACCGGTTACCTGTCGGCCTCCGGCCTGCGCGCCGAGGTGTCGGATACCACCAAGGCGGGTAATGCACATCTGCACCATGTCATCGTTCAGCAAGGCACTCTGCGTGCTGGCGAAGCACTGCAGGCCAAGGTTGACGCTGGTGTGCGTCAGGCCACCGCGCTGAACCACTCGGCAACCCATCTGCTGCATGCCGCGCTGCGCGAGGTGCTGGGTGATCACGTTCAGCAGAAAGGATCGTTGGTCGACAGTCAGCGTCTGCGCTTTGACTTCAGCCACTATGAGGCGATCAAGCCCGAGCAGCTGCGCGTTCTGGAAGACCGGGTCAACGAGCAGATTCGTCTGAACTCGGCGGTTGGCGTGGAAGTCACTGATATTGAATCGGCCAAGGCCAAGGCGGCCATGGCCCTGTTTGGTGAAAAGTACGGCGATGAAGTGCGTGTGCTCACCATGGGTAACGGCTTCTCTGTCGAGCTGTGCGGTGGCACCCACGTGTCGCGGACTGGCGATATCGGTTTGTTCAAGATCACCGCAGAAAGCGGCATTGCTTCCGGCGTGCGTCGCATCGAAGCGGTTACCGGCGCTGGCGCACTGGCTTGGGTTAACGAGACCGAGGAGCGTTTGCGTGAGGCAGCTGCTACCGTCAAAGGCAGTCGCGACAACGTACTCGACAAGCTGGCAGCGCTGGTAGAGCGCAGTCGCCAGCTGGAAAAGGAAGTTGAGCAGCTCAAGGCCAAGGCTGCCAGCGCAGCAGGCTCGGATCTGGCTGCCGCGGCGCAACAGGTTGGCGGGCGCACGGTGCTGGTACAGCGGGTTGATGGTCAGGACGGTAAGGGCCTGATGGCGCTGGTAGATCAGTTGAAGAACAAGTTGGGCTCTGCGGCGATCCTGCTGGGTGGCGAGAGTGACGGCAAGGTTGTGTTGGTCGCTGGCGTAACCAAGGATCTGGCCGGTCAGCTCAAGGCCGGTGACTGGATTCGTACCACGGCCCAGGCGGTTGGCGGCAAGGGCGGTGGGCGCCCGGACATGGCGCAGGGCGGCGGCACTGATGTTGCGGCACTGGATCAGGCCCTCGCCGATGCGGTCAGCTGGGTCGGTCAGCAATAAGGGCAGCGCTCGGCTGAGCGCTGATGCAATGGTCGGGGAACCGGCCTCTGGGTGAGGATAGACGTAGCAAAATGGCGCTTATTGTCCAGAAGTTTGGTGGTACCTCGGTCGGCAGCGTGGAGCGAATCCAGCAGGTCGCCGAGAAAATCAAGGGCTTCAAGGAGCGTGGCGACGATCTGGTTGTGGTGGTATCCGCCATGAGCGGTGAAACCAATCGTCTGATCGATCTGGCTAAACAGATTCAGGTTGATCCGGATCCGCGCGAGATGGACGTCATCGTCTCCACCGGCGAGCAGGTCACCATTGGTCTGCTCGCCATGGCGCTGAAGTCGATCGGTGTTGAGGCGGTCTCGATGACCGGCCCGCAGGTGCGTATTCTGACAGACAGCGCACACGGCAAGGCGCGCATCCAGCAGATTGATGACGAGCGCATGCGTCGCGAGCTGGCAGCGGGTCGCGTTGTCATCGTTGCCGGCTTCCAGGGTGCAGATGAGACTGGCGCGATTACTACATTGGGTCGTGGCGGCTCTGATACTACCGGGGTAGCCTTGGCGGCGGCGCTGAAGGCTGATGAATGTCAGATCTATACTGACGTCGACGGTGTCTACACCACCGACCCGCGCGTTGTTGAGCGCGCTCAGCGGTTGGACCGTATCACCTTCGAAGAAATGCTGGAAATGGCGAGCCTCGGCTCGAAGGTGCTGCAAATCCGCTCGGTCGAGTTTGCTGGCAAATACTCCGTGCCTTTGCGTGTGCTGCACAGTTTTAAAGAAGGCCCAGGCACCCTTATTACCCTTGAGGACAACGTATCAATGGAACAACCCGTCATTTCCGGTATCGCGTTCAATCGTGATGAGGCCAAACTGACTATCCGCGGCGTGCCGGACACTCCCGGCGTGGCGTTCAAGATTCTCGGCCCGGTGAGTGCGGCGAACATTGAAGTCGATATGATCGTGCAGAACGTGTCGATGGATAACACCACCGACTTTACGTTTACCGTACATCGCAATGAATTCCGCAAAGCAGAGTCTATTCTTAAGCAGGTAGCGGCCGATATCGGTGCGCGCGAAGTGGCGGCAGACGACAAGATTGCCAAGGTCTCCATCGTTGGTGTGGGTATGCGCTCCCACGCCGGTGTCGCCAGCAGCATGTTTGAGGCGCTGGCGAAGGAAGGGATCAACATTCAGATGATCTCGACCTCAGAAATCAAGGTGTCGGTGGTTATTGACGAGAAGTATCTGGAGTTGGCGGTGCGTACGCTGCATACCGCGTTTGGGTTGGATGCGCCTGCCGCCAGCGATGCCTGACAGGCATTACCGAGGGTTGGCGGAGCGCTTGATGCGATCCGCCCCAAGGGCACGGTCTCTGGCTGCCGTGTCCGCCTGCGGCGTCACCGAAGTGGCTCGTCAGGCTTCTAGCCGGTTTTTTGCAGAGCTGTGTCCTGATCATTAGCAAGGAGAAATGGAATGCTGATTCTGACTCGACGGGTCGGTGAGACCCTGATGGTAGGTGATGAAGTGACCGTGACTGTTCTGGGTGTCAAAGGCAACCAGGTTCGTATTGGCGTGAACGCGCCCAAAGAAGTCGCGGTTCACCGCGAGGAAATTTACCAGCGTATCCAGAAGGAAAAGGACGAAGAACCAAATAACTAATTTTATTGAGTTTTTCGTTGCAATAATAAAATTGCGCGGGTAATATTCCCCGCGTGTTCGGAGAGGTGGCCGAGAGGCCGAAGGCGCTCCCCTGCTAAGGGAGTATACCTCAAAAGGGTATCGCGGGTTCGAATCCCGCCCTCTCCGCCATTTTCAGATTTATAGGTTGTGTCAAACGTTAGTTTCTGAATTTAAAAGAAAAAACATTTGACGAAGCAGAAAAAGAGCCTATAATTCGCCCCCACACGCACTCGTAGCTCAGCTGGATAGAGTACTCGGCTACGAACCGAGCGGTCGGAGGTTCGAATCCTCCCGAGTGCGCCATATAGAGAACCCACTGATTTCAGTGGGTTTTTTTTCGTCTTCGAAAAGCTGATGCTTGATGACACGGCGAGAAAAATGGGTATAATGCGCCCCCACAACGCACTCGTAGCTCAGCTGGATAGAGTACTCGGCTACGAACCGAGCGGTCGGAGGTTCGAATCCTCCCGAGTGCGCCATATAAAAAATCACTGAAATCAGTGGTTTTTTCTGTCACCGGTCAAGACTGATGACAACGCGAGAAAAGCGCTTATAATGCGCACCCTTAACGCACTCGTAGCTCAGCTGGATAGAGTACTCGGCTACGAACCGAGCGGTCGGAGGTTCGAATCCTCCCGAGTGCGCCATACAAGAAAACCACTGATTTCAGTGGTTTTTTTTTGCCGTAACGAAACTAGAGCTGAGCTGTCGTGCAAAGCCTGATAGGCTTGTTCGGCAAGTCGTTGTGGCCTCCAGTCCATGGGAGGCGTCGATTGGTAAACACCCCGCGCCGGGGTGGGTCAGGAAGCCTTGCCATGTCGGATCTCAACAGAAAATCGCCGGAAAGCCTGCAGGATCGTCTGGAGCAGGTGCAGGACCTGTTGAGTCGGCATCGGCTGGTGGAAGATCTGGTGCACAAGCAAGAGGGGCAGCATCAGGAGCTGGTCGAGCACCTGGTGCATCAGCAGAACCTGGTTGAACTGCAGCGCAAGCTGGATGAGTTGCACCCGGCAGACGTCGCCTACATTCTCGAATCCTTGCCACTGGATGAGCGGCTTGCCGTCTGGCAGTTGGTTAAGGCCGAACGAGACGGCGATATCCTGCTTGAGGTTTCTGACGCGGTTCGTGAAACCCTGATTGCCGACATGGACAGCCACGAGATTATCGCGGCTGCCAACACCCTTGATGCTGATGAACTGGCGGATCTGGCTCCCGATCTGCCGCGCGATGTCGTGCGCGAGTTGATGGACAGTCTGGATGCCCAGCAGCGTGATCGCCTGAAGTCGGCGTTGTCCTACGACGAGGATCAGGTCGGCGCGCTGATGGACTTTGACATGCTGACCATTCGTGATGATGTCAGCCTGGAGGTGGTGAGTCGCTACCTGCGCCGTTTCGATGCGCTGCCGGACCACACGGACAAGCTGTTCGTGGTCGATACCGAGGGCTTGCTGAAAGGGGTTTTGCCGATCAAGAAGCTGTTGGTCAGTTCGCCTGATGCGTTGGTCGCGGATGTCATGTCGGACGATCCGGTGATCTTTGACCCGGCCGATGATGCCGGTGACGCGGCGCAAGCGTTCGAGCGCTATGACCTTGTCTCGGCGCCGGTGGTCGATAATCTCGGTCGGCTTTGTGGTCGTTTGACCATTGATGAGATGGTCGATTACATCCGTGAAGAGAGTGAGGCGGAGGTGCTCAATGCTGCAGGTCTGCGCGAAGAAGAAGATATCTTTGCATCGGTCTGGAAGTCGGTCCGCAACCGCTGGGCCTGGCTGGCGGTAAACCTCTGTACTGCGCTGATTGCCTCGCGTGTGATTGGCCTGTTCGAAAACGCCATTGAACAATTGGTTGCTCTCGCTGCGCTGATGCCAATCGTGGCGGGCATTGGTGGCAACTCGGGTAATCAGACCATCACCATGATCGTGCGCGGGATTGCCACCGGCCAGGTGCAAGTTGCACACGGGCGTCGCCTGTTGCGTAAGGAAGCCGGCGTAGCCCTGATCAACGGTGTGTTCTGGGGTGTGGTCCTGGCTGCGATTGCCTTGCTGCTGTATGGCAGTCTCCCGTTGGCGGTGGTGTTGATGGCCGCAATGACGCTGAATATGCTGCTGGCGGCTTGTATGGGGGTATTCATTCCTCTTATAAGGCTGCGCTTGGGAGGGGATCCGGCGCTGGGCTCCAGCGTGCTGATTACCGCGATCACAGACAGTGGCGGCTTCTTTATCTTCCTCGGTCTTGCCACTATTTTCCTGCTTTAGCACTGCCGTCTTTCTCGCCAGTCGGGTGTCGCTTTGATTGCCTAAAATGTCACATCAGGATACATTAGGCCGTTTTTTCGTGTGGGAGGTCTGTCGGCAGACAGGCTGATCTGCCAAGCACCCACTGATGTTTTGCCAGCTATATAAGCAGCATGGATTAACCATGCCCAGAGTTGCGGGAGAGAAAATGGATTCTAATAACCTGGTTCTTGAAGGCGTTGAGCTGATGCTCCTCGGGATGGGGGCCGTATTTAGCTTCCTTGTTCTGCTGGTCGCCTGTACCAGCATCATGTCGTTCATCCTGTCACGTTATTTCCCTGAAGCCTTGCCCGCGCCGAAGCCGGTGCGCAAAAAGGCGGGCGCTGCTCCAGCCAGTGTAGACCCCGATGTGGTCGCCGCCATTGGTGCTGCCATCAAGCAACACCGTGCGCGTCAACGCTCCTGATTCATCCGTTTCGCGGTTTTCACCATTAAAAATCAAATAAAGGCCATGACACTATGACCGATACCAAAAAGCCTTTGGGCATTACTGATGTCATCCTGCGTGATGCACACCAATCCATCCTGGCGACCCGTATGCGCCTCGATGACATGCTGCCCATCGCTGGCAAGCTCGACCAGGTAGGCTTCTGGTCCGTTGAATCCTGGGGCGGGGCGACCTTTGATGCTTGTATCCGTTATCTGGGCGAAGATCCGTGGGAGCGTATTCGCGCACTGAAAAAGGCGATGCCCAATACCCGCCAGCAAATGCTGCTGCGCGGCCAGAACCTGCTGGGCTACCGTCACTATGCTGACGACGTAGTCGAGAAGTTTGTTGAACGCGCGGCCGTCAACGGCGTCGACGTGTTCCGTGTATTTGATGCGATGAATGACCCGCGCAACCTGGAGACGGCGCTCAAAGCCGTCAAGAACCAAGGCAAACACGCGCAGGGCACCATCTCTTACACCACCAGCCCGGTGCATACCCTGCAGATGTGGGTCGATCTGGCCAAGCAGATCGAAGACATGGGGGCCGACTCCATTGCCATCAAGGATATGGCCGGCATTCTGAACCCGTATGTCGCGTTTGACCTTGTCAGCCAGCTCAAGTCCACCTTGAGCATTCCGGTTCACATGCAGTGCCACGCCACTGCCGGTCTGTCGACTGCCGCGATCATGAAAGCAGCTGAGGCGGGCATCGACAACGTCGACTCCGCTATCTCGTCCATGTCCATGACCTACGGTCATTCTCCGACCGAGTCCGTGGTTGCGATCTTCCAGAATACCGAGCGCGATACCGGTCTGAATCTGGAGCTGCTGGAAGAAGTGGCTGCCTACTTCCGTGAAGTGCGGAAGAAGTACGCCAAATTTGAAGGCAACCTCAAGGGCGTGGATTCGCGCATTCTGGTTGCTCAGGTGCCGGGTGGCATGCTGACCAACATGGAAAACCAGCTGAAAGAGCAGGGCGCAAGCGACAAGTTTGACGCCGTTCTGGCTGAGATTCCGCGTGTGCGTGAAGATCTGGGTTTCATTCCGCTGGTAACGCCGACCTCGCAAATTGTCGGTACCCAAGCGGTGATTAACGTGCTGACTGGCGAGCGTTACAAGTCCATCACCAAGGAAACTGCAGGTGTGCTCAAGGGTGAGTACGGTGCAGCGCCGGCGCCGTTCAATGCTGAGCTGCAGGCGCGTGTTCTCGACGGTGCTGAAGCTATCACCTGCCGTCCGGCAGACCTGCTGGAAGCGGAAATGGATAAGCTCACTGCCGAGCTCAAGGGGCTGGCTGGTGAGAAGGGTATCAAACTCGCCGAGAACGAAATCGACGACGTTCTGACCTATGCACTGTTCCCGCAGATCGGTCTCAAGTTCCTGGAAAATCGCGGCAACCCGGATGCGTTCGAACCGGTGCCGACTGGTAACGAGCTGCCGGCGGGCGCCAAGGCAGCAGGCCCAGAAGCCTACACCGTCAGTGTTAACGGCAAGGAGTACGTTGTTCAGGTCTCCGAGGGCGGTGACATCTCCGGTATCAAGCCGCTGGGTGACGCAGCAGCGCCTGCTGCGGCCAGTGCTGCACCGGCCGGCGACGGTGAGCCGCAGGGTGCACCGCTGTCCGGCAACATCTTCAAGGTACTGGTTGCTCCGGGCGATCAGATCGAAGAGGGTGAAGTGGTGATGATTCTCGAGGCGATGAAGATGGAAACCGAAGTGCGCGCCGTCCGCGGTGGCAGTGTGGTCTCTGTTGACGTCAAGGTTGGCGACGCGGTAGCCGTCGGCGACACGCTGCTGACCATCGGCTAAGGGGGAGACTAATGGATAAGCTCCTCCAGCTGTGGCACACCACGGGTATCTATCACATGGCCTGGGGCCAGGCAGTGATGATTGTTGTGTGCTTTGGTTTGATCTACCTGGCGATTCGCAAGGGCTTTGAGCCGCTGCTGCTGATTCCGATCGGCTTTGGCGGTATTTTGGCTAACCTGCCGGTGGCCGATATGGCTCACGGAACGGGTATTTTGCACCTGATCTACGAAGTTGGCCTGCCGACCAGCGTGTTCCCGCTGCTGATCTTTATGGGCGTAGGTGCGATGACCGACTTCGGTCCGATGCTGGCTAACCCGCGCACGCTGCTGCTTGGTGCGGCCGCGCAGTTTGGTATCTTCGGTACGCTGCTGGGTGCGCTGGCGCTCACTGCGGCAGGTATTCCGGGCTTCGAGTTCAGCATGAAGGAGGCGGCTTCCATTGCCATCATTGGTGGTGCGGACGGTCCTACCTCCATTTTCGTGACCTCCAAGCTGGCACCGGATCTGCTGGGACCAATTGCCGTGGCTGCTTACTCTTATATGGCGTTGGTACCTCTGCTGCAGCCGCCGATCATGCGGGCGCTGACCAACCAGAAGGAGCGTGGCATCGTCATGACCCAGCTGCGTGTTGTCAGCAAGGCCGAGAAGATCATCTTCCCGCTGCTGCTGCTGATGCTGGTTGCCCTGCTGCTGCCCGATGCGGCGCCGCTGGTCGGTATGCTGTGCTTCGGTAACCTGATGCGCGAATCCGGCGTGGTTGAGCGTCTGGCTGACACCAGCCGTAATGCGCTGATTAACATCGTAACCATCGGTCTGGGGCTGGCTGTAGGCTCCAAGCTGTCAGCAGACTCGTTCCTGCAGCTTAAGACGCTCGGTATTCTGGTGCTCGGCATGCTGGCGTTCTGTGCTGGTACTGCTGCCGGTGTTCTGATGGCGAAGTTGCTGAACCTGTTCAGCAAGAATCCGATCAATCCGTTGATTGGTTCTGCCGGTGTATCTGCAGTGCCGATGGCTGCTCGCGTATCCAACCGAGTCGGGCTGGAAACCAATCCGCACAACTTCCTGTTGATGCATGCGATGGGTCCGAACCTGGCGGGTGTAATCGGCTCCGCGGTGGCGGCAGGTATTCTGCTCAACTTCGTGGGCTGATCGCCAGCCAACAAAAAACCCGCTCACTGAGCGGGTTTTTTGTGTCTATGCACTTGGCTAGTTGTTGCATGCCGCTGCCAAAATGCAGTTTTCGGTTTAGGCCTGTTCGTTGGCCAGCAGTGCAAGAAGGGCGTTTTGCTGGCGTCGGCTCATGTCGCGGAAGCGAACCAGTAGTTCTCGTTCAGGGCTACTCAGGCCCTCGCCATCCTGGGCATTGAGCATCTTGCGAGAGGGCTGGTTTTGCTCTGGCAGCGTCGGCAGATCCAGCAGGCTGTGCTCCAGCCGTGCGATGATCTCTGAGTTCATGCTGCGGTGGTGTTGCTTGGCAACATCAGCGATGCGGTCGCGCATCCCCTGGGGCAGACGAACCACAAATTTGTCAGCAGTTCGGCTGGTGTAGTGTTGGGTAGCTGTTTTCATGGGGCAATAATAATCGCTTGGCTGAAAAAATCGATGCTGGCCAAGTGCCGCGGAGCGGTGCGGTGGGGCGGCCAGGGCCATGAGACTGTCTAAACATCTGGGATATCTAATGTATAGACAATGTTTACACTGTTAGTGCCCTAGTAGACCTGTTTTTTGTGTTTCATGCCATAGGGTGACAAAAAAATGTCTCCAAAATGTGACGGGTTTACGACGAATGGCGTTTTGCTATTGTTCTGCCGTTATCGTCACATCGGTGGAAATTCGCTTCAGGCTTCGGGTAAGATTCGGGTCTTCCAAGGAAATTCAACGGGTTGACTGGTTACCCATGTCGTATTTGCGCTTGTAGCTCAGCTGGATAGAGCAACCGCCTCCTAAGCGGTAGGTCCCCGGTTCGAATCCGGGCTCGCGCGCCAATTAAATCAATGGGTTACGTTTTTCGTGTTTCGGCGTTTTTGATTTTGATACACGAAATGATACCTTTTCTGACCACCTGACCTTAGTCGGTCTTTACCAGCTTGATCCTCTGGCCAGCTCCGCTCTAGGGCGTTCTACGCTTCTCAATAGACTATAGTCAGCTCCGGCTCCGATCTCGGTTGGCGAGCTCAATTCGCCTACTCTTGCGGTACCAAGTGACGTATTGTCATGGCAGCTAGGCGCGGCCGTTTAATCGAACAGAGCCCTCTCCGGCGCCTTGTTCCATCTGTTTTTTACCGCGGGATGTCCCTGCTTGGTTAACTGAGCCTTGTGGGCCTGAGAGCAGGGAC
>NZ_PPSK01000003.1 GCF_002903165.1 Halopseudomonas oceani
CCACCGCGCCCGCCAGCGCCGCCGCCAGTACGATCAGCGGAAAAGGTAGCTGCAGGAAAAATATCGCCGCGAAGGCCGCCAGAGCAATCGCCCAGAGCCAGCGGTTACGCAGCACCCGGCCGCCGATCCGCCAGGCCGCCTGAAAGACCACGATCACCACCACTGGCTTGATCGCGTAGAACACCCCCGCTATCAGCGGAAGATCGCCATAAACCAGATACACCCAGGCCAGCAACATCAGCAGACACAGCGACGGCAGGATAAAAAGCAACCCGGCCACTACCCCACCCCAGCTGCGATGCAGCAACCAGCCTAGATAGGTCGCCAACTGCTGCGCCTCCGGCCCGGGCAGCAGCATGCAGTAATTCAGGGCGTGCAAAAAACGGCGTTCGGATAACCAACGACGCCGGGACACCAGCTCCTCATGCATCAACGCAATCTGCCCGGCCGGCCCGCCAAAGCTGATAAACCCCAACTTCAGCCAGAAGCGAAATGCTTCGCGCCTGCTCATTTGAGTTGCACCTTGCTGTACCGACCGTCTTGCTGTCATTTTTCACTCTCTGTTCATGCTTGTGGCACAGAGTGACGCAGCAAAATTGCAACTTAGCGTCAGCCACACAAAACCTTGGCAAGACTCACCACAACCCGCATGATAAGGCCTCGGATAAATTGGGCTCACATCAACATGCCCAGCCTACAGGGATTTGTAGATGTCTCCACTTCAGCTGTTTCGCCACGAAGCTGCAGCGCGTAACGCCTTGCTTATTTGCTGTGCTGCAGGGCTGATCTTACCTTTCGCTGACCAGTCACCACGCAGTGATGCACTGATCAACCTCCCCTACCCGGACGTATTTATGGCTGTCTACAACAGCCTGCAGACAGCTCTGATCATCTATCTGATACACATCCTGCGCCACAACAAGCTGCCGGGTATCAACGAAACACCGACTGTCGAACCTGTGGGCATCTGGGGTTACATCTGGCGAGCCATGACTGGCTGGATTGTGGCCACAGGCATCGTCGTAACAGTTGCGATCAGCATTTCGCTGATCCTGACTGGCGGACAGAAGCAGCCACTCAGTACCCCAGGACTTCTTTTGCTTTACACCGGCGGATTATTTAGCTGCATTCCCGCCTGCTGGCTGCTGTTTTCCTACAACCGGCGTAACCAGCTGCAATGGGCTATATCCGTAGTACGTGATCACTGACGCGCCCGGAAGCCCGATCAAAACAACAAAAAACGAGGAAACCCCATGGCTAGCTGCGCATCATGCAACAAAATGATTTTGTTCGGAGGCGTTGAGGAACAAGGACTGCGTTTCTGCAACGCTCGCTGCCTGAGGGAGGGTCAGGTAGCCCTGGCAGCCAGACAAATGTCCTCGTATGACAGGACTAGACTGGTGCAGTCGGTCTATCGCGGGCCATGCCCGCGTTGCAAGGAAACAGGTTCAATCGACCTGCATCAATCGCACTTTGTGCAGTCGTTCATTCTGATTACCCGCTGGGGCACCAACGAACTGATCTGCTGCCGCCGCTGCGCACTGAAGCGGCAGGGGGGCGACGTGCTGCAATCGTTTCTGCTGGGCTGGTGGGGCATCCCGTTCGGCATTTTGATGACACCGATTCAGTTGCTGCGCAACGGCTACGCAATGCTGTTTCCGCCGAACACCACCGAGCCCTCAGAAGCATTCCAGCGCGTCGTCGTGGAACGCTTCCTGCGGCAGGCGATAGAAAACCAAGCCCAGCCCACCGCAACGGGCGGCCGCCGCTGGAACGAATAACTAGGCTGCTTGCGCGGCGATATCCCGCAGCGCCTGCACCAGATACTCGGGCTCTTGCGCCCCGGAAATCAGGTACTGGCCGCTGATCACGAAGGCCGGTACCGACGAGATGCCCGCCTGCTGCCAATGAGCTTCGTCGGCGCGGACAATATCAGTAAACTGGTCACTGCTCAGCACTTTCTCGGCCTCTGCCGCATCAAGCCCAGCGGCACGCACGGCATCGAGCAATACGTCCCTGTTGCTGACGTCCTTTGCCTCTCCGAAGTAGGCGTCGAACAAGGCCTGTTTCATCGCCGTCTGGCGATCATGTTCAGCCGCCCACTTCACCAGCCGGTGACCATCGAAGGTATTGGCGGTGTAGCGTTCCTGCATATGGGTGAAATTCAGCCCGAGACCGGTGGCGATACGAATCATGTCATCCTGCGCCGCCCGCACCTCGACCTCGTTACGACCGTACTTGCGGCACAGCGCCTCGACAATCGGCATCGGCCGCTGGGCCGGATCGGGATTGAGCTCAAAGGCGTGCCACTCCACCTTTGCTTCCACCTCGCCTTCCAGCGCCGCCAAAGCCTGCTCCAGGCGAGCATAGCCGATGGCGCACCAAGGGCAGGCAATGTCGGAGACAATATCAATGGTCAGGTTCTGCATGGTGTTACTCACGTTTGGCTGGGTTTAAAGAATGAGACTACACCATATACAGCGGGTTTCATCGGGCATCAGCCACTGCTATAACTGCAAATAACCATCTTGCCGGTGATTACCATGCTGCAACTGCGCCCCAACTGTGAATGCTGCGACCGCGACCTGCCCGCCGAGGCAACCGATGCCCTGATCTGCAGCTTCGAATGCACGTTCTGCCGCGACTGCGCAGAACAGCGCTTCGCCGGAAGCTGTCCGAACTGCGGCGGCAACCTGGTCGTCCGCCCGATTCGCCCTACCGCTCTGCTGGAACGTTACCCGGCCAGCACCGAACGCGTACTCAAGACGCGCGCCCACTGATGGATATCGGGACGCTGCTGCCGCTGTTTCTTGCGCTGATCGCACTTGCTGCC
Source organism: Halopseudomonas oceani (assembly GCF_002903165.1). GTDB lineage: Bacteria > Pseudomonadota > Gammaproteobacteria > Pseudomonadales > Pseudomonadaceae > Halopseudomonas > Halopseudomonas oceani. Next base: position 2,834 of record NZ_PPSK01000003.1, read on the forward strand.
CTGCCCAGCACCAGCGTCGCACTGGTGGTAGTGCGCAGCGCAGAGAGCGGCATTGGCCAAGGCCTTGCCGCTGCGGTCGGCATTACCCTTGCCGACCTCCTGCTGGCAGCGCTGGCCCTGGCCGGCTGGCAGGCCGTCATGGAGAGTCTCGGCATAATGTTCAACATTTTGCGCTGGCTGGCGGCCGCCTACCTGATCTGGTTTGGCTGGTCGCTGTGGTCTGGCTGTAAGGGAAAGACGGTGCTGCCCGCCAGCCAGGGTAGCTGGTTCAGCAGCCTGCTTGCCGGACTGCTGCTGACGCTGGGGGACATCAAAGCGCTGGTGTTCTATGCCAGTTTCTTCCCGCTGTTCATTACTGCACCACTATCGCCGCTGGTGTGCCTGCAACTCTTGATCACCACTGCGGTAGCCCTGCTGCTGGTCAAAAGCCTCTACGCCTTGTTCGGCAGCCGCCTGACAAAACACCATCACAGCCGCCCCCTAAGGCGACTCGGCGGCGGTCTGATCATAGGCTGCGGCCTCTGGCTTGCCAGTCGCTGATTGATTATCGAGAACCCCATGCCCCAGATTGCCAACACGCCACGGCCGCCCTACTACACGGTGATATTTACCTCCGTGCGAACCGAACAGGATGACGACTACGCGCAGACCGCGGCGCGCATGCTGGAACTCGCGGCTGAGCAGGAAGGGTTCCTTGGCGTTGAGTCAGCCCGCGACGGGCTCGGCATCACCCTGTCCTACTGGCGCGATCTGGACGCCATTCACCGCTGGAAGCAGCAAAGCGAGCACCTTGATGCCCAGCGCCGGGGTCGCAGCGACTGGTACGCCCAGTACCGGGTGCGTATTGCCCGGGTTGAGCGGGACTACAGTTTCGACGCCCAACCGGTGGCCGCCCAGCCCCATCAGCCAGGCTGAGCTATAGTGACCTGTGGGCCGCCGCAGACGCTTCGGCAGGCTATCCAACAAGAGCCACAACACAGGAGCCACAGCATGAGCGCAGCGATCCTGCTACTGATCGGGCTGGGGTTGATGACCCTGGGGTACTTCATTTATTCCCGCTTCATTGCCAACCGGATCTATCGCCTCGATCCGGATTTTCGTACGCCAGCACACGAGTTCGAAGATGGCATCGACTTCGTACCGACCAACCGCTTCGTGCTGTGGGGTCACCATTTCACCTCCGTCGCCGGCGCTGCACCCATCGTCGGGCCCGCCATTGCAGTAATCTGGGGCTGGCTGCCCGCCTTCATGTGGGTGGTCATGGGCACCATCTTCTTCGCCGGCGTACACGATATGGGGGCGGTCTGGGCCAGCGTACGCAACAAGGCCAAATCAGTCGGTTCGCTGACCGGCGATGTGGTGGGCAAACGCGCCCGCAGCATTTTCATGATCGTGATCTTCCTGGTGCTGCTGATGGTCAACGCGGTATTTGCGGTGGTGATTGCCAAGCTGATGATGAATTTCCCGACCGCCGTTCTGCCGGTCTGGGGCGCCATTGCCGTCGCATTGATCATCGGCCAGTTGATCTATCGCCGCATGATCAGCCTGCCAGTGGTCTCGGTAATTGGCGTCGTTGCGCTCTATGCGCTGATCTGGGCAGGCCCGAGCGTCCCGATTCAGATGCCGGCCGAGGTTGCCGGACTGTCAGGCAATGCCATCTGGATTCTGCTGCTATTCCTCTACGCGGGCATCGCCTCAGTGTTGCCGGTGTGGATGCTGCTGCAGCCGCGTGACTACATCAATGGCTTGCAGCTGTTCGTCGGCCTGCTGATTCTGTACGGCGCAATCATGCTGCTGAACCCGGCGCTGGTCGCGCCGATGATCAACGATGATGTGCCTGCCGGCACGCCCTCGATCGTCCCGCTACTGTTTGTCACCATCGCCTGCGGCGCCATTTCAGGCTTCCACGGGCTGGTGTCTTCCGGTACCACGTCCAAGCAGCTCGACAAGGAAACCGACGCCCGCTTCGTCGGCTACTTTGGAGCCATCGGTGAAGGCTGCCTGTCACTGGCGGCGATTCTGGTTGCCTGCGCCGGTTTTGCCAGCCTGACGGACTGGAAAGCCATGTATAGCGCCTTTGGCCAGGGTGGCGTGACCGCCTTCGTGCAGGGCGGCGCCTATGTCATCCACAACGGGCTGGGCCTGCCGCAGGTGACTGCCGCCACCCTGCTCACGGTGATGGCGGCCCTGTTCGCCGGCACTACCATGGATACCGGGCTGCGTCTGCAGCGCTATATTTTCCAGGAGTGGGGCGAGATCTATCATCAGGAGTGGATGAAGAAACCGCTGCCCGCCACCCTGCTGGCGATCGGCAGTTGCCTGCTGCTGGCCTTTGGTGCCGGCGGAGCGGACGGTGCCGGCGGCATGATTATCTGGCCGCTGTTCGGCACCACCAACCAGTTGCTCGCCGGCCTGACCCTGCTGGTGATCACCGTCATGCTGGTGCACTACCGTCGGCCCATGTGGTACACCCTGCTACCGCTGTGTTTCCTGCTGCTGATGACAGTGACCGCACTGGTGATTCAGCTCAAGACCTTCTACGACCAGCAGAACTACTTCCTGCTCGTGCTGGATATCGTGGTGCTGATTGCCGCCATTCTGGTCGCGCTGGAGTGCGCTGCGGCGCTGAAACGGCACTTGGCACTGGCGGCAGCGGAGCAAGCCGATGGCCGCTGACCGTGGCGAGAAATGGCGCGCCTGGCTGAGTCAGGCGCGCTTCTTCCTGGAAGAGGCCTATAGCTCGCGCTACCGCGGTGCTATCGCCCGCAGCCGACGTGACCATGATGATCTATTCATGCTGCTGGTGTTCAGCGAGATGATGGGCGTGCCCAACCCAGCGTCCTACTACACTCTGGAGCTGCAGCCACTGCTGCTTGAACGCTTCCACGACTGGCACCGACGCATGGGCATGGAGCATTCACCGCTGGACCATTTCCGCTGCTGCTGATCGGGAGAGCCGACATTTCCACTACCAACCTTGATCTGCTGCAACGCCGCCTGCTCTGGGTCGGCGGCAAGGGCGGCGTAGGCAAAACCACGGTCGCTGCAGCGCTGGCCGTGCTGGCGGCAAGCCGGGGGCTACGCTGCCTGATCGTCTCGACTGACTCGGCGCACAGCCTGGGAGATGTGTTTGATCGTCCGCTGGATGATCGCCCGAAACGCCTGCTGCCCAATCTGGACGCCATGGAAATCGACCCCGACGCCGAGGTCGACGCCCATCTGCAACGGGTAACCGAGCAGATGCGCAAACTGGCCGCGCCGGAGATGCTGAGCGAGCTGAAGCGACAGATGCAATTGACCCGCCATTCGCCCGGGACTCAGGAGGCGGCGCTGCTTGAGCGCATCGCCAGACTGGTCACGGCGCCGCCAGACAACTACGACCTGATTATCTTCGACACCGCCCCGACCGGGCATACCCTGCGCCTGCTCACCCTCCCCGAAGCCATGGCCGCCTGGACCGACGGACTGCTCAGCCACAACCGTAAGTCTGCGGAGCTGGGCAAGGTGCTGCAGCACCTGACGCCTCGCAGCGGGCGTGATCTGAATAGCCCGTTTGACGACCCCAACGAAGACCCTCTGGACGGCCTGGACCAGCGCACCCGCAGCGTTGCTGAAACCTTGCGCAACCGTAGACGACTGTTCCATAAGGCTCGCCGCCAGTTAGAGGACCCGACGGTCAGCGGTTTTCTGTTTGTGCTGACAGCCGAGCGACTGCCGATTCTGGAAACGGTACGGGCAGTAGAGAGTCTGCAGCAGGCGCAGATTCCGGTCGCTGCAGCGCTGGTCAACCGGGTCATCCCCGACAGTGCCGACGGCCACTTCCTGCAGCAACGACGACGGCAGGAAGCCAGCTACCTGCAACGTATTGACCACGACTTGGGCCACCTGCCGCGCCCGCTATTACCCTGGCTGGAAACCGACGTGCAGGGCATCGAGGTCCTTCAGCAACTGGCCCAGCTGTTGGCAGAACAGGGGTTTTAGCGCAGGCGCAATGGTTGCCCTGCCGCCCTGCGCTCTTCCTGCCACTGCTCCAATGTTTGCGCGGCGTCTTCACCCGACAGCTGACCGATGATCTGAAAGTAATCCTGATGCAGCGGGTCAGCCATGACCTCAGCACGTGGTTTGATGCGCACCGCATAGACCGTCTGCAGATTCTGATGATCGAAGGCGCGCCAGGTCTGGGTATCCTTCAACAACTGATAGCTGTGCCCTTCCAGCGCGCCAATCAATGCTTCGCTATCAAGCGAACCGCTGCGCGTAACCGCATCAGCCCACTGATAGACGATGCTGTAGGCCGACGCAGCCGAGCTGGAAGGATAGGTCTGATAGCGCTCGACGAAGGTACTGACAAACTGCTCGCCACGCTCAAAGCCGAAGTCACGAGGCACATTCCAGGTCCAGGGTACGGCCCCCACCACACCCGCCATCACCGCTGGCCCGGCCTGCTCAACCATGCTGAGAGTCAGGTTAGGCACCACCACCTGTACGTTGTCAAAACCCAGCTGATGAACAATCCTCATTGCCTTGACCATCTGATCACCGAACAGCACCAGCACCAGCACCTCGGGATTGGCATCGCGGGCCTCTTGCAGTGCCTCGCGCAGCTCACGCAACGAAGCGCTGGGGAACGGAATCAGCGTCGAACCATGCACACCGGCATCGTCGGTACCGGTAAAATGGCGCATCGATGCCTCGGTGCTGTGACCCCAAGTGTAATCCGCAGTCACGTAGTAATAGTGCTTATCCGCAAACTGGGCCTGCAGCTGCGCCGCCAGTACGCGCGCCGCCATCCAGGCATTGTAACTCTCGCGGAACAGGTAGCGCTGACCGTCACGCCCGGTGGTGTCATTGGAGTAAGTCAAGGTGCCAAAGTACAGCAGTCCCCGCTCACGGGCCCGCTTGCCAGCAGCAATCGCGACCGCACTGGAGGCACCGCCAAACAGCATGCGGGCACCGGCATCGGCCAGCTCATCAACATTACGCACCGCCCGCTCCGGATTGGAGGCCGAGTCGCGCTCGAGCAGTTCAAGCGGACGGCCTAGCACCCCGCCAGCCTGATTGATCTCGTCCAGCGCCAGCATCGCGCCGCGCATTTGCATCAGGCCCTCCTGGGCGTACTGACCGGTGCGCGGCAGGTTTACGCCCAGCACAATCGGCTCGGCGGCACTGGCGAAACAAACCCAGCCCATGGCGAGACAGGTCAACAAGCAACGGAACAGGCGAGTGATACCTAGAGTCATGGCAAACATCCTTGATGCTCAGCAGAATAGCCACATGATTTCACAGGCATATGACAGCTGGCAGTGTCCTTTGGTCGCATCCAAGTCGGATAACGACTGGCAGCCCTCATAGCGCGGTGCTATACAGAATATTTTATTGACCGCCACGGAAGGTTACCCATGCCCACAGCAACAAACCAACTCGCCGACGCCCACGCCATACTGGCCGGTGTAAACGACAAGATAGACCAACTACGCAACATTGATCCGTTTTTCATCGACCTGTCGCTGCGCGAGAATCCGGTCGGAGCACGGGTTGGTCAAACCCTGCAGGACAAACTGGCAATCCTGCCGAAGGTACGCGAATTCGGCTTCAGCAACATCCTGCTCGGCACCCTCGACTACTCCATGCCCGACGAGCTGGAGGTCGATGATGACTTCATGATGTACCTGCGCGATCACCAGATCGACATGACCGGCTGCTACGCTTTTACCGATATAGGCCTGGTCGACACAGCGGGCCAGTTCACACCCTCGCCATCGATGCTCAAGCTGCGCGACTACGGCGTACCCAACACCCTGCACGAGATCTACCTGAGCCAGGACGGCATGAGCGGCCAGTACGACTTCGCCACCCTGCGCCGCAGCATCCCCGCCAGCATCGCCTGGCTGCAGCAGAACATCCGAGGCGATAACGGTGACGCGCCGAAGATTCTGATCAACATCGTCGACGGCTGTGACGCCTTCGCCCAGAACCCGAACGAAACCATCGAAATTCTCCAGCTACTTGCCCAGCAACCCATTTTCGGCCTGAGCATGGAAGACGACCGTGGCACCTACCTGCCCTTCCAGGTTGGCGCCTACGTAGCTGTCGCCCGCCGCTATTTGCCACGCCCGCTAAAGCTGCTGGTACACATGCACGCCGGCGGCGGCTTCGAGAACGCGTCCGTCATCGAGGCGCTGCTCAACGGCGCAGATGGCGCCTGGGGTGGCCTGCCCAAGCGCGCAGCCATTATCGGCCACGCCTCGCTCGGAGAGCTGATTGCCAACCTGGTACGGGTCGGCAATCAGCACATGGCCTCGACGTACAAACTCGATCAGCTGCTACCACTGGCGACCCGGTTGCAGGTGCTGGACGAAGAGGAGGCGGTGCCGGACGATCTGCCGATTCTCGGCAATAACGCCTACCGCCTGCCACTGAGCTTCTTTCGGCAGCGCCCGGACCGCTTCATGGACCTGGTCCCCGAAGCCATCGGAGGCACCTACCGCTACCGTATCTGTCCGGTGGTCAGCGATACCGCTGTCATCGCCGGACGCCTGGCAGAGGTGACCGGCCAAGCCGCCAGTAACTTCGCAGAACCGGTACTGGAACAGATGATCCGCCTGATGCGCCGAGAGCTGCGCGCCGGGGAACGCATCGTGTATGACCAGCCCGCCAAGCTTCTGGCCCTGTACCAGAGGGCCCTGAATACCGCAGGCCAGGCTCAGTGACGATCATGTACAGCCATCGCGACTACTTGGCATAAAGCGTGCTTTGAATTAGGCATCGACAACCAAACCGTCAACAGGATAAACGCATGAGTGACATCGCCACCGAAATTGCCCACGACAGCGCGGTCTACAAGACCCTGCTTGAATCAACCAAGGCCATTCCGTGGAAGATCGACTGGAAGACCATGACGTTTGCCTATATCGGCCCGCAAATCGAGCATCTGCTGGGTTGGACCCAGGACAGCTGGATCAGCGCCGATGACTGGGCCACCCGCATGCACCCGGAGGACCGCGAGTGGGTGGTCAATTTCTGTATCTCCCAGTCTCAGGCCGGTACCGATCATGAAGCCGATTACCGCGCCCTCACTGCCGATGGCGAGTACGTCTGGATTCGTGATGTGGTGCATGTCGTACGCGACGACGACGGCGAAGTGGAAGCGTTGATCGGCTTCATGTTCGACATCAGCGAGCGCAAGAAGACCGAAGAAAAGCTGAAGACGCTGCAGCGGGAACTGGAAGAGCTGTCATTCAAGGATGGCCTGACCGGCGCTGCCAACCGACGTATGTTTGACTCGATCATGGAACTGGAGTGGACCAACGCCCGACGCAACAGTCAGCCGCTTTCGGTCATTCTGCTCGATATCGACTACTTCAAGCAGTACAACGACCACTACGGTCATATCTGCGGCGACGACTGCCTCAAGCGAGTCGCCCAGGCGCTGGGAGGCGCGGCGGCACGTTCACGCGATTTCTTTGCCCGCTACGGCGGTGAAGAATTTGTGCTGGTCCTGCCAGAAACCGATGCCAAGGCAGCCGAGCGGGTGGCAGAACGCTGCCGGTCACTGATCTTCAAGGAGCAGATCCCCCACGCCAATTCGGAGACCGGGCAGATTCTCACTGTCAGCATGGGCATCGGCACCATACTGCCTGGCCAGCAGGACGACCCACGTGCCTTCCTCGACGCAGTGGATCGTAGCCTGTATCAGGCCAAGCAGCAGGGCCGCAATCGCATCGTTAACGGCGGCTGACTCAGCCCGCCGTTGCCAGCATAGGCTGAACCAGCAACCAGGCCGAGTACAGCCCCAGCACCAAGAAGGCAAATGCGGTAATGCGGCGTATCAGCGTCAGCGGCAGGCGTTCGGCCGCGACATTACCCAAAATCACTACCGGTACGTTGGCCAGCAGCATGCCAACGGTCGTCCCCAGCACAACCCAGACGTAGGCATCAAATTGCGCAGCCAGCACCACCGTTGCGATCTGGGTCTTGTCCCCCATCTCAGCTAAAAAGAAGGCAATCACGGTCGCGATAAAGGCGCCGTAACGTCCGACCGGCGGCGCTTCGTCTTCATCCAGTTTGTCGGGAATCAACGTCCAGGCAGCGACCGCCAAAAACGACACAGCAAGAATCGCGTGCTGCCAGGTGTCATTCAGGTAGTCGGCAACCAGCTGACCGATAGCACCCGCCATCGCATGATTGACCACAGTGGCCACCAGAATGCCCCAGATGATCGGCCACGGCCGACGAAAGCGTGCCGCCAGCAGCAAGGCCAGCAATTGGGTCTTGTCGCCGATCTCAGCCAGCGTGACGATCCCGCTCGATACGAAAAAAGCTTCCACGGAGTTTCCAACAGAGGGCGGGGTTACGATTCCATTGACACACGACTACCCCCGCCCTCGGCTGGTGGTCGCGTGTCAAAGGTCTCGTCAAACCCGGTACCGCGCAGGGCGGTGGAGGGTCGCAAACGCCATGATCGGCGGATCAATTATGTTGACGTTTGCCAATGCAAGCAGGCGCTTGCGGAGAGACTACTCCCCTAAGACGGACGCAAATATAACGACAACGGCAGGCCGAATCAACCCGGTGCGACCGCCGAGTACACCTTGAAGCGGTTATTCTCGCGCAACACGTGGCAAGGTCCGATGTGCTGTTCAATCAGCGGTGGATAGCGCAAAAAACCGTTGGCAACGATGCGCAACTCTCCTCCCGGCAGCAGGTTCCGGGTCACCTGCTCGAAGAAGCGTTCAGCGATGCTGGTGTCCTGACGGATGCCGGTGTGGAATGGCGGATTGCTGATCACGGCGGCAAACCGACCGTGCACGTCACTCAGCCCGTCGGAGGCATGCACCTCGGCCTCGACACCGTTGAGCGCCAGCGATTGCCGAGCGCAATGGATGGCCAGTGCATCGACATCTACCAATTCGAACCGCGCCTCCGGATTACGCCGTGCCAAGATCAGCGACAACACGCCGGAGCCACAGCCGAAGTCCAGCACCCGACCCGCCGGCAGCGGTCGACGCTCGGCCAGCAACAGCTCGCTGCCCTCGTCCAGTCGGCCATGACTGAACACGCCCGGTAGGCTAACCAGTTGCAGCGGCTGATCGTCAAAGCTCAGCTCGTACTGCTGCAGCCAATCCCCCAGACTGAACGGCGCAACCGGCTGATCGACGATCACCCGCCAGAGCTGGCAGTGCCGCGCCGAGTCCAGTTTCTCAGGGCGCACGCCATAGCGGCCCAGCAGCTTCTCCGCCCGGGTAATGCCGCCCTTCTTTTCGCCAACCAGATAGACCGGCTTGCCCTGCGCCAGCAACGGCACCATCTGCGCCAGCGCATACTCGGCGCGCTCGATCGCCTTGGGCATGACCAGAATCGCCGCATCGAGATGTTCGACCGGCGGGCACAGATGGGAGAACACCAACCGCTCTTCCGGCAGCGAGCCGGCCAGTCCGCGGCTGCTGGCGTAATCCCAGCTCCACAGGGTCCAGTCGGCCGACAGGTTGCGGGTCAAACCATCAGCGACCGGATTGACCAGCAACAGGCGCTGACCGCTGAACAGCTCGGCGCTGCGCTCAAGTATCTGACTGGTGTTGTCCATCGGGCTCTCCGCTGATCACTACAAAGGGCCGCATTGTAAGGGAAGGCGCCGTCAGTCACTAGGCGGACCGTTAGCTGCCCCGCGGCTTGGCTCGCCGGGTCGGTTCAGCTTGCAGCGGATCATCGGGCCAGTAGTGTTTGGGATAGCGCCCCTTCATGTCCTTCTTCACCTCGGCGTAGCTGCCCTGCCAGAAGCCAGCCAGATCCTGGGTCACCTGCACCGGGCGCTGGGCGGGTGACAGCAGATGCAGTTTCAGCGCCTGCCGACCGCCGGCGATACGCGGGGTATCGGTACTGCCGAACATCTCCTGCAGGCGCACCGCAAGCACCGGCGGCGTCTCGCTGTAGTCGATGCGCATCCGTGAGCCGGTCGGCACCGTCCAGTGGGTCGGCGCCTGCTCGTCCAGTTCCTTTGGCAATGGCCAGGGCAGCAGCCCGGCAAGAATATTACCCAGCTCCAGGTTGGCGAAATGCGCGAGCCGGTTGACCTTGTCCAGATAAGGCGCCAGCCAGTCTTCCAAGCTGGCGAGCAGGGCCTCGTCCGATAGGTCGGGCCAACGGCTGTCAGTACCTTGCGCAAGATCCAGCTCGCGCAACAGCATGACGCGCGCCTGCCATTGGCGCTGCTCCGGCTTCCACGGCAGCAGGTTGATACCCTGGCGCCGCACCACGTCGCAAAGCGCCCGCTGGCGTTGTTCCGGTGCCACCTGCGGCAGCGCCTTGCGCTGCCAGATCAGCTCGCCGATGCGCTGCTGCCGTTCGGCCAGCAGGGTTTCACTGCGGCTATCCCACTCCAGCGTATCGCGCTCACTCAGCAGCGCCGGTTCAACCGCCAGCAGGCGCTCCACATTCAGCTCGGCAGCCATAAAAATGCGCGCCTGACGCTGACCGCCCTGCCCACCCAAAGCCGCCACCGCCAACCACGCCGATTGCTGCAGTCGGTCGACGTCGTTAAACCCGGCTGAACGGCCATTGGCCAGGCGATAGTCGGAGCCGGCCGCGCCACGTCGCTGAGCGATGCGATCCGGGTAGGCCAGCGCCAGCAGAACGCCGTGCCAGTCATCATGCTGCGGATCACTGACCGGATCGCTGGCCGGCAGACGATTCAGCAGCCGCTTCCATTGGTCAACCAGCCGCTTGGCGCGTTGCAGCGCCGCGCGATCAACATCGGCGCCCCGCGGATCATCGAACAGTGCCAGCCGCGCACTGAGATCGGCGTTGTCGGCGCGGCGCAGCAGATCGCGCTCATCAACCACCGCAGCAATACGCGCTGCCAGCTCAGCCAGGCCAAGCCGCCGCCCTTCAACCAGCATATGCGCTAGCCGTGGATGCATCGGCAAGCCAGCCAGCACACGGCCGTGATCAGTCAACTGCCAGTTGGCACCGTCGCGCTGCAAGGCACCGAGCCGTTCCAGCAGCTCACGCCCCTGCTCCAGTGCAGCAGCCGGGGGCGGATCCAGCCAGACCAGTTCATCAGGCTGCTGTACGCCCCACTGCGCCAACTGCAGCGCCAGTGGGGCGAGATCCGCCTGCAGCATCTCGGCATCACGCTGCGCCGCCAGCTGCTCGTGCTGCTGGGCAGACCACAGCCGGTAACAGACACCGGGTTCCAGACGGCCGGCACGGCCGGCGCGCTGCTCGGCGGCGGCGCGCGATACCCGCCGGGTCTGCAGTGCGCTCATGCCAGAAAGCGGATCAAAAGCAGCCTCACGCGACAGGCCGGCATCCACCACCACGCGAATGCCCTCGATGGTCAAACTGGTTTCGGCAATGGCAGTCGCCAGCACCACCTTGCGCGCGCCGGCCGGCGCCGGAGCGATGGCGCGGCGCTGGGCCGCCAGATCCAGATCGCCAAATAACGGTGTGAGCAGCACCTTCGGCTGGTCACCCAGCGCCTCCTCCAACCGTGCCAGCACCCGGCGGATCTCGGCCATACCCGGCAGAAACACCAGCACGCTGCCGGTTTCCTCGTCCAGCGCGCGCAGCACGGTCTGTACCACCTCGGCATCATTCGAGCGGCCAAGGGTTGCCGGTGCGCCATAACGAACATCCACCGGATACTGACGCCCCTGACTGGTGATGATCGGCGCGTCGTCCAACAGTCGGCTGACGCCTTCGGCATCCAGCGTCGCCGACATGACCAGCAGCCGCAGCGGCGGATCATCCCGCAGGTATTGCTGGGTCTGCACACAGAGCGCCAACCCCAGATCGGCATCCAGGCTGCGCTCGTGGAATTCGTCGAAGATCACTACGCCAACGCCCGGTAGCTCCGGGTCATCCTGCAACATTCGCTGCAGAATCCCTTCGGTGACCACCTCTATGCGTGTCGCCGCGCTGACCTTGCTTTCCAGCCGGATGCGATAGCCAACGGTCTGCCCAACCGGCTCGCCCAACAACTCGGCCAGCCGCTCAGCCGCGGCCCTGGCCGCCAGCCGACGCGGCTCCAGCATGATGATTTTCTGCCCGGCCAGCCAGCCACACTCAAGCAGGGCGAGCGGCACCAGCGTCGTTTTACCGGCACCGGGCGGCGCCTGCAGGACGACCGAATGCTGGCCGGCAAGGGTCTGTTTGAGTTCGGGCAGAATCCGGGAGACGGGCAGATCGTTCATGGCGCCTGAGCTGATTGAAATGAGCCAGCATTATAGCGAGCGCGGGCTTTCCGTCACTCAGGGCGACCGCTATGCTAATGCGGCTGGTTCAACCCTCTATCGTGAGTCCTGCTCCGTGAATAGCCGTCTCAAATCGCTGTCTGCCGCCATCCTCTGCGGCGCCCTAATCACACAACTCAGTGCCTGCGGCACCATCTTCTACCCCGAGCGCCGCGGCCAGATCAGTGGCCAGATCGACCCGGGCGTGGCCATTCTCAACGGCATCGGCCTGCTGATTTTCATCATCCCCGGACTGATTGCCTTTGGTATCGACTTCGCCACCGGTGCGATCTATCTGCCTGACGGCAAGTACAGTGTTGCCCCCGCGACGCTGAACAAGGCCATCGATACCAATGGTCAAGTCGATACCGCTGCACTGCAGCAGATCCTCAAACAGGAACTGGGACAGGACCTGCCCCTGGAACAGGCGCGCCAGATCAAGGCCGACTCAGCAGCCCAACTGGCCATGCTGCAATACACAGGCCGCGGCTGATGAGCCAACCACACGCTGTTGGCGAAGAGCGGACCCGCCTGCTGCGACTGGCGACCCGCGCATCGGTGGCCGTTGCACTGGTGTTGATTGCCCTGAAAGCCACCGTCTGGCTGTCAACCGGCTCAGTCAGCCTGCTGGCCGGTCTGATCGACTCGCTAATGGATGCCGCCGCCTCGATCATCAACCTGTTCGCCGTTGGCTATGCACTCAAACCCGCCGACAAGGAGCACCGTTTCGGCCACGGCAAGGCTGAAGCTCTGGCCGGGCTGGCGCAATCGGCATTCATTACCGGCTCGGCCGTGCTGGTGTTGCTGCAGGGCATTAACCGCCTGCTCCACCCCGAGCCGCTGGAAACCGCCTGGGCCGGCATCGCCGTCATGGTGTTCTCGATTGTCGCAACCCTCGGCCTGCTGGTCATTCAAAAGCATGTAATCACCCGCACCAACTCCACTGCAGTCGGCGCCGATTCACTGCACTATCGCTCGGACCTGTTGCTCAACCTGAGCATCATCGCCGCGCTGCTGCTGGCCCAGCTCGGTATTCAGCGGGCCGATGCGCTGTTCGGTCTGGGTATTGCGCTCTTCATTGGCTACGGTGCGGTACGTATCGGACTGGATGCGATTCAGATTCTGATGGACCACGAGCTGCCGGACGAGGTGCGCGCCGAGGCGCTGCGCATTGCCCGCGCGGTGCCGGACGTCATCGACGTTCACGACCTGCGCACCCGCGAATCGGGCCAACATTGGTTCATGCAACTGCACCTGGAGCTGCCTGCCACCCTGACCCTGGCCGACGCCCACGCACGAGGCGAACAGGTCCGTCTGGCGATCATGGAGCGCTTCCCGCAGGCCGACGTGCTGGTTCACAAGGACCCGGCGTGAGCGCATAAAAGGTTCATCACGGATTAACGGGGGGAGCCTCCGAGGTTTGTAGCTTCCTCGCGCTCACATGATAAAACTTCGTGGTAAAGAGCAAGAGCGAAAGGGGACTGCTTGCCCAGCCCCCCTTTGCGATCCTCCCAGGCACCCGGCTACGCGGCCCTTCGGGTTCACTGCGCTACTCGCCCGCGTAAACGGGAGGAACCCTGAGTGCACACACCACCATCAGCGCATTCGGCAAAATCCCCCATGGCACATAACCCCGAACTCCGTGAAGAACCTTGAAAAACGCATAAAAAAGGCGAGCTGCCTGCAGGGCAGCTCGCCTTTTACGTCCTCCTTCATTCTCTTGGAATGATGCCTTTACTCCCGTGCCTCGTGGGCTGGGTAACCGACTGGCCTCACATCTTCTGGATGCTGCGGCCCCGTTTCGCCTTGTGGACGAAGCGGTCTGGACGATCGGCTTCGGCTGAATCTGTTGAAAATATTATCCTCATCCGCGCGAAATTAATTACCTGTTTTTGCACAAAATCTTGCGCCATAAGCAATAAAAAACTAAAAATACTAAAAATACCGCAATTGAGTAAAATTCATGAACAATCTCAACCTCGATCGCTACGATCTGAAGATTCTCGCCGCCCTGCAACACGACGCCCGCATCAGCAATCAGGAGCTGGCCGAGCGCATCGGTCTGTCCCCTTCGCCCTGCTCGCGCCGAGTCAAACAACTGGAGGAAAGTGGCCTGATTCGACGCCAGGTCGCATTGCTTGACCCAGCCAAGCTGGGCCTCAAACTGACGGCTTTCGTGATGATCGGCATGGACCGCCATACCCCCGAGCGCTTTGCCGGCTTCGAGAAGATAATCGGCCAATGTCCCGAGGTGCTCGACTGTTGCCTGGTCACCGGGATGGATGCCGACTACCACCTGCGGGTGGTGGTACCTGACATGGAGCACTACCAGCAGCTGCTGCTGGGCACGCTGACCCGCATTGAAGGCGTATCCAGCGTCCGCTCCAGCTTCGTACTCAATCAGATCATCGCCAGTACCGAGCTGCCGCTGAAACATCTTGGCCTCAACTGAGTAGAACCGTACGCGCAGGACGACTGACTACCCGGTATACTGCCGCTCCCCCTTTTTCTAACGGAGCCGCTCGTGAACTACGAACAGTTCGAAGCCATTGCCATGCCCCTGATGATCTTTGGCCTTGTCGCCTTCATGGGTTTTATCGTCTGGGATCTGGCCAAGGAATCCAAAGCTGGCCGCTACGGCACCGCGGTGCTGTTTTTTGCGTTGGGCCTGGGCGTGTTCGCCTTCATCGTCAAGGAAGTCATGATCATGGTGCTGGAGCACTGACCGATTCGGCCGCCTTTCTGACCATTATCCCCGCTGACCCAACATCTGAATCCTGATTCACTAGGCAACAAAGAAGTGAACAAGGGTTCAGAGTATGGCCTACCGCACCACCGCCAGCCGTATCGAGCGCGATCAGGCGTTGCGCGAACATATCCTCGACTGCGCCGTACAACAGGTCGCAGAAGGCGGCTTCAGCTCGCTGACCATGAGCGCCCTGGCGCGCAGCGCCGGGGTAGCTACTGGCAGCCTGTATCGGCACTTCTCGGGCAAGGGTGAACTGGCTGCCGACGTTTTCATCAAGGCAACCCGGCTGGAACTCGACACCCTCAAACAGCAGTTTCAAGCCAAGGGCCGCGCGGCTGATCGCCTGCGCAACGGCCTGACCCAATTTGCTGCACGCGCATGGCATAGCCGCCAGCTGGCCTACGCACTGATCGCCGAACCGGCAGAGGAAGAGGTCGAAACCCAGCGCCTGTACTACCGCCAGGCCTACGCCTCGCTCTACGGCGAGTTGATCGCCGAGGGCATCGCCGACGGCAGCTTCCAGGTCGAAAACATCCCACTGACATCCGCCTGCGTGGTTGGCGCCGTAGCCGAATCGCTGGTCGGCCCACTCTCGCCGCAGGCCCGTGCAGATCGTGAGAGCGGCCTGCCCAGTGAATCACTGGAAGCGGTCACCCTCGCCATTGTTCGTTTCTGTCTGCGCGCCATCAACGCCAAGGAGGTCCCATGAATCAGCTGCACCAATACGCCGAAACCCACGAGGTCACCAATCAGGTGCCACCGCTGGACAGCCTGAACCTGTACCGCAGCGACCTGCCTTTGCAGGAGTGGGTGCGCCGCTACCACGGTGGCTGGGCTGACGAGCAGCTCAGTGCTTACGGTCAGTTGGCTGGCGGCACGCTGATGGAAGCCGGCTTTCTCGCCAACGAAAACAAGCCGGTTTTCAAAAGCCACGACCGCTATGGACACCGCGTCGACATGGTTGACTTCCACCCGGCCTATCACGAGCTGATGAGCGCCGGCATTCAGGCCGGAATCACCAGTGCGCCGTGGAATGATCCACGTCCCGGCGCGCAGGTCGCCCGCGCCGCCACCATGTACCTGCACAACCAGGCTGAAGCTGGCACCAGTTGCCCAATGACCATGACCTTTGCCTGCGTGCCGGCGCTGCGCCTGCAGCCGGATATCGCTGAAACCTGGCTGCCGAAAATCCTCTCCGGCCAGTACGACCCGCGCAACCTGCCCATCGCGCAGAAGACCGGTGCCACCATAGGCATGGCAATGACCGAAAAACAGGGCGGTACCGACGTGCGCGCCAACACCACCCGCGCCTATCCGGTCGGTATCGGCGGTCCGGGGCAGGCGTATGAACTGGTCGGCCACAAGTGGTTCTGTTCGGCACCGATGTGCGATGCCTTCCTCACCTTGGCCTACACCGACAAGGGCCTCAGCTGCTTCCTGCTGCCGCGTCACCGCCCGGACGGCAGCCGCAATGAGTTCTACGTCCAACGCCTGAAGAACAAACTCGGCAACTGGGCCAACGCCTCCAGTGAAGTCGAATACCGTGGCGCATTGGCCTGGATGATTGGCCCGGAAGGTCGCGGCGTTCCGACCATCATCGAGATGGTCTCGCTGACCCGCTTTGACTGCATGATCGGCTCCAGCTCGCTGATGCGCCAGGCGCTGACCCAGGCGACGCATCACTGCGCCCACCGCAGCGTTGGCACCCGGGTGCTGAGCGAACAGCCGCTGATGCAGAACGTGCTGGCCGATCTGGCGCTGGAAAGCGAAGCCGCGCTGGCCTTGACTATGCGCATGGGCAAGGCTCTGGACAACGCCCACGATGCGCAGGAGGACAAGTTCGCCCGGCTGGTCACCGCTATCGGCAAATACTGGATCTGCAAGCGCGCGCCAGGAATGATCAATGAGGCGCAGGAATGCCTTGGCGGCGCTGGTTACGTCGAGGAAACCATCCTGCCGCGACTGTACCGTGAAGCGCCGGTCAACTCGATCTGGGAAGGCTCAGGCAATGTGCAGTGCCTGGACGTACTGCGTGCACTCTCCAAGGAGCCCGGGGTACTCGATGCCCTGTTTGCCGAGCTGGGTGACGGCCACGATTCCACCGCACTCAAGCAGCGTATCGAGCGCATCAAGCAGCAGTTTGCCGACACCGACGACATTCAATACCGCGCCCGCCAACTGACCGAAGATGTCGCCATTGCGCTGCAGGCCAAACTGTTGCTCGAGGCCGGCAATAGCACCGTATCAGACGCCTTTATCGCCAGCCGTCTGGGCGAGCACGGCCAGGCCTACGGCACGCTGCCACGCGGCATAGATGTTGAGGCTCTGGTCGCCCGCTCAACACCAGCCAATCTGTGAGGGCGCGCGCATGAACAAAACACAGCAACAGATCGAAGAGCTGGTTCGCAACGGCTTTGACCGCGCCCCCTTTCTCGGCGACCTTGGCGTACAACTGGTCGCCTGCGGGCCGGGTTGGGTAGAAACCCAACTCACTATCTTGCATCGCCACGGCCAGCAGAACGGCTTCGTGCACGCAGGCGTTCAAGGCACCATCGCCGACCATAGCGCCGGGGCGGCCGCTGCAACCCTGGTGCCGGAAGGCTTTGCCCCGCTGACGGTCGAGTTCAAGCTCAACCTGCTGCGCCCAGCCCTGTGCGACACCCTTCTGTGCCGCGCCGAAGTACTCAAGCCGGGCAAGCAGATCAGCGTGGTGGAGGCTGAAGTATTTGCGCTGCAGGACGGCAAGAAACGGCTATTCAGCAAAGCCACCGTGACCATCGCCGTGGTCTCGGCCGCAGGACTGGCCTAGGGTCTGTCGCTGGCAGTCGCAGCCAGACAGAGGGACAATAGTTGCCGCCAACCGCCGCCGATCTAATCAGGGAATCGTATGAAGCAACGCCCCCGCTCAGCTCAAACACGCCCGCCGCAGCGCTTTCGTCGCAAACCTGCGCCGCCGCCCGCGGAGCCGCGCCTGGTCGCACTGAACAAGCCCTTCGATGTACTAACCCAATTCACCGACGGGGATGGACGGGCGACATTGCGCGACTATGTCGACATCCCCGGGGTCTACCCGGCCGGGCGACTGGACCGCGACAGCGAGGGCCTGCTGCTGCTGACCAACGACGGTCGCCTGCAGGCGCGCATCACCGATCCAAAACACAAGTTGGCCAAGACCTACTGGGTGCAGGTCGAAGGCGAACCGAGCGAGCAACAGCTGGCGCAGCTGCGCGCAGGACCGGAGCTGAACGACGGGCCCACGCGTCCGGCCGAGGTCGAACAGATCGATGAGCCGACGCTTTGGCCGCGCAACCCGCCGGTGCGGTTTCGCAAGAGCATTCCAACCAGTTGGCTGGCCATCACCATCCGCGAAGGCCGCAACCGGCAGGTCCGCCGTATGACAGCCGCAGTCGGCCTGCCAACCCTGCGGCTGGTACGCATACGCATCGGCGACTGGGCCCTGGACGACCTGCAACCGGGAGAGTGGCGCGAACTGCCAAGCTCCAGCTGAGACCAACACCGTAAGATCCCATCACTCAACGACAACAACAGGATGGCTACCCGATGAACATTCCCAAGCTGCTAGCGGTCAACGCCCGCAAGTTTCCCGCAGGCGAGGCGCTGATCACCGCAGACTGCCGTCTCAGCTGGGCCGAGCTGCACGACCAGAGCCTGCGTCTGGCAGCCCATCTGCATGAGCAGTACCAGATTGGCAGCGGCGACCGCGTTGCCCTCTACATGCCCAACAGCTATGGCTGGGTACTGAGCTACTTTGCCGTTATCAATCTTGGCGCGATTGTCGTACCGGTCAACGCCCGCCTGACAACCGCAGAGCTGGAATACATCCTGGGTGATTGTGACGCCCGTCTGGTCATCGCCCAGGGCGACCACGCCGACCGTGCCAGCACTTTGGCTCCCTGCCTGCGTCTGGATCAGCCGGGCGCCCAGGTTCTGGACATGCAGAGCCGCTGGAACGTCGCCGAGATCCCCTCCGATCAGCCCTGCACTCTGCTGTACACCTCCGGCACCACGGGCAAGCCCAAAGGCGTGTTGTTCCACCACCATGCCCTGCTGACCGTGGCCACCGCCTCGGCAGTAGAAATGGACATGCGCCCGCACAGCCGCCTGTTGCACATGATGCCGCTGACCCACTCGGCGCCACTCAACGTCTTTTTACTGGGCGGCACCTATGTTGGCGCAGCCCACGTGGTATTGCCGGAATTTCACCCCAAGCTGCTGGACACGGTTGAGCAGGAGCGCACTACCCACTTCTTTGGCGCACCCATTGCCTTCCTGATGACCGCCCAACAGCCGGACATCACCGCCCGTGACATAAGCTCGATGCAGGCTTGGGTCTACGGCGGCGGTCCGCTGTCCAGCGAGCAGGTCGGGCTGATTGCCGAACGCATGCGCACTGACCGCCTGTACTGCGTCTACGGCCTGACCGAAGCAGGCCCCAGCGGCACCATCATGATGCCGGACGAGCACCCTGGCAAAGCCGGCTCGATCGGCCGCCGCGGTGCGCTGCACACCGAGCTGCGCTTGATCGACGAGCACGGCAAGGAAGTGGAAGGTGAAGGTACCGGCCAGATCCAGATCCGCACCGAAGGCATGATGCTTGGCTACTGGAACAAACCCGAAGCCACCGCCGAGTGCCTGCACAGCGACGGCTGGCTGGACTCGGGCGACCTCGCCCGTCGCGACGCCGATGGCTATTACTGGGTGCTGGGCCGCGCCAAGGAACTGATTATTTCCGGCGGTGTGAATGTCTACCCGCGGGAGATTGAAGTCGCGTTGGAAGGTCACCCGAACATCGTCGAAGTCGCCGTGTTCGGCGTACCGCACCCGCAGTGGGGCGAGACCGTGAAAGCGGTGGTGGTGCTGCGCGAGTCAGTTGCCGACCTGCATGCGCAATTGTCTGCCTTTCTTGAACCACTGCTAGCGGACTACAAGCGGCCGCGCCTGTACGCCGAGACGACCGTGCTACCGCGTAACGCCAATGGCAAGGTAATGAAACACCAGCTGTCGTAGCGGCAATAAAAAGGCGCCTTCCGGCGCCTTTCTGATTAATACCGTACGCCCGCCAACCCGAATAGAAAGCCCAGCAGCCAGGCAGGACCAATCAGCAGAAACTGCAGGTCTTTGAAGAAGGACGGCTTCTTACCTTCGACGTGATGGCCGATGAACTGACCGATCCAGGCCAGCACAAAGATCCCCAGCGACCACCAGAACACATTCGACATCAAGCTCAGCCCCAGTAGCATCAGCAGACTGACCACCAGCATTGCCAAGCCGATTTGCCACGACAACAGCAGGTAAAAGACCAGCGCCGCGGCGACCGCAACCATCGCGACCCAAGGATGAATTGCCCAGAGCAAACCGAGCACGCTGAAGGTAATCAGCGGCACACAGATCCAGTGTGTCAACTTGTTGAAGGGGTTACGGTGGCTTTCACCATATTCATCAAACCACTGATCGATGGCTTTCATACAACACCTGTTCTTGTTCGTCTTTTAACCATGAGCGTAGCTCAGTAGTCGAACTATTTACTGAACGACCATCAAGCACCAGTGGCCTGACGAGCCAAAACCGCCGTTATTGACAATGTTCGCGCAGCAAGCGATGCTCCCTCGCACGCTGCAAAGCGTCCCCGTTCGCGGAAAGGGCTGCGCCCGCTGTACCTCATTTTGAGTCACCCATACGACACCCAGCCTGCCAGGCGGACACAGGCCCGATAAGGGGATCGTATGTCCAGTAGCAACACCCGGCCCATCAGCAACGGCCGCCTCAATCTTGAACAACAACGCAAGCGTGCCAAGGAATTGCTCAAGGCCGTCAACGCGGGCGAACGGGCTGCCCTGACCCGCCTCAGCCAGTGGATACCGCCACGCAGCGCGACGCTGCGGCTAGCCGACGCCCAATGGGTCATTGCCCGTGAATGCGGCTTTGCCAGTTGGCCCAGGCTCAAGCAACACATCGAGAGCATCAGCCTGGCCAATCAGCGACTGCAACGCGAGGGCGACCTGGACCGCAAGACCCTGCACATCCGCTGCGGTAGCGATATTCAGCACAGCTTGCGCACCGCAGGCTTGCACGGTGACTTTCTCGAATTTTCCGACCCATTCTGCATCGGCCCGCTGAGCGACAGCGACCCGCAAACCCTGCTGCGCGAGCGCGCGGCCTTTCTTGCTGACGCATTCAATCTGGCGCCCGCCGACGCGCTGGGCCGCCAGCAACAGGGTTACGGCACACTACTCAAGCTCGATCAGTATCAACGTATCGTGCTGTGGTTCGAGCACGACAGCTACGACCAACTGATTCTCGCTTACCTGCTGCATCGCCTGCGCGAGTTGCAGCCTGCTGCCGAGCTGCAGCTGATTGCCGTCGATCAGGTGCCGGGGGTGGAGCGCTTTATCGGCATTGGCCAACTCGCACCGGAGGTGCTGAGCTGGCTTTGGCCGCAGCGCAAATCGATACAACCCGAACTGCTCCAGCTCGGCAGCGACGCCTGGCACGCGCTGACAGCAGATGATCCGAGCGCCCTGCTGGCCCTGATTCAAACCGGCACGCCCGCCCTGCCGATGCTTGGCAAAGCCCTGCACCGGCATCTGCAGCAACTACCGGGACTGCATGACGGACTCGGGCTGACCGAGCGCCTGATCCTGCAGATTCTCCAGCGCGAGGGTGCCCTGCCTGCAGGCAAGGTCTTTGCCACATTGATGAGGCGTGACGAGCCGCTGCCCTATCTCGGCGACCTGATGTACTGGTGGCTGCTGCAGCCGTTGCTGACCGGCCCGACGCCGCTGCTGCGCATCGACGACAGCGCGGCGGACTGGCCCCAGCGCATCATTGAGCTGAGCTCGCAGGGTCAGGCTGTGTTGCGCGGCAAAACCGATGGCTTCGCCAGCCGCGCTACCGGCTACTGGGTCGGCGGCGTCGAGTTGCAGCCGGGGCGGCCACACTGGCGTTACGATTCGGCACAACAGAGACTGCATCTGCGCAGCGCCTGAACGCCCCGTTGGGCGGGCAAAATGGTATGCTAGCGCGCTGTCATGCCAGCACTGATTCAACCTCAGTGCTGGCTAACCACCCGTCAGCATGCGGAACACCTTGCCATGACCCAACCCAACCCGTTCAAGCCCGTCGTTCTATGCCTTTCCGGCCACGATCCGAGCGGTGGCGCTGGCCTGCAGGCAGACATTGAAGCGCTGATCGCGCAGGGCTGCCACGCCGCCCCCACGGTAACCGCCCTGACCGTGCAGGACACCGTCGACGTTAGTGACTTCCGGGTCCTCGACCGCGAATGGGTCATGGCACAGGCCAACAAGGTCATTAGCGACATGCCGGTTTCGGCGGTCAAGCTGGGCATGCTCGGTTCGGTAGAGATGGTCGATACGGTGCTGGAGCTGATGCTGCGACTGCCCGATGCGCCGTTGGTTTGCGACCCGGTGCTGCGGGCCGGTGGCGGCGGCTCGCTGGGCAAGGACGATGTTGGCTTCGCCATTCGCGAGCGCCTGTTCCCGGTCGCCACCATCGCCACGCCGAACCTGCCGGAAGCGCGCATTCTCGCCGAACTGCCGGACGGCAGTGCCGATGAATGTGCGGCCAAGCTGCTGCCCTACATTCGCCACCTGCTGATCACCGGCGGTCACGGCGACGAGGCCGAAATCCACAACCGCCTCTACTGCGCCGATGGCAGCAAGCATGACTTCACCTGTCCACGCCTGCCCGGCAGCTATCACGGCTCCGGATGCACTCTGGCGAGCACACTGGCCGGGCGCCTGGCCCTCGGCGAAGGCCTGGTCAGCGCGGTGCGCTCGTCCCTCGACTACACCTGGCGCACCCTGCGTGATGCCGAGCAGCCCGGCCATGGCCAGTACGTGCCGCGCCGCCTGCCGCTGGACTTCTGCTCGTGAGCGAGCGCGGCCTTTACGCCATTACTGACAGCGCCCTGCTGGCAGACGGCAAGCTGCTGCCCTACGTCGAAGCCGCGCTGCTCGGCGGCGCGCGCTGGCTGCAGTACCGCGACAAGTCTGGCGATGCCGGCAAGCGCCTGGCCGAAGCGAGCCAGCTCGCCGAACTGTGCTGCGCGCATGATTGCCAACTGCTGATCAACGATGATCTGGCGCTGGCCGACCAGCTCGGCGTCGGTCTGCATCTGGGCCAGGACGACGGCTCGTTGCGCGAAGCGCGCCAGCAGCTGGGCCCTGACGCACTGATCGGCGGCACCTGCCACGCCAGCCTGCAGCTGGCCGAACGCGCCCTGGAAGACGGTGCCAGCTATATCGCCTTCGGCCGCTTCTTTAATTCGGTGACCAAGCCGGGCGCGCCCGCAGCAACACCCGAATTGCTACGATCAGCTCGGCAGCAATTTTCGGTACCCATTATCGCCATCGGCGGCATCACCCTGGACAACGCGTCGACCCTGCTCGACGCCGGCACCGACTATCTGGCCGTGATCAACGGCCTGTTCGGCGCCCCCGACGCTGAGACGGTGCAGCACCGCGCCCGTCAGTTCAGCCAACTCATTCACGCATCCTGAGAGACTTGACCATGTCCCGTTCCGAATCCCTGTTTGCCAGCGCCCAGAAACACATCCCGGGCGGCGTCAATTCACCGGTCCGCGCCTTCAAGAGCGTCGGTGGCACACCGCTGTTCTTCAAGCACGCCGAGGGCGCCTACGTCATTGATGAAGACGACAAGCGCTATGTCGACTACGTCGGCTCTTGGGGGCCGATGATCCTCGGTCATAGCCACCCGGACGTGCTCGACGCAGTGCGCAACCAGCTGCAGCACGGCCTGTCCTACGGTGCGCCGACTGCGCTGGAGACCGAGATGGCCGAGCTGGTCTGCTCGCTGGTGCCGTCGATGGATATGGTGCGCATGGTCAGCTCCGGCACCGAGGCGACCATGAGCGCCATCCGCCTGGCCCGTGGCTACACCGGCCGCGACAGCATCATCAAGTTCGAGGGCTGCTACCACGGTCACTCCGACAGCCTGCTGGTCAAAGCCGGCTCCGGTCTGCTGACCCAGGGCGTACCCAGCTCCGCCGGCGTGCCAGCCGACTTCGCCAAACACACCCTGACCCTGCCCTTCAACGACATCGAAGCGGTGCGCAGCACCCTGGCCGACGTCGGCGAGCAGGTTGCCTGCATCATCGTCGAGCCGGTCGCTGGCAACATGAACTGCGTGCCGCCGGCGCCCGGCTTCCTGCAGGGCCTGCGCGAGGCCTGTGACGAGCACGGCGTGGTGCTGATTTTCGACGAGGTGATGACCGGTTTCCGCGTGGCCCTTGGTGGCGCGCAGGCGCACTACGGTGTCACGCCGGACCTGACTACCTTCGGCAAAATCATCGGTGGCGGCATGCCGGTCGGCTGCTTCGGCGGCAAGCGCGCCGTGATGGAATGCATCGCCCCGCTCGGCCCGGTCTATCAGGCTGGCACCTTGTCCGGTAACCCGCTGGCGATGGCAGCCGGCCTGACCACCCTGCGCCTGATCAACCGCCCAGGTTTCCATGACGAGCTGAGCGCCTATACCAGCCGCATGCTGGCCGGCCTGCAGGAACGCGCCGATGCCGCTGGCGTGCCCTTCGTGACCACTCAGGCAGGTGCGATGTTCGGCCTGTACTTCTCCGGCGCCGACGACATCGTCACCTTTGAGGACGTTATGGCCAGCGACGTGGAGCGTTTCAAGCGGTTCTTCCATCTGATGCTCGATGGCGGTGTCTATCTGGCACCCAGCGCCTTTGAGGCCGGCTTCACTTCCATTGCCCACGGCGATGCCGAACTGCAGCTGACCCTGGACGCTGCCGAAAAGGCCTTCGCCGCGCTATGAGCCAACTCGCCTACGGCGTGCTGACCCTGACGCTGATCGCCGCCAGCCTGTGGCTGTGGCGACAGCGCACACCTCTGGCCACGCCGGCTGGCGGCGCCATCACCGCGGCGCTGCTGGGTCTAGGCCTGGCCGCGGCGGCCAGCCTGCTGTTGAGTCTGGGCGCGCTGGCCCAGGAACTGGAACACACCCAGCGCATCCTCGGCCTGGCGGCGCAGAACATCAGCCTGCCGTTGTTGGGTCTGGCGGCGTTCTTCCTCGGCCGCGGCCTGCAATGGCAACCGGCAATGTGGGGCCGCATTCTGCTTGGTCTGATGGCCGCCTTTGAACTGTTGCGCCGGATGGATCAGCTGTTCGGCTACCAATGGGCCATCAACAGCGCTGCGGTGCTGTTCATGCTCATAGGCTGCCTGCTGGTCTTCAGGCAGGACCGCCGGGCGCTACCCGCCGCGCTGCTATGCGCTCTTGGTACCCTGGCGCCCCTGCTGAAACCGGGCACCGCGCCGCTGGCCGACCTGTTCGCGCCGGGCCAGACCCTGCTCTGGCTATTTCCGGCGCTGCTCGGGGCGGCGTTGACGGTTGGACTGTTGAGCGAACAGGCGCACAATAGAGCACAACCCGTTTCTGCCGACCATTTGCCGAGGTCTTGAACCCACCATGCGTCGCCTGCTCAAGCTCGTTGCTTTCTCCGGCCTGCTCATGCTGCCAACGGCCCCGGTGCTGGCCGAGTCAGACAATCCGTTACTAATCAGTGCCAGCGACCGCTGCGCATTCGAGCGGGTGGACGACGAGAGCCTGCCGATGGCACTGGAAGCCTGTCGGCAAGCTGCCGAGCGCGGGGATACGCTAGCCCAGTTCGAACTGGGCCAGCTGTACTACCGCGGCGAACGCGTCGAGCGGGACTTTGCCACCTCGCTGCAGTGGCTGGAGAAAGCCTCGATTCAGGGTGAGCCCAGAGCGCAGTACCTGCTGGGCATGATGCACTTCAGCGGCCAGGGTATCCCGCGCAACCTGCCGCAGGCCTACATCATCCTGAAGATGGCTGCCGTGAACGGCAACGACGCGGCAATCGACGCTGCTGACATGGTCAGCCAGGAAATGAACGCCCAGGAAATCCAGGTCGCCAATCACGTGCTGGGCATGCTGTTTCGGGATTACCTGGCGCAGATTCGCGAAGAACAGCTCAGCGGCACGCTGGAGCAGGAAACACCCGTCGTCCCGCGCACCAACAACGACCTGAGTAACGAGACGGAGCAGCTGGAGGAGCAGGAGTAACCCTGCCTGCGCACTTGATCAGCTGTCGTTACGCGGCGGCATCGGGAAGTGCATGATGTTGCTACCGCCCTGAGCGTCAGTGATCTTCGGTGTACCGACGCGCTCAACCTCATCAATACGAATGATTGAGTGCACGGGAATGAAGCTGCGCTTGACCCCGTCAAACTGATTTTTCAGTTTCTCTTCGGCCGGATCAACCAGCATCTGTGAGCGCTCGCCGAAAATCAGCTCTTCGATTTCCATGAACCCCCACAGCTCACTCTGAAATATCTGCTGGGCGTAAAGCTCGAACACCTGTCCCTGGTTCTGGAAGATGACCCGGAAAACCGGTTGCTTTTCTTTGCTCATGACGGGTTGATCAACACCTTGAAAAACGTGAAAGGACACCGCGGCATCAGCCGCTCGGCGGGCGCGCATCATAGCACAGGGGGCGGCAGAAGCAGATGTGTGTATAATCGCCCCTTTTCCCAGCTAGCCCCCAGCACATTCCCATGGCCAAGAAACTCTTTATTCAGACCCACGGTTGCCAGATGAACGAGTATGACAGCTCGCGTATGGCAGACCTACTCGGCGAACATCAGGCAATGGAGCTGACCGACAACCCCGATGAGGCGGATGTCATCCTGCTCAACACCTGCTCCATCCGCGAGAAGGCTCAGGAGAAAGTCTTTTCCGAGCTGGGCCGCTGGCGCCCGCTAAAGGAGAAGAACCCGGAGCTGATCATCGGCGTTGGCGGCTGCGTGGCCAGCCAGGAAGGCACCGCGATCCGCGACCGTGCTTCCTACGTTGACGTCGTATTTGGCCCACAAACCCTGCACCGCCTGCCCGAAATGATCAACGCAGCGCGCACTACCCAGCAGCCGCAGGTGGATGTCAGCTTCCCGGAGATCGAGAAGTTCGACGCCCTGCCCGAGCCGCGGGTGGATGGTCCAACCGCCTTTGTCTCGATCATGGAAGGTTGCAGCAAGTACTGCAGCTTCTGCGTGGTGCCCTACACCCGCGGCGAGGAAGTCAGTCGCCCGCTGGCCGACGTCCTGAGCGAGATCGTTCACCTGGCCGAGAACGGCGTCAAGGAAGTCACCCTGCTGGGTCAGAACGTCAATGGCTACCGTTTTGACGGCACCGACTTTGCCGACCTGCTGCACGCTGTTGCGGCGATCGACGGGATTGAGCGTATTCGCTACACCACCAGCCACCCGCTGGAATTTTCCGATGCCATCATCCAGGCCCACGCCGAAATTCCGAAGCTGGTGAAATACCTGCACCTGCCGGTGCAATCGGGTTCCGACCGCGTACTGGCGGCGATGAAGCGCAACCACACCGCACTGGAATACAAGTCGCGCATCCGCAAGCTGAAAGCGGCGGTACCGGATATTATCCTCAGCTCGGACTTCATTATCGGCTTCCCGGGTGAAACCGACCGTGATTTCGAACAGACCATGAAACTGGTCGAGGACGTCGGCTTCGACTTCTCCTACTCGTTCATCTACAGCGCACGCCCGGGCACCCCGGCGGCCGATCTGAACGACGACACACCGATGGAGACCAAGAAGCAGCGGCTGCAGATTCTCCAGGCACGCCTGAATCAGCAGGGCTTTGAGAACAGCCGCCGCATGGTCGGCAGCACCCAGCGCATTCTGGTCAGCGACTTCTCGAAGAAGGACCCGGGCATGCTGCAGGGCCGCACCGAGCATAACCGGGTAGTCAATTTCCGCTGCGACAATCCTGGCCTGATCGGCCAGTTCGTCGACGTCCACATCGAAGAGGCGCTGCCACACTCACTGCGCGGCACTCTGATCAGCGACACGGCACACTGAACCGGTGTGCCCCGCCCTCGCTGCAAGTCCGTCACCGCCGTGCTGACATCTCAATGATCAGCACGGATGGGCGGGTCTTTGCAGCGGGATATTTGCGCGCTATCCTGTGCGCTTCCCAGTGCCATATGGCGACCAACGGACTATTTTGAACGCGCCCCAGCATATTCATCGCTTCAGCATCGAACCTGTCGATCCCCGCCGCTTTGCCAGTCTTTGCGGCCAGTTCGATGAAAATCTCCGCCTGATCGAACAGCGACTCGGCATCGAAGTCCGCAACCGCGGCAATCACTTCGAGCTGATCGGCGACGACTCCCTGACCCGCTCGGCCGAAGCCGTTCTGCGCCAGCTGTACCGCGAAACCCGCGATACCGACGACCTGAGCCCAGACACCGTGCACCTGTACCTGCAGGAGTCAGGGCTCGAGAGCCTGAGTGAAAGCCTGAGCAAGGGTGACGAACACAAACCGGTGATCCTGCGTACCCGCAAGATGAGCATTCAGCCGCGCGGCCCGAATCAGCAGAAGTACCTGCGCTCGATTCAGGAGCACGACATCAATTTTGGTATCGGCCCGGCCGGTACCGGCAAGACCTATCTGGCGGTGGCCTGTGCAGTGGATGCGCTGGAGCGCGAGCAGATCAGCCGCATCCTGCTGGTACGCCCGGCGGTTGAGGCCGGCGAGAAGCTCGGCTTCCTGCCGGGTGATCTGGCGCAGAAGATCGACCCCTATCTGCGCCCGCTGTATGACGCGCTCTACGAGATGCTGGGCTTTGAGCAGGTGATCAAGCTGATCGAACGCCAAGTTATCGAGATCGCGCCACTGGCCTACATGCGCGGCCGTACGCTGAACAACAGCTTCATCATTCTCGACGAATCGCAGAACACCACGGTTGAGCAGATGAAGATGTTCCTGACCCGTATCGGCTTCGGCTCGACTGCCGTGATCACCGGTGACATTACCCAGGTCGACCTGCCACGCGGCACCCGTTCAGGCCTGGCCCATGTCGCCGAGGTACTCAAAGACGTCAAGGGCATCGGCTTCACCCACTTCCAGTCCAAGGACGTGGTACGCCATCCGCTGGTGCAACGCATCGTTGAAGCCTACGACCGCTTCGACGCGCTGCAGGAAGCCGCTCGCCAGGAGCGCCGAAATGAGCATTGAACTCGACATCCAGCGCGCTTCCAGCGCTCCGGATCAGCCTGACGACGACAGCTTCATACGCTGGGTCGGGCTGGCACTAGGTACCGGCACCGACCGTGAACTGACTATCCGCTTGGTGGATGCCGATGAGGGCCGCCAGCTGAACAGCACCTATCGCGGCAAGGACTACGCCACCAACGTATTGTCCTTTCCTGCCGACCTGCCCCCCGAACTTGACCTGCCGTTGCTTGGCGACCTGGTGATCTGCGTCCCCGTAGTCGCCCGTGAAGCCGACGAGCAGGGCAAACCCCTGTTCGCCCACTGGGCGCACATGGTCATCCACGGCTGCCTGCACCTGCTCGGCTACGATCACATCGAAGACGCCGATGCAGAAGAGATGGAAGCCCTGGAACGGGAATTGCTGGCAGAACTCGGCATAGCCGACCCCTATCTTGAAGATGATGAGTAAGGATCAATGAGCGAAGATCGATCGACCAACGGACATAAGTCGTGGCTGGATAAGCTGGTCCAGGCTTTTGTCCATGAACCCAAGAACCGCCAGGAGCTGCTCGAACTGCTGCGCGAAGCGCACAGTAACGAGGTCCTGGATATCGAGGCCCTGTCGATCATCGAAGGTGCGCTCCAGGTCTCGGACATGCAAGTCCGCGACATTATGGTGCCGCGCTCGCAGATGACTACCATCAAGGCAAACCAGAGCCCCCGCGAGTTCCTGCCAGCGGTGATTGAAGCGGCGCACTCGCGCTTCCCGGTCATCGGCGAAAGCATCGATGACGTTATCGGCATCCTGCTGGCCAAGGATCTGCTGCCGCTGCTACTGGAAGACAATACTGATCGTTTCAACATCAAGGACATCGTCCGCTCACCAACCTTCGTTCCGGAATCCAAGCGCCTCAACGTCCTGCTCAAGGAATTCCGCGCCACCCGCAACCACATGGCGGTGGTGATTGACGAATACGGCGGCGTTTCCGGTCTGGTGACCATTGAAGACGTGCTGGAGCAGATCGTCGGCGATATCGAAGACGAGCACGACGTTGACGAAGACAGCCAGATCAAACCGCTGCCCAGTGGCGACTATCTGGTCAAGGGCCTGACCCCGATCGAAGAGTTCAACGAACACTTCGAGACCGACTTCTCGGACGAGGAATTCGACACCGTCGGCGGCCTGGTGATGAACGCCTTTGGCCATTTGCCCAAGCGCAACGAAGTGGTTGAGCTGGATGGCTTCCGGGTTCGCGTCCTGAACGCCGACAGCCGCCGGGTTCACCTGCTGCGCGTCACCCTGGTCAACCGCTGAGCCTTCCGCGCTAAGGACATCCCCATGCATGCCCTGCTGAGCCGCCTGCGCGGCCCCGGTTTTGTCGGCCACCTGATCGCGCTGCTCGCCGGCGCGCTCAGCACCTTGTCCTTCGCCCCCTACAACCTGTGGCCGCTGGGTATGCTCTCGGTTGCCCTCCTGTATCAGGGGCTCAAGGAAGTCACTCCAAAGCAGGCTGCGTTGCGCGGTGGCGCTTGGGGGCTGGGGCTGTTCGCTTCGGGGGTGTCCTGGATTTACATCAGCATCCACGTGCACGGCAATGCCTCACCGCCGCTGGCTGCCTTCCTGACCGGCGGACTGGAGCTGGGGCTGTCCTGCTTCTTTGCCCTGATGGCCTGGCTTTGGGTGCGTTTTCTACGCCCACAAGGGGCGTGGCTGAGCAGTCTGAGCTTTGCTCTGCTGTGGTTTGCCCAAGAGATGTTCCGCAGCTGGTTCCTGACCGGTTTCCCCTGGCTGTATCACGGTTACGCCCACAGCCACAGCTGGCTAGCCGGCTGGGCACCCGTCGGCGGTGTCTGGCTGCTGGGCGTGATGTCGGTGCTGGTCGCCTGCCTGCTCAGCGAATGGCAGCTGTTTCGGCGCCCGCTGCAGGCCGTTGCCGTTGCCGCTCTGATTGCGGTGTTCTGGTGCGGCGGACTGCTGTTGCAGTACGTCGACTGGACCCAACCCGTCGGCAAGCGCCTGAGCGTCAATCTGGTGCAGGCCAACATCGCCCAATCCGACAAGTGGGACCCGGCCTACATCACCCACACACTGGAGCTGTACCGCGACCTGACCTACGCCCAACCACCTACCGATCTGGTGGTCTGGCCGGAAACCGCGGTGCCGGTATTGCAGAGCCAATCGCTGTACTTCGTCGAGGGCATCGCCGCCAATCTGGCCCAGGAAGGTCGCACCCTGATCACCGGCATCCCGGTCGATACCCACGACGAAAACGGCATGCGCATCTATAACGGCATCATGGTCGGTGGCAGCGAGCCACGCAGCGAGTACCTGAAGCAGAAACTGGTGCCCTTTGGTGAGTACGTGCCACTGGAAGACCTGCTGCGCGGCCTGATCGACTTCTTTAACCTGCCGATGTCCAGCTTCAGCCGCGGCCCCGCCGACCAGCCGCCACTGCAGGCAGCCGGCTACAAACTGGCGCCACTGATCTGCTACGAAGCGGTCTACCCGGACTTTGCTGCCAAACTGGCCGCCCAAAGCGATTTGCTGATCACCATCAGCAACGACAGCTGGTTCGGCTCATCAATCGGCCCACTGCAGCACCTGCAGATGGCGCAGATGCGCGCCATGGAAAGCCAGCGCTGGATGATCCGCGCAACCAACAACGGCGTCACCGCGTTGATTGATCCGCGCGGCAC
Source organism: Halopseudomonas oceani (assembly GCF_002903165.1). Taxonomy (GTDB): domain Bacteria; phylum Pseudomonadota; class Gammaproteobacteria; order Pseudomonadales; family Pseudomonadaceae; genus Halopseudomonas; species Halopseudomonas oceani. Next base: position 34,568 of record NZ_PPSK01000003.1, read on the forward strand.
CATCCGCCAGCGGATTCCGCAATTTCAGCAGGAAGTGCTGATTGGTGAGGTGCAGCCGATGAGCGGCCAGACACCCTATCTGCAGTGGCGCAGCTGGCCGTTGGTGGTGCTCGCGCTATTAGTGCTGCTGCCGCTTGCGTGGCGGCGGCGCCAGGCCCGGTAGCGGCGTACGCAGCGAGATCGCGACCAGAATTTGCAGCAGCAGCGCCATTTCCTCGGGACTAAGTCCGCGTAATTCAAGATCGCGTGGCGACTCAGGGGAATTGTTCAACCACTGCCGGGTGTGCGCCATATCCAGTGCCTGATCGAGCCGCCTGAGAAGTTGGCCATAGGCGCTATCCTGGGGCTGTCGTGCCACCACTGAAGGCAATCCAGCGCACATCTTTGCAACCTCCCGCAACGGCTCTGCGACGGCCCGGGATGGCCCGTCTCCTCAGCTAGAGAATAGACCCACCCAGTCCGCTGCTGCCAGGCTGGCGACGAATGGCATGTGACTACCTGATGAGCGCCGGGTGGTGTATCCTGCCCCATTACTTTTTCACGTCACCACGAGTCACCAGACCCCACGCCATGCAAGAACAGTATTCACCGAGTGAGATTGAAGCCGCTGCCCAGACCGATTGGGACAATGCCAACGCATTCCAGGTTACCGAAACCCCTGATCAGGAGACTTACTACTGCCTGTCGATGTTTCCGTATCCGAGCGGCAAGCTACACATGGGGCATGTGCGCAACTACACCATCGGTGACGTGGTCGCCCGCTACCAGCGCATGCAAGGCAAGAACGTGCTGCAACCCATGGGTTGGGACGCCTTCGGCATGCCGGCAGAAAACGCGGCGATGAACAACAAGGTCGCACCGGCCGCTTGGACCTACTCCAACATCGATTACATGCGCACCCAGCTCAAGAGCCTGGGCCTGGCCATCGACTGGACGCGCGAGATCGCCACCTGCAAACCCGACTATTATCGCTGGGAGCAGTGGCTGTTCACCCGCCTGTTCGAAAAAGGCATCATCTACCGCAAGAACGGTACGGTGAACTGGGACCCGGTCGATCAGACCGTACTGGCCAACGAACAGGTGATCGATGGCAAAGGCTGGCGCAGTGGCGCGGTCATCGAGAAGCGCGAAATCCCGATGTACTACTTCGCGATCACCAACTACGCCGAGGAGCTGCTGAGCTCACTCGATGAGCTGACCGGTTGGCCCGAACAAGTCAAGACCATGCAGCGCAACTGGATCGGCAAGTCTGTCGGCATGGAAGTCCAGTTCCCGTACGACACCGCCAGCATCGGTCACGACGGCACCCTGAAGGTCTTTACCACCCGCCCGGACACCCTGATGGGCGCGACCTACGTTGCCGTCGCCGCCGAGCACCCGCTGGCCACCCAGGCCGCGCAGAACAACCCAGAACTGCAAGCCTTTATCGACGAATGCAAGCGCGGCGGTGTGGCCGAGGCCGACATCGCTACCCAGGAAAAGAAAGGCCTGCCGACCCCGCTGTACGTCCTGCACCCGCTGACCGGCGAGAAGCTGCCGGTGTGGGTCGCCAACTACGTTCTCATGGGGTATGGCGAAGGCGCCGTTATGGCCGTACCGGCGCACGACGAGCGCGACTTTGCCTTCGCCAACAAATACAGACTGCCGATCAAACCGGTCATCCGCACCTCAGTCGGCGATGAAACACCCGAGCCGTGGCAAGACGCCTACGGCGAGAAGGGCGAGCTGATCAACTCCGAAGAATTTGACGGTCTGGACTACGACAGCGCCTTCACCGCGATTGGCGAAGTGCTCAAGCAGAAAGGCCTGGGCGAGCCACGCACCCAGTTCCGCCTGCGCGACTGGGGTATCAGCCGTCAGCGTTACTGGGGCTGCCCGATCCCGATCATTCACTGCGACAGCTGCGGTGACGTGCCGGTACCGGATGATCAGCTGCCGGTGGTATTGCCCGAAGACGTGATCCCCGATGGCGCCGGTAGCCCGCTGGCGAAAATGCCCGAGTTCTACGAATGCCGCTGTCCGAAGTGTGGTGCCGCCGCCAAGCGCGAAACCGACACCATGGACACCTTCGTCGAAAGCTCCTGGTACTACGCCCGTTACGCCAGCCCGCAATACGACAAGGGCATGGTCGACCCGGCTGCAGCCAATCACTGGCTGCCGGTGGACCAGTACATCGGCGGGATCGAACACGCCATTCTGCACCTGCTCTACGCCCGCTTCTTCCACAAGCTGATGCGCGACGAAGGACTGGTCAGCAGCAACGAGCCGTTCAAGAACCTGCTGACCCAGGGCATGGTACTGGCCGACACCTATTACCGTCTCGAAGCCAACGGCAGCAAGACCTGGTTCAACCCGGCCGACGTGGATATCGAGCGCGACGGTAAGGGCAAGGTTATTGCCGCCACCCTGCGCAGCGACGGCCAGCCGGTCGAGATCGGCGGTACCGAGAAGATGTCCAAGTCGAAGAACAACGGCGTTGATCCGCAGGCGATGATCGACCAGTACGGTGCCGACACCTGCCGTTTGTTCATGATGTTTGCCTCACCGCCGGATATGAGCCTGGAATGGTCCGACTCCGGTGTTGAAGGCGCGCAGCGCTTCCTGCGCCGCGTCTGGCGCCTGAGCCAACAGCATCACGCCAAGGGCCCGGCAGGAAAAGCCGACCTCGGCAGCCTGAGCGACGAGCAGAAAGCCGTGCGCCGCGCCATCCACCTGGCCATCAAGCAGGCCAGCCAGGATATTGGCCAGCACCACAAGTTCAATACCGCCATCGCGGCGGTCATGACCCTGATGAACGTGCTGGAAAAGGCACCGCAGGACGCCGGGCAGGACCGCGCGCTGTTGCAGGAAGGTCTCGAGACCGTCGCCTTGCTGCTCGCGCCCATTGCCCCACACATCTGCCACAGCCTCTGGCAGGCACTGGGTCACAGCGACGCAATCATCGATGCGCGCTGGCCGAGCGTCGACGAGAGCGCGTTGGTACAGGACAACCTGCAGCTGGTTATCCAGGTTAACGGCAAGTTGCGCGGCCACATCGAAGTCGCCGCTGACGCCAGCCGCGAGCTGATTGAAGCCACCGCGCGGGAAAACGAGAATGTGCTGCGCTTTACCGAAGGTCTGACGATCCGCAAGGTCATCGTCGTGCCCGGCAAGCTGGTCAACATTGTCGCCAACTGATTTTGCAACGGAGAGCCAAGATGTCATTGACCACACCCCGCCTGCTGCTCAGCTGCGCCGTCCTCGGCGCCACCCTGCTCGCCTCTGGCTGCGGGTTTCACCTGCGCGGTACCGGTGTCGACAGCGTCGAGCTGAATCAGCTGGACGTAACGGCCCATAACCGCTATGGCCGCACCTATCAGCAGGTACTTGAGGCACTGGAGGTGGACGGGGTGAAGGTTACGCCGACCGCAGCCTACCAACTGCAACTGCTGAAGGAAGACCAGGGCCGCCGGGCCGTCAGCTACACCAGTAGCTCGACTCCCGCAGAGTACGAGCTGACCAGCACCCTGATGTTCCAGATCGCTGACCGTCGTGGCCGTGCACTGATTGGCCCCGAGACGCTGGCTACCCGCCGTCTCTACGTCAATGACAAGGACAACATCATCGGCACGACCGAGGAAGAGGAACTGCTGCGTCACGAGATGCGCCAGGACCTGACCCGCCAGTTGCTGTTCCGTCTGTCCAGTATCACTGAAGGCGAACTGTCCAGCCGCGAGTCGCGCCTCGACCAGCAGGGCAACTGAGCCGGCAATGAAACTCAACGCCCCCCAGCTGGGCAAGCAGCTCAAGGATGAGCTGGCCGCCGTTTACATCATCAGTGGCGACGACCCACTCCTCTGCGGTGAGGCCTGCGATCTGATTCGCCGAGCCTGCCGCGCTGCCGGCAGCGAGGAGCGTCAGGTCTTTGATGTTGACCGCAGTTTCGACTGGTCTCAACTCTACGAGGCCAGCCACAGCCTTTCCCTGTTCGCCCAGAAGCGCTTGCTCGAACTGCGCATTCCGTCCGGCAAACCGGGTGACGCCGGTGCAAAGGCGCTGCTGGCCTACCTTGAGCAACCGGCAGAAGACACGACCCTACTGATCAGCCTGCCCAAACTCGATGGGGCTACCCAGCGCAGCAAGTGGGCGAAAAGCCTAATCGAGCACGCCGACAGCCGTTTCGTGCAAATCTGGCCGATTGAACCAGCACAGCTACCCAACTGGATTCGCGAACGCCTGCTTGCCGCTGGCCTGCAGGCCAGCGCTGAAGCGATTGACCTGCTGAGCGCTCGCGTGGAGGGCAACCTGTTGGCGGCCGCGCAGGAAATCGAGAAGCTCAAACTGTACTGTCCGGAAGGCCAACTGACACTCGATACCGTGCAGCAGGTCGTCGCCGACAGCGCCCGCTTTGACGTGTTCCACCTGAGTGACGCGATGCTGCAGGGCCAGCCGGAACATGCCCTGCGCATGCTCAACGGCCTGCGTGGTGAGGGGGTGGAAGCCCCCGTTGTACTCTGGGCAGTAAGCCGCGAACTGCGGGCGCTGGCCGACATGGCTCAGCAGCAAAGTCGCGGAATACCGCTCGACAAGGTGTTTTCCAGCCAGCGTCCGCCGGTTTGGGACAAACGCAAACCACTGTTGCGCAACGCTCTGCAGCGCCATCCGGCGGCCGCCTGGGAGCGCTGGCTGAACGACGCTCAGACAGTAGACGAGCAGATCAAGGGGCAAGCGCCCGGCTCGCCGTGGGATGGTCTGGCGCGCATTCTGGTTGAGGCCTCTGGCGCGCGCCTGCCGCTGTAGTCAGCGCAGCAGCAACAGCGGACAGTCGGTGCGCCGCAGCATGGACGTGGTTGTGCTACCGACCAGAAACTGGCGAATGCGCGAATGACCGTAAGCACCCATCACGATCAGGTCCATCTCACGCTCGCGCCGGCACAACAGCAGCACCTCTTCGACCTCACCTGCGCGAATCTCTGCACTGGCAGCAAAGCCCTCTTCCTCCAGGCGCTTGCGAGCGGCTTCGATCGCCTGCCGCGCATCGGCGGTATCGGCGCCGACCAGCAGCAGATGGATTGACGCGCCAGCCAGCAGCGAGCTCTGCATCAACAGATCCAGCCCCTTGCGCACGCTGGGGCTGTTATCGAAGGCAATCAGCACCCGCTGCGGCGCCCGATACTCACCCGTCGTAATCAGCACCGGACGATGCATGGTACGAATGACGCTTTCCAACTGACTGCCAACCTGGCTGGCCGCGCTGCCGCCAGCCTCTCCTTGACGGCCCATGACCAGCAGGCGCACCTCTTCTTCAAGTTCCTGCAGGGTATCGACCAGCCCACCGTGACGCTGACGCAGCGTTGGCTCTGCAACTCCGTCCGCACGCACCCGCGCCGCAGCAGCGTCGAGCATCAGCTTGCCCTGCTCGCGCAGCAGCCGCGCACGCCGTTCATCCAGCTCGGCCAGCTCACCCAGCAGATGCTCGCGACTGCCCAGCCCGATACTGCCGGACAGGTCAGTCGGCATCGTCGAGGGAGCAGGTTCCAGCACGTGCAACAACGCCAGCGGTGCCTTCAGCCGAAGGCTGGCCCAAGCCGCGTAGTCGCACACCGCCTCACTGGCAGCGGAACCGTCAATACATGCCAATACCCTTGCTTCGCTCATTCAGCCCTCCCGCTGATCAGTGGCCACCGAGGTGATCAACCGCATCCGGCTTATCATGCACCCCGAAGCGGTCAACGATGGTGGCGCTGGCCTCGTTGAGCCCGATCACCTCAACTGCGGTACCTTCACGACGGAACTTGATCACTACCTTATCGAGCGCCCCCACGGCGGTGATATCCCAGAAGTGGGCGCGACTCAGGTCAATCACCACCCTATCAAGCGCTTCCTTGAAATCAAAGCCCGCGGCAAATTTGTCCGCAGAGCTGAAAAATACCTGGCCCACCACCTCGTAGCGACGCTCACCACCATCGGCGCTCAACACACTGCCGATATGCAGGTAATGACCAATCTTGTTGGCGAAGAACATGGCCGCCAGCAGCACGCCGACAAACACGCCATAGGCCAGGTTATGGGTCGCCACCACCACCGATACGGTGGCGAGCATAACCAGATTGGTCGAAAGCGGGTGATGACGCAGGTTGCGGATCGAATCCCAGCTGAAGGTGCCGATCGAGACCATGATCATCACCGCCACCAGTGCTGCCATCGGAATCTGCCCGACCCAGTCACTGGCAAACACGACCAGTACCAGCAGCACACTGCCGGCCACGAAGCACGACAGGCGAGTACGGCCGCCGGACTTCACGTTGATCACCGACTGACCAATCATCGCGCAGCCCGCCATGCCGCCAAGCAGGCCCGATGCGATATTCGCTACACCCTGGCCCTTGCACTCACGGTTCTTGTCGCTGCTGGTATCGGTTAGATCGTCGACAATCGTGGCTGTCATCATCGACTCAAGCAGCCCAACCACCGCCATCGCGGCAGAGTACGGCAGAATGATCATCAGCGTGTCGAGGTTGAGTGGCACGTCCGGCCAGAGGAATACCGGCAGGGTATCCGGCAGCTCGCCCATGTCTGCCACAGTGCGGATATCAAGTCCCAGATAGATCGAGACAGCAGTCAGCAGCAGGATGCACACCAGCGGCGACGGTATCACCTTGCCAATACCCGGCAGCAGCGGAAACAGGTAGATAATCCCCAGACCGGCAGCCGTCATGGCGTAGACATGCCAGGTCACGTCGGTCAGCTCAGGCAACTGCGCCATGAAAATCAGGATCGCCAGCGCATTGACGAAACCGGTCACCACCGAGCGCGAGACAAAGCGCATCAGCGAGCCGAGCCGCAGATAACCAGCGCAAATCTGCAACGCTCCGCACAGCAGCGAAGCCGCAAGCAGGTATTCCAGACCATGCTCACGCACCAGCGTCACCATCAGCAGCGCCATCGCGCCGGTCGCCGCCGAGATCATGCCCGGGCGTCCACCGGTAAACGCAATCACCACCGCGATGCAGAAAGAGGCATACAGGCCAACCTTGGGATCAACGCCGGCGATAATGGAAAACGCAATCGCCTCCGGGATCAATGCCAATGCAACAACCAGCCCGGACAGCAGGTCGCCGCGCACGTTGGAGAACCATTCGTGGCGCAGGGTTTCGATAAAAGTCATGGGTAGGCAAACCTGTTTTAAGTTCAGCAGACGTACACCGTAGCGTCGTCAGGTTGCGAGGCGCAGGCCCCTGATCACATCCAGCAACAACGAAGCCACGCAGCCCGGGAAAATGCACAGGTGCGCAGACAGAGAACGGGGACGATAAAGGCCGCGAACTCTAGCACAAATGCCAGGACGCGGCCATTTGCCGCCCTTGCCGAGCCACGCATCACCTGTCATTGTCTGGGGCTGCTGCCGGAACCTTTCCTGCGCGCCAACCTCCAACGGCTCAAGGACGGGGCTTACGCAGCACCCGAAAGACCAGACAAGAATCCAGGGAAACTGCATGCCCACACCTCCCAGCCGCAAGGCCCGCCTCCATCTGCTTGCTTCCATCAGCCTGATCTGTCTCAGCGCCTGTGCAGGCACGCCCAGCGCCGCTGTCGCGCAGCCAGCACCGACCCAGCCAACCACCGCTGCCACGGCGGCCGCCCCAGTGGCAACGCCCACGGCGGAAACCTTCAGCCGGTGGCGCGACCGCTTCCGCCAGGAGGCATTGGCCAAAGGCATCGACGCCGAGTTGTTTGACCGCGCCTTCGCGGGCGTCACCCCCGATCAGGATGTCATCAAGGCCGACCGCAGCCAGCCCGAGTTCTCCCGACCGGTGTGGGCATATCTCGACAGCGCCCTGTCGACCCAACGGGTCGCGACCGGACGCAGCCGCCTCAGCGCCCAGCGCGAGACGCTGGACGCCATCGAGCAGCGCTACGGCGTTGACCGGCATATCCTGGCCGCCATCTGGGGCCTAGAAAGCAACTACGGCCAGAACATGGGCAGCCGCCAGGTCATCCGCTCGCTGGCAACACTTGCCCATGAAGGCCGACGCCCCGGTTTTGCCCACGACCAGCTGCTGGCCGCGTTGGACATTCTCCAGCACCGCGACATCGAACCTGGTGGCATGCTCGGCTCCTGGGCTGGCGCCATGGGCCAGACCCAGTTTATTCCGACCACCTACAACCAGTATGCGGTCGACTTTGACGGTAACGGCCGCCGTGACATCTGGAACTCCTCAGCTGATGCACTGGCCTCCGCAGCGCACTATCTGCAGCAGTCCGGCTGGCACAGCGGCCAGCCCTGGGGACAGGAGGTCCAGCTGCCGGCCGACTTTGACTATGCCCAGGCCGATCCGGCAGTGAAAAAGACCGTCGCCGAATGGCAGGCACTTGGCGTTACCGCTGCCGGCGGAAAGAGCCTCGCCAACAATCTGGCTGATCAACGTGCCGCACTGCTGCTGCCAGCCGGCCACCGCGGCCCGGCCTTCCTGCTGCTGCACAACTTCAGCACCATCATGCGCTACAACAATTCGTCGAGCTATGCGCTCGCCATTGGCCTGCTGTCCGAGCGTTTCCAGGGTCGCGGCCAGATTCACGCGAGCTGGCCGACCGATGATCGCCCGCTATCGCGCAGCGAACGCATCGAACTGCAGACCTTGCTGACCCGGAAGGGGCTTGAGCCAGGCGGCATCGACGGCATCATCGGCGCCAACACGCGCCGGGCTATCCGCAGCTTCCAGCAACAGCAACGCTGGCCAGCTGACGGCTACGCGTCAGTCGAGCTGCTGGACGCCCTGCGCAAGTAATGGACGCCTCGCGCGCAGCACGGTGCTGCGCGCACGCCCCATTCCCTGTGTTAGAATCCGCGCTGGCCACAAGCCGCACCGTGCCCTTGCGCACTTTACGGAGTCTCTACCAGGAGCCCTGCCGAACATGTCCGACACCCCGCAGAAGTCCGTTGCCAGTGGCGAGAAGTTTCGCAACGCCCAAGGCATTGCCGCGATCAAGGATGGTCAGAAACGACGCGCCAGCGCCGACCCCCAGGTTTTTTCGCCAAAACCCAAGTGGTTGCGGGTCAAGGCGCCAGGCGGCGACCGCTTCGAAGCCGTCAAGCGCAACGTCAGTGAACACCGTCTAAGTACGGTCTGCCAGGAATCCCACTGCCCGAACATGGGCGAGTGCTGGTCAAACGGCACCGCTACCATCATGCTGATGGGGTCGGTCTGCACCAGGGCCTGCCGCTTCTGCGCGGTCGATACCGGTAACCCGAATGGCTGGCTGGATCGGGAAGAGCCGGAGAATACCGCCAAGTCCGTTGAGCTAATGGCGCTACGCTACATCGTGCTGACCTCGGTCGACCGCGATGATCTGACCGACGGCGGCGCGGCTCACTACGCAGCCTGCGTTCGCGCTATCAAGGCGCGTACACCACAGGTAGTCGTCGAGGCCCTTACGCCTGACTTCGACGGCGAGCTGAGTGCGATTGAAGCGGTGGTTGATTCGGGCCTGGAAGTTTTCGCCCAGAACGTGGAAACCGTGGAGCGCCTGACCCATGAAGTACGCGACCCGCGTGCCGGTTACCGCAAGACGCTGGACGTGCTGGCCCACGCCAAGAAACACCGCCCTCAGGTGTTGACCAAGACCAGTCTGATGGTCGGGCTGGGCGAAACCGACGATGAAATTCTGCAGACCTTCAAAGAACTGCGCGAGATCGGTGTCGACATCGTTACCCTCGGTCAGTATCTGCAGCCGACCCGCAACCATTTGGCAGTAAAGCGCTGGGTGAGCCCGGAGGAATTCAACCGTTATCGCGAGATCGGTCTGGAAATGGGCTTCATGGAGGTCGCAGCCGGCCCGCTGGTGCGCTCCAGCTACCGTGCTGACCGGGTCTTCGAGAAAAACAACCTGGGCCTGGCTGCACCGGCTCCGGTGCCGGGCCAGGCTGTCGATGCCAGCCTGATTCCCACCCTGAATCTCAGCTAACGCCAGGTCTGACTCGGGCGCGCAGCAATCAGCAGCGCGCCCTCCCCTCTACTACTCTGCGGCGTAACCCAAACGTTTGCGCAGCGCCTCCGCCAATTGCTCCTCGACCAGGCCGATATCAACCGGCCCTTCGACATGCTCGCTGAGCTGGGTCATGCGCAGACCTGCGTAACCACAGGGGTTGATCCGCCGGAACGGCTCCATATCCATATCCAGATTCAGTGCCAGACCGTGGAAGGAGCAACCACGCCGTACCCGCAGCCCCAGCGACGCAATCTTGTCACCCGCCACGTAGACACCGGGGGCGTCCGCGCGCGGCGCCGCGTCAACGCCGTAGAGCGCCAACACGTCCACCAAACTCTGTTCCATGGCGGTCACCAGATCGCGCACACCCAGGTTCTTGCGTCGCAGATCCAGCATCAGATAGCCAACCAGCTGACCCGGACCGTGATAAGTCACCTGTCCCCCGCGCTCGGCCTGAATGACCGGAATGTCGCCAGGTGCCAGCACATGCTCTGCCTTGCCCGCCTGCCCCTGAGTAAACACACGGGGGTGCTGCAGCAACCAGATTTCATCGGGGGTATCGGGGCCACGCTCCTCGGTGAGCCGACGCATGGCCTCCAGGGTGGGCTGGTAATCCACCAGCCCGAGATGGCGAATCACCAGCTCCGCGGGACCTTCCATCAAAGCACCATATGCACGCGGCCAGTCGCCTTGAGGTCGCGGTGCAGGGCTTCAAGCTGCTCCTGTCCGGTTGCAGTAATGACCACACGCAGGGACAGGAAGCGCCCATTCTTGCTGTCTTTCAGCTCAATGGTGGTGGTATCGATACCAGGCGCGTGCTTCTCCACGACCTGACAGATCACCTCGGCAAAATCATCACCGGCGGTGCCAATTACCTTGATCGGATACTGACAGGGAAACTCGATCTTGGGAGCCTGCGGCTCGGTTACGTCAGACATACTCGGCCCTCCTTACTCGAACAGGCCGTAGAAGAACAGGCGAATGCTGTCCCACAGACGACCAACGAAACCAGCCTCATCGACGGCTGTGAGTGCCACCAGAGGTGCCTTGTGAACCACCTCATCACCCAGTTTCACTTCAACTTCACCCAACACGTCGCCCACCTGAATCGGAGCAATGATCGGCTTGTTCAGGGTCAGACTGGCTTCCAGCTTGTCAGCCTGGCCCTTTGGCAGGGTTAGCATCAGACCGTCCTGAAGGCCGAGCTGAACTGTGTCCTGAGCGCCCTTCCAGACTCGCTCATCAGCCAGAACCTGGCCCGGCTGATAGAAGGTCTTGGTTTCGAAGAAGCGGAAGCCCCAGGTCAGCAATTTCTGGGTTTCTGCAGCCCGGGCCTGCTCGCTGCTGGTACCCATGACCACCGAGATCAGGCGCATGTCATCACGCTTGGCAGAGGCGACCAGACAGAAACCCGCTTCGTCGGTATGGCCAGTTTTCAGACCATCTACGGTGCTGTCACGCCACAGCATCAGGTTACGGTTGGGCTGGCGGATATCGTTCCAGACAAACTCCTTCTCGCCATAGATGGCGTAGTGGGATTTCGGGTCGTCACGAATGATTGCCTGCGCCAGAATCGCCAGGTCACGGGCAGAAGCGTAGTGATCCTCGGCCGGCCAGCCGGTGGCGTTGACGAAATGACTATTGGTCATACCCAGACGCTGCGCCTGTGCGTTCATCAGGTCGGCGAAAGCGTCCTCGCTGCCGGCAACATGCTCGGCCAGCGCGATACTCGCGTCGTTACCCGATTGAATGATGACACCACGCAGCAGGTCGATCACCGGCACCTGGTTACCAACGCGGATGAACATTTTGGAACCACCCATGCGCCAGGCCTTCTCGCTGACCAGCACTGGATCGTTCTCGCTAATCTGACCGCGCTTGATTTCCTGACTGACGATATAGCTGGTCATCATCTTGGTCAGACTGGCCGGCGGCAGCGGTGTGTCCGCGTTGTGGTCGACCAGCACGGCACCGCTGTTGGCGTCAATCAGCAGGTAACTGGACGCAGCCAGCTCCGGCGCTGTTGGCACGATAGGCGCCGCCGCAGCGGGTGCATTCAACGTCGGACGAGAGGGTGTCTGCGCATTGGCCGTCAACGACAGGGTCGCGACAGAGGTAATCAGCAGGGTCGAAATCAGTTTTTTCAACATGGTGCTCACAATCAGTGGTGGGTTGCGTTTCCGCGGGTACAAAATTAGTTAGCGGTGACCAGAGCCGGAGTCCCCAGATTGGCCACGCGTAGGGTTTCCATCATCCGCCGGGCCTCGTCCTGCGTGCTCAGAGGCCCGACCCGGACCCGATGCAGGGTACGGGAGTCAATCTGCACGGGGCTTACCCGGACATTGTTGCCGACCACCCCCATCACGCGCTGACGCAGCGCTTGGGCGGCCTGGTCGGACGAAAAGGCACCAACTTGCAGGTAGTAACCGCCCGCCTGTACGTTCTCGACCGGCTCCGCTGGCAACGCCGCCGCCACCGGCGCCTCGGCTACCGCTTCGCGAGTAACCAGATAGCTCGGATTATTCTGTTGCTGCCAGGCTACCGGGTCGATCCCCTCGACCCGCACATGGGCTGTCCCCTGATCGGCATAACCCAGTTTTTTTGCCGCTGCAAAGGACAGGTCGATGATGCGGTCCGAATAGAACGGCCCACGATCGTTGACCCGAACGATCACCTGACGACCGTTCTCCAGATTGGTGACCTTTACGTAGGTTGGTAGCGGCAATGTCTTGTGTGCTGCCGACATGCCGTAAAGGTCATACACCTCGCCATTGGCGGTGTGCTGACCATGAAACTTGGTGCCATACCAGGACGCCGTCCCCTCTTCCCGATAGCTGCGGCCATCCTGCATCGGCTGATAGCGCTGCCCGAGCACGGTGTAGGGAGATGCCTTGTACGCGCCAGTGTGCGGGGTAGGAACTGCATCCGGGATCAGCGAGACGTCCTGCATGTAACTGGGCGGGCCATCATGCAGCGGCCGGGCACCGCCAGTCTCTCCGCCGGAACCGGCGGCAGGCCCGCTCTGGGGAGTCGAAGAACAGGCCGCCAGCAGCACTAGGCCGCCAAACAGTAGATAACGCGTAGATGACAGGACAATCGGCATCATTCGGGCCTGGCCTCACGTAACAGGTCTGCGAGTTGATGTACCACCATGGCATACATGACGCTGCGATTGTAGCGGGTGATGACGTACAGGTTGTTCAGACCCACCCAGTACTGCATTCGTTCCCCGGTATCGAATTCGAACGCCATGACCTGCTCATCGTCCGCCAGCGGCGCAGCGGGTGTCCAGCCCAACGCCTTCAGCTCACCGATGCTCTGGCGCGCTTCAAGGCCCTTGGGCTCGGTCAGCCCGTCCCGGAAACGCTCGCCGGTAACCTGGGCCTCAATGGCCACCTGAGCACCGTGGGTCCAGCCGTGCTGGTGGAAATAGTTGGCAACACTGCCGATGGCATCAACCGGGTTATTCCAGATATCAACCTTGCCATCATGGTCAAAATCGACCGCGTAGGCCTGATAGCTGGACGGGATGAACTGACCGAAGCCCATGGCGCCGGCATACGACCCCTTGAGCGTCAGCGGATCAATCTGCTGCTCCCGGGTCAGCACCATATAACTCATCAGTTGCTTGCGGAAAAAGTCGGCGCGCGGCGGATAGTCAAACCCCAGGGTCGCCAGCGCATCCAGTACCCGGTAAGAGCCCATGTTCCGCCCGTAGAAGGTCTCCACGCCAATGATCGCCAGAATCACTTCCGGCTCGACACCGTACTCCTGCTCGGCGCGCGCCAGGGTGTCGGCGTGCTCGGCCCAGAACGCCAGACCACGCTCGATCCGCTGATCGGTAATAAAGATCGCACGGTACTCGTGCCACGGCTTGACCCGCTCAGCCGGGCGCGAAATCGCCTTGATGATGTTTTCCTGATGCACCGCCTGGTCCAGCAGGGCCTGCACGTGCTCGGCATTGAAGCCGTGCTCGCTTTGCATCTGCTGAATGAAGTCCGGTACACCGGGATGCTCCGGACCGTAGTCGGCGGCCTGCGCGCACAGGCTACCGACGCCGAGGGCGACCACCAGGGTAGAACGCATGAAGCGCGAAGCCACGACCGAGCCGGCGCGACGAAACAACGAAGATACCATCAAGTTTGTGCCATCCATTTCTTGTGCGTCTGGATCGACATGAGGATTCCGAAACCCAGCAGCAGGGTCACCAACGAGGTCCCCCCGTAGCTGATGAACGGCAGCGGCACCCCCACCACCGGCAGCAGACCGCTGACCATGCCGATGTTGACGAAAACATATACGAAAAAGGTCAAGGTGATGCTGCCTGCCAGCAGTTTGCAGAATGCATCCTGGGCTTGCAACGTGATCACCATGCCACGGGCGATGACCAGCAGATAGACGCCGAGCAGCAGGCAGACACCCACCATGCCGAATTCCTCGGCCAGCACCGCGATAATGAAGTCGGTATGCCCTTCTGGCAAAAAATCCAGGTGTGACTGGGTACCCTGCAGCCAGCCCTTGCCGAACACACCGCCCGAGCCAATCGCCGCCTTGGACTGGATGATGTTCCAGCCCGAACCCAAGGGATCACTCTCGGGGTTGAGGAACGTCAGCACCCGCTGCTTCTGATAGCCGTGCATGACGAAGAACCACATGCCCGCCGCTGCCGGAGCCAGCGCCAGCAGAGCGCCAATGATGTAGCGCCAGCGCAGCCCGGCCAGCAACAACGCAAAGATACCGGAGGCCGCAATCAGCAGCGAAGTCCCTAGATCCGGTTGCTTCAAGATGAGCAAGGTCGGCAGGAAGATGATAGCCAGGGTGATGACCACGTACTTGAAGCTGGGCGGCAGGTTACGCCGCCCCAGATACCAGGCCACACTCATCGGCATCACCAGCTTCATGATTTCCGACGGCTGGAAGCGGGTGACGCCGGGGATCGTCAGCCAGCGCTGGGCACCCTTGGCCTCGGTGCCGAACAGCAGCACCGCGGCCAGCAGTAACGTGCCGCCGACATAGGCAACAGGCACCCAGCGCTGCATGAAGCGGGGCTGGAACTGGGCAACCACAATCATCGCCGAGATACCCACAGCGAAGTACGCCATCTGGCGAATGACCATCGCCATGCTCTTGCCGCTGGCCGAGTACAGGACAAAGGCATCGACCGTCGCCAGCGCCAAAATCAGCAGCAGCAACCAGGGGTCAACATGGATACGCATCCAGATTGACTCGCGTCGACGCAGCCCCTGGCTGGATACCGGGATGGACTTCATTGCGCACTCTCCTGCTGTGCTGCCGGCTCACTCTGCTGCTGAGCTTCCAGACGCGGCATAACCCAGGCATCAAATACAGCCCGGACAACGGGGCCAGCTACCCGGCCTCCGCCTTCGCCGTTTTCCACCAGAGCCGCTACCGCAATCATCGGCTTTTCGGTCGGCGCGAAACCGACGAACAAGGCATGATCACGATGCCGTTCGCGCAGCGCTGCAGAGTCGTAGCGCTCGCCCTGCGCGATGGCAACCACCTGAGCGGTGCCACTCTTGCCAGCCATGTTGTAGGTCGCGCCAGCAGCGGCGGCACGCGCGGTGCCATGGGAAGACTGCATCACGTCCTGCATGGCCTGGGTGATGAAATTCCAGTCATCCGGATTGTGCAGTTGAATGTCCGGCGGCGTATCGGACTCATCCGGCAACACCCCCTCGGCGTCTCTGAGCAGGCGAGGTCGATGCCAGACACCGCGGCTGGCGATCAATGCCGTGGCTTGGGCCAGTTGCAACGGCGTCGCCAGCATATAGCCCTGACCAATGCCGGCAATCAAGGTCTCACCCGGATACCACGGCTGGCGATACTTGGTGCGCTTCCAGTCGCTGGACGGCATCAGGCCCGCAGCCTCTTCGTACATGTCGACCGACACCCGCTGACCAATCCCGAACCGGCTCATAAAGTCGTGCATCCGATCAATGCCCAGTTTGTTGGCCAGGTCGTAGAAATAGGTGTCGTTGGAACGCGCGACGGCATAGGCCATGTCGACCCAGCCATCGCCAGAGCGATTCCAGTTGCGGTATTTGTGGCTGACGTTCGGTAGTTGGTAAAAGCCGGGATCGTAGACCCGGCTGGTGCGGGTAACCACCCCGGAATCCAGTCCCGCCAGCGCCACAATTGGTTTGATGGTCGAGCCCGGCGGGTACTGTCCACGCAGGACGCGGTTAAACAACGGCTGGTCGAGCGAGTCACGTAACGCGCCGTAATCGGCGTAACTGATGCCGGTGACAAACAGGTTCGGGTCAAAGCCGGGCTTGCTGACAAAGGCCAGCACGCCACCGGTATTCGGATCAATCGCCACAACTGCACCACGGCGGTCGCCCAATGCCTCTTCCGCCACCTGTTGCAACCCGACGTCCAACTCCAGGGTCAGGTCGTTGCCGGGGATCGGGTCGGTGCGATTGAGCACGCGCAGTACCCGGCCGCGGGCATTAGTCTCGACTTCTTCATACCCTACGGTGCCGTGCAGCAGCTTTTCATAAAAACGCTCGATACCGGTCTTGCCGATGTAATGCGTGCCGGCATAGGCCACCGGGTCAATTGACTTGAGTTCCTGCTCATTGATCCGGCCAACATAGCCCAGGGCATGGGCAAAGTGATCGGCATAGGGGTAGTAGCGGACAAAGCTGGCCTGCACATCGACGCCGGGCAAGCGGAACTGGTTGACGGTAATGCGCGCGATCTGTTCCTGGGTCAGCTCGAACATCACCGGCACGGATTCGAACGGACGACGGGCCTGCGACAAACGCCGCTCGGCCTGCGCGGTGTCCTCATCGCTCAGCTCGAGCAGGGACTTGAGCAGCTCAAAGGTCGCGGGCAGGTCTTCAACCCGGTCGCGGGTGATGGTCAGGCTGAAGCTTGGCCGGTTTTCCGCCAGCACCACACCGTTGCGGTCGTAGATACGACCGCGAGTGGGCGGAATAGGCTGAACGTGAACACGGTTATTCTCTGACAGCGTCGAGTGATACTCGTACTGGGTCACCTGCAGGAAATACATCCGCGCAACCAGCGCACCAACCAGCCCGAGAATGAAGACCGCAGCCAGAGTCAGGCGTCGCTGGACGATGCGAGCATCATGGTTGTGGTCTTTCAGGTGAATCGGCTTGGCCATGAATCACTTGTGATAGGGATGACGATTGAGAATGGTCCAGGCCCGGTACAACTGCTCCGCCAGCAGAATACGCACCAGCGGATGCGGCAGGGTCAGAGGCGACAGCGACCAGCGCTGATCACTACGCGCAGCGACCTCCTCTGCCAGCCCCTCGGGGCCGCCCACCATGAGGTTTACGTTGCGCGCATCCAGCCGCCAGCCCTCAAGCTGCTCGGCCAGCGTCTCGGTAGACCAGGCGCGACCATTGACCTCCAGAGTCACGATACGTTCCCCTGGTTGTACCGCAGCCAACATCTGCTCGCCCTCGCGACGCATCAGACGGGCCACATCGGCGTTTTTACCTCGGGTGGCCAGCGGAATCTCGACCAGCTCCAGCGGCAGGTCAGGCGGCATGCGCTTGGCATATTCCTGATAGCCGTCCTCGACCCAGCGTGGCATGCGTGATGCCACGCTGATCAGGCGAATGCGCAAGGTCGCTTACTCCGTTGGCTGCTGCTGCGCCCGACGCGATTCAGCGCTCTGCCACAGGCGCTCCAGGTCGTAGAACTCACGGGTAGCCGGCTGCATAATGTGCACCACCACATCGGCCAGGTCGACCAGCACCCACTCGCCGGACTCTTTACCCTCCACACCCATCGGCTGACGACCGGCGTCCTTGGCCTTCTCCACGACATTGTCAGCCAGCGCCTTGACCTGGCGGTTGGAGCTACCGCTGGCAATGATCATGTAGTCGGTAACGCTGGTGTGTTCGCGTACATCGATTTGCACGATGTCCTTGGCCTTCAGCTCTTCGAGCGCGTCGACCACCAGCTGAACCAGTTCTTCAATCTGCATGTAGATTTTCAATCCTCAGTAGAGGGCCGATACAGCCCTTCGTTTTCAATATAGTCAAGCACCGCATCCGGCAACAAAAAGCGCGGCGACGCGCCATTGCCCACCAGCGTGCGAATATGAGTAGCCGAGATTGCCAGCGGCGTCTGCGACAGACAGATGATCTGGCCGTGACTGCGCTCGGGTTGATCGGCGCTACGTGCGGCCAGCAGATCCTTGAGCACCTCCGGCACTTCCAGATCGTAATCCGGGCGCTGCAGTACCACCAGATTGGCCAGTTCCAGCAAATCCTGCCAGCGGTGCCAGCCTGGCAGCCCGCAAAAGGCATCCCAGCCCAGCACCATGAACAGGGCAACATCTGCCCCCAATTCAAGACGCAGCGATTCCAGCGTCTCTACCGTGTAAGAGGGCCGTTGGCGCTGCAACTCCCGATCATCCACCTGCAGGCCGCCACCCTGCCCTACCGCCAGCTCCACCATGCGCAGCCGCTGCGCGGCAGTGGCACCCGGCATATCACGATGTGGCGGTCGTGCACAGGGAATTAGCCTGAGCTCATCCAGCTGCAATTGCTCACGCACTTCGATCGCACTGCGCAAATGACCGAAGTGAACCGGATCAAAGGTACCGCCGAGCAAACCAACACGGCGCATCAGCAGTTGCTCACTGACGGATGTGGCCGTCACCGAACACCACGTACTTCTCACTGGTCAGCCCTTCGAGGCCAACCGGACCACGAGCATGAATCTTATCAGTAGAAATACCGATCTCTGCCCCCAGGCCATACTCGAAACCGTCGGCAAACCGGGTCGAAGCGTTGATCATCACCGAGCTGGAATCCACCTCGGCAATGAAACGGCGGGCCCGAGTGTAATCCTCGGAGACCATGGCATCGGTGTGCTGTGAGCTATAGGTGTTGATGTGTTCAATCGCGGCGTCCATGTCGGCAACCACGCGGATCGACAGGATCGGCGCCAGATACTCGGTCGACCAATCCTCCTCGGTCGCTGCGACCACCTCCGGCAGCAGCGCACAGGTCGCCGCACAGCCGCGCAGCTCAACGCCCTTGGCCGCATAGAGCGGGGCAACACGTTTGAGGAACGGCTCGGCGACGGCCTCGTTAACCAGCAGGGTTTCCATCGCATTGCAGACACCGTAACGATGGGTCTTGGCATTGATGACGATGGCTTCGGCCTTGTCGAAATCAGCGCGGTCATCAACGTAGACGTGGCAAATGCCGTCCAGATGCTTGATCACCGGCACGCGCGCGTCTTTGCTGATGCGCTCGATCAGGCCCTTGCCGCCGCGCGGCACGATCACGTCGACGTACTCGGGCATGGTGATCAGCGCACCCACGGCGGCACGATCGGTGGTTTCCACCACCTGCACCACCTCGTTGGGCAGACCCGCAGCCGCCAACCCTTCACGCAGGCACTCGGCGATGGCGCGATTGGAATGGATGGACTCGGAACCGCCACGCAGGATGCAGGCATTACCCGATTTCAGGCACAGGCTGGCGGCCTCGACGGTCACGTTAGGGCGCGACTCATAGATAATGCCGATCACGCCGAGCGGCACGCGCATCTTGCCGACCTGAATACCAGACGGCAGGAACTTCATGTCCCGAATGGCACCAACCGGGTCGGGCAACGCAGCAACCTGACGAAGGCCCTCAACCATCCCCGCCAGACGCGCGGGGGTCAGCGCCAGACGATCCAGCATGGCGTCATCCAGCCCGTTATCACGACCCGCTTGCAAGTCCAGCTCATTGGCGGCGACCAAACGCTCGGCGGCCGCTTCAATCGCCTCGGCGGTGGCCAGCAGGGCAGCATTCTTGACGGCGGTTGGGGTGCGGGCAATCACACGCGATGCCTTACGGGCCTTCTGCCCCAGCTCGGTCATGTATACCGCTACCTGTTCAACGCTCATGCTTTCACCTGCCACCTGTCTGACCAAATGCGGCATTATAGCGGGCTCGCCATTGGCTTGACAGCGCCGCCTGTGGTCGCTGTGCAATTCAATGTGTGATCCAACCCCTGTTACCATGAGCCCATGCCCGATACCTGCACCAGCCCTCCGTCCCCAACCCCGTTGCCAGAGCGCTTCTTCCAGCGAGACGCCCGCGAACTGGCGGTTGCGTTGCTGGGCAAGGTGATTCGTCGCCGACTCGACGGACAGTGGCTGGCCGCACGCATCATCGAAACCGAGGCCTACCTGCTGGAGGAGCGCGGCAGCCACGCCTCGCTCGGCTTCACCCAGGCCAGACGCGCGCTATTCATGCCCCCCGGCACCATCTACATGTACTACGCCCGTGGCGGCGACTCGATGAACTGCAGCGCTCAGGGCGAAGGTTGCGGCGTCCTGCTCAAGTCCGGATACCCGGTGGTCGATGCCGTCAGCCCTAACAGCAGTCTTGCTCGCATGCAGCAGCTCAACCCACAGCGCAACGGCGAGTCACGAAAGCCGGAGCGCCTGTGCGCTGGGCAAACGCTGCTGTGCCGCTCGCTGGACATTCGAGTACCGGACTGGAACGCGCAGGGGTTCAACGCAGACACGCTGCTGATCGAGGATGACGGCTACCACCCCGAGCAGGTGATTCAAGCCGCTCGCCTGGGTATTCCGAGCGGCCGCGACGAACACCTCCCCTACCGTTGGGTAGACGCCGCCTATGCAGCCCACTGCACGCGCAACCCACTTGGCCGCAGCCGCAAGCCAGGGCATGACTACCACCTGCTGGAGCATGGCACAGCACTGCGCTCAGCTGTCAGCGGAGCCCTCCCATGCTCGCAGGCCTGACCGACTGGCTCGCCAGCCACCAGCAATGGCTGGGGGTCGCGATTTTTCTGGTCGCCCTGACCGAGTCACTGGCGGTGGCCGGCCTGGTGGTACCAGGCGTGTTCCTGCTGTTCGCCATTTCCGCGCTCGCCGCCAGCGCCGGCGTATCACTGACCGAGGCCGTTCTCTGGGCCTTCGCCGGAGCAGTCATTGGCGACCTGCTCAGCTTTGGCCTGGGCCGCTGGTTTCATCAGGATATTCGGCGCATTCCGTTGTTCCAGCGCAATCCGCAGTGGATTGACCGCGGAGAGCACTTCTTCCGCCGCTACGGCTGGCTGAGCATTGTGCTGGGGCGGTTCATTGGCCCCATCCGCCCCGTCATACCGATGATCGCCGGCATGTTCGATATGCCAGCCTGGCGTTTTGTCACCATCAATGTCCTCTCAGCCCTGGCCTGGGCACCGGCCTATCTGATTCCCGGCTACACGGCTGGCCATGCAGCACACTGGGCTGTCCCCCCGCTGTTCTGGGGGCAGGCGCTGAACCTGACCGCGGGCGCGGCAATTGTGCTGGCTGGCTGCGTTTACCTGATGCGCTGGCAACGGCGCTGGAGCCCACTGGCGGCTGCCGGCCTGTGCCTGCTGGCACTGCTGGTGCTGATCCTGCAGCAGCACACACTGGATGTATTCAGCAGCACCCTGATTGACAGTCGCACGCAGCTGCAGCTGCCGGTACTGCCCACACTCGGCCAACCCCAACCGGAAGTGCTGCTGCTGATGCTGCCGGTACCATTGAGCCTGCTGCTGGCCCGGCGCTGGAGCGCCGCCGCACTGTTTGCCACAGCCATGGCAATCACGTTCGGCCTGACCCGGCTGGCGGAACTGCCCACCGCGAGCAGCATAGCCGCGCTGATCACAGCCGCGCTCGGAGTGATCATCGTACTGTGCAATCGGGGACAACCTTTCTGGGGAAGGGTCAGCTGGCTGCTATACCCCTTGCCGTTACTGGCTCTGCTGGACAGTAACCTGCTGTTACAACAGGTTGCAGTCCCACTGGCGATGCTGAGCAGCCTGCTGTGCGCCAGCAGCGCGGTGCTGCTCGCCAGTTGGCTGGTCCAGCGCGCCAACCCGCTTCCCCCTCTGCCGCGGCTGTCACGCTTGCTGGTTGCACTGTGGCCCTATCTGATCGCCGGCTGGTTACTGCTGACCGCCTGAGCTCAAGCCTGCATCTGCACCAGCCAGTCACCAATGCGATCCAGCCGCTCCAGCGGCGGCGTCAGCGCCAGCAAGCTGGTTTTCTGTTCCAGGCTTAGCGGCAACAGGTAGGCCAACTGCCAAGCCAGCGCTTGCTGACTGCCATCTACCGGCGGCAATTGCAGATTGCTCACCAGTGGGTGCTCCTGTAGCGCAGCATGTAGCGCCAACAACTCATCGTGTTCGGCTTCCAGCGGAGCATCCAGCGCCTCAGGCAACCATTGCGCCTCCGCCGTCACCAGCCCATCAGCCGCAACGTCCACCTTACCCAGCCGGGCGCGCCGATGTCCCTCGACACGGATACCCAGCAGCCCGTTGTCACGCTGCTGCCAGTCGATAATGCGCGCCTCGCAGCCTATGGCACTGAAGCGCAGATTGCTCGTTCCCACCTCTGAACCCTGCTCAAGACCGACCACGACAAAGCCCTGCTGTTGCCGAAAGCAACGGCTAACCATATCCAGGTAACGCGCCTCGAATATCTGCAAGTCCAGGTGGCAGCCCGGCATCAGTACGGTCTTGAGTGGAAAAAGCGCGATCTGCTCGCTCACGGAAATCCCCTTGTCATTCACTGCGGCGCGACATAGCCTGCAGACAGGTGGTCGAATCATTCAGCAAACCTATGAAACCATGGCTTGCATTGACCACTGCCGCCCCCCTTGTAACCATGCCTGCGAACAGACTTACCTGCGGCAGGGTAGCAACAATGCCCAGGGCGAGCACGAACACCCTCACAATAAGAGTCACGGAGAGCACGATGAAAGCCATTCCCGTTTCTGAACTTACGTCCCTGATCGGCAAGGATATGGGTCATTCTGACTGGCTGCAGATCGACCAGGAACGCGTCAACCAGTTCGCCGAATGCACTGGCGACCACCAGTTCATCCACATCGACGAAGAAAAAGCCAAACAGACTCCGTTCGGCGGCACCATCGCCCACGGTTTCCTGTCGCTGTCGCTGCTGCCGGCGCTGTCTGAAGGCCTGATGCCGCGTCCGGAAGGCCTGAAAATGGCGGTTAACTACGGTATGGACAGCCTGCGCTTCATTCAGCCGGTTCGCGTGGGTTCACGCGTTCGCCTGCACACCACCATCCTGGATGTCACCGAAAAGAACCCGGGGCAGTGGCTGATGAAAGCCCGCAACACGCTGGAGATTGAAGGCGTCGACAAGCCCGCGTTTATCTCCGAAGGCCTGTCGCTGTACTTCGTCTGATTGGCCAGCAATCAGCCCCGTCACGACCAGCAGCCGGCTGGTCGTGACTCACTGGCTACTCCCCCCAGCGCGGAATAAGCGCCTGCTCCATCCCCAACTGCCCCAAAATCCGCGCCACCACAAAATCGACCAGATCATCAATCGACTGCGGCTTGTGATAAAAGCCGGGACTGGCCGGCATGATGACCGCCCCCATCTGACTGAGCTTGAGCATGTTTTCCAGGTGAATGCTGGAAAATGGCGTCTCGCGTGGCACCAGAATCAGCTTGCGCCGCTCTTTCAACGCCACATCGGCCGCACGCTCGATCAGGTTGTTACTGGCTCCGGTCGCAATCGCCGATAACGTACCGGTCGAACAGGGGCACACCACCATCGCCGCTGGCGCACCGCTACCCGAAGCCACCGGTGCCATCCAGTCCTGCTTGCCGTAAACCCGGATCTGCCCTTCTGCCGCCTTGAACTGCTCGATCAAATACTGCTCCAGCGCCTGCGGCTTGGGTGGCAGCTGCCATTCGGTTTCCGTCGCCACGACCAGTTGCGCCGCCTGCGAAATCAGGAAGGAAACCTCCACCCCTGCCTCGACCAGACAACCAAGCAGCCGCATCGCGTATTGAACGCCGGACGCACCGGTCACTGCCAGCGTAACCCGCTCAGCCATGACGCGCCTCCAGGGCCTCAATCAGGCGCTGATGAATACCGCCAAAGCCGCCGTTGCTCATCACCACCACACGTGTTTGCGGCGTCGCCGCCGCCACGACCTGTTCGACAATCGCATCCAGATCACTGGCTACCTGCGCCGGTACCGGGCTGTCGACCACCACACTATCAAGCGACCAATCCAGCCCCGCCGGCTGATACCAGAACACCTGCGAGGCATCGCACACACTGGCCGGCAACGCCGCCATGTGGCTACCCAGGCGCATAGTGTTGGAGCGCGGCTCAATTACCGCAATCAACGGCGCGTCACCGATCTGCGCGCGCAAGCCGGCCAGCGTGGTAGCAATCGCCGTTGGGTGATGGGCAAAGTCATCGTAGACGCTGATGCCATTGATCTCGGCCAGCTTCTCCATGCGCCGCTTGGCATTGCGGAACCCGCCAAGCGAGGCAATGCCCTGCGCTGGCGTCACGCCGACATGGCGTGCGGCCGCAAGCGCCGACAGCGCATTGGCGACGCTGTGCTGGCCGGTCTGCTGCCACTCGGCGACGCCCTGCAGCTCGCCGTCGAGCCAAACCTCAAAGCGCGAGCCGTCGTCACTGAGCAGCCGGGCCTGCCAGTTACCGCCTTCGCCGGTGGTCTGGCACGGCGTCCAGCAACCCATCCTGATGACGCGCTGCAGCGCCTCATCCTGCTTCGGGTGAATGATCAACCCGGAAGCCGGCACGGTTCTCACCAAATGGTGGAACTGCCGTTCAATGGCAGCCAGATCGGGGAAGATATCGGCATGGTCAAACTCAAGGTTGTTCAGCACTGCGGTGCGCGGGCGGTAATGGACAAACTTGGAGCGCTTGTCGAAGAAAGCACTGTCGTACTCATCTGCCTCGACGACGAAGAACGGCGTACCACCCAGGCGCGCGGAAATGCCGAAATTCTGCGGCACGCCGCCGATGAGAAAACCGGGCGACATGCCGGCGTCTTCCAGCAGCCAGGCCAACAAGCTGGAAGTCGATGTTTTGCCGTGGGTACCGGCCACCGCCAACACCCAGCGATCCTGCAGGACATGACGCGCCAGCCATTCCGGGCCGGACATATAGGGCATGCCCTGATCAAGCATGTACTCCACCGCCGGGTTGCCGCGGGCCATGGCGTTGCCGACAATCACCAGATCCGGCGCCGGCTGCAAGTGTTCAGGATGGTAGCCCTCCTGCAAGGCAATACCCTGCTCGCTAAGCTGGGTGCTCATTGGCGGGTAGACGTTGGCATCTGAACCACTGACTTGATGGCCAAGCTCACGCGCCAGCAGCGCCAGCGAGCCCATAAACGTACCGCAGATGCCAAGAATGTGCAGGTGCATGTCGGGTCCTTTGTGCCTCTCATATAGGTAAAGCCCGCCACAGTGGCAGGCAATCTGATCCGGTCGGGGCGCAAGCAGGCAGGGCTGCGCCGCACACCGAGCGATACTAGCATGCTAGGCCGCACCGCCTGCCATGCAGGCGAGCAGGTAACCGCCAACCAGCCTGCCGACATTCCTCCGCACCAGTTTGCCGAGCGACCGGCATTGACTCCGTCAATCGACGCCACTTTGATCCCGCCTTGGGACGGTAGTTCGCCAGACCATCAAGGTTATTGCCGGCGGTTTTGAGCCAAAACCAAAGAGCTTCTGCTCTGCGATGAATCACCACATCGCTGTAAGCCTTTAAGCGACAGACGGTCACCAAAAACGGTCGTTAGTTAACATCTCACGCCCATACTGAAAGCAAAACCACGATGCCAAAGGCGTCTGACGGTATTTTTTGGCCGCGCGATTGCAGATTCAAAAGCGCTGGTGCAGGATGCATGTAATGACCACCCAAAACCTGCCAGCCATTTCATGACCATGATTGGGGTAATCGTATGCGCATAGTTCAGGCCGATGTTGACCATCTCGATGAAGTCACACCGCTGTTCATCAAGTACCGGGAGTTCTACGGCCAACCGCCGCTGCCTGAGGCTTCGCGCCGTTTCCTCGAGGCGCGCCTGGTGCACGAGCAGGCAATCATTCTAGTTGCAGAGGATGATGACAGCGGCAAAGCCCTCGGCTTCTGCCAATTCATTCCCAGCTTCTCCGCACTGACGCTGGCTGCCAGCTGGGTACTCAAAGGTATCTACGTGACTGAAGAGGCGCGTCGCCAGCTCGTGGCCGACAAGCTGATCAATCATGCCAAGACCATGGCGCGCGAAGTCGGGGTCAAGCGCATGACCGTGATGACCGGGGAAGAGAACATGGCGGCGCAGAGTCTGTATCGCTCACTGGGTTTCTCCAACGACCACGACTTCATGTACTTCGCCCTCAAGCTGTAACCCTACTCACTTGCGCCGCCTCAGCGCGGCGCACCGCTTTACCCCTTAGCCCTCCCTGGATTGCCTTGGCGCCCGCCCCAACATACAATGCAAATCATTATCGTTTGCGCAGCGTGACGCCGTACGCCAACTGCAGCACCGCCCCTCGCGCGCTGCGTCCAGCACAGGGATTCCCATGTCCACCGCAACCCCGGATAAAGCGCCACTAGGACTGCTGTATCGCGACCACCACCAATGGCTGAAGGCCTGGCTAAATCGACGCCTTGGCTGCTCTCAACAAGCCGCAGACCTGGCACAAGACACCTTCGTGCGCCTGTTAACGCGCGACGACATCTCCCGAATCAATGAACCCAGGGCCTTTCTCACCACCGTGGCCAAGCGCGTGCTGTTCAATCATTGGCGCCGCGCCGACCTGGAGCGCGCCTATCTCGAAGCACTCGCCTCCCAGCCAGAGCCAGTGGCGGTTTCCCCTGAGGAGCAGGCACTGCTACTCGAAGCGCTGATCAGCATTGATGAGATGCTTGATGGCCTGCCGGTTATCGTCCGCCGTGCATTTCTGTATGCCCAGCTCGACGGCTTGAGTTATGGCGAAATCGCCGCACGCCTGAGCATCTCGATCAGCACCGTGAAACGCCACCTGCAGCGCGCTGCGCTGCAGTGCTACTTTGCGCTGGAAAGTGCATGACCCGTTCAACACCTATCCCCCGCGAGGTTGCCATCAGCGCAGTCAATTGGCAGCTGGCAATACACAATGGGGAAGCCAGCGAGATCTCACTGAACCACTGGCTTGATGCAGACCCAAACCATCGCCGCGCCTGGGAACACATCCAGCAGGTCAATCAACGCCTTGGGCTGATGACCAACCCGGCCCTGCGTAGCGCCCTGCTGACACCTCAGGGTAGACAGCGACGCAAGGCGGTCAAGCAACTGAGCACGCTGCTGTTCATCGGTGCCGCAGGTGTTGGGGCCGGCTCAACGCTGCCCTGGCGCGAGCAACTGGCCGACCTGCGCACAGCCAGTGGCGAGCGGCGTCAATTGACTTTGCCCGGCAATATTCGGCTCGACATCAACAGCGCCAGCGCACTCAATCTCAGCACCCAGTCGTCAGGCCCATGCATCGAGCTGCTGCAAGGTGACCTGCTGCTCGACTGCGAACGCAGCGCTCCAGGGGTTCAGGTGCAGCTCGAAACACGCCACGGCCGCCTCAGCGCACAACAGGCCCGCATTTCACTGGCAGTGCACGAAAATGCTGCGCTGGTTGATCTGTTTACGGGCACCGCGCAGCTGGCGTCGGGCTACGCGCCAGGGCAAATACAGCGGCTCGAGGCAGGCCAGGCAGCCAGTTTCAGCAGTAACAAAGCAATCACACTTGCTCCCAGCGATCCGAACCGGGTTGCCTGGACTGACGGGATGCTGGTTGCTGCGCGCATGCCGCTGGGCGAATTTGTGCAGCAGTTGGCTCGTCACCGCCCCGGCTACCTGGGTTGTGATCAATCCGTCTCCAGCCTGCCGGTCTCGGGCAGCTATCCCCTGGCTGACACCGACCGCATTCTAGACGCTCTCAGCAAACACCTTCCAATCCGCATCCGTCGCCTGAGTCGATACTGGGTGCGCGTTCTTCCAGCCTGATGTTTTGCTGGCCTGAGCCGATTTCATTTCTCGTGTGACAAGGTAACTGCCAACCCACTTATCACCGTCACACAAGGACTCACCATGAAGCGTCCACCGCACCGTCGCAGTAGCGCGGTTCTGCGCAGCAGCGGACTCCTGCTGGTCAGCGCCCTGCTGCTCGGCAGTACCAGCCTGCAGGCCCAGCAACCGAGCACCCGCCATTACCAGATCAACGCCGGCAGCCTGGAGAGTGCACTCAACCAGTTCGGCCGCAGCGCCGGCGTGCTGTTGAGTTACGACCCAGCGCTGGTACAGGGCCAGCAGGCCCCCCAGCTGAATGGCAGATACAGCATCCTCGGCGGCTTACAAGCCCTGCTCAGCGGCAGCGACCTGGAAGTCGTGCAACACGCTGACGGCAGCTACACTCTGACCCGCGCAGCAACAGACGACGCCAGCCTCCTGCCGACAGTGACCGTCACCAGTCAGTTTTCCAGCACCATCACCGAGAACACCGGGTCCTACACCACAGAGGCGATGACCTCAGCGACCGGTCTGGAGCTGGCAATTCGCGACACCCCGCAGTCAGTAACGGTTGTCACCCGCGAACGCATGGACGATCAGAGCCTGACCTCCATTTCCCAGGTCATGGAACAGATTGTCGGTATCGAAGCCAACAGCACCAGTTCGCTTGGCAGCGACAGCATCGCCTACATGTCCCGCGGATTCTCGGTGGAAAATTACCTCGTCGACGGTATCCCCAGGCCACCGGGCATCTACGGCTTCAGCGAAGAAACCGCCGACATGGTCGCCTATGATCGAATCGAGGTGATTCGCGGTGCTTCGGGCCTCATGTCTGGCATGGGCTCCCCCTCCGCCAGTGTCAATCTGGTCCGCAAGCGCGCCTCTGCCAATCCGCAGGTGCAGATCAACCTGCAAGCCGGCTCCTGGGACATGTACCGTGGCGAAGTGGATGTCAGCGGACCACTCACCGACAGTGGCCGCTTGCGCGGTCGACTTGCTACCGCCTGGCAGGAAAGCAACAGTTTTGTCGACCGGGAGCACCGCGAGCAGCAGGCCGCTTACGGGATCCTGGAAGCCGACCTGACCGACAGCACAACCCTATCGGCAGGGTTCGAGTATCAGGACTTCACCAACGAAGGCGCCTCGCGTGGCGGGATTCCGCTGTTCTACACCGACGGCACTCACACCCACCTGTCGCGCTCGAGCAGTTCGGCTACCGACTGGTCCGACTTCAGCCGCGACAGCCTGAACCTCTTCGCCACCCTCGACCACCAGTTGAACGACCGTTGGAGCGTGCAACTGCACGCCGAGCACAAGACCGGCGGTTATGACGAGTCGTTCGGTTATGTCTACGCCCTTTCACTCGACCGCCAAACTGGTGCAGGTGGCACCCTGTATATGACCCGCTGGGCGGCTGACCTTGACCTGACCGCGTTCAATGCCAGCCTGCAGGGCAGCTTCGACTGGCTCGGCCAGGAACATCAGCTTTCCGTCTCGGCCTTCCACGCCGAATACACTGAAAAAGGCGACAACTACCCCAGTTGGTACACCGTAGCGCTACCCGACGCGATCGCGTTTTACCAAAACGGCAACTGGCCAAAACCTAACCTGGGCGCGATTGGCGGCACCTACGGCACCGACGTCCAGACCAGCGCAATCACCGCTGCCATACGTCTGAACCCCACCGATCGTCTGCATCTGCTGCTCGGCGCACGGATCAGCGACTGGCAACAGGACGACTGGACCAAAACCGCCGTCAGCAAGACCAGCACACCGATCACCAATGAGAACGGCGTGGTCACACCGTATGCAGGTGTTGTATTCGACCTGACCGAGCAGTGGTCGGCCTATGCCAGCTACACCAACATCTTCGAACCCCAGAGCGAGCAGGACATCAACGGTTCGACCCTCGCTCCACGTGAAGGCGACAACTACGAGCTGGGGCTGAAAGGGGAGCTACTGGACGGCCTCCTCAATGCGACTGTGGCGGTATTCCAGATGCAACAGCAAAACCTTGCCATCTCACTGGGCACCGGCGTGCTGACACCCAACGGCGAGCAGGCCTACCGCGCGGAAGCCGGTGCACAAGCCGAAGGCCTGGAGATCGAGGTAGGAGGCGAGCTGGCACCCGGGTGGCAAGTAGCCGGGGGCTT
The DNA here is from genome assembly GCF_002903165.1 of Halopseudomonas oceani. GTDB lineage: Bacteria > Pseudomonadota > Gammaproteobacteria > Pseudomonadales > Pseudomonadaceae > Halopseudomonas > Halopseudomonas oceani. Next base: position 64,536 of record NZ_PPSK01000003.1, read on the forward strand.
TGCCCGCGCCACGCTGACCAACAGCGACGGTAACCATATCAACCGTTACATTCCGGCCAATACCGTCAAGCTGTTCACCACTTATCAACTGGACCAGGTGCTGCAAGGCCTGACGGTTGGTGGCAATCTACGCTGGCAGGATGAGGCTATCGCCGAGGATGTCGGCCCCAACGGTGAAGACTTTGTCCAAGACAGCCTGTTTCTGCTCGACCTGCTGGCAAAATACCAGGTGAATGACCAGCTCAGCCTGGCCCTGAACCTGAACAACGCGCTGGACAAGACCTATTACAGCGGCCTGCAATACATCGGCCGTTACGGCGAGCCGCGCAATCTGGTCGCATCTGCCCGCTGGCACTTCTGACCCCATGACCGGGAAGGAGACCACACCTTCCCGAACTACGACCAAGGTTCACCCCGTTTTTGCTTGGTATCAGCCGGCGATGCGCCTATAATGCCAGCCAGTTTTCAACTATGGCCCCTCAGGTAACCCATGAGCTACGACAAGATCCCCGCCGGCAAAGACATTCCCAACGACATCTACGTCGCTATCGAAATCCCAGCCAACCACGCGCCGATCAAGTACGAGATCGACAAGGACAGCAGCACGCTGTTTGTTGACCGCTTCATGGCGACCCCGATGTTCTACCCGGCCAACTACGGCTACATCCCGAACACCCTGGCAGACGACGGCGACCCGCTGGACGTTCTGGTTGTTACCCCGCATCCGGTTGTTCCGGGCGCGGTCATCCGCGCACGCCCGGTTGGCGTACTGCACATGACCGACGATGGCGGCGGAGATGCCAAGCTGATTGCTGTTCCGCACGACAAGCTGAGCGTGCTGTACCGCGACATCAAGGAATACACCGACCTGCCGGAGCTGCTGATCCAGCAAATCCAGCACTTCTTCGAGAACTACAAGGATCTCGAACCTGGCAAGTGGGTCAAGATCGACCGCTGGGGCGGCGCAGAAGAAGCCCGTGCGGAAATCGTTAAGGCTGTAAACGCTTACCAAAAATAAGCGTTTCGCCTCGCTAAAAAGCCGGCCACAAGCTGGCTTTTTTTATGCCCGCACGGCAGAGTCCGACCATGACCGATCGCTACTTCGACCATCTGGGCGCCCGTTTCGCCCAACGCATCTACGACAGCCCCAAGGGCGCCATTCGTCTGGCCGTGCTGCAGCGCGACCTGCAGCAATGGATGCCAGCCCTGCTGCAGCCAGAGTCGCCGCTGCGCATTCTCGACGTTGGTGCCGGACTGGGCCAGATCAGCGGCTGGCTGGCCGGCATGGGCCATCAGCTGACCGTCGCCGAACCGTCCGAAGCGATGCTTGATACGGCCCGTGAGCGTATCAACGCCAGCAACCCCGCCCTGCCCGTGCGCTTCATGCAGGCACCACTGCAGAACCTCACGGCGCAAGGTGAACAATACGATCTAGTGGTCTGTCATGCGGTGCTGGAATGGCTGGCCGACCCGGCGCAGGCGCTGCAGCAACTGGCCGCCCTGCTGCAGCCCAACGGCGCGCTGTCATTGGCGTTCTACAACCGCGATGCGCTGATCTACAAAAATCTGGTCAAGGGGCAGTTCAAGAAACTGCGCAAACGGCCGCTGTCAGGCCAGGGCAAAAGCGGCCTGACACCCCAGCAGCCGGTTGACCCGCGCGATGCCGCGCAGTGGAGCGCGGCGGCAGGCCTGAATTGCCTGGCCACCAGTGGCGTGCGGGTATTCTATGACTACATGCCGGAGCCTTTCAGCAGCAACAGCAGCCTTGATGACCTGATCGAATACGAGCTGCGGTACAGCCAGCACCCGGCGTACCAGCACCTTGGCCGGTACCTGCACTGGTGGCTGCGACCGGCAGTACCGCGCTAGCCGCGTTCAACCCGGTTACGCCCTTCCCGCTTGGCGACATAGAGCGCGGCATCGGCGCGTTCTATCAGATTCTGGCCGCCCGGCACCACCTCCTGCGCCTCCGCCAGCGCGGTACCCAGGCTTATGGTCACGTTCAGCGGCCCATCGTCCAGATCGAACGGATGGCGACAGAAACAGTCTCGCATGCGCTCGGCGATGATATCGAGCTCACCCTGACTCTGCACCAGCGCCAGCACCGCCAGCTCCTCACCGCCCAGCCGCAAGGCCAGATCATGCGGTCGAATTGCCGCCGCCATGCGCTGACCGGACTGGATCAGTACCTGGTCACCACCAGCGTGCCCGCGCTCGTCGTTAATCCGCTTGAAGTGATCAAGATCGCCATAAATGAAGGCAACTTTCAGCCCCTCGCGCTCGGCCCGGCTGAGCAAAGCCGGCAACATGGCATGCAGCGCCTGCCGATTCCACAGCTGGGTCAGCGGATCAATCAGCGCCCTGCGCTCTGCCTGTCCCAGCGCGTCCTGCAACCAGGCGGCATCCATGCGCAGCTGATGCGCGACAAACAACGCCTCGAAAAGCTCGCGAAAATCGCTTAGTGCTTCCCGCTCGACGCCGGTCAGCTCACGGGGTACAGGATCGTGCACACAAAACGATCCGGTCCTGCTGCCATCGGGCGCATGCAGTGCGATACCGGCATAAAAACGAATATGGGGGTGACCGGTAACGGCCGGGTTGTCGACAAAGCGCTCATCCACCAGCGCATCCTGCACGTAGAGAATGTCTTCAGACAAAATGGTGTGGCCGCAGAATGATATGTTGCGAGGCCCCTCAAGACTGGTGGTGCCGATACGCGCTTTGAACCACTGACGATCAGTGTCAATCAGGCTCACCAGCGCGCTACCCACGCCAAACAGGCGCTGAGCGATGCGCAGCAGCGCATCAATGTGCGGATCAGGTGGCGTATCCAGCAGTTTCATGGACCTGAGAGCAGCCAAGCGCTGCTCTTCACCCGCCGGAATTGGCGCTTCGATCATTGCTCTTCTCCCATTCCTGCACCGGGTGTCTATCCCCTGCCTCGCGACTAACTTGCAGGCATCCAGCGGTCCGTGCGCCAGAGCCAGACAAACCAGCCACCCAAAAACAGCGAGCGTAACGCCATAAACGTCAAAAAACCAAACCAGACAAAGTGGTTGCCTTGCCCTTGCAACGCCCAGGCCAGCGGCAGATAACAGGCTAGCGCGAGCAACATGGTATTGCGCATTGCCAGCGCCCGCGACGCCCCGATGAAAAGTCCGTCGAGCAGGTAGCTCCAGACCGTCAGCAGTGGCATGACCGCGACCCAAATCAGGTACTGCTGGGCTTGCGCCCTGACGTCCGGCAAGTCCGTCAGCAACCGGATCAGCAGGCCACCACCGAACGCAAACGCTACGACAAAAACCAGGCTAAGCAGCAGCGACCAGACAGTGGTGATCACCAGCACCCGAACCAGCGTGCGCTTGTCCCGCTTGCCCAGCGCATGACCTCCCAGCGCCTCAAGGGCATGCGCCAGCCCATCGAGCGCGTGGGAGGTAATAAGCAGGAAGTTCAGCAGCACCGCGTTGGCCGCTACCACGTCGTCCCCCAACTGCGCGCCCTGCACAACCAGAAGATAAAAAACCAACTGCAGGGCCAGAGTACGAATCAGAATATCGCGATTGACCCGCAACAGCGGTGCTGCCCCCTTGAGCCGCAGCGCCCGCGCCCAGTCAAACACCCCTGGATACTGACGCAGCGTCGGTCGCAGCAGCGCAAGACCAAGCAGCAGTCCCAGCAGGTCCCCGCATACGCTGGCCCAGGCAGCGCCCTCGACGCCCATTTTCAGCCCGACCACCAGCAACAGGTCCAACAACATGTTGGTCAGGTTCACGGTAAGCAGCATGGCAAACGGCACTCGACTGTTCTGGGCACCGATAAACCAGCCGATCAGTACAAAGTTGGCCAGCGCAGCTGGCAGGCTGAACAGACGAATCTGGAAATAGGCTCGGGCTTGCTCCAGCAGTGATTCACTGCTTTGCAGGTAGTGCAGACCCAGATTCAACAAGGGCGTTTGAAACAACCAGGCCAGCAGACTGATCAACACCGCCAGCCAGATCGCCTGCAACAGAATACGTCGCAGCGCGTTGCCGTCACCGCTGCCACAGGCCTGCGCCGCGAACCCGGTTGTTCCCATGCGCAGAAACCCGGTCGCCCAGAGTACAAAGGTAAACAGAGTGCTACCGACAGCAACAGCGCCGAGATGATAGGCCGCGTCGAGATGGCCAATAACCGCAGTATCGACCAGCCCCACTAGCGGGACACTGATATTGGAGAGAATCAACGGCAGCGCAATGTGCCAGACCCGGCGTTGCGCGTTCCGATCACGCCAGTGAGTCAGCAACGGCTGACGCAGACTCACTGTCAGCCTCCCGAACGCTTCACCTTGAAGCCTTCAGCGACCAGCAGCTCACAGAGCTGATCAGCCTTGTCGCCCTGAATTTCGATGATGCCACCCTTAACCGCGCCACCACAGCCGCAGCGATTCTTCAGCCGCTTGGCCAGCGCCTTGAGATCATCGGCCTTAAGCAGCACACCGGTTACTGTGGTCACGGTCTTGCCACCACGGCCCTTGGTTTCCCGACGCACCCGGGCGATTCCATCACCCTCGGGAATCGCCTGTTCAGCACAGCGGCATTGCGCCACTGGCTGTTCGCAATCCGGGCACAGCCGTCCGGAATCGGTCGAATACACCAGTCCGCCGAGGGCCTGCAAACCGTTTTTTTTCATGCCTGAATATCCAGTTAAAACTGCCGCAACAGCCGTGCCAGAGCTTCCTGAGAGTCAGGCGCATATTGCTCGCCCGGACGCTGCCAGTCGCTACGCGGATCAACCCAGCGCACCGCCTGCACCTCCTCCGGCTGCAACGTCAGGGGCCCATCCCAGCAGCAGCTGAACACGCCAGCCCAGAGCTGGCTCTCGGCTGAGTTGAAGAAAAAGCGAAAATGTTCGGTCAGTGGAGCGCCCACAACGCCCAGCTCTTCGGCAAGCTCACGCTCGGCGCCCAGCAAATAGCTTTCGCCGGCGGCCACCACACCACCAGCCGCAACATCCCAGAAGGATGGATACAGACGCTTGTGCGCTGTACGCTGATGCACACACAACTCGCCACGAGAATTGAAGACAAAAATGAAAGTGCAGCGGGTAATCAGTCCCTGAGACTGGGCATCGGCGCGCGACACGACGCCCAGCTCACGATCCTGTTCATCGACATGGATGACCTGCTCTGCACCCGAGGCCTGAAGATAGGCCGCGACTTGACGCTCATCCACGTATCAGCCCTGCTCCAGCAAGCGGCCAAGTTCGATCATCCCGGCATTGGCGCGAGACAGATAGTTCGCCATTACCAGTGAGTGGTTGGCCAGCACGCCGAACCCATCGCCATTGAGCACCATCGGGCTCCACAGGGTCTGCTGGGTTGCTTCCAGCTCACGAATGATCTGCTGCAGGCTTACCAGCGCGTTCTTCTTCTCCAGCACATCGCCAAAATCGTGCTCAACAGCACGCAGCAGTTGCACCAGTGCCCAGGAGGTACCGCGTGCCTCGTAGAACACATTGTCAATTTCCAGCCAGGGCGTGGTCTCACCAACCTTGCCACCAGTGGTCAACGGCGCGCGCCCGACACTGGCAGACAGGCGCTGGGACAACGAGCCAAGACGTGTACTGACATCGCTCACCCAACTGGAGAGATTGTCGGCACGGGAGTAAAAGTCAGCATCACCGCTCTGTAGCCGCACGATATAGCTGTCGAGGGCTCGAATGCCGTCCCGGTATTCGCTTTCACTGGCCGGCATGGCCCAGCTGTTGTTGTCGAAATGCAAGCGCGGCTCGGCTTTCACCAGATCCCGATCTTCGGTCGACTGGGACTGGGACCGGGCCATATCTCGGCGCAGCGCGCGCGTCATGTCACGAGCCTGAACCAGCACGCCGTACTCCCAGCGCGGCATATTATCGAGCCATACACCCGGCGGCATGATGTCGTTGCTAAGGTATCCGCCAGGTTTGTCCAACAAGGTTTCAACGATCCCACGCAGGGTGCGGGCGGTGTATTCACCGCTGACCATTTCCGGGGTCGGTGGACCGGCAACCGGCTCCAGGTCCGGCTCGCTGCTCCAGTACCAGCCAACCAGCAGGCAGATGAATAACCAAATCAGCACCACAGCGAGAAGGACGCTGCCAATCAGCGAGCTGTTTCTGTCCCCATCCGCACCGGCGGTCCGCTTGCCAAATTTCATATTCTGACTCCTGTGGCTGTTCTGCGCCTCAGCATATCACGGCTGTCTGAATGTGCCGCCACCATTGCGGAAAACGGCAGCGGCCTGCCATGGCCATCACAAGGCCGGCATTCATCAAGCTGTCACAGAACTGACATTATTATCCAGGCAGTCCATTATCGTCCGGGGCACTGCCATGCGCTTGAAATCCCTCACCCTGATCAACACCGTTCTACTGGCCGCCGCAGGGGTCACGCTGGGTGCCAGTCTCTGGTGGTCGCAACAGGCGCTAAAAGCCCCCTACGCATTGATGGATGCCTACCTCAATATCGTTGGCCAGACCCAATCGCTGCAGCAGAATACCGAGGCCTACCGCCTGCACGGCGACGCATTGCGGCTGCAGCAGGCGCAGCACGCAGCGACGGCGCTGCAGGAAAGCCTGCAGCAATTTCCAGCTGATATCCGTCAGCCACTGGAGGCGCCACTGGCCACCTTTGCCGAATTCATGCAGACCGACCTGCTGGCCGTCGGCAAGCTGGCGGGCGACCCACAGGCACTGTTGATTCAAGCCGAACGCGAAGTCCTCGCAGAACTCAACCACCTCGCCGAGTACGCCCGAAATGGCCAGCAACAGGGCGCAACGGCAGCAGCCGACTATGTCCGTCTGATAGACGACCTGCAGGCCAACCTGTTTCGTGTCAGCATCGCCCGCGCGCGCCTGTTCAGCCAGAACGATCCGGCCCTGCTGGAGAACCTGCAGCGCTTGATCCGCAGCACCCGGACCACTGCAAATGAGCTCGATGCCCTGCCGCTGCTGGGTGTGGTTGAAGAGCAGGACAACAGCAACGACCCCTTTGCCTCACTGCTGGGCGTCAACACCGGCAACAAATCCGCAGCCAGTGACCCTGGCGCTGACTACAAGCGCACCCTGCAATCGCTGCTTAGCCGCTACCCGGCAGAGCTGGAGCGCACCAGCGCGCTGATCGCCGAACGGGCCAAGCTGCAGCAGATTACCGGCGAGCGCATTGCCAGTCTGCTGGCTGGGACCGAGCAGATGCGCCCGGCGCTGACCGCAGCGCGCGATAACGTCACCACGCAAGTGCGCAACGTACAACTGGCAATCATCGCCATGATCATTTTGATCGCGGTGCTGATCGAGCGCATGCAGCGCTCGCTCGCTAACGGCATCAGTCAGTTTGCGCCGGTGCTTTCCACCTACGCCAGCGGTGATTTCACCCAACCGGTATCCTCCCGGAGCCGGGTACAGGAACTGAAGCAACTCGAACACTCGGCCAACCAGCTGCGTCAGTACCTGATCGAACTGGTGACCACCATCAACCAACAGGCAGAAGCCCTCAGCGGTACCAGCAACGACCTGGAGCAGCTGTCCGCCGACACCCACGATCGCGCCGCGCAGCAGCAACGCGACACCCAATCGATTAATCAGGATATCGGTGGCATGGATGAAGCCATTCGTCTGGTGGCAACCAACGCCGGCGAAAGCGCCGAGCTGGCAAGGGTGGCCAATCGCGAGGTGCGCGACGGTCAGCAGGTCATCGGCGGCACCATTGCCCAGATGCAGCAATTAGTGGTGGAAGTGCAGAACAGCTCCCGCACCATTGATCGCATGGTCACCGAGTCCGATACCATCGGCAGTGTGCTGGAAGTCATTCAGGGCGTTGCCGAGCAAACCAATCTGCTGGCCCTCAACGCGGCCATCGAGGCTGCACGCGCCGGCGAAGCCGGCCGCGGTTTTGCGGTGGTTGCCGACGAGGTGCGCCAACTGGCCCAGCGCACAGCCGGCTCCACCCAGGAAATCCGCCAGCTGATCGAACGCCTGCAGCAGGTTGCGCGCCAGTCGGCGGGGCAGATGGAAGAACAGGTCAAGCAAGCGCGCAGTACCGCCGAACAAGGTCAGCTGGCGGACGCCGCCTTGGGCCGCATCGTCAATGCCATCGAACGCATCACCGAACTGGCCGAACACATCGCCACACACACCGACGCGCAATCCGACCGGGTGCGCACCATTCGCGAAAACAGCCAGCAGATCAATCATCTGAGTGAGGCTAACCTTGGTATGGTCGCCCACACCCGCGAGCACACCCAGCAGATCAGCCAGCGCAGCCGTGCCCTGCTGTCAGCGGTCTCCGCCTTCCGAATCTGAACCGCTGAGCCATTAAGCAACAATTGTGGCACTGCGCCTCAGGGCCAGTGCCTTTCACCAGCCAGCGTCAGCCTTTATGATGACCGTCCACTTTCCGCTCGGTTATCCCATGCGCGCGTTTCGTTTTTGCCTGATGCTGCTGCTCCTGCTAAGCGCCAGCGTCCACGCCCAATTCGCTGGTAACGGCTCGCTGACCGGCCTGATCCAGAGTGGCAGCAGCCAAAGCACCTTTCTGCCGGTTCATCAGGCTTTTCGCCCCGACATCCTCGACGCCAACCCTCAACAGGTCACCGTGATCTTTGACATCGCGCCCGGCTACTACCTGTATCGCCATCGCCTGCACCTGAGCAACCCCGACAGTCCCGACGAGGACCTGCAGATCGCACTACCGGAAGGCAAGCACAAGACCGACGAGTACTTCGGTGACGTCGAGGTCTATTACGACCAATTGCAGATTCAGCTCGATACCAACCAATTGAGCGCCGGACAAACCCAGCTGCGGGTCGGTTTCCAGGGCTGCGCCGATGCGGGTCTTTGCTACCCGCCAGAAACCGTCATGCTGGAGCTGCCGACACCGGCGACCGGTGGCACGCCTGCCAGCAACGACAGCCAGCCTGCAGCAGCGCCCACAGCGGCGGCGCAGCCCGCTGCGCAAGAGCATGGCCGACTGGTGACCTGGCTGCTGTTTCTGCTCGGGGGTATCGGCCTGACGTTCACCCCCTGCGTGCTGCCCATGCTGCCGATTCTGTCCAGCATGGTGCTGGGCCGCAGCCACATCAGCCGTGGCCGTGCGCTGTCACTGGCACTTGGCTACGTGCTTGGCATGGCAGTGACATTGGCTATTGTCGGGGCCCTGATCGGTAGTTTCGGCGCCGCCCTCAACCTGCAGGCGCGCCTGCAATCACCCTGGATTCTGGGCACTTTCGCGGTGTTCTTCGTCCTGTTTGCGCTGGCCATGTTCGGCCTGTTCGATCTGCGCCTGCCCGAGTTTTTGCGTGAGCCACTCGAACGCCTGAACCGCCGTGCCCACGGCGGCTCGCTGACGGGCGCAACCGCCATGGGCGCACTGTCGACACTGGTGGTATCGCCTTGCATCTCGGCGCCTCTGGCAGGGGCACTGGTGTACATCAGCAGCACCGGGGACACCCTCGGTGGCGGCCTCAACCTTTTTGCCTTGGGGCTCGGCATGGGTGTTCCGCTGATTGTTATCACCCTGTTCGGTAAGAGCCTGCTGCCCAGCTCAGGGCCTTGGATGGAAACGGTCAAGCATCTTTTCGGCTTTGGCTTGCTGGCGGTCGCCATCTGGTTGCTCGAACGTGTACTGCCGGGCCCGGTAAGCCTCGCCTTGTGGGCAGCGCTGAGCACCGGCCTGGCTGTTCGTCTGGGCTTGATGCAAGGCGGCAACTACCTGCGCCAGACCATTGCCCTGCTGTTTGGCCTGTATGCGGCAGCCGCCCTGTTCGGCGCCCTTGCCGGTGGCGAAGACCCGCTGCGACCATTACAACCACTGACCGGTGGTAGCAGCGTACAACCCGCCTCCGCGGCCTTCACCCTGATCAAGGAGCCAGCCGAACTGGAGCGTCAACTGGCAGTGGCTGCCGAACGCGGCCAGCCAGCCATCGTCGATGTCTATGCTGACTGGTGCATCAGTTGCAAGATCATGGAACGCACCATTCTTAGCCAGCCAGAGGTACAGGCACTGCTGGCCGACCACCTCCGTATCAAGCTTGACCTGACTGACAACAGCCCGGCCCAGCGCGCTTGGCTGACCCGCCACGAGCTATTTGGCCCTCCCGCTTACCTGTTTTTTGCTCGCAACGGGCAGGAACAGCGTGACCTGCGCATTCAAGGCGAAGTCTCACTGGAAGAATTCAGCAGCCTTGCAAGCCAGTCCAGACAGGAAAAGATTGCGCCATAATGCAGCCATCATGCTGACATTTGATGTCAACATTCCGCTTCTGGACAGGCCGATCTGATTACGGCAAACTGCCGGAAAAATCTTGACTGACGGGTCACTCCAAAAGAGCCTCCCGTCCCGCAACGGAATACACGGACAATGGCCAGTATCCTGGTCCTGCACGGACCCAACCTGAACCGCCTCGGCAGCCGCGAACCCGGTGTCTATGGCGCGACAACACTGGATCAGATCAACCAGCACCTGCGCGAACTGGCCAGCCAGCAGGGGCACCACCTGCTCAGCCTGCAAAGCAATGCAGAGCATGAACTGATCGAACGGATTCACGCCGCGGGTGACGAAGCCATCGACTTCATCATCATTAATCCGGCTGCTTTTACCCATACCAGCGTCGCAATACGTGACGCATTGCTCGCAGTGAGCATCCCATTCATCGAAGTTCACTTATCCAACGTGTATAAGCGCGAACCCTTCCGTCATCACTCCTACTTTTCGGACGTAGCCGAGGGAGTGATCTGCGGTCTGGGAGCCAAGGGCTACGAGCTGGCCCTGCAAGCCGCGATACACAAGATCGAACAAAACTGATTACGCAAACCTGCTCTGGAGTGCACGCATCAATGGATATTCGCAAAGTCAAAAAACTCATCGAACTTCTGGAAGAGTCCGGCATCGACGAACTGGAAATACATGAGGGCGAGGAGTCGGTTCGCATCAGCCGTCACAGCCAGCACGCACCGGTACCGCAGTATCAGGTAGCCCCTGCTCCAGCACCGGTTGCCGCCGCACCCGCTCCGGCCGCTGCTCCGGCTGCCGAACCTGCCGCACCGGCAGAGCCGAGCGGCCATCTGGTTCGCTCGCCGATGGTTGGCACCTTCTACCGCTCGCCGTCGCCGACTGCGGCCGTATTCGTTGAAGTAGGCCATACCGTCAAGGCGGGCGACGTACTGTGCATCGTCGAAGCGATGAAGATGATGAACCACATCGAAGCCGACAAGAGCGGCGTGGTCCAGGCGATTCTGGTAGACAACGGCCAGCCGGTCGAATTCGATCAACCGCTGTTCAGCATCGCCTGAGCCCGGGCCGGAGGCTTAGATGCAAAAAGTACTAGTTGCCAACCGAGGTGAAATTGCCCTGCGCGTGATCCGCGCGTGCAAGGAACTCGGTCTGAAAACCGTGGCAGTGCACTCCACTGCCGACCGCGAGCTGATGCACCTGGCCATGGCAGACGAAACCGTCTGCATCGGCCCGGCACCAGCGACCGACTCCTACCTGAATATTCCGGCGATCATCAGCGCTGCAGAAGTTACCGGCGCTGACGGTATCCACCCCGGCTACGGCTTCCTCGCCGAGCGTGCAGACTTTGCCGAGCAGGTGGAAAACTCCGGCTTTACCTTCATCGGCCCGAGCGCCAGCGTCATCCGCCTGATGGGTGACAAGGTCTCCGCGATTGCCGCCATGAAGGAAACCGGCGTACCAACCGTACCCGGTTCCGACGGCCCACTGCCCGAAGACGAAGCAGAGTGCCTGAAGATTGCCCAGCGCGTCGGCTACCCGGTCATCATCAAGGCCGCTGGCGGCGGCGGCGGTCGTGGCATGCGCGTTGTGCATGAAGAGGCCGAGCTGATCAAGTCAATCAAGCTTACCCAGGTTGAAGCGGGTGCCGCGTTCGGCAACCCGATGGTTTACCTGGAGAAGTTCCTGACCAACCCGCGTCACGTAGAAGTGCAGGTACTGTCAGACGGCCAGGGTAACGCCGTTCATCTGGGCGACCGCGATTGCTCGCTGCAGCGCCGTCACCAGAAGATCATCGAAGAAGCCCCGGCACCGGGTATCGACGAGAAGGCGCGTGCAGAAGTTCAGGCGCGCTGCGTTCAGGCCTGTATCGATCTGGGTTACCGCGGTGCAGGTACCTTCGAGTTCCTGTATGAAAACGGCGAGTTCTATTTCATCGAAATGAACACCCGCGTACAGGTTGAGCATCCGGTTTCGGAAATGGTCACCGGCATCGACATCGTCAAGGAGCAGATCCTTGTCGCATCGGGCCAGCCGCTGAGCATTCGTCAGGAAGATGTTGTCATTCGTGGCCACGCCATCGAGTGCCGTATCAACGCTGAAGACCCGAAGACCTTCATGCCCAGCCCCGGCACGGTTACCTTCTTCCACGCTCCGGGCGGTAACGGCATTCGTGTCGACTCCCACCTGTACAGTGGTTACAAGGTTCCGCCGAACTACGACTCGCTGGTCGGCAAGCTGATCGCCTACGGCGCCACCCGTGATGAAGCGCTTGCACGCATGCGCAACGCCATCGACGAACTGGTGGTAGACGGCATCAAGACCAACACAGCACTGCACCGTGAACTGGTACGCGACCCCGGCTTCTGCAAGGGCGGCGTCAATATTCACTACCTGGAGCACAAGCTGGCAGCGGAGTAACTGCAAGCTGCAAGCTCACAGCGTATTATCTGCACCATTCGGGGGAGCGAATTATCGCTCCCCTTCTTTTTCTGCTGATCTTGCAGCTTGAAGCTTGCCGCTTAAAGCTGCTCCAAAGGAGCCCCTATGTCCTGGCTGCAACTGCGTCTTGCCATCACCCCTGAGCAGGCCCCCACGCTGGAAGATCAGTTACTGGAACTCGGCGCTGTGTCGGTCACCTTTATGGACGCCGAAGACCAACCCATTTTCGAGCCAGACCTTGGCACCACCCCGCTTTGGTCAAACACCCACCTGCTGGCCCTGTTCGAAGCGGACACCGACCCCGATGCCCTGCTCCAGCACCTGCGTCTGCTGTGCCAAGCCACGCTGCCGCCGCACGAGCTGGAAAAGATTGAGGACCAGGACTGGGAGCGCAGCTGGATGGACAACTTCCACCCCATGCGGTTCGGTGAACGCCTGTGGATCGTTCCTAGCTGGCACGCGGCACCGGAGCCCAACGCAGTCAACCTGTTGCTGGACCCCGGTCTGGCGTTCGGTACCGGCACCCACCCGACCACCGCACTCTGCCTGCAATGGCTGGATGCACAGCAACTGCAAGGCAAGACACTGATCGACTTCGGTTGCGGCTCCGGCATCCTCGCTATCGCCGGTCTGCTGCTGGGGGCAGAACACGCGCTCGGCACCGATATTGACATCCAGGCGCTGGAAGCCTCGCGCGACAATGCCCGACGTAACCAGATTGCCGACGAGCGATTTGATCTCTACCTGCCCGAACAGATGCCGGACGCACCGGCCGATGTACTGGTGGCGAATATCCTCGCCGGCCCGCTGGTCAGCCTGGCACCACGCCTGGCCAGCCTGGTTAAACCCGGTGGATTGCTGGCCCTGTCCGGCATCCTCGCGGAACAGACTGACGAGATACTTGAGGCCTACAACAATGACTTCGAGCTCGATCCGGTTGCCAATCAGGACGGCTGGATTCGGGTCAGCGGTCGGCGGCGGTGACAGCTCCCCCCTGATCCGGGCAGAATACGCAATCGCACGACTAATCACCGCAACAGGACAGCCGGCCATCCATGAGTGAACTGCAGGTCACCCAGTGCCCATTCTGCAAGACGCACTTCCGCCTAACTCATGAGCAGCTGCATGCTGCCGGTGGTAACGTTCGCTGCGGTGCCTGCCTGAAGGTCTTCAACGCCCTGCCGCAAGCTCCCGCGCCGAGCAAGCCGGAGCAGCCAACGCCACCAAAGCGCTCGCCGGTCAATCAGGACACCCTGCTAATCCACGACGATCTGGAACTGGATGACCTTGACCTCGAAGCGCTTGGGCTGGACGAATCGATACTGGATGAAATCAACCCGCGCCCCCAGGGTAGTCCCCCGCCAGGCGCGGATACCGATCTGGACACCAGTGACGTGCCGACTTCACTCGCCGAGACGGTCAGCACCGAGCTGTTCGCCGAGTCAGGCCTGAGCGCCCTGGACGACGAAGACCTCGATCTGGACGAGTCTTTCCGCGCCGCCCCGGCGGCCCGCGAGTTCACCCAAGCGCAGAATGCCCAGCCCCAACCGGCGCCGGCGGCCTCAGAACAACCGGAAGTCGAGCCAGAGCAGCCGCATCAGCCCTTCGCTCCGCATGCACGTTTGCTGCCCCTGCAGGATGACGACATCGACCATCCACTGATGCAGCGCGACCTACGCCGCGAGCCGAGCCTCGGCACCTCGACCACCTCTGCGGAGGACCACGAGCAGACAGATGTGCTCGAACCGGGGTTCGCCGAGAACATCCGACTGCCGGATCTGGAAGACGAGCCCCTGCACTTCGAGGCGCCGCTGAGCCGTCGTCGGGCACGGCACAACTGGCTGTGGGGGCTACTCTGCGTGCTCGCACTCGCAGGCCTGGCGGCTCAGGCCACCTACTACAACCTCGAAGCCTGGTCGCGCGACGACCGCCTGCGCCCCGCGTTGGAGAACGTGTGTCTGATAGCTGGCTGCCACCTGCCGACGCGGGTCGATATCAGCCAGATTCGCAGCAGCAATTTGCTGGTACGGCCGCACCCGGAATTCCCCAACACACTGGACATCAACCTGATCATCTACAACCGCGCCGACTACGATCAGCCGTTCCCGGTGATTCGCATGGCGTTCAGCGACAGCCGTGGCCGCACCGTGGCGACTCACGACTTCCGTCCGACCGAGTATCTGGCGGGCGAACTGGCTGGGCGCACTCTGATGCCATCGCAGACTCCGATCCATATCGCACTGAGCATGGTTGCACCAACCCAGCAAGCAACCAGCTACCAACTGGACTTCGTCGCCCCCTGAGCCTTTCGTCGGCAAGCACCGTTGCCTGTCGCACGGTGCTTTCAATTGGCCTACACTCGCTGGTCAGCTGTACAAAAAACACTCAAAACAGTCTTTAACCGGTCATGCTTTGCGGGTATTATGTGCGCCCTTTTCGCCCATCTTCACCCTGAGCCAGAGCGGACGGGACGTGGCGACCCGCTCGCCGCGCTGAAAACCGACAGTACAGGGATGGACCAGCAGTGATCAGTATCGGACCCTATCAGCTCGCCAATCGTGTGATTCTGGCCCCTATGGCCGGCGTTACCGATCAGCCCTTCCGGCAGCTATGCCGGCAACTGGGTGCCGGCTTGGTAGTCTCCGAGATGGTGACCAGCGACACCCGCCTGTGGAACAGCCGTAAATCACGCCTGCGTCTAATCCACGATGGCGAGCCAGAACCCCGCTCGGTGCAGATCGCCGGCGGCGAACCCGAGATGATGGCCGAAGCCGCCCGGATGAACGCGGCACTCGGCGCCCAAATCATCGACATCAACATGGGGTGCCCGGCAAAGAAGGTCTGCAACAAGGCCGCTGGCTCAGCGTTGCTGCGTGACGAACCGCTGGTTGCGGCCATCTGCGAGGCCGTGGTTCAGGCCGTCGATATCCCCGTTACCCTGAAAATACGAACTGGCTGGGATCCGGAAAACCGCAACGCCCTGCGCGTAGCCCGGATTGCCGAAGACAGTGGCATTCAGGCGCTTGCCGTGCATGGCCGCACCCGCTCCGAGCTATACACCGGTCACGCCGAGTACGACACCATTGCCGCCGTCAAGCAGAGCATCAATATCCCGGTGTTCGCCAACGGCGACATCACCAGCGCCGAAAAGGCCAAGCAGGTGCTCGCACATACCGGCGCCGATGCCGTGATGATCGGCCGTGCCGCTCAGGGCCGCCCCTGGATCTTCCGTGAGATTGATCATTTCCTGCGCACCGGCGAGCAATTGGCTGCCCCTGAACTGGCCGAACAGCAGCAGATTCTGCAAAGCCACCTGGACGCACTGCACGCATTCTACGGCGATGAGCACGGTGCACGCATTGCGCGTAAGCACGTCGGCTGGTACCTGCAGACGCTGCCTGGCGCCACCGAGTTTCGCCGCGAATTCAACCGCATCAATGATGCGCACCAGCAACACATCGCCATCGCGCATCACTTCGCCCGTCTGCTGGAAGGAGATCTAGCAGCATGATTTACGACACCACCCTACCTGATGGAAGCCACACCGTGAGTGACAGCAGTCAACCCACCCTCCCGCCAACCGGGATCGATGACATTCGCACCCCGAGAACACTGCGTGACAGCGTAGAAGAGGCTCTGCACAACTACTTTCAGCACCTCGAAGGCCAGGACGTCACCGACGTCTACAACATGGTGCTGTCTGAAGTCGAAGCCCCGTTGCTCGAAAGCGTGATGAACTACGTCAAAGGCAATCAGACCAGAGCCTCCGAAGTGCTGGGCCTGAACCGCGGTACGCTGCGCAAGAAACTCAAACAGTACGGATTGCTCTGAAGCTGCAAGCCAGCATTGCCTCCACTTGACGCTTGAGGCCTAGCGCCTGAAGCTGAATTTTGAACCTAGCCTGGATCCAAGATGACCGATCAAACTACCCGCCTGCCGGTACGCCGCGCACTGATCAGCGTTTCCGACAAGACTGGCATCGTCGACTTTGCCCGCGAGCTCAGCGCTCAGGGCGTTGAAATCCTCTCCACCGGCGGCACCTACAAGCTGCTCTGTGAACAGGGTATCAAGGCTGTTGAAGTAGCCGATTACACCGGCTTTCCGGAAATGATGGACGGCCGGGTCAAGACCCTGCATCCGAAAATCCACGGTGGCATTCTCGGCCGTCGCGATATCGACGGCGAGGTCATGGCGAAGCACGGCATCCAGCCGATCGATATGGTCGTGGTCAATCTCTACCCCTTCGCGGCAACCGTTGCCAAGCCCGGCTGCACCCTGCCCGATGCCATCGAGAACATCGATATTGGCGGTCCGACCATGGTTCGCAGTGCAGCGAAGAACCACAAGGACGTTGCCATCGTGGTCAATGCCTGCGACTACAGCGACATCCTTGAAGCGCTGAAAAGCGGCGGCCTGACCTACGCTCAGCGCTTCGATCTGGCCCTCAAGGCCTTCGAGCACACCGCCGCCTACGACGGCATGATCGCCAACTACCTCGGTACTATCGAGCAGACCCGCGAGACGCTGAGCACCGAAGACCGCGCCGCCTTCCCGCGCACCTTCAACAGCCAGTTTATTAAAGTGCAGGACATGCGCTACGGCGAGAATCCGCATCAGGCCGCAGCCTTCTACAAGGAAGCAGCGCCCGCCGAAGCCAGCATCGCCACCGCAACCCAGCTGCAGGGCAAGGAATTGTCCTACAACAATGTAGCCGACACCGACGCCGCGCTGGAATGCGTCAAGAGCTTCACCAAGCCAGCCTGCGTCATCGTCAAGCACGCCAACCCCTGCGGCGTTGCCGTGGTCCCGGAAGACGAAGGCGGCATCCGCAAAGCCTACGATCTGGCATGGGCCACCGACAGCGAATCCGCTTTCGGCGGTATTATCGCCTTCAACCGCGAGCTGGACGGCGCCACCGCCGCTGCCATCGTCGAGCGTCAGTTCGTTGAAGTCATCATCGCCCCGCGCATCAGCGCCGAAGCCCGCGCTGCGGTTGCCGCCAAGGCCAACGTTCGCCTGCTCGAGTGCGGCGAATGGGGCACCGAGCGCCACGCTGACTGGGACTACAAGCGTGTCAATGGCGGCCTGCTGGTACAGAGCCGCGACACCGGCATGATCACCGTAGATGACCTGAAGGTAGTCACCAAGCGTGCGCCAACCGAACAGGAAATCCACGATCTGGTGTTCGCCTGGAAGGTTGCCAAGTTCGTCAAATCCAATGCCATCGTCTACGCCAAAGGCCGCCAGACCATCGGTGTCGGCGCCGGCCAGATGAGCCGCGTCAACTCCGCCCGCATTGCCGCCATCAAAGCCGAGCATGCCGGCCTGCCGGTTGAAGGTGCCGTGATGGCGTCAGACGCCTTCTTCCCGTTCCGCGACGGCATCGACAACGCCGCCAAGGTGGGCATCAGCGCAGTTATCCAGCCTGGCGGCTCCATGCGCGATCAGGAAGTGATTGACGCAGCCGACGAAGCCGGCATTGCCATGGTCTTCACCGGCATGCGCCATTTCCGCCACTAATCCCTGAGCCGCAAGCCGCAAGCCGCAAGCAGAGCGCCCCACAGCGCCGCTTGCAGCTTGAAGCTTGAAGCTCTCTCCATAGGAGAGTTACATGAATGTACTGATTATCGGCAGCGGCGGGCGTGAGCACGCGCTGGCGTGGAAAGTGGCGCAGGATGAGCGCGTCGAGAAGGTATTTGTCGCCCCGGGTAACGCCGGCACAGCAATCGAGGCCAAGTGCGAAAATGTCGCGATCGACGTACTGGACCTGGACGCGTTGGTCGCCTTTGCCAAGGGCAACGTCGCCCTGACCATCGTCGGCCCCGAGGCTCCGCTGGTTGCCGGCGTCGTCGATCGCTTCCGCGAACATGGCCTCGCCTGTTTCGGGCCAACCGCCGGTGCCGCACAACTGGAAGGCTCCAAGGCCTTCACCAAGGACTTCCTGGCGCGTCACCAGATCCCGACCGCCGAGTACCAGAACTTCACCGAGATCGAGCCCGCCCTCGCCTACCTCCAAGAAAAGGGCGCGCCCATTGTGATCAAGGCGGACGGTCTGGCTGCGGGCAAGGGCGTGATCGTCGCGATGACCCTGGCCGAGGCCGAGGATGCCGTGCGCGACATGCTGGCTGGCAACGCCTTTGGTGAAGCCGGCTCGCGCGTGGTGATTGAGGAGTTTCTGGATGGCGAAGAAGCCAGCTTCATTGTCATGGTCGACGGTGAGCACGTCCTGCCGATGGCCACCAGCCAGGACCACAAACGTGTTGGCGACGGCGATACCGGCCCCAACACTGGCGGAATGGGCGCCTACTCGCCAGCCCCTGTGGTCACCGACGCGGTCCACCAACGGGTCATGGAACAAGTCATCTGGCCAACCGTGCGCGGCATGGCTGCCGAAGGCAACGTCTATACCGGCTTCCTGTACGCTGGTCTGATGATCGACGCTGAAGGCAACCCCAAGGTGATCGAGTTCAACTGCCGGTTTGGCGATCCTGAAACCCAGCCGATCATGCTGCGCCTGCAATCAAGCCTGGTTGCTCTGGTTGAAGCCGCCAATGCCGGCACACTCGATCAGGTAAGTGCTCAATGGGACCCACGCTGCAGTCTCGGTGTCGTGCTCGCTGCTGGCGGCTACCCTGGGGACTACGCCAAGGGCGACGTCATCAGCGGGCTGGACAAAGCCGTCAGCGACAGCGGTAAGGTATTCCATGCTGGCACAGCGTTGAAGGATGGCAACGTCACCACCAGCGGTGGTCGCGTGCTCTGCGCAACCGCCCTGGGTGAAACCGTCAGTGCCGCCCAGCAGGGTGCCTATGAGCTGGCCCGACAGATTAGCTGGAACGGAAGTTTCTTCCGCAACGACATTGGCTACCGAGCCATCGCGCGGGAGACCTGACCAAGGCACGGCCGGACACTACACTGTCCGGCCGTTGCGTTTCTGCTACCCAATCGCTGCGCTATACTGGCTCTCGCGTTGTATCAACCGGACATCCAGACCAAGGACAGGACTCACTCGTGAAGCATATCGGCTCGTTGATGCTTGCCCTGATTCTGGGCATTGCTTTCACGTTTACTACCTGGATCGATACGGTGGAAAGCGGCACACCCGCTTACCGTACCTACATCGACGCCAGCGGCGACCTGCTGCTGCAGGACATCCTCTCCAACCGTTACGCCAATCGGTTTGTACCCGCCCCTTCTTCACCCTTGAGGCTGCCCGGCAATGCGGGTGCGCTCTGGGTCGAGATTAATCTCGACAACGTCGAGAACAAGCTGCTGACGCTGGAAAACCCTGCGATCGGTCTGATTGAGGTGTATCGCCTGCAGAACGGCGAAACCAGCCAGCTCTATCGCACCGGCAGCCGACTGCCACCAGCGACCAAGCCACTGCCATTCCATGGCTTTGCCTTCCCCCTTGAAGCCAGCACCAGCACTGGCGACACGCTGATCCTGCGCCTGCAGAGCGACTACCCGCTGAGTACCCGCATCGCGCTGCTTGACGTCAAGGAGGCTTCCGCACGACACAGCATGCAGCAGACCATGCAGGGCATTCTGGTCGGTCTGATGCTGGCACTGGTTCTGCACTGCATCCTGCATGGCGTGCTCGGCCGCGATCCATTCCACCTGTTGCTCGCCGTAGCCAGCCTGCTGATGTCGGTCAGCAGCCTTAGCAACCTAAGCTGGATCGCCGAGGCCATGCCTCGCTTGCACAGCCATTCGGGAGAAATCGTCCACCTCAGCGCTTACCCGCTGCTGGCACTGCTTACCTGCTCAGTGCTCGGCGGGCCGACCCAGCGCAAGTACCGTAACGCAATCTACGCAACAGCGATTGTGACGGCGATGCTGGCAGCCAGCTGCGCGGCATTCCCATCGCTGTTCCGCCTGCTGACACATACCATTCATCTCGGTCTGCCAGCGGCAATCCTGCTGCTGATCAGTTGGCTGCGCACCCGGCAGCAGCGTCTGGATATCGCCTTCACCCTTGCTACCTGTCTGTTGCTCGGCAACGGCCTTATGGAGGCGCTGGCCGAAGAGCAACTCCCGGAAGCGTACATTGCCGAGCTGTTGTTATGGAGCGCCCTGGTTGGCTACAGCTGGAGCCTCTACCTGCGCCTGCAAAACATCATCACCCGCCGCGTGCGTGACCGGCAGGACAATGCCACTGCTCGGGCAGAGCAACGCGCCAAAGCTGAGTTTCTAGCCCGGATCAGCCACGAGATCCGGACCCCGATGAACGGGGTGCTCGGCATGAGCGAACTGCTGCTCGACACTGCGTTGTCCGCCAAGCAGCGCGATTACGTGCAAACCATTCACGGCTCCGGCAACGACCTGCTCAACCTGATCAACGAAATTCTCGATATGTCGCGGCTGGAGTCGGGCCAGCTGACGCTCGAGCGGGTTCAGTTTGACCTGCACGCACTGGTCAATGACTGTCTCGATATCTACCGCGCCCGCGCCGAAGGCCAGGGCATCGAACTGATCGGCTTTGTGCACCCCGACGTACCCCGCACCATGCAGGGCGACCCCACCCGCCTGCGCCAGATACTGATGAACCTGCTGGCCAACGCACTGCACTACACCGAGCAAGGCGAAGTGCTGCTGGTTGTTGGCCTGGATCAGAAAGATGGCAGCACACTGCTGCGCTTCGCCATCCAGGATACCGGCGCAGGGATGCCGGAGGACGCGCGCAGCAGCCTGCTCAACAGCGACTTCAAGGTTACCCGTTTCCTGGATCAGTCCGATACCGACGGCAAGTTGCCACTGGTGATTACCCGCCAGTTGATCAACATGATGAAAGGACAGCTCGGTATCAAGTACGGCAGTGACCAAGGGACTACCGTCTGGTTTACCCTCCCGGCAACCAGCCTGGACGCAAGCACTGACGCCAATACCGACGGCAACAGCCTGACCGATCGTAACGTGCTGATCGTCGACGACAACGCCACCTGCCGCAAGGTACTGCAGCAACAGACCGCCGCCTGGGGCATGCGTGCCCAGTGCGCCTCGAGTGGCCGCGAGGCACTGGCCCTGCTGCGTAGCCAGGCCAATCTTGGCAACCCGTTCGAGATTATCCTGCTCGACCAGTCAATGCCCGGCATGAGTGGCGTGGAGCTCGCTGCACGCATCAAGGACGACCCGGTCATCAACAAAGAACTGCTGATCATCATGCTGACCGGTATCAATCAAGTACCCAGCCGGGTGATCGCCCGCAATGCCGGTATTCGTCGCATTCTCAGCAAACCGGTCGCCGGCTACACCCTGCGGACCACCCTGATCGACGAATGGACACAACGCAGCACCCCTGCTCTCGACAGCAGTGACCGCGACCAGCCCAGTACCGAGCAGAGCAGCGACAACTTCAGAGTACTGATCGCCGAAGACAACGCTATCTCGACCAAGGTGATTCTGGGAATGCTGGCGAAGCTGCAGGTGTCTGCCACAGCTGTGGAAAATGGCGCCATGGCTTTGGAAGCGGTACAGCAGCAACCGTTCGACCTGGTATTGATGGACTGTGAGATGCCGGAGATGGACGGATTTACTGCCGCCGAGCGAATTCGCCAGTGGGAACAGCGCTCGGGTAGCCAGCCGGTGCCAATCATCGCCCTAACCGCCCACATTCTTCCCGAGCACCGCGAACGGGCGCGCAAGGCAGGAATGAACGGCCATATGGCCAAGCCGGTTGAGCTGAGCCAACTACGCGAGCAACTGCAGCACTGGCGTGAGCAAAAGGCCGAAAGTGACCTTAGCCTGCTCTGAGGGCGGTGCCGCTAACAGACCGCCGCTGCGGCATAGTCAGCCCACCACCGCATCCAGACTTCACTCAGCATGACGACGCCCTCCGTGTAGGGGCAGCGACTTACCGCGCTGCCTGCTATTCACTGTAGGCGTAAGCGCACGCAACGGCCATTCGAAAACCGCTATCAGCGCAATAGAACCGTCGCGTTTAGCCCCGGCGGGCCGGCTTGCGTTTACCCGGTTTGCCGGTGCCCTTGCCGGCACCGGTATCACGCGGTGGCAGCCCAGTATGCTGGGTAAGTAAGCGCCCTGCCTTTTTGCTGCCAGCCGGTGTTGAGTTTTTGCGTCGAGCGCTCTGGTAACCGGACATTGCCGGCTGGAATGCCGGAATCAACTGGTGCTTGCCGTTGCCGATCAGATCAGCGCGCCCCATATTGGTCAGCGCTTCACGCAGCAGCGGCCAGTTGTTCGGGTCGTGGTAGCGCAGGAAAGCCTTGTGCAGCCGGCGCTGACGCTCGCCCTTGACGATGCTGACGCCGTCGCTCTTGTAGGTCACCTTGCGCAACGGGTTCTTGCCCGAGTGATACATCGCCGTCGCCGTCGCCATCGGTGAGGGGTAGAACGCCTGCACCTGATCCGCGCGGAAGCCATTGCGCTTGAGCCAAAGCGCCAGATTCATCATGTCTTCGTCGGTCGTCCCCGGGTGCGCTGCGATGAAATACGGGATCAGGTACTGCTCTTTGCCCGCCTCTTTCGAGAACTTCTCGAACATCTGCTTGAACCGATCATAAGAGCCGATGCCCGGCTTCATCATCTTGGTCAGCGGGCCTTCTTCGGTGTGCTCAGGCGCAATCTTCAGGTAGCCACCCACATGATGGGTGACCAGTTCCTTGACGTATTCCGGTGATTCCACCGCCAGGTCATAGCGCAGGCCTGAAGCGATCAAAATCTTCTTCACGCCAGGCAGGTCGCGCGCCTTGCGGTACAGCGAGATCAGCGAGGAGTGATCGGTATTGAGGTTTTCACAAATGCCCGGGAAGACACAGGAGGGCTTGCGGCACGCCGCTTCGATCTCTGGGCTCTTGCAGGCAATGCGATACATATTGGCGGTCGGCCCACCCAGATCGGAAATGACCCCGGTAAAGCCGGGCACACGATCACGAATTTCTTCGATCTCGCGAATGATGGAGTCGTGCGAGCGGTTCTGGATGATGCGCCCCTCGTGCTCGGTGATCGAGCAGAAGGTGCAGCCGCCAAAACAACCGCGCATGATATTGACCGAGAAACGGATCATCTCGTACGCAGGAATACGCTGATCGCCATAAGCCGGATGCGGCACACGGGCATACGGTAGACCGAATACGTAGTCCATCTCTTCGGTGGAAAGCGGAATCGGCGGCGGGTTGAACCACACATCCCGATCGCCATGACGCTGCACCAGCGCACGGGCGTTACCCGGATTGGTTTCCAGATGCAGCACGCGGTTGGCGTGCGCATAGAGAACCGGATCGCCTTTGACCTTATCGAACGCAGGTAGACGGATCACCGTACGATCACGCTCCAGCCTGGGATGCGGCAGCAACTCCACCACCTGGACGCCGTCATCGTCGTTCTGATCCGGCCCCTTGGCTTGCTCCACCGCGCAGGCGCTGGTGTCCTGGGTGTTGATGTAGGGATTGATGATTTTGTCGATCTTGCCTGGCCGATCAATGCGAGTCGAGTCAAGCTCGAACCAGCCCTCAGGCGTGTCGCGGCGAACGAAGGCGGTACCGCGAATATCGGTAATGCTCTGAATCGGCTCGCCCCGACTCAGCCGGTGCGCAACCTCCACAATAGCCCGCTCAGCGTTGCCATAAAGCAGGATATCGGCCTTGGCATCGATCAGCAGCGAATGGCGAACCTTGTCCTGCCAATAGTCATAGTGGGCTATGCGTCGCAACGATGCTTCGATACCCCCCAGTACCACCGGCACATCCTTGAACGCTTCACGGCAGCGCTGACTGTAAACCAGGCTGGCGCGATCCGGACGTTTGCCACCACTGCCACCGGGCGTGTAGGCATCATCGGAGCGTACCTTTCGATCAGCCGTGTAGCGGTTGATCATCGAGTCCATGTTACCGGCAGCCACCCCGAAGAACAGGTTTGGCTTGCCCAGTTTCATGAAATCATCCTTGCTGTGCCAGTCCGGCTGGCTGATGATTCCGACGCGATAGCCCTGCGCCTCAAGCAGGCGACCAATAATCGCCATACCAAAAGACGGATGGTCGACATAGGCGTCGCCAGTAACAATGATCACGTCGCAGCTGTCCCAGCCGAGCAGATCCATCTCTTCCCTGCTCATTGGCAGGAAGGGGGCCGGGCCAAAACACTCGGCCCAGTAACGCGGATAGTCGAACAGTTGCTGCTTCGCAACCGGGATGCTGACCGCCATGCTTACTCCTCCCCGTAGCCGGAATAGGAACCGGGTGCGAGGTTTTCAAAACGGGTGTATTTGCCCAGAAACGCCATCCGTGCCGTACCAATGGGACCGTTACGCTGCTTGCCGATAATCAGCTCAGCCATACCCTTGTCCTGGGTATCGGGGTGATAGACCTCATCACGATAGACGAACATGATGACGTCGGCGTCCTGCTCGATCGCACCAGACTCACGCAAGTCGGAGTTGATCGGACGTTTGTTGGGCCGCTGTTCAAGTGAGCGGTTGAGCTGCGACAGGGCGATCACCGGCACGTTGAACTCTTTGGCGAGCGCCTTGAGCGAGCGGGAGATTTCGGAAATCTCGTTGGTCCGGTTCTCGGAACTGGCGCCACCGATGCGCATCAGCTGCAGGTAATCGATCATGATCATCGCCAGATCGCCGTGTTCGCGGACAATACGACGGGCACGGGTACGCATCTCCATCGGTGACAGGCCGGCAGTATCATCAATAAATAGCTTGCGGTCGTTCAGCATGTTGACGGCAGAGGTCAACCGCGGCCAATCCTCGTCGTCTAAACGCCCTGAGCGCACCTTGGTCTGGTCGATACGCCCCAGCGACGACAACATACGCATGATCAGTGACTCACCTGGCATCTCCAGGGAGAACACCAGCACCGCCTTGTCGCTGCGCATGACTGCGTTCTCGACCAGGTTCATCGCGAACGTGGTCTTACCCATCGATGGACGACCCGCAACGATAATCAAGTCAGCCGGCTGCAGGCCCGACGTCATGTTGTCGAGTTCGGTAAAGCCCGTTGAGAGTCCAGTGATCGAGCCCTCGCTGTTAAACAGGGTATCGATACGGTCAATTGCCTTGGTCAACAGCGTGTTGACGCCCTCTGGTCCGCCGGTCTTGGGGCGGCTCTCGGCAATCGAGAAAATCTTGCGCTCGGCTTCGTCGAGCACTTCGGTGGCCTGCATCCCCTTGGGGTTGAAGGCGGTGTCGGCAATCTCCGTACTGACACTGATCAGTTGGCGCAGCGTGGAGCGCTCGCGAATGATCTGTGCATAGGCGCTGATGTTGGCTACCGAGGGCGTATTCTTGGCCAGTTGACCGAGGTAGGCGAGCCCGCCAACCTGATCGATCAACCCCTCCTTGTCGAGATCCTCTGCCAGCGTAACGACGTCGAATGGCTGGTTGCGTGACGCCAGTCGTACCAGCGCCTTAAAGATCATCCGGTGGTCGTGCCGATAGAAATCACTTTCGCTGAGCAGCTCAGCGACCCGCTCCCACGCCATGTTATCCAGCATGACGCCACCAAGCACGGCCTGCTCAGCCTCGATGGAGTGCGGCGGAACCTTCAATGCTGCGGTCTGCAGATCGAGTTCAGGGTGTTCGGTATACAGGGTTTCAGTCATGAACAGGTGCTCGAAACGGCTGGTACAGAAATGCAACACGGCGCCTGTCCGGAGACAGGCGCCGTGTGACAAGTCTAACGATAATGCCTCGGCAAATCACCCGCCGAAGGCGGGGGTTGCCAAGGCAGACCGTTATCAGCCGGCTACAACAACCAGCTTGACGGTGGCGTCAACGTCGGTGTGCAGCTGCACAACAACATCGAACTCACCGACATTGCGCAGAGCGCCGTCGGGCAGACGAACTTCGCTCTTCTCGATGGCAACGCCAGCTGCGGTAACAGCATCGGCGATGTCGCGAGTACCGATAGAACCGAACAGCTTGCCCTCTTCGCCAGCGTTAGCAGCGATGGTAACAGTCAGTTCAGCCAGTTGAGCAGCGCGGGCGTCAGCCTCGGCCTTCTTCTCGGCAGCCAGTTTTTCCAGTTCGGCGCGGCGAGCTTCGAACGCAGCAACGTTGTCAGCTGTGGCCGGAGTAGCCTTGCCGAAAGGCAGCAGGAAATTGCGAGCGTAACCAGCCTTTACAGCAACCTTGTCGCCCAGGTTACCCAGGTTCGCGATCTTTTCGAGCAGGATAACTTCCATTGCGATGACCTCTTTAATTCAACCTTGACCGTTTGAGTCATCGTTTCCACCGGGGCCAGAAACCGGCTGCAGGCGGGAACGGAAATCAAACAGACTATCAATAAACGCCAAAAACATGATCAGGGGGTACAGCACTTGCCAGACAAAAATCAGCGCGACGTACATCACGACCAACGGACCGATGCCGAGCCGCTTGATACCGACCACGCCATGTACCAGCGCCAGACCGGCAAACAACAACGGTACAGTGGCAATCGGAGCCAACATGGCCAGTGAGTCAATCTGGGGGCCGACAAACACCAGCACCACCAGCGCGATACTCATCCACGGCGCCAAACGCAAACGGTGAAACTCACTGCGAAACCCGCCAGGGTTGAACAACCGAGCCTGCCAGGCACGCGCGAGAATCAAGCACACCAGCGTCATGGCTGCATGGGTTGCCCCCATCAGGCCTGCCAGCAGCGGCACCATCAGTGCCTGCAGGCGGGCCAGTGCAGCCTCGTCCACGTCCGCGCTCAACTCAGTCAGCATTTGCGGCAATGCAGATTTAATCTGCTCTGCCACCTCTTGCAACGGGCACTGCAGGGTAGCCAGTAGCACCATTGCAAACACCAGTCCGAGCGGCGCAGCCGCCATCGTCACCAGCGACCACTCACTACGTTGACGCAACAGCAGCGCCAATGCCGAACAGCCCAACAACACCATCAGCGGTGTGGGGTCACCCAGCAGCGCCCAGGCAACTGCAGGCAAGGAAGCCCACACCAGCACTGGAAAACCTTCCGACCACCCCCGGCGCAACAGCACAAGAGCCATTGCTACCGCGCCAAACCAGAACAGCATGGGCACTGCGATCGACAAACCCACCACGAGAGTGGCTTGTCTACGACCGCGCAAGATGAACTCAGCCAGCCCCTGCATGCCTATTCGGCTTCCTGATCAATTACTTTTGGCTACCAATTAACGACCGTGGCCGTCGGTGTAAGGCAGCAGAGCCAGGTAGCGGGCGCGCTTGATAGCGACAGCCAGCTGACGCTGGTACTTAGCCTTGGTACCGGTAATACGGCTCGGGACAATCTTGCCGGTCTCGGTAACGTAGGCCTTCAGAGTGTTGAGATCTTTGTAATCGATCTCTTTAACGCCTTCAGCGGTAAAACGGCAGAACTTTCTGCGACGGAAAAAACGTGCCATGGCAGCGTCTCCTTAATTCTGGAATGGGAACTGAAAAAACTTACTCGTCGTCACCGTTGTCATCGGTGTCATTGCTGTCAGCGTTGTCGCTGGAGTCATTGTCATCGTTGCGCTCGCGACGCTCGCGACGCTCACCACGACCACTCTCTTCAGCCTTGAGCATGTCGGACTGTTCAGTAACGGCTTCGTCACGGCGGATGACCATGTTACGAATCACGGCATCGTTGTAACGGAAGTTTTCAGTCAGCTCTTCCAGTGCTTTGGCGCTGCACTCAACATTCATCATGATGTAGTGCGCTTTGTGAACCTTGTCGATCGGGTAAGCCAGTTGACGGCGGCCCCAATCTTCCAGACGGTGCAGTTTGCCGCCGTCTTCTTCGATCAGCTTGGTGTAACGCTCAACCATCGCGTTAACCTGCTCGCTCTGGTCCGGGTGAACCAGAAATACGATTTCGTAATGACGCATACAAGCTCCTTACGGGTTATAGCCAGCTGCCCAAACAGTCTGGCAAGGAGTGGAACATAGGGTTTGGGGCGGCCATTCTAGTGAACGGCCGCCCGGCTTGCAAGGAAAATGCCGGGAAAGGGAAAGATCGCGCTCAACGCGCACTTGTCGTGCGCTGCCTTACCGCTTCAAACAGGCACACACCAGCGGCGACCGAGACATTGAGACTGCTGACACTGCCAGCCATCGGCAGCTTGACCAGATAATCGCAGTGTTCGCGGGTCAGGCGGCGCATGCCTACACCCTCCGCCCCCATGACGATTACCGACGGCACCTTGAAGTCGACATCATAAATCAGCTGCTCTGCCTCACCTGCGGTACCCGTAACCCACAAGCCACGCTGCTGCAACTGCTTGAGAGTACGACTCAGGTTGGTCACCGCAACCAGTGGCACGGTTTCTGCCGCACCACATGCCACCTTGCGCACAGTCGGATTAAGACTGGCCGAACGGTCACGCGGCACAACGACCGCGTGAGCCCCGGCGGCATCCGCACTGCGCAGACACGCCCCCAGGTTATGCGGATCAGTGACGCCGTCGAGCACCAACAGCAGGGGCGGCACCTCCAGACGATCAAGCAGATGACCAAGCATTTCTTCCGACCAGAGCTGGCTGGGAGCCACTTCAGCAACCACACCCTGGTGAACGCCATCAGCCTGAGCATCAAGCTCATCACCCGCCACGCGAACGACAGCCAGCCCCGCCTGTTCAGCCTGCGCCAACAGCCCCTGCAGGCGCTCGTTCAAACGACCACTTTGCACCAATAGGCGCTTAACGCGCTTGGGGTGACGCTCGATCAACGCCTGTACGGCGTGAACACCAAATACTCGCTCCAGATCACTCATGTACAGCTCTCAACCTATCGCGCCTTGCGCTTGCGCGGGCCGCGGTTCGCACTGGCGTCCGCCGGTGCCGCCTTTTTCCCGCCACTCTTGCTGCCACCAGAGGGCTTGCTTGATCTGGACGTCTTGTCTCGAGACACTGCGGGTGATTTACCCGCAGATCCATCAGAGCGCCCCTTGCGATTGGACTTGCCACTGGAGCCAGTCTCACCAGCCGCTCGGCGGGCATCAGCCAGCAGCTTTTCACGCATGGCGCGACTCGCCGACACCTGGCGCTCGGCTGCGGGTTGCGGCTTGTCCTGAGCCATCTCGAAGTCGATCTTGCGGTCATCCAGATCAACCCGTGCCACTTGCACCCGAACCGAATCACCCAGCCGGAACCGACGACCGGAGCGCTCTCCAATCAACGAATGATGCACCGCATCGAACTCGTAATAGTCAGCCGGCAACGCCGTGATATGCAGCAGCCCTTCTACATAAATGTCGGTCAGCTCGATAAACAACCCGAACCCGGTGACCGCCGTTACCAGCCCATCGAAGCTCTCACCCACACGGTCCTGCATAAACTCGCACTTGAGCCAGCTGACGACATCACGCGTCGCCTCATCCGCGCGCCGCTCATTCTGCGAGCACTGCTCGCCCAACTCCGTCAGACGCTGATGATCGTAGGGGTAGATCTTGGCCTTGGGAATGACGCCCGCACCGGCGCGACGAACACGATCCGTATTGCGACGCGAACGAATCACACTGCGAATGGCGCGATGCACCAGCAGATCGGGGTAACGGCGAATCGGCGAGGTGAAATGGGTATACGCCTCGTAGTTCAGACCAAAGTGTCCCGCATTGTCAGGACTGTAGACCGCCTGACTGAGCGAGCGCAGCATGACAGTCTGAATCAGCTGGGCGTCGGGACGCCCCTGCACCCGAGCCAGCACCGCGGCATAATCTTCCGGCGTGGGGTCACCTTTCTTGCGGGTCAGACTTAGCCCCAGCGAATTAAGGAACTCGCGCAGGCGCTCAATCTTCTCTGCCTGCGGACTATCGTGCACACGATAAAGCCCGGGCAGCTCCAACTCCTGCAGAAAACGCGCCGTCGCCACGTTGGCGCACAGCATGCATTCCTCGACGATCTTATGCGCATCGTTACGCGTCGTCGGCTTGATCTCGACGATCTTGCGATCATCACCGAACACCATCCGGGTCTCGGTAGTCTCGAAATCGATGGCACCGCGCCCCTGACGCGCCTTGGCCAGCGCCTTGTAAAGCTCGTACAGGTTTTCCAGATGGGCAACGACCTCGGAATACTCGTCACGCAAAGCCTTACCTTCGCGACTGCGCGGGTGCTCGAGCATGCTCGATACCTTGTTGTAGGTCAGCCGCGCATGGGAATGAATCACCGCCTCGTAAAACTCGAAATCGGTCAGCTCGCCACTTTTGGATACGGTCATTTCACAGACCATTGCCAGCCGATCCACGTGCGGGTTCAGAGAACACAGGCCGTTGGACAGCTCCTCCGGCAACATCGGAATAACCTGACTGGGGAAGTACACAGAGGTGCCACGCAGCTCAGCCTCTTCATCCAGCGCAGAGCCCAGCGGCACATAGTGGGACACGTCCGCGATGGCAACATAAAGCTTCCAGCCGCCCGAGAACAGGCGCCAGCCACTGGCCTTGTGTGGCTCACAATAAATCGCATCATCGAAGTCGCGAGCATCCTCACCGTCGATGGTCACCAGTGGCAGGTGACGCAGATCGACGCGCTTCTGCTTGTCCTTTTCGACTACGTGATCCTTCAGCTTGGCGGCCTCTTTGAGCACTGCCTCAGGCCACTCGCTGGGGATGTCGTAGCTACGCAGAGCGACTTCAATTTCCATACCGGGCGCCATATAGTCACCAACAACTTCGATGACCTCACCCTGGGCCTGACGACTCATAGTCGGCCACTGAGTGATGCGCACTTCGGCGTACTGACCGTGCTTTACGCCACCTTTGGCAGACGGCGCGATCAGTACGTCCTGATTGATACGGGCATTGTCGGCGACGACATAGCCGATGCCATTTTCCTCATAATAACGACCGACAAGAATATCGTGCGCACGGGAAATAACCTCAACCACCGCACCTTCATTGCGGCCGCGGCGGTCGACACCGGTAATCCGGGCCAGAGCTCTATCGCCATCAAACACCAGGCGCATCTGCGACGGGCCAAGGAAAATGTCGCCGCTGTTGTCGTCAGGGATCAGAAAGCCAAAGCCATCACGATGACCCTGAATGCGTCCTGGGATCAGATCAAGCTTGTCGACTGGAGCGTAGGCACCTCGGCGGGTGTAGATTACCTGACCATCGCGTTCCATCGCGCGCAAGCGGCGGCGTAACGCCTCTACGCTTTCTTCGTCGGACAATCCAAACTCTTGCTGCAGCTGAGCACGGGTAGCCGGTGCGCCGCGCGACTCGAGCAGATGCAGGATCAGTTCGCGACTGGGAATGGGGTTGTCATACTTTTCGGCTTCGCGCCGAGCTTCCGGGTCGAGGTGACTCCAGTCCTTGGTCAAATCGAGATCGGGGGAAGCGTTTGAGGTGGTCGACCGAGAGGTCGAACCGGGGGATTTCGTCTTTTTCGTCATAGGGCCCTATTGAACCGAAAATGAAGCCTGCATGCACCTGTTTAAAAAAATAATTTTTCCATGCCGGGGGTTTACAAGTGCGCCGGGACTATCTAAGATTCGCGCCGTCAACAGGAAACAGCTAACGCAACGAACCATAGTTCAGCATAGCAGCTTCAGGTTACATGCCCAGGTGGTGAAATTGGTAGACACGCTAGCTTCAGGTGCTAGTGGCCTTACGGCCGTGGAAGTTCGAGTCTTCTCCTGGGCACCAATTCAGAAAGAACCGAGATCTGTTACTCGATTTTTTCAGCAGTAAAGAAATCGCCCAGGTGGTGAAATTGGTAGACACGCTAGCTTCAGGTGCTAGTGGCCTTACGGCCGTGGAAGTTCGAGTCTTCTCCTGGGCACCAATTTCGTAAAAAACCGAGCCATGTGCTCGGTTTTTTTATGCCTTAAATATACCCCACCTCTCCCAGCGCCAGCCCCTGCCCGACCAGACATAAAAAAAGCGCCCCAAAGGGCGCTTCTTTAAAAACCGCTACCGCGTCAGAACACCTGACGCAGAATAACGGTTTCATTACGGTCCGGGCCGGTCGAAATGATATCGATCGGCGCACCAACCAGCTCTTCGATTCGCGCGATATAAGCACGAGCCGCCGCCGGCAAACCCTCAACAGTCTTGATACCCAGCGTGGACTCGTGCCAGCCCGGCATATCCTCGTAGACCGGCTCCAGACCAATATAGCTATCAGCATCAGTCGGCGCATCGAGCACATCGCCAGCAGCATTACGATAACCGACACAGATGCGAATAACATCCAGACCATCAAGCACGTCCAGCTTGGTCAGGCACAACCCGCTAATACTGTTAATCTCGATAGCGCGACGCAGGATGACAGCATCGAACCAGCCGCAACGGCGCGCCCGCCCAGTGGTCGAACCAAACTCGTGACCACGCTCGGCAAGACGGCTACCCACATCATCGAACAACTCGGTCGGGAACGGACCAGAACCTACCCGCGTGGTGTAGGCCTTGGTAATACCCAGCACGTAGTCCAGGTACAGCGGGCCAAAACCCGACCCGGTGGCCGTACCACCAGCAGTAGTGTTGGAGCTGGTAACGAAAGGATAGGTACCGTGGTCGATATCCAGCAGCGAACCCTGGGCGCCTTCGAACATGATATTCGCACCTTCGCGACGCAGTTCGTGCAGACGCGCAGTGACATCAGTCATCAGCGGCGCCAACCACTCGGCATAAACCATCGCCTCATCCAGCGTTTTCTGGAAGTCGATCGGATCAACCTTGTAGTAGTGCTGCAACGCGAAGTTATGATAATCCAGCACCTCGCCGAGCTTGGCAGCAAAACGCTCGCGATGGAACAAGTCCGCAACGCGCAATCCTCGACGGGAAACCTTATCCTCGTAGGCCGGACCAATGCCACGACCAGTAGTGCCAATCTTGGCTTCGCCACGCGCCTTTTCACGCGCCTGATCCAGTGCAACGTGATACGGCAGGATCAGCGGACAGGCCGGACTGATGCGCAGACGCTCACGAACCGGAACACCCTTGGCTTCCAGCTCGGTCAGCTCTTTCAGTAGCGCCTCCGGTGACAGCACTACGCCGTTACCGATAAAGCACTGGACGTTGTCACGCAGAATCCCGGAAGGAATCAGGTGCAGCACAGTCTTCTCGCCGTCGATGACCAGCGTATGCCCCGCGTTATGACCGCCCTGATAACGAACGACCGCAGCAACCTGATCAGTCAGCAGATCGACGATCTTGCCCTTACCCTCATCGCCCCACTGGGTCCCCAGGATGACAACATTCTTACCCATGTTCAGCCCATGCCTCGCTAGAAATGAAATGGCCTTGCGGCCCTCTAATCACGAATTCAGTTCGACGACCTGCCAGCTACCCGCAGCAAATACCAGTCGCCGGCCACAGCCATGCTGCGCCGCGTCGGAGTCACCCTGCCCCGGTAACGCGACGATGACGCGCTCACCCTGAGCGCGCAATTGCGCTACTGCGTCCTGCAGCCCCACCTCGGCACTATGTGGCGCCCAGATGCCAGCAGGAACCTCCGCATCAACGATTTGCCCACGCTGAACCAGGAAGCGCAGGTCAGTGGAAAAGCCGGTTGCCGGGCGGGCGCGACCAAAATCACGACCAATATCATCATATCGCCCGCCCTGCGCGACGCTTTGCCCAACGCCCGGGACAAAAGCCGCAAACACAACACCCGTGTGGTAATGATAGCCACGCAATTCGCCGAGGTCGAAATACAGCGGCACACCGGGATAGCGCCGTGCCAGCACCTGTGCAACCTCGGCCAGATCATCCAGCGCCGCCATCACAGACTCAGGCGCACCGTCCAACAGGACGTGTGCACGATCCAGCACCTCGACACCCCCGGACAGCTCAACCAAGCTGCACAGCATGGCACCCAGAGATGCCTGCGGCAGATCACCCACCAGCTGGGCCACCTCGTCTGCCGCCTTACGCTGCAGCGCGTCAAACAACGCCCGTTCGGTTGCCTCATCCAGATTGGCTGCCTGCACCAGGCCGCGATAAATCCCCACATGTCCGATATCCAGATGCACACCCTCGACCTGACAGACGCCCAGCGTCTCCAGCATGAGGGAAATAACCTCGACATCACTGGCACTGGACGCGTCGCCGTAGAGCTCGGCACCAAGCTGAATCAGACTGCGTGAGGTAGACAACGGACGCGGCAGTGTATGCAGCACGCTACCGCAATAACAAAGACGGGAAGGGCCCTCTGCCCCCAGGGTATGCGCATCGATACGCGCAACCTGCGGAGTAATGTCTGCACGCAAACCGAGCATCCGGCCAGACATCTGATCGGTCATCTTGAACGTCTGCAGGTCAAGATCATGACCAGCACCGGTCAACAGTGATTCGAGGTATTCGATATGCGGAGTAATGACCAGGTCATAGCCCCAGCGGGAGAACAGATCCAGCAACTGCCGACGGGCTGCCTCAATACGCACAGCCTCGCGAGGCAGCACCTCGTCGATGCCATCGGGCAGCAACCAGCGATCTACAGTAGGCATTTTCAGAACCTTTCATACAGGGTGACGATGGAGCGGGCCAGCGCCCTGCTCGAACTACGCCACCTGGCGAACCAGATACAGACATAGGGTACCGAGCAACATACTGACAAGACCTGCCAGTCGCACCTGACGCGCACTCAGGTCGCCGATACCGCTCATCATTCGTTGCCAACGCTCAGGCATCAGGAAAGGCAATATGCCCTCAAGCACCAGCACCAGACACAGCGCGGTAAGAATTTCCTGCCACATGCTGCCCTCTTGAGCGCCGACCCGCCCGCCGTAACGGCTTCAAGCGGTCACAAAAAAGCCGGGATTTCCCGGCTGCGCAAGTGTAACACGTTTTCTGCGGCGGACACCCCGGCATTAGCCCCAATTAAGCGAGCCGCCGACAGAAAAACGGGCCACCCCATGGGCGACCCGTTACACTTGCTGCAGACTCCGATCAACGCTTGACCGGATTACCCTGCATATACTTAAAGAACTCGCTATCCGGGTCCAGCACCAGCATGTCGGAACGGCTGGCGAAGCTCTCACGATACGCCTGCAAACTGCGCGAGAACGAGTAAAACTCGGGATCCTTGTTGTAGGCTTCGGCATAGATCGCGGCCGCCTTCGCGTCACCATCACCGCGAATCTTCTCAGACTCACGGAACGCCTCGGCAAGAATCACACGCTGCTGACGATCAGCATCCGCGCGAATACCTTCTGCCAGCTCCGTCCCCTTGGCACGGTGCTCACGCGCCTCGCGCTCACGCTCGGTACTCATCCGATCAAAAACGCTGCGGTTAACCTCGGCAGGCAGATCGATTGCTTTGACCCTGACGTCTACCACTTCGATACCCAGCTCACGACGCGCGCTCTCATCCAGGGTTGCGGTGATATCCGCCATCAACTGATCACGCTCACCCGAGACCACCTCATGCAACGTGCGGCGAGCCACCTCGTTGCGCAGGCCGGATTCGAGCTGACGCGACAGACGCTCTTCAGCAATCGCACGCAGACCTGAGGTTGCGGTGTAAAACAGCTGCACATCTGCGATCCGCCACTTGGCGTAGGAATCGACCATCAGCGCTTTCTTCTCCAGCGTCAGATAACGCTGAGTTGCGGTATCGAGCGTCAGCAAGCGACCATCAAAAGTATGCGCTTCCTGCACAAACGGCAGCTTGAAGTGCAGACCTGGAGCAACGTCGCTCTCCACCACCTTACCGAACTGCAGAACAATGGCGCGCTCTGTCTGGTTGACGACAAAGAAGGCGTTCCAGCCGACAATGATCGCCGCCAGCAGAACAATCAAACCCATCAGAGACTTGTTACTCATCAGCGAGACTCCCTGGAACGCAGATCGCGCTGCTGCGAAGAAGTTGAACGGCTGGCAGAAGAATCACCCTGCGAAGCCGACGGCAAACTGGACGAGCCACTCACCGACGGAGACGCACTACCACCCTGCCCCATCATCTTGTCGAGCGGCAGATACAGAAGATTGTTGCTGCCCTCGCCGCCTGACACCATAACCTTGCTGGTGCTGCTCAGCACGTCCTGCATGGCATCCAGGTACATACGCTCACGCAACACACCTGGCGACGCCTGATACTGCTCCAGCAGGAGGTCAAAACGCTTGGCCTCACCCTCAGCGCGAGCAATCACTTCATCATGGTAACCGCTGGCCTCTTCGAGCATGCGCTGGGCGCGGCCGCGAGCTTCAGGAATGACACCGTTGGCATAAGCCTCAGCCTGGTTGCGGGCACGCACTTCGTCTTCCTTGGCGCGAATCACGTCATCAAACGCGTCCTGCACCTCAGCTGGCGCCTGCGCATTCTCAATGTTGACCTGAGTAACGGTAATACCAGTATTGTAGGCATCCAGGTAGCGCTGCAGACGCTCGGTAACCTCTACCGCCATCTGCTCACGACCTTCGGTCAGCACCTGGTGCATCGGCGTCGAGCCAACGACGTGCCGCACCGCACTTTCGGTAGCGTGACGCAAGCTAGTTTCTGGGTCTTCCACCTTGAGTACGAAGTTTTCCAGGTTGGAAATGCGGTACTGAATCGCCACCGGCACTTCAACGATGTTCTCGTCTTCGGTCAGCATCTGCCCCTTCTGACGATAGGAACGTACCTGAGTAACATTGCGCTGGAACTTGCTTTCCACCGGCGGAAAGTACAGATGCAAGCCGGAACCTACCGTACGGTTGTACTCACCAAAGCGAAGAATAACCGCCTGCTCCTGCTCATCGACCATATAGACGGCCTTGAACGCCCAGAAACCGAGCACCAGAATCAGCGCCAGCCCCCAGATCCAGCCCGGAATACCACTGCCACCGCTGCCGCCCCGGTCAGAGCCGCCGTTGCCGCTGCGCTTGCCCGAGCCAAAAAGGTTGTTCAGGCTATCCTGTAACTTGCGCAGCGCCTCATCCAGATCCGGCGGACCTTGCTTGCCGCCGCGATTACCACCGCGATTGCCACCGCTACCCCAAGGGTCCTGGTCGTTTGAATTGTTGCCGCCACCAGGCTCATTCCAGGCCATAGCGTTCTCCGTTGTCTGTAACGTTCAAGGTCCGGGAGTTGTCCCGTAACCGGGTGCCATCCTACCGTAAACCGCGCGACGTACGCGAACCACGCCCGCGCACTTTCATTGCAAAGTATGTTGCTGCAGAAACTGCTCCGGCTGCCAACCCTCGCGCTTGAGCAGACGATTGAAATCACTGCGCTGCAGGCGCACATCCAGTTGAGGGCGCCCGTCCTCACACACAGACTCACTCAGCACCGCCCCCACAGCATAGAACTGGGCGCGCAGGCGTGCTTCGGCATACCCCAGCACAATCTGCTCATGTATCACGTCATCACCAACGCGCTCAGCGATAGCCTGCTGCAGCAAATCCAGCCCCAGCCCCTTCTGGGCAGAGATCCAGACACGCACCGCGACACCGTCTTCGTTGCGCTGGATTTGCGGCTCAAACCCGTCAATCAGGTCAATCTTGTTGAAAACCTCAAGCGTCGGCAGCTCAAGCGCACCGATCTCGCCGAGCACCACATGAACCTGCTCCATGTTGGCTTCGCGCTCTTCGTCCGCAGCGTCAATCACGTGCAGCAGCAGATCAGCCTGGCTGGACTCCTCAAGCGTGGCGCGAAAAGCCTCGACCAGCTTATGCGGCAGATGCCGAATAAAACCTACCGTGTCAGCCAGAATTACCGGACCAACATCATTGAGCTCAATCCGCCGCAGGGTCGGGTCGAGGGTCGCAAACAGCTGATCAGCCGCGTACACCTCGGAGGTAGTCAGAGTATTGAACAGCGTGGACTTGCCCGCGTTGGTATAACCCACCAGCGAGACAACAGGAATTTCGGCTCGACGACGGGAACGCCGGGCCTGATCGCGCTGACTGCGAACCTTCTCCAACCGCTTGGTAATCTGCTTGATGCGAACCCGCAACAGTCGGCGGTCGGTCTCCAACTGGGTTTCACCCGGCCCACGCAAACCGATACCACCTTTCTGGCGTTCAAGGTGAGTCCAACCGCGAACCAGACGAGTGCTCAGATGGTCGAGCTGGGCCAGCTCAACCTGCAGCTTGCCCTCATGGGTACGAGCGCGCTGCGCAAAAATATCGAGGATCAGGCCGGTTCGGTCAATCACACGACACTCAAGCTCTCGCTCAAGATTACGCTCCTGGCTGGGCGTCAGAATGTGATTAAAAATAACCAGATCACCTTCACTGGCCTTCACCAGCGCTCGCAATTCCTCGACCTTTCCAGGACCAATGAGGAATCGCGGCGTCGGCTTGTGACGCGTAATGGTAAGGAAACCTGCATTTTCAGCTCCGGCAGAACGCACCAGCTCGATGAATTCGTGCGGATCTTCCCGGCGCTGCTCATCTACGCCTTCAAGGTGAACGAGGATCGCACGCTCACCCCCTTCGTGACGCTCAAAAAACAATCAGGCCCCCTGCATCATCAGGAATTGCCAGCTTCAGCTTCATCTGCACCTGGCTGAGTCGGCAAACGTACCGGGCGACCCGGAACGACGGTAGAAATTGCGTGTTTGTAGACCATCTGGCTGACAGTGTTCTTCAGCAGAATGACAAACTGGTCAAAAGATTCGATCTGGCCCTGCAGCTTGATGCCGTTAACCAGATAAATGGATACCGGAACACGTTCCTTGCGCAGAACGTTCAGGTAAGGGTCTTGTAGAGAATGCCCTTTTGACATTGCCTCACTCCTTTCATGGAAACCGTATAATTTTTACGCATCATAACAATGCAATTTGGCCGGCCTGTCCATTATCCGAAAGACGAGCAGGCTTGTACCGCGCACAGACTAAGGGCTGGCGGAAGCGTCAGGACTATATTGCGACGGCTTCCAGCACTTTCAAGGCCCGCTCAAACCTTTTCGGATCAAGACTGTCGAGCCATTCAATCGGCGCATGCCAGCCACGCAACCAGGTGAACTGCCGCTTGGCCAGTTGGCGCGTCGCGATGATTCCGCGCTCGCGCATTTGCTCGTAATCAAGCCGACCATCCAGATAATCCCAGACCTGCCGGTAACCGACCGCACGAATGGAGGGCATACTGACATCCAGATCCCCTCTCGCGTGCAACGCTTCGACCTCTGAAATCAGCCCTTGTTGCAACATCAGCGAAAAACGCTCGGCAATTCTTTGATGCAGAACCGAACGCTCCTGCGGCGCGACCGCCAGATAGCGCACAGTATAAGGTAAAACACCGCTCTCCGGCGCCTGTCCTGAGGCTTTTTCTGCGTGCTGACGTCGGTGCCATTCACTCAGTGTAATACCGCTGCTGAGAAATACCTCATACGCTCGCTGAATACGTTGCGGATCGTTCGGATGGATGCGCGCACCGGCCTCTGGATCAGCAGCCGCCATTGCCTTATGAACAGCCTCCCAGCCCTGCTCCTGCGCCAACGCTTCTATTCGCGCACGAACAGCCGGATCAGCCGAGGGCATGACCGCCAGACCGCCCATCAGCGCCTTGAAATAGAGCATGGTCCCGCCGACCAGCACGGGCACCTTGCCCCGCGCGGTAATGTCCCGGATCAGCGCCAGCGCGTCATCGCGGAAACGCGCCGCAGAATAGGGCTCAGCAGGATCGAGTATGTCAATCAGGTGATGGGGATAACGGGCAAGAGTCTCGGCGTCGGGCTTGGCAGCGCCGATATTCATGCCGCGATACACCAGCACGGAATCAACACTGACCAGCTCACAGGGAAAGCGATCAAACAGATGCATCGCCAGGTCGGTCTTGCCGGACGCTGTCGGCCCCATAAGACAAATCAGCGGCGGACGTTCAGGTGTCGCCGGACCAGCCAGCCGCGCCATGCTCAACGCCCTCGCAGGAACAGCTTGTCCAGCTCGGCCATGCTCAACTGAGTCCAGGTTGGGCGTCCATGATTGCACTGCCCACTCCGCTCAGTCTGCTCCATATCACGCAACAATCCATTCATCTCCGCCAGTGTCAGGCGCCGATTGGCGCGCACAGAGCCATGGCAGGCCATGGTCGCGAGCAACTCATTAAGGTGCGCCTGGATGCGGTCGCTGGTGCCGTACTCCAGCAGATCGCTCAGCACATCGCGCACCAGTTGCTCCGCGTCGGCCTGCCGCAACAACGCTGGTATCTCGCGAATGGCCAGCGATTCGGGGCCCATACGCTGCAAGGACATTCCCAAACGAGTGAACCACTCGGCATGCTCATCAGCGCAATCGGCCTCACGCTGGCTCACCGCCAGGGTTTCCGGAACCAGCAATGGCTGACTGCGCAGCCCCTCCTGGTCCATCGCCAGCTTTAACCGCTCATAAGTAATCCGCTCATGGGCGGCATGCATATCCACTACCACCAGACCGAGCGCATTCTCAGAGAGAATGTAAACCCCATGTAATTGTGCAACCGCATAACCCAGCGGCGGAATCTCGTCGTCCTTCGACGCCTCTGGCAGACCTGCGCTGACCGACCCAACACCGTACAGGCCTGCATAGGCCGCACCAGTACCTGCGGGCGGCGCCTGCAACGGTGAGTGGGGCGACCTGTCACCGGCATCCCAGCGCGCAGGCGGCTCGTTCAGCGCCATACGCTGCTGACCAGAGAACACACCGGTATCGATCCCACTTGCGGCAGGCTGCGCCTGCAGCGGATTCAACGCCGGAGCAACAGCGGCCTCGCCATCTTCCCCATCCACCTGATCGCCCGGACGCTGATCCGCCAGCGCGCGGTACAAGGTGCTGAACAGAAAGTCATGCACCATCCGGCCATCACGGAAGCGAACCTCATGCTTGGTCGGATGCACATTCACATCCACCACAGCGGGGTCCAGCTCCATAAACAGAACAAAGGTCGGATGACGACCGTTGAACAGCACATCGCGATAAGCCTGACGCACAGCGTGCACTACCAGCTTGTCGCGAATCATCCTGCCGTTAACGAAGAAATACTGCAGATCAGCCTGGCTGCGCGAAAACGTCGGCAACCCAACCCAGCCCCATAACCGCAAGCCACTGCGCTCATGGTCGATGAATCGTGATTGCTCGACGAACGCCGGACCACACACCGTCGCAACGCGACGACGCGCTTCCTGCTCGGTGCGGGCGGGCGGCAGACTGAACACCGGCCGACCGTTATGACGCAGATTGAAACCGACATCAAAACGTGACAACGCCAGCCGCTTGACCACCTCCTCGAGATGGGAAAACTCGGTCTTTTCGGTGCGCAGAAACTTGCGCCGGGCTGGCGTATTGAAAAACAGGTCACGCACTTCAACGGTCGTGCCCTGAGGGTGCGCTGCAGGCCGGATGTTCGGGGCCATGTCGCGCCCCTCGGTTTCAACCTGCCAAGCCTGGTCTGCCCCGGCAGGACACGAAGTCAGCGTCAACCGGGAGACCGAACTGACCGAGGCCAGCGCTTCGCCGCGAAACCCCAGAGTTGCAACCTTTTCCAGATCGTCCAGGTCACGGATCTTGCTGGTGGCATGACGGGACAATGCCAGCGGCAAGTCATCCTGCTCAATTCCTGAACCATCATCGCGTACGCGCAGCAGCTTGACGCCCGCTTGCTCGACGTCGATATCCACGCGCGTGGCGCCTGCATCAAGGCTGTTTTCAAGCAATTCCTTGATAACCGAGGCAGGACGCTCAACAACTTCACCAGCCGCGAT
Organism: Halopseudomonas oceani; assembly: GCF_002903165.1. Lineage (GTDB taxonomy): Bacteria > Pseudomonadota > Gammaproteobacteria > Pseudomonadales > Pseudomonadaceae > Halopseudomonas > Halopseudomonas oceani. Next base: position 106,741 of record NZ_PPSK01000003.1, read on the forward strand.
CTGGTTAGCCAGACGCGGGCTCAATAATTGAATTCGGGACATATCAGCGTTCGTTCTGGACCAGCATGCTGCTGGCCGGCACCTTGAGCACCTGGCCAACCCGGATCTGATCAGTAGAAAGGTCATTGGCCGCGCGCAGACTTGCCAGCGAGACCTGATAGATGTTGGCGATCATCGAAAGGCTGTCACCGCGGCGTACCGTATGCTCACGGGGGCCCTGCGCCAGCTGACCACTCGCTTTGAGTGCAGCAATACGGGTTCCCGGCGGTGGGTTGCGATGGAAATAGCCTCTAAGCCCGGTATAGATGGCCCGTGCCATGGCCTGCTGATGACTGCGAGTCACCAGCTTGCGCGCCTCGCCAGGATTCGAAATAAAGCCGGTCTCAACCAGAATCGATGGGATATCTGGTGATTTCAGCACCATGAAACCGGCCTGTTCCACACGTGACTTGTGCAGACGATTCACCTGACCGACAGACGAAAGCACTTGCTGCCCCGCATCCAGGCTCGCCGACAGGGTTGCCGTCATCGACAAATCAAGCAGCACACTGGCAAGCACCTGATCCTTGTTATCGAGGCTCACCCCACCGACACCGCCGATCAAGTCGGAACGGTTTTCCCGATCAGCCAGCAGGCGTGCCGTCTCCGAGGTTGCCCCACGATCAGACAGGGCGAACACGGACGCACCGTTGGCACTCGACCGGGTAAAGGCATCGGCATGGATCGAGACAAACATATCTGCGTTGTGCTGACGAGCAATCTCCGTGCGCCGGCGCAGGGGGATGAAATAATCCCCGGTCCGCACCAGCTCTCCCCGGAAACCCGGCTCGGCGTCAATCAGGCGCTTGAGATCACGGGCAATAGCCAGCACGACTTCCTTCTCACGCGCTCCGCCATAGCCAATGGCGCCCGGGTCCTCACCACCGTGACCGGCATCAATTGCCACCACAATATCTCGGCTGCCAGCCTCTGCTGCCGAGCGAGTCGACGTCTGCGGCAACGGTGTTGCAGAAGGGGCAGCTGGTTGCGGCAAGGAAGCCGATGGCCGCGTCTGGTCGTACAGATCAACCACCAGACGATCCCCATACTGCTGGTTGGGCGGCAACACAAAGCTTTTGGGGTTGACCTGCTCGGAAAGGTCAAGCACCACACGCAGTCCGTCGCCGTCACGGGGGGCAGCCCGCAAGCCCCGCAGCGGCGTGTTCTCCAACGGCAGCTCACTGGTATCGGCCACCAGACGTGCGTTGCTGATGTCGATGACGATGCGTTCGGGGTTGGACAGAGTGAACAGGGTGTGCTCGGCAGGCCCACTTAAATCAAACACCAACCGAGTATTGTCGGGTGCCCGCCAGAGACGGACACTTTTGATGTCCGCAGCCTGCACAAAGGACGACAGCAGCCCCAGCAGCGCAGCCACTGCGCCCAGCCGGGCAAGACGCCCCTTCCTCACGCTTGTGCGTATCACGCTAGCCTTCACTCCGCATCTGTTGAATCCGTTGACACGTCATTTCCCCGTGTGAAGTCTCACCGGTCAATGTCAGACGCCGCCCGTCGCCCACGGCATCAATGGTAATCGTCAGGTCCGGTCTTGGCAAAACTCCCCGCCCCTTCTCCGGCCATTCAATGAGGCAGAGGTTTTCCCCGTCAAAATAGTCGCGAACGCCGAGAAACTCCAGCTCCTCGGGACTGGCAAGACGATATAAATCAAAGTGATAGACGTTGGCACAGGCAAGCTCGTAGGGCTCCACCAAAGTATAGGTGGGGCTTTTTACCGGTCCCTGCTGGCCAAGTGAGCGAATGATACCGCGACTCAGCGTGGTCTTGCCCATCCCCAGATTGCCATCCAGGTAGACAACACCATGCCCCTGCAAGGCGCTGGCAATATCACCACCCAACGCCGTCATCGCCTCTTCGCCAACTGCATGCAACTCCAGCCTCATTCGACTCCCCGCTGATTCAATACCCTGCGAATGGCAGGCATCATGTCGCCGGCCCTGATACCCACCTCGCCGCCGCTCAAGGCCAACATGTCGCCTGCCAGCGCGTGAACCAGCACAGCATACCGCGCCGCCTGCTCGGCGGGAACGCGCTGGGCCAGCAGCGCCCCCAGCAACCCGGAGAGCACATCGCCCATACCTCCGACTGCCATCCCCGGATTGCCCGCCCCACAGACCGCGGGCAACTGCCCCATCGCCACCGGACTGGCAACCAGCGAGCCCACCCCCTTAAGAACCGCATGACAGCCGAGAGGTTCGATCAAACGCTGCACCGCGTCGAGGCGATCGCTCTGCACCGCGCCAGTTGAGCAACCCAGCAAACGCGCAGCTTCAGCCGGATGCGGCGTAATGACGGTGTTTGCACCCAGAGTGAGCGGCCCTGAGCGTTGAGCCAGCAGATTCAGCGCATCGGCATCCAGTACCCGGGGCAACGCTGCTTCCAGGCACGCTGACAGCATTTCCTCCGCCCAGCCAGTGCGCCCCAACCCAGGCCCCACCACCAGCGCATCCGCCGTCGCCAGCAGTGGCGCCAGCTCCTTAACGCTCGCGACGGCCCTCACCATCACTTCAGGGCTCCGCGCCAGCAACGGCGCAACGTGCTCAGCGCAGGTCGCCACGCTAACCTTGCCGGCGCCGCTGCATAACGCCGCTTCCGCCGCCAGCATGATTGCACCACCCATGCCCGGCCCACCGCCGACCAGCAGCAGATGACCGAAGCTCCCCTTGTGCGCCGACCGTGTCCGCGCCGGCAAGCACCCTCGCCAGCGCTCCAACTGCAACAATTCCAGCGACCCCGGCACCTCTTCTGGCAGCGGCTCGGCTAACGCCGCGTAAATCAGTTCGCCACAAAAATCCGGCCCCAGCGCGGTCAACAAACCAAGCTTCAGGGTAATAAAAGTAACCGTGGCATCAGCCTGAACCGCGGCGCCCAGAGGGACGCCGCGATCCGCATCCAGCCCGCTGGGCACGTCAATGGCAAGCACCGGACACGCCGTATTGTTTATCGCGGCTATCGCCTCAGCGAAGTGCGCGCGCACCGCCCCGGTCAGCCCGGTGCCTAGCAGCGCATCCACTACCACGCCATCAAGAACCACATCCGGCGTCCATGCCAGAACCGAAACACCTGCCTGTTGCGCCTGCTGCCAGGCGATAGCAGCATCACCAGTTAGTCGCTCTGGCGGCGACAGCGTCCACACGTGCACACGCCAGCCCTCAGCAAGGGCAAGGCGGGCCAGCAGGTAGCCGTCACCCGCGTTGTTGCCCGCGCCACACAAGACCGTGACACATCCGACATCGGGCCAACGGGCCAGCAGTGCCTGCCAGGCCGCCTGCGCAGCACGCTCCATTAGCTCAATTCCGGCAATCCCCGAGGAAATCAGGGCAGCGTCCATCTGCCGGGTCTGCTGACGGGAATGGACCCTGAATGGCATCGGATCGGACATCGATAGGCTCCTGCACGGGTTGTCTGGCACAATTATACGGGAATCCTGCCACCCAGCCCCAGCAACCACATGCCCGATACCGCAAACTACCAAGCCATCGCCGACCAGATTCGCGCCCTTGCCGGCGAGCTGGGGTTCCAACAGCTGGGTATCGCCGCTCCCGATATCGGTGATCACGAAGAATGGCTCCAGCGCTGGCTGGCGGCCGGATATCACGGTGAGATGGAATGGATGGCCAGCCACGGCACCAAGCGCACCAGGCCGGCAGAGCTGGTTCCCGGCACTCAACGGGTCATTTCAGTGCGCATGGACTATCTGCCGGCAGACAGCGCTATGACCAAGCGTCTGGCCAACCGTGATAGTGCTTATATATCCCGCTATGCGCTGGGACGCGACTACCACAAACTGATTCGTCGACGACTGCAACAACTGGCTGACCGCATCCAAAACCTAATTGGGCCGTTCGGCTACCGCGCCTTTGTCGACAGTGCACCGGTCATGGAACGCGCCCTAGCCACGCGCTCCGGTCTGGGCTGGATTGGCAAGAACACCATGCTGATCAACCGCAAGGCCGGTAGCTACTTTTTCCTCGGCGAGCTGTATACCGATCTGCCGCTACCGCTTGATAAGCCTCAGCAGACCGAACATTGCGGCAAATGCACGGCCTGCCTTGAACGCTGCCCTACCGACGCGTTCGTCGGACCGCATCTGTTGGACGCTCGACGCTGCATCTCATACCTGACAATCGAGCTGAAAGGCGCGATTCCCGAGCAACTGCGCCCCCTCATGGGAAACCGGGTGTTCGGATGCGATGACTGCCAACTGGTCTGCCCCTGGAACCGTTTTGCCAAGGCGACGACGGAATCGGACTTCAGCCCTCGCCACCAGCTGGATCAGGCCGATCTGGTTGAGCTGTTCAGCTGGGACGAAGACACCTTCCTGCAGCGCACCGAAGGCTCCCCGATTCGCCGGATCGGTCACGAGCGCTGGTTGCGCAACCTGGCGGTAGGCCTCGGTAACGCCACCACCAGTATTCCCGTGATCGAGACCCTCAAGCGGCGTCGCAACGATCCGTCAGAGCTGGTACGCGAACATGTAGCCTGGGCACTGCGGCAACACGGCGTTGCCTGATCCCTCAGAACCGGATGAAATGCTCGCGGTAGTGCTGCAACTCGGCAATGGAATCACGAATATCGTCCATAGCCAGATGACTGCTCTGTTTCTTGAAGCCGTTCTTTACCTCTGGAGCCCAGCGCGCCGCCAACTCCTTGAGGGTTGAGACATCCAGATTGCGGTAATGAAAGAACTTTTCCAGCGCCGGCATGCCGCGATAAAGGAAGCGGCGGTCCTGGCAGATACTGTTGCCGCACATCGGTGATTTACCCGCGGGCACCCAGCTGGACAGAAACTCAATGGTCTGCTGCTCAGCATCAGCCAGGCTGATCTTGCTGTCCCGCACCCGCTGGGTCAGGCCAGACTGCCCATGCTGACGGGTATTCCACTCGTCCATGCCATCAAGCAAAGCGTCTGGCTGCTTGATGGCCAACGAGGGGCCCTCGGCCAGTACATTGAGCTCGGCGTCGGTCACAATCGTGGCAATTTCGATGATCACGTCGTTATCAGGATCCAGGCCAGTCATTTCCAGGTCGATCCAGATCAGGTTGTCGGGGTGTTGCATGGGAGCTCCTGCATGGGTGTGGGACGCGCGAAACGCACAATGTCTGCAGTATAACTGCTAAACTGCCGCCGATTATTCAGACTCCGAGTCCATGGCCAAACGAAACCTTAGTCGCCGCCAAAACTGGCGCATCCAGAAGATCCAGGACGAGCGCGCCGCGCGCGCCGACCGCCGCGCCGAACGAGCAGAGGAAAGCCTGGTCGGTGGCGACCTTGGCAGCGAGCAGCCGGGTCTGGTGATTGCACACTTTGGCGTACAGGTTGACGTCGAAGCCACCAGCGGCGAGCTGGCAGGCCAGATTCGCCGTTGCTATCGCCGTGCCAATCTACCTGCACTGGTTACTGGCGACCGAGTCGTCTGGCGCCCAGACAACCAGCAAGGTGGTGTCATTGTCGCCCAGCAGGAGCGCCAGACCGAGCTTTGCCGCCCGGACCAGCGCGGCCAGTTGAAGCCGGTAGCCGCCAATGTTGACCGACTGATCATCGTCTTTGCGCCACTGCCCACGCCGTACACCAACCTGATTGACCGCTATCTGGTCGCAGCCGAGCAGGCTGACATTGAACCACTGCTGGTAATGAACAAATCGGACCTGCTGAAAACCAGCCCTAACCCGGAACTGCTGCAATGGCTGGATGACTACAGCCGACTGGGGTACCGCACGCTGCTACTGTCGGCGGGCGAAGGGGACGGTCTGGACAACCTGCGAGCAGAACTGAAGGACCATACCAGCGTGTTCGTTGGCCAGTCCGGGGTTGGCAAGTCGTCATTAATCAACGCGCTACTACCCGGTCAGGACCTGCGCGTCGGCGCTCTGTCGGAAAGTACTGGCAAGGGCACCCACACCACCACCACCGCGAAGCTGTTTCATTTCCCGGCGGGCGGTGACCTGATCGACTCGCCCGGCATCCGTGAATTCGGCCTGACACACATCTCACACGATGAACTGCTCGAAGGCTTTATCGAATTTCGGCCATTCCTGGGCCATTGCCGCTTCCGCGACTGCCAGCACCTGCACGAACCGGGTTGCGCGTTGCTTCAAGCGGTTGAAGCAGGTGACATCTCAGCGATCCGCATGAGCAGCTATCGCCACATCCTCTCAACCCTTGCCAACTGAGGCGTCCTTACTGCTGCAGGCGTCTGATCGGTTCGGCACTATCAAACAGATTAAGGCGTCGTTCGTTTGCCGGCTCGGCTGCTGCAGGCTCTGCGACAGGCGCACTCTCCTCCGGCGCTACGGGTTCCGCTGAAGGTTCAACCGGCTGGGGCGGCGACTCAGGCTCCAGCGGGGCAGACGCCGGCGCCTCAGCCGCATCGGTGCCATCCAGCAGTTGCTCTTCCGCATGTTTATTCAGCACGACGATATCGATGCGCCGATTGGTCGGGCTCATCGGATTTTCGCGATCGAACAACGCCGAATCGGCATAACCGACCACCCGCGCCACCTGCTGCTCGGGGTAGCCCGCCGCCAGCAGAGTACGGCGCGCGGCATTGGCCCGATCGCTCGACAGCTCCCAGTTGCCATAGCCACTGCGCCCGACATAGGGCTGGGCATCAGTGTGCCCACTGATACTGATTTTCTTGTTGACCTTGGCAATGGTGTCGCTCAGCGACAGCAGGATATCTTCGAAGTAAGGCTGCAGCTGGGCGCTACCGCTGGCGAACATCGGCCGATTCTCCGCATCGACGATCTGGATACGCAAGCCGTCCTGGGTAATCTCGACCAGAATCTGATCCTTGAACCGCTGCAGTACCGGCTCACTGTCGATCTGATTTTGCAGCTCCTGCAGCAACTGCTCCATGTCCCGGCGCTCAACCTGATCCGCAAGCTGCCTGGCAGAGTCCTCATCGATCATTTGCTGATCCTCGGGATCTTCAGTCTTGTTCAGCGTGCGCTCCGGAGCAACCTCTGGCGATCCGCCAAGATCAATGGCAAATGGGCTCCCCCCTTCACTGAAGCCCACCGGATCATTGAAGTAGCCGGACACACTGCGCAACTGCTCCGGTGTCGCGACTGTCAGCAGCCACATCACCAGGAAGAACGCCATCATCGCCACTGCGAAGTCGGCAAAGGCAATCTTCCAGGAGCCACCGTGATGGCCGGCCTCCTTGCGGGTCACACGCTTGACGATAATCGGCTGATTGTTGTCCACCGCTTAGCGTCCCTTAACCGAATCTTCCAGCTCGGTGAAGCTGGGACGGTGCTCGGGCAACAGCGACTTGCGACCAAACTCCACCGCCAACGCTGGCGGCAGCCCCTGCGCACTGGCAACGAGCGTCATCTTGATCGCTTCATAGGTATTGGCCTCCTCGTGCGCGGTGTGTCCCATCGCACTGGAAAACGGACCAACAAAACCGTAGGCGGCGAGAATACCCAGGAACGTACCCACCAGCGCCGTGGCTACCTTCTCACCAATTTCCGACTGCTCAGCATCACCGAGGATCCCCATGGTTATCACGATCCCCAGAACGGCAGCGACGATACCGAAGCCGGGCAACGCGTCCGCAACGCGGGTGACCGCGTGCGAGGGCTCCAGCAGTTCCTCGGTCAGTGCGGAAATCTCGACATCAAACAGCGCTTCCAGCTCATGCGGGGCCATGTTGCCGGTCGACATGATGCGCAGATAGTCACAGATGAACTCCGTCATCATCTTATCGTTGAGGATTGCGGGATATTTACTGAAGATCGGGCTTTCGCTCGGCTCCTCGATATCCTGCTCGATGGCCATCATCCCCTCGCGCCGGCTTTTGTTGAGCACCTCGTAGAGCAAACCCAGTACATCAAGGTAGAACGGTTTGGAAAAGCGATGACCAAAAATGATGGCTGGCCCGGCACGCAGGCACTTTTTTACTATGGCGCTGCTGTTGGCCACCAAAAAGGCGCCAAAGGCAGCACCGCCAATGATCAGGATCTCGAAAGGATGCCAGAGCGCTGCGATGTGGCCACCCGACAACAGGAAGCCTCCCAACACACTGCCGATAACAACAACAAAACCACCAATTTTCAACATAGATTCGAGGTATCCAGAACGAGCCGGCGCGCGTCGCCGCGCAGGGCAGCAAAGTACTGCCTTTCAGGTTATAGTCGTGCAGAAGACTAGTATAAAGCTGTGAGGCGCATGAGCACACACCCCAACAACGGTAACAGAGAGGTTATCGGCGAATTGCGGCAGAAGCTGAGCGACTGCGTGCTGCCTATCAGCCCCGCCGACCAACACTCTCTGGTCGAGCATCTGGAGAGTGATCTGCTCAGCATCACTGAGCTGACCCAAGAGATCATGCGCTCGCCGGTCGCCGCGCTCCACATCTGTCGCGCCGCCGGCGCAGCGGCGCGCAAGCGTGATGTTGATGTGCTGACACTGGAGCAGGCCTGCTCGCTGCTCGGCACTCAACGCATTGCACAACTGCTGAAGGACCTTCCGGTAGTCGACCCGCAACAATTGCCCTGGGCCTACCGCCAGTTGCTGAGCATCAGTGAGCATGCGGTCAGTCAGGCGCAAGGGCTATTCGCCCACCGCATCGCCAGACTCTGGCACGAGATGTCACTAGCGACCCTGCTGTTTCTCTCTCCTTTATGGACTCTTGCCTACCTCAAGCCGCACTTGTTCCAGCACTGGGAAGGCCTGAACAACGGCGTTCTGCCTGACGGCGTCACCCGTCGCCAGGTTGCCGAAACCACCGCAAGCGGCTTCAAGCTCGTCCAGTTGGTGGCTCAAGACTGGTGGCTACCGCCATGGATACTGCAGGGCTACCGCTCACTGAACGATAATCGGCGAACGATGGTCAAGGCACTGCACGTTGCACGCGACAGCGCACATCCGCAGGACCAGCAGGCCCAGCTGGACAGTGACCGCGAACTGTATCGCTGGCTGACCCAGCCCGCCAACAGCGCGCTGATCTCCAACGGCATCGCATTGAGCAGCCACGACAGCTGGTACAAACGACACACCCTGCGCTGGCAGAAGCTGACCGCCCTTTACCTGAACTGCGACGTCGCTGACGCCCAGCGGTTGACTCATGAGAATGCCGTCAACAGTGCCCACGAGCAGTTCGCACGCAACGGCAGTGACCTCTTGCTCCCAGCCACTCGCCTGCTGCACCCGGTGACGCTCACCGGCGCGACCAACAAGGTGTCAGAACCGGTCAGCGCAACAGCCACCAACTCCAGTGGTACCAGCAACAACCGCTCCGCCGCCAACCCGGAATTGTGGCGATCGCTATGTTTAAAACTGAGCAAGCAACCGGAATCGTTCAACAACCTGACGCAGCTATTGGAGTGCGCTCAAAATGCTCTGATTAACGGGCTCGGCTTGCCTGCCAGCTGGATCGCACTGTCCAGCGCCGGCACCCACCAGTTGGTGATCGCGGTTGCAAGTGGCTTCAACAACGAGCAGCCGGTCGCCGGCGCCGCCATTGGCAGCAGCCGCGAAGGCAGCTGGCCAACGTGGCTGCTCAGCGCCAACAGCCATGATATTGACCAACGGCAACGCGCAACACACGCCGCCACGCTGCCCGACAAGGTGTTACAGCTAAGCGCAGGAAACGCATTTCACCTGACACCACTGGTGCACAACCAGCAACTGATCGGTCTGGTCTTCGTCAGTACCGGCAACGACCAATTGCTCGCCCCCAAACACCTGCAGGCAGTAGTAAAGACCACTCAATGCCTGCACAAGGCGCTGCTGCACTTCAAGCAACGCCACCAGTAACCGGGGACCGATATGAGGTCACTGCCAAAGGCAGCCGGTACCAGAAAGAGCACAGTGTCACGCGCCACAGGCCAGCAACAACCAAACCTCGTGACTCGCGCCCTGCCCTACGCCAAAATAGGGCTGGCGCAGTCAAGATGAGCGTCAACAGTCCCAAGCATTCACCTTTTCGACGGATCGCCTGAGCGTTCCAACCCGGGAGACCTTGCCTATGGCGCCCTCCACGTTACCACTACTCATTGAGCCGGCCGACCTGTCGCTGCCGCTGGACGCCGAGCATATTCGCCTCGTCGATCTCAGCAGCACAGAGCAATATCAAACCGGGCACATCCCGGGGGCAGTGCACCTGGCTCCGGCACGCACAGCTTCGCCAGCCCCCCGCCCAGGGCCACTGCCGGGCCTGCCCGAATTACAGGCCATTTTTGCCGAACTGGGGCACCGGGACGATCTCCACTACGTTGTGTATGACGATGAAGGGGGTGGCTGGGCCGGACGCTTCATCTGGATGCTCGACTGCATCGGCCATACGCACTACAGCTACCTCAATGGCGGCCTTAAAGCATGGATTGCAGACGGGTTGCCGCTAGAGAGTGCGCCGCAGCAAGCCACACCTACGACACCGACGATCACACCAAATGACCATCACACTGTCACTCTGGCAGCGCTGATGGCAGACCTGCATAACCCCGATCGCGCTATCTGGGATGCACGCTCGCCACAGGAATACCGCGGCGAGAAAGTCGTTGCCAGCAAGGGCGGACATATACCCGGCGCGGTCAACTTTGAATGGACAGCCGGGATGGACCCAGAGCGCGGCCTGCGCATACGTGCAGACATGGCCGAGCAGCTGCAACAACGGGGCATCACCCCGGACAAGGAAGTTGTCACCCACTGCCAGACGCACCACCGCTCCGGCTTTACCTATCTGGCAGCCAAGCTGCTGGGCTACCCTCGCGTCAAGGCCTATGCTGGCTCATGGTCCGAGTGGGGCAACCACCCTGACACCGAAGTAGAACTCTAAGGAAGTCCCATGCCTGATCGCCTTTTCATCCTGTTTCAGTACCTTCTGCCGCACCACCTGCTGTCACGCCTGGCTGGCTGCCTGGCCAATTGCACCTGGAGCTGGGTCAAGAACCCCTTCATTACCTGGTTCGTCAAGCGCTATCAGGTTGATATGAGCCAGGCGCTGGAAGAGAACCCAACGGCTTACAGCAGCTTCAACGACTTTTTTACCCGCGCCCTTAAACCCGATGCGCGCCCACTGGACCAGACCTCAGGCAGCATCCTCTGCCCCGCCGATGGCGCCATCAGCCAGCTCGGCAAGATTGAACACGGCCGTATATTCCAGGCCAAGGGACACAGCTTCAGCGTACAGGAACTGCTCGGCGGCAACGCCGAACTAGCAGCCCCCTTCCAGGGCGGCGAGTTCGCGACTGTTTACCTGTCGCCTCGGGACTACCACCGCGTACACATGCCATTGGGCGGTACCCTGAAGGAAATGATCTACGTTCCGGGCAAACTTTTCTCGGTCAACCAGACCACTGCTAAGAACGTGCCAGAGCTGTTCGCCCGGAATGAACGGGTGGTGTGCCTGTTCGATACCGAAGCCGGTCCAATGGCCGTCGTTCTGGTCGGCGCGATGATCGTTGCGTCGGTTGAAACCGTATGGGCCGGCCTGGTTGCCCCGCCCAGCCGCGAGCTGCGCAGCACCGCCTACGGCCAGGCTGCACCGAGCCTGGAAAAAGGTGACGAGATGGGCCGCTTCAAACTGGGCTCAACCGCTATCGTCCTGTTTGGCCCTGATGCAATGCGCTGGAGTGAATCAGTCAAGGCCGGCGACAGCGTCCAGATGGGACAACTGATGGGCAACGTCGCCTGATTTTCAGGCACGCTGCGTATCGAACGCAATAACCTCGGCGATCGTGCTGGCGCCCAGCGCCAGCATCACCAACCGGTCAACCCCCAGTGCCACGCCAGCACATGACGGCATACCCGCCTCCAGCGCATCAACCAAAGGCATGTCGATCGGCAAGACTGACAGCCCCAACGCCTCCCGCTGCTGCTGATCCAGCTGAAAACGCCGCAACTGCTCATTGGCATCGGTCAGCTCAAAGTAACCGTTGGCCAGCTCCATCCCCCGCACGAACATCTCGAAGCGCGCGGCGCTGGGCACCACATCATCGCCCTCAACAACTTGCGCCAGCGCCGCCTGCGACGCCGGAAACGCATAAACCATGGTCGGCGCCTGCAACTGTGGCTCGACGCAATCGGAAAACAGCAGATTCAGATAACCATCGCGCGACAGCTCACCCTGAAAGCCGCATCGGGCGGCGGCCAGCTTTTGCAGGTCGGCATCACCGCACCGGTGAATATCCAGGCCGGTATGCTCGGCAAACACGGCAGCGTAACTGACCCGCCGCGCAGGCGCGCAGGCAAGCACCTCGCGAACCAGCGCGTCCACCTCATCCATTAACTGGTGGTGATCGAACCCGGGGCGATACCACTCCAGCATGCTGAACTCCGGATTATGCCGACGCCCCATCTCGCCATTGCGAAACACCTTGCACAACTGCCAGATAGCCCCACTACCCGCCGCCAGCAAGCGCTTCATCGGATATTCCGGAGAGGTATGCAGATACAGCGTCGCTGCCTGCCCGCCACCCTCCGGGATGTAATCAGCGGAAAAGGGGTGCAGAAACGGATCACTAACCGCAGCATGCGACAGGCTGGGGGTATCCACCTCCAGCACCTGCCGCTCGGCAAAGAAGCGACGAATGCGATTGATGATATCCGCGCGTTGACGCAACGCCTCAATAGACGCACTGGGCCGCCACTCTCTAGTCATGCTGGACACCTCGAATTACAGACACAAAAAACCGGGGCTTAGCCCCGGTTTCGTCAACTGCCGACGCTATCAGGCGCGACCAACATACTCGCTGGAACGGGTATCGACCTTCAGCACGTCGCCGGTGTTGATGAACAGCGGCACCTTGACCACAGCGCCGGTTACCAGCTTGGCCGGCTTGTTGCCACCACCGGAGGTATCACCACGCACGCCCGGGTCGGTTTCAACGACTTCCAGTTCGACAAAGTTCGGCGGAGTCACGGCAATCGGTGCACCATTGAACAGGGTCACGGTGTAAACCACCTGCTCTTTCATCCAGTTCATGCAGTCACCAACGGCTTTCTCGTCAGCGCCGTACTGCTCAAAGGAGCCGTCAGTCGCCATGAAGTGCCAGAACTCACCGTCGGTGTACAGGTATTCCATTTCGCGATCCATCACGTCTGCGCCTTCCAGGCTGTCGCCCGACTTGAAGGTACGCTCGTTGACGCGACCGGTTTTCAGGTTGCGGACCTTGACGCGGTTAAACGCCTGGCCTTTGCCCGGCTTGACGTATTCGTTCTCGAGGATCGAGCACGGATCACCGTCCAGCATCACCTTAAGACCCGGTTTGAATTCGTTGGTAGAATAGTTGGCCATACAAGTTCCCACTTTCAATTGAATGGATGATCCGACTCGCGCCACACCATCAGTGTGCGAGGCAGTCAGTCGGACACCCTGACACCCATGCGCGGAAAAACGCCAATGATACATGGTTCTGCAGTTCGTGTTGAGTCTGCCAACTGGCAAAATATCCTCGCCAACAGCGTCACCAGCCCGGCCGAACTGCTCCATCGCCTGCAACTGGAAAGTTCACTGCTGCCCGCAGCCTTGGCGGCGGCCGACAGCTTCCCGCTGCGAGTACCTGAGCCCTACCTCAACCGCATGCGCTCGGGCGATATCCATGATCCGTTGCTGCGCCAGGTCCTGCCCATTGGCGAAGAGCTGACAGAACAGCCAGGGTATGTACTGGATCCACTGGGTGAACAGCATACCAACGCACGGCCCGGGATCATTCACAAGTACCATGGTCGCCTGCTGCTGGTCGTCAGCAGTGGCTGCGCCGTCAACTGCCGCTACTGCTTTCGCCGTCATTTCCCTTACGACGACAACAATCTCAGCACCAGCGAGTGGGATGACGCCCTCGACTATATTCGTAGCGACACCAGCATCAGCGAGGTCATCTACAGTGGTGGCGATCCGCTCGCGGCCAATGACCGTCGCCTGGCGTGGCTTACCCGCGCCATTGCGGCAATCCCCCATGTCCGGCGACTGCGTGTGCATACCCGGCTCCCCATCGTCATCCCCCAGCGCATCACACCCGAGCTGATTGATGCCCTGTGCGGCACACGCCTGCCGGTCACCATGGTCTGGCACTGCAACCATGCCGCCGAACTGGATGCCCTGACCGGGGACGCCGCCGCCCGACTGCGCCAGGCGGGGGTCATACTGCTCAACCAGGCGGTCCTGTTGCGCGGCGTCAATGACAGCGTGGAGGCACAGCAGGCGCTCGGAGAGGCACTAGGCGATGCAGGCATATTGCCCTATTATCTCCACTTGCTTGACCGCGTACGTGGTGCCAGCCACTTTATGGTTCCGGACGACGAAGCACGGGAACTTGTCGGTGCGCTGCTGACTTGCATGCCTGGCTATCTGGTACCCAGACTGGTGCGAGAAGTTGCCGGCGAGCCCGGAAAAGTACCCGTCAGTGTTGAGCTGATGCACGACGCATCCTCAAAACCGAATCAGGCGTGATCCCAAGGCCATATCACGCACGGAACAGCATGCTTAGCCAGTTGATGTCTAAGCTGCTAGAGTGTCTTCTCAGAAGGCAGTTTCCCCCACTGAGCCACGGACGAGCGGCACGAGATGCAAGCCGAAATCAGGCCGTAGACGTTTGTACTGGATACAACAGTTATGGATAGCACAACGCAGAAAATGCATTTGCGGATACCTCAGCAGACCCTCAGCAACCTGAGCTTCGCCGAGGGGTCCGAGAAAGGCATAGCCCAGTGGCTGGCTAATCTGCCAAAAGCCAACATTGGCGAGACCGCGCGACAGCTGTATCAAGGATTGATAGAGCTCAACCAGTACAACGTACCTGCCGACAAGCGCCTGGCGATGCTGGAACGCATCCGGCCGGAAGTGCACTACGTCTGCACAGCGCTGTCACGCTACTACCTTGGCCAGTCAATCGTGCTTGAAGACAAGCCACGCAAGGTTGCCAACCTGTCGCAGTCACTGCAAAACCACCTCGCCAACGGCTACAAGATAATCGTTGCCCAGGAACGCAGCATCAAGTCACGTGACCACGCCAACCTGATGACACTGGCCCTCCAACGCTCAATCCGCGGACTTTGCGGGCCGCTGCTACGCGCCTTTCAACTCTACTGCCCGGTTGCCGACGGTGTTTGGCTGGAGCTACACCAGCTTTATCAACTGGCACGCAAACGCGGCCTTCACCAGACACCTGTCCCCGACAGCGAAAGCGCTGATCGCCAGCCCCTGAGCATTGAACAATGCTATCTGGTTGCCTTGCTGATGGGTGCAGGCCGTCCGAACCAAATGCGCCAGAGCGCAATGGGCCGCCTGTTTGCCACCCTCGAAGACTGGAGTCGCCACGCTCGCCTGGTATCGCCGGAAGACACCAAGGCGTTGTTTATCATCAACCCTGATATGGACTGTCCGCCGCGCTACAAATCCCTGATTCGTGGCGAAAGCCTCGACAACAGCCTGGGACTAGATACCCGCAAGCTGGTCAATGGCATCAAGGAATTCATGACCGCTGGCAGTGACTATCACGGCGACCTGCACATCCCCAACGCGCTAGGCATTGAGCTGCTTCAGCATGTCAGCCAGTCCTGGGGGGACTTAGCCGAGCGTACCTTCAACCGGATTCCGAGCCAGGGTCATCTACGCGTCAGTATCGGCATGAGCGCTACTCACTACCGGATCTCCGGTAAAAACTTTGCGCGAATGATCGACGCCAGTGAAGCCGAACTGAACCCCTTCTCGGACGCAGCCCAACGCGCCCGCGAGGGTGGCTGGAGCAGCGCCTTCGACGGTGGCAGTGGCGGTGGTGGCAGCGGCGGCTCAGTCGAGTGGCACTCGGCTGGCGTGGAGCAGATTGATTATGGCAACAGCCTGGGAGACCAGGACGAAGGCGATGAACAATATCCGATCCACACCCTGCCCATCGTCAACCACAGCCCGGGCGGCTTCTGCCTGACCTGGCCGAAGGAAGTTCCAAAGCAGTTGCAGGCTGGCGAGCTGCTCGGCATTCAGGAAGCCAACGAACAGGACTGGAGTCTGGCGGTCGTGCGCTGGATTCGTCAGGTTCGCGGCGGTGGCACCCAGATGGGTATTGAGCTGATTGCGCCACACTGTACCCCCTGCGCGGCCAAGCTGATCCGCAAGACCGGCGAGCCGAGCCAGTATCTGCGCGCCCTGCTACTCCCCGCGGTGACCGCTATCGACCGCCCGCCAACCATTATTACCCCGCGCCTGCCGTTCCAGGTTCACAGCAAAATCAACATCCTGCACAGCGGCAAGACCGAAAAGGCCAACCTTAGCGGCAGGGTGACAGCAACCGGCAGCTTCAGCCAGTTCGAATACCATCTGATTGATCAGGCAGTGGCAGAGAGCAGCCAATCTGAGACAAGCAGCGCATCTTTGGTCACTGGCCCAGAAGATGACTTTGACTCACTCTGGAAGTCTCTGTAGATTCAAGCTTCCTGATTTGCAAGGGGCTGGCGAGTCCGGCCCCACATCCCCCGGAAGACCATGGCCAACGAAAAACAAGCCATCAAGCTGCTGATTCTCGACGACTCTCAGAATAACGCAGAGCGTCTGGTCAGCCTGCTTCGTAATGCAGGCCATGCCACTCGCGCCCATCGTGTCACCTCGATTGAAGACTTGCAGGAATGCCTGCAACAAACCTGGGACATCTGTCTCGCGCAAGCCGAGACAAGCTATCTGAGTGCCGACGACGCCATCACTCTGATCAAGCGGCAGGCCCGCGACATTCCGTTCATTCTGCTCAAACCAGAAGTGGACCTGGACATGCGTGTCGACGCCTTACGTGCCGGCATGGCCGACGCCCTGCCCCAAGATGCCGACGTCCTGATGACCCTGGTGGTAGACCGCGAGCTGGCAAACCTCGAAGCACGCCGTCAGCGCCGCATCATCGAACAGACCCTGCGAGAAGCCGAAAAACGCTGCCAGCTGCTGCTAGATAGCTCCGTGGACGCGATCGCCTACGTACTCGACGGAATGCACATCTACACCAACCGCGCCTATGGCGAGATGTTTGGCTACGATGATCCGGATGACCTCGCCGCAGAGCCGATGGTCGGCCTGATTGATGCGGAAGATCAGGGGCGGTTCAAAGACTTCCTGCGCAACTACAGCAGTCCGGCCGGTCAGAACGAAATGCGCTGCAAGGCCTTGGACAGCAGTGGTAAACGCTTCCCTATTGTGCTGAGCTTTTCGCCGGCGAGTTACGACGGCGAACCCTGCACCCAGGTTGTTATCCGCGCCGAAACAGCGAGCAGCGAGTTCGAAGAAAAGCTCAAGGTCATGGCCAGCCGCGATCTGGTTACCGGCATGTTCAATCGAGCGTACTTTCAGGAGCAGCTGGAAACCGTTCGTGACCAGGCTGTGCGCCAGGGCCAACCAAGCACGCTGGTCTACCTCAGCATCGACGGTTTCAGCAGCTTGCAAGCCGATATCGGCATCGGCGCGGCTGACCTGTTGCTGACCGACCTAGCGCAAATGCTGCGTGGACACTTTAGCGAAGACACCCTCATGGCACGCTTCGCCGACGATGCCTGCAGCATCCTGATCGAAGGTCAGGAGCCTGCCACCGCTACCGAGCAACTGGAGGCCCTGCGCGCCAAGATTGAAGCGCACCTGTTCGAAACCAACGGCCGCACCGTGCGCATTACGGTCAGCATGGGCGTAGCCTCGATCAGCGAAACCGAAGCTGACCCGGTCGAAGCCATCGACCGGGCCCACCGCCTTGCCGATCAACTGAGCAACAACGGTGGTAATGGCATCAAGGTATTCAACCCGCTGGAAGAGCTGGCACTGCAAGCCAACCGCGGCAACCTGATCGCACTGATCCAGCACACGCTGGAAACCAACGGCTTCCGCCTGTTGTTCCAGCCTATCATCAGCTTGCGTGGTGACGAGGCAGAGAATTACGAGACCTTCCTCCGCTTGCTGAACCATGAGGGCGAGGAAGTGCCAGCCGCAGACTTTTTGCCGGCGGCGCAGGAAGCTGGCCTGGCCTTGGAGATTGATCGCTGGGTGATCACTCAGGCCGTCAAGCTACTGAGCAATCACCGCGGTCGCGGCGCAGACACCCATCTGCTGCTCAACCTGAGCGCGGCGAGCTTGCAGGAAGCAGACATGGTCGAATGGATTGCCGCCAAACTGAAAGAGGCCAGGCTGCCGGCTGACGCCATCATCTTCCAGTTCCACGACGCGGATGTGAACACCTACCTCAAGCAGGCCAAGATGCACACCGAGGCCCTGCACCAAATGCACTGCAAGGTCTCAATCAGCCACTTTGGCGGTGCGCTGAACCCCTACGCTGCTCTCAAACATGTGCACGCCGACTACATCAAGATAGACGGCTCATTCACCCGCGACCTGTCTGACGAGAAAGCGGTAGCAACCCTGAAGGAAATCATCAGTTCGCTGCACAGCCAGGGCAAGCTCACCATTGTGCCGTACGTTGATAGCGCGGCCATGATGCCAACACTCTGGCAGGCTGGCGCCAACTACATTCAGGGGCACTACCTGCAGGCACCCAGCGACAGCATGAACTACGATTTCTCAGCCGACTGACAGCGTGTGGGCGTTGCAGCGCATGCAACGCCCACAGTGCACTACATACCTTCCCGATCGCGAAATCCCAGCAGATACAAAATGCCGTCCAGCCCCAGTGTTGAAATAGCCTGTTTGGCAGACTGTTTGACCAGCGGCTTCGCCCGAAAGGCCACACCGAGCCCCGCGATAGAGAGCATTGGCAGGTCATTGGCACCATCGCCGACGGCGATGGTCTGCTCCAGACTGATCCCTTCCTGGCTAGCCAGTTGACGCAGCAGCTCAGCCTTGCGCTGGCCATCAACAATCGGCTCCAGCACCTCCCCAGTCACCAAACCATCTTCGACCGGAAGTGAGTTGGCATACACATAGTCAATGCCCAGGCGCTGCTGCAGGCGTTCGGCAAAGTAGGTAAAACCGCCAGAGAGAATCGCGGTCTTGTAGCCCAGTCGGCGCAATTGCGCGATCAGCGTCTCTGCCCCCTCCGTCAACCGCAGCGACTCAGCGATGCTGTCCAGAGTCGACACCGGCAACCCCTTGAGCAACGCCATCCGCTCACGGAAGCTGGCGCGAAAATCCAGCTCGCCCCGCATTGCCCGTTCGGTGATTTCCGCCACCGCATCACCAACACCGGCGGCCTTGGCCAACTCGTCGATAACCTCGGCGTCAATCAACGTCGAGTCCATATCGAATACAACCAGGCGACGGTTACGGCGGAAGATACTGTCCTGCTGGAAAGCAATGTCGACACTCAGCTCCTGAGCAATAGCCAGAAACTCCGCGCGCAGGGCGGCCGGATCTTCCGGCTCACCGCGTACGGAGAATTCGATGCAACCCTTGCCCTGATCCTCCGGCAACCCCTCAGGAATCCGCCCCGACAGACGATCAATATGATCAATATTAAGACCGTAACGCGCGGTAATCTCACTGACCCGGGCGATGTGCTCGGCAGTCACCCGGCGGGCGAGCAAGGTTACGATATGGCGCGGCTTGCCCTGCCCTGTGACCCAGCGACTGTACTCGTCCGCACTGACAGGCGTGAAGCGCACCTGCTGGTCCAGCTCATAGCCCCGGAACAGAACTTCCTTGAGCACATCGGAGCTACCCTGATCAGCCGGCATTTCGACCAGAATACCGAAGGACAGCGTGTCATGAATGACCGCCTGACCAATATCGAGAATATTGACCCGCGCCCTGGCGAGCAGTCCGGTGATAGCCGCAGTAAGACCCGGGCGATCAGGACCGGTGATGTTGATCAGAACGATTTCCTTCAAGACGCTCGCTCCCAGTTAAAAGTGAGGAACCTATTCTACCTGCATTTGCCCAACGCCTCACATATCAGCCTTTTGCCGCATTTGGGGAATAGCTATACTCGCCACATTGCTATTCCCCGATTCCCCCGAGATTCAAACCTCCGCAACCATCGAGTCACGCTTTGAGCCGCCAAACGCCGAACCACGACAATCTATTCCTGCGCTGCTATGCCAACCTGCGCCGTCGCTCGCTGACTCTGGCCGGGGCGATGCCGCTGATGGTGATTGCCCCGCTGCTACTCATGCTGGTTCTGGTCCTCTGGCTGGGCAAGGTGCAGCTGCAGCAGGATGTTGCGCAGCAGGCCGACCGCGTCGGTAGCGCACTGGCACGCCAGATAGCAGCAAGCGCTGCGGAACCACTGGCAGCCGAAGACCGGCTGAGCCTGAACATTCTGCTGGCCCAGTGGAACCAGAACCCGATGATCGCTCACGTCAGCCTTTACTCACCGGGTAACCGGCTGATCGCCGAGGCCGGCAGTGAACCACCGCGGCAGCAGCGGGCACCGGGCCAGGGCAACTACATTGCAGCAGTTCACCTGCAGGACCAGCTTACTGGTCAAGTGCAGCTGACGTTGGCCGCCACGCCATTCATCCTGCCCGCCAATCTGCTGCTGGAACGCATGATTTGGGGGCTGTTACTGGTCGGTTGCGGCGCGGGCCTGCTTGCATGGCACCGCGGGCGTGAGCTGTCACGTCAACTGGAAGCACTCGCCCTTTGGGACGCCACACCCAGCTATCCGGCGCCAGCTTGCACCCGCAGCGATGAACTCGGCGCACTGTCACGGGCTCTGCTCAGCAACCGCGGCCTGACGCCACCGGAACCCGAGCCGGAGCCTGAACCGGAGGAGGTAACGACGCTGATGCCGGAGGTGCCCAGTTTCGAGACTGACGCCATCCCGGTGCTCCAGCCAGAACAGCAAATCGGCGCTGACGAGCACCCCCAGGATGAGCCGGCCCAGCAAGAAGCAGCAGACGTAGCGGCCGACTCGGCCAGCGAAACAACCAAATCGCTGGACGAGACGGCAGCAACTGAGCCGCAGGATAGTGACCCCGCGGAGGAACACGTCCAGAAGCAGGCCATGCTGGCGGTGCGCCTCGGCAACCACGACGCGCTGCGCCGATTGCCGCGTGAGCGCCTGATGCAACTGCTCGAGCGCTATCGTCAGCAAGTTCAGCATGCTTGCCAGCTGTACGGCGGCGAGCAACACACGCTGCACGACGGCACCAGCATCGCGCTGTTCAGGGACAGTACCGGTGACGGTTCGGAGCTAAAGCATGGGCTGTGCTGCGGGGAGTTGCTGCGTGTGCTAGGCCACGATCTGCAGATTGAGATTGCCGACACGGGTATCGCGCTGCACATGCAGCTGGCGCTCGGCCACGCCAGCGGACTGGATGGCCTGGACGATGAGACGCTGGGGCAGCATGAAGCCTGTCAGCGCGTTATAGAGCACCTGCAGCACAGCCGCAACCTGCTGCTGGTGGACGCCGAGCTGGCAGCCAGCGAAGCACTTTCCCACTGCGCTTCGACACGCCGCCTGGCAAGCCAGCCCGGCACCTTCTGCATCGAGCGCCTGCTGGAACCCTATCAGTCCCTGCTGGAGCGGCAGCTCAGCTCACTGTACAACCAACGCCAGTCCTGAGACTGGCGCCGCTCCCCCTCCCCTAATCGGCAGCCGGCTCGGCAGCTGCCGCTGACGTCAGCTCCACTGCCACCGAGTCAACTTTCTGGAAGCCGCGTGGCAGCTTGTTGCCACGTCGACCGCGCTCGCCACTGTAATGCTCAAGGTCGGCTGACTTCAGCGTCAAGGTGCGCTTGCCGGCAGTCAACACCAACTGCGCACCCGGCGGCAGAACGGCTAGACCAGCGACAAACTCCTCGCGCATCTTCACCCGACCAGAAGGCAGGGAAATGATCTTGTTGCCCTTGCCCTTGGCAAGCTGAGGCAGATCCTTGAGTGGGAATACCAGCAGACGACCCTCGTTGGAAACCGCCGCCAGATGACTGCTCTGCGGATAGCGGACCGGCTGTGGCGAAAGGATCCGTCCGCCGTCCGGAATATTCAGCAGCGCCTTGCCGTTCTTGTTCTTGGCGAGCATGTCCTCACCCTTGACCAGAAAGCCGTAACCGGCATCCGACGCCAACAGATACAGGCCCTGCTCATCTGGCATCAGTACCGCGTCAAACCCGGCCCCCGCCGGCGGACTGAAGCGACCGGTAAGCGGCTCGCCCTGGCCACGGGCGGACGGCAGGGTGTGAGCAGACAATGAATAGCTGCGGCCGGTACTGTCGATAAAGACAGCCTGTTGATTGGAACGCCCGCTCGCCTGCGCAAGATACCCGTCCCCCGCCTTGTAGCTGAGCCCCGTACCATCGATATCGTGCCCCTTGGCGCAGCGCACCCAGCCCTTTTCTGAGATCACGACCGTAACCGGCTCGGATGGCACCAGCTCGGTTTCCGACAGGGCGCGCGCTTCCTTGCGCTCGACCAGCGGCGAACGGCGCTCATCACCATAGGTCTCAGCATCAGCAGCCAACTCGTCACGTACCAGAGTACGCAGTTTGCGCTCATCTCCGAGGATCCCCTGCAGCTCATCACGCTCATCGCGCAATGCATCCTGCTCGGCCCGGATCTTCATTTCTTCCAGTCGCGCCAGCTGCCGCAAACGGGTATCGAGAATGTAGTCAGCCTGCAGATCGCTGAGGTCGAACCGCGCGATCAACTCCGCCTTGGGATGCTCTTCGGTACGGATGATATGGATGACTTCATCCAGATTGAGGAAGGCGACCAGCAAACCGTCCAACAGGTGCAGACGGGCCAAGACCTTATCCAGGCGGTACTGCAAGCGGCGACGCACCGTGGCAACACGGAACCCCAGCCACTCACTCAGCATGCCCCAGAGATCCTTCACCGCAGGCTTGCCGTCAGTACCGATGACGTTCATGTTGACCCGGTAGCTGTGCTCCAGATCGGTGGTCGCAAACAGATGCTGCATCAGATCGTCCAGATCGATCCGGTTGGAGCGTGGAACAATGACGATACGCGTCGGGTTTTCGTGATCGGATTCGTCGCGCAGATCGGCCACCATCGGCAGCTTCTTGTTCTGCATCTGCGCGGCAATCTGCTCCAGCACCTTGGCGCCAGACACCTGATGCGGCAGCGCAGTAATCACGATCTCACCGTCTTCTTTGCTCCACACCGCACGACAACGTACCGAGCCGCGGCCGCTGGCGTACATCTTCAACAGGTCTTCCCGCGGGGTGATGATCTCGGCTTCAGTGGGGAAATCCGGCCCCTGAATATGCTCCAGAATCTCGTCCAGTCCGGCACCCGGATCGTCCAGCAGACGAATACAGGCCGCCGCCACTTCTTTCAGGTTATGCGGCGGGATATCGGTCGCCATACCGACCGCAATACCAGTCGTTCCGTTAAGCAACAGATTGGGCAGGCGCGCCGGCAAAACCATGGGTTCTTCCATGGTACCGTCGAAGTTCGGCTGCCAATCGACCGTGCCTTGTCCCAACTCGGATAGCAGCACCTCGCTGTAACGCGCCAGGCGAGCCTCGGTGTAACGCATGGCCGCGAACGACTTGGGATCGTCCGGCGCGCCCCAGTTACCCTGCCCGTCCACCAGCGGATAGCGATAGGAGAATGGCTGGGCCATCAGCACCATGGCCTCGTAGCAGGCCGAGTCGCCGTGGGGGTGATACTTACCCAGCACGTCACCGACGGTACGGGCCGACTTCTTGTGCTTGGAGCTGGCCGAAAGGCCCAGCTCACTCATTGCATAAACGATACGACGCTGTACCGGCTTCAGGCCATCGCCGATATGCGGCAACGCCCGATCCATGATGACGTACATGGAATAGTTGAGATAGGCCTCCTCGGTAAAGGACGCCAGCGAACGTCGCTCGACGCCATCGAGGCTCAGGTCCAGTCCATCACTCATGCTTCTTCTCCACTCGGGCGGCTGCGCGCCATGCGCAGCCCGCCGGATAACTCATTGGTACTGTCGCAGCAGCAGATCACCGCCCTGCGAACGAAAATCCAGTTGCCTGAGCGCACTCATGCCCAGCAACACCTCGTCACCCGCCATACCGGGCACAATGCCCGCATCAACGTCGTGCAACAGAATGTCGCCCAGTTGCAGAGTCTGCAGGCGCGTGGCATAGCCCTCGGCTGTGCCGTTGGCGGTATCAACCATAAACTGTCGACCGCGCGACAGCCCCAGCTCATCGGCCAACGCAGCAGGAACCGCAACAAAGCTGGCACCGGTGTCCACCAGCAGCGTCACCGCCTTGCGATTGATCTGGCCGCGCAACAGGTAATGGCCCTGTCTGTTCGGTTCCAGCCGTACTTCAACCGCGCCGCCCAGCTGGCTGGAGGTCGGCTGCTGGTTGGGATTGCGCTGACGCTCCTCTACCCCACTGAACCAATAGGCGGCCAGCAGCAGCCCTGCCACCCAGGCCAGGATCATCATCCCGGTGCCCAGCTTGCGCTGTGAAGGAGGCAGAGGCTCGTTCACGGCTGATATCCCTCGCGCCAGTCATCCGGCAAGGCAAAGTGAAACACCCAGGGACGCGTATCCCCATCCGGGCGGGCGCGGTCATTGTTGTCCAGTCCGATAACGATGCCGTCATCGCCAATCATCAGCGCTTCAGCCAGGCCGAACGGAGCATCCGGGTAAAAATAGGGTTCGACCAGCACGCTTTGCGCAAAAGACCAGCAACGCTCGCGCTGCCCGGAAAGTGGGCTACGGCGACAAACCTGATGAGCATTGCGCTCCAGCGTCCACAGCCGCCCTTGCCAGTACACGACGTCAGAGAAATCCACCGGCATCACTTCACGGTTGAGAATACCGGGCCCGAACGGCTCGGTCGGCAGGAACCGCCGCTCAGCCAGCAGCACACAGCCGGCAAGCGGGCATTTCCACTCCCCCCCCTGACGTTGCAGCTTGAGCAGCCCGCGTGCCTGACGCTCCGCTGCAAGCCAGAGCGTGCCCGCTTCCGCGTCGATCGCAATGCCTTCAGCCAACGCGTTGATTTGCTGCCACAGGCCACGCGACTCGCCTTCGGTGTACAGCGCCGAATCCAGCTTGAGCCATTCACCCGCCACTGGCTCGTCGGCCGAGAGTGGCAACCGCAACACGCCAAGTTGACTTTCGCTGACCAGATAGCGATTGCCATCACCATCGCAGGCCAGGCCTTCAAAATCCAGTGCCGGCCCGCTTAGCCCGCGTAACCAGGCCCCCGCCAGCAATTGCATTGGCAAGCTCGACGGTGTTTCTGCTGGCAGCAAGAACGGCTCAATCTCCGCCTGATAACTGTCTTCAGTACGCTGCAACACAAACAGACTGGTATCTTCCCGGTCGGACACCGCCAGCAGGCGCCCATCACAGTGCTGCAGAGCGGAGAGATTGCCGCGCGGCATGCCATCCACCGGCAAAGCACGCTCCAGCTGCAGCTCAGGAGCACGTTCAAATGCCAGCGCTGCAGTGCTGAAAACCATCAGCGCTGCCGCCAGCAGACGGGAGCCACTCATCAAAGCAGCACCTCGGCAAGGTTGCCCTTGCTTTCCAGCCAGACCTTGCGATCGGAAGAACGCTTCTTCGCCAGCAGCATATCCATCAACTGCTCGGTGTCCTGCGTCTGATCAACGGTGAGCTGCACCAGCCGGCGAGTCTCCGGCGCCATGGTGGTCTCACGTAGCTGCAGCGGGTTCATCTCGCCCAGACCCTTGAAGCGGGTAACCTGAATCTTGCCGCGCTTGCCTTCAGCCTCAATGCGGTCGAGGATACCTTGCTTCTCGGCATCATCCAGCGCGTAGTAGACGTCCTTGCCGATGTCGATTCGGTAGAGCGGCGGCATGGCAACAAAGACATGGCCAGCCTCGACCAGCGGGCGGAAATGACGAACGAACAGCGCACACAGTAGCGTCGCGATATGTAGCCCATCCGAGTCCGCATCAGCCAAAATGCATATCTTGCCGTAACGCAGCTGGTCGAGGCTGGCTGCGCCCGGATCCACTCCGATGGCAACGGCAATATCATGTACTTCCTGCGAGCCCAGGACCTGATTGGATTCAACTTCCCAAGTATTCAGGATCTTACCGCGTAGCGGCATGATGGCCTGAAACTCCTTGTCGCGGGCCTGCTTGGCGCTGCCACCAGCCGAGTCACCCTCCACCAGAAACAGCTCGGAGCGCTTACTGTCCTGGCCGACACAATCGGCCAGCTTGCCGGGCAGTGCAGGCCCCTGGGTGATGCGCTTGCGCTCGATCTTCTTGCCCGCCTTGAGACGGCGACCAGCGTGACTGATCGCCATTTCGGCAATCAGTTGGCCGATCTCGGCGTGCTGGTTGAGCCACAGACTGAAGGCATCCTTGACCACACCGGACACAAAAGCAGCCGACTCACGGGACGACAGCCGCTCTTTGGTCTGACCGGAAAACTGCGCCTCGGCCATCTTCAGCGACAAAACGTAGCTAACGCGTTCCCAGATGTCCTCCGGAGCCAGCTTAAGGCCACGCGGCAGCAGGTTTCGGAACTCGCAGAACTCACGGATAGCTTCCAGCAGCCCGGCGCGCAAGCCATTAACATGAGTACCGCCCTGTGCGGTCGGGATCAGGTTGACGTAGCTTTCCTGCACCAGCTCGCCACCCTCCGGCAGCCAGAAAACAGCCCAGTCAACTGCTTCCTGTTTGGCGCTGAAGCTGCCAGCAAAGGGCTCTTCCGGCAACTTTGGCCACTCGGCACAGGCATCGACCAGGTAGTCGCGCAGACCATCCTCGTAATGCCAGCTGATCTTCTCGCCGGACTGGCGATCATCAAAATCAACCCGCAAACCCGGGCACAGCACGGCCTTGGCCTTGAGCAGGTGCTTCAGACGACTGACGCTGAATTTGGGTGAATCGAAGTATTTGCCATCCGGCCAGAAAATCACACTTGTGCCGGTATTGCGCTTGCCAACGGTGCCGATCACCTCCAGCTCACGAACCTTGTCACCGTGCTCGAAGGCCATGGCATATTCCTGCCCGTCGCGCTTGACCTTCACCTCGACTCGCAACGAGAGCGCGTTGACCACCGAAATACCAACCCCGTGCAGACCGCCGGAGAACTGGTAATTTTTGTTCGAGAACTTGCCGCCAGCGTGCAGCCTGGTAAAGATCAGCTCAACGCCAGAGACTCCCTCTTCCGGGTGAATGTCCACCGGCATCCCGCGGCCGTCATCACTGACCTCCAGGGCGTTGTCCTGATGCAATACCACACTGATGGTGCGGGCATGTCCGGCAAGCGCTTCGTCGACACTGTTATCAATGACTTCCTGCGCCAGATGGTTGGGACGCGCTGTATCGGTGTACATGCCGGGGCGACGGCGCACCGGATCGAGGCCGCTGAGTACTTCAAGCGCATCCGCGTTATAGGTCGAATCAGACATGGTGTGAGCAGGTATCCTTCTTGAATTGCTTCAACGCCCACCCGCCTGCCTGACTGACTGACGCCGGCCATCGGAGTGAGCTTGCATGGGGTCACATAGTATCCGGCGGGCGGACTGCCTGCCACCGTCAGTGCGGCAGCAACTCAATAGCCCACCGCTCCCGGCTCGGGCAAAAACACCCCTTCGGGAAGACGGGAAACGGCCGTTTCGATGCGACCGTCGTCATACAGACGCATCCAGCGGTAGCCGGGTGCCAGCGTATCGGCAGCAAAATCGCTGCTGCCGGCAGCAAACTGGACGCAGGTAGAAGGCGTGGCCAACAGTCGCAGGTGACCCAGCTGCTGGTCGAAGTGCTGATGAATATGCCCCCAGAGCACGACCTTCACTTCTGATCGATTCTGAATACGCTCAAGCAGATCCTGAGGATTAAGCAGTCCGATCGGCGCCATCCAGTCGCTGCCAATGTCGACCGGTTGATGGTGCAGGCAGACCATGACATGGCGCTCGCCTACCGAACTCAATGCGTCATCAACGATGGCCAGCTGGGAGGGCTCCAGACGGCCGGGCACGGCACCAAGGATACTGGTGTCGAGCATGACAATCCGCCAATTCCCCAAATCGACCCAGGGCCGATTCAGACCCAGCGGATCGCCGATATGGCTCATCAGCTCAGCGTCATCATGATTACCGGGAATCCAGCAGCAGGGTGCTGGCAGACGCTGGCTGGCGGTGATAAAGCGACGGTAGGCCGCCTCACTGCCGTCTTGGGTAATGTCGCCGGTGGCCAGCACCAGGTCCATTTCCGGCGTCTGCTCGAGCACCATATCGATTACGGCGTCCAGACTGGCCTGCGTATCGAGTCCGAGCAGATCACCGCCCACCTCGGCAAACAGATGACTGTCCGTCAACTGCACCACGCAGACGAAATCCGACCCTAACGACATTGTGCCCCCACTCATTGCTCCCTTGTTCTGGTGTAATCTTGGCCGTTGCTGCAGCAGGAATCCAGCGATTCGGTCACAGACCCTGACCGGCAAATGACAACGGCTGCGCGCTTTGTCCATAGCGCTGGCAATAGCCCAACCATTCGCCGAGGAACTGGTTCAGCTGAAATTTCTCATCCGGCTGCAGCATCTGCTCATTCGGATAGGGGTATACACCACGAAAGCGCCGTCTATTGTACGCTGCAACCACCTCGGCGAGCCCAGCATCGTGATACAGACGCACCTCCATGCTGGGCGGCGTTACCCAGTCCTGCTGACGCTCATGCGCCAGCTGCAGCGTTGAAGTATAGGGGCAACGCTCCAGCACGCGGATAACCAACGCCTGCACAGCGCCGTCACCAGCATCGACAACAATGCGGCGCTCATTTTCTTCATTCATTGACGGCATCAGCTTGAGCAATTTCCAATAATTGCTCTCACACAGCGCCTGCAGACCGACCAGATCAACGTGATATCGAGGCTTGCGCAAAGTCATCATGGCTGCGGGCCCGCTTCGGCACGCAAGCGTTCCGCATGCAACTGCAGCCACTGCAACGCGATGATGCTGGCAGCATTGTCGATTCGACCAGTTTCGAGCGCCGCAACGGCCTCGACGCGCGGCCACAGGCTGACGCGGATATCCTCGCCTTCCTCGGCAAGGCCGTGAATACCGCCAACGCCGCGGCTGTCGACCAGCGCACAGTACAGATGCACAAACTCGTCGCTGCCGCCGGGTGACGGGTAATAACGGATAATGGGGTGCAGCGAGCGCAGGGTCAGGCCAGCTTCCTCGTCAGCCTCGCGATGGGCAACCTCTTCCGGGGTTTCATCGGTATCGATCAGTCCGGCAACCAGCTCCAGCATCCAGGGATTGTCACTTTTCTCCAGCGCGCCGACACGCACCTGCTCGATTAGCACAACCTGATCCAGCCAGGGGTCGTAAGGCAGAACGCACACGGCATCGTGGCGCACGAACAGCTCGCGCCGTAGCACGGGTCCCCAGCCACCGTTGAACAGCCGGTGACGCAAATTGAGGACGTCGAGGCGATAGAACCCCTTGAAGCCGGTTTCCCGGCTGATGATGTCCACGTCATCGCGCGTAAAGGACAAAAGCACACTCCCCAGATCAGTCAGCTGCAGAGGGCAAGGCGCATGGCTGCCCCTGCAGACTGCAAGCAAAGCATAAATCCGCTCTGCTGCGCAGGCACAGGACAGAGCGAATAAGAGTCAGTCGCTTAAGCTCGCATATCTGACCGGCAGACGGCAAGGGTCCGGACGTGCCAGACCCGAAGCCGAAAGACGCGCGCGAAACGGATCAGTGCTTCCTTAAAGCTTGTGGTACAGCTGGGAGCCGGTAGTGCGGAACTCCTCCGACTTGGCCTTCATACCCTCTTCAACCGCCAGATCTACCGCGGCAATGCGCTGCTCGGCGGCGTACTCACGAACTTCCTGGGTAATTTTCATCGAGCAGAACTTCGGACCGCACATCGAACAGAAGTGCGCCACCTTGGCTGAGTCCTTCGGCAGCGTTTCGTCGTGGTAGGCCCGTGCGGTATCCGGGTCGAGCCCCAGATTGAACTGATCTTCCCAGCGAAACTCGAAGCGCGCCTTGCTCAGGGCGTTATCGCGAATCTGCGCGCCCGGGTGCCCCTTGGCCAGATCGGCCGCGTGGGCGGCGATCTTGTAGGTAATAATGCCGGTCTTGACGTCATCCCGGTTCGGCAGCCCGAGATGCTCCTTGGGCGTGACGTAGCAGAGCATGGCGCAGCCGAACCAGCCGATCATGGCAGCACCGATGCCACTGGTGATGTGGTCATAACCGGGCGCGATGTCAGTGGTCAGCGGGCCAAGGGTATAGAACGGTGCTTCGTCGCAGCATTCCAGCTGCTTGTCCATGTTCTCCTTGATCAGCTGCATCGGCACGTGACCCGGGCCCTCGATCATCACCTGCACATCGTGTTTCCAGGCGACTTTGGTCAGTTCTCCGAGGGTTTCCAGCTCACCGAACTGGGCTTCGTCATTGGCATCGGCAATGGAGCCGGGACGCAGGCCATCGCCAAGCGAGAAGCTGACGTCGTAGGCCTTCATGATTTCGCAGATGTCCTCGAAATGGGTGTAGAGGAAATTCTCCTGATGGTGCGCCAGACACCACTTGGCCATGATCGAGCCGCCACGCGAGACGATGCCGGTAACCCGCTTGGCAGTCATCGGCACGTAGCGCAGCAACACACCCGCGTGGATAGTGAAGTAGTCCACGCCCTGCTCTGCCTGCTCGATCAGGGTGTCGCGGAAAATCTCCCAGGTCAGATCCTCGGCGACACCGCCCACCTTCTCCAGCGCCTGATAGATCGGCACGGTGCCGATCGGTACCGGCGAGTTACGGATGATCCATTCGCGGGTTTCATGAATATTCTTGCCGGTCGACAGGTCCATAACCGTGTCGGAGCCCCAGCGAATACCCCAGGTCATCTTCTCGACTTCCTCTTCAATGGAGGAGCCTAGCGCCGAGTTACCGATGTTGCCGTTGATCTTCACCAGGAAGTTGCGGCCGATAATCATCGGCTCCAGCTCCGGGTGATTGATGTTGGCCGGAATGATCGCCCGCCCGCGAGCGATCTCTTCGCGCACGAACTCGGGGGTGATCTGCTGGGGAATGCCTGCGCCGAAACTGTGGCCGGCATGTTGCTCCTGGAGTAGCCCCGCCTCGCGCGCTTCCTGCAGCTTCATGTTCTCGCGAATCGCGACGTACTCCATCTCCGGCGTGATGATGCCACGGCGCGCGTAGTGCATCTGCGTCACGTTGCAGCCGGCCTTGGCGCGGCGCGGGGTACGCACGTGAGCAAAACGCATGTGATCAAGAGAACTGTCGGCCAGGCGTGAGGCACCAAAATCGGAAGTAAGGCCTGGCAATACCTCGGTATCACCGCGCTCGTCGATCCAAACACCACGCACGTCGGCGAGACCGGCACGCAGGTCAATGCTCGCCTGCGGATCGGTATAGGGGCCAGAGGTGTCATACACCAGCACGGGTGTATTGCTCTCACCGCCGAAATCGGTCGGTGTATCGGCCAGGCTGATCTCGCGCATGGGCACACGGATATCCGGGCGCGACCCGGTCACATAGATTTTGCGAGAATTGGGGAAGGGTTGGGTGGCAGCGCTATCGGCACCGGAGGTGGCGATGGCGGTATCAGGCAACTTGCTGTTCATTGTTGTGCTCCACTGCGTTGGGACGCGCAGGGAACCGAAAAGCCACGGCTGCGCCAGTCCTTGCGGACTCACGCTGGCCGTCTATCTCGATTCCTACGCCGGTGCTAGCCGGTTCAGGTTCAACGGGTATCATCTCAGCCCCCTGCAAGCAGGTGGCACCCCGTCAAGATGTCCGCACAGTCTAGAGATATGCTGCTGCCGTCTCAAGCCCACGACAGGTATCCCTTTCCAACACTCAGAACAAAGCTCCCCGTGATGGCTGACAAAATCCGCGAAAACGTCAGCAAAAGTCGCTACAACAGATTGTTCCCAATTGTGTCACCCAAAGCAGCTTGACCCCGGCCCCCGAGCCTTTTAGCCTTGCCTGACCCCCTCTCATGCGAAGGATTTGTGCATGTTGCGCCCGCTTACCGTTGCACTGCTGCTGGCCGGTGTGTCCGCCCAGGCTGCCGCCAATACCGATCTGATGACCATCTACCAGCAAGCTGTGCTGAACAGCGCTGATCTGGCCGCTGCCGAAGCAGACGCAATGGCCCGACAAGAAGCGTTGCCACAGGCGCGCTCCCAACTGCTGCCAAACATTGGAGTAGCCGCTGGCGCCTCTCGCCAGGATCTGGAGATAGACAAGGTTGGTGGCGACGAGTACTCCACCCACTACTATCAGGCCAGCCTGACCCAGCCGTTGTTCCGCGCTGACCGCTGGTTCACTTACCAGGCAGCCAAGGCCGTCAGCCAGCAGGCCCAACTGGAGTTCTCTGCTACCCAGCAGAACCTTATCCTTGAGGTGTCGCAGGCCTACTTCAACGTACTACGGGCCTCCGACAATCTGGCAACCGCCAAAGCGGAAGAGAAAGCCTTCTCCCGTCAGCTTGAGCAAGCGCAGGAGCGCTTTGAAGTCGGCTTGTCAGCCCGTACCGACGTGCTGGAAGCACAGGCAGGCTACGACAGTGCGCGCGCCGCGAGATTGACCGCGCAAACCAATCTGGACGTCAGCTATCAGGCGCTGACCCGCCTGACCAATCAGGATTATGACAGCCTGTTCGGCATCAGCCACGAGCTGCCGATCCTGCCACCGACACCGGCCAGCATGCAGCAGTGGGTCGAAACGGCTGCCGAGCAGAACCTGACCCTGCAGGCCAGTCGTTACGCCATCGATAGCGCAGAAGATACTCTGCGCAGCAGCAAAGCCGGCTACGCCCCAGTGGTCGACGCGTTCGTGCGCTACAGCAACGACAACGGCGGTGCTTCCATCGCAGCAGCGGGTCAGAACAGCACCGATAGCGAGCTGACCAGCTTTGGCGTTGAACTCAGCATGCCACTGTTCACTGGCGGCCTGACGACCTCACGGGTTCGTGAGTCGACCTACCGCCTGACCCAAGCTGAGCAGAGCAGCGAGTCACAGCGCCGCCGCGTGGTTGAAAGTACCCGCAATCTGTATCGCACGGTTACCTCCAGCGTCGACGAGGTGGCCGCACGCCGCCAGGCTATTGTCTCAGCCAAGGCAGCGCTTGATGCGACCCAGACCGGCTATGAAGTAGGAACCCGCAATGTGGTTGACGTACTGGAAGCCCAGCGCAACCTGTTCCGCACCGTGCGCGACTACAACAACCTGCGCTACAACTACATCATCAACAACCTGAGCCTGAAACAAGCCGCAGGCACCCTGAGCCCGCAAGACCTGCAGGACCTGTCCCAGTGGTTGAATCCGAACTACGACCCGGATCGTGACTTCATCCCCGAGGCTACCGAAGAGGAAGCCCTGCAGATGTCGATGGGCGGCCGCCCACAGCAGCCGGCCGCACCGGCGAGCGGCGACAGCAGCACGTTCTAGGTCCATCGTGCACAAACAAGAACAGCGCCCAAGGGCGCTGTTCTTGTTTGTGTTGCCAGATCAGCTCAACAGCCGCGCAATCCCCTCAAGCAGCCGCTCCAAAGCGCCCTGATTATCAGCCACCACAGCCTGTCCAGCCTGACCGGCACGTTGGCGAGCAGTATCCTGCTGCAGCCAATCCTGCACCGCAACCGCCAACGCGGTTTCGTCATCGACCACCTGCAACGCACCAGCCCCCTCCAGCAATTCGCTGATTTCGGTAAAGTTGAAACGATGCGGCCCAGACAGTACCGGCAGCCCCAACGCGGCCGGCTCCAGATAATTGTGCCCGCCGTTCGGCACCAGCGAACCACCAACAAAAGCCAAATCAGCACAGGCGTAGAGAAACACCAGCTCGCCCATGGTGTCGCCGACCAACACCTGCTGATCCGCTGCGGGTAACGCCCCACGGCTACGCCGCACCATACCGAAACCAGCCTCACTGACCTGACGGGCGACCGAATCGAAACGCTCGGGGTGGCGCGGCACCAGAATCAGCAACGCATCAGGCAGGGCTTCCAGCACCCGGCGATGCGCTCGCAGTACCTGTTCATCCTCGCCCGCATGGGTGCTGGCCGCGATCCAGACAGGACGCTCACTGCCCCAGCGCGCGCGCAACTCCCGAGCCTGCTGCACCTGTGCGGGGTCCGGACGGAAATCGAACTTAATGCTTCCGGTGACCTGCATGTGCTCACGAGCGACACCCAGCTCAACAAAGCGCAGGGCCTCTGCCTGACTCTGCACCGCCACCCAGTCCAGCGCAGAAAACATCGGCCGCACCAGCGCGCCAACACGCTGATAACCGCGCGCCGAGCGCGCAGACAGCCGAGCATTGGCCAGCACCAAAGGCACATGGGCCCGTTTGGCTTCGGCTACCAGATTTGGCCATAGCTCCGTCTCCATAATGATGCCCACCTTTGGCTGTAAACGGCGCAGCAGCCGGCGTTGCAACCAAGGCAGATCGTATGGCAGGTAGGCATGTCCCACCTGCCCGCCAAACAGCTTGCGAATCTGCTCTGAGCCAGTGGGCGTCATACAGGTGATGGTAATCGGCAATTGCGGGTAGCGCTCTAGCAGCTCTCGTACCATCGGCGCGGCGGCAATACTCTCGCCGACTGACACCGCGTGCACCCAGATGCCACCGCGGCGAACATCACCACCCAGCGCAAAGCGCTCGGCCCAGCGCCGTGCGTACGCTGGGGCCTTGATCGCCCGGTACAACAGACGCAACAGAATCAGCGGCAGGCAGAAGAAGAAAAACAGGGTATAGAGACGACGGGCCATGAAAGCATCCTGTAGCAGCAAGGCGTCCGGTAGGGACTGCACTGAGGCAGCGCTGGGCTAGCGCTCAAGCATACATCTGACTGCGTTGCGCTGTTTGCCAATAGAACCACTATTGGCAAACAGCGCGCCGTGCATCTCCACGCTTGAGCACTCGCAGAGTCCGTGTAGGGTTCATCAGCACTTCCATAGGGTAACAGATGTGACCCGCAGCGCCGGCAATGACTATACTAGAGGCCCTTTTTGACCTGAGCTGTGGGAGAACATGAGTACAACCCTGGACACCGATATCTGCATCATTGGCGGCGGCATCGCCGGGCTATGGCTCAACGCCCGCCTGCGCAAGGCTGGTTACTCGACCTTACTGGTAGAGCGCGGCGCCCTAGGCGGCGGCCAAAGTGTCAAATCCCAGGGCATCATTCATGGTGGCATCAAGTACGCGCTGGGCGGCAAGCTCAATGCAGCAACCGAAGCGATTGCCGATATGCCTTCCCGCTGGCGCGACTGTCTCGCCGGCACCGGCGAGCTCGACCTCAGCGGCGTGCGCGTTCTCTCACAGCATCACTATCTGTGGTCGCCGGGCAGCCTGATCAGTAATTTGGCCGGTTTTTTCGCCAGCAAGGCGCTGCGCGGCCGGGTTGATCAGCTCAAGGGCAAGGCGTTACCCACCGTTTTCAACGATCCCGGCTTCAAGGGCAAAGTCTATCAACTTGGCGAGCTGGTGCTGGATGTGCCTGACGTCATCCGGCGCCTGGCCGAGCTGGCTGGCGACAGCCTGCTCAGCGACAACAACCCGCACATCCTGCGTGACGACAATGGCGACATCGCCGGCGTGCAACTGGCCAATACCCGCATTCAGGCCCGCCGTTACGTGCTGACAGCCGGTGAGGGTACCGAAGCGCTGTTGCAGGACTGGGGCGTCAAAGAACCAGCCATGCAGCGCCGCCCACTGCAGATGGTCCTGGTCAAGGGCACAGACCTGCCTCCGCTCTATGCACACTGCCTGGGTGCCAGCCCGAAACCCCGCCTGACGGTCACCACCCATCCCTGCGAAGATGGCCAGTGGTGCTGGTATCTGGGCGGCGAGCTGGCCGAGCAGGGAGTCAATCAGGCACCGGATCAACTGATTGAACAGGCCCGCCGCGAACTCGGGGAGTTGCTGCCGTGGATCGACCTGAGCGAATGTCAGTGGACCACCTTACCGGTCAACCGCGCCGAACCTGCCCAGAGCGGCTTGGTACGGCCTGATAACGCCTACGTTCAGCCGGTACGCAACGCGCTGATCAGTTGGCCTACCAAGCTGGCACTGGCACCCAACCTGAGCGATCTGATGATTCAGGAGCTGCAACGCCAGCAGGTTGCACCGGCATTGAGTCAGGCAACCACCGCAGACCTGCCCCGTCCGCGAGTAGCCGAACCGCTTTGGGATGTCTGTTTCCGATGAACAATCTGCAACCCTACTACCGCTCACTGGGCGATACCGGACTGCGCCTTTCGCCGCTGGGGCTCGGCACAGTCAAGATCGGTCGCAATCAGGGGGTCAAATACCCCAGTGGTTTCGAGCTGCCCGACGATGCTGCCGTCCTGAACCTCCTCGCGCAGGCTCGCGATCTGGGAATCAACCTGCTCGATACCGCCCCGGCCTATGGGACCAGCGAAGAACGCCTCGGCCCGCTGCTGAAAGGCCAGCGCGACAACTGGGTCATCTGCAGCAAGGTGGGTGAAGAGTTTGAGAACGGTGAGTCTCGCTTCGACTTCTCGGCGAGGCACACCCGCCAGTCCGTCGAGCGCTCATTGCGGCGGCTGGACACCGATCGGCTGGAACTGGTGCTGGTGCATTCCGACGGTAACGATCTCGAGGTACTGGAACAGGACGTCTACCCGACACTGGACCAGCTCAAGCGCGAAGGCCTGATTCTCGCTTACGGCTTCTCCGGCAAGACCGTTGAAGGCGGCCTCCGCGCCCTCCAGCAAGGTGACTGCGCCATGGTGACCTACAATTTGCGCGAGCAGAGCGAACGCGCAGTGCTCGACTTCGCCCTGCAACACAACAAGGGCATCCTGATCAAAAAGGCGCTGGCCAGCGGGCACCTCTGCCTCGATGGCGAGGACCCGGTGCGCAAGAGCCTGGAACTGGTGCTCGGCCACCCCGGGGTCACCAGCGCCATTATCGGCACCATTACACCCAAACACCTTGCGCAGAATGTCAGCGCAGCACTGTCGGTACTGTCCAGCATGGAGTAAGGCATGACTCAGATTGTCGCTCGGAAGAATCCCGTTGCATTCAAGACCCAGGCCATTGCGGTTACCGCCAGCCCCGAGGTCCTGCGCTACGAGCCGGTCGGCAGCCCGCTGAGCTTTGACCAGATGCAACAGTTGCGAAAACCACTGCAGCTGGAGGACCCGCATCAATTTCAGACTACCCTGGCCAACCTCGGCGTTTCCGTCGACATCCGTCTGCACTGGCAACAACGCGACTTCCGCTTGCTGGTGCGCCAGGATCGCCCGGACCACGGCGACCAAGTGCTCAAGCTACTGTCCGGCTACGTACCCTCACACGAACTGCGCGTCCCCCTGCTGACCGTAATGACCGAAATTGCCGAAGAGCTGCTGATAGAGGGCAGCGCTGGCTGGCTGCAAGGTCGTTATCAGGACACCTGGCTGCCCGAGCCCTACGCCGATAGCCTGATACGGGACGAGGAACGCCACTTTACACTGACCACCCGGTCCGGCAACGCGCGGCCATTGCTGTGTCGAGAACTGAACCTGCTGGAGCGGCCACGTGCGTATGTGCATTTGCCTACCAGCTCGCTGCAACTGGTCTACCGGATGGAACTGACCCTGCCGGAGGACATTGAAAGCCCGTCGCTGCTGCACGCCGACGAATTTCTCGATCAGGACAGCGGCGAGTTAATCGCCCGCATGGATCATCAGCGCCCTGAACTGTTCCTTGCTGAATACCGGGATGCCGAGCCGACGGGCGAGCTGTATCACCTGCAGCGCGGAGAGCTGGTTGCACAACCGGCTGCCGGACTGCTACTCAGTGAGGCCTTTGCGCCTCAGCAGGGCTGGCTGGTGGCCGCAGCTAATTGCCCGCTGCAACAAGGCCTGGCACGAGACTGACAGCGCCCAATCCAGGCGCGGGAGGCTTAACCTTCCCCGCGCTCGCGGATTTTCTCAACAATGGCAGTGGTCGAGCAGCTCTCGACAAAGTTGAGCACCTTCACTTCACCACCGTAGGCCTGCACGATCTGCCCGCCGACCACCTGATCAACGCTGTAGTCACCGCCCTTGACCAGCACATCCGGTTTGACCTGTTCCAGCAGACGCTCGGGTGTGTCTTCGCTGAAGCTGATCACCCAGTCAACGGCACCGAGACCGGCCAGTACTGTCATCCGCCGCTCAACGCTGTTAATCGGGCGCCCTGGCCCCTTCAGACGAGTAACCGAAGCATCATCGTTGATCGCCACAATCAACCGGTCTCCCAGTGAGCGTGCTTCTTCCAGATAGCCGACGTGTCCCGCGTGGATGATGTCGAAGCAACCATTGGTAAAGACGACCTTTTCGCCGTGGGCGCGGGCATCTTCAAGCGCCTGCAACAGTTGTTCGACACCCAGCACACCGCGACCACTGCCCTGCTCCTGCTGCACCGCACGGCGCAGCTCTGGAGCACTGATCGCTGCTGTCCCCAGCTTGCCGACCACGATACCTGCAGCCAGGTTCGCCAGCGCGACCGCCAGCGGCAGGTCCTCGCCCGCCGCAAGGCCTGCGGCCAGAGTAGAAATCACCGTATCGCCAGCCCCGGTCACGTCAAACACTTCCCGCGCGCGCGCCGGCAGATGCAGTGCACCTTCACCCTTACGCAGCAGGGTCATACCTTGCTCGCTACGGGTGACCAGCAGCGCTTCCAGCTCCAGCTCATCTATCAGAGCCAGACCTTTTTCAACCAGTTCCTGTTCGCTGGCGCAATGACCGACGACCGCCTCAAACTCGGATAGGTTCGGAGTGATCAGGCTTGCGCCCC
Organism: Halopseudomonas oceani; assembly: GCF_002903165.1. Classification (GTDB taxonomy): domain Bacteria; phylum Pseudomonadota; class Gammaproteobacteria; order Pseudomonadales; family Pseudomonadaceae; genus Halopseudomonas; species Halopseudomonas oceani. The sequence goes on from NZ_PPSK01000003.1 coordinate 145,393, forward strand.
GGTAGATCGAAAAATCGCTACCTTTGGGGTCAGCCAGCACCGGGACACCACGCTCACGTGCCGCAGCGATCAGCGCCTGATGGTTAACCAGCGCGCCCTTGCCGTAGTCTGACAAAATCATCACGCGAACCCGATCCAGCAGGCCGCTGACCGATGCCAGCAAGGCGTCGGCGTCAGTCTCGAAACGCTCTTCAAAATCCAGACGAATGAGCTGCTGATGACGGCTCATGACCCGTAGTTTGGTAATGGTTGGCAGCGTCTCGTGCTGCTGGAAATCGCAGTAAACACCTGCGGCATTGAGACGTTGCTGCAAACTGTGGGCAGCTTCATCCTTGCCGGTGACACCAACCAGCCAGGCCGGCGCGCCCAACGCGGCGATATTCAGCGCCACGTTACCCGCCCCACCAGGGCGGTCTTCAATCTGGTCGACCTTGACTACCGGTACCGGCGCCTCCGGCGAAATGCGATTGGTCGGCCCATGCCAGTAGCGATCCAGCATGACGTCCCCCACCACCAGAACCGGCGCAGAATCAAATCGGGGCATGCTCAGTTTCATTGTTTCGCCTACCTGTTTCAGCAACGCGCGCCGAAGCGCACGCAGAAATTAGTGTTGTTCGTCACTCTCTTCCTCGAACTGCATACTGTGCAGCCGAGCGTAATAACCGTTGAGCGCCAGCAGCTCGCTGTGGGTCCCGCGTTCAACGATCTGACCCTGATCCATGACCATGATGACATCCGCCTTTTCGATGGTCGAAAGACGGTGCGCGATCACCAGCGTAGTCCGCCCCTCCATCACATGATCCAGTGCGCCCTGAATATGACGCTCGGACTCGGTGTCTAGCGCCGAGGTCGCCTCATCGAGAATCAGCACCGGCGCATCCTTGAGCAGGGCACGGGCAATCGCCAGGCGCTGGCGCTGGCCACCGGACAGCAGCACGCCGTTCTCGCCCACCAGGGTGTCAAATCCCTGAGGCATTACTTCGATAAACTCCTTGGCATACGCTGCTTGCGCTGCGGAAACCACGGCCTCACGCGGAGCGTCTGCCAGATCGCCATAGGCAATATTGTTGGCGACGGTGTCATTGAACAGGGTGACATTCTGGCTCACCAGAGCAATCTGGCGACGCAGGCTGCGCAGGGTAATATCCTGAATGGGCGTACCATCAAGCAGGATGTCCCCCTCCGAGTGATGGTAGAAACGCGGGATCAGGTTAGCCAGCGTCGACTTGCCACTGCCTGACCGGCCAACCAGCGCGACCATCTGACCGGGCTCGACACTGAAGCTGATATCCCTGAGCACCGGTTTATCAGTATCCGGATAACTGAATGACAGATTGCGCACTTCAATACGCCCCTGTGCCCGCCCGATATCCTGGTGGCCAGTATCCACTTCAGGGGCTTCGTCCAGTTGCTCGAACACGCTCTCGGCGGCCGCAATCCCCTTCTGAATGTTGGCGCTGACTTCGGACAGCTGACGGATCGGCTTTGGCAACAGGCCAGCCGCCGTAATGTACGCAACCAGGTCACCCGCAGTTGCATCGCCACGCAGAAACAGCACGAGGAACATCACGGTGGCCATCGCACTGTAAGTCACCAGTTGCAGTGACGGCGTGAACACCGCCCCCGTGCGCACCATCTTCAGGCCGCGCTGTCGGTTTTCAGTGCTGGCCTTGAGAAATCGGTCAGACTCATAACGCTCGCCACCGAAGCTGCGCACCACCCGGAAGCCGGAGATCGTTTCGGACGTCACGTGGGTCACATCCCCCATCGCGGTCTGGATCTTCTTGCTTTGCTTGCGAAATTTCTTGCTTGCGCTGGTGACCATCAAGCCGATAACCGGAAGAATTGCGATCAGAACCAGCGTCAACATCCAGTTCATCCACAACAGATAGGCGAACAGAAAGATCACCGTCATCCCTTCCCGAAACACCACCTTGATTGCGTCAGTAGCCGCGCCTGTCACCATGGTGACATTGAAGGTAATGCGGGAAACAAGATGGCCCGAGTTGTGCTGATCAAAGTAACGATTGGGCAGCGTCAGCAGATTGTTGAACAACGCGATGCGCAGGTCGTGTACCACACCCAGCGAGACCTTGGCGATGAAGTAATTACCCAGATAGGAGCCGACCCCCTGATAGAAGGCAATCCCAACAATGAACGCAGGAAACCCCCAAATCAGCGGTACACCGAGGAACATCGCGTTCTCACCGCTCTGCAGTCCATCGACAAAATACTTCAGCATCCAGGCCATCGCCGGCTGAGCGGAGGCAAAGACCGCGAAGCCAATGATGCTCAAGGCAAAGGCCTTCCAATAGGGTTTTACGTAGCCAAGCAGGCGCGCGTATATGCGCACGCTCGAGCGGGCAAAGCTTTCTTTGGCAGCGTCAGTCATGTGACCTTCAGTAGGTAAAACGAGTGCGCTGCAGTCTACCACAAGCTCCGAGAAGCAAAGCTTGCGAGCTGAAAGTACGATAGAATTCGGGTTTTTCAGCTGGAAAAGCATGATGCAGCTACTAAGTGAAGAGCAGTTTGAGTCGTGGCGCCTGGATGCACGCGTTCTTGAAAAGGATCGCTACGGAGAAAAGGTGCTGTTACTGACCGACGGCACCATGCTCAAGCTTTTTCGCCGCAAGAGCTGGTTCTCGAAGACGCTGTTCTTCCCGCCTGCCGAACGCTTTGCAGCTAACGCTGCTGCGCTGCGCAAGCTTGACGTTCCCTGCCCGCAGGTAATTTCCACCTACAAGCTGCTGAACCCTTACCGAAGCGTGGTTCACTACCAACCTCTTGCTGGCGAAACTCTGCGTAGCCTGCTCAAGACTGACCCCTCGCTGGATCAGCAACACCTATTCGCGCAACTGGCTTCCTTTATAACCTCACTGCACGACAAGGGTGTCTATTTTCGCTCCTTGCACCTCGGCAATATCGTGCTCACACCTGATGGCCAGCTCGGTCTGATCGACATCTCAGACCTGCGTTGCTTGGGCAAGTCGCTCAACCGCAACATGCGCAAACGCAATTATCGCCACCTGCTACGGTATGACAGTGACTTTTCCTTGGCCATCCCCGCAGCTCGAGACTTGCTACGCGAACACCACTGAACGAGATAGAAGCTCATGCTTAACAATTTCGCTGAACTTAAAGAATTTTGGCATGCTGAATTGCTTGGCGAAGACAAGAAGTTTTCCTGGCTAAAGATCCTTCGCCGGGTGAACCGCAGCAATCCGCACAACTGTCTCTTTTGGCTGCGCCTTTCCCAATACCTATACAACAAGAAAAACCGGACAGTGAAATCCTGGGGAAAGCGAATCAACAAGTCCCTCGTGAGAAAGTTCGGCGTCGAAATCACTCTCGGCGCCGAAATCGACAAGGGACTCTGGCTCGGACACCCGACGGCTATTGTCGTGTTCTCCGGCTTAAGAATGGGGAAGAACTGCTCAATACGCCAATGCACAACCATTGGCAGCTCAAGGCCCGGGAGTAAAGGGATCAGCATTGGCGACAGCGTTTCCATCGGCGCTAACAGCTGCATCATCGGAGACGACCTACGAATAGGCAATAACGTCAATATTGGCGCCATGAGCTTCGTAAACAAAGATATTCCAGATAACAGCGTTTACATCACCCACAAAGAGAACAGCATTCGGCCCAAGTGATAAGCCTGCACCTGGCTTGAGTGTTATGTTGCCCGAGCCAAAGGGGCCGCCTCGAGTTCCAAGTGCAACATCAGTGAATTGAACCCAGTTGGGTAGTGGCCTGCAGCTGGAGGTATTCAACCAGCACCTCTACAGGGAGTTTCCAGGCCAGCGTTTGCCTGGGTCGAGTATTGAGCAGCCCTGCTATCTCGTCCAGACGTTCCTGGCTCACCAGCGACAAGTCATTACCTTCGGGAAGATACTACCGCAGCAGGCCGTTGGTATTCTCACTGCTTCCACGCTGCCAACGGCTGTGCGGGCCTGCGAAGTAAATGTTCATCCCGGTGCGGGCGGAAAGCTCTGCATGGCGTGCCATTTCGCTACCTTGGTCGTGCATCATAGCTTTCAACAGTGTTGGTGCCATCCGTGTAAGCTCCCGGGTCATCGCCTCCAGCGCGGCATCAGCTTTAGGTGCATCAAGCTTCGCCAGGATCACAAAACGGCTAGTACGCTCAACCATTGTTGCTACCGCTGAACAGCTGCCAGCCCCCATGATCAAGTCGCTTTCCCAATGGCCTGGGATCTGTCGTCCTGACGATTATGTCTAAGCTCTCGGTAAGGGTGCTGAGCGACCTGCCGAGCGCGCTGACGATTGCTCGAAGGCTATGGTCGGATCGGCGCATAAGCATCAAGGTGGCGCGGTCCTCGATGCGTAAATGTGTATAGTGATTTGACATGGCAACACCTTACATTAGGTGTTGCACTTGGTCATTGAGGCCACCCTGAATAGCCCCTAGTAATCTTGAAGTGTAATGCACATCAGCCTAGGTCACTGATTTGACAAAAAAGTAACCGTTTATCCAAACTTACCCCTTGCGTACAAAGTAGTCTTCGCTTGCCCGCTTGATCACCAAGCCTGGCGAGCTACCAAAAACGATCGTCCCCCCAGGAATATCCGTGTCCTTGACGTAAGAGTTTGCTGAAAATATAACGTTATCTCCTACCACGCACTTACCCAATACCTTGGCTCCGGACTTCATAGCAACATTTTCGCCAAATACCGGGAAAATACCCTTGTTATTCCCTACCGTGCAGTTCTGCGAAAATGAAAATCGCTCACCATACACGGCTCGTCCCATAACGCTGCCCACAGGATGATCCAGAAAGAATACGCTGGGCATTTCGACCTCATAGTAAAGGTCAAGTCCGTTCAAGCACTTGTTCAGGTAATAGATTCGATCTGACAGCGTATTGCAGCCCTTAGAAACCAGAAAGACCTGTCTGGAAAGGTAGTAGAGAAATATAGAGTACTGCCCAGAGTGAAATGGGTTGAAGTACACAACACCGTCCTTACGGTAGTACTTATTACTACTACCCTCAAAGCAAGTCGCGCACTTTTCCAAGGCAGCCTCAACAGACTGCTCCAACACAGGGGCCTCATCCTCGCTAAAAACAAACAAATTAAAAAGCTGCCGCTTGATCATTTCAAACAGCTCAAACTTTGATATCTCTATATCCATATACAACCACCTAATACCAGCCGCGCGTTGAGCCCGACACTATTCTGAAATAGGGTGAAGAACTGCTCAATACGCCAATGTACAACCATTAGCAGCTCAAAGCCCGGGAGTAAAGGGATCAGCATCGACGATAGCGTTTCCATCGGTGCTAACAGCGGCATCATCGGAGACGGCCTACGAATAGGCAATAACGTCAATATTCGCGCCATGAGCTTCGTAAACAAAGATATTCCAGATAACAGCGTTTACATCACCCACAAAGAGAACAGCATTCGGCCCAAGTGATAAGCCTGCACCTGGCCTAGGTGTTTATTCCCCCGGCCAAGCGCCTTTCAGATAAATTACAGCAGAAGAGACCACTCAACAGGAGTCCCTTTCGCGGCGTCTTTCGATATTCGCCGACCCAGCAGCGTTTCGTAGTACTTCGGCGGCAGACCATGCCCCGGTCGAATTCGCCGCAAGTTATCTGCGGTAAACACGTCCCCAGCCTTCATATCCTCACCGATGTACAGTGAACGCCGCCGTGTAACAGCAACTTTCTCTGCATCTGTCGGTCCGTATTTAATGCTCCCCAAGGCTTCCCATGCGCGAGCCGTTTCTTCTACAAGCGTCTTCAACTCCGCCGGCTCAAGTGAAAAGGCAGAGTCAACACCTCCGTCAGCACGACTCAAAGTAAAGTGCTTCTCTATGACAGTCGCTCCCATGGCAACGGCTGCGATAGCTGCGCCCACACCCATCGTGTGATCTGAAAGCCCGATATTACAGCCAAACAAGTCGCGCATATGCGCGATTGTTCTGAGGTTGGTATTCGAGGGAGAGGCAGGATAAGTACTGGTACACTTGAGTAAAACCAGCTCTTGGCAACCAGCAGAGCGAGCGGCCTCAACCGCGTCATTAATCTCGGAAAGACTGGCCATGCCTGTCGAGATGATTACCGGCTTCCCTGTGGCTGCCACGCGTTTGATCAAGGGCAAGTCAATGCACTCAAACGACGCTATCTTGTAACACGGCACATCAAGCGACTCGAGAAAATCGACCGCGCTTTCATCAAAAGGAGAGCTGAAGCACACCATTCCCCGCTCAGCTGCGCGATCCATGATCGGCTTGTGCCATTCCCAAGGCGTACACGCCTTCTGATACAGAGCATACAAATTTTGCCCAGCCCATAAGGAGTTAGGATCAGAGATATTAAACTCACCCTCCTTAACGTCCAGCGTCATGGTCTCCGCTGTAAATGTCTGCAGCTTGATCGCATGTGCACCAGCCTCCGCAGCAGCATCGACAATCTCAAATGCGCGCTCAAGCGACTGGTTGTGATTGCCCGACATCTCCGCAATGATAAAGGGTGGGCGCGCAGCGGAAAACATAGAGTCACCTATTTCCATTATGAACCTGACGCGGCGTTGAAGAACTCAATAATACGAGAAAGCGTCGAAAGCTTTTCGACCTCGTCATCGGAAACAGAAACACCAGTGAGGTCCTGCAGTTCCAACAACAAATTGAACGAGTCGAGGCTATCCAGGCCTTGCTCTGCAAGGCTCACCTCCGGATTCAAATCAAAAGCCGACCCTTCAATCGCAGCGGCCTTCATTGCTGCGTCGATAGTAGAGATATCAATCATAAAAACTCCAAAAATTTCACGACCACCAGCAGTTATCCGTCAGCCCGCTCTAGTAGAGTAGTAGCCCAAGACAACCCAACCCCAAAGCCACAAAGCACCAAGCGATGCCATGGCCTATCCCAGTTTTTTTCAAGAAGCAGCGGGACAGAGGATGACACGGTATTCCCCGTGGAGCCCATATCCAAGACAAACTTTGATGCATCCTCACCAAAGCGCCGCGAAATCGACTCGATAATCGCTGCGCTACCCTGATGGAGTAGATAAGCATCAACGTCAGCGCTGGTGTAACCCGACTCCGCCAGAACCTTCTTTAACTGGCGTGGAACATTCATGGAAGCAAAATTAAATATTTGCCGGCCATTCATATGCAGCCGGCCCTTTTCCGTTCGCAAAAACTCTGCTCCAGCGCCATCGGTACCGAAATCAGCCTTACCCAATAGCCACTCTGGCTCATGTGCCATCCACGTTGCTGTTGCAGCATCACCAAACAACATCGCGGTATTACGATCATCCTTATCGACAATTTTCGAGTAAGGATCGGCAGTCAAAAGCAAGCCGTTTTCGAGCCCGATACCCTCCATGAACGCCTTCAATACATGAAGCCCATACACATAGCCAGAGCAACCAAGAGATATATCAAAGGCGGCGACACTCGGGCCGAGGCCGAGCTTAGCGTGCACGATGGCAGATGTGTGAGGGAGCCCCTCACCATCACCGTTCTGCGTGACAACAACAAGAGCATCAATAGCGCTCAGATCAAACCCCGGTACTTTCTTCTGCAAAGCACGCACCGCACCAACACACAAGTCAGACGTTTCTTCCGTATCAGACTTAATCGGAAGCTTTTCAGCCCCTATCTTGTTTGAAACAAAACTTTCTGGCTCACCGAACCGTGAAGCCTGTTCGAAGTTGTCGATGCAGGCCTCAGGAATGTAGGACGCAACCGCCTTGACTCCAATCATGTCAACTCCTGACAAAACGTATGGTAGCGACCTTTTCTTGGTCAAGAAAAACCTCACTAACAACCAAGCGACCAGAAAGACAGCTCTTATTCACAAGCAGGATTTCTTCTGCCCCATCGTCGAGCCGCTCAGCTACGTCAAGCTGAGAGAATAACCAGTTACCGGAACCAAAAAGCGCATTGCAAAGCTTTTTATGCATTGCAACCACTTCCTCGATAAGCAGAAACTCTTTATTTCTGTGCTTCGTTATACTTTTCTTTTGCTCGCTGACGACGCTACCAGCAACTACCTGGTCTTCAGGATACCCGTAGCGCTCAGACACTTCATCGTCGCGCTCAATCAACCAAAGCTTACGAGACGCAGAACAGCTCTCGAAGCCACCGATATCGGCCTGAGCCACAACAACTGCAGGATCAACTGGGGCCTGATCGACAACATCCAATTGCCTGATCGCAGCGCGCCTGAACACCACTCTCTTTACATGTCCGCAGCCCTGTTTCTCAGCAACAGAGGACAGTGCCTGATAAATATCAGTGCCGTGTAAATAGGCTCTTTCACCTTTGAATTTTAGTACCAAACTCTCTATAAAACTCATTCTAGACAGCCCTTCTGGCAGGGTTTCCGATCCATGTTGAGCCTTCAGGCAGCGGTTTGTAGGCCACAGAGCCTGCTGCCAAAACGGCAAAATCCCCCACCTCGGTTCTATCTCTCACCACCGCGTTGGGTGCGATGTAAGAGCCGCTCCCAAGCTTGGCGTAACCACATAGTGTGGCGTTTGGGCCAACATAGCAGAACTCACCAACATCGACATCGTGCCCAAGATTGGCGCCGGATCGAATACTGCAGCCGAACCCCACTTTCGTACCAGGCTGAAGCACAGCATACGCAGTAATCAACACGCCGGCCGACACCTCACAGCTAGAGGAGACCTTCGCGGTTGGATGTATCAAGCTAATCACTCGCTCTCGCGGGATGGCAAAACTCGATATCAGTTCGGACCGTTCTTTCATTTTCCCAACACTGAGCAATGAAAAATGAAAAAGCACATCATCATCCAGCGATTGCCAGTCAGAAGTCCTACCTAAGACCGGCCACCCCTCGATGAAACTGCCAACGTCTTGGTGGTCATTCAAAAAACCGTACAGTTCAACAGCCTCTCCTGCCAAGGCAAGGTCTCGTATCACCTCTGCCGCAACCAGGCCATCGCCATTCCCACCAAGAATCACTACTCGCTTCATAAACTTGACCTCATCTGCTGCGAAATTACAGCAGCTATGCGCTTAGCACCGTTACCATCTACCACTCGACTGGCAGAGAGACTCATACTTGCGAGCTGACTCGGATCCGACATGAGATGCATAACAGTTTCCTGTAACGCCTGTGGAGCAAGCTGTTCAAACTCTCCCAAGTACTTGGCGCATCCCAGCCGTTCGAAAGCCGCACCTTGACTGACCTGATTATCCGCGATGCTGCACAATAACATCGGCAATCCCATCCTAGCCGCCTCATAACAGGTCGTGCCTGCGGCCATTACTGCCAAGTCAGCCTTACCTAACAAGTCGACGAAATTTTCCGGCTGAACGACGTACTCAGCATTCAAGTACTGTAGCCGTCGAAGCAACCCAGCATTACTTGAGTTTCGCGGGTTACCTTGCCCGGAAACAATGATCACATTGAGCGATGACATGAACGGCACATCCAAAGCAGAAGCAGCAAGCTTAACCGCACCTCGATCATCGCCGCCGCCAAACGTCATCAGTAAGCAATTCAGCTCCCTTCGCTGACGCGCGGGCCCCACCTTTTGGAACGACTGCCTCAGAACCGCATAGTCAGCGCCTGCCAAAAACACCCCGCCGGGCACAGTGAGCAAACGCGAGTAATCAAGGGCGAGAACGGCAGGGTTGGTACAAATTGCCACCTCTGCAAGAACACCTTCGACACTTGGCGGAACAAAATGGCATTGCTTGACGCCACGAGCGTACAGATGTCGCTGAAAATCGGCACCAGCCCTGTAGTCATCCACCACTACCCAAGCGCCAGATTTTACTGCAGGCAACTGCGACAGGAATCGTGCTTCTTCCTGCTCTGAATGCCACCGGCGAGGCAGCCACTCCTCAAACAGAACGTCATCTAACGAGCTCTTCATTTCCAATGAGGGCCCACACATCAGCACACGGACACCGAGATCAACCAAAGCCTCGGCTAAGCCCCTACACCTCATCATGTGCCCCATCCCTATTTGGGAGCTGGCATCACACCGAAACACAACCCGCGGACTAATCATGCTGCTCATGGAGCAGTCGAAACAACAGTTCTGCAAACCTCCAGTCTTCGGGAGTGTCGATATCCTGCACCCGCTCGCGAGGCATCACATATGGCAAAGATGCGGCTCGCAACGCACTCTTGTTGGAAAGAAACGCATCTGCGCGCCCCCAATAGAACTGGCCAGCGTCGTGGAATCTATCCTCCAGATCTTGTGAACGGCTGGCCGCGTATTCAGGCTCGCACATCTCAACAAACCCTTTCGAGTTGACCCTCAAAGCACGCTGAATGTGGTACGAATACTTGGCGACCGAAAAAACGAACTCGACCCCACCCTGCGCCATCATTGCATGTGCCGCAACCAAGTCCTCAGGCGTGACAAATGGAGCCGTTGCGTAAAGACAGCAGACCTGTGAGGGGGGACCGTACAGCGCTCCAATACGATGTATGGCGTCGTTGACAACCGGTCTGGTAGCAACAAGGTCACCTGATAAGTCGGGCGACCTAAAAAACGGAACATCAGCACCAAAATCTCGCGCTATGCTCGCGATCTCCTCGTCATCAGTCGACACAACAACATGATCGAACAAGCCAGACTGCAGCGCCGCCTCAATACTCCAAGCGATCATCGGCTTACCAAAAAACAGACGGCAGTTCTTCCGCGGAATGCGCTTGCTACCGCCTCTAGCGGGTATTACCGCCAACCTCATGACGAAAAGAACTCCTTCAGAGTCGCAACCACGTAGTCCTGATCGGACTCCGAAAGCCCAGGGTACAAAGGCAGTGAAATAGCCTCTTGGTAATAACGCTCAGCTTCCGGGAAATCGCCACTTTTGAATCCCAAAGCCTCATAGTAGGGCTGAGTGTGGACTGGAATATAGTGGACATTGACTCCGATGTCTTTCCCTCGAAGATGCTCAAACAACGCTTGGCGATGAGAAGGGGCGACTCGAATGACGTACAGGTGAAAACTCGAGGAAGCATCTACAGACCGCACAGGCGTCACCACAGGAGTGTCGCCCAAGAGGTGATCGTACCTGTCGGCAAGGTATTGTCGGCGTACAATATACTCGTCTAGCCGACTTAACTGTGAACAGCCGAGCGCCGCCTGTAGGTCTGTCATACGGTAATTGAAGCCGAGCGCAACTTGCTGATAATACCAAGGCCCATCAGGTTCCTTGGTCATTTGCTCGGTGTTACGTGTCACGCCATGACTGGCAAAAAGCCTCATCCGCTCGGCGACGGCGTTGTCATTACTCAACGCCATCCCCCCTTCACCAGTAGTAATAATCTTCACCGGGTGGAAGCTAAAAACGGTTACATCGCTGTACCTGCAGTTACCGACATAGCCGCCATCGTACTTTCCTCCGACCGCGTGAGATGCATCTTCGATGAGATGAAACCCGTATGCGTCGGATAATGCTTTGATGGATTTCATGTCTGCCGACTGACCACAAAGGTGGACGACAACAACTACCTTTGGGAGCCTCCCTGCCACTTTGGCAGCCCTCAGCTTTTCTTCGAGAGCAACGGGGTCCAAGTTATAACTGACCGGGTCAATATCAACAAAGTCGATTTCAGCGCCGCAATAAAGACCACAGTTGGCGGAAGCAACAAACGTTATCGGGCTAGTCCACATAAGATCGCCATTGCCCAACCCCAATGCGAGACAGGCAATATGCAGAGCCGAGGTAGCACTATTAACAGCCACCGCATGGCTCACGCCAACACGTTCTGCCATAGCCTGTTCAAAACGCGGAACAGCCGGCCCTTGAGTTAGATAATCAGAATTCAAAACCTCGACAACAGCATCAATGTCAGCGGGTCGAATATCCTGCCGTCCATATGGGATCATCATATCTTTCCGATTTTGCTTTCATTCAAAGCGATCCAGCTTTTCAAATCTGCGTCGGACATCCATTCCGAATTATTATCGCTTGAATACACAAAGCCTTCTGGAACGAGCTTGCCGTCCTTTATGCGCTGGGGACACGCCGCCCACTGGTGGATACTCGGAAGAATTTTGAAGTGCTCGTCGTACTCATACGTATAGTAAGAGTCCTCAGCGCTGATCATTTGCTCGTGTAGCTTTTCGCCAGGACGAATACCGACCACCTCTTGTTTCGCGTCAGGTGCGACGACTCTCGCCAGGTCTACAACTTTCATTGAGGGAATCTTTTTGACGTATATCTCGCCGCCTTCCATATCTTGGAATGCGTGCCAGACAAGCTCCACCCCCTCCTCCAGAGAGATCATGAAGCGCGTCATACGCTCGTCCGTAATCGGAAGAACCCCTTTGTCCTTGATGGACATAAAGAACGGAATAACAGACCCTCGCGACCCCATGACATTGCCGTACCGAACGACTGAGAACCGGGTGCCATGCTCCCCCGAATACGAATTACCTGAAACAAAAAGCTTATCCGACGCTAATTTTGTCGCCCCATACAAATTAATCGGGCTACTCGCCTTATCGGTGGATAGCGCGACGACGCCTTTTACGCCCTTATCGATACATGCATCAATAAGATTCATGGCACCATTGATATTGGTCTTTACACATTCAAACGGATTGTACTCTGCGGTAGGTACAATTTTGGTGGCTGCCGCATGAACCACGTAGTCAACACCATCCAGCGCTCTATAGAGGCGCTCTTTATCACGAACATCACCAATAAAAAAACGGATACGGGGATCATCTTCAAACTTCTTGGCCATATCCCACTGCTTCATCTCATCCCTTGAAAATATAATAATTTTCTTAGGATTATATTTTGCGAGCGTCATCGGCACAAAAGTATTTCCGAAAGAACCGGTACCACCAGTAACCAGAATAGTTTTGTTGTTAAACATATCAATAGCACCTAATTAAAAAATGACGACTTTATCGCCTCGACAACTCGGACATTAGCAAGTCGATCCCTATGACCAAAAACCCACTTGGCATAGTTATCCCTTTTTTTCGCAAACACATCACACGACGTCAGTGCATCGCTTACGAGACTGGTGAAATCAAGTGCTGATGCTGCATCCGCACAAACTCCAGACTCAAAAAGTGACAGGCGCATATCTATGTGATCTTGATCTAGCTTCGCCTTTCTGCCATTTTCAACAACGGCCTTACGGCCCAAGGCTTCTGTCTCTGTAAAGATCAAAGGAATATCATAAAACATTGATTCTTCTGCAGGGGAGTTCGCGTCAGACACGAGCACATCCGCAATCGCGAGATACGATGACAGTGGCCAATCAGACAAATCAATAAGCGCGTTTCCGCGCTTTCTCGCAATGGATGACAATCGCTGTATGGATTGTTTGTCTGCTCGCCGCGGCGTCAGCCCTTGGCTGGGGTGTGGCCGCAATATCAGATTCATCTCCCGCGGTGCCGTCATCAAAATCTGCTCCGCAACGCTATCCCAGGACCCGTACCCCCTCCTACTTGGGGTGTAAAGTAGCGTTTTATACTGCTTATTCAGGCCCAAGCGCCCCAGCATCTCTAAGCGAAACAACTCCGTTCGGTCCGGAAACTCACAAAACGGTAGAAAGCCAGTTTCTACCGTGTTCAAGTCTATATCTCCAGCATAGCGCTCAATCATGCTACGCATACGTGGCCCTATGATGCAAAGCAAATCAAAGTGGCTATTGCGCTCCAGTGCCTCTCGACTCAGTAGCGTATATGTCCCATGAAATACAGTACATTTCTTCGCAGCATACGGAGCGAGAAACCCTTTATAGGGCGAACCGGTAACGATCACACCCGCGTCTTGCAGCATCCGATTCCCTCGGGAAAACCGCCCGAGATATTTCGAATATCGTGCTGTCTCCAAATCGGGATAAATGCGCTTTGCCGCACGGAGAGTGGAGCGGCGATTACTTACAAATGTTCCAGGAAGCACCCTTTCAACCTGCGCCAACGCAGGAACAGCCTGGAACATTTTGGAGAAATAGACGACATCCTGATTTGTCATCAGCGAGCATCAGCCTTATTTTTCACAACCAAAATATCTTCCATGATCAAGAACTGCAGATCAGACCCATAAAACATGTTCAGCGCGTCGGTGGGCGAACAGACCATCGGCTCACCACGGCGGTTCAGTGAAGTATTGAGCACCACACCGTTGCCGGTCATAACCTCCAGCTCTTTCATCAGATCGTAGTAACGCGGGTTGTAGTCGCGCTTGAGCACCTGGGCACGCGCGGTACCGTCCTCGTGCACGACCTCGGGCACACGCTCGGCCCAGCCTTCCTTAACATCGAAGGTGAACGTCATGAAGGGCGACGGGTGATCAACGCTCAGCATCTGCGGGGCTACGGTATCGAGCATAGACGGACAGAACGGGCGCCAGCGCTCGCGGAACTTGATCTGTTCATTGATGCGGTCAGCTACACCGTCAACACTCGGACAACCGATGATTGAGCGACCACCCAGTGCACGGGGGCCAAACTCCATGCGCCCCTGGAACCAGGCAACCGGATTGCCTTCAACCAGCACCTTGGCGATTTCTTGCGGCACGTCGTCGATCTTTTGCCATTGGGGCTTGTTCGGGTGTCGAGCACAGGCCGCAATGATGTCTTCATTGCTGTAGGACGGGCCGAGGTAAACGTGCTCCATCTTTTCGACCGGCACGCCGTTCTTGACCGATATAAAGGCAGCGGCCCCCACAGCGGTGCCAGCGTCACCGGAAGCCGGCTGCACAAACAGCTCCTTAACGTCCGGACGCGCGATGATGCGCTGGTTGAGCTTCACGTTCAGCGCACAACCGCCAGCAAAGGCAAGCCGACCGGTTTCTTTCAGGATATCGCCGAGATAGTAATCGATCATCTCCAGCGCCAGCTTTTCAAACAGCGCCTGCATCGCCGCTGCGTAATGAATGTAGGGGTCATCGGCGATGTCGCCTTCACGCTTCGGCCCCAGCCATTCGATCAGCTTGGGCGAGAAGTAGTAGCCCTTGCCCTTTTCCTTGTAGCGACGGAAGCCGATAACGTTGGCATAGTCGGTGTTGATGATCAGCTCGCCATTTTCAAACTTGGCCAGCCGGGAGAAATCGTACTTGGCGGCGTCACCATAGGGAGCCATACCCATGACCTTGAACTCGCCGTCGAGCATCTCAAAGCCGAGGTATTCGGTGATTGCGCCGTACAAACCGCCCAGCGAATCCGGATCGTAGAATTCCTTGATCTTGTGGATCTTGCCGTTTTCGCCCCAGCCGAAGAATGTTGTGGCGTATTCGCCCTTGCCGTCGATGCCGAGAATCGCGGTCTTCTCGTTAAAGCCCGAGCAGTGATAGGCACTGGATGCATGCGCCAGGTGATGTTCCACTGGTTCCAAACGGACCTTCTTGGCATCAAAGCCGAGCTGCTCCAGGCACCAGAGAATCTTCTTGCGATAGCGTTTGAAGCGGCGGTTGCCAGTCAGCAACGCATCCAGAGAACGATCAGGGGCGTACCAGTAACGCTTGGCGTAGTGCCAACGGGCGTTGCTACCAAACAGGCTGATCGGTGCGAACGGAATACAGACAACATCGACATCAGCCGGTGTGATACCCGCCTGCTCCAGGCAGAACTTGGCCGACTCGTAGGGCATACGGTTCTTGGCGTGCTTGTCACGCACAAAACGCTCTTCTTCGACGGCAGCAATCAGTTTACCGTCAACATACAAGGCGGCAGATGGGTCGTGACTCAAGGCGCCAGAAAGGCCAAGTACTGTAAGTCCCACGGTAGTCCTCTTTTCTGAAATCAAAGTAAATTTACAAGCGCGGCAAGCGCTCTTCCAACCAGCCAGCAAGCGGACTTCCCGCTGGCCAGTTACGGATGAACCGTTGTCGATCCTTCTGCCAGGCACGCTGCCAGCCAGCATTACCTGTGTGCGCCTGCATCGCGTCCAGATCGATAAGAATAACCCGCCCATCCAGCCACAGCAGATTCGTTGCCTTGAAGTCACCGTGGCTTATTCTGGCCCGAACAAGTTGGGTAAACAGCCTGAGCAACGCTGCGGCGGTAGCATCGTCCGGCAGTCTTTGACCATCTTCGCCGAGATGGCGCAGCAGGTCGACCCCGGAACAGTATTCAGTGACCAGCCAAGCCCGCCGCCGCAACGGACCGAAACGCTGCTCAATCATGGCCAGCGGTGCCGGAGTGGGGATGCCGAGAAACTGCAGCCGATGCGCGGCGAGCCAGGAGTGCCAGGCTCTGCTCGGGCGCCAAAAGCGCTTTAGCCAGTGGCCAAAGCCTTTAATGTTGTAGCGTTTGATGACCACCCTATCGCCATCAACTATGGCACAACCGACTGTGCTGCTACCGCCGTCTTTGAGCAGCGGCTCTGCGACCAAAGCCTCGTCAGGCGCAGCAAGCAGCGATGCCAACCGCTGGAACTCGCTGCGCACGACAGCAGTAAACCGCGTCCAGCTGCGTCTGACAGAGAACTGGGTGCAATCACGCAGAGCCTTGCCGAGAAAGTCATCCAGCCTGCGCTGACGAACGCGCTTGATCTGCGCGGCCAGCCGATCAGGGTTGAGCGCCAACGGATTGTGCTGCAGGTAGCCGATCAGCAGCAGCTCGCAGAGTTCATCCCACTCGGGATCAAGCTGGGCAAAGAAGATCGCCAGGTTGTCTTCAGCTTGTGCAGGAGTAACCGGAGCGCCAGGACTCAAGGCCTCAACCGCATCGCCATCAATGACGTAAAGCTGAGCTTCGTGAAGCAGGAAGTTGCCCAGGTGCAAATCGGTCTGTACCAGACCACGTTGGTGCATGGTGCCAATCAGGCTGAGGGCTTGGCCAAGCAGAGTGAGCGCCTCGGCCTCGCCGGGCTGCCGACTGGGCAGAGCCTCCCAGCGCTGCTGCAGGGTCTCGGCGTCGCCGAGGTAGGCACTCAGCAAATAACGGCCGCCTCCCTCTATCTCGCCCTCGCCCAGCAGCTCTGGCGTGGCAATGCCCTGCGTTTGCAGGGCACGAATACCTGACGCCTCACGCTCACAGTGACGGTCAGCGCCCGAAGCGATAAACAGCTTAAGCAACTGCTGCTGGCCACCGGCTTCGACCTGCCCCACCAGCCGCTTGCCCGGCAACACTCGCAGCCAGCGCACCACCCGGGTCTCACCCTGCTCCAGTGGCAGGATCAACGGCAGTGGTGGCTCGCGCCCGGCACTACGTAGCTCGGCGCTGAGACTCATCGCCCTTTGCCCTTGCCCGCAGTACGGCGCAGCAATTCGCTGATAAAGGTACGAGCCTCGGTATCAACCCGACTCTTGCCCATATACGCCAACACGAAGCGCAAACGCTGGCTGCGCGTAGGCTCCTTGCTTCGTCGATGCAGGGTTTCCAAATCACGGATCAGATCACGCCGGCCAAAAATAGCCCGCCGGGTTTTCTCCAGATCGATAAAACGCGCCCCGGCACCGTCGCCATGCAGCTTGATAAATACGTGCTTCGGATACAGGCAGTTGTGAATACGGTCGGCATTGTGCAGCGCACGCACCAGCGCAGCAGCCGACTGAATCAACGTACGGATTTCACTGGCAGACAACTGATTCCAGCGCTCAAACCACTCGTCCAGTGGCGCATAGTCATCCAGGGCCCGCGTCAGCAGCACCGCCTGGGCGTGACCGCGCTCGTTACGCTGACCAAAAAATGCCGCTTCCAGCGCCGGAATGCCTTGTCTTGCATAGACCTGAATCGCACGAAATTCACGAGCAAAGGTAGGCTCGCCGAAGGGGCTATGCAGCGTGCGGGTGCGGTGATTGTCTTGCCGCTTCAGAAAGAAACACTGCTGCTGACCATTAGCGTCTTCCAGCTCCAGACGGTAAACGCTACTCCACCCTCCACGCCCAGTATTTGGTGCATCAACAGCATCGACCTTCAGCGCCCAGAGCGCTTCGAAGCTATCAAGCCCGTGGCGGGACAACACATCCCGTGCGTTGACTGCAATAAAGGGGTTACGTGTCATTCTCGACCCTTGAAGAAATTCAGTATCGCGCGCGCCTGCTTGCGGTCCGCGCTGTCAAGCTGCTGCTTGCCAAGGTACAGCTTGAAGAACGCCATCCGCTGGCTGCGGCTGAGGTGGTGTTTGGCAATTTTGTCGAGGCAGGCCAGATCCTTGATGATCCGGTAGCTCAGCATGGGGCCCCACCAGAAGCTGCCGCCAGGACAGTCGATAAAGTACACATTTCCAAGCGCTTGATTGTCGACGAGCAGGTTTCGCCACTTCAGATCATTATGGGTGAAGCCCTGATCGTGCATCATCCGAGTCGCCCACGCGACCTGGCGTGAGACATGCGCCACCCATGCCCGATCCTGCAAGCGTGCGTCACGCTGCGCAGCAATACGCGCCAGATCACAGGTATCGGGCAACTCCTCGGTGATCAGCGCGCCGCGCACGAATGCACCATTAAGCCGCTCCTGCCCGAACCCGACGACTGTTGCCGACGGGATGCCCCAGGCATGAAAGTTCAGCAAATTTTCCCACTCTGCCTGAATTCGCGGTCGACCAAGGTAACGGCGCAGGTTCTTGCCCGCGCCGGTGTAGCGCTTAACGTAGTAATAGCGGTCAGCAACCCAGATCCGATGCACGGTACTGAGCGGGTCCTGGGTGATCTTTTCACCCTCCAGCGCAAACACCGTATCCAGATCGGCAAACAGCCGACCACTCTCCCCGGTGGCGTACTCGGGGTTCAGGGTCCAACGCTTCATTCATCATCCCCCGGCGCGTACTTGCGCTCAAAACGGGCCTGCAGCTTCTGCGCCTTGCGCTCAAGCAGGGCCAGCAGCGGCGCCTCTAGCCGCAAGGTGTCACGCAGCGGAGTCGCAAAATAGGCGCGCAGAAAGCGCAGCTTGTCACGTTGGGTAAGACCGATCTCGAGTGCCGAGAAGTACAGCCCGGCTAGGTCCTTGTCGCGCCAGCGCCGAGGCACAGTCGGTCGAATTTGAGCACGATGCAGATCAATGATCGACAATTTGAAGTCATGTGCGCTCATCGGCTTGTCGGTATGCAGCAGGAAGTGACAGATATAGCAGTCACGATGATTGACGCCAGCCCGGTGCATGGCGGCGGTCATCTCGGCCACCCGACGGATCAGCGCCCACTTGATGCCCGGAGCCGGCGGTTTATCCAGCCAGTCACGGCTATAATCTTCCAGGCTGATGGTCGGCGCCAGTTCTTCGGTAATGATGAACGAGTGCTGCGCGGCAGGGTTACTGCCACGCTCACCAAAGGCCACCGCCGTCATGGTATTAATGCCGGCAGCTGTCAGTGCTTGAATCGCCTGCCACTCCTGACCTGCGCCCAGCACCGGGCATTTGAGGGTGGACCAGTTCTTGAAAATCTCGCCCCAACCGACGCCACGATGAATCTTGACGAAATAGCCCTTGCCGTCGACTTCGGTACGCAGGGTACGGCGCGCTTCCAGCTCACGAAACACCTCGCCCTGCAGCGCTTCGACCGCATCGAAGGCATCTGTATTGGCCCACAGGCTAAGGAACGGCTCGCGCAGAATCAGGGTATTGCTCACGCGCCAGCTCCCAGGATCACATCGGCAGCCCGCTCCGGCAGGCTGTATAGGTCGGCCTGATCGGCATAGCGCAACGCGTTGTCATGCCATTCCCGACGCTGAACCGGATTACGCAGCATGTCGGCCAACATCAGATCCAGCTCGCCCTGCCTGAACGGTGACGGCACAACCAGGCCACAGTCCGCCTCGCTGATGTAGTGGGCATAACCGCAGACGTCGGTCACCAGCACCGGCAAACCGGCCACCAGCGCTTCAAGCAGCACAGTGCCGGTGTTCTCGTTATAGGCGGGATGAATCAGCAGGTCCGCCCCCAGCAGGAAACGGGGGATATCACTGCGACCCTTCATAAAGACCACCTGATCCTCCACCGCCAGCGAGCGCGCAATGCGCTGGAAGGTACTCGGATCATCCTGGCCGATGACCATCAGCCGGGTGCGCTTACGCAATTCGACGGGCAGCGCCGCCAGCGCGCGAATGGAGCGGTCGACCCCCTTGGTAATAAACCCGGAGCCGATCTGCACCAGCAGAAGGTCATCGTCCGCAAGACCGAATTCAGCGCGGAACTCGGCGCGAATATCAGCCGCGTTGGCCGGTGCCCGACGATCTGGCGCGATGCCCGGCGGCAGTAGATGGAAGCGATCCAGCGGGGTTTTATAGTGTTTGGTGAACAGCGGCTGCTGTACCTCGGAGATCATCAGAATCTGCGTCTTGCCAGCAGGCGAGAATACCGCCCGCTCGTACTCGGCAAAGTGGCGGTAACGGCTGGAGATGCGATACAGCGGGTTACGCAGGGTCTGCGCCTTGTCTTCGAAGCAGGGATCGGCGGCATAGTAAACGTCCAGCCCCGGCATCTTGTTGAAGCCAACCACCCGATCGACCGGGCGCTTGGCCAGGTCGGCCTCGACCCAGGCGGTGAATTTCTCGTTACGGCGATGATTACTCAGGGCTTTGACGGGGGCCACCAACACTTCAAACCCCTCGGGAATATCGCCTTCCCAGATCAGGGTATAGACACGAATGCTGTGTCCGCGCTCCTGACAAACCCTGGCGATGCGCATGAAGTCACGCTGCAAGCCGCCAAAGGGAAAATACTTGTAAAGCACAAAAGCCAGCTGCATCAGACGGTTCTCTTGTTGGACAGCAGCGGTCGCAGGTGCTGCATGACCCTGTCGGGGTCAAGTCGAGTAAAGCACAGTGGTTGCTCGCGGGTCAGGTCGAACCGGCGAGCATCCTCAGGGGTCGGCTTATAGGTACATTGCTTGCGCAAACAGGGGGCACAGGCGAAGTCGCTGGCCAGATGCTGCTGCGCACGACCGTAGGCGCCGGTAAAGCCCGGATTGGTTGGTCCGAACAGCGACAGGGTCGGTATATCCAGCGCCGCGGCCAGATGCCCAAGCCCGGTATCCACCGCCACGCAGGCACTAGCCCCGGCCAACTGACGGGCGACATCACGCAGGGGCAAACGGGGCAATACCAGCGCGCCTTCCAGCCCTTCGGCGATGCGCAGCGCACGGGCCTGTTCGTCCAGACTACCCCACGGCAGGCGCACATCAACCCCGCTGGCAACCAGCCGCTCGGTCAGTTGCCGCCAATACAGCTCGGGCCAGTGCTTGGTCACCCAGGTCGTGCCGTGCAACAGCACCACGTAAGGCGTGCTAGCCGATTCGGCGCCCAATGCCGCGCGGTCCAGGCCGTAATCCCCCAGCCCTTCCTCCAGCGTGTAGCCAAGCGCCTGGGCAAACAGCTGACGTGTCCGCTCCACCGCATGCTGTCCCCAGGGTACCGGCAGCCGACGTTGATAGAAGCGTGCGGCCAGCGGCTCACGGGCCGAGTCCCGGTCCAGCCCCACTACCTCGGCGCTGGCAAAGCGGGTCAGCCAGGCGCTCTTGAGCAGACCCTGAGCATCGATCACCAAGTCATAGTCGGTCTCGCGCAGGCGGCGCTTGAAGTTGCCCCACTCACCGCTGCGCACTGCCTGAAACGGCTTCTTGCGCCAACGACGAATGGCCACCGGAATTACACTCTCCACGGCCGGATGCCAGGACGGAATTTCGGCAAAGCCCTCTTCCACCACCCAGTCAAAACGGATGCCTGGGATAGCGCGCGCAGCATCGGTCAATGCCGGGAGAGTATGAATGACGTCCCCGAGCGAGGACGTCTTGATCAGCAGTACCCGCATCAGGGTCAACTGTCCTGCGGGTCGGGCAGCAGATCGCCTACCAGCCGATCCAGCGCTGCGTCCACCTGGGCAGGAGCCAGATCACGCAGGCAGTTGTAATGACCAAACCGGCAAGTCCGATCAAAGCAGGGGCTGCAATCCAGCCCCAGCCGCACCATTTCTACCTGGTCAGCCAGCGGCGGAGTAAAGCCGGGAGAGGTCGAGCCGTAGACAGCCACCAACGGCCGATTCAGCGCCGCGGCCACATGCATCAGCCCCGAGTCATTACTGACCACCGCGTCAGCGCACGACAGTAGGTCAATCGCCTGGGCCAGACTGGTATCGCCACACAGGTTGGTCGACTCTTCACGCAGCCCCGGAATCAGCCGGCCACGGATCTGTTCCGCGACGGCGTGGTCGTTTTTCGAACCAAACAACCAGACCTGCCAGCCCTGCCGAATGCGCGCTTCGGCCACGGCAGCATAGTGCTCCGACGGCCAGCGCTTGGCCTCGCCAAATTCGGCACCCGGGCACAGCGCCAGCACCGGACGATCACGTTCTAGGCCAAAATGCGCCAATGCCGCATCGCGCGATGCCGGATCAATCTGCAGCGACGGGCGTGGGTAGGGTTTCGGCAGCTCGGCGCCCGACTCATAGGCCAACGCCATAAAGCGCTCGATCATCAGCGGGTAGGCTTCCTTGTCCAGCTTGCGCACGTCATTGAGCAGACCGTAACGCATCTCGCCACGCCAACCGGTGCGCAACGGGATATCAGCAAAGAAGGGAACCAGCGCTGACTTGAGAGAATTGGGCAGCAGAATGGCTTGGTCGTACTGACCCGCCAGGCTGCGGCCGATACGCCGCCGGGTAGCCAGTTCCAGAGCGCCGTGGCCGAGCGGAAAGCTCAGCGCGCTGCGCACTTCCGGCATGCGTTCGAGGATTGGCCGGCTCCAGTCAGGAGCCAGCACGTCGATCATGCAGTCGTCACCGTGTCGCTGCTTCAGGCAGGTGAACAGCGTTTGCGCCATCACCATGTCGCCGACCCAGCTGGGACCGATAATCAGGATATTCATAAGCTTCACGCGTCAAGCTTCAAGCGACAAACCCCGAACGGCGCATGACTGCTTGCCGCGTGAGGCTTGCCGCTTGCGGCTATCAACCGACCAGCGTCCGCCATTCGGCGTGCTCTGCGGTCTGGCCAGTGACCAGATCGAAGTACGCCTTTTGCAGTTTTTCAGTGATCGGACCGCGACGACCAGCACCGATCTGACGACCGTCCAGCTCGCGAATCGGCGTGACTTCAGCGGCGGTGCCGGTGAAGAAGGCTTCATCAGCGATGTAGACCTCGTCACGGGTGATGCGCTTCTCGACAACCGGGATATTGAACTTCGACGCCAGCGCCAGCACGGTTGCACGGGTGATACCGTTCAGACAGGCAGTCACTTCCGGGGTGTAGATAGTGCCGTTCTTAACGATGAACACGTTCTCACCCGAACCCTCGGCAACATAGCCTTCCGGATCCAGCAACAGTGCTTCGTCAGCACCAGCGGAGACCGCTTCCTGCAGCGCCAGCATGGAGTTCATGTAGGCACCGCTGGCCTTGGCACGCGTCATGGTGATGTTGACGTGGTGACGGGTAAAGGAACTGGTGCGGATCTTGATGCCGCGTTCCAGCGCTTCTTCGCCCATATAGGCGCCCCAGTGCCACGCAGCGATGACAACATGTACCTTCAGGTTGTCAGCGCGGATGCCCATGCCTTCGGATCCGTAAAATACCAGCGGGCGAATATAAGCGGTTTCCAGGTTGTTCTCGCGAACCACGGCGCGCTGCGCCTCGTTCAGCTGTTCCTTGGTAAAGGGAATCTTCATACCCATGATGTGGGCAGAATCGAACAAGCGATCAGTGTGCGCATCCAGACGGAAGATGGCGGTGCCATCCGGCGTCTTGTAGGCGCGGACGCCTTCGAAAACACCCATGCCGTAGTGCAGCGAGTGCGTGAGCACGTGAACATTGGCTTCACGCCAGGGAATCATTTCACCATCAAACCAGATTAGACCATCACGATCGGCCATCGACATAGCAGCCAGCTCCATACGTATCTATTCAATCAGTCTTGCGTTCTTGGTTTCTGCCTGAGCGCGCCCTAGCCGATCACACCCGCGTATCGGGGATCGGCTCCTGGGGAGGCAGCACCTGCTGCCAGAGCTTGATGACCCCGTGTCGGAAATCATGAAACTGGTCGCCGCTTACTTTGCCCGGCTGATTCTGTAGAGCCAGGCGATGAGCTGCAGCCCGGTAGGCTTTGTAAGCCTCCTGCAGGCTGGTGACATCCTCACCGGCGATCAGACCGGCGTTTTGCAGCTCATCAAGAATCCTGATGTTGTCGGTGTAGCGCAGTAATTCGGGGTACCGGCACGACCAGGCAAGAACCGCATATTGCACCATAAATTCGATGTCAACGATACCACCTGCGTCCTGCTTGAGATCAAACAATTGCGCCGCGGTGAAGGCGTCCTCGGTTGTACCGGCCCTTGTTGCCTTGGTACCGAGGTTGTCGCGCATCTTCTGGCGCATATCGCTGACCTCGCGCAGCAGTTGTCGCTCGTCGCGCTGACGCCCCAACACCTGTGCTCGCAACGCCTGGAAGCGCTCGGTGAGTCGTTCACAGCCGACCAAAGCGCGCGCCCGCACCAGCGCCTGATGCTCCCAGGTCCAGGCTTCTTCCAACTGATAACGCGAAAACGACGCCAGAGAGCTGACCAGCAGCCCCGAATCGCCGGACGGCCGCAGCCGCATGTCCACTTCGTACAATGCACCGGAAACGGTCTGGGTGTTGAGCATGTGAATCACCCGCTGCCCCAGCCGGGTAAAGAACTTGCTGCCCTCGATAGGCCGCTCGCCGTCGGTATCGGCCTGCGGATCACCGTCGTGGATAAACACCAGATCCAGATCGGAGCCGTGTCCAAGCTCGATGCCGCCGACCTTGCCGTAGCCAACGATGATGAAATCCAGATCGCAGCGCGAACCATCGGCTCGCGCCGGGCGGCCGTGACGGGCAACCATCTCGCGCCAGGCCAACACCAGCACCTGCTGCAGAATCGCCTCCGCCATCCAAGTCAGGTAATCACTTACCTTCATCAGCGGCAAGGTGCCCGCGATTTCCGAGGCAGCAATGCGCAACACATGCGCACGCTTGAAGTAACGCAGGGTTTCCATCTGCTGCTCAAGGTCGTCCTCGGGGATACGCAGCAACTGCTGACGCAGCTCGTCGGCCAGTTCCTCTGCGACCGGCGGCCGGTACAGTCGTCCGGCGTTCAGCAGCTCATCCAGCACTACCGGGTAGCGGGCAATCTGTTCGGCGATCCAGGGGCTGGCGGCGCACAGCACCAACAGTTCGCGCAGAGCACCCGGATTTTCGGTCAGCAAGACCAGGTAGGCGGAGCGACGTGCAACCGCCTCGACCAAGGGCAGCACCCGTTGCAACGCCAGGTCGGGATTGTCCTGTTCGCAGGCCATCGACAGCAGTCGCGGCATGAAAATGTCCAGCCGTTCGCGACCAGCGCGCTGCATAGCGCGGACCCGCGCCGAGCCCTGCAGATCCTGCAACCGCTTCCAGGCGCCAGGTGCATCGGCGTACCCGGCGGCGATCAGTTGCTCCAGCACCTGCGGCTCGTCCAGCGTGCCATCCCACACCGGCACCCAGTCGCTCTGCGCCGATAGCGGCTCTTCCTCATCCTCATCGGGATCCGCAATTACTCCAGCAAAGTGCCGAGCGACTCGCCCGCGTTCGGCATCCAGCCGCTGCCGAAAAGCTTCCCAGTCGGCAAAACCCAGCATCCAGGCGATGCGCGCCTGGCCCTGAGGGTCGGTCGGCAGCATCTGCGTCTGCCGATCATCAATGGCCTGCAGGGCGTGTTCGGTGTCACGCAGAAAGCAGTAGGCATCCGTCAGCTCCTGCACCGCCTCGGCAGGCAGATAGTTGTTATCAGCCAAGGTCTGCAGCACACCGAGAATCGGCCGCTGTTGCAGGCTGCGATCGCGGCCACCATGGATCAGCTGGAACGCCTGACCAATAAACTCCACCTCGCGAATACCACCGGAGCCAAGCTTGACGTTGTCCTGCAGCCCCTTGCGCTGCACCTCACGCTGAATCATCTGCTTAAGGGAACGCAGAGCATCAATGGCAGCAAAGTCGAGATAACGGCGATAGACAAACGGCCGCAGCATCGCCAGCAGCTCGGCACCAGCCTCCTGGTCACCGGCCACCACCCGCGCCTTGATCATGGCGTAGCGTTCCCAGTCACGCCCCTGGCTCTGGTAATACTGTTCCAGCGCATCAAAGCTGAACACCAGCGCACCGCTGTCTCCGTAGGGGCGCAGGCGCATGTCGACGCGAAACACGAAGCCATCGACCGTCGGCGCATCCAGCGCCTTGATCAATTTCTGACCAAGGCGAATAAAGAACTCCTGATTCGACAGGCTGCGACGTCCGCCGCGGGTCTCCCCTGCCTCGGGATAGGCAAAGATCAGATCGATATCGGACGACAGGTTAAGCTCGACCGCGCCCAGCTTGCCCATCCCCAGCACCACCATGTGCTGTGGCACACCCTCGGCGTTAACCGGCTCACCGAAGCTGGTACAGCACAGCCGAGACAACCACCGATACGCCTCGTCTATGCAGGCATCGGCCATATCCGAGAGGTCCCGGGTGGTTTCCTGCAATGCGGCCCGGCGGGTCAGGTCACGCCAGATAATGCGCACCTGCTGCCACTGGCGGAAACGACGCAGACGCTGTGCCAGTTGCTCCTCGCTGCCGGTATCGACCAGCGCCTGCTGCAACAGTGTCCGCAGCTCACCCGCTGCCAAAGACCGGGTCAAACGCCCCTCTTCGATCAGCCGCCAGGCCAGCGCAGGATCACGGCGCAGCTGTTCTGCCACGAAGTCACTGGCCGCCAGCACCTGCGCCAGCTCTGCTTCAAAAACCTCACCGAGCTCCGCCCTGCGCTCGGCAAGGCCGGCCAGCTCCAGAGCAGCAAGCCACTGCGCCAAATGGTGATCACGGAGTGCCTGAAGAGAGGATGGCAGCGAGGGCAGTGTGGAGGGCATGGTCTATCCTGTTCATGAACCGAAACAGCAGCTTGCCATGACGGCTGCCGACGGGGAAGCGGTGGCGAATGACCATATAGTCTAAATGTAGTTCGACTACAAATTAGACGATTAAGCGACTGGATAAAGCCGATTTTATGTAGTAAAACTACAGAACCAATTCCACCCCACCCTGTCACAACACCCACAGGTGTTTGGCAAGCTTTGGTCGCAACCGCGTTGATCGGCAGGCTGACGACCGCTTCCGGCACTTGCAAGGCCCACAAGGTCTGGAGACCATAATGAAGCACGACGATATTGATCCGCTCGAAACCCAGGAATGGCTCGATGCGCTGGAGTCCGTCCTCGACAACGAGGGTGAAGACCGCGCGCACTATCTGATGACGCGTCTCAGCGAGCTAGCCAGTCGAACTGGCACACCACTGCCCTACGCCATTACCACGCCGTATCGCAACACCATTCCGGTGACCCACGAAGCACGCATGCCCGGCGACCTGTTCATGGAACGCCGCATTCGCTCGCTGGTACGCTGGAATGCGCTGGCCATGGTCATGCGTACCAACCAGAAGGACCCGGACCTGGGTGGCCACATTTCCACCTTCGCCTCCAGCGCGACACTGTACGACATCGGCTTCAACTACTTCTTCAAGGCGCCAACCGAGGAGCACGGCGGCGACCTGGTGTTCTTCCAGGGTCACGCCTCCCCCGGCATCTACGCCCGCGCCTTCATGGAAGGCCGCATCAGCGAAGAGCAGATGGAAAATTTCCGCCAGGAGGTCGACGGCAAAGGCCTGTCCTCCTACCCGCACCCGTGGCTGATGCCTGACTTCTGGCAGTTCCCGACCGTATCCATGGGTCTGGGTCCGATTCAGGCCATCTACCAGGCCCGCTTCATGAAGTATCTGGAGCACCGCGGCTACATCGAACCCGGCAAACAGAAGGTCTGGTGCTTTGTTGGTGACGGTGAGACCGATGAGCCGGAAACCTTGGGCGCCATCTCCCTGGCCGGCCGCGAAAAGCTCGACAACCTGATCTTCGTGATCAACTGTAACCTGCAGCGTCTGGACGGCCCGGTGCGCGGCAACGGCAAGATCATCCAGGAACTCGAAGGCAGTTTCCGCGGGGCCGACTGGAACGTCATCAAGGTCATCTGGGGCCGCATGTGGGACCCGCTGTTCGCCAAGGACGACAACGGCCTGCTGCAGCAGCGCATGGAAGAAGCCGTCGACGGCGACTACCAGAACTACAAGGCCAAGGACGGGGCGTTCGTGCGCGAGCACTTCTTCGGCACCCGCCCCGAACTCCAGGAGATGGTCAAGGACCTCTCCGACGAGGAAATCTGGAAGCTCAACCGTGGCGGCCACGACCCGTACAAGGTCTATGCAGCCTACCATGACGCAGTCAACCATGAAGGCCAGCCATCGGTCATTCTGGCCAAGACCATCAAGGGCTACGGCACTGGCGCCGGCCAGGGCCAGAACACTGCGCACAACACCAAGAAAGTCGATATCGAGAGT
Organism: Halopseudomonas oceani; assembly: GCF_002903165.1. Taxonomy (GTDB): domain Bacteria; phylum Pseudomonadota; class Gammaproteobacteria; order Pseudomonadales; family Pseudomonadaceae; genus Halopseudomonas; species Halopseudomonas oceani. The sequence continues at coordinate 173,672 of NZ_PPSK01000003.1, forward strand.
CTGAAGAAATTCCGCGACCGCTTCGACATCCCGGTCAACGACGATGAACTGGAGAAACTGCCGTTCTTCCGCCCCGAGGAAGGCAGCGCCGAATACAAGTACCTGCACGCCCGCCGCGAAGCCCTGGGCGGCTACATGCCCCAGCGCCGCGTCGAGAGCAAGCGCATTCCTGTTCCGCCGCTAGACACCCTGAAAGCAATCCTGGACGGCACCGGCGACCGCGAAATTTCGACCACCATGGCCTTCGTGCGCATCCTGTCACAACTGGTCAAGGACAAGGAACTCGGCCCGCGCATCGTGCCGATCGTGCCGGACGAAGCCCGCACCTTCGGCATGGAAGGCATGTTCCGCCAGCTCGGCATCTACTCCTCAGTCGGCCAGCTGTATGAGCCGGTCGACAAGGATCAGGTGATGTTCTACCGCGAGGACAAGAAAGGCCAGATCCTCGAGGAAGGCATCAACGAGGCTGGCGCCATGTCCAGCTGGATTGCAGCCGGTACCGCTTACAGCACCCATAACCAGCCAATGCTGCCGTTCTACATCTTCTATTCGATGTTCGGCTTCCAGCGTATCGGCGATCTGGCCTGGGCCGCCGGCGACAGCCGCGCTAAGGGCTTCTTGATCGGCGGCACCGCCGGCCGCACCACCCTAAACGGTGAGGGCCTGCAGCACGAGGACGGTCACAGCCACTTGCTGGCGTCAACCATCCCCAACTGCCGCAGCTATGACCCGACTTACGGCTATGAGCTGGCGGTGATCATCCGCGAAGGCGCGCGCCGCATGATGGACGAGCAGGAGAACGTCTACTACTACCTCACCGTCATGAACGAAGCCTACGCCCAACCGGCCATGCCCAAGGGCAAAGGGGTCGAAGACGGCATCATGCGTGGCATGTACCTGCTCGACTCCACCGGCAAGCCGGGTGACCTGCACGTGCAACTGATGGGCTCCGGCACCATTTTGCGCGAAGTACGCGAAGCCGCCGCTATTCTCAAGGAAGACTTCGACGTCAGCGCCGACATCTGGAGCGTCACCAGCTTCAACGAGCTGCGCCGCGACGGTCTGGCGGTCGAACGCGACAACCGTCTGCACCCGACCCGCAAGGCCAAGACCAGCTTCGTTGAGCAGTGTCTGGACAAGCGTCAAGGCCCGGTCATCGCTGCTACCGACTACATGAAGCTGTACGCCGACCAGATTCGCCAGTGGGTTCCTGCACCCTACAAGGTGCTCGGCACCGACGGCTTCGGCCGCAGCGACAGCCGCCGCAAGCTGCGCTATTTCTTTGAAGTAGATCGCTACTGGGTGGCCTACACCGCTCTCAGCGCGCTAGTCGAACAGGGCAAGCTCAAGCCCAAGGTGCTGACTGATGCGCTCAAGGCCTTTGGCCTGGACGCTGACAAAACCAACCCGCTGGACTGCTGAGGAGCGACACCATGAGTGAACTCATCAAGGTGCCCGACCTCGGTGGTGAAGGCGAGGTCATTGAAATTCTGATCAAGGAAGGTGATCAGGTAGAAGCCGAACAATCGCTGGCCGTTGTCGAGTCCGACAAGGCAAGCATGGAAATCCCCTCGCCCAAGGCTGGCAAGGTCAAAGCCATCAAGTTCAAGCTGGGCGACAGCCTGAAAGAAGGCGACCCGCTGATCGAACTGGAGGTCGAGGGCGACGAACAACCCAAGCAGGCCAACAGCGACGAAAAGCCCGCCAAAACCGAGCCCGAGGCTGCGCAGAAGCAAGAGCCGAAAACCGAAGACAGCAAGCCTGCCGCCAGCGCCAGCAGCCGCAGCGAAGCCGTCAAGGTGCCGGATCTGGGCACCGACAGCGCCCGCGTCATCGAGATTCTGGTCAGCAAGGGCGATCAGGTCGAAGCCGACCAGTCGCTGCTGGTGCTGGAGTCGGACAAGGCGAGCATGGAGCTGCCCGCGCCCTTCTCTGGCGTGATCGAGTCGATCGACGTCAAGCTGGAACAGGACGTCAAGACCGGCGATGTGATCATGCAGATGCAGGTCAGTGGCGGCGACAGCGAGACCAAGGCAGAGTCGCAGTCCGCTGAACAGCAAAGCAAGCAGAGTGACGCCAAGCAGGCCCCCGCCGCTGCCAGCAGCGACAAGGCCAGCGAAGAGCCGGCCAGTCCACCTCCGGTCGGCGGCCCCAGCCGCGAAGGCGCCAAGGTCCACGCCGGCCCGGCCGTGCGCATGCTGGCCCGCGAGTTCGGTATCGACCTGACCGAGGTCAAGCCGACTGGCCCGCGCGAGCGCATCCTCAAGGAAGATGTGCAGAAGCACGTGCAGGCGGTCATGCAACAGCGCAAGGCAGCACCAGCCGGCGCAGCTGGCGGCAGCGGTATCCCTGCGGTACCGGAAGTCGACTTCTCCCGGTTTGGCGAGATCGAAACCGTCGACATGACCCGCCTGCAGCAGGTCGGCGCCAGCAACCTGCACCGCAGCTGGCTCAACGTGCCGCATGTCACCCAGTTCGACCTGGCCAATATCAGCGCGCTGGAAGCCTTCCGCAAGGAACAGAAAGCGACAGCCGAGAAGGCCGGCGTCAAGCTGACCGTGCTGCCGTTCCTGCTCAAGGCCTGTGCCCACCTGCTGCGTGAGCAGCCGAACTTCAATGTCTCGCTGGCGGCCAATGGCAAGCAGCTGATTCAGAAGAAGTACGTACACATCGGCTTCGCCGTCGACACCCCGGACGGCCTGCTGGTGCCGGTTATCCGTGATGTCGACAAAAAGAGCCTGCTGCAGCTGGCAGCCGAAGCGGCAGAACTGGCCGACAAGGCGCGCAACAAGAAGCTCGGAGCCGACGCCATGCAGGGCGCCTGCTTTACCATCTCCAGCCTGGGTCACATCGGCGGCACCTACTTCACGCCGATCGTCAACAGCCCGGAAGTGGCGATTCTTGGGGTCTCCAAGGCCACCATGCAGCCGGTCTGGGATGGCGCCAGCTTCCAGCCGCAGCTGATGCTGCCACTGTCCCTGTCCTACGACCACCGCGCCATCAACGGCGCAGCGGCCGCGCAGTTCACCAGGCGTCTGGGTGAATTGCTGGGGGATATTAGGACGATGTTGCTGTAAGCGTTCGATAGCACTAAAAAGGCCTCGGGATTTCCCGGGGCTTTTTTGTCTCTGCGACGTCGCTTTTCGCCCTGACGGCGAACAGGGGGAAATGCATGGCCATTTCCCCCTGCCCCCCTAGGCCACCCCGACTACTCGGCCCTTCGGGTTCGCTGCGTTGCTCGATTTATCGGGGAGACCTCGCCGGCCGCCCGAAAACTCGTCGCAATGCTCCTCAGACAACCTACGACTCTTTATCCCGATAAATCTGCGCTACTCGCCCGCGTCAACGGGGACCCATCGACCGTGCAAGCTGCCACCATTTGCAGGGCCACGGCATGCCGTGGCAGTGCTGCCCCAAACCTACCGACACCAGCAAGCCAACAAAAAACCCCGCACGGTTTCCCGTGCGGGGTTCTCATCGCCGCAATATCAATCAGGCCGTAAACACAAACTCGTCGCCTTCGACCTTGGCGTGAATAGTCACGCCCGGGGCAAAGTCGCCAGCCAGGATACGCTGGGCCAGCGGGTTTTCGATCCAGCGCTGGATCGCGCGCTTGAGCGGCCGCGCGCCATACACCGGGTCGTAGCCAACCGAGATCAGCTTCTCCAGAGCCTCATCGCTGAGCTGCAGATCCAGTTCGCGTTCGGCCAGACGCTGACGCAAACGGCTGAGCTGGATATCAGCGATACCGGCGATCTGATCCTTGCCGAGCGGCTCGAACACGACCACCTCGTCAACCCGGTTGATAAACTCCGGCCGGAAGTGCTGGGTCAGGGCGTCCATCACCGCCGCATGCTGCGCCTCGCGATCACCCACCAGTTCCTGAATCTGCGCGGAACCCAGGTTGGAGGTCATCACCACCACGGTGTTGCGGAAGTCGACGGTGCGGCCCTGGCTGTCGGTCAGACGGCCGTCTTCCAGCACCTGCAGCAGCACGTTGAACACATCCGGATGCGCCTTTTCGACCTCATCCATCAGGATCACCGAGTACGGCTTGCGACGTACCGCTTCGGTCAGATAACCGCCTTCTTCATAGCCGACATAGCCCGGAGGCGCACCGATCAGACGAGCCACCGAATGCTTCTCCATGAACTCGGACATGTCGATCCGCACCATGGCGTCTTCGGTATCGAACAGAAACTCGGCCAGCGCCTTGCACAGCTCGGTTTTACCGACACCGGTCGGGCCAAGGAACATGAACGAGCCACTGGGACGGTTCGGGTCGGCCAGACCGGCCCGCGAACGGCGCACCGCGTTGGAAACCGCCACCACCGCTTCGTTCTGGCCGATAACCCGCTTATGCAGGGCGTCTTCCATACGCAGCAGCTTGTCGCGCTCGCCTTCGAGCATCTTGGCCACCGGAATCCCGGTCCACTTGGAGACGACCTCGGCAATCTCCTCGTCGGTTACCTTGTTGCGCAGCAACTGGTTTTCCGGCTTGGTGTGCTGCTCGGCCATCTGCTGGCTGCGCTCCAGATCCGGGATCACGCCGTACTGCAGCTCGGCCATGCGGTTCAGATCGCCCTTGCGACGGGCCTGATCCAGCTCAGCCTTGGCCTGCTCGATCTTCTCCTGAATCTGCGCAGAACCCTGCACATCAGCCTTCTCGGCCTTCCAGATTTCTTCCAGATCAGCGTACTCGCGCTCGAGCTTGGCGATATCGTCCTTCAACTTCTCCAGCCGCTTGAGCGCCGCGTCGTCGTCTTCCTTCTTCAGCGCCTCGCGTTCCACCTTGAGCTGAATCAGGCGACGCTCCAGACGGTCCAGTGCTTCCGGCTTGGAGTCGATCTCCATGCGAATACGGCTGGCCGCTTCGTCAATCAGGTCGATGGCCTTGTCCGGCAGCTGACGGTCGGTGATGTAGCGATGCGACAGCTTGGCTGCGGCAATGATCGCGCCATCGGTGATGGTGATCTTGTGGTGCAGCTCGTAGCGCTCCTTCAGGCCCCGCAGAATCGCGATGGTGTCCTCTTCCGACGGCTCATCAACCAGCACCTTCTGGAAGCGGCGCTCCAGCGCGGCATCCTTTTCGATGTACTGACGGTACTCGTCCAGTGTGGTTGCGCCGACGCAGTGCAGCTCGCCGCGCGCTAGCGCCGGCTTGAGCATGTTGCCCGCATCCATGGAGCCTTCGGCCTTGCCAGCGCCAACCATGGTATGCAGCTCGTCGATAAACAGAATGACGCGGCCTTCTTGCTTGGAGAGCTCGTTCAGCACCGCCTTCAGGCGCTCTTCAAACTCGCCACGGAACTTGGCACCGGCGATCAGCGCCCCCATATCGAGTGACAGCAGGCGCTTGTCTTTCAGACCATCCGGCACTTCACCGTTGACGATGCGTTGGGCCAGTCCCTCAACAATGGCGGTCTTGCCCACGCCGGGCTCGCCGATGAGCACCGGGTTGTTCTTGGTACGACGCTGCAGCACCTGCACGGTACGGCGAATCTCGTCGTCACGGCCGATCACCGGGTCCAGCTTGCCCTCTTCGGCCCGCTTGGTCAGGTCGACGGTGTACTTGTCCAGCGCCTGACGTGACTCTTCGGCATTCGGGTCGTTGACCGACTCGCCGCCGCGCAGGTTGTTGATGGCGTTTTCCAGCGCCTTCTTGGACACGCCCTGCCCCAGCAGAATTTTGCCTGCAGTGGTGTTGTCGTCCATCGCCGCCAACAGCACGAGTTCGCTGGAGATGAATTGGTCGCCCTGCTTCTGCGCCAGCCGGTCAGCCTGGTTGAGCAGCCGCGCCAGCTCGGTGGACAGGCTGACGTCACCGGTCGGATTGCTGACGGTCGCCAGTTTATCGATGGCCTCGCTAAGGGCTGCGCGCAGGGCGGCGATATCGAAGCCGACCTGCATCAGCAGCGGCTTGATTGAGCCGTGCTGCTGCTCGATCAGTGCCAGCACCAGGTGCAGCGGGTCGATCTGGGAATGGTCGCGGCCGACGGCCATGGATTGTGCGTCGGACAGGGCGACCTGAAGCTTGCTGGTCATACGGTCAATGCGCATGAATAAAAGTCCTCTAGTCTGAGCCCGGCCGAACAGTTCGAAGCGGGCGTATTCATCTGCGATGACACAGTTATGAGGTCGATTATTGCGCTTTCAAGTGACCCCATGATGATTGGGGTCAATTTTTTGTCACTCAGTAAGCCAAATCAGGGACGCAAGCCGCCCCGTCTGCCCATCACGACGGTAGGAATAGAAGCGTTCGGCATCGGAAAAGGTGCATTCGCCACCACCATAAACCGACGTAACATCTGACGCTGCAAGGCGCTGGCGCGCCAGTTGATAGATATCCGCCAACCAGTGGCCATCGCGTTCGGACGGCACAAACGCAGCAGCAGCCTGCGGATCAACCTTGATGAACGCATCGCGCACCTCGGCGCCCACTTCGAACGCCGCCGGACCGATGGCCGGACCAAGCCAGACCAGCACGTCAGCAGGCGAGCCGCCAAGTGTCGCGACCGTCTGTTCCAGCACTCCGTCGAGCAGGCCGCGCCAACCCGCGTGCGCGGCCGCAACGCGCTGCCCGTCACGGGTACAGAACAACGCGGGTAGACAGTCGGCGGTCATGATAGTGCAGGCGATGCCCGGCTGATCCGTCCAACTGGCGTCGGCCTCCAGCACTTGGGTAGGGTTGGCCTTGCACACCTCGGTGCCATGCACCTGAGTCAACCAGGCCGGGCGGCAGCACAGAACGCGTTCCAGCTCGGCGCGATTGGCCGCAACATGGACCGGGTCGTCCCCCACATGATCGCCAAGGTTGAATCCCTTCCATACGCCCTGGCTGCAACCACCCAGACGCGTGGTGATGCAGGTGCGGACATTGACTGGCGCGGGCCAGCCGGCGGTCAACCAGAGGGTGCTCATTCGCCGATCTCACCGTCCTCACGCAGTAGCGCCAGCAAATGCTGCATGTCTTCCGGCAGGGGCACTTGCCAGCTCATATGCCGGCCGTCGGCCGGATGCTCCAGCTCAAGCCGGCGCGCATGCAGCGCCTGACGCGGAAACTCGCGCAGCTCCTTGATCAATTCCGGGCTGGCCCCCGGCGGAATACGCAGACGGCCGCCGTAGACCGGATCACCGACCAGCGGAAAGTGGATGTAGCTCATGTGCACCCGGATCTGGTGCGTGCGACCCGTCTCCAGCTTGACCTTGACGTGGGTGTGCGCGCGGAAACGATTGATCACCCGGTAATGACTGATGGCCGTCTTGCCGCCGGCGACCACCGCCATTTTCTGCCGCTGGGTGCCGTGTCGAGCAATCGGCTGGTCAACCTTGCCGCCGGAGGTCATCACACCGACCACCACGCATTCGTATTCACGACTGACCGTACGCGCCTGCAGCTGGGCGACCAGATCGGTCTGTGCCTCAATGGTCTTGGCAACCACCATCAAACCGGTTGTGTCCTTATCGAGCCGGTGGACGATGCCGGCACGCGGCACCTTGGACAGCTCAGGGGCATGATGCAGCAAGGCATTTAGCAGGGTGCCGTCTTGATGGCCGGCAGCTGGATGCACGACCAGACCGGCGGGCTTGTTGATTACCAGCAGCGCGTCGTCTTCATAGATGATATCCAGATCGATGGCTTCGGCCTGCCACTCGCCCTGCACTTCACGCTCGGCATCCAGTTCCAGCTGTTCGCCGCCCAGCAGTATGTCGCGGGTGCGCTTGCGCTCACCATCGACCAGCAGGCTGCCATCCTTGATCCAGCCCTGCAGGCGAGAGCGGGAGTAGTCTGGGAACAATTGGGCGGCCACCTGGTCTAGGCGTTGACCACCCGACTCCGGGCTGACCTGTGCGGACAAACGAATACGATCTGACATGGGGAACTCACTGGAAGGCGTCGTGCGCCGGAACCGGCCGCAATCCCTTTTGGAATCGACCGGACGCTGTGGTTAAATACGGCTGGTCCGGGAAGTCCGGACAAGGCTGCAAAGGCCCAAACTATAACAGGACGGCCGCACTGGAAACAGCGCACGCCAACCATTCGGATGTCATGATATGTCGATGAAACATCTGCTGCTGGTCGGAGTACTGGCACTGCTGGCCGCGTGCTCTTCTAACGCACCGGTGATTGACGAGTCGCTCAGCGAGTCGGAGCTGTATCGCAAGGCCCAGACCGATCTGGACGCAGAAAACTTCGGTTCCGCAGTCGAAACCCTGCGCGCCCTTGAGGCTCGCTATCCGTTCGGCCGCTACGCCGAGCAGGCTCAGCTGGAACTGATCTACGCCTACTATCAGAATTACGAGCCGGAGGCTGCCACGGCGTCCGCCGACAGTTTCATCCGTCTGCACCCGACCCACCCGAACGTTGACTACGCCTACTACATTCGCGGCCTCGCATCCTTTACCCGTGACCAGGGCATTCTTGAGCGTTTCCTGCCGCTCGACATGACCCGTCGCGATCCGGGTGCGGCACGTGACTCGTTCAACGACTTCGCCCAGTTGATCAACCGCTACCCGAACAGCCAGTACGCCCCTGATGCCCGCGCACGCATGATCTATCTGCGTAATTTGCTGGCTGCCTACGACGTGCACGTTGGCCACTACTATCTCAAGCGCGGCGCCTATCTGGCCGCCGCCAACCGCGGCCGCTATGTGGTAGAAAACTACCAGCAGACCCCCTCGGTGGGAGACGGCTTGGCCCTCATGGTCGCGGGTTACAGCCGCCTTGCCATGCACGACCTGGCCGACAGCGCGCTGGAAACCCTGAAGCTCAACTACCCCGAACACCCAGCACTGGTCGACGGTAAGTTCAAGCATCACGTCGAGCCCGCTGTAGCCGACATGGACTGGCTGGAAGCTGCATCCGTCGGCGTCATCGACGCTGTTACCGCTCCGCCGCCGCGGATGGCACAGACCCAGATGGAGCGCGAGATGGAGCGTCAGTATCAAGACGCTGTGGCTGCGCTGCCACGCGAGATTCGCGCCAACACCACTGGCGAGCCACACCGCAGTTTCTGGAGCCGCATCACCTTCGGCCTGCTCGACTGAGCTTCGCCCCACAAAAAAGCCCGCCACGGCATTCGCCATGGCGGGCTTTTTTGTGGGGCAGCTGCAAGCCGCAAGCCTCAAGCTGCAAGTAAAACCCGCGCGGTGTAGCTCTTGGTTTTTGGCTTGTAGCTTGTAGCTTGTAGCTTGCCGCTGCCGGCCCAAGGCCGGCCGACCGGCTAGTCCTCCATCGCCCACCCTGAAGTAATCGGGTAACGACGATCACGACCGAAGCCACGCTGGGTTACTCGTGCCCCTACCGCGGCCTGACGGCGTTTGTATTCGTTCAGGTCCACCAAGCGCACCACGCGCTTGACCTGGTCCTCGTCAAAGCCGGCGGCAATGATGGCGCTGGCCGACAGGTCGTGTTCAATATACAGACGCAGAATCTCGTCCAGCACCGGATACGGCGGCAGCGAGTCTTCGTCTTTCTGATCAGGCGCTAGTTCGGCGGACGGCGGACGGTCGATTACCCGCTGCGGTATGACCGCGCCCAGCGTGTTGCGGTATTCGGCCAGACGGAACACCAGGGTCTTGGGTACATCCTTGAGCACATCAAAACCACCCGCCATATCGCCATACAGCGTGGCATAACCCACCGCCATCTCACTTTTGTTGCCAGTAGTCAGTACCAACGAGCCAGTCTTGTTCGACAGCGCCATCAGCAGCGTGCCGCGACAGCGTGCCTGTAGGTTCTCTTCGGTGGTGTCGCGCGGCAACCCTTCAAACACCGGCTCCAGCGTCTGCATAAACGCTTCGACCATCGGCGCGATCGGCAGCACCCGGTAGGTCACATGCATGGTGCGCGCCTGTGCCTCGGCATCTTCCAGACTCATGCCGGAGGTGTAGTGATACGGCATCATTACCGCCTCCACCCGCTCGGCACCGAGCGCGTCGACAGCAACCGCCAGCGTCAGAGCCGAATCGATACCGCCAGACAGGCCAAGAACCACACCCTTGAAGCGGTTCTTGTTGACGTAGTCACGCACCCCGGTAACCAGCGCCTGATAGACACTGGCTTCGACCTCAGGCATTGCCGCCAGCGCGCCCTGACGCAGGCGAACCTGCGCATCGTCAAACTGCACATCAACCGGGTACAACCCCTCGCAGAAGGGCGCCACCCGACAGGCAATCTGGCCGTCCGTATCAACCGCAACCGAACCGCCATCAAACACCAGCTCATCCTGCCCACCGACCTGGTTGACATAGATAATCGGCATAGCCCCCTCGGCGGCGCGCTCGGCCAGCATGGCTTCGCGCTCACGCTGCTTGTCCATGTGAAATGGCGAAGCGTTCAGGTTCAGCATCAGCCGGGCCCCTGCGTCACGCGCCTGCGCCATCGGCTGCGGATGCCAGATATCTTCACAGACGGTGATCGCCACAGACAGACCATCGATTTCCAAGCAGCAGGCATCCTGCCCTTCGGTGAAATAACGTTTCTCGTCAAATACCCGGTAATTGGGCAACTGCTGTTTGGCGTAGGAAGCCAGAATGCGGCCGTCGGCGATAACAGCCGCCATGTTGTAGCAGAGCGCACCGTCCTGCCACGGATACCCCACCACGACGTAGATGCCGTGCACCTCGGCGCAGAGCCTGTCCAGTGCCCGGCTGATGCGCGCCTGCATGCTGGAGCGCAGCAGCAGGTCCTCTGGCGGATAGCCGCACAGCGACAGTTCCGGAAATACGATAACCCGGGCACCCAGCTCGTCGCGGGCGTGCCTGGATGCCTCGATGATCCGCTCCAGATTGCCCGGGATGTCGCCCACTCGCATGTTCAGCTGGGCCATCACGATGCGCAAGGTTGCCGTCATGTCGCTTCTCCTGACTCAAGATGCGCCTATTGTCCGGCAAGCGCCTGTGCCTCGCAATCGCAACATGCTTTGGTGCACTACGGCCTTGGGCTACACTGGAACACCCTGCACGGAACACAGCGATACCATGGGACTGATCAAACTGATAATTCTGGCTGCCCTGGTATGGGCAGCCCTGCGTTTCTGGCGCGCTCTGCAACAGCAACGGACACCGCAACACTCCTCACAGCAGCCACAAACCGATGCTCCGGTCATGGTTCGCTGTGCGCAATGTCAGGTTCACCTGCCCCAGTCACGCGCCCTGCGCGCCGGCGATCAATGGTACTGCTGCGCGGAACACCGAGATGAACACGGCAACAGCTGAGCGAATCGACTCACAACGTCCGCGGATCCTGCGGCTGTACAATCTGTATCGAGTGATTCTCGGGTTCGGCCTGACCCTGCTCACCAGCTCCGACCTGCGCGAGGGTGTGCTTTCGCTGAGCAACCCCGATGTCTATGCCAAGGCCAGCTGGATCTATCTCTTCATCAATGTGCTGATTGCGCTGTCGCTGCACAAGGGACGGCGCGACATCCACTTGTTTGTGCTGGCCATTCTCGACATTTCCCTGCTTGGCATCATCTTCTACGCCGCCGGCGGTATCGGCAGCGGCTTTGGCAACCTGCTGATCATCCCGGTTGCCATCGGCAACGTCCTGCTGCACGGGCGCATTGGCCTGGTGTTGCCGGCATTGTCCAGCCTGGTATTGATCTACCTGACGTTTTTCCTCAGCCTGACCCATCCGTACATCGGGCAAAACTACCTGCAAGCCGGGGTACTGGGGGCTATCTATTTTGCTGTTGCCCTGTTCGTTCAGCGTGTCAGTCGCCGCCTCTACCTGTCAGAGATTCTGGCCAAGCAGCAGGCCGCCAGCCTGGCCCGGCTGGAGCAACTGAACCAGTTGATCATTCAGCGCATGCGTACCGGCATCATGGTGGTCAGCGCAGACAACCGGATCCTGACCAGCAACGAGGCGTGTGCGCAAATGCTCAACCGCGACGTCCCACCGGATGAGCTGCTGGACCGCGTCGCTCCCGAGCTGGACCAGCGCCTGCGCCAATGGCAGCGCAACCCCTCGCTGCGCGCCACCTCGTTCCACAGTTTCAGTGGTAGCACCGAACTGATGGCCAACTTCAAACCGCTGGGCAGCAAGGCACAGGACAACATCCTGGTCTTCCTCGACGACAACACCCAGGTCGCCCAGCAGGCGCAACAGCTGAAACTGGCGTCGCTGGGACGACTGACCGCGAGTATTGCCCATGAAATACGTAACCCGCTCGGCGCCATCAGTCATGCGGCCCAGCTGCTAGCCGAGTCCGACCAGCTGACCCGCCAGGATCTGCGCCTGACCGAGATCATCCAGCAACACTCGCAGCGCATGAACCGGGTGATTGAAACCGTGCTGGAACTGTCCAGACGCCGCCCAAGCGAACCCCAGCTGGTGGACCTGGCCCTGTGGGTATCGAGTTTTATGACCGACTTCCGAGCATCCCACCCGGCCACCGATACCATCGACTGTGAAATCGAGAAAGAGGGCATCCTGACCCGGATGGATCCGAACCAGATGACCCAGGTGCTCAACAACCTGTGCAATAACGCCCTGCGTTACAGCGGTGAAGCCGGCAGCCCACGCACCATCGAACTGAAGCTCTACGTCCGCGCAGACACCCAGTTGCCGGTACTTGAAGTGATCGATTACGGCCCGGGAGTGGCAGAAGAACACCTGGGTCACATTTTCGAACCCTTCTACACCACCGAAGCGACCGGCACCGGATTGGGCCTGTATATTTCCCGCGAACTCTGCGAGAGCAACCAGGCCAGACTGGAATGCGAACGCGTGCAGCCTCACGGCTGCTGCATGCGCATTACCTTTGCACACCCGAAACGACTGGTATGATGCCCGGAACTGAAGGACAGGAGTCAAGCAGCAAGCCATGACGCAACCCACCGTGCTGATCATCGACGACGAGCCGGATATTCTCGAACTGCTGGAGCTGACGCTTGGCCGCATGTCATTACAGACGCGCAGCGCCAGCACGCTGCGCGAGGCCATGACACTGCTGCAGTCCCAGCACTTTGACTTGTGCCTGACGGACATGCGACTGCCAGACGGCGACGGCATGAGCATCGTGCGCCATATTCAGCAGCACTTCACCAGCACGCCGGTGGCGATGATCACCGCCTATGGCAGCCTGGATACGGCAATCAACGCGCTCAAAGCTGGCGCGTTCGACTTTTTGACCAAGCCGGTGGACCTGACCCGCTTGCGAGAGCTGGTTTCAACCGCACTGCGCCTCAACACCGCGCAAGCTGACGCCGATCCACGGGACCGGGACCCTATATTGGGGATATCGCCACCGATCGAGCGGCTGCGCAACCAGATCAGCAAACTCGCCCGCAGCCAGGCGCCTTTGTATATCAGCGGCGAATCCGGCAGCGGCAAGGAACTGGTCGCCCGTCGTATCCATGCACTCAGCCCACGCGCTGAACAGGCGTTTGTGCCGGTCAACTGTGGTGCCATTCCCTCCGAGCTAATGGAAAGTGAGTTCTTCGGTCACCGCAAGGGCAGCTTCTCTGGCGCAGTGGCAGACAAGCCCGGTCTGTTCCAGGCCGCGAACCACGGTACGCTGTTTCTTGACGAGGTAGCCGACCTGCCAATGGCCATGCAGGTCAAGTTGCTGCGTGCCATTCAGGAGAAAGCCATCCGCGCCGTCGGCAGCCAGCGCGAAGAAGCGGTCGACGTGCGCCTGCTGTGCGCCACCCACAAGGATCTCGCCAACGAAGTAGCTCAGGGCCGCTTCCGCCAGGATCTGTTCTACCGGATCAACGTCATCGAACTGCAGGTACCGCCACTCAGGGCCCGTCGCGAGGACCTGCCGCTACTGGTCCAAAGCATCCTTGGCAGACTGGCCGAACGCGCCAACCAGCCCGTACCAGAGGTCACCGAGGCCGGGATGGAGCGCTTGCTCAACTACCGTTTCCCAGGCAACGTGCGCGAACTGGAAAACGCACTTGAACGCGCCTTCACCCTTTGCGAAGGCCAGCAGATTGATGCTCACGACCTGTGGCTAAGCGCGTGCCCGAGTGCTTCCCAGGACGATGCGCCCGACTTTAGCCAGATCGACCATCTGGAGGACTACCTGGACAACATCGAACGCCAGGCGATTACCCAGGCACTGGAAGAAACCCGCTGGAACAAGACCGCAGCAGCCAAGCGCCTGGGCCTCACCTTCCGCTCACTGCGCTACCGCTTGAAAAAGCTCGGCCTCGACGACTGAGCCCTGGAGCGCCTGCTAACGCAGGCGCGCGTCCGGCAGATAGGGCGCAGGGTCGATCTCCGGCGTTCTGTCCAGCATCAGATCGACCAACAGCCGGCAGGACGCCGGCGCCAGCACAAGACCGTTGCGGAAATGCCCGGCGTTCAGCCACAAGCCTGGCAGAGAGGACACCGGGCCGATATAGGGCACACCGTCCGGCGACCCAGGGCGCAAACCTGCCCATTGAGCAACCGGTGACTGCCGCGCCAGGTCCGGCAGCAGAGCCTCTGCGCTTGCCTGCAGCGATGCCAGCGCCTGCTCAGTAGTGCGCTTGTCGTAGCCTTCGTACTCCAGCGTGCTACCGATCAGGATATGACCATCACGTCGGGGAATGGCGTAACGCCCCTGCGCCATGACCATCGACGGCAGCCAGCCCGGCGCCATCTTGTACAGCAGCATCTGCCCCTTGACCGGCTCGACCGGCAGGGAGAGCCCAGCCTGCCCCAACCAGTCACCACTCCAGGCACCAGCACAAAGCACAACCGCATCAGCTTCGATGCGTCCGGCAGGACACTGCACACCAACCACCGCATCGCCCTCTTGCAACAGCGAGTCGACCGCACAGTGCTCATGCAGTACAAAGTGTTCAAACTGGCTCAAACGCGCACGCAAGGACTGCATCAGTCGCGGGTTACGAACATTGGCAAGACCGGCTTGCCAAAGCGCACCGCTGTAACCGCTGGCCAACTGCGGCACCTGCCGGTAGATAAAATCGGTATCAACCCGCTGCAGCGGCTTGTCATGGGCTGCAGCCCACCCCAGTGCCTGGTCCTGCTCGTCGTGATCCAGCCACAGCAGTCCGCAGTCATGTACCTCCGGATCCAGTCCGGTCTGCGCCAGCAAGGTGTCAGCCAAGGGTGGGTAATAACCCTGAGACCAGTCAGCAAGCGCGCTGACCGCTTCGCAATAGCGCCAGGGATAGAGAGGAGAAACAATACCGCCGCCAGCCCAGGATGCCTCGCGCCCCAGCTCGCCACGCTCCAGCAGCGTTACCCGGCAGCCCGCATGCAGCAGCTCAAGCGCACTCAGACACCCCATTACCCCGCCCCCAACCAGCACTACATCATGCATCCACTCGTCCCCTCGCCGACCTGATATCAGGTCGTTTCTGATTAAAACGGCATACAGCAACCGCCGTCGTCACGGCGCGCAAAAGACTACCGCACAATTGGCCTGATTTAGACCAAAGTCGGCCAAAAAAGCCGCTACAAAGGCAGCATAAGCCGAATTATGCTTCTGTCCCCGCCCTGCAGAAACCGGTATGATACCCCCTCTCTGAACTACTCCAATGGCCGATCACCGTCAGACCATTGAGCCCCGGCAGGCAATTCCACACGAAGCGCCGCCGCTTTTCATCAGCCAACCACTGATACCCACGTACCGGGGCGTTCGGAGCAGACAGCACACACTGCTTGCCGCGCTCTCGACACAGCCAAAAGCGACCGTCGGGATCAAGCCCGTTTGCTAGCCGCCCCGACATTGGCCAGTATGATCACTGGAGAGCTCAAGAGGCTCCTTGATTTTTACCAAAGAGGCGACATGTAAATGACAGCAACGAACGTAGATGTATTGCTGGTCGGTGGTGGTGTCATGAGCGCTACGCTGGGAATGTTGCTCAAACAGTTGGATCCCGCCATGACCATTACCCTGGTCGAGCGTCTGGACCACGTGGCTCACGAAAGCACCGACGGCTGGAATAACGCTGGTACCGGACACGCCGGCTACTGTGAGCTGAACTACACTCCCGAAGACCAGAATGGCAATGTCGCGATCGAACGCGCCCTGGCCATCAATGCATCTTTCGAAGTAACCCTGCAGTTCTGGAGCTACCTGGTAGAACAGGGCATCATCCAGAACCCCTCTGACTTCATCAACGCCACCCCCCACCAGAGCTTTGTCTGGGGAGAGAAAGACGTTGCGTTCCTGCGCAAGCGGCATGAACTGCTGAGCCAGCACCACCTGTTCGCCGAGATGCAGTACAGCGAGTCGCCGGATCAGCTACGCGAATGGATGCCGCTAATCATGTCCAGTCGCGACACCAGTCAGCCGATTGCCGCCACCCGCATTGATCACGGTTCGGACGTGGACTTTGGCTCACTCACCCGTCGCATGATTGCTCATCTGGAACAGCAGGATGGGTTTGATCTGCGCCTGAGTCACTCGGTCAAAAGCCTGCGCAAGAGCAAACGAGGCCACTGGCGTGTCATAGTGGAAGATGAGAAAACTGGCAAGGAGGCAGAACTCTGCGCCAAGTTTGTTTTCCTCGGCGCCGGTGGTGGTTCGTTGCCGCTACTGCAGAAATCAAACATCGACGAAAGCCAAGGCTACGGCGGCTTCCCGGTCAGCGGCCAATGGCTGGTCTGCCAGGATCAGGAGGTGGTCAAGCGCCACGGCTCTAAGGTCTACGGCAAGGCTCCGGTCGGCGCCCCACCCATGTCGGTTCCTCATCTGGATACCCGCATCATCAATGGCCAACCTGCACTGCTGTTTGGCCCGTTCGCCGGCTTCACCACCAAGTTCCTGAAAAAAGGCTCGATATTTGACCTGTTCTCCTCGGTCAAACCGTACAACGTCGCACCGATGATGGCGGTCGGCCGGGACAACATGGACCTGACCAAGTACCTGATCGCGGAGTCGTTCCAGTCCCACAAGGATCGCGTTGCGTCATTGCGCAACTTCTTCCCGGATGCCCAGGAGAAGAACTGGAAACTGCAGAATGCAGGCATGCGCGTACAGATCATCAAGAAGGACGCCAAGGGTCACGGCAAGCTGGAGTTCGGTACCGAGATCGTCGCCGCCAAAGACGGCACACTGGCAGCACTGCTCGGCGCCTCGCCAGGCGCCTCAACGGCGGTACAGGCCATGATCGACGTGCTTGAGCGCTGCTTTAAAGACCGCATCGCCAGCCCCGAGTGGCAAGCACGCATGAAGACCCTGGTTCCATCCTATGGACAGTCTCTGGTCAAGGATGCCGAACTGCTCAAGCAGGTACGTCAGCGCACACTGAGCACCCTCAAACTGGTCTAGTAACCGGTTTGAAAGCGCTCGATTCGCTCTGGTGTGGGTGGATGAGTTGAGAGAAAACCACTCAGCTCATCCAGCTCGTCCTCTTCCTCGGAGGGCGGGTCCAGCCTGAGCATGATATCGGCAAAGCGTTGCGGTGAAATTTTCTGCTCCTGCATAAATGCCAGCGCAAAGTCGTCCGCTTCCTGCTCCATCCCCCGCTGATAACTCAAGGTCGCCAGCAAAGCCGGTACGCCTGTGACCAGGTCCGACGCCGCCGACACATCCCCCGTCAACGACACCATAACGAACACCAGCAACGACCCCTGCACAAGGTTACGCATACTGTGGCGATGCACCGCGTGCCCCACTTCATGGGCCAGCACGGCGATCAGCTCCTCGTCATGTTGAGCCAACGCAATCATCTTGTCGGTAAACACCAGATTGCCGCCGGGCAGCGCAAAGGCGTTGGCGCCCAGCGACTCGCTGGCACGAAAGTGCACTTTCAAGCGGTGCTCCGGATAACGCTCCTCCAGCGCTACTAAATAGGGCTGCATCATCCCCAGCAACGCCTGCTGACGCTCTTCGCTGAGGGCACTGGGCGCAGTCCAGAACTGATCCAGGGTACTCATGCCCTCATCGCCAGCACGCTCCTCCAGCGTCACCGGGACCAGGTACGCCACCCGCTCTGACAGCCACGGCACACCCCAGACCACACCGCCCAGCAGCATTGCCAGGACGACGACCAGCGATACCAGCACCAGCGGAATATTCAGCTCCAGCCGACGCAACCAGACCGTGCCGCCGTCGGCTGCCTTGAGGCTGGCGGCAATGGCCTGCAGCCCGGCTACGTCGGCCGATTCCAGCGCAGCCCGTTCGCCCAGATGCAGGTAGCTGTGGGCACTCCCCACCTGCAGCCCCAGACGCACGTCCTTGCCGGCAAAGCACTCGACACGACCGTCAGCAAGCTCAAGCCTCAGCTCACCCTCCTGCACGCGGGCAGAAGCAGCCAGGGCGCCACTCGACTCACCGTCGAAGAAACGCCCGCACACCACAGGGTCAGCCGAAGGAGAAACCGACATCAAAGGCATCCCCCAACTCCATGCCGACAGCACCGGCGCGTTGGGCGTCACCTGCAACAAAACCGTCCAGGTCGCCAGCGATCTCCATCTGCGTACAGCTGGCTCGATAACGTGCCATGCGCACCTTGGCCCAGGCCGTATAGAAGCCCATGGTCAGGGCAATCAGTATGGAGTTGGTCACAAAGATCCAGACCATGCGGCGCTTGCCCAGGGTAGAGACAAACCCATGTTGATCGAGCCGAGTCGCATTGGTCACCAGGTTGGTAACGCCAGCCATCATGTAACCAAACAGGGCCAGATACGCTAGGACCACCCCAATCATGCCGAGCGCCGAGTGGAGCATCGAGGCCAGACCGCCGAGCAAGGCAAAGCCGACAAACACCAGGATCATGCGCAGGAAGAACAGGTAGACCTGTCCCACCGTCAACGACAGCTGGAACGCACTGGTGCCGAAGCGGGTATTGTTGACCAGAAAGCTATACCAGCGCTGGGCGGCAAGCGGCAGCAACAGACCGAGACTCAGAATCCCCACCAGCGGCCACAGATAGACCACCTGAAAGGCCTGCCAGTATGAGCCCGCAAAGTCAAAACGGATATTGCGATAGGCGCTGTTAATCGCGTGAAACTTCAGCGAACGCGTGATGATCCAGGGTATCAGCGGCAGGAAGAGCAGCACCAACACGCTGGCGACCAGCGGAAAGAAACTGGACGCCACCGACCAGATGATCACCGCCACCAGCGCCACCAAGCGACCACGAAATATCACCCAGGGATCGGCAAGGTACTGAAAGCTGCCTGCTTCGAGCACGGTGTGCCCATAAAAATACTGCAGATTGCGTACCTTGGCCCAAGGCGCATAGAAACCAAAGGTTACCACCAACAGCAGGATGTTGACGATCCAGATGCCAAAGTACTCGCTACCGGTACCGGTAAACTGCAACTGCGACAGGCGACGCTCGGGAGCCGGAGACGGAGGTGCGGGATGGGTTGTGTCGATGCCGCCGATTGCCGGCTCGCCTCCGTTGTCCTCCGCCTGCTGACCCGGCGATGCAGGCGAAGGTTGTGGCGTGGTCGCTTTAACTGCGGAGCCATCCGGGAGGACTTCCGTCACCAGGCCAGCATCATGCAAACGCTGGCGGTACCGCTCGGCCAGCGCTGCGGTCAATCCTGACTTGATGGTTACCGACCGCCCCGCCAGCAGCGTCTCCACCTGTTTGGTACCAAAGCCCAGCTGCAACAGGTTCTGCTTGAGCTGCGCCCCCTCAAACTCGCCGGTCTGCTGCCCCCTGAAAACTACCTTGAACAACTCACGCATATCACTGCCGTCCCTGTCTACATGATTCCCTGGCGGCTTGCCCAGACTCAGCTTCAGCCACCAAGTGTCGGCGCTATTCAAGCAACTGCCAGCAGCCAGCGCAAGTGCTCGCTTTCCGCCCTGCGACCTACTGCCGCGAGATAGTCATGTTGACCCCTTCAGCAACCAGCGAGTCGAAAGCGCCGTCGAGCCTATTGATAAGCACCGCCGCATCCGGCCTGCTGCGTGACGCAAACAAGCGCATCGGCGGATCATCAACGACGATGTAAGGCAGTTGATCCAGGTTCAGCTCAGCCATGGCCGATGCCGTCTGCCCCCGATAGTCGAGCAGATAGTCCCCGCGGTTGCGCATCAACATCCGTATTGCGCCAACGTGAGAACTGCTCGAACGCAGTTCAATGGCCAGCCGCGGGTCCTGCAGCACACGCGACACCGGCAAGCTGTAGTTGTAGTTGGTAATCAGGATCAACGCCTTGCCCTGAAGACTGTCAGGCCAGGTAGGCGCGGGTTCGCCAGGACGGTAATAAAGGTGAATGGGCACAGATCCGAAGCTGGAAAGACTCTGAATGGCGTATGCCTCCAGCCCGACCTGGTTATTGAGCCCAAGCCAGAGGTCGACGTCCCCCGAGACCAGTCCACGCCGGACACGGGCAATAGGTAACAGCTCAATCTCATAATCCAACTCGGCGCGCTCGAACAGCCGATCCAGCAGATCCACCGTCCGACCAACAACCTGTCCCTGGGCGTCGTACTCCGCGTAACCCGGGTAAGCAAGCAGCACGACTTTCAGCGGTGGCAGCTGCTGCGCACTGATGTGGGATGACGCCAGCAGCACCAGCAGCCACAGCGATCGCAGAAACACTCTGGTCGTTATTCTTATTCTATGCACATCACCCTCTGCTGCCCGCGCAGCCATGCCGGACACCAACTGCGGCTACTCTTGTTACCAGAATGCCACGTACTACGGGCAAAAAAAAACCCACGACAGCAGTCGTGGGCTTTTTTTAGTACTTACTGCTATCAGGCGCCGTATACCGGCAGCCGCGCGCAGATGGCCTTGACCTGCTCACGTACCCGATCAATCACGGATTCATCACCCATGTTGTCGAGAATGTCGCAGATCCAGCCAGCCAGCGCTTCGCAGTCCGCTTCAACAAAACCACGGGTAGTGACCGCCGGCGTACCAATGCGCAGACCAGAGGTCACAAATGGAGAACGCGGGTCATTCGGCACACTGTTTTTGTTCACGGTGATAAACGCGCGCCCCAGAGCAGCGTCAGCGTCCTTGCCGGTAATGTCCTGCTTGATCAGTGACAGCAGGAACAGATGGTTCTGGGTACCACCGGATACCACATCGAAGCCACGCTCGATGAACACCTTGGCCATTGCCTGGGCGTTCTTCACAACCTGCTGCTGATAAGCCTTGAACTCAGGCTGCAATGCTTCCTTGAAACAGATCGCCTTGGCCGCGATGACGTGCTCCAGCGGGCCGCCCTGGGCTCCAGGGAAAACCGCCGAGTTCAGCTTTTTCTCGATCTCTTCGTTGGCACGAGCCAGGATCAAGCCGCCACGCGGGCCGCGCAGGGTCTTGTGAGTGGTGGTGGTAACCACATCAGCGAACGGCACAGGATTCGGGTAAACACCCGCAGCAACCAGACCGGCAACGTGGGCCATATCAACAAACAGATAGGCGCCGACCTTGTCGGCGATAGCGCGGAAGCGGGCAAAATCCAGCACCTGAGAATAGGCACTAAAACCGGCCACGATCATCTTCGGCTTGTGCTCAACCGCCAGACGCTCAACCTCGTCATAGTCGATCAGGCCCTGATCGTTGATGCCGTACTGAACCGCGTTGTACAGCTTGCCGGAGGACGAAACCGACGCGCCGTGGGTCAGGTGACCGCCGTGCGCCAGGCTCATGCCCAGAATGGTGTCGCCGGCCTGCAACAGCGCCAGATACACGGCGGAGTTGGCTTGCGAGCCTGCGTGCGGCTGAACGTTGACATAGTCGGCACCGAACAGTTCCTTGGCACGATCAATGGCCAGCTGTTCCACAACGTCAACGTACTCGCAACCACCGTAGTAGCGCTTGCCCGGATAGCCTTCAGCGTACTTGTTGGTCAGTACGGAGCCCTGCGCCTGCATGACTGCCGGGCTGGTGTAGTTCTCCGAGGCAATCAGTTCGATGTGCTCTTCCTGACGCACGGCTTCCTGCTCCATGGCAGCCCACAGATCGGCATCGAATGTGGCAATATCGTTGGAACGGCTAAACATGTAACGGCCCCCTGCTAGGTCGTTCTGATGAAAAAAGAGGACGCATTTTAACGCAAGCGTCACAGACTGGCACTTGAAAAGCGTTCAGGAAGCGACAAAAAGCATTCATTCAGTTCGCCACAGCCAGCGCCGCTCGAACTCCTCCGCAGCGACCGGCCGCCCGAGGTGGTAACCCTGCACCTCGTCACAACCAAAACTGCTGACCAACTGGTACTGCTCTTCGGTTTCGATACCCTCGGCGATTACCCGCAACTGCAAACTGCGCCCCATCGCCACGATCGCCTGAGCCAGCAGCGCATCGCGACTACCGGGCAGCATGGTCTGAATGAAGCCGCGGTCAATCTTCAGCGTATCAATCGGGAAATCGCGCAGGTAATTCAACGCAGAGTACCCCGTACCAAAATCGTCGATGGCGATCTGCATGCCGCGCTGCTTCAGCTCTTCCAGCGTGCGCATGGTCTCATCAATGTTGCGCAGCAGGATGCTCTCGGTCAGCTCAAGCTCCAGCGCCTCTGGCGCCAGGCCGTGCCGCTCCAGTACAGCAGCAATCTGCACCGCCAGGGTACCGTCTTCAAATTGCATAGCCGACAGGTTGACCGCAAGACGCGGTAACTGCAGCCCCTTGGCCCGCCAGCTGGAAACCTGTCGACAAGCCTCATCCAGTACCCACTCACCCAGCCCGCGGATCAGCCCCAACTCCTCAGCAATGGGAATAAACTCTGCAGGCGACACCGTACCGCGCTCCGGATCGCGCCAACGCAACAACGCCTCGGCCCCGGTCAACTGGCCGTCACGGCAACTGAACTGCGGCTGATAAACCAGTTCAAAAGCCTGATCCTGTACCGCGCGGCGCAAATCGTTCTCCAGTGCCAGCCGCTCAAGCGCCTTGGCATTCATGTCACGCTGGTAAAACTGGAAAGTGGCCTTGCCTGCCCCCTTGGCGTGATACATCGCAGTATCGGCATTTTTCAGCAAAATGCTGCTTTCAGCGCCGTCCTGAGGATAAAGCGCAACACCAAGGCTTGCGGTAACAAAGAAATCGCGGCCCTGCAGCACGAAGGCACCCGCCAGCGCATTCAGTACCTTTTCAGCCACATGCATGGCAGTTGAGAGCGCAACCTCCCGATTGGCCAACCCGGTCAACAGCATGGTGAACTCATCCCCGCCCATGCGCGCAACCGTGTCGCTCTCGCGCACGCAGGCGCGCAGACGCTGCGCCACCTCCTTGAGCACCTGATCACCAGCCGCGTGACCCAGGCTATCGTTGATCGGCTTGAAGCGGTCCAGATCAAGGAAGAGCACCGCAACCCACTCTCCCTTGCGGGCAGCCAGCTGCAGGGAAGCCTGCAACCGGTCCTGAAACAACGTTCGATTGGCCAGACCGGTCAGCACATCGTAATAGGCCAGGCTTTGAATCCGC
This sequence comes from Halopseudomonas oceani, assembly GCF_002903165.1. GTDB lineage: Bacteria > Pseudomonadota > Gammaproteobacteria > Pseudomonadales > Pseudomonadaceae > Halopseudomonas > Halopseudomonas oceani. The sequence continues at coordinate 196,979 of NZ_PPSK01000003.1, forward strand.
TCCTCCGAGGCCTTGCGCTCGCTGATGTCGACAAAAAAGCAAACATAGCTGACCAGATCACCATCGTTGTCATGCACTGCGGTAATCCCCGCCCAACTGGGAAATACCTCACCTGAAGCGCGGCGCTGCCATACCTCCCCTTCCCAGTGTCCCTGTGCCTGCAATGTTGTCAGAACAGAGCTGGAAAATTGCGACTCATGCCCCTGCGACACCAACATGGAGGGGGTCTGATCGATCACCTGCTCCGGCAGATAGCCGGTAATCCGCGAGAAGTTCTCGTTGACCTGCACTATGTATCCAGCCGGATCGGTGACCAGAATACCGCCTGTGGTGTTTTCGAACACCGTGGCCGCCATGCGCAGCCGGTTTTCCGTCCGCCGCTGCTCGCTGATGTCACGGGCCAGCCCAAGCAACCCGAGGAAGCGCCCCTGCGCTGACCACATCAGGGTGATACGCACCTCCAGCGGACACTTGCGCCCATCTGCCTTGATACCGTCAAAGGTCACCTGCCGCTGATAGCCATGCTCACGCAGGGCTGCCGCACGCTCGGGCACATGAACCTGATCGCGCAACTCCTCGCGAATGCGCTCCATGAACTCAAGAAAACGCTCGTCCGCCAGCGTTTCAACATACGCCTTGCTGAGCATGAATTCCGGGCTGTAGCCAAGCAGGCGCTGAACCGAGGGGCTTATGTAGTCGGTTCTGAAATCACTGTCCGTAGACCAGACGATGTCACTGATGCTTTCTGTCAACTGCCGGTAACGCGCCTCGGAGCGCTGGATCAGTTCATTCGCCAGCGTCTGTTCATGAATATCGCGGACAAAGCCGATCACCTGAGACACCCGGCCATCGGGCGAGCGCTTGAACACCTTGGAGCGCACACTGAACCAGCGCCAACCATCGGTTCGGTGATGCCAGCGAATTCGCCACTCCAAAACCTGATCGTCGCCCAGAGTCAGTTGCAACCGACGGTTGGTTTGCATGTATTCGAGATCATCCGGGTGCAACAGCCGGGTCCGGTAATCGGCGCCCATGCTCGACTCTTCTTCCGCGCTATAGCCGAGCAGCTCAGCCAGCGTTCGATTGCTGAACAGAAAGTCACCTGCGCCCATCCACTTGCCGTCGCGGATATAAATCAGGTCAGGCACCGAGCGGACCACCTCCGCCCAGAACTCGCGGCTCTGGCGCAGGGTCAGCTCCGTCGCCCGACGCTGACTGAGATCGGTGACGCTCATGGGCACCGCATGCAGCGCGTCCGTGCTGTCCGGTAAGCGCATGACGACCCAGACGTAGATGGTGCTGCCGTCGGCGCGGCGCAGTGGCGTTTCCAGCTCAAAGCGCTCTTCCCCATTGACCAGCGCCCTCAACAGCCGGTAACGCCCACCACCGGGGCGCAGATGCCTGTCGCCCTGCAGCACCCGTTCAAGCGACGCCACATCTGGCAGTCCCAGCAACTCCAGCGCAACCTGATTGGCTTCCAGGATACGGATTGTCTTCAGCAGCTCAGCGTGCCGCTGCGGGTTGTCCAGTAACCAGCGGTCCAGCTGTTCTGCGTTAAAGATCCCCTCACGCATCAGAGCCTGCTTGATATCGACCAAATCAACCAGGCAAAGCGCCATGTCCACGCCCTGGAAAATATCCCGGTAACGCCGCTCGGTATCCAGCAGACTGCGAATCGAGCGATCCTGATCCACCTGCATCAACCGATTGACCCGAGCCTGCCGCCCCATGAACCAGAGCGCCGCCAGCAGGATCAGCAGGCAGCCGCAAAAGAGCAGCACCTTACGCAGCAACAGCGGTGCCAACTGACGGCCGTAGTAATGCGGCTCAACTAGCCCTCGCACCTGCCAAAGCGTGCCAGAGACAGGCGCACTCACGACGACGCGTTCACGCTCCCCGGCGGTCATCGCGGCACCACCCAGAAATGCCAGTCGATCCTGCTGCTGGCGTGCCAGTACCCGCCCTTGCCCGGTGTCTTCCAGCAACCAGAGATAGCCGCGCCCACGGCGGGCCGATACCAGTGCCGACAACACGCGTTCATCCAGGCGGAGAACCCAATAACGACCGTCTTGCTGACTGCTCAATGTCCAGAACAACAGGTTACGCTCGGTATCCGATACCAGGGCAAAAGCTTCCCCACTGATCTGCAGGCGGCGCACACTTTGCGCCCAGGGCTCCCGACTGCTTGTCGGCGGCTGCCCCGGGTCCACACGATGAACATCGTAGACGCCGGGCAACAGCGCCTGCGCCGCCATCGCAACCGTGTTTGCGGGCTGGTCTTCCAGGCTGTCGAGCAGCGCCGTCAAGGCAAGAGAAGTGGTTGCCAGATTGAGTTCCATCTGGTCAGCAGTAAGCCAGACCGCCTCTTCCACCAGCGTCTGGTGCTGCCGTTTAAGCATGTGAAAGTCGAGATAGGTCTGCCAGCCAAGCAGCGCCATAAGCAAACCGCTGGCTACCGCAAACATCGCAATACCCAGGCGATTGACCGCAGGTTGCAGGGTGACCGGTGCGGCGGCGGGCGCTTGCTGCTCGGGCGTAGATTCGTTTTTATTCTTCTTCAAGGCGTATCACTTGTCGGTTTGCGGTCAGCAAAAATACCATCTGGCGCAGTGGCAGCAGGCGTCGGGCACTACGCAAACGGTTTGCCCTCGCAGGTCAGTTGGGCTAGCCTTGCCACCACATTTCGCCCCTCTGGCGAAGCCCTTTTCGCACACTCCCATTCAACAGGTTCTGCCACCATGGCTCAATATGTTTATAGCATGCATCGGGTCGGGAAAGTCGTCCCCCCGAAGCGCCAGATTCTCAAGGATATCTCGCTGTCTTTCTTCCCCGGCGCCAAAATTGGTGTACTGGGTCTCAACGGGGCCGGTAAATCCACCCTGCTGCGCATCATGGCCGGCGTAGACACCGAGATCGAAGGTGAAGCCCGGCCGATGCCGGGTATCAAAGTAGGTTATCTGCCGCAAGAACCGGAACTTGATAACAGCAAAACCGTACGTGACATCGTTGAAGAAGCAGTCAGCGAAATCAAGGACGCCCAAGCCCGCTTGGACGAAGTCTACGCCGCCTACGCCGAGCCCGACGCCGACTTCGATGCGCTGGCCGCCGAGCAAGGCAAGCTCGAAGCCATCCTGCAGGCCGCCGACGGCCACAATCTCGAGCGTCAGTTGGAAGTGGCCGCCGATGCCCTGCGTCTGCCAGCGTGGGACGCCAAGATTGAACACCTGTCCGGCGGCGAGAAGCGCCGTGTTGCACTCTGCCGCCTGCTGCTGTCCGCTCCCGACATGCTGCTGCTGGACGAACCGACCAACCACCTGGACGCCGACTCCGTCGCCTGGCTGGAGCAGTTCCTGCACGATTTCCCCGGGACCGTGGTAGCGATTACCCACGACCGCTACTTCCTCGACAACGTCGCTGGCTGGATCCTCGAACTGGACCGCGGTCAGGGCATTCCGTTCGAAGGCAACTACTCCCAGTGGCTGGAATCCAAGGCGGCTCGCCTGGCAACCGAAGCCAAGCAGGAGGCCTCCCACGCCAAGGCCATGAAGGCCGAGCTCGAGTGGGTTCGCCAGGGCGCCAAAGGCCGGCAGGCCAAGTCCAAGGCTCGCCTGCAGCGCTTTGAGGAACTGCAATCGCAGGAATTCCAGAAGCGCAGCGAGACCAACGAGATCTACATCCCGGCGGGCCCGCGCCTGGGCGACAAGGTCATCGAGTTCAACGGTGTAAGCAAAGGATTTGGTGACCGTGTACTGATCGACAACCTGTCATTTGCCGTGCCCAAGGGCGCTATTATCGGCGTGATCGGTGGTAACGGCGCAGGTAAATCAACCCTGTTCCGCATGATCACCGGCAAGGAACAACCGGACAGCGGCAGCATCGATATCGGCGACACCGTTCAGATCGCGAGTGTCGACCAGAGCCGCGATGATCTGGACGGCAACAAAACCGTCTGGGAGCAGGTTTCCGATGGCTTCGACCTGATCAAGGTCGGCAACTACGAAATGCCTTCGCGCGGTTACGTCGGCCGTTTCAACTTCAAGGGCTCCGACCAGCAGAAGTTCGTCAAGGATCTCTCCGGTGGTGAGCGTGGCCGCCTGCATCTGGCCCTGACGCTCAAACAGGGCGCCAACGTGCTGCTGCTCGACGAACCGTCCAACGACCTTGACGTGGAGACCCTGCGCGCACTGGAAGAGGCGCTGCTGGACTTCCCCGGCTCCGCCATCGTTATCTCCCACGATCGCTGGTTCCTCGACCGCATCGCTACCCATATCCTGGCGTATGAAGACGATTCGCAGGTGACCTTCTTCGAAGGCAACTACACCGAGTACGAAGCTGATCGTAAGAAACGTCTGGGTGACGCTGCAGCGCAGCCGCACCGCGTACGCTACAAGAAGCTTGCCTGATACCAGGCAGTTGAAAAGGCGGCCCTCGGGCCGCTTTTTTACGCCTATTTTTTACGCCTTGTTACATATTGCACCAAAATGACGCAATGCATCATTTATGTGCAAAGCGCGCTTTGCTAGATTCGACGCCTTTCGCTCGATTTCAAGGATAGCCCGCACCGATGACCGATACCCTCGACAGTTGCCTCGCCCACCTCAAGCGCCGCGATCCGGACCAGCCGGAATTCCATCAAGCCGCCGAAGAGGTACTTGGCAGTCTATGGCCCTTCCTTGAGGCCAACCCCAAATACCTGAACAACGGCATCATCGAGCGACTGATTGAGCCTGAGCGCGTCATCATGTTCCGCGTACCTTGGGTCGACGATCACGGCCAGGTACGCGTCAATCGTGGCTACCGAATCCAGATGAACAGTGCAATTGGCCCTTACAAGGGCGGCCTGCGCTTTCATCCCTCGGTCAACCTTGGCGTACTCAAATTCCTGGCCTTCGAGCAGGTATTCAAGAACGCTCTGACTTCACTGCCAATGGGCGGCGGCAAGGGCGGCGCCGACTTCGACCCCAAAGGCAAGAGCAACGGCGAGATCATGCGTTTCTGCCAGTCGTTCATGACCGAGCTGTCACGGCATATCGGTGCCGACCTGGATATCCCTGCCGGCGACATCGGCGTCGGTGCCCGCGAGATCGGTTTCATGTATGGCCAGTACAAGCGCTTGCGCAATGAGTTCACCTCGGTCCTGACCGGCAAGGGCATCAGTTATGGCGGCAGCCTGATCCGCCCCGAAGCCACCGGGTATGGCTGCGTGTACTTTGCCGAACAGATGCTCAAGCAGCGTGACCAACAGATTGACGGCAAGCGGGTGGCCATTTCCGGCTCGGGGAACGTCGCTCAGTACGCCGCACAGAAAGTCCTGGAGCTGGGCGGACGGGTTATCTCTGTCTCAGACTCCGGTGGCACCCTGTACTATCCAGACGGCATGACGCAGGCCCAGTGGGACGCACTGATGACGCTGAAAAACGAGCAGCGTGGACGCCTGGAATCGCTGCATGGTGATGGCTGCGAATTCATCGTCGGTCAGCGCCCTTGGCATTTGTCCTGCGACATTGCCCTGCCCTGCGCAACCCAGAACGAGTTGGACGCCGAGGACGCTCGCCACCTGATCGAGAACGGCTGCATTGCCATCGCCGAGGGCGCCAACATGCCGTGCACTCTGGAGGCGGTCGACCTACTTCAGGAGCATCGGATTCTGTTTGCGCCGGGCAAAGCCGCCAACGCGGGTGGTGTTGCCGTGAGCGGTCTGGAAATGAGCCAGAACGCCATGCGCCTACACTGGAGCGCCGGCGAAGTGGACGAAAAACTGCACTGCATCATGCAATCGATCCACTCAGCCTGCGAATACTACGGCAAGGAAGAAGACGGCCACATCAACTACGTCAAGGGCGCCAACATCGCCGGCTTCGTCAAAGTAGCCGACGCAATGCTAGCCCAAGGCGTGGTGTAAGCAACAAAAAGCGCTATAGTGAGGGCATCGATGACCACGACACCCGGGAGCCATCGGATGCACGATGACAGACGGCGCTTCAGCCGCATTCCGTTCGATGCCCAGACCATGCTGCAACAGGACGGCTGGTGCGTCGCAGCACAATTGATCGACATATCCCTGCGTGGCCTGCTGGTCATGCAGCCCGAAAGCTGGGACCCGGCGCGCGCGCAGACGCCTTTTATTGCGATTATCGAACTGTCCGAAGGCAGTCAGATTCGCATGGAAGTCACCCTCGCTCACGCCGAGGAAAACCTGCTCGGCTTTCAGTGCGAACACATTGATCTGGACTCAATCAGCCACCTGCGTCGGCTGGTTGCCCTAAATCTGGGTGACGAGACGATGCTGGAGCGGGAGCTGGCGGCTTTGCTTTAGGCGGCGCCACGCGCCGCAGCTTCAAGCTGAGAGTGCCTCCCAACTCCCCCCCCAGCGACTAGCCCCGGAGGTTTCGCTTTTCGCTTGCAGCTGTAGCAGCGGCTACGCCGCTGCTACTCAAATATCGCCGCCAGCGCCTGATCCAGCCGGGTTACCGCAATCACCTGCATTCCTTTAGGTGCTTCCTTGGGCGCATTGGCCTTAGGCACGATGGCGCGGGTAAAGCCGTGTTTGGCGGCTTCTTTCAAGCGTTCCTGTCCGCTTGGCACCGGGCGAATTTCACCCGACAGCCCCAACTCACCAAATACCATCAGATCCATCGGCAGCGGCCGGTTGCGCAGGCTCGACATGACTGCGGCCAGCAGCGCCAGATCGGCTGCCGTCTCCAGCACCTTGACGCCACCGACCACGTTGACAAAGACATCCTGGTCATAGGTAGCAACGCCGCCGTGGCGGTGCAGTACGGCCAGCAGCATCGCCAACCGGTTCTGATCCAGACCCAGCGTCACCCGCCGCGGGTTACCCAGATGACTGGTGTCGACCAGCGCCTGTACTTCCACCAGCATCGGCCGCGAGCCCTCCCAGGTGGCCATCACCACACTGCCGGGGATCGGCGCGTCGTAACGGGAGAGGAAAATCGCGGACGGGTTGGCCACTTCCTTCAGGCCCTTGTCGGTCATGGCGAACACCCCTAGCTCGTTGACCGCGCCAAAACGGTTCTTGACCGCCCGCAGCATACGGTAACGGCCGTCGGCCTCACCCTCGAAATACAGCACCGTATCAACCATGTGCTCAAGCACCCGCGGCCCAGCCAGCGACCCTTCCTTGGTCACGTGACCGACCAGAAAGATTGCCGTTCCGCTCTGCTTGGCGTAACGCACCAGCAAGGCTGCACTTTCGCGCACCTGGGCAACGCCGCCGGGAGCCGACTGCAGTTGTTCGGTAAAAATGGTCTGGATCGAGTCGACCACCATCACCCGGGGCTGTTCCTGCCGCGCCGTCGCAACAATGCTCTCGATACAGGTCTCGGTCATCACCTTGAGCTGATCTTCCGGCAAGCCGAGCCGGCGCGCGCGCATCGCTACCTGCTGCTGCGACTCCTCACCGGTCACATAAAGCGCGGGCATGCCCTGCGCCAAGCGGCACAGGGTCTGCAGCAGAATAGTCGACTTGCCAATCCCGGGATCACCGCCGATCAGCACGACAGAGCCGGCGACCAGGCCGCCGCCCAATACCCGATCCAGTTCGGAAGAACCACTGGGTTGGCGGGGCATCTCCTCAGTGGTGACCTCAGCCAGCGTCTTTACCGCGGCTTGCTGGCCGGTCCAGTTGCTCGTACGCGACGGGCTGCCACCGGTAGGCGTGGTGTCCAACACGGTCTCAACCATGCTGTTCCAGGCCTGGCACTCCGGGCACTGCCCGGCCCATTTGGAAAAGGTGGCGCCACACTCGGTGCAGCCGTATACGCGCTTCTGTTTAGCCATATGCGTTCAATCAACCTCAGGGAGCGGCACCGTGCATGCCGCTTGATATCAGGAGAACATTATCTTCTATACTGGCGGTCCAGAGGCGCAAGGATCCAAAAAATGACCACCGAGCCACAAACACCGCCGCCCTGCCGGGCCTGCACCGACCGCCCCCCGCTCGATTTTGAGTTCAGCATGGCGTTTCAGCCCATCATCGACGTGCGCAGTCGCGAGATCTTCGCCTGCGAGGCGCTGGTGCGAGGTACTGACGGCAGTGGCGCGGCCGCCATTCTGGCACAGGTGACAGACGAGAACCGGTATCAATTTGATCAGGCCTGTCGGGTCAAGGCGGTTGAGCTGGCAGCGCGCCTGGACATACCCGGCTATGTCAGCATCAATTTCCTGCCCAACGCCGTCTACGAGCCGGCAACCTGTATCAGGGCCACCCTGGAAGCAGCCAAGCGCCACAACTTTCCGCCGGAGCGGCTGCTGTTCGAGGTGACAGAAGGGGAACAGGTTACCGACCACGCTCACCTCAAGAGCATTCTCGGCGAATACACCCGCCGGGGGTTCAAGACAGCAATTGATGACTTTGGTGCAGGCTACTCCGGGCTGAACCTGTTGGCGGAATTTCAGCCAGACATCATCAAGCTGGATATGGCGCTACTGCGTAACATTGATCGCGACCCGGTGCGCCAGGCCATCGTGCGTGGCATTCTGGGCGTCTGCCAAACCCTGAACATCGAGGTCATCGCCGAAGGAGTAGAAACCTCCGAGGAGCTAGCCTTCCTGCGCTCTATCGGCATCTATCTGATCCAGGGCTACCTGTTGGCCCGCCCCGCCTTTGAGCATGTACCCGATATCAACTGGACCGCCATCGCCGATGAGTAACAGCAAGGATACAAACAAGAAACGCAAAGCCGAACGTGAAGCGCTGCGCGAAGAGCTGCTCGAAACCCAGTTTGAACTCCGCACCCTTGAACGCGGCTCGGTGTTGGTCCTGATCAGCGGGAATGACTTCGCCGGCAAGGCCGAGGTCATTCACAGCTTCTATGAATGGCTCGATAACCGCTATCTCAACACCCGGGCCTTTGGCCTGCCAAAAGGGGTCGACAAGCGCATGCCGCGCATGTGGCGTTACTGGCGCACCCTGCCACCCACCGGCGAGCTGGGATTTTATCTGGGTTCCTGGTATCACCAGCCACTGATGAAACTGAGCCGCGGGCAGATCAGCATCAACCGTTTTACCGCACAGATGCAGGAAATCCTGCATTTCGAACGGATGCTCAACGACGAGGGCATCATCTTGGTGAAAGTCTGGCTGCATCTGACCGATGACGAACGCGGCGCACGCCAGCGCATTGACCCAAGCCTGCTCAGGCAAACGGTAGCGATGCGCGAGTGGGGCGACTTCAGTGCGGCAGACTACGAGAAGGTCCGCGAGAGCGCCCGCCTGATGACCGAGCTAACCTCCAGCAACGAGTCGCCCTGGATACGGGTTCCGGCAGCGGACCCGCATGAACGCGATCAGCGCATTGGCCAGATCGTGCTGGAAGCCATGCGCGAACGCCTCAAAAATGCCCCCAAACCGCGACCGATTTACGGCTGGCAACCGGCCCAGCGCGACTACCTCGCCCAGCTGGATTACAGCCTGCAACTGTCCAAGGACGATTACCAGCAGCAGTTGGAACACTGGCAAAACCGCCTGCGCGATTTGATACAGCACCCGCGCTTTGCCCGACGCAGCCTGATGCTGGTCTTTGAAGGTAGCGATGCCGCTGGCAAGGGTGGCACCATCCGTCGCATCACCCAGTGCCTTGACCCGCGTATCCTGCGCGTACACGGCACCAGAGCACCCAGCGATGAAGAACGGCGCATGCCCTATCTGTGGCGCTTCTGGCGCCGCATTCCCGCGCCGGGCAACGTCGTTGTGTTTGATCGCAGTTACTACGGCCGGGTGCTGGTAGAACGTGTCGAAGGCTTCGCTGCCGACGCCGAATGGCAGCGCGCCTACGCCGAAATCAACGACTTCGAACAGCAACTGACTGACAGCGGCACCCTGTTGATCAAGTTCTGGCTGGCTATCACCGAAGAGGAGCAGCTCAAGCGTTTCAAGGACCGCGAGCAATCCCCGGTCAAGCGCTACAAACTGACGGACGAGGATTGGCGCAACCGCAAGCGCTGGCCCGCCTACGTTCAGGCAATGAACGACATGGTCGAGCACACCTCTACCCGTTCGGCCCCCTGGCACCTTATTCCCGCAGAAGACAAACGGCATGCCCGAATCCAGGCCCTGCGTATTCTCTGTGAAGCACTGGATGAAGAATTGAAATAGTTGGTCTGGCATGAGCGCGGCGCTATGATCAGCTCACGCCATGTCGGCGCCACTCAGGAAATACGCAATGAAACTACTGGATGAATTCAAGGCTTTTGCCATGCGCGGCAATGTTGTCGACATGGCCGTGGGTATCATTATTGGCGCCGCTTTCGGCAAGGTCGTTTCCTCCTTCGTCAATAATGTGGTCATGCCACCGTTGGGTGTGTTGATTGGGGGCGTGAACTTTACCGACCTGTCTATTGTGCTGAAGGAAGCCGAAGGTGAGGCGACTGAAGTGGCCATTAGTTACGGCCTGTTCATTCAGAGCGTGGTCGACTTCATGATCATCGCCGCCGCGGTTTTCATTGCCGTAAAAGTCATGAACAGCATGAAGAAGAAAGAAGAAGCTGCGCCTGCGGCTCCACCTGCGCCCTCGAAAGAAGAAGTCCTGCTCGGCGAGATCCGTGACCTGCTCAAGGAGCAGAAGCAAGGCTGAACCCTACTCTCAATCGCGCGGTGCCTCGCTGTCACAGCACCGCGCGATGCTATACTGCGCGGCACTTTCAACCGCTCTGGCCCACCATGCTTTCCTGCGATACGTCCTACGGCACGCTGCAATTACAGCGCTACCCCGCTTCCCGCGATGCCTCCCTGCAGGCCTTCGACGCGGCCGACCTGTACCTGCTGCAACGCCTTCAGGAAGAACCCGCGAGCAACCAGCCGGTGTTGATCATCAACGACAGCTTCGGCACCCTCGCCACCGCGCTGGCATCGGCAAATATTGAGGTGCACAGCTGGGGTGATTCATGGATGAGCTGGCGTGCCCTGCAGGACAACCTCGCTGTAAACGGCCTCGACCCAGCCAACGTGCGCTTCTTTAACAGCACGCAAACCCCAGACGGCCAGTACCAACAGGTGCTGCTGCGCATTCCGAAGAGTCTCAGCCTGCTGCAAGACCAACTGCAGCGTCTGCGTCCGCAACTCGCGGACAATGCCTTGCTGCTGGCCGGCAGCATGATCAAACATCTGCCACCCAGCGCTGGTGACCTGCTGGCAGCACACATCGGCCCATATCAGGCCTCGCTTGGCTGGAAAAAGGCGCGCCTGTTGCAGTGCCGGCATGATCCAGCGCTGCAACCACGAATTGCCGACCTGACCAGCAGCTACCCACTGGAAGGGACTTCGCTGCAGTTGAGCAACCGCCCCGGCGTATTCTCCCGCGAGAAACTGGATATCGGCACCCGCGTGCTACTGCCCTGCATTCCGGCCGACCGAGGCAACGCTCGCGTGATCGACCTGGGCTGTGGCAATGGCGCGCTCGGCTTGATGGCTGCCCAGCGCAATCCGGATGTGCAACTGACCTTCGTCGACGAGTCATGGGCGGCGATGGCCTCGGCACAGGACAACTTCCGTGCCGCCTTCCCCGGTCGCAGCGCTTGGTTTATCGTCAGCGACGGGCTAAGCGAGGCCGAAGCCGGCTGCGCAGACCTGATCCTCTGCAACCCGCCGTTCCACCAGCAACAGGTGGTCGGCGACCAGATCGCCCGACGGCTGTTTCGCCAGAGCCGCCACGCGCTCGCACCGGGCGGCCAACTGCTGATCGTCGGCAATCGCCATTTGGGCTATCACCAGACGCTGAAGCGCTACTTTGGCACGGTTGAGCAAGTGGCCGCGGCGCCCAAATTCGTGGTGCTAGCCGCCAGCTGAGCATCAGTTGCGGCGCGTTCGTCGGCAGCGTTCCGAACAGGAACGCACCTCATCCCAGCATGCGGCCCATTTGCGCCGCCAGCTGAAGGGGCGACCACAGACCGCGCAGACCTTCTGCGGCAAATCGCCCTTGCACCTCATAACGCCTCGCCAGCGTCCAACCGAACCAACAGATGCTCACCCCAGTCCCAAAGCGCCTGCTGCTTCGCCTCCGGCATCCGCTGCAGATTGCGGTACACCAGCCCCATGCGCGGGTTGCCGCTGAGCTGATCGCGATGACGCATGATGAAATGCCAGTACAGTGCATTGAACGGGCACGCCCTAGCGCCCGTCTGCTCGCCCACCTTGTAGCTACACCCACTGCAATAGTTGGACATTCGCTTGATGTACTGACCACTGGCGCAATAGGGCTTGGAGCCCAGAAAGCCGCCATCGGCATGCATCACCATGCCCAACGTATTGGGCAGCTCGACCCAGTCAAAGGCATCCATATACACCGCCAGATACCAGTCGCAGATCTGCTTTGGTTCAATGCCCGCCAACAAGGCGAAGTTGCCCGTCACCATCAGCCGCTGGATGTGGTGTGCATAGGCATGCTCAAGGGTCTGGCCGATGGCCTGCTGCATGCAGCGCATGCGGGTCTGACCAGTCCAGTAGAACTCGGGTAACGCACGTTGATTGCCGAACGTGTTGCGCTCGGCATAGTCCGGCATCATCAGCCAGTAGATGCCGCGCACATACTCACGCCAGCCGAGTATCTGGCGAATAAACCCTTCGGCGGCATTCAATGGAATCAACCCGGCCTGCCAGTCTGCCTGCACATCCAGGCAGACCCGGCGCGGGTCCAGCAGGCCGATATTCAGCGCCGCGGCAATGCGCGCATGAAACAGCCAGCGCTGGTCGACCGCCATGGCGTCCTGAAAATCACCAAACTGTGCCAGCGCCTGACGGCGAAAGCACTGCCAGAGTTGCTCTGCTTCGGCATGGGTTACCGGGTAGTCAAAACCGTCGAGAGCGCCGTAGTGGTCGGTAAAGCGCGTTGCCACCAATGCACACACCGCCTGGGTAATCGCGTCCGCAGGGAAATGCGGTTGGTCCGGTACCGCATGCCCCGTTGGCAGCGGTTTGCGATTGTCCTCATCGTAGTTCCAGCTCCCCCCTTCAGGCTGTCCCTCAGCCGTCATCAGCAGCCCGCTTTCCCGGCGCATTTCTCGATAGAAATACTCCATGCGCAACTGCTTGCGCCCCTCTGCCCAGCGGGCAAAGCGTTCACTGCTGCAGAAAAAGCGCGTATCCGGACATAGCTCCAGCTCGGGCCAGTCGTCCTGACGCTGACGAAAGCGCTCAAGCAACCGCCATTCACCCGGCTCGGTCAGCAAAATGCGCTCAGGGGCCAACCGAGCGCGTGCGCGCGCCAATTCGCCGTCCAGCGAACCCGTATTGGCCGGGTCGTCCAGGCGAATGTAGTCAACAGAGAACCCCCTTGAACTCAGGTTCTCGGCGAAATGCCGCATAGCAGAAAGAATGAAGACAATCTTCTGCGGATGGTGGGGCACGTAACGTCCCTCTTCATCCGCTTCGATCAGGAGAATGTGGTCGCTGGCCGGATCAGCACCAGCGAGACTGCTGATCGCGGGGTCGAGCTGATCCCCCAGCAGCAGAATCAGGTTGCGCACACTCATGGGTGCAATGACACAGTAAGGCGCATGGCGGCCGCATCCGCCGACCCGGCTACCGGGCCGGTGGCACCAGCCTCATCAGCCACATTCAGATGAACCAGCTCAATCGTCGGCCAGGGCAAATCGGCCAGAGCCCGGCGCACGTCCTCAAGAGAGCGAAAGTGCCGGGGTGCTGGTAGACCATCGCCGTGCAGCAACGCACGCTGACCATCCACCTGGGTCTCAACCAGATAGAGACTGCCTTCGTGCGAAAGTAGCGCCAGGCGCTGCAGACGTCCCTGCTCTGCGGCCAACTGCAATTGTTCCAGAGTCATGCGTACGCCTCCAAAAACTTATACAGAGACTATACATCACAACGCAAAACCCAGCCAAAATGTACAACGCTGTCAATCAGCGTGGCGCTTGTCCTTGGCGAGCTTGTCCAGCAGTCCCATGGCGAAGGCCGAGACAACGAAGGTCAGGTGGATCAGCACGTACCACATGAGCTTGTCGTTATCGATATTGACCGCATTCATAAACACCTTGAGCAGGTGAATAGATGAGATCGCCACAATAGAAGCGGCCACCTTCATCTTCAGCGAGCCCGAGTCCATCTTGCCCAGCCAGCTGAGCTTTTCCTTGCCCTCGTCGATATCGAGCTGAGACACGAAGTTCTCGTAGCCCGAAATCATCACCATCACCAGCAGCCCGCCTACCAGCGCCATGTCGACCAGCGACAGCACGACCAGAATCAAGTCAGCTTCCTTGGTCTCAAGCAAGTGCGGCGCCAGATGAATCAGCTCCTGAAAGAACTTCACCGCCAGCGCCAGCAGCGCCAGAGACAGACCGAAATAAATGGGCGCCAGAATCCAGCGCGCCGAATACATCATGTTTTCCAGAAGGCGTTCCATGAAGCGCATTACCTCAATTTACATAGGCTCAGTTTTGGGGCACAGCGGTTGTTCACAGTAACTGTGGATAACTCTGTGAGCAGTGAACTGATAACTCACTGCGACCCTGTCAGCACGGGCGCTCATGCGCTCCGCACAAATTTTGCTCAGTTGCCAAGATTGCTTACGATGTGCCATCACTTCGCCTGCAGACCAGCAACCATGCACCTTCCAGAAGCAGGCAAGATTGCTGAAAGGTCAGATACAGCGGCTGCCGTCAAGACCTTATTGTGTTATCCACCGCCTATTTGCGACAGTGTGTCGCAGCAAAGCCTGTGGATAACCCTGTAGACAGATGCCGTTGGCGCTTATGTTTCAAGGCGCCAACGGGAATGGCGCACGGCTCAGCCTTGGGCGTCGTCAGCCGACTCGGTGTCGGCCTCCTCCTCTTCGCGGTCACGCTCGGCAATCTCGGCCAACCGTGCTACCACCCGCGCGTTGATGCTGCCTTCGGCGAAGTCGCCCTCGTCATTCATATCGCCCGCCGGCTCTCCGGCGAGCAGCGCCAGCGCCTCATCAACTCGCGATACGCCGTAGACCGAGAACTGACCTGCCCGCACGGCCTGCAACACTTCTTCACCAAGCATCAGGTTCGGCACATTGGAGCGCGGAATGATAACCCCCTGCTCTCCGGTCAGACCACGGGCCTGGCACAGGCGGAAGAATCCTTCGATCTTCTCATTGAGCCCGCCGACCGCCTGTACTTCACCAAACTGGTTGATCGAACCGGTAATCGCAAAGCACTGCTTGAGTGGTGTGCGTGACAATGCGGAAATAAGCGTACAGACCTCGCCGAGCGAGGCACTGTCACCATCGACATAGCCGTAGGACTGCTCCAGCGCGATACTGGCCGAGATCTCCAGCGGATGCTTCTGAGCATATCGGCTGCCCAGGAAACCCGTCAGAATCATCACGCCCTTGGAGTGGATCGGTTGGCCGAGGTTTACCTCACGTTCGATATCGACAATGCCACTGCCGCCAGGGTACACGGTGGCGCTGATTCGCGCCGGCAGACCGAATACCGAGTCACCGACTTCCAGCACGGTCAGACCGTTACACTTGCCCACCGCTGCGCCATCGGTGTCGATCAGAATCACGCCCGACAGCATATCTTCGTGAATACGCGCACTGACTCGCCCTGTGCGAGTTTCCTTGGCGCGCAGCGCGCGTTCAATATGCGCCGTATCTGTAACCGGGTCGCCGGCCAGCTGGCGGGTAAAATCCGCTTCAGCGACCAACTGGAAGATGTCGCTGATGCGCGCCGACAAGCGCTTCTGGTGCTCGGCCAATCGAGTACTGTAGGTCAGCACGCGGGCGACAGCAGCTGCCGTGAGCGGCGCCAGCCCTTCTTCCGAGGTCCGGGTCTTCAACAACTGCGCCATTCCCTCAATGCTTTCTGGCGTGCGCGCGAGGTCTTCATCAAAGTCGACCAGTACGCGGAACATCTCCTGAAAGTCCGGATCCAGATCCTGCAGCGCATAATAGACTTGGCGTGAGCCGATGATCACCACCTTCACATCCAGCGGAATGACCTGCGGCGTCAGGCTGACCGTTGCCAGCCGGCCCATATCGGCCCAGGGTGATTCCATCTTCAGCTGACGCGAGTGCAGCGCACGCTTGAGTGCATCCCAGACGAAGGGCTCACCCAGCAGTTTTTCTGCTTCCAGCAGCAGAAAGCCGCCGTTGGCACGGTGCAAAGCGCCTGAGCGGATATGCCGGTAGCTGGTGATCAAGGCGCCCTGCTCCGGCGTATACTCGATCCGGCCGAACAGATTGTCATAAGACGGGTGCGGTTCGTGCACCACCGGCGCGCCGCCATTTGTATGGTGACCAACGACCAGGCTCGGACTGTACTGCTCTATCAATAGCTGCTTCTTGAAAGCGTCCGGTCGCGCCTCCAGCTGACGCTCCTCAACCAACTGATCAATCACGGTTTTCAACAGATTCTGACGCATCGCCTGCAGATAGTCGCAGATCGCCTGATTCCCGCTGTACTGCTCCAGCAGCGGTTCCAACAACGGCTGCAGCGCCTCGGTGATGGTTTCCTCATTAAGCTCGCGCAACTGGTTGCTGGACTCGCGCTTCCACTGCGGCAAACTCGCCAGTTCCTGATTGAGCACCTCTTCCAGCTCCGAGATATCGCTGTGGAAGCGTTCGCGCTCTTCCTCCGGCAACTGGGCGAAATCGGCCTCGTCCAGCGCCTTACCCTCTTTCATTGGCGTAAAGGCGATGTTCTGTGAATCACGGTACAGGGCAATGCTCTTATCATGGGCTCGGCGCTCAACCGAATCCAGCGCGCGGTCATAACGCTGGTTGAAGGCGCGATCAATGGCGCTTTTTTTCTGCTGATAGGCGGGATGCTCAAAGACCGCCGGAAAGGTCGCCAGCAGGTTGTCGATAAAGCGGTCGATGGTTTCGATCAGCTCACCCGCCGAGCCCGGCGTCAGGCTGATCACCCAGGGCTCTCGCGGATCATCGAAATTGTTGACGTAGACATAGTCCTGCGGCGTGATCTGGCGCTTGGCCTCGGTACGCAGATAGCGCTGCACGTAGGAGAAGCGGCCGGTTCCGGGATCGCCCATGACAAACACGTTATACCCTGGGCGATGCATTGCCACGCCGAATTGCAGCGCCTCTACGGCGCGCTCCTGGCCAAGAATGCCGCGGAAAGGTTCAAGGTCATCGGTGGTGGTAAAGCCAAGACTGTCGAGATCGATGGGGGCGGTGAGTTGGTCCGGGGTAAGACGTAGCGCTGCGGATTCGTTGGTCATCCAGCTTCCTTGGGCTCGCGGATTCAGACAAGGCTGCATTGTTGCCCCGCCAACATCTGCTGACAAGTGTCGAGGTGCCCCGACTTGACGCCAGTCGCCGGCTTCGGGCTTAAATAGAGCAAAAGCTCAAAACAACAAGAACAGGGACGTGCGATGCCGATCGATCAGCAGCAGTACCTCAACAACGACGCCACCGGCCTGGCTAACATGGTCAGTCAGGGCGACACCAGCGCAACAGAGCTGTTGGATATCGCTATCAGTCGCTGCGAGCAACTCAACCCGTCGATCAACGCCATCTGTCGGCCGATGTACGACATCGCCCGCGAACGCATCAAACAGCCGCTGAGTGGCCCGCTGGCCGGCGTCCCCATTCTTATCAAGGACGCGGTACAGGACTACGCCGGACTACCTACCAGCAACGGTAATCAGGCGTTCAATCGGCTACCGGCTACCCAGCACTCCCACATTGTCCGCCGCCTGCTTGATGCCGGTGCCGTGATTATCGGCAAGACCAACACCCCGGAACTCGCCCTCAAAGGGGTCACCGACCCCAAGGCGTTCGGCCTGACTCGCAACCCGTGGAACCCCGAACACACCCCGGGCGGCTCCAGCGGCGGCTCGGCAGCCGCAGTGGCAGCAGGTCTGGTACCGCTGGCCGGTGCCAACGACGGCGGCGGTTCGATCCGCATCCCCGCTGCCTGCTGCGGCCTGTTCGGTCTGCGCCCAAGTCGCGGGCGCGTTTCTCCAGGGCCTGCCTCTGCCGAGATATGGGAAGGAGCCTCAAGCGATCTGGTGCTCTCACGCAGCGTGCGTGACGCCGCACTTTCGTTGGACCTGATGGCCGGCGGCAACCCGGGTGATCCATTTATCATTGCGGCCCCGGAGCAGGACTTCCGCACCTTGGCCAAACGTGAGCCGGGCAGGCTGCGCATCGGTTTTAGCACCCGCTCTCCGGTAGACCGGCCCGTTCACCCCGAGGCCATCGAAGCAGTGCAACGTACTATCGCACTGCTGCACTCACTGGGCCACGACGTAGAGGAAGCTCAGCCCGAGTACGATGGCCATGCACTCGCTCGCAGCTACCTCAGTCTGTATTTCGGTCAGGTAGCCGCCACCCTGCAGCAAGCTCGGGATATGGGTGCAAGCGAGGGTGAGTTTGAGCTGCTGACCCGAATCCTTGCGGCGCTCGGTCGAGCCCAGAGCAGCGGCGAATACGTCAGTCGTCATCGCGACTGGAACCAGTTCGGCCAAGCGCTGGGCACCTTCTACCAACGCTACGACCTGTATCTGACCCCGACGCTGGCGCACCCGCCAATCCGTCACGAACAGGCCGAACTACCAAGCAGACAACAGCAAATTCTGCGCCTGATGCTCGACAGCGGACTGCTGTCATTCATGGCCAGACGCGGCTGGCTGGACACGATGATTGAAGGCATGGCGCTAGATAACCTGACCTACGTGCCCTTCACCCAGTTGGCCAACCTGACCGGCACACCCGCCATGAGTGTGCCGCTGCACTGGACCACCGACGGCCTGCCCCTCGGCGTTCAATTCTGTGCCCCCAGCGGCGGTGAAGCACTGTTACTGCAGTTGGCTACCCAGCTGGAAGCGGCACAGCCGTGGAAAGACCATTGGCCCGCCATGGCCGGCGCGGTCAGCCCAGCACCTTCACCAGCTCACGCACCAGTGGCTTCATAAAGAAGCTGCTTTCCGGCATCAGGTCGACCTGGATACCGCGAGCACGCAGCTCATCAGCGACCACCGGGCCGACCGCCGCCACCTTGATCTGCGCCAGCGCGGCCAAAAGTGCGGGTTCGCCCTGTTCCCGCCGCCGGGCAATCTGCAGCAGGCGCCGTACCTGGGTAGCACTGGTAAAGGCAATCGCATCGACGTCGATCGCCAGCAGGGTGTCAATCAGCTGATCAACCTGCGCATCCTCGACATCATCCGCATAGATATAAGGCGCAACCGTGCTGACGCTGGCGCCCGCATCGGTCAAAAAGTCGACCAGTCGCCGATTCGGATCAGTTCCGTAAAGTTGAACGCCAATGCGCAGACCATTCAAGTTCTGGCCTTTCAGCGTTTCGATCACGCCTTCAGTGGTCGGCGCAACCGCAACCCGATCCGGGCGCAAGCCTGCCTTGCGCAGCGCTGCCCCCGGCTTTGGCCCGCGGGTCAGCTTGGGGGTCGCCCCCAACGCCGCAACAAATTCATCATGCAGGCTACCGCCCTGACGCGCAGCCAGCGCCAGCATGCGACGCAACCCTTCGCCGGTCAGCAAGATCAATTGATCAAAGGGATTGGCAATCAGCTCGCGCATCCACGCCAGCACCGGCTGCGGATCCGGCGCATCGTGGATTGAGACCAGCGGGCAGCGCACTACCTCAGCCCCGCGCTTGGTCAGCATATCGGCAAACAAGTCGAGCTCGCGGCTCTCCGGCAGGGCAATACGGCGGCCAGTCAGCGGCATTTCGTCAGGTGTCATGGTGTTTCAATTCGTGGCTGGGCAATGTGAGCATTGTGCGCATTGCCAGCGCGAATGAAAAGGCACCGAGGCCATGGCGCAGGCAGGGGCCCACTGCCCGACGCGCAACACGGAAGGGGCAATGAGCTGCTCGTCTGCCCCCTCCTTCACACACCCGACCGGATCAGACTTCGTTTCTGAAACCTGCAGCCGCTACTTCTCCCATTCACGGGTGTGCAGGATATGGTCCAGCGTACGGCTGACTGCCGTGCAGTTGCGCACCATCTCGATCTTCTCCCAGGTCGAGCGTTCGCCCTCATGAATCAGGCGGTGCATAGCCTCGCGGCTCGGCGGCGCCAGCAAGCGCAGCGGATGATCCCAGCGGTTACGCAGGAAGATGTTGATGTCCGCGGTGTATTCCTGCGCCAATACCCCATAGGTCAGATGCTGCATCAAACTGATTACCGGAGATTTGATACGGATATTGTCGCGACTGAAGCGCATGGCCTCGGCTGCGCCCAGCTTGAGGAAACGCGCCTGGAAGTGCGCCAGATTGCGCAAACGACTGCGCGGCGCATCAGGGTCCGGGGTAATGGCCAAGGCCGCCGGATTGGTCATGCTGGAAATGAAATGGTTGACGCCATACAGCCGCGCCAGGCGTTTGGCCGGCAAGTCATCGGCGAATGAGCCGTCGATCCACTTCATGCCAGGCAGATAAGGCACCGTCTCCCCTGCCGCGTTGCGACACATCAGCGTCACCGGCGGGTAGACACCGTAGATCGCACACGACGCCATGACGGCGGTACGAATAAGCACGTTGGGTGAAGTAATAGCATTGAGCAGCCGCGGCGCCTGCTGGGTAGAGAGCCCGGTGACCGTAATATTGAGCTTGCGGCCGGTCAGCTCAAAGGCCTCCTGGAAGGTCAGATCCGGGATGATCTTGCTGAGGTAATCACGCAGGTTGTCAGCATCCATCGCGCGACCACCGCCGAACAGGCTGAGCGACGGGCGAATGGCGCTGGTTTCCTCGATCTCGTGATGCAGATTGTCGATGGCAAGACGCTCGCGCAACTCCTCATCAACATGGGTGCACGCCGTTGCAGCAAGAATCGAACCCGCGCTGCTGCCCGAGATGATCTCCGGCAGCAAACCCTGCTCGAACAGCGCCTTCAAAACCCCGGCGTGGAAGAAGCCGAGCACCGCGCCACCACTCAGCATCAAGGCGGTCCGACCATTGCAATGGCTGGCACGCAGAAAGAAATCCTGCTTCTCGGCCAGCGAAATGACGTTGTCGTCCACCTCGTTCAGGTCGTTCAGTGCACCACACAATTCATCGATGTACCGGGTGATGAGGTTTTTCGTTCCCAGCCGCGCCTTGTTATATAGCGACGGCTTGCCCATGCCGCCCAGGTTGCCATGAACACCCTCGTTGAGCACGAACAGCAACTGATGATAATCCTTGCGAAAGCGCAAATCCCGCAACACGTCCAGGCGCTGACGAATTGAACGGTAGTCGTAGCTTTCGCAGGCGTCATCCTGCTTCCACTCGTCCAGCCCTTCCTCGTGATCCCAGGCTGCAGCCAGCTCGCTCCACTGCTCGTAGCTTTCTGCCTTTTCCATCGACTGCAGCAGCGCCTTGCTTCTGCCACGCTGAAAGAGATTGGCTACCATATTCAACTCCCATGGCGCCCACAGGCGCCTTACCAATAGTTACGTTGCAGCGTCAGGCAGCGCCAGCGGACTTGGCTTGCTTCCCTTCAGCAGCGGCGGGTTCAGCTGTCTTGGCTGCGGCCTTCTTCCGCGCACCGGCTGCCACTGGCGCAGCCTTTTCGGCCGCTTTTTCTGTCGTTGCCTCATCGTTGGTCGCCGGCCGCGGTGCCTCGATGCGCCCGGGAGCCGCAGCGGCTGCAGTTTTTTCCAGGTCGGCCAACAACGCGCGGTATTCTTCGGTGGAGGCCTGAATGCAGCTGATGTAGAAGTCCATGTCGGAGACAATGTTGCGGTCCGCCAGCACGCCGACATTGAGATCATCGTAGATACCGGTCAGGCAGTGGCTGATAGCCATCCCGTCGCTGACCGGCGCCAGCGGGAACACATTGACGATGCGGGCCCCGGCAAAATAGCGGGGCAATAGACCGGGAATCCCGGGCACATTGGTAATCAGGGTGTTCACCAGCGGCACCGCACTAACCAGCTTGGACTTGTTCTGAATCCACGCGCCCAGCGCACGAACGTAAGGCGGCACCATATCTCCGACCGCGTTGTTGAGATCACACAGAACGTCGCGAGCCAGCGGCACGCCCCGCGCGGTTCGGCGACGCACCGCCGAGAGACGCTCGTGGGCATCGTCAATATCGGTTCCGATGCCGATAAACATCGCCGAAATCAGGTTGCCACAATCCTTCACCGCCTCGTTAGGCCGGACCGACACCGGGCACATCGATACCAGCGATTCGTTGGCAGGCAGTTGGTTGTGGTGCGATAGATAGCGGCGCATGCCTCCAGCAATGATGGCAATAACCACGTCGTTCAGCGTGGCCCCAGGACACAGCTGACGCATACGCTTGAGTTCAGGAATGTTCCAGGTCAGCGCACCGTACGAACGATGTGGTGAGATCTGCACATTGAAGATGGTGCGCGGTACCCGGCGCTGCTCCGGCTTGGCCTCGGCACGCAGACGTCTGACCAGCTCCACCCCTTTGCGCCCGGCGGTCAGCCCGGCGCGCATGCTGCGCCAGGCCTGCCCCATCATCCGCGGTGTGGTGCGCGACCACATTTCCAGCCGAGTCGGCGCACGCTCGGCCACTTCAACCCGATCACGCCGCCCATATTCGTGGTCGGCTGTCTCTTCCATCATCGCGGTGGTCAGCTCAAGACTGGCCTTGCCATCAACGTAGGCGTGGTGGAATCGAATCAGCACCGCAAAGCTGTTCGGAGGAATGCCCGGTACGTTGTTCACGCCTTCAATAATGTAGATCTCCCACGGCGCGCGTTCCATATCGACACTGCGCGACATGGTCCGTGCGGTGAAGATGCAGAGTTGCCGCCAGTCGCCAGGCTGCGGCAGACCAACATGACGCACGTGATACTCCAGATCGAAGTTCTCGTCATCCAGCCAGTAAGGGTCGTCAAGCTGGAAAGGAGCGGTTTCCAGTCGGCGACGAAAGTAAGACGTTGTATTCAAGCGATCCGAAACGTACTGAAGAATATCCTTGTGCCGCACCAATCCACCCGGCGCCGTGCTCTGATCACACAGCCAGAGGCTACCGATCATCATCGGCTGGTTCGGCGCCTCGAAATAGAAGAAGTGGGAGTCCATCGGGGTCAGCTGTTTCATGGTAGAGGTCCTCATACCGATTGGGTGTATGCGCCACGTACTTCACAAGTCAGGCCTTGATCCGGAGCACCAACAGACGAATCAAAAAGTAAAATCGCCCCGATTTTATATGCAAAAAGAAAGCGATTTTAATTGATTCAAAACAGGATAATGCAATTTTATGACCAATAAGTCACAGGAAAATACAGCCACTTCCCTGCCGTCATATCGCAATAATCTTGAGACCCGCGCGCCAGACGCATCCATTCAAAAGGGAAGCAAGAAAAAACAAGGAATGAGGCAAAACACAAAAGTGTTCATTGCAGTGCAGGACATCGGCAACCACTCCAATCGTGCCCTCTTATCAGGCGGCATTTGAACGATGATTGAACGCTGACCGCGCGGTGCAATCACGGCAAGCTAGCCTCTGACATCACAGCCTGGGGACCAGACCATGACCACCACTTGCACCCGCCTGCTAGTTAACAAAGGCAACATCCACGAGTGCACGCTGCAGGAGGTGCCCAGACTGCAAGAGCAGGACCTGCAGGACGGCGAGGTGCTGCTGGACATTGACTACTTCGCGTTCACAGCAAACAACATTACCTACGCAACGCTGGGCGACCGATTCGGCTACTGGGACTTCTTCCCGGCCGAGGCCTCCTGGGGCCAGGTGCCGGTGTGGGGCTTTGCCGATGTCAGCGCCAGCCGTCACCCCGCTATCAAGGAAGGCGCCCGGGTGTACGGCTACCTGCCGATGGCCGAGCAACTGCGTGTACAACCGGGCGACATTACCGCCAGCAGCTTCACCGACATCGCCAGCCATCGCAGCCACCTTGCTCTGGCCTACAACCAGTACCAGTTCACCGCCAGCGATCCGGCGTATCGCCCGGAACTGGAAGCGCTGCAGATGCTGCTGCGGCCGTTGTTGCTAACGTCTTTTCTGCTGGATGACTTTCTTAACGAAAACGACTATTTCGGCGCCCGGCAGATCATTCTTACCAGCGCCTCCAGCAAGACCGCCCTTGGCCTGGCCTTCATGCTCAACCACCAGCGCTCAAGCCGAGGCGGCAAACCGCTGCAGATCGTTGCGCTGACCTCGGCAGCCAACGCTGGCTTCGTCACCGGCCTTGGCTACTAT
Organism: Halopseudomonas oceani; assembly: GCF_002903165.1. Lineage (GTDB taxonomy): Bacteria > Pseudomonadota > Gammaproteobacteria > Pseudomonadales > Pseudomonadaceae > Halopseudomonas > Halopseudomonas oceani. The sequence continues at coordinate 221,085 of NZ_PPSK01000003.1, forward strand.
GACCAAACCATCACCTATGACCAACTGGATGAGCTGAACGCCGACACTCCAAGCGTGCTGATCGACTTTGCTGGCAACGGCGCAGTGCTCGCAGCGGTCCATCAGCGGCTGCAAGAGAAACTGAAATACAGTGCATTGGTAGGCGCTGCGCATTGGGATCAGCGGCAGAGCGAGAAAAACCTTCCCGGTACCAGACCGGAGGTGTTTTTCGCCCCCGGCTACTGGGCGCAGCGCAGCAAGGACATCGGCACTGCCCAGTTGATGGGCCGCTTTGCCACGCTTTGGTCACCCTTGGCTGCGTCAGTCGGGAGCTGGATGGAGATAAGAACCGTCGAAGGCGGCGAGGCAATGAAGCAGGCCTACCTGGATACCCTTAACGGGCTAATCAGGCCGGAAACAGGGATGATCATGAAAACACAAGGCAAATAGCGTCCTGTCTGGGGCCGCTTGGAAGGCAGCCCCATCCCCTTGCCAGCCTTACCACACCAAGAATGTAGGCACCGTCCCGACATTGATGCTCATCTCGCTGCAAAACCAGGGTTAAACTCGCGGCGGCAAACAGCCTCTCGGCGGCCGCCATGCTGGAATCGTTCGAAAGCCATCAAGCGAAACCCCGTCACCCAGCTGTGCCCCTCAAATAACGACGCCCGCCTGATTTTTGCCCCAGCGGGTTGGACTTAACGGCAGCAGACTTCGTTGCCTGCCAGGCAACGCCCAGCGTAGGCTCACAGGAACGGCAGGATTCGGCAAGCATCACCAGCCGCGCGCCGGTCGTTTTCGTTTCACATCCGCCCCGCGCTATCATCACCACCTACCAACACCATCAGGAGCCAGCATATGTGTGAGCTGCTCGGCATGAGCGCCAATGTACCCACCGACATCTGCTTCAGCTTCGCTGGCCTGATGCGCCGCGGTGGTGAAATCGGGCCGCACAAGGACGGCTGGGGCGTTGCCTTCTACGAAGGCAAGGGCCTGCGCTGCTTCCACGACGCCTCCCCCTGTCACAGCTCTGCCATTGCCCGACTGATTGAGCAATACCCGATCAAGTCCGAAAACGTCATCTGCCACATCCGGCAGGCCAACGTCGGTGGCGTCAGCCTCGCCAATACCCACCCATTCACCCGCGAACTATGGAGCCACTACTGGGCCTTCGCGCACAACGGCCAGCTTGCCGGTTTTCATCCCGCCGCCGGCCCCTATAGCGCCGTAGGCGATACCGACAGCGAGCGTATCTTCTGCCACCTGCTCAACACCCTGGCAAGCCGCTACAGCGCCCCGCCCAGACTGGATGAACTGACTCAAACCCTAAGCGAATGCTGCGCCCCGCTCCTGCCGCTCGGGGTGTGCAACCTGATGCTCAGCAACGGCGAATGGCTGTTTACCCTCTGCACCAGCAAACTCCATTGGATAACCCGCCGCGCACCCTTCGGCCCGGCACAGCTCAGCGACCTCGAACTTGAAGTCGACTTCAAGCAGCACACCACCGCCAACGATATCGTCACCGTCATCGCCACCGAGCCCCTGACCAGCAATGAGCAATGGGAGGCATATCAGCCGGGTGAATGGATGTTGTGGCAAAAGGGGGAGATAGTGCTGCGGGGCTTGCTGCTAACCGTCCAGTGATCGACAGCACAGCGCCGCACATCAGCCTTGCCCGCACTTCGGGCATTTGCAATCATCGCCACCTAATATCCGAGAACAGGGACCGCTCACAGAATGCCCACCTCACCCCAAACCAGTAACGCAATGGACGGCCTACTCAGCCGCATTCAGTCAGGCCAGTGCGTCGTTGGCATCTACGGGCTGGGCTACGTCGGCCTACCACTGGCCCTGCGCTTTGCCGAGGTTGGCATTCGGGTCATCGGCTTTGATATCGACCCTGCCAAGGTCACCAGTCTCAATAGCGGCCAAAGTTACATCGAGCGCATAACGGCCAGCGAAATCGAGCGCGCCAGGGCCGCTGGATTTGTCGCCACTACCGACTTTGCCCTCACCCGCGAGGTCGACGCCCAGATCATCTGCGTCCCGACCCCGCTGGACAGCCACCATCAGCCCGACCTCAGCTACGTCGCCAATACCGTCGACGCCATACTGCCCTACTTCAAGGCGGGGCAACTGATGAGCCTGGAGAGCACCACCTGGCCGGGCACCACCGACGAACTTCTCGCGCCCCGGCTCGCAGAAGGCGGCTTCACCCCCGGCCTCGACTGCGCGCTAGTCTACTCCCCCGAACGTGAAGACCCGGGCAACGCGCACTTCACCACCGCGCAGATTCCCAAGGTTATCGGCGGCATGACGCCACAATGCCTTGAACTCGGCACTGCCCTCTATGCAAAAGCCATCGAGCGCCTCGTGCCCGTCAGCACCACCCGCGCCGCCGAAATGACCAAGCTGCTGGAAAATATCCACCGCGCGGTCAACATCGGTCTGGTCAATGAAATGAAAATTGTCGCCGACCGCATGGGCATCGACATCCACGAAGTCATCAAGGCCGCCGCCACCAAACCGTTCGGCTTCGTGCCCTATACCCCTGGCCCTGGCCTTGGCGGCCACTGCATCCCGATTGACCCGTTCTACCTGACCTGGAAGGCCAAGGAATACGGCGTCAACACTCGGTTTATCGAGCTGGCAGGCGAGATAAACCACTACATGCCGCACTGGGTCGTGCAGAAAGTCGCTGACGCCCTCAACAGCAAAAGCAAAGCCATCAACGGCAGCCGCATCCTCGTGCTGGGCCTCGCCTACAAAAAGAACATCGACGACACCCGGGAATCACCCGCAGTGGAAATCATGTCACTGCTGCAGGACAAAGGCGCCATCGTCGCCTATGCAGATCCACACGTACCCAGCTTCCCGCAGAAACGGGATTACCATTTCGACCTGAAATCAGTCACCCTGACCGCCGAAACCATGGCCGACTACGACTGTCTCGTCCTCGCCACCGACCACGACGCCTTCGACTACAACGCCCTGCAACAGCATGCCGCCGTGATCGTCGACACTCGCGGCCGCCTGCACGGGGAGAATGTGGTTAATGCCTGAGCGCGAACGGTAGACACCAACGGCAACATGAAATTATTGAACGGGTCTTTCACGCCAAACTGAATAGCAACCACCCCACCTGCAAGGACGCACCTTGAGTCAGCAAATAAAGCAACTGCCGTATAACCCAAGCATCCAGGGCCTCAGAGCTGTCGCCATCCTGCTGGTTTTAGCTGCGCACACCGGCGTCCCCTTCCTGTACGGCGGGTTTATCGGAGTGGACGTCTTTTTTGTCATCTCCGGATATCTGATCACGGGCCTGCTGATCACTGAAATTGAGAAGGAAGGAGGACTGTCGTTATCACGCTTTTATGCCCGCCGGCTAAAACGGCTGATGCCCGCACTGATGCTCATGCTGATCGTCTCGGCAGCGGCTATATTTGCCTTAACGCCCGTCACCGAACACCCCGCCCAAGCATCGGCCGCAGCAAGCGCCGCAGCCTGGGTCAGTAATTTTTACTTCATCTTTGCCGAACAGAACTATTTCGAGAGTACTTCTCTGGCGAATGCCTTTCTCCACACCTGGTCGCTCGGAGTGGAAGAACAGTTCTATCTGCTTTGGCCCCTGATGGTCATGCTGGTCTGCAGCCTTGCGAGCAAATACCGCCTACCTCTGCTGCTGGCCATAACCCTGCTAAGCCTGGTCCTATGCATGTGGCTTGCCTACAGCAACCCGGTCCAAGCTTTCTATCTAATGCCTGCACGCATCTGGCAATTTGGTTTCGGCGCAATCACTTGGCTGCTGGCAAGACGGTTAGTATCGCCCTCGTCCGTCGCCACTACGATACAGCTTGTCATAGGGATTGCAGCCATTTTCGTCAGCGCGCTGTTAATCGGTGAAAACACACGTTATCCAGACTGGATCAGCCTTATACCCACCCTGGCAACATCGCTCTGCCTGCTTGCGGTATCACCGGGCTCCCAGTGCATGGCAGCAACGCCGCTCGCGCGCGGCCCACTAAAGTACATTGGCGACATATCGTATTCACTCTACCTGTGGCACTGGCCTGTACTCGTTATCGGCCAGCACCTGCTGACAGAGAAGACACTCTATACCCAGGCAGCTCTCGTATTAACCGCGTTCCTTCTTGCCCATCTATCTTACCGACTAGTTGAAAACCCCATTCGGCAATATCAAAACGCAAGAATCAGCCCCAAGTGGCAAATTGTTGCCAGCCTTGTCGTTATCGTGTTGATCAATGTGCAACTAATAAAGTGGCACAACAGCGCCTCAGACCAACTCGCCAGCGAAGCCCCGTCCGCTCTTGCCTTGGCTCGTTCTGACGCTCCGGAAATTTATCGCTATGGCTGCGATGATTGGTACGCATCCGCACAGGTAAAAACTTGCCACTTTGGCTCAAAAGAAGCCTCCAAGGTTGCTGTCATGTGGGGGGACAGTATCGGGCTACAGTGGTTTCCTGCAATCAAGCAGGCACTTGACCTGGATAGCGGCGAATGGCGGCTGGAAGTGATCACGAAATCCTCGTGCCCAATAGTGGATCAGCCCATCTTTTACCAACGCATTGGGCGTATTTACACAGAGTGCAGCGAGTGGAAAAAGACCGCTGCCGCCTACCTGAACAAGCTCGAACCTGACCTGTTGTTGATTGGGTCTGCAGGCACCTATGACCTGACCGAGGAACAATGGACAGAGGGAACCACACGAATATTTGAAGAACAGATCACGTCAGCAAAACGGATCGCAATAATTGCACCAACCTACGCGCTTGGCTTCAATGGCGTAACCTGCTTGATGGAGCATGGCGGCGTAGCTCGGGTCCAGGCGTCTAGCAAAGATACATGCAGCAGTCCTGCCGACGACAAACGGCGATCGAATGCCATAAAGGGCTTGCAGCGAGCAGTCGACTCATTACTCAATACAGCCTTGGTTGACCTAAACGACGCGGTTTGCCCGGGCCAGCGATGCAATGCAATTAGCGGCGACCTAATCGTCTTCAGAGACAATCAGCACCTCACGGCCAGTTTTGCATTGAGCTTGGCAGACAACATGAGAGACGCACTGGGCATGCCATAGCGCTCACTGCACAGCATCAGCCCTAGCCTACACGACTACAGAGCGACACCACACTTGGATACTCCGCGACGCCGAATACTCATCATCACCCGCAACCTGCCACCTCTGGTGGGCGGAATGGAGCGGCTGAACTGGCACATGGCGGATGAGTTGTCCAAATACGCGGAGGTGCGAGTCGTTGGGCCACGCGGCTCGGCCGCCCAAAAGCCCGACAACGTCCAGATTACTGAAGCGCCACTTAAGCCTCTGCCGCTGTTTCTAATAGTCGCGTTTATCAAAGGCCTGTGGGCTACCCTTCGCTGGCGGCCCGACACCATTCTTGCCGGCAGTGGGCTAACCGCGCCTATAGCATGGATCCTTGGCAAGCTCGCCGGAGCCAGGTCTGTCGCTTACCTGCACGGCTTCGACATCACCGTGGACCATGCTTTCTATCGCAGACTATGGCGCCCCACGTTCAAGCGGCTGGATCACGTCATCGTAAATAGCACCCCCACAAAGCAGCTGGCGTTGGCGGCAGGCGTGAACGAGGAGCAACTCAGTATCGTGTTCCCAGGCGTCAGCATCCCTGCAGCGCCGCAGCCCGCCGAGCGCATCGCCGCATTCAGGGAAAAACACCGCCTGATGGGAAAAAAAATCCTGCTCTCTGTTGGCCGCCTTACCACCAGAAAAGGGCTGCGCGAATTTGTTGCACAGGGCCTACCCACAGCTGTGAACGCAGAACCCGATGCAATGCTGGTCGTGATCGGGGAAGCGCCCAGAAACTCCCTCGGTGCGGGCATTCAGACCGTGGAAAGCATACAGGCGGCCGCAGCAAGGGCTGGTGTTGGTGCAAATGTCATCTTCCTTGGCGTTATTACCAATCCGGCTGAACTGGCCACGGCCTATGAAGCAGCTGACGTGCATGTATTCCCTGTCCGCCACATTCCGGATGATCCTGAGGGCTTTGGTATGGTAGCTATTGAAGCGGCTGCGCATGGGTTGCCAACGGTGGCATTTGCGACTGGAGGGGTGGTGGATGCGGTTGCCGAAGGACAATCAGGTCATCTCGCACAGGCTGATAACTACCAGGCTTTTAGCCACGCCTTAGCAGCAGCCTTAAGCACTGAAAGGCTTACCTGGCGTGCGAAAGCCCTGGAGTTCGTGGAGCCTTTTGCCTGGCCCGCTTTTGGTGAGCGACTGGCTGCTCAGATTGCTCCCAACAGATAGCAAGCTAGGCTCTCAATTGAGGCGCACGAGAGTAAATGACACATGCATATACTGATATTTTGCAAGCGACAATACACGGCACGCGACCTCTTGGATGATCGCTATGGACGCCTGTATGAAATACCAGAGGCGTTGGCGCGTGCTGGTCATAAAGTTAGCGGCCTCATCACCAGCTACCGGTACCGTCCCGAGTCAGAACACACATCCGGCTCAGGAGTACGATGGCTATCAGTCAACCTCACTCCTGCTGCGCCTTGGAAGTGGTATCGCCAGCTAGGCCATCTGCGTAAAGACAAGCCAGACGTAATCTGGGCGTCATCGGATGCTCTGCACTGTATCGCCGCAATAAAATTAGGCCAACTGCTTAATGCCCCAGTTGTGCTGGACCTGTACGACAACTACGACCACTTTACCCTGACCGCTCTGCCGTTCGTTCGCCACCAATTTCACCAGGCATGCAGAAGCGCTGCAGTGATAACAACGGTAAGCAATACCTTGGCAAATTATGTGCGCGAGATGATTGCCCCGGCGACGCCAGTCCAAGTAATCGGCAACGGAGTAAACACAAAAGTATTCAAGCCACTTGCCGCCAAGCAATGCCGAGAGCAACTCAATTTGCCATTAGGGGCCCGGATAATAGGGACAGCTGGAGCGATAAACGCAAGCAGGAACATCAACGACCTGTTTGAGGCCTTTACACTCATGGCAGATAGAGACACTGACCTCTACTTAGCCATCGCAGGCCCTCAAGACAAGACACCTGCACTCTATGCTCATCCACGCATTATCAACATGGGCATTCTGGACTGGCAGCTGGTGCCGATGCTAATTAACGCGTTAGATGTCGCAGTGGTCTGCAACCGGGACGACACGTTCGGACGCTATTGTTTCCCCTTGAAGTTTCAAGAGGCGATGGCATGCGGCGTACCAGTATGTGCAGCGATGGTAGGTGATGTAGCCCACCTGTTAAAAGATCATCCGACGATGCAATACAGGCCAGGGGATGCTCTGCAACTGGCAGAAAAGCTGAACACCTTGCTGGCTGGCGAGAGGGGATCCGTTAGCTACACCGTCTCAGACTGGACAGCGCTTGCAGCACAATTGGATAAAATCTTGCAAAATGCCGCTCAGCAACTTCCGGCCAGCCCCAGAAACTAACATCCCCTTGCTCACACTTTGCCGACGCCACGTAAGGAACGGATGCAGGCCATTAAACGCGGCGAGCCTTTTACCGCTTCTCCAAAAACAATGCGGCTCTGATTCAGTTTTCGGCGCGCTAACTTACGCCATTTTGGTTCCCGGACTTTCTCCTCCCGGAGCGACTTTAGCGCAGAAACCAGCTGTGCCAACGTCGGCGGTAATGGCGGCACCAGCTCTGCATTGCCAGACGACAGGGCTGCCGGTCGAAGCGGCTTTCTAATATAGGGAGGCGGAGAAGGAATACACGTGATCGCCTCCTCGGAAGCCCCACCCTGACAGAGACGCTTCAGAAAATCAGCGACTCGCTCACCCGCCCGACCGTCCAGCAACGGCAAATGATTAGCCAAAGCACCTGACAAGTCTCTCACGTCGGCCTCGCCAGCAATGACCGAATCTAGAAACGTGCTCACGTCGCCAGGAGCGCTAGCAACAGCAAAATGCCTGACTAATTGCTTAGACTCCTGATTCAGCGGCTCGCCCTCTGGGTTGATAAGCGCCAGAACAGGCTTGCCTGTTACCAGGTACTCAAGAAGAAAAGAGCCAACATCCGTAATCAGCGCGTCGGATGCCGCAAAAGCGCCGGAATGACTTGGGGACTCATCGAGCACCAGGCCAGCCTGCGCCAACTCTTCACGCAACAACGGAAGCTGGTCCGCAGTCAATAGTCCCTCACGCACAACCGCAGGCAGCAAACCTGGATGTGGACGCCAAAGTAAACAAATATCTTTTCGTCGGGAGAAGGCAAACTCAAATATCTCCGGCCCCAGCAAGTCAAACGTGGAGAAATTAGAAACCTGAGAGTGTGACTTACCAAAACTAAAATGAGCGTTCCACAAAATCACCTTCCGACCTTTGATAGCGCTGGTCCAGTCCTCACGAAACGGCGCAGCGGTCGAGCTTATAAGGCGATCGAAACGAGGCAGCCCAAGTACATAAACATGGCCAGCCCCCGAAGGGCAGTACTCTTGATAAAGTGTTTTCTCGTACCGTGAGCGCGCCACAACCGCCGTGGCATGAAGCTGGGCAGGCTGACAGTATTGAAGGCGCAGGTTCTTATTACCCCCCCCCATAACCAAACCGTAAGGAATATATACCGTTACCGGTACAAGAGCTCGCACATGGTCAAACCATAACCCCTCAGGACGCTCTCTATCATAAGGATGGTTAAAGATCACTGCATCGAACTGATCACGATGCAGAATCACGCTTTCATCCCATTCAAGAAACGGCACCGCATCACGCTGCAACAGTTCCTGCATCAACGTAAGCTTTTCCGCAGAAACAGAAGGGTTTTCATAATTGTAAGGAAGCACCCATACAACAGGAGAGAAGCTATCACTATGCCTCATCGCCTCCCATACTGAGGCAATATTTACCCATGCCTCAGGGCGCTGCAGCAGCAGCAAAACTCTTACAGGCTGCATTTAAAACCCTTTTGCAAAAGTCAGAAAAAGGTGCAGTTCGCCGGAACGTCCCGATCAGGGAATAGCACTAGACACCGCGCGTCCCGAAAACAACTCAAGAACGAGCACTCCCGACGCCAAGCAAGAAGGCATTAGCAGCAGCCAGGTCAGCAGGCGTATCGACCTCATGCAAGTCAAGTAGCTTTGCAGGTAATGGCAGAGAAGGCTCAAGCGCCTGATAGACAAAGCCTTCTGCCTGCTCCAACCTCACCGGCGGCCCTGCAAAGATATTGGCCCATTCGTACTCACTGTCCAGGTCGCGGCCAAAGTGGGTCACCTCCAATGCATCACCAGCGCTCTGCCCAACCTCAACCAGCACAGCATTTTCACTTTTGGCACGCGTCACGCCGACCAGTGAACAGTGCTCATTAGCAGCTCGAATGAAACTTACCAGCGATCCGTCGTCAATAATCAGGTCACCATCCAAATATAGAACCTTAGAATGGAAACCAAGACTTCCGATAGCAATACTATGGGCTGTGTTGGTTTCCCTATATTGAGGATTTCGAACCAATACAACATCCCGATGGTATCTGGCGCAATAGTCAGCCACCAACTCCTCGCGGTATCCAATGACAACATGTATACGTGATACCTGCGGCCTGAGTGACTCTATCAGCCGGGTCAGAATCGTCTTTCCATCTACTTCTATCAAACACTTCGGCAACCCAAGCCCCAGCCTGGAACCAAGACCAGCACACGCAATTACAGCGCCTTCAACAGCTTGCATAGAGCCTCCGGAGAATTGACCAGCAATGTCGACGCATCAACGGTGCAGGGCGCAGGGGGGTGCACAGCCCCATATGCAATACCTATTTCCGCCTCGGAAAGCATAGATACGTCATTAGCACCATCTCCAATCGCGACGTGACGTTCAAATTTCCCCGACGCCCGACTCTCTCTAACAACCTGCCCCTTATCGATGATGTGGTTCAGCCTGACGCTACCGGAGCTGATAGTGGCAGAGGAGCAGAACCAGCGACACGCTAGCCGCTCCATAAGCGGCTGCAGCCAAATATCCAAATTGCCTGTCACAACAGCGCACTGCTCAGACCGGCCGTTGATGAAATCGACCAGCTCGGACTGCATAGGAATTGAATCGACTACAGAGTGCACTCGCTCCAATGGCACCTGACCAAGAATAAGACAGCGAAGGCGCATTGAGTCGGTGAAAGGAATGAGGCCGTCCATCGTCAGTCGGGTCAAAGTAGCAATTTCGTCAGCGACCCCAAGCTCAGAAGCGATACAAGGTAAAAGTTCTGTCGTGGTAATGGTACCGTCAAGATCGAAAAAAAAAGCCGTTTTCATCGGTTTCTCTCCAACAGGAACCAGCACTGCCGAGTGTCGCTCCGATTGTTCAAAACCCTGTCATCGTAGACATCTCCAGCACCAACAAAGCGAAAGTTGGGAGCGGGCATCTCTGTGCGAATGAAAGCCTCTAGCTCTTCCCTGGTACGATATATCGCGTTGTAATACTGCTCCATATCCTCAGAGAAATGCTCAGATATCGTTAACCGCCGCCCAAGCCCGACAGGCTCGCGGAGCAAAATGAGGCCACCAGGCGCGATTGCATTAGCAATACATCGCAACGCGTTACCCAACTCCGTATCATTAAGGTATATCAGCACACCAGCGCACAAAACACGGTCGAAGGGCTCAACAACACCCAGTGTATGCAACGAAAAATCATCTGCCGACGCAACAAAGAAAGAACTATTCTCTGAAGAGAAATGTTGCCGAGAGTACTCGACTAACCCTTCGCAAGCATCAATACCATAGTAACTAGCAGTAACGGGTATCAAATTTTTCGCCCAACGCCCTGTACCACACCCCACATCAAGCAAACGCTCCGAGCCACTCAATTGCAGGAGGGGAAGCAACTTCTGCTTTTCAGCAATATCGCGATTTAGTGCAAGGTCTGAGTCTTTATCTTGATAAATAACCGCATGCAACGGGCCGACGGATTCAATCTTCTCAGCTCGCTTATCAAAAAAACTACTCACCGACTTTTTGTCTATCTCCGGCCCACCACACTCTCCGGGCCCTGTATAGGTTCTGGTCATTGCTTCTAACGCCTCCCTAGGATTCGTACCGGACTTTGCGGCTCACCCGTTTAGGGCGAAAAAATAAGATCATGGCCGTACCAACTGCCGTCATTAACCACTCAGAAATGGCAACAGCCAAAGGCAGGCCGAGAACGCCAAAGCGACCTACCAAACCGACAGCAGAAAATATAAGAGCAGCCATCCCCACCACCTCGAATACCACTCGCGTCCAAGGCTTACCCAGCGCCATCAGCGTATTGCCAGCGACCAAACGCAGAGCCATTCCCGGTATAGCAATGCACAACCAACGAACCATGTCGGCTATCCCCAGGTACTCATCCCCAAAGAGCTGGTCCAACAGAGGGGAAGATACCCAGACTGCAGCCGCCAGAGCAACGCTGTAACAAGCGGCAGCTGCGTACATCCATACCAGCAGATCCGCCAAACCTGCTGGCCTCCCGGCTTCGCGAAACATACGTGGCAACGCTGAAAGCATCATGGCCGCAACCGGAAGAGTAACCGCACCCACGACTCGAGCTGACGCCGCATAAACACCAGCTGAAATAGGTGGGAGAAGCTTCAGTGATATCGTCTTGTCAAGCTCAGCCGGACCCGCTTTGGTGATATTCATGGCAGCGTAGCCAAAACCTTCGCGCCACTCGCTTTTGATCGGTAAACGCCAGCTATGCCAAGAAGGCCAGCGAGCTGGCAGCATCATTGCTCCCACCCCCAGAGCAACAAGCGAGGCTAATGTGTAACCTAAAACATAAGCGTCAAAAGGATCGGCCAACCCAAGCACAGCCACCGACAAAGCGACCATGAGGCGAAGCCCTAGAGGGGAAAGCTGCAAGAGCTGCGCCCTTGCGACCCGCCCCAAGGCATGATGCTCTGAGGTCATCAGTGCATAAAGCGGCTGCAGAAGAATTTCAGCAAAACCAATCAACAGCAGCGCTCTAAAAGGTAACAGCGCAGCGCCAAACGCAGCGGAGGAGATTGATAGATAACCTATGAACAGCACAATCCCACATACGAGGGTACAAGGAATAGCCCAAGGGAGTATGCGATCTCTTGAACAAGGATCTTTGGCGACACCAGCGAGCAAAACAACATGTGTCCCGAAAGTGGAGCAAGCTCCCATCAACACTGCCAAGGCTGAAGCACCTGCAAACGCACCAAATTGCTCTGCTCCCAACATTCTAGCGACCAAAAGCAAAGTGCTTGCCTGAACAACCAAGCGTAATGCCAGGACTACACTAGTGCGAAGAGTACCAAGTGCAATCGTCCCTCGAAGCATGATCAAAAGCCCCATTCTGCGAACACGCAGCGATATGCCCACTCAGTATGCTGAGGCATCTGGCTTGGCTCTATTGTTGGGATCATGCCTGAGGATTACTCACAATAACCGGAGCTGAGAGCCTCGCACTATGAATGCGACTGTTTCCGACAAAACTAGCCGTGGCAACACCAGCCAAGGGTATCATCTCCCTTATCCCTCTTGACCAAGGCACCTCAACTCCCATCCTTATACATCAAGGCAGTAATCTGCTCCGATATCAGCCCCATCAGAAAGACCATTACACTGCCTGTGTAAAGAAGCGCACTCATATTCGTGAAACGCCCGTCCACAATCAAGGTGTATCCATACCAGAGTGTGGCAATAAAAAACGCCAACACAGATACTGGTGCAAACAACTTCAACGGTGAATACAAGGTGCCAATCTTGAATATAATCAACAGAAATCGCACACCATCCTTCAATGGCTTTATATGGCTTTTACCAACACGCTGAGCGGCGTGGATCGGCTCGTATGCGACTGAATAACCAGCTCGAAAAAACGCCATAGTTGACGTAGTCGGGTAGGAAAACCCGTTAGGTAGCAGGTACAGGAACTCCCGGAACTTATCGGCCCGCACAGCGCGAAAGCCTGAGGTCAGGTCCTCGACTTCGTGACCTGTCATATAGGTCGCCAATCTGTTGTAGAAACCGTTTGCCAACCCACGCCCAACGCTGGCTTGAGAGCCTTGCTGCCGGGCACCGACAACTAGGTCGTATCCCTCACCAATGCGAGCAAGCAGGCGCTCAATATCTGCCGGGGCATGCTGGCCGTCAGCATCCATAAAGACGATGACGTCACCGGTGGCGAGCCTTGCGCCCGTTTTAATCGCGGCACCATTGCCTTTGCTGTACGGATGACGAGGAACAACACAGCCTGCAGCTTCCGCGATTGCCTGTGTTTCATCGCTGGAGCCGTCATCAACTACGATTACTTCCCGCCACTTAGCAACTGCATGAAGCTGTTCAAGCAAAGCCGCCAAACTAGCTGACTCATTCTTCGCGGGAATCACAATGGAGACATCAGATTCCTTCACCACGCCTTCGATCATTCGTCTCGCTCCTGCGTTCCACCCGTTGAACCCTGCGCTATTTCCTCAAGAACGCCAGCCTTTATCTCATCAAGTACGGCCTTAGTCATAGCTCCTTTGCTATCAGCCACAAAGGGATATCTTCGGTCGATCGCCTTAAGCGCTTGTTCAAGTTGATTGGTCGCCATCGCCACCTTCAGTTGATACTGCAAAACCGGAAGCGCGACAGGGGAAGACGCCTCGGCCTTTAGGAGATAGGCATCCCGCTCTGAAGCTCGCCCTAAGTCTTCCGCCACCGCCGCAGCCAGGAAGTATATACGGGTGCTAATGTGGTTGATTTTAAAAAGCTGGCTGTCGGAAAGCGCCTCAATCAAGGCAAGAAGATCATTACCGCTCAGGTCGCCACACCTGCCCTCTTGAATCAGCTCGCGCAAACCAAACAAACCGTCGACAACAGAACGCGGCTTTTCTGCGCCCGCTGCAAAAGAAACAGTGCCGCGCAAGCGCGCCTTTGCCTCGTCAAACCGGTTCAGTTTGCAGGCGTATCCTATTGCCTGAAGTCGAACACTGACGCAACCCGGGCAGTGTTCGATGGTTCGATCCAGAAGCGAAAGTGTATATTCATAGCGCTGCCTGCGTATGTACTGATAATTCAGATCAGCAACATTCTCATCTGCCCCAGATAGCTCCAGGAATACCGCATGAGTAACTGCACGTGAAGAGGCAGGTTTCTCTGCTGCCCACACATTGGCCGCTTTTATCGGCTGCCCCCACATAGACGTAACAGAAAGCAACACAGCCCACTGCAGCAAAACGAACAGCGCAAACGAAAACACAGCCACTCGCCGGTAGACCATCGGAACACTGACTACGGCAACAGTTAACGCCAGGCAAACCCCATACATCGGGAGATAATTGCGATGTTCAAAATACAGCTCCAGCTGGATAGTTGTGGACTCCAGCAGATGCCCGAACATAAACCAAAGCACCGCAAATAGCAGCCAGCGACTCCTGCCGGACAGGTGCAGCCAAACACCAAGCACCAGTGCCAGCAACCACGCAAACGCAGCGACGGCGGAAGACAGGCTATCGACCGTGCGCGGGTAATCATCATGGAAGGGGCCAAATAAGGATGGCATGGGCACAAACAATGCACGAAGATAATCCCACAAAACAACTTGCTCTATTTGCAGTCGCTCCCAGGCGCTGTAACCTCGCACATCAGAGACTGAAAAATAGTCGCGCATAAGAGGCGAGAGGTAAATCAAGAACACTGCTAACGCTAGCAGCAATACTACAAACCGTAGTTTATGGACCCAATGACCTGGAGACCGCAACACATCTCTTCGTACAAGAGTCTCGATAGCAAGTGCAAAAAGTGGCGTTAGCGCGCCACTTTCCTTGCTGAACATGGCCAGCAAAGTACCCAACCCAAGTAAAGAAAACTGGCAAAACAGCCCGCGAACAGGTGAACTTGCGTAGAGCCGATAGGACCAGGTAAAACCAACCAAACCCAAGATGCTGAATAGTGCTGCCAGCCCGGTCATACGCTGGATTGCTATTAGCGAGGTTGACGCCAGCAAAGGCAAGCCAGCCCACAATAAAGCCGCACCAAATGCTACCCAAAATGCCTTGCCGCGCGGTAACGACAGGCTGAGCCGCACGCACATATAACCCAGCAAACCTAACAATGTTGCGTTGGCTAGGTGGATCAAAGCATTCACAAACAGCAATGAGGCACTGTTTTCTGGCCAACCCGAAGCCTGCAAAGCAAAAGAAGCAAGTGCGATCGGCCTGCCTAGCGGACCGGCAAAACCGCCAAATACGAACTGCTTCGCGGAATGCAGATCAACGATCTTGCTCAGGCCTTCCAGATTTCCATAGTCGTCGTAATAAAGCGCACCACTAAAACCCTGCTTGTAGACCGCAAAAAGCAAAGCAATAGCTAGCACCGCAAGCAGAAATCTAACCCCGGCCATATTACTCATTGCATTCCACACACCCTATTTCCTTACCATAAAAAAGCCCCGCAAAGCGGGGCTTCTTCAACTCAAAAACTCGAGTTCATTAACGGCAGGAGCCCGGCAGCCAAGCATTCTTGCCATTGCCACTGATGTTGCCAGAGCAGATCCACTCAGTGATGTGGAAAGAACCCTGATAGACCGGGGACAGCTCGATTTCCACACCAGCGATATCGTCTTGGCTGTCAACCGTTACAACACCATTGGTAGAAACCTGAAGGTCAGTAGCGTACCTGGTCGCAGTGAAGTCACCACCGCACTGGGTCAGGTCAGCGTCACGGCCAGCAGATTGGACTGTCTCAGTAACACAGGTGCGAGCAGAGCTGGCAGCCAGAACAACTTCAGACATTTTGGCACGAGCAGTGTAGTCCTGGTAAGCCGGCAGTGCGATAGCAGCCAGAATACCGATGATCGCAACCACGATCATCAGTTCGATGAGGGTAAAACCCTTTTGAACTTGAGCTTTCATGTATTTACTCCTTTAAGTGAAATAGCCAAGCGGCTGAACAGATGAAAGCAAAAATCACGCCAGCGTGCAAAGTGCTGTATTGCGGCCTAGGAACTACAGCACAAAACCTACTGGGCGAACCTATCAAGACACCGCACGACAGAAAGTGACATTTTTTGTCACATCTACACATTCACTATAAGCACGTGAAAGGTACCGACTCTGACAAACCGCTCACAGCAAGCAGATCCCCACAGTTCAATCCCAGCGTCGTCTGTACTATAGTCTGCAGCATTGACGTTTTTGCAGATTGGGACTATCGCCACATGGAAACCCCCGCTCTTTCAGGGCTCGCGCGACGTATTGTGCAGGAAGGCCTCATCGAGGCTGAAGTGGCAGCCAAGGCATGCCAGCAGGCAAACCAGGACAAGATTCCGCTCATCACGCATCTAGTGCAGAAAAAGCTGGCAGATGCCAAATCTCTCGCCATGACCTGTGCCGAGGAGTTCGGCTACCCCTATTTCGACCTGGGTGCGCTGGACAAAGAGGCCCAGCCCAAAGAGTTGGTCAGTGAAAAGCTGGTCCGTCAGCACAACGTGCTACCGCTATTCAAGCGCGGATCTCGCTTGTACCTTGGTATATCAGACCCGACCAACCAGCAGGCACTGAGTGACGTTCAGTTTCACACAGGCCTGATGACCGACGCCGTTATTGTCGAAGATGACAAACTGCTCAACGCCATAGAGAAGTACCTAGACAGCCCGACCGGTGGCTTGGGTGACATGGGCGATGCAGACCTTGATGACCTTGATGTACAAGCGGTTAAGGACGACAACCAGTCAGACGGCGGTTCTGAGGCAGACGACGCCCCCATCGTGCGTTTCGTCAACAAGATGCTGCTGGATGCCGTGCGCATGGGCTCCTCGGACTTGCACTTTGAGCCCTATGAAAAAATGTATCGGGTGCGCTTCCGTACCGACGGCGTGCTGCATGAGGTGGCCAAGCCGCCGGTGCAGCTTGGCGTGCGCATCGCAGCACGCCTGAAAGTCATGTCGTCGATGGATCTGGCCGAACGTCGCAAGCCACAGGATGGCCGCATCAAGCTGAAGATATCCAAGAACAAGGCAATCGACTTCCGGGTTAACACGCTGCCAACCCTTTGGGGTGAAAAGGTGGTGCTACGTATTCTCGACTCGGAAAGCGCCAAGATGGGCATTGATGCCCTGGGCTACGAGGAGGACCAGAAGCAGATGTATCTGGCAGCCTTGGCCAGACCGCAGGGCATGATTCTAGTCACCGGCCCGACCGGCTCAGGCAAAACAGTCTCGCTGTATACCGGCCTGAACATCCTCAACACGATGGAACGCAACATATCCACTGCAGAGGACCCGGTTGAAATCAACCTTGAAGGCATCAACCAGGTCAACGTAAACCCTAAGCAGGGTCTCGATTTTGCCCAAGCGCTGCGCGCCTTCCTGCGTCAGGACCCGGACATCATCATGGTGGGTGAGATCCGCGACCTGGAAACCGCCGAGATTGCGATCAAGGCTGCCCAGACTGGCCATATGGTCATGTCGACGCTGCACACCAACAGCGCAGCCGAAACCCTGACCCGCATGCGCAATATGGGCGTGCCATCGTTCAACATTGCCACCTCCGTCAACCTGATCATCGCCCAACGACTGGCCCGACGCCTGTGCAAGACCTGTAAAACCAAGATAGATGTCCCTCGCGAAGTACTGCTTGAAGAGGGCTTCACTCCGGAAAAAATTGATGCAGGCCTAACAATTTACGGGCCCGTGGGTTGCGAAAACTGCAAAGACGGTTATAAAGGACGTGTTGGTATCTATGAGGTCGTCAAGATCACCCCAGCGATGCAGCGCATCATCATGGAAGACGGCAACTCTATTCAGATCTCTGACGTAGCCCAGAGTGAGGGTTTCAGAAACCTGCGCCAGTCCGCCCTTATGAAAGTAACAGAGGGTGTCACTAGCCTGGCGGAAGTCAACCGAGTGACCAAGGATTAAGTCATGGCGCAACAAGCCGCATTGAAGAAGAAACCCGCCAGGAAGGCCAAGAAAGAAGAGAAGCTTTACCCCTTTAAATGGGAAGGCAAGGATCGCAAGGGCACCAGAATCGATGGCGTCCTGCAGGGTGAAAACGCCGCACTGGTGAAGACCCAGCTGCGCAAACAGGGCATCCTGGTTACCAAAATCAAGCGCGAGTCCGCCCTATTCGGCAAACGCCCCAAGCCGATCAAGCCGCTGGACATCGCCTTTTTTACTCGCCAGTTGGCGACCATGATGGAATCCGGCGTCCCCATTATCCAGTCCTTCGAAATCATCGCCGAAGGCGCCGAAAACCCCAGCGTCGGCAAGCTGGTCACCGAGATCAAGACCGATGTTGCTGCCGGTAACACCCTGGCGGACTCTCTGCGACAGCACCCCAAGTACTTCGACGATCTGTTCTGCAACCTGGTTGAGTCCGGTGAGCAATCAGGTCGACTCGAGTCGCTGCTGGACCGTATCGCAACTTATAAAGAGAAAACAGAAGCCCTCAAGGCCAAAATCAAGAAGGCAATGACCTACCCTGTAGCAGTCATTGTGGTCGCGATCATCGTGACGTGCATCATGCTACTGAAAGTGGTACCCGCATTTCAGGACGTCTTTGCTAACTTCGGTGCCGAACTACCTGCATTCACCCTGTTTGTAATCGGCATATCTGAATGGCTGCAATCATGGTGGTTTGTAGCTCTCGGACTAATCATCGCAATAGGTTTTGCATATTCCCAAGCTCATCAAAGATCAAAACCCTTCCGCGACTTCGAAGACCGCGCACTTTTAAAAGCACCAATCGTTGGCGATATCGTTTATCAGGCTGCCGTGGCCCGTTACGCACGAACCCTGTCCACTACCTTTGCTGCAGGTGTGCCGCTGGTGGATGCCCTGGATTCGGTCGCCGGTGCTTCCGGTAACGTGGTGTTCTACAACGCAGCAATGAAGATCAAAGAAGACGTATCAGCTGGCTCACAGCTCAACTTCTCCATGCGCGCCACCAAGGTTTTCCCCTCTCTGGCGACCCAGATGACCGGGATTGGCGAAGAGTCCGGTAACCTGGACGGCATGCTGGAAAAAGTCGCCGATTATTATGAGGCAGAGGTAGACAACAAGGTGGACAACCTGACCACCCTGCTGGAGCCGATGATCATGTCGGTGCTGGGTATTCTCGTCGGCGGCCTGATTGTCGCCATGTACCTGCCGATCTTCCAGCTGGGTAACGTCGTTTAACACATGCCGCTCATTGACTATCTGGCCAGCCACGCGCTGGCCTTTGTTTTGCTCGCAGGTCTGCTGGGCCTGATTGTCGGCAGCTTCCTCAACGTCGTCATTCACCGCCTGCCACATATGATGGAGCGGGAATGGCGTCAACAGGCCCTCGAACTACTCGAACCCGACACAGAACCCCCTGCAGCAGAAACCTATAATCTGCTGTTGCCGCACTCACACTGCCCGCACTGCAAAACCGAGATCAAGGCCTGGCAAAACCTGCCAATCATCAGCTACCTGATTCTCCGCGGCCGCTGCGGCCAGTGCCGCCATCCGATCAGCGCTCGCTACCCGCTGGTGGAAGCCTTGACCGCCGCCCTCTCAATGGTGGTTGCGTGGCAGTACGGCTTCAACTGGGCTGCAGGTGGCATGATCCTGCTGACCTGGGGCTTGATCAGCCTCAGCATGATCGACGCCGACACCCAGCTACTGCCGGATGCACTGGTACTCCCCTTGCTCTGGCTCGGCCTGATTGCCAATAGCCTTGGCCTCTACACGGATCTCAACACGGCTTTATGGGGAGCCATCGCAGGTTATCTAAGTCTCTGGTCAGTTTATTGGCTGTTCAAGCTGATTACCGGTAAGGAAGGCATGGGCTATGGCGACTTCAAGCTGCTCTCCATGCTGGGCGCCTGGGGTGGCTGGCAAATTTTGCCGCTGACGATTTTGCTGTCTTCACTGGTTGGCGCCATCCTCGGCATTATCATCCTCAAGACACGGGGAGCAGACAACAGCACGCCTCTGCCCTTCGGGCCCTATCTGGCGATTGCCGGCTGGATAGCACTGATCTGGGGTGAGACAATCACCAGCCAGTATCTGCAGTTCGCCGGCTTCTGATAGCAGCCGGCTCCATCCCGAGGAGCAGTACCCGATGATCATTGGCCTGACTGGCGGTATCGGCAGCGGCAAAACCGCTGCCGCTAATCGCTTTGCCACCGCACACGGCATCCACGTCGTCGATGCTGACGAAAAATCCCGCGTCGTAGTTCAACCCGGCAAGCCAGCCCTGCAACACATTGTTGATCGTTTCGGTGACGCCATTCTGCTGGAGGACGGCAGCCTCAACCGCGCAGCGCTGCGTGAACAGGTTTTTGCCGCGCCCGCCGAGCGCCAGTGGCTGGAACAACTTCTACATCCGCTGATTCGAGATGAGATCATCACCGATTTGAAGTCCGCCAGCTCACCCTACGCGCTACTGGTGTCGCCGCTGCTGGTTGAATCGGGGCAGAACGCACTGACCAAGCGCGTCATCGTGGTTGACGTACCAGAAGCCGTGCAGCTGAGTCGCACGGTACAACGCGACGCCGTGCCGGAAGCACAGGTACGCGCAATCATGCAGGCTCAGGCACAGCGTGAGGAGCGCCTCCGTCACGCTCACGACGTACTGACCAACGGCAGCGACCTGGCAGCCTTGCATGCGCAGGTAGACGCGCTTCACCAGCGTTACCTTCAATTGCTGGAGACACAATCATGACACTCACCGTCAACTGCCCCACTTGCAAGGCGCCGGTAACCTGGGACGACAGTTTCCCGGAGCGGCCTTTCTGCAGCCACCGGTGCCGATTGATCGACCTTGGAGCCTGGGCGGCAGAGGAGCACGTCATCGAGGGTCGCGCCGACGACGAGCAGGACGTCTTTTCCGAAGACTTGCCGGAGCGCTGAGCATGCGCCGCATTCACGTCATGGCAGCAGTCATTCGCGACGCAGATCGCCGAATTCTAATTGCCAAGCGCCCGGACAGTGCGCATCAAGGCGGCCTATGGGAGTTCCCCGGCGGCAAACTTGAAAAGGGCGAATCACGTCATGAGGCGCTTCGGCGTGAGCTGCGCGAAGAACTGGGCATTGAAATTGACGACGCCCGCCCACTGATCGGCCTGCATCACGACTACCCCGACAAGCATATTCAGCTGGACGTATGGGAAGTCAGCTCATTCAGGGGCTCGGCACACGGCGCCGAGGGTCAGCCAGTGCTGTGGGTGCGCGAATCCCAGCTGCCCCAATTCAGCTTTCCCGCTGCCAATCAGCCGATCGTCACGGCTGCCCAGTTGCCTGATCGCTATCTGATCACCCCGGACTGCAACGAGCACGAGCTATTCAGTGGCATTGAACGTGCAATCGACTCGGGCATTCAACTGATTCAACTGCGTCAAACCCAACTCAACGCTGACCAGTACAACGAACTCAGCAAGCAGGTGCTTGCACGCTGGGGAGCGCAGGTGACCTTCATGCTCAAAGGCGAAAGCCCCCCTACCGAGAGCAACACTGGCTGGCACCTCACCGCCGCCCAGCTTCGCGAGCTTGTCCAGCAGCCAACACCAGTTCGTCCGCTGCCAAAGGGTCGCTGGTTAGCGGCTTCCTGCCACAATGCAGAAGAGCTGCAGATGGCGGAAATGCTGGAGGTGGATTTTGTAACGCTGTCGCCGGTTTTACCCACGAAGACTCATCCCGACGCCCTACCCCTCGGCTGGGAAAGCGCCCATGCCATGCTAAGGCGCTGCCGCCTACCAACCTACCTGATGGGTGGGCTGACGCTGGCCGAGCTGAATACCGCCCACCACGCTGGCGCACAGGGCATTGCCGGTATCAGGGGGCTGTGGCCGAGCAGCCAGTAAGCGTTCGGTCAACGACAGTGCAACGCCTGCGGGCGCGGCATGCCGCGCCCCTACAGCTGTACCACCCGTAGCTCTTTCGGCATACTGAAAACGATGTTCTCTTCCTTGCCGGCCAGCTCTTCAGCCCCCGTAGCCCCCTGTGCATGCAAGTGCGCGATGACCTGACGTACCAACACATCAGGCGCTGATGCACCAGCGGTGACGCCGACAATTTGCACACCTTCAAGCCAGCTCGCCTGAATCTCTTCAGCACCATCAATCAAATAGGCAGGCGTACCCATGCGCTCGGAAAGCTCACGCAGACGATTGGAGTTGGAACTGTTTGGGCTACCCACCACCAGCACCACATCACAGGAACTCGCCAACTGCTTGACCGCATCCTGACGATTCTGAGTGGCATAGCAGATGTCATCCTTGCGCGGCCCGTCAATCGCCGGGAAGCGTGCCCGAAGGGCGTCAATCACCCGCGCTGTATCGTCCATCGACAAGGTGGTCTGGGTCACGAAGGCCAGACGCTCCGGGTCCTTGACGTCCAGTCGCGCGACGTCTGCCTCATCCTCAACCAGATAGATTGCGCCGCCGTTGCTGGCGTCGTACTGCCCCATGGTGCCTTCAACTTCAGGGTGACCGGCGTGACCGATGAGGATGCATTCGCGTCCGTCACGGCTGTAGCGGCTCACTTCCATATGCACCTTGGTCACCAGAGGGCAGGTGGCATCGAACACTTTGAGGCCGCGATCCGCTGCCTCCTGGCGCACCGCCTGGGATACACCATGGGCGCTGAAAATGACGATCACATCATCCGGTACCTGATCGATTTCTTCGACAAACACCGCGCCGCGATTGCGCAGATCCTCGACCACAAACTTGTTATGGACGACCTCGTGCCGCACGTAGATTGGCGGACCGAACACTTCCAGCGCGCGATTGACGATCTCGATGGCTCGATCGACGCCAGCGCAAAAGCCGCGGGGGTTGGCCAGTTTGATCTGCATGAAAAGCCTCGCTGGAGTATCAAAAAAATGGACTGACCGGTAGCGCGATCAGCGAACGTCGACGATCTCGACGTCAAAGGTGATGACCTTGCCGGCCAGCGGATGATTGAAGTCAACCTCGACCACCGAATCATGCACCTGCTTGACCACGCCGGGCAACTCACCGCCGGCGGCGTCGGCAAAGATCACCAACAGGCCCGGCTCCAGCTCTATTTCGTCAAACTGGTCACGGGCGATGGTCTGGATATTCTGCTCGTTGCCCGGCCCGAAGCCGCGCTCGGGCTCGATGTCAAAACTGCGGCAGTCGCCAGCCTTGAGACCGAACAGCACCTGTTCGAAACCGGGCAGCAGGCTACCGTCACCGACCTTGAATGTCGCTGGCTGCTTGTCGGTTGTGGTGTCGACCACGTCGCCATTAGGCAGCTTGAGGGTAAAGTGCAGGGTTACTTCGGACTCGTGACCAATACGCGTTTCTGTCATGGGAATCTCGCCTGGAAAGCCGGGCCCGCTTACGCGGACCAGCGGTCAATTTTGCTCCGGCTTCCTGCCGAAAAACATGTCGAACAGCAGCAATGCCGCACCAACGGTAATGGCGCTGTCGGCAATATTGAAGGCCGGAAAGAACCAGCTCTGCTGCCAGTGCACCAGAATGAAGTCAATGACCTTGCCGTGAATCACCCGGTCATACAGATTACCGATGGCGCCACCCAAAATCAGTGCCAACGCGATGGCTTCTAGCTTTTTGCTGCGATCCAGCCGCGCAAGCCAGACACACAGCACTACGCTCACAACGACTGCGATGACGGCAAACAGCCAGCGCTGCCAGCCACTGGCGTCAGCCAGAAAGCTGAATGCAGCACCGGTGTTGTAGGCCAGCGTAAAGCTGAACAGGTCATCGATGATCGGCACCTGCTGATACAGCTGCAGCTCCGACACAGCCACCCATTTGGTCAGTTGGTCGAGCACGATGACCAGTACCGACAGCGCCAGCCAGATCAAACTGCCCTTGCGGACATCAGGCATGCTTGCGTACCTCACCGGCGCCTTCGATATTCTCGACGCAGCGACCACAGATATCCGGGTGAGCGGCGTGGCTGCCGACGTCGGCGCGCAGGTGCCAGCAGCGCGCGCACTTGGCAGCGCCAGACTTGACGATCTGCAGCTTCAGCCCAGCCACGTCGGTCTCTACCGCCTGCTCGCCCGCCTCGGCCAGCGGTGCCAGAGTGGCCTGCGACGTGATCAGCACGAAGCGTAGCTCGTCGCCCAGCTGGGCCAGCGCAGCGCGCAGGCTGTCGTCGGCGTAGAGGGTAACTTCGGCTTCCAGGTTACCGCGCAGCACCTTGGCATTGCGCAGGTTTTCCATTTCCTTGTTGACCGCTTCTTTCACACCCATTACCTGAGCCCAGAACTCGCGGCCCAAGGCCTGCCCTTCCGGCAGCGCCTCAAGCCCTTCGTACCAGGTGTTGAGCATGACCGAGTCACTGCGCTCACCCGGCAGGTACTGCCACAGCTCTTCAGCAGTGAAGCACAGGATCGGAGCAACCCAGCGTACCAGCGCCTCGGCAATGTGATACAGCGCAGTCTGGCAGGAACGACGCGCCACGCTATTGGCCTGTGTGGTGTACTGACGGTCCTTGATGATATCGAGATAGAAGCCACCCAGCTCCTGCACGCAGAAGTTATGTACCTTCTGATAAACGTTCCAGAAGCGATAGGTCTCGTAGGCCTCGACGATTTCCTGCTGCAGCAGCAGAGCACGGTCAACTGCCCAACGGTCCAGATCCAGCATCTGCTCAGCCGGCAGCGCGTCGGTCGCCGGGTCGAAGCCGCTCAGGTTTGACAGTAGGAAGCGCGCGGTATTGCGGATACGACGATAGGCATCGGCGCTGCGCTGCAGGATCTGATCGGAGACGGCAATCTCGGCGGTGTAATCGGTCGAAGACACCCACAGACGCAGAATGTCGGCCCCCAGGGTATCGTTGACCTTCTGCGGCGCGATGGTGTTACCCAGCGACTTGGACATCTTGCGGCCTTTCTCGTCGACCGTGAAACCATGGGTCAGCAGGCCACGATAAGGTGCATGACCGTCGATCGCACAACCGGTCAGCAGCGACGAGTGGAACCAGCCGCGGTGCTGGTCAGAGCCTTCCAAGTACAGATCAGCGCGTGGCCCCTGATCGTGGCCCATCGGGTGCGAGCCGCGCATCACGTGCCAGTGGGTGGTGCCGGAGTCGAACCAGACGTCCAGGGTATCGCTGATCTTTTCATACTGGGCGGCTTCGTCGCCCAGCAGTTCGGCCGCATCCAGGTTGAACCAGGCATCGATACCCTGCTGCTCTACACGCAGGGCAACCTGCTCGATCAGCTCAACGGTGCGCGGATGCAGTTCGCCCGACTCGCGATGCAGGAAGAACGGAATCGGTACGCCCCAGTTACGCTGACGGGAGATACACCAGTCCGGGCGACCGGCGATCATGTTGTGCAGGCGCTGCTTGCCCCAAGCGGGGACAAAGTCAGTATCTTCAATGGCCTTGAGCGAGCGCTCGCGCAGAGTCTCGCCACCAGCGACTGGCACGTCCATGCCGACAAACCACTGGGCGGTAGCGCGGTAGATCAGCGGCGTCTTGTGGCGCCAGCAATGCATGTAGCTGTGCTGAATGCTCTGATGCTTGAGCAGCGCGCCCACCTCCTCCAGCTTGGCAACGATGGCCGGGTTGGCCTTCCAGATAAACTGGCCGCCGAAGAACGGCAGGTCCTGAACGTAGACACCATTGCTCTGCACCGGGCTGAGAATGTCATCGTTGTGCATGCCGTACTGCTTACAGGTACGGAAGTCCTCTTCACCATAGGCCGGAGCGGAGTGAACGATACCGGTGCCAGCATCAAGCTCGACATAGTCAGCCAGGTAAACCGGCGACAGGCGGTCATACAGCGGGTGACGGAAGTTGATCAACTCCAGCGCCGCACCGGTGGTAGTGGCGATCACCTCGCCTTCCAGGCCATAACGCGCCAGACAGTCGGCAACCAGATCCTCGGCCAGCACCAGCAGGCGCTCACCGGTATCAACCAGCGCGTAATTGAATTCCGGATGGGCATTCAGCGCCTGGTTGGCGGGAATGGTCCAGGGAGTTGTGGTCCAGATAACCATGGCTGCCGGCTTGGGCAGCGTATCCAGACCGAAGGCTGCCGCCAGCTTGTCGGCATCCTCGACCGGGAAGGCGACATCAATGGCGTCGGACTTCTTGTCCTGATACTCGACCTCGGCCTCGGCCAGCGCCGAGCCACAGTCAAAGCACCAGTTGACCGGTTTGAGGCCCTTGAACACCACGCCCTGTTCGACCATACGGCCCAGCGCGCGAATCTCGCCCGCCTCGTTGGCATAGTTCATGGTCAGGTAGGGATTGTCCCAGTCACCCAGCACGCCCAAGCGAATGAAGTCGGCCTTCTGCAGCGCAACCTGCTCGCCCGCGTACTCGCGGCAGAGCGCGCGGACCTGATCGGCCGGCAGATGCTTGCCGTGGGTCGTTTCCACCTTGTGCTCAATCGGCAGGCCGTGGCAGTCCCAACCCGGCACATAGGGAGCATCAAAACCCGACAGGGTCTTGGAGCGGACGATCATGTCCTTGATGATCTTGTTGAGCGCATGACCGATATGAATAACGCCGTTGGCGTACGGGGGGCCATCGTGCAGGACAAACTGCGGCCGCCCCTGGCTGACTTCCCGAATCCGCTGGTACAGGCCGTCCAGACGCTTGAGCGTCTGCGGTTCACGGTTCGGCAGCCCGGCCTTCATCGGGAAATCCGTGGCGGGCAGATTCAATGTCGCTTTGTAGTCGGTCATTTTCTATCAGGCTCTCGAAAAATTTACAGACCCCACTGGGCCCTGGCGGCAGCAAAATCGGCCTTGATCGCCGCCTGCAATGCGTCCAGCGAGTCGAAACGCTTTTCGTCCCGCAACTTCTGGTGAAAAACGACGGTCAGCCGGCGACCATACAGATCGCCGGAAAAATCAAACAGATGCACCTCTAGGTGCGCCTTGCCATCCCCACTGACCGAGGGGCGCTTGCCGATATTGGCCACGCCCTTGCGCACCACGCCGTCCAGCTCAACGCTGACGCGGTACACGCCATGCAGCGGCGGATTCACCCGCTTGAGCTGAATATTGGCGGTCGGCGCACCGATGGTGCGTCCCAGCTGTTGCCCATAAACCACCCGCCCGGTGATGCTGAACGGGCGACCAAGCAACAGCGAGGCAAGAATAAAGTCGCCGTCGGCCAGCACCTGGCGCAGGCGGCTGCTACTGATCCGCTCACCGCTCTCTGCAACCGTGTTGGCCGCCTCGACCGTAAAGCCATGAGCGCGACCACTTTGTTGCAAGAAAGCAAAATCGCCGGAACGATCACAGCCAAAGCGGAAGTCGTCACCCACCTCGAGGTGACGCACACCCAGGCCATCAATCAGCACCTGCTGCACAAACTGCTCGGCGCTGAGCTCGCGCAGCCTGCGATTGAACGCCAGGCACAATACCCGGTCCACCCCGTTCTGTTGCAGCAGCGTCAGCTTCTCGCGCAAGCGGGTCAGCCTGGGCGGCGCAGCATCGGGTGCGAAGAACTCGCGGGGTTGCGGTTCAAAGATCACCACGCAGCCGGGCAGACCAAGACGTTCTGAATGCGCTCGCAGGCGCGAAAGAATAGCCTGATGTCCAACATGTACACCATCAAAGTTGCCGATAGTGGCGGCGCAGCCCCGGTGCCGGGGCCGCAGGTTATGTAAACCGCGGACCAGTTCCATAATGCTCGTCAGTGGTGGGTAAATCGAAACGCCGCAGTATACAGGCTTGCGGGGTTGCTCGTCATGCCGTTCAACCCCGTGCGCCGCGCAGATCGCGCAGACGCAACCCCAGCGCAAACAGTACGCCAAGGTAGACCACCATACCCCCGACCACCAGCAATGCCATCTCCCAGGCCTTGCGCTGCCAGCCCCAGGACAGCCAATCCGCTGTTGCTGGCACCAGCCACAACAGTAGCGCAGCCATCGCGACAGTCGCGGCAAACAGGCGCAACGCAAATCGCGGCCACCCTGGCTGCGCATGATAGACACCGTCACGACGCAACCCCCACCACAGCAACCCGGCATTGAGCAGGGCTGACAGCGAGGTAGCCAAGGCCAACCCCACGTGCTGCAGCGGCCAGATCAGCAGCAGGTTGAGCCCCATATTGGAGACCATGCAGATAATGGCGATACGCACCGGTGTTTTGGTGTCCTGGCGGGCAAAGTAGCCGGGGGCCAGCACCTTGATCAGCATGAAGGTCATCACACCAACGGAGTATGCTCGCAGTGCAGCGGCTGACTGGCTAACGTCATCGCCGGTCATCGCGCCATAGTGAAACAGCGTGGCAATCAGCGGCTCGGCCAGCAACAGCAGCGCCAGCGCAGCCGGCACGCCCACCAGCAGCACCATGCGCACCGCCCAGTCCAGCGTGCGACCGAATGCCTTGAGGTCCTCACCGGCATGCTGGCGCGACAGCGCCGGCAGAATGACCGTACCGATGGCAATACCGAATGCCCCGAGCGGCAGCTCCGACAGCCGATCGGCGTAATACAGCCAGGAAATGCTGCCGGTCTGCAGAAAGGATGCCAGCACGGTATCCAGCAACAGGTTGATCTGGCTGACCGACACGC
Source organism: Halopseudomonas oceani (assembly GCF_002903165.1). GTDB lineage: Bacteria > Pseudomonadota > Gammaproteobacteria > Pseudomonadales > Pseudomonadaceae > Halopseudomonas > Halopseudomonas oceani. The sequence goes on from NZ_PPSK01000003.1 coordinate 249,524, forward strand.
CGAACAGCGCCGGCACCATCAGCGTCATGATGCGCTTTACGCCAGGATCACGGCGATTGGGCCGCGGCACCGGCAGCAACTTGATCTGCGCCAGAAACGGCAACTGAAACAACAACTGGGCAACACCCGCGATAAACACGCCCCAGGCCAGCGCCATAATCGGTTGTGCGAAATAGGGTGTCAGGAACAGGGTCGCACCGATCATGCAGACGTTCAGCAGCACCGGCGTGAAGGCTGGCACTGCAAAACGGCCATAGCTGTTGAGGATCGACCCGCACAGTGCTGTCAACGAAATCAGAAACAGATAGGGAAAGGTGATGCGCAGCATGTCGGTCGCCAGCGCCAGCTTGGCGTCATCACCATGAAAGCCCGGCGCAAACAGGGTGATGATGACGGGCGCGCCGGCGACGCCAAGCGCGGTGATCCCGGCCAGCGTCAGCCCAAGCGTACCGGTCACTCGATCAACCAGCTGCCTGACCTCCGCCAGCGTGCACTTGGTGCGATACTCCGACAACACCGGCACAAAGGCCTGGGCAAAGGCACCTTCGGCAAACAATCGACGCAGAAAGTTGGGAATCTTGAAGGCGATGAAGAAGGCATCTGCTTCAGACTGCGAGCCGAAATAGGCAGCGACGACAATATCTCGCACCATGCCCAGCACCCGCGACAACAGCGTCATGACACTGACAACCAAGCCGGATCTAAGCAGACTTGGGGCCTTTGGTGCAGCAGGTTCAGGGACAGCAGGTTGAGACATGTAATATCGCACCAAAATAAAAGCGCCATGATAGCGGCGAGCACTTGCCCTTGTCAGGCTGCACGTGTGTAAAATGCCGCCACTTCGGCCACTGTGACCACCGGTCAACAGAGCCGTTCAAGCAAGCTCACACATGCTTGACAATCCGCAAGACCGGCGGCATAGTACGCGGCCTTGTTTGTACCTAATTCATCCAGATTTTCTGAGGAGCAAGACGGTGGCCAACTCACCTCAAGCCAAGAAACGCGCCAAGCAGGCCGAGAAGCGCCGCAACCACAATGCAAGCCTGCGCTCCATGGTCCGTACCTACATCAAAAACGTCGTTAAGGCGATTGATGCCAAGGACCTCGACAAAGCCAAGGCAGCCTACACTGCTGCCGTTCCGGTCATTGACCGTATGGCTGACAAAGGCATCATCAACAAGAACAAGGCCGCTCGCCACAAGAGCCGCCTGAACGCGCACATCAAGGCCATGGCTGAAGCCGCCTGATACCGCTGTTCTTGCTGAATAAAAAAACCGGCCTTGGCCGGTTTTTTTTGTGCCTGCAGAAAATATGCAATATTGCGGGCGCAACATGTCGCGTCCCTACAAGTGACCGACGCCCCTACCACCCCGTCATTTCAAACACCAACACGGCCTGACCCTTGCGGAGCCACGGCATGCCGTGGCCGCACAGATCACACCAGAACGAGATTATCTTTGTGCACCATCTCCGGGTCGTCGATATAGCCGAGAATGCCAGCAATCTCATCAGTCGTTTTACCAGCAATGCGTGACGCATCCTGCGCCGCGTAGTTGGCAAGCCCGCGCGCAACCTCTCGCCCGTCAGGCCCCACGCAGACCACCATCTCGCCACGCCGAAAACCACCCTCAACGGCGGTCACACCGACAGGCAACAAACTGGTTCTACCCGAACGTAAAGCCCGAACCGCGCCCGCGTCCAGCAGCAAGCGGCCACGCGTCTGCAGATGCCCCGCCAACCACTGCTTGCGCGCCACCAGCATACCCTTTTCCGACAACAGCAACGTACCCAGCGACTCGCCAGCATGCAGGCGGTCAATCACCCGATCCAGACGACCACCCACAATAACGGTTGCAGCGCCGGAACGGGCCGCTAGGCGTGCCGCTCGCAGCTTGGTTGCCATACCACCTCGACCGAGCGCCCCAGAGCTGCCACCCGCCATAGCATCCAGCTCCGGGTCGTCAGCCATCGCCGACGAAACCAACTCGGCGCCCGGGTTGCTGCGCGGATCAGCAGTGAACAAGCCATCACGATCCGTCAGAATAACCAGCAGATCAGCCTCGACCAGATTGGTTACCAGCGCACCCAGCGTGTCGTTATCACCAAAGCGGATCTCATCCGTGATCACCGTATCGTTTTCATTGATGACCGGAATAACACCCAGGTCCAGCAACGCGCGCAAGGTGCTGCGTGCATTGAGGTAACGCTTGCGATCAGAGAGGTCGTCATGGGTAAGCAGAATCTGGGCAGTAGACAAACCATGACGCTGGAAGCTCGATTCCCACGCCTGCACCAACCCCATCTGACCAATGGCTGCCGCCGCCTGCAGATCATGCGTTGTCTTTGGCCGCTCGCGCCAACCCAGCCGACTCATACCCGCCGCGACCGCACCGGACGACACCAGCACCACCTGAGCACCAGAAGCACGCAATGCCGCCAACTGCTCTACCCATACAGCCATCGCCGCCTGATCGAGACCACGTCCGTCGCCAGTCAGCAGCGCACTGCCAATCTTGACCACCCAGCGACGGGCCCCGGTTACCTTTTCACGCATGCTGATCCCATCAACAAAATGCTAAAGACAAACCGCGGCGGCAGCGGCGGCCACCGCGGAGTTCATCACCTGCCAACGCAGAGCAATCAGTGGACGTAGAAGATCTCCGGACCGTCCTCATCATCCTCGTCGTCGTCATCATCCAGATCATCCGCCGAAATACCCTGCTTGCGCAGCGCACGACGGTCATCCAGCGCCTGAATATGCGCGCGCGCCTCGTCCTCGATACGCTGATCCAGCTTGGCCATCTCTTCGGCGTACTCTTCATCCTCAACCAGGCGATGCTCACGCTCATCCAGCCAATTCATCACATCCTTGGCAAGCTCCGCGGTACCCATGCGCTCAGAGGCGGAAATGACATACACCGGACCTTCCCACTCCAGACGCTCGACCACATCATCCAGAATCGCCTGCTGCTCATCCTCCAGCAGCTGGTCGCACTTGTTCAGCACCAGCCAGCGCTCACGCAGCGTCAGCGAAGGACTGAACTTGCCCAGCTCATGGATGATAGTTTCAACCGCTTCCACCGGATCGGACTGATCCAGCGGCGCCATATCAACCAGGTGCAGCAACAGGCGGGTGCGCGACAGGTGCTTGAGGAAGCGCGTACCAAGACCAGCACCGTCAGCAGCACCGGCAATAACGCCCGGGATATCCGCAATCACAAAGCTGCGCAACTGCCCGACATCAACTACTCCCAGGTTCGGCACCATGGTAGTGAACGGATAATCAGCCACCTTCGGCTTGGCCGCAGAGACTGAGCGGATAAAGGTACTCTTACCCGCATTCGGCAAGCCCAGCAGCCCCACATCGGCGAGCACCTTCAGCTCCAGTTTCAGGTCACGCAGCTCGCCCAGCGAACCCTGCGTGGTCTGGCGCGGCGCCCGGTTCACACTGGACTTGAAACGGGTGTTGCCCAGACCGTGAAAACCACCCTGGGCCACCAGCAGACGCTGACCAGCCTCGGTCAGATCGCCAATGATCTCTTGGGTGCCGGCATCGATGATCGTAGTGCCGACCGGCACCGGAAGCACCATATCCTCACCCTTGGCACCAGTACAGTCACTGCCACGACCATTCTCGCCACGCTGCGCATTGAAGCGACGCGTATAGCGGTAGTCAACCAGCGTGTTCAGATTGGGGTCAGCCTCAAGATAGATGGAGCCGCCGTCACCGCCGTCACCACCATCCGGACCACCCTTGGGAATGAACTTCTCGCGACGGAAGCTCATGCAGCCATTACCACCATCACCGGCCTTGACCGTAATGGCTACCTCATCAACAAATTTCATTTATCTCCCCTTCCCAGGCGGGACGGGCTATTGGAAAAGATACGCTACAAACAAAAAAGCCCCGTCGCAAGACAGGGCTTTTCAGAAGCTGGGGCTTATCAGGCAGTTACGACACTAACGTAACGACGACCGAATTTGCCTTTGACTTCAAACTTGACCACACCTTCAACCTTGGCGAACAGAGTGTGATCCTTGCCCATGCCAACGTTCTTGCCGGGATGGAACTCGGTGCCGCGCTGGCGAACGATGATGTTGCCCGGAACGATGGCCTGACCACCATACATTTTCACACCAAGTCGTTTGGATTCTGAATCGCGGCCGTTACGCGTGGAACCGCCTGCTTTTTTGTGTGCCATGAGTCTTTACTCTCCTGAATCAGCTTAGGCAGAGATGCCGGTGATCTTGATTTCGGTGTACCACTGACGGTGGCCCTGACGCTTCATGTGGTGCTTACGGCGACGGAACTTGATGATGCGAACTTTATCACCACGACCGTGCGCGCTGACTTCTGCAGTCACCTTGGCACCTTCAACCACCGGAGCACCGATCTTGACGTCGTCGCCGTCTGCAACCAGCAGCACCTTGTCAAACTCAATGCTGGCGCCGGTTTCAACGTCCAGTTTCTCTACTTTCAGGAACTCGCCTTCAGCGACCTTGTATTGCTTGCCGCCGGTAACAATGACTGCGTACATGTTGCTTTCTCCGTAATCCTGCTCACCCAGCGCTTTAGAGGAATGGTTATTGGCTGGCATGGCTGCAAGTGACTTCGCCTATCGAAATCGACCTTGCCATTGTCAAAACAGGGATGCTTTATCTCAGGGCGCGGATTTTACTCAACCGCCCGACAATAAGCAAGCACCGCAATGTGCGTCAAACCCGCGTTCCTTGACAGTCCGAGGCCCGCAACCTAGCATGCCGCGGAACCTTTTCTGGAATTCTGCAATCAATGAGCACGTTGCCTTTCTACGAGCCGGTCGCCGGAGACTTTGCTGCGGTCAACCAGCTGATCCTGGACCAACTGCACTCCCGGGTACCCCTCGTGGAAAAGATCGGCCATTACATCATCAGCGCCGGCGGCAAACGCCTGCGCCCGCTGGTGGTGCTGCTCAGCGCCAGAGCCTGCAATGCCGATAGCCCGGACCAGCACAAGCTGGCTGCCATCATTGAATTCCTGCACACCGCTACCCTGCTGCATGACGACGTGGTGGACACCTCCGACATGCGCCGCGGACGCTCTACCGCCAATGCCCTCTGGGGCAATGCGCCGAGCGTACTGGTAGGCGACTTCCTCTATTCCCGCGCCTTCGAGATGATGGTTGCCCTCGGCGAACTGGACGTCATGCGCATCCTTGCCAACGCCACCAACGTGATTGCCGAAGGCGAGGTGCTGCAGCTGTCCAAGGTGCGCGACGCCAATACCGACGAAGCCACCTACATGGAAGTTATTCGCAGCAAAACCGCCATGCTATTCGAAGCCGCGTGCCACAGCGCCGCCATTCTCAGCAAGGCCAGCAGCGAACAGACCGAAGCACTACGCCAGTATGGAGACGCCCTTGGTATCGCATTCCAACTGATGGACGACCTACTGGACTACAGCGGCGACGCTGCCGAGATGGGCAAAAACGTTGGCGACGATCTGGCTGAAGGCAAACCCACGCTGCCCTTGATCTACACCATGCGCAATGGCACCGCCGAACAGGCCGCACTGGTACGAAGCGCCATCCAAAAGGGCGGCACGGACGATATCGCGCCTATCCGCGCAGCCGTCACCGACAGCGGCGCGCTAGATTACACTGCGCGCCTGGCAAACGAGCACGCCGACCGTGCCGTCGCACTGCTGGCAGCCCTGCCGCCGTCGGCTTATCGCGAGTCACTGGAGCTGCTGGCGCGCTTTGCAGTGAAACGCAGCTTCTAAGCGATTGCAGGCCCTCGCCGTGCAGAGGGCGCCACACCTGAAACCCAGCGGGTTGGCCCGGTCGCGCCGCGCCGTGACCCTACACAAGGATCGGAGCCAAGCGCACACCCGTAGGGGCACGGCATGCCGTGCCCGGGGTCAAGATTGCACGATACAACACCCGCCGGTGGATACCCCTCAGGCCGCACGGTCACGGCATGCCGTGACCCTACGCAGGGACCGGGGTTAGGCGCACGCCCGGCGACGGGTTGGACGCGGAACCGCGTCCAGACCTATCAAAGAACCTTGATCAGCTCGATATCGAAAACCAGGGCACTGTGCGGCGGAATGCTGTTACCCGCGCCACGAACCCCGTAGGCCAGCTCGGACGGGATGTACAGACGCCACTTGGCGCCTTCCTGCATCAGTTGCAGCGCTTCAGTCCAGCCAGCAATAACGCCACCCACCGGGAACTCGGCCGGCTGGCCGCGCTTGTAGGAGCTGTCGAAAACCTCACCAGAGATCAGAGTGCCTTCGTAGTGCGTACGAACGGTGGAACCCGCTTCCGGCGTTGCGCCTGTACCAGCCGTAACGACTTCGTACTGCAGACCCGACTCCAGGGTGATGACGCCCTCGCGCTTGGCATTCTCAGCCAGAAAATCAACGCCGGCCTGTGCGGCCTCTGCAGCCGCCGCTTCGGCAGCCGCCTGCATCTTGCCCTGCAGCACCTGGAACGCAGCCTGCAGCTCCGCTTCAGGCACCTGGCTAGCCTGCTGCTGGAAAGCATCTTTCAGGCCTGCAGCCACCAGCTCCAGCGCCAGGTCAGGGATGTTGCTGGCCAGCAGCTGCTCGCCCATCTGACGGCCAATGCCGTAGCTGACGCGCTTCTCGTCGGTATCGATAATGTTGCTCATGGCGAGCCTCCGGATGAAAAATTGGCCGACAAGCCTGACACACTGTCGGCAAAAATTCACCCAGTGCTGCGAATCCGCTACAATGCGTCGCTTTCTGCCCCCCTGCCCGGAAAGCCGCCCACATGCTGGAAAAACTGTTCAAACTGCGCGAACACGGTAGCAACGTACGCACTGAAGTACTTGCTGGTGTTACCACCTTCCTCACCATGGCGTACATCATCTTCGTCAACCCGATGATGATGGCCGATGCCGGCATAGACCCGGGCGCAGCCTTCGTAGCCACCTGCCTGGCCGCCGCCATTGGTTCTCTGGTCATGGGCCTGTGGGCGAACTATCCGATTGCGCTGGCCCCCGGCATGGGCCTGAATGCGTTTTTCAGCTACACGGTGGTCGGATCCATGGGGTACACCTGGCAGGTCGCGCTTGGCGCGGTATTCCTGTCCGGTTTCCTGTTCTTCCTGCTCAGCCTGTTCCGGATTCGCGAATGGATCATCGACAGCATCCCCCTGCCACTACGCTCCGCAATCGCAGCCGGCATCGGATTGTTCCTTGCACTGATCGCACTGAAAAGTGCTGGCTTGGTGGTCGATCACCCCGTCACTCTCGTGACCATGGGCAACCTGAGCAAGCCTGAACCACTGCTCGCGGCCGCCGGCTTCGCGATTATCGTTGCCCTCTCCTACCGCAAGATCACCGGTGCCGTCATGATCGGTATTCTACTGGTTACCGCCGCCAGCTTCGCGCTCGGCCTCAGCCACCTCGACGGCCTGATTTCAAGCCCGCCCAGCCTGCAGCCCACATTCCTGGAGCTGGATATCAAGGGAGCCCTTGAAGTTGGCCTGCTGAGTGTCGTCTTCGCATTCCTATTCGTAGATCTGTTCGACACGTCTGGCACCCTGATCGGCGTCGCCCAAAAAGCCAATCTGGTCGAAGCAGACGGCAAGATGCCACGCCTCGGTCGCGCTCTGATGGCGGATAGCACCGCCACCATGGCTGGCGCAGCGCTTGGCACCTCCACCACCACCAGCTACATCGAATCTACTGCCGGTATCAGCGCTGGTGGCCGCACCGGCCTGACCGCATGCGTAGTCGCACTGCTGTTTCTGCTCAGCATGTTCTTCTCGCCGCTGGCCACCGCCGTGCCCGGCTACGCAACCGCACCTGCGTTGCTATTCGTCGCCGTACTCATGACCCACGGCCTGGTACAGATCAACTGGGACGACCTGACCGAAGCAGCACCTGTGGTCGTTACCGCACTGGCGATGCCGCTGACTTTCTCGATTGCCAATGGCATCGCCCTCGGTTTTATCAGTTGGACTGTGATCAAACTGCTGGCGGGGCGCTGGCGTGAGCTCAATCCCAGCTTATACATTCTGGCCGGGCTGTTCGTTATCAAACTGGCGCTGTTCAGCTGATGAGTACCGCATTCCATCCCGCACAATACGATACGCAGCTGAACGAAAAGCGTGAGCGCCTGCAAACATTGCTCGCGCCGTTTGATGCTCCGCCCCCCGAGGTGTTCGAGTCGGCCCGCGGGCACTTTCGCCTGCGCGCGGAGTTTCGCCTCTGGTACGAAGCTGGCGTCCCCTACTACGCCATGTTCGAACAGGGCGACAAGCGCAGCCCGATTCTGATCGAACAGCTGCCGATTGCCAGCCGTCAGATCAACGCATTAATGATGCCCCTGCTGGAGGCCTGCAAGGCCGACCCGATCCTGGGTCGCAAGCTGTTTCAGGTCGAGTTTCTGACCACCCTCTCCGGTCAGGCACTGATCACCCTGTGCTACCACCGCCCACTGGATGACAGCTGGGACGCACCAGCCAAGACGCTGGCCGAGCAACTGGGTGTTCAGCTAATTGGCCGCAGCCGCGGCCAGAAGCGCGTGCTGCAGACGGATCATGTGGTGGAAACCCTCCAAGTTGCGGGCCGCCAGTGGCACTACCAGCAAATCGAAGGCGGCTTCACGCAGCCGAACGGCGAAGTAAATCAGCATATGCTGGGCTGGGCCCTGGATGCTGCTGGTGAAAATAATGACGACCTGCTGGAGTTGTACTGCGGTAACGGCAACTTTACCCTGCCGCTGTCAACCCGCTTCCGCCGCGTCCTGGCCACCGAGCTGGCGAAAAGCTCAGTGCGGGCGGCGCAGGAGAACCTGCGGATCAATGGCGTGGAAAACGTAACGCTGGTTCGACTCGCCAGCGAAGAGGTCACCCAGGCACTGACCGGCGTACGCCCCTTCCGACGCCTGCAAGGCATCGACCTGACTGGCTTCGAGTTCGGCACCGTGTTTGTTGACCCGCCACGTGCAGGTCTGGACCCAGCCACGCTGAAGCTGGTCAAAGGCTACCGCCGCGTTCTGTACATTTCCTGCAACCCGGAAACGCTGGCAGAAAACCTGCAGGAACTTACAAAAACGCACCGCGTAGTGCGGTGCGCCCTGTTCGATCAATTCCCCTATACCCATCACATGGAGTCAGGGGTCCTGCTGGAGCGCCGCTAGGCGCGCCAGCAGCGCCACCAGCCGCCTACTCCCAGGATGCGGTCCCATCGCTAGCCCAAGTTAGGGTATCCGAACCAGCCATTCGCCCTCTCGGCGTCGCAACTATCCGATAACTAAGTCCAGTCGCAGCAACATTCAGCTGCACGCCGTAGTTAACATTGGCGTTCAACTCCGGCGCAAGCGCCGCAACCGTGGCTCCTGTGTAGGTGAAGTTCTTCGTCCGGTATCCTTCAAGAGCGCTTGCCAGCTCCATAATCTGCCCTTGCGCCTCGCGCTGCAGCCCACGCTCAACGTACGAGGTGTACGCGGGATAGGCGATCGCTGCCAGCAGACCAATAATGGCCACCACTATCATCACTTCGATCAGGGTAAACCCCTTCGATCTACTGACCATCAGTTTCACCTTGGCTTTCTCCCTCACCTTCAGAATCTGAGCTCACCTGCGTCTGCCGAATTACATTTGCCTCGTCCGGAGGCAGCTGCATCCAACGGCGCTTACGCAAACGGGGGTCTCCCAATGAGCCCTCCCCAACGACCTCGGTACCCACGATCGTAATGACTCGGCCTTCGTCGTCGACCAGCAACGTCGGCGTTGGTGCCGGAGTTGACTGCTCAAGCGCCTGACTGCGACTGGCAGGTGCTGGCAAATCATCCGACAACGCAGCCGGAAGTGCCGTTACCAGGTTAACCGTATGCAGGTAGGCGCGACCATAACGGACTGCGCACGGATTGTCATACTCCTGATCCACCGTTGGCGCATAGGTCGTAAACAAAATCCGACCGTTGAAGATTACCGGCGAAGCCAGCGCCTTCTCCCCCGTCTCACCAAATGTGTAGTACCAGCCGCGACTGGTTGAAAGCGGCTGACCACCGGAAGTGACATTAGTCATATTGACAGTGGTAGCCAGCGTTTGCGAGCCGGACCCACGAAGCGCCGTGCGATCTCGAATAACAAACACCCCATCAGTGACAGTTTCATCCAATGGGTGCGCCCGATACCCGGAGCCTATGACCACATACAGTTCATTGCCTGTACTGGCTTTGACCAGGCCAACCGCCGGTGCCTCATAGAAGCGACGACGCGCACTACCACTGCCCCCCAGGTTAGCTATGCGATCAACCACGTGCTCACCATTATCCTTGATGGTGATACGGAACACCTGGCCGGCCAGATCGCCGAAGTACATGTGGTCCGCCACACCGTCAAAGTCGATGTCAACAACAGCAATACTGCTGGGCACGGCCCACTTCATATTGGCAACGTTTTCCGTAGCCTCATTGCGCCCACCTGCCGACCAAAGCACCTCACCGGTTTCCGCATTCAGGAAGTAGACCATATTGCCCATCTGGTCAGCCGCCGACAGGGAGGCAGAATCGTCATGGTCGGTCGGACTATACCCTCCCCCAACAACCAGGATCGGCACCTTGCTGCCAGAGCCGTCAGGTACGCTGGTCAGGGTAGGCGTTGACCATGTCTGGCCCAAGCCGGACATGCCAGTGGAGCCATTGTTCACCTGCCACAACATCGAAGGAGCTGTCGGATCCGTAACGTTCAGCGCGTAATAACTACGCCCCCCGCGACGCATACCGCCATAGAGGTAAACGGCTTCAGGCGCGGACAGCGAATTGTTGCCCCCTTTACGCCAGGCGACCCAGCTGCCGTCCAGTCCATAGGTCTGGCGGGTATTGTCTACCCTCAAAGCAGGCCGGCTGGTGGTATAGAGATTCGCCTTCTGCAGAATTTCGTTAGGCATGAAGGCGAAAGCTTCCGAACCATCTTCGGTCTTGATTGCGTGTAGCATGCCGCCATTGGTGGAAACGAAAACATAGTTGTTTTCGGCATCCTCACCGTAGTTGACCATGACAGGCACGCTGTGCAGCGGATCCCCCCACATACTCTCGAGCTCGTTCAACAGCGCAGTGCGTTGGGCTGAGGTAGCAGAGCCCCCGAGGCCAAGTTGAGCATTGCTGGGCACGCTGGAACTTGCCCAATTGAGCTTCTGCAGCGCGCCACCAGCCGTAGTGGTGTAAAACAGGTTGCGGGTACCCACCTGCTCACGGGCACCGCCCTTGGTAACATCGGGGCCGTCGATCATTGAGCTCCACATGCTCTGGGAGCCGGTACGGAAGTACCCGGTTGCCGGGTCAACCGCGTAGCCGTTCTGACCATGGATTTCGCCGTCCACCACTTGATAGCGTTTAAGATTGCCATTCCAGTAGCTGCTTTCGAACGGCTGGAACACGGAATAGTACAGCTGATCCAGATGCTGGAAACGGTTCATGGCGTTCACAGCCACGCCCGGCGCAGAGATGGAACGCGCGTCTTCGTCGATCAGATCCAGAGTTTCCTGGAAAGCTTCTAGCAGGGTTTCTGCGCTGTCAGAGTCGTAGGTCTCACCGCCGCCGGCAGCTGACACGGCTTTCATATTGGCCAGCGTACTGTCCCCCATATACAAACCAATATTATGGGTCTTGATGGGAGTATTCAGGCTGTTGCCGTTTGAGTTCAGCTCAGATGCAATTCGCACCTGACACTCATAAGAGTTCCTGCCACAATGGACGAGTCCAACATCCTCAGGGTCATCGCCAGAGGGGCTACCGTCGGTAAACAGAATAATGTGGTTCGACTCGCACTGATTAGCAGTGTTAACGGGTGATACAAAGTTGCTACCGTTAACCACGGCTCGCTCCTCGTCGCAGCCACCCTCAACCGTTTCACATACCTGCACCGTGGTTTGGACGGTTAGCTCATAAATGGTACTCCGCTGCTGATAATCCGCTTCGTAATAACGCCAAGACCACCAATAACGCTCTCGATAACAGTTTGGTAAATCAGTATCGCACCAGTCGACTCTACGATAGCTGGTCAGTCGACAGGTCGACTCATTGAGGTTACAGGAAGGCACCGTATTCCAAACATAACTGGCGTTGCAGGCCGGATCGGAGGTGTCACAAGAGTCAACCTGAACGATATCTGTTTGGACAACGTCTCTACAGACCTCCTCATCTGGCGCATTACTTACACACACCTTGCCAGAGTTGGAGTAGGAAACGCCTGTCCTGTTTCTGCGACCCAGCATGTAGTCTGCCATATCGTCAAAAGCAAGCGCTGTGGGCGTACTGCCTGATGGCTGCGCGTTACGACTGGGATAAGCGCTATTCTGGCCGCCGTTAATCGAATTCAGCGCATTTAGGAAGTAAGGTCTGGTCAAATCGTTAACCGGCATTACCGGCAATAGGATTTGCCCACCAGAACTACCACGCAAACGACCGAAGCCAATTTCCACCGTGTTTGGCGCGTCAGCGATAATCTGCTTCATCGCTTCGTGCAACAGCGTGATACGTCGATTTTCTATATCAGTACACCAGCTGCTTCCCGAACCAGCGCGGCAATTACGCATCGAGCCAGACGTGTCCAGCATAATCAGCACGTTGGCTTTCGGCGTATTCTGTTCATTCGCCGCATTTGCTCGGGCGAAATAAATCTCAGTGTCGTCCGCATTAGCGAATACCGGGATTACCAGACCAAGGCAACAGGCCAGCAATCGGGTGCGCAATACTGTTTTCAGATTGATCATGTGCACGCTCTCCCTAATTGATCTCAGCGCCGGGCTTGATGCCACGCTTGAGCGTTTCCTGCAGGTGATGGTTCTCAATGCTGTAGTTCGGCATTTCGCTTTCACCAAGAATATTGATTCGGTAATCCACAAATACGCCAGCGCCGCCACTGGAGCTGACCTGGGATCCGCTGATTGGGCTGAAGCCATCCAAATAGCTGAGGGATTCAGCCTGCAATAGCCCCCTTACATCCATGAAGTTAGTACTGCCACAGGCACCGTCAACGGCACCATTCTCCGTTATACAAAACTGAGAAGCCTGACCGTCCACCGCTGCATATAACTGCTCATTGCTCAGCCCAGACAGCTCTTCGTAGGTGCTCACAATCGCGGTCTCTGCTGCTTCAAACGTCATCACATCGGACTGTACGCCGGTGGCGACCTTCGCAGAAAACACACTCGCACGCATCGCTGACAACCCCAGAACCGAGACCATCAACAACACGACCAGAGCAACGACCAGAGCGATCCCCTGCTGTGCAGGCGCTTGCATCATTGAACGCTTCATCAAACACCATCCCAGTCGAAGTTACGGATCATTACAGTGGATCTGAACACCTTGCGCAGGCGTCGATCAGCTGCGACGTTAACCAACTGATCCCCAAGATAATAAGCAGTCGCAACAGCGGGGGTTTGCACCTCACCCTCACTCCGCAGCAGGATATCGAAACGTATAGTCACAACCGGACTGGCGCCCTGTGCTCCAGCGTTGACATAACGGGTAACCCCCGCCTGACCATTGAGCTCGGTGTCAATACCATACTGCACCTGAAAGCTTTCCACCCCTTCCATCAGCTCGGCGACCCCACCGCTTAGATTGCCTGAACACGACAGCACGCCCTGATTGTCGACAAAATAGCGATTGATGATTTCCTGTTCAGTCCCGTTACCACCACCCTGGCAGTCCCTCAGGCCAAAATAGTTGATCACCAACTGATCATTGCCACCGTTGACACCATCCTGAGCAAACGCGGTCTGTGTTGTATCAAACACAACAGGGTCGATGGTTCCGTCAGTAGCCGTACCACGACCAGCCTGACGAATATCGGCCATCATATAGCGCAACAGCATCTGACCATCCTGCTCCAACGTAGCGGAGGTACGCTGCAACGAGAAAGTCTGGTTATTGACCAGTAGCAACTGCAAGGCCACACCGCTGGCCAAGAGCCCCAGTACCAGTGCCACCATCAGCTCTATCAGGCCAAATCCTCGCTCTCTATCCATCATCGCTGAATCTCCATAACCAGGCACTGGCTGTCGTCTGCCGTGTTTATGCCATCCTCACTCAAGCACAAGGCAGGGGCCTGCTCGTCCCAGCTGACCACAACACAGCCCAAAGACCCGAAGTCACAGTCAGTGGCCATCACTCTACCGCCAAGCAAACTGGTAGAAGCGGCCCAAACCAGCTGTTTGATATCCCAGTCAGCCATTTCCTCGGCAGTGCACACAGCATCGCGGCAGACCTTCCAGTCCTCAGGGCTGCCAGCCGAGCCATTTGCCGACGCCGGCCAGTTATCCGGATCAGCGTAGTAATCACTCATCGCCGGATTTGACTTAATCCGCTCAATTGCGTCCTGAGCGATCATGGCAGCATGGGCCCGGTCGGCGGCATCGCCAGAATTACGCAGAGCAGTCAACTGCAACCCCGCGTAGCCAAGAGCACCAATTGCAATAATCAACAACGCAATCAACACTTCCAACAACCCAACACCCGCCTGACGTCGCCGATCGGTCTGGAGCAAACTCATGGACAATCCCCTTTGTCAGACTGTGTAACCTTGCCCAGAAAGGACAATTGGAGGGTATAACCACGGACAGGGCTTGCCTCCGCTGAGCAAACGGAAAACTCCGCACCGCCACCGGTCACGCCACCTTGGGCCACGAAGGTCAGCCCACCGGGCGCGTCCTCGCGACTGACCGTAACGCCACCCTCAGGCGTATAGGTTTTGTCCTGCTCACTGGATGAAGCGGGGTAATCGATTGTCCAGCCGTCATCCCAGCCGCCGGCCGCGGGAACAACGGCAACATCCGTACGCATGCTGAGCGCTTGCATTCTTGCGGCTCCTAGTGCTGAAGCCAGGTCAGCAGTGGTCGACCTGAGCGAGCTGTTGGCCATCATGGTTCTCATGCTTGGCACGGCCAGACCGAGAATCACGCCCGCAACCACCAGCGCGATCATTAGCTCGATCAAAGTGAAACCCTTCACATATTTCATCCAAAGAACCCTCCTAGTACGACCTGCACTATAAAAAGACCCGAGGTCAACGTCGCCTGGGGCGCGATGACCGGTCAGATCAACAGGATGACAGGTATCAGGAGCAAGGATGGGCGCATCAAATCGACAACCCAATCGGCACGACGGCGGCATCAGCCTGATCGAATTGCTAGTGGCGATCACCCTACTGAGCTTGGCCGTTACGCTTGGCGTGCCATCCTTGGCCCGCACACTTGACCAGCAACGGCTCGATAACGCTGGAGACCGACTCACCAACAGTATTCGCCTGACGCGAGAGACAGCTATCACGCGCAATCAGGCAGTCGTCATGGCGCCGCTGGCCGGCAACTGGAATGGGGGATGGCGGGTTTTCGTCGACAACAACCAGAATGGGCAGCTGGATGCTGACGATATCTTGCTGCAGGAGGATCAAGCGACCAACATCACCACGATCAGCGCGACCGGGGAGCTGGCTCGCTATTTGCGCTACAACCCGCTGGGCGAGTCTGAACGTCTGGACGGCGGATTTCTTGCCGGAACCCTTCGACTGTGTCCGGTGCATCCCGAACATCCCGGCCGGCGACTGATCATCAACCGGGTGGGACGGTTACGCAGCGAGTCGGCAGTGCTGGCTGCCGACATCTGCAGTCAGAGGTAATGACTCAGGTACGGTACTCGGCGTTGATCCGCACATACTCATGGGACAGGTCGGTAGTCCAGAGCGTTTCAGAGCAGGCGCCGCGCCCCAGCTCAATGCGAATAGTGATTTCTTCCTGGGCCATCACCCGCGCGCCTTGCTCCTCAACATACTCAGGGGCTCGACCGCCTTGACGGGTAATGCAGACATCATCGAGGTAGACGTCAATTTTCTCGACATCCAGATTCGGCACCCCAGCATAGCCGACAGCGGCCAGAATACGCCCCCAATTCGGATCAGAAGCAAATAGCGCCGTCTTAATCAGCGGCGAGTGCGCCACGGCGTAGGCGACATCCAGACACTCGTTGCGGTTGCCGCCGCCGTTGACCTGAACAGTGACAAACTTGGTTGCGCCCTCACCATCACGAACGATGGCCTGGGCCAGCACCAGCAGCACTTCCTTGATCGCTGCGGCCAGCTCGGCGTAGCCCGCTGCCTCGGTGCTGTCGATCGGAGCGATGGCGGCCTGGCCGGTCGCAACCAGCATGCAGGAGTCGTTGGTGCTGGTATCGCCGTCGATGGTAATACGGTTGAAAGACAGGTCTGCGGCTTCACGCAGCAGCGCCTGCAGCACCGGCTGGGCAACCGGCGCATCGGTGGCAACGTAACCCAGCATGGTAGCCATGTTCGGACGAATCATCCCGGCGCCTTTGGAGGTACCAGTGATGGTCACGGTCTGACCGGCAATCTGAATCTGCCGGCTGCAGCCTTTTGGCTGGGTATCGGTTGTCATGATCCCTTCGGCGGCAACCGCCCAGTTATCTTCGGACAGGTTTTCAAGGGCTGCAGGCAGCACCGGAATAATCTTGTCAGCAGGCAACAACTCACCAATAACACCCGTGCTGAATGGCAAAATCTGTTCCGACTTGACTCCAACCAGCTCGGCTAGCGCCTCACAGGTCCGCTCGGCTGCCACCATGCCTGGCTTGCCGGTCCCGGCGTTGGCGTTACCCGTATTAACCAGCAGATAACGCGGGGTGCTGCCCATACGTTGGCGGCACAGGGTAACCGGTGCGGCGCAGAATGCGTTCTGCGTGAATACGCCCGCAATCGTCGAGCCTTCCGCCGCTTCCATGACCACGACATCCTTGCGACCGACTCGCTTGATCCCGGCAGAAGCGATACCAAGACGAAAACCGGGTACAGGGTGCAGCACAGGCAAAGGGCCAAGACCGACAGGCATGATCAACAACTCCAAGATTAAAAGGGAAAGGTAAGCCGCAAGGCGGATGGCCGCCCCCACAAGCTGTGGGCAATGGTAAGCAGGGCGGCGCAGCCGTCAAGCGCTCTTGCAAACTGTGCCGCTATTAATTGGTTTAAACACCGCGCGGCTCGATAACGCGCGGGTTTTGCTTGCCGCTTAAGGCTTGGAGCTTGCGGCTGCTTTCACCGGGCTCAGCTAATTTGTCCATGGCAATGTTTGTACTTCTTGCCAGACCCGCATGGGCAGGGGTCATTACGGCCGACCTTGGGACCTTCACGGGTGACCGGTGCGGCGTTACCCGCCTGCTCCGGCTCAGCCGGCTCATCACCTGCAACATCAGCGACGGCATTCACTTCTTCGTGCTTGAATTGCATGCGGCGCTGCAGCTCTTCGGCCTGGCGACGCAGCCGCGCCTCTTCCTCGGCCGGGTCTTCGCGACGCACCTGGACGTGACTGAGGACGCGAATAGTGTCACGTTTGAGGGTTTCCAGCATTTCCTGGAACAGGTTGAAGGCTTCGCGTTTGTATTCCTGCTTGGGGTTCTTCTGCGCGTAGCCACGCAGATGAATACCCTGACGCAGATGATCCATGGTTGCCAGATGCTCTTTCCACAGATCGTCCAGCACACGCAGCAACATCTGTTTCTCGAAGGTGCGCAGGGCTTCGGCTCCAGCCAGCTCCTCCTTCTCGCGGTAGGCCGCAACCAGCGCTTCCAGCACGCGCTCGGCCACACCCTGCTCGCTCAGACGCTCATCCTCGTCCAGCCACTGCTGGATAGTCAGATGCAAACCCAGTTCGGAGGCAATACTGTGCTCCAGCCCAGCGACATCCCACTGCTCCGGCAGGCTGCCGGTCGGCATATGCATCGCCACCAGATCATTCACTACATCCTGACGAATCGCGTTAATTGTTTCTTCAACGTTCTCGCTGGCCAGAATGGAGTTGCGCTGACCATAGATAACCTTACGCTGCTCGTTGGCAACATCGTCATATTCCAGCAACTGTTTACGGATATCGAAGTTGCGCCCTTCAACTTTCCGCTGCGCCTTCTCAATGGCGTTGGTCACCATCCGGTGTTCAATGGCCTCGCCTTTCTCCATGCCCAACGCTTTCATAAAGTTCTTCACCCGGTCAGAGGCGAAGATGCGCATCAGGTTGTCTTCCAGCGACAGGTAGAAACGGCTGGAACCCGGGTCACCCTGACGACCCGCACGACCGCGCAGCTGGTTGTCGATACGACGTGATTCGTGGCGCTCACAAGCAATAATATGCAGACCACCCGCCTCGAGTACCTGCTGATGACGCAGCTGCCACTCGTCCTTGACCTGGGCGATCTGCTGCTCGGTCGGGTTCTCCAGCGCGGCAACTTCGGCTTCCCAGTTGCCACCCAGAATGATGTCGGTACCACGGCCAGCCATGTTGGTGGCGATGGTCACCGCACCAGGGCGACCGGCCTGCGCTACAATTTCCGCTTCCTTCTCGTGGAACTTGGCATTCAGGACCTTGTGCGGCACCTTCTCACGGGTCAGCAGATTGGCTACAACCTCGGACGACTCAATGGACGCCGTACCGACCAGCACCGGGCGACCCTGCTCCATGCAATGCTTGATGTCGGCAACGATAGCGGCGAACTTTTCTTCGATGCTGAGATAAACAAGGTCGTTGTAGTCCTTGCGTACCATCGGCTTGTTGGTCGGGATAACGAGGACATCCAGACCATAGATCTGACGAAACTCGAACGCCTCGGTGTCGGCAGTACCGGTCATGCCGGACAGCTTCGGATACAGGCGGAAGTAATTCTGGAAGGTAGTAGAGGCCAGCGTCTGGCTCTCGGCCTGAATCTGCAACCCCTCCTTTGCCTCGATAGCCTGATGCAGGCCCTCGGACAGGCGGCGGCCGGGCATAGTTCGACCAGTGTGCTCATCAACCAGCAGCACCTGATTGTTCTGCACGATGTACTCGACATTGCGATGGAACAAGGTGTGCGCACGCAGGCCGGAATGGACGTGGTGCAACAGGCCAAGGTTCTGCGCAGCGTACAGGCTGTCACCCTCATTGAGCATACCCTCGCGCGCCAGCAGCTCTTCAACGAACTGGTGACCTTCTTCGGTTAGCTCAACCTGACGGGCCTTCTCGTCAATCAGGTAGTGGCCTTCGACACCTTCTTCACCCTCTTCAGCGAGCTGGCCGCGCTTGAGCAGGGGAATCAGCTTGTTGATGGTGGTATACAGCCGGGAACTGTCTTCCGCGGGACCGGAGATGATCAGCGGCGTTCGCGCCTCGTCAATCAGGATCGAGTCAACCTCGTCAACGACGGCAAAGAACGGCTCACGCTGGAACTTGTCTTCCAGCCGGAAGGCCATGTTGTCGCGCAGATAGTCAAAGCCAAGCTCGTTGTTGGTGCTGTAGGTAATATCGCACTGGTAAGCTGCGCGCTTCTGCTCGGGGTCCTGCATCGGCACAACGACGCCAACAGTCATTCCGAGGAACTCGTACAGCGGGCGCATCGTGTTGGCGTCGCGATTGGCCAGGTAGTCGTTCACGGTGACCACGTGAACACCTTTACCGGCCAGCGCATTGAGGTACACCGGTAGCGTACCGACCAGTGTCTTACCCTCACCCGTCTTCATCTCAGCGATTTTGCCTTCGTGCAACGCCATACCGCCGACTAGCTGGACATCAAAGTGGCGCATCCCCATCACACGCTTACCCGCCTCACGCACGACAGCAAAGGCTTCGGGCAGCAGCGCATCCAGGGTCTCGCCGCTGGCAAGGCGTTGCTTGAATTCGTCTGTTTTCGCCTTCAGCTGTTCATCACTCAGTGCATTCAAGCTTTCTTCAAGGGCGTTGATCGCAGCGACAACCTTACCCATTCGCTTCAATTCACGGTCGTTCTTGCTTCCAAACAGCTTTCTCATTAACGGCGCAAACATAATCGACTTAGATATCCATGTGATGAGTGGCGTGTCCAGTCCCATGCTGCCGGACCAGCCCGAAAACGGCATTCTACTCTGATTTCTGCCGCACATTAAACCGCGCAGAGGGCAGGGCCGCCTGCCGACAAGTGCATCGACCGACAACCTATATGAGGATCGCTGGAGGTTATTTCAACGCCAGGAAGCGAGCGGGGTTGACCGCCATGCCGTTGCGGTAGACTTCGAGATGAAGGTGGGGGCCTGTGGAACGACCGGTAGTGCCGACTGCAGCGATCTCCTGGCCCTTCTGCACCAGGTCACCTTTGCTGACCTTAAGCACCGAAGCATGCGCGTAACGGGTCTTGAGACCGCCGCCGTGATTAATTTCGATCATGTTGCCATACGCACCATGACGGCCAGCGAAGATAACCACCCCCGCACCAACTGCGTGAATCGGTGTACCGCGCGGCGCCGCGAAATCCAACCCATTGTGCATCGATATGCGTCCGGTTATCGGGTCGGTACGACGGCCAAAGGTAGATGACAGATGGCCGACGCTGACCGGAACGAAATCCAGCATCGCATCAACATCGGTTTGCCGGTTGACCATAAGATCTTCCAGCAGCTGAAGTTGCTGGGTGCGGTTGTCAACCCGCGCGGACAGCTGCTCAATCAAGCCCTGCAGATCTGAAGGCGCTTCGAAGGTAAGGTCATCATCGCGCAGCTCTGGACCGCCCATGCCCGATTCCAGATCAATACCAAAGTCAAAATCAGAATTTGAACCGAAATCGAATTCACCGTCGTTGAAATCGCCCAATTCGGTCAGTCGCTCGCCCAACGCATCCAGACGGGTCAGCCGCATTTGCAGGCGGGCTAGCTGCTGACTCATGCGCTCAATCTGTGCCTGGGTACCATCATCTTCGACCAGCGGGTCGACATCGTAGTCCTGCAGCACCTGCTGCCACTGCGGGACACTGGAGTCAGCAGCCGCCAGCTCCGTAGAACTGCCGGCCATCAGTTGCCAGGTGACCAGAGATGCGACCAGCGGTAGCGCCAGCAGCAGGCAAACGCCGGCAGCAACCCACGGCGCTCCCAGCGTCAGTGTTCGCGATGCGCCATTGCGCCCGGTGAGAATAATGATATTCAAATAGCAACCCCAAACATTCTTGACGGCGGTTCTGATAGGATGACCGCTCCATCACTCCTGGCTGGCAGCGAACCCATGGCATTCCATCCGCTGGACGCACGTCGACCAACCGACCTTTTAAGAACCAGTAGCACACTCCGCGCACTGCTGGAAAAGTCCCGTCAACTTGAGCGCCTGCAGGCCCTGTTTGAGTCGCGTCTCGAACCGGCAGCACGCGAACAGTGCCGGGTTGCCTCATTCGAGACCGGCGTACTGCGACTGGTAGTCACCAGCAGTCAGTGGGCTACGCGCATGCGGTATCAGCAGAAAAGGCTGATTCGGGACCTGCAGACCTTCAACGAATTCGCCACCTTAACGAAAATTCATTGCAAGGTACAACCACCACTGGTCAAAAAAGCACCACCCGTTCGCACTATCAAGCGTTCAAAGGTGGCTAGCAGCACGTTGCAGGAAACCGCCGAACACGTCTGCGACCCCGAACTCAAGGCTGCCTTGAGCAGGCTTGCGCGCCATCATGGCGAGCCGGAAGGTCATTGATTCGGCGCAAACAGACAACCCCGAAAAATAAAAACGGCCGCCCGAAGGCGGCCGAAACAAGAAACGAAACGAGTAGGCTGTCAGACGTCTGAGATCAGACGGCCGCAGCGGGACGCATGTAGGAGATCGGAGCAGTACCCGCATCATCAAAGGTAACCAGTTCCCATGCATCCTTGTTTGCCAGCAGAGCACGCAGCAGTTTGTTGTTCAGTGCATGCCCCGACTTGTAGCCACGGAACTCGCCTACCAGACTCTTGCCCAGCAGATAAAGATCCCCGATGGCGTCCAGAATCTTGTGTTTGACGAACTCGTCTTCATAACGAAGACCATCCTCGTTCAACACCCGATACTCATCCACCACAATGGCGTTGTCGACACTGCCACCAAGTGCCAGGTTCTGGGAACGCAGGTACTCGATGTCACGCATGAAGCCGAACGTGCGTGCGCGACTAACTTCCTTCACAAAGGATGTACTGGAAAAGTCGACACAGGCTTCCTGGCTGCGGCCGCGGAATACAGGGTGATCGAAGTCGATACCGAACGACACCTTGAACCCTTCAAAGGGCACAAAAGTGGCGGTCTTGCCGTCTTCTTCTACCGTGACTTCCCGCTTGATACGAATAAATTGCTTGGCGGCATCCTGTTCGGCAATGCCCGCCGACTGAATCAAAAAGACAAAGGGCCCAGCGCTGCCATCCATGATCGGCACTTCCGCCGCGCTCAGCTCGACATAAGCATTATCGATACCCAGACCCGCCATCGCCGACAACAGATGCTCAACCGTGTCGACCTTAGCGCCGTCCTTGATCAGGGTCGTCGACATCGTCGTCTCCCCTACACACTCGGCACGCGCCGGGATCTCGACCACCGGGTCAAGATCCACGCGCCGGAACACGATCCCCGTATCCACCGGTGCCGGCTTCAGTGTGAGGTATACCTTCTCACCCGAATGCAGACCAACACCTGTGGCCCGGATGACGTTTTTCAATGTGCGTTGTCTGATCATGCTTGCCTGCTTCCGCTCTGATTGCGAAAAACTCTCAGTAAACTGGCGTGCATCATAGCAAAGTCAGCTTTTGATGAATACCAATTACCCCAATGCCTTCAATTGATCAGTTCAATCAGCCTGACGACGCAGGAATGCCGGAATATCCAGGTAATCCAGGTCTTCAGCCGGCTGGCTCAAGCGAGCAGCAGCGCTACCGGAAGGGGCCTGATTGCGCATGACGGTCGGACGATCCAGATCGCGATAGTTCGGCGCACCAGCTTCCGGCTGACGAGCGGCCTGAGCCGGCGCAGCAGCGGTGTTGTCCACGACCTTAACCGGCTTCTCACGTGCGCCCAGACCAGTAGCAACCACAGTCACACGCAGCTCGTCGCGCAGTTCCGGATCAATAACGGTACCGACAACCACGGTGGCCGTTTCAGAGGCAAACTCTTCAACAGTGCTACCGACTTCGGAGAACTCACCCAGCGACAGGTCAGGGCCAGCCGTGATGTTGACCAGAATACCGCGGGCACCCATCAGGTTGACATCCTCCAGCAGCGGGCTGCGGATGGCCGCTTCAGCCGCTTCGCGAGCACGGTTTGGACCACTGGCGTGACCGGTTCCCATCATTGCCATACCCATTTCGCTCATGACGGTTTTAACGTCGGCGAAGTCAACGTTGATCATACCGGGACGCATAATCAGGTCCGCGATACCCTGCACGGCACCCAGCAGAACGTCGTTGGCCTTGCTAAAGGCAGCAAGCAGGCTGGCGTCTTTGCCCAGCACAGTCAGCAGTTTCTCGTTCGGGATAGTGATCAGCGAGTCGACATGCTGGCTCAGCTCACGGATACCCTCTTCCGCCACCTGCAGACGCTTGCGACCCTCAAACGGGAACGGCTTGGTCACGACGGCAACGGTCAGGATGCCCATTTCACGAGCTACCTCGGCAACAATCGGCGCAGCACCGGTACCGGTACCACCACCCATACCGGCGGTGATAAACACCATGTCTGAGCCTTGCAGCACTTCAGCAATGCGCTCGCGGTCTTCAATCGCGGCCTCACGGCCGATCAGCGGGTTGGCTCCGGCGCCCAACCCTTTGGTGACGCCTGAGCCCAGCTGCAGCACAGTGCGCGCGCTGACGTTTTTCAGTGCCTGAGCATCGGTGTTGGCGCAGATGAAATCCACCCCTTCAACATTGTTGACCACCATGTGTTGCAGGGCGTTACCGCCGCCACCGCCTACACCGACGACCTTGATTACTGCGTTCTGCGGAACGTTATCGATCAGTTCGAACATGGCCTTTCTCCTTGAATAGCTACTCGTATCGTTTTCGTTTCGTTACTGCTGCCCGCTTAGGCGGGTCTGTTGCATCGGTTCAGAGCAATCAGAAATTGCCCTGGAACCATTTCTTTACACGCTCCAGCACTGGCGTCTTGTTGCTATCGCTCGGCTGGGAGCTATGGTCACCGTGGTGTTTCATGCCGTAGTGCAGCAACCCCACGCCGGTGGCGTAGATCGGATTGCGCACAACGTCGGTGAGCCCCTTGAATTCCTGCGGCATGCCGAGGCGAACCGGCATGTGAAAAATCTCCTCGGCCAGCTCAATGGCGCCTTCCATCTTGGCGGTACCGCCGGTCATGACGATGCCCGCCGGAATCATGTCTTCGAAACCGGACCGGCGCAGTTCAGCCTGGATCAGGGTGAACAACTCGTCGTAGCGCGGCTCAACTACCTCTGCCAGCGCCTGACGAGACAGGTCACGCGGCGGCCGCTCACCAACACTCGGCACCTTGATGGTTTCCTCCGGACCAGCCAGCTTGGCCAGCGCGCAGGCGTAGCGAATCTTGATTTCCTCGGCGTACTGGGTTGGCGTACGCAGCGCC
Organism: Halopseudomonas oceani; assembly: GCF_002903165.1. GTDB lineage: Bacteria > Pseudomonadota > Gammaproteobacteria > Pseudomonadales > Pseudomonadaceae > Halopseudomonas > Halopseudomonas oceani. The sequence continues at coordinate 273,887 of NZ_PPSK01000003.1, forward strand.
ATGGCGATGTCGTTGGTAACCTGATCGCCGGCAATCGGAATCACCGCGGTATGGCGAATCGCCCCCTCGGTAAAGATGGCGATATCGGTCGTGCCGCCACCAATATCAACCAGGCATACACCGAGCTCTTTCTCGTCTTCAGTCAGCACGGCATAACTGGAGGCCAGTTGCTCGAGAATCACATCTTCCACTTCCAGGCCGCAGCGACGAATGCACTTTTCTATGTTCTGCACCGCGTTAAGCGCGCAGGTCACCAGATGGACCTTCGCCTCCAGACGCACACCAGACATGCCGAGTGGCTCGCGCACGCCCTCCTGGTTATCAATCACATATTCCTGCGGCAGGATATGCAGCACCTTCTGGTCCGCCGGAATGGCTACCGCCTGACCGGCATCCAACACCCGCTCGATGTCTGCCTGAACCACTTCACGGTCGCGAATAGCGACGATGCCGTTGGAGTTCAGACTGCGAATGTGATTACCCGCAATCCCGGCGTAGACAGAATGAATCTGGCAACCAGCCATCAACTCGGCTTCTTCGATCGCGCGCTGAATGGACTGCACCGTCGATTCGATGTTCACCACCACGCCCTTCTTCAGCCCGCGCGAGGGATGCGAGCCAATGCCGACAATTTCCAGCTCGCCGTCCGCCCCGATCTCGCCGACCAGTGCCACGACCTTGGAGGTGCCGATATCCAGGCCCACAATCATTCTGCTGCCCTGCTTGCTTGCCATAATCTTCCCGTTACTCCGACACTTTTTCGGCGTCGCCTGCATCACGCCAGGCGACGGCCATACCATTGCTGTAGCGCAGATCCACGCGCGCGATCAGTTCTCGACGGTCACTAAGCATCAGTTGCTCGATGGTCATGAACCGCTGCATCTTGTCCACCAGATTGTCCCGCCCCAGCAACAGCTCCATACCGTCATCCGTGGTCAGGAACCAGCTGCCGCGATCTCGCAACTCCAGCTTGCTGACCACCATGCCCTGCGGACGCAGCAGGCTGCTGAACTGCTGGTACTGACGCATTACCCGACGTTTGGAGCGCTCCGGGCCATTGAGCTGCGGCAACTCGCTGAAACGCGCGATATCCTGCGGCTCGAACGCCTTGCCCTCGTTATTCAACAGCGCCTTGTCACCCCAGCGAGCCACCGGCAGTTGCTCATCCAGCGCTATCACCAATTTGTCGGGCCAAACCCGACGAACCGACGCCTGCGCGACCCAGGGCATCGCCAGCAGGTCGCTGCGCAAGCCATCCAGATCGATACCCAGAAAGCTGTCATTCAGGTAGGGCTGAATGACCTGCTGAACCGCTTCACGGTCGATGTACTCAAGCTCGCCCTCGACACTGATCAGCGCAATCGGCCGGTCAGCCAGCGGCATCAACCGGCTACCCAGCTCGTACAACCCCATACCAAGAGCAACCAGCAGCAACGGCCACAGCAAATGCTGCAGCCGCCCACCCAGACCACGCAGATTCGGACGTGGCAGACGCAGCCGTGGCAGCTGCCGCGGTTGTGCAGGCGGCACGCGCACGGCACCTCGCCCACCGGCCTTGCGGCGGGAAAGCGGTGTAGCGTTGCGGTTATCGCGAATTGCCTGCATCCTGTTATCCGTTAACTCAGCGTGCCAGCCAGAATGGCCAGCACCAGCGCAGCAAAATCCATCCCGGTGGCCTTGGCCGCCATTGGCACCAGACTGTGGTCAGTCATTCCCGGCACCGTATTCACTTCCAGCAGGTAGAAACGGCCCTGCTCGTCCTGCATCACGTCAACGCGCCCCCAACCCTTGCAGCCCACTGCCTCGAACGCCTGCAGGCTCAGCGCCTTGAGCTGCGCTTCCTGCTCTGCGGGCAAGCCGCAGGGGCACAGATATTGGGTGTCATCGGCCTGGTACTTGGCGTCGTAGTCATAAAAAGTGTGGGGCGTACGCAGCCGAATCGGCGGCAGGGCTTTGCCATCGAGAATCGCGACGGTAAATTCCGCGCCATGTATCCACTGCTCGACCAACGCCTCATCGTCGTAGCTGCGGGCGCTTTCCCAGGCATCCTGCAATTGCTGCAAGCTGTCAGCCTTGGCCATGCCAATGCTTGAGCCTTCGTGAACCGGCTTGATGATCAGGGGCGTACCCAGCCGCTCGACGATCTCGGCGCACTGAGCAGCACCGCGCAACATTGCGTAGGCCGGTGTCGGCAGGCCGATGCTCTGCCAAATCTGCTTGGTACGCAGCTTGTCCATGCCGACCGCCGAGGCCATCACGCCGCTGCCGGTGTAGGGAATCTGCAGGCTCTCCAGCAGGCCCTGCAGACTGCCATCTTCACCGCCGCGCCCATGCAACGCGATAAACACCCGATCCGGCCGCGCAGTCAGCAACTGCTCTGCCAACGTCTCGTCAGCATCAATCCCATAGGCATCAACGCCTGCGCTCTGCAGCGCTGCAAGGACAGCAGCCCCCGATTTCAGCGATACCGCACGCTCGGCGGACTTTCCGCCGTACAACACTGCCACACGCCCAAAGTCAGCTACATCGACCATCAGGCCTTACCTCCGGTATCACGATTGCTCAGAGCTTCGGCCAACTGGACCGACAGCCCACCAATATCCCCTGCGCCCTGGGTCAGCAGAATGTCGCCCGGCTGCAACACCGCTTCCAGTAGCGGCATGACGTCGGCATCACGCTCGACATAAATCGGGTCCAGCTGACCACGTTGACGAATACTGCGGCACAGCTGCTTGCTGTCTGCCCCCGGAATCGGCTCTTCGCCCGCCGGGTAGACCTCCATCAGCAACAGCGCGTTGGCGTCGCCCAGCACCTGGACGAAGTCTTCGTACAGGTCGCGGGTCCGGCTGTAGCGGTGCGGTTGATAGAGCATGACCAGACGTCGCTCGGGCCAGCCAGCACGTACCGCCTTGATCACCGCTGCAACTTCGCGCGGGTGGTGACCGTAGTCATCAACCAGCATCACTTCGCCGTCTGCCCAGCGGTAATTACCCTGAACCTGGAAGCGACGACCAACGCCCTGAAAGCCAGCCAGCCCATCAACGATGGCGCGGTCAGACACGCCTTCGTCGGTGGCGACGGCAATGGTCGCCAGCGAGTTCAGTACGTTGTGCACGCCCGGCATGTTGACCGAGACCTTGAGCGGCTCGCGATCTTCGCGTAGCACGGTGAAAAACGTCTGCATCCCTTGCTGGTGAATATCCACTGCGCGGATGTCAGCATCGTCCGACTGACCGTAGGTCACGACCTGACGATTGATCTGCGGCAGAATTTCACGCACTACCGGGTCATCAATGCAGAGCACAGCCAGACCGTAGAACGGCAGGTTGTGCAGGAATTCAACGAAGGTGCGCTTCAGCTTGTTGAAGTCGCCCTCATAGGTCGCCATATGGTCTGCGTCGATATTGGTAACAATGGCGACCATCGGCTGCAGGTGCAGGAATGACGCGTCGCTCTCGTCCGCTTCAGCAACCAGATAGCGGCTCTCGCCCAACTGAGCGTTGGTGCCGGCGGCAGTCAATCTGCCGCCGATCACGAAGGTCGGACTCAAACCATCTGCAGCGAGCACCGAGGCAATCAGACTGGTGGTAGTGGTCTTGCCGTGTGTGCCGGCAACCGCAATACCGTGGCGATAACGCATCAGCTCGGCCAACATCTCCGCACGCGGCACCACCGGAATGCGCCGTTCGATGGCACCGGCGACTTCCGGATTCTGCGGATTGATCGCGCTGGACACGACCAGTACGTCCGCCTCCTGAACATTCTCGGCACGGTGCCCAATGTCGATGCGCGCACCGAAGGACTCCAGGCGCTGAGTCACCGCCGAGCGCTTGAGATCGGAGCCCGACACCTGATAGCCCAGGTTGAGCAACACCTCTGCGATGCCGCACATGCCCACGCCGCCGATACCGACAAAGTGAATATTGCGGATGCGCCGCATCTCGGGCAGCGTAAAAGTCGCCTGACTGCGCTTGTTAGTGCTCACGGGCTACCTCCAGACAGGCGCGTACCACATCGGCGGTCGCGTTCGGGGTGGCTTGTTCACGGGCTCGTTCGGCCATCTGTTGCAGCAGCTCCGGGTTATTCATGTAGTTGATCAGGGTATTGGCCAGTTGCTCGTCGTCGAGCTGTGCCTGCGGCATCAGCACTGCCGCGCCACGGTCAGCCAGATAGCGGGCATTGGCAGTCTGGTGGTCGTCGATGGCATGCGGTAACGGGATCAGCAGCGACGGGCGCCCGGCAGCAGCCAATTCGCAGATGGTCAGCGCACCAGCACGGCAGATCACTAGATCGGCCCAGGCGTAGGCGCCAGCCATATCCGCAATAAAGGCCTCTACGTCAGCGCGCACGCCAGCCTGTTCATAAGCCTCACGCGCCATCAGCAGGTGTTGTTTACCGCACTGGTGCACCACCTGCGGACGCTGATTCGGCTCAATGCGCGCCAGCGCCTTCGGCAGCAGGTTATTCAGTGGCATTGCCCCCAGGCTGCCACCCAGCACCAGAAGGTGCAGCGGACGACCGCCGTCCCAGCTCAGCGCCGGAGTAGCAAATATGTCTTCACGCACGGGGTTACCCGTGCTGCGGCGGTTCGCGCCCTCAGCGAAACTGCCGGCAAAGCCTTCACAGCGGCGCTTGGCCAGTCGGGCCAGCAGGCGGTTGGCAGTGCCGACCACCGCATTCTGCTCGTGGATAACCAGCGGAATGCGGCGCAGCCAGGCAGCCAGGCCACCTGGGCCGGTCACGTAGCCACCGGCGCCCAACACGCAGATGGGCTTGAGATCCGCCAGCAGGCGCAGCGACTGACCCAACGCGCGCAGAATGCGGAACGGCGCTTTCAGCAGATCCAGCTTGCCCTTACCGCGCAGCCCTTGAATGTCGATGTAATGAATCGGGAAGCCGGCCTGCGGAACCAGATCGACCTCGATACCGCGACGCGTGCCCAGCCAATGCACCTCATAGCCCTGATCGCGCAACATGCGAGCACAGGCCAGCGCAGGGAACACGTGCCCACCGGTGCCGCCAGCCATGACCAACACCTTATTACCCATTGGCCACCTCCCTGCCGACCTGACGGCGCTCCCAGTCGATCCGCAACAGCAGGCCCAGACAGACACAGCACACCACCAGCGAGCTGCCACCATAGCTGAGGAACGGCAGGGTCAGCCCCTTGGTCGGTAGCAGCCCGATGTTCACGCCAACGTTAATGAGAATCTGGCCACACCACATGATTGCCAGACCGTAGGCAAGATAGGCGTGGAACAACATGCCCTTGGCCTCCGCCGCCAGACCGACATACAAGCCACGAATGGCAACAAAAATGAGCAGCGCAAAGGCGGCAAGGGCGCCAACCATACCCAGCTCCTCGGCTAGCACTGCAAACACGAAGTCGGTGTGCGCCTCTGGCAGATAGAACTGCTTCTGAATACTGTTACCCAGCCCAACGCCGAACCACTCACCGCGACCAAAGGCAATCAACGCTTGAGTCAGCTGGTAACCGGTGCCATACGGGTCCTGCCATGGATCAAGGAAGCCGGTCAGGCGCTGCAAACGATAGGGCTCAGCCCAAACGGCCAGCGCGGCCAGTGCACCCAACGAGCCAAACAGCAGCAGAAAGCGGAACAGGCCGACCCCACCGAGGAACAACATCCCGGTAGCGGCGCCCATCAAGACCACGGTCGCACCAAAGTCAGGTTCGACGATCAGCAGACAGGCCATCGGCCCCAGCACCATGAAGGGCTTGATGAAACCGAACCATTCTTCTTTCACCTCATCCTTGCGCTGCACCAGGTACCCGGACAGAAACACCACGGCAAACAGCTTGGCTAGTTCGGACGGCTGAACGTTGATAGGGCCAACCGCAATCCAGCGCCAGCTGCCGTTGACCTCACGACCAATACCCGGAATCAGCACCGCTACCAGGCCAGCAAAGCCAAGGAACAACAGCATGAAGCGGAAGCGCTCCCACACAACAACCGGGACCGACAGCGTCGCGGCCAGGGCCAGCAGGCTCACTACCAGATAAATGATCTGGCGGTTCATATAGAACAGCGGACTGCCCAGCCGACCTGCTGCCACTTCCATCGAAGCAGAGGTGACCATGACCAGTCCCAGCGCCAGCAACGCGACCGCACCGACCAGCAGCGGCATATCCATGTCGAAGCGACGTTCGCCAATCAGCGGCGCAGCGGCATCACGCAGGTTGAAGGTCAGATTCATGCGCCCAACCTCCCGACCGCTTCCGCGAACAGCCGGCCGCGCTCTTCGAAGTTACGGAACATGTCCAGACTGGCACACGCTGGCGAGAGCAGAACAAGGTCCTCCGCTTTAGCCAGAGCCGCTGCGGCTTCAACCGCTTCTTCAATAGACCCAACGCGGACCAGCTGCGTCTGCGGGTCGAGGGCAGCGGCAATCAGCTCGGCATCACGCCCAAGTAGAACCACTGCGCGGCAATGGGCAGCCACCGGCTCACGCAACGGCGAAAAGTCCGCGCCCTTGCCGTCGCCGCCGGCAATCAGCACCAGCTTGCCGCGCATGTCAGCAGCAAAACCGTTGATGGCAGCCAGCGCGGCGCCCACATTGGTGGCCTTGGAGTCGTCGAAGTACTCGACACCGGCGTGACTACCCACCCACTGGCAGCGATGCGCCAGGCCCGGAAAGGCCTTCAACGCCTGCAGCATGGCCTCCATCGGCAGACCGGCCGCCTGCCCCAGCGCCAGCGCCGCCAGGGCATTGGACTGGTTGTGCGAGCCGCGAATAAGCAACTCGCTGACCGGCATCAGTGCAGAAAACTCATAGGCCAACCACGTCTGCCCAGCCTGCTCAATCAGACCGAAGCCCTTGAAGTCAGGACGCGACAGGCCGAAGCTCAGGCACGGTAATTGATCGGCAATAAGCGGCCGCGACAGCGCGTCGTCGCGGTTGATCACCACCTGCTGCGCCCCACGGAAAATCCGGTGCTTGGCCATGTGATAGGCCGGCAGGCCGCTGTAACGATCCATATGATCTTCACTGACGTTCAGCACCGTCGCCACCAGCGCATTCAACCGATCAGTGGTTTCCAACTGGAAGCTGGAAAGCTCCAGCACGTAGAGCTCTGCATCCTGATCCAGCAGATCCAGCGCTGGGGTGCCCAGGTTGCCACCAACAGCCACCTTCGCGCCCGCCGCTTGCGCCATTTCGCCAACCAGCGTGGTAACCGTGCTCTTGGCGTTGGAGCCGGTAATAGCGACGATGGGGGCCTTGGCAGCCCGCGCAAACAGCTCGATATCACCGACAATGGAAACGCCCGCCTTGGCAGCGGCCTGCAACGCCGGCGTCGCCAGCGCGACGCCGGGGCTCACGATCAACTCGTCGGCTCGGCTCAGCAGCGCCTCATCCAGCTCGCCCAGATACAGGTCAGCCATGGGCGCAAAGCGCTTGAGCTTATCCAGCCCCGGCGGGTTCTGGCGGGTATCGGCCACGGCAAAAGACAGGCCCTGGCCTGCCAGATAACGGGCGACCGAGAGCCCGCTGCTACCGAGCCCGACGATGATCCGTTGCTTGTCCGTGGTAATCAGAGACACGCCCTGCTCCTCAACGCAATTTCAGGGTGGCTAGACCGATCAGCACCAGTACCACGGTGATGATCCAGAAGCGCACGATCACGCGCGGCTCCGGCCAGCCCTTGAGTTCAAAGTGGTGGTGAATCGGCGCCATGCGGAATACCCGGCGGCCGGTCAGCTTGAACGACGCTACCTGCACGATCACCGACAGCGTCTCCACCACAAAAATGCCGCCCATGATGAACAGCACGATTTCCTGCCGCACGATCACAGCGATCACACCCAGTGCGGCGCCCAGCGCCAGCGCGCCGACGTCACCCATAAAGACCTGAGCCGGGTAGGTGTTGAACCAGAGAAACCCGAGACCTGCGCCCAGCAGCGCGCCACAGAAAATGATCAGTTCACCGGCACCCGGCACATAGGGAATCAACAGGTACTCGGCAAACTTGGCGTTACCCGACAGATAGGCAAAGATGCCCAGCGCGCCGCCCACCATGACCGTTGGCATGATGGCCAGACCATCGAGACCATCGGTCAGGTTGACCGCATTGCTGGAGCCGACGATGACGAAGTAGGTCAGGACAACGAACAGCACACCCAGCTGGAATTCGACCTGTTTGAAGAACGGCACAATCAGGGTGGTCTCGACCGGCGTCTTTGCTGCCATGTAGAGAACTACCGCCGCCGCCAGACCGAACACCGACTGCCAGAAATACTTCCAGCGCGACGGCAGGCCGCGGGAGTTCTTCTCGATCACCTTGCGATAGTCATCGACCCAGCCAACCGCGCCGAAGCTGATAGTGACGCCCAGTACCACCCAGACATACAGATTGCTGAGGTCTGCCCACAACAGAGTGCTGACACCGATGGCAACCAGAATCAGCGCACCGCCCATGGTCGGCGTACCCTTCTTGGACAGGTGCGACTGTGGACCATCGTTGCGAACGGCCTGACCGATCTGACGAATCTGCAGGGTGCGAATCATCCAGGGGCCCAGAAACAGCGCCATTGCGAGCGCCGTCAGTACACCCAGAATGCCGCGCAGGGTCAGATACTGGAAGACGGCAAAGCCGGAGTAGTACTGCTGTAGATATTCGGCGAGTAAAAGCAACATGTCAGCTGGCCCCGTTATCGTTATCGTGCGCGTCAGCCGGGGCCAGAAGGCCGGCGACCACTACATCCATGCCCGCACTACGCGAGCCCTTCACCAACACCCGGGTGTTGGCATCCAAATCCTGTTTAATGGCATCGATCAGCGCTTCGCGGCTGTCGAACAGACGCCCCTTGGCGCCGAACGCCTCCACTGCCAGCGCAGACAGCCGACCAGTGGCATACATACCGTCCAACCCCTGTTCTCGCGCATGCACACCGACGTCCCGGTGGCTTTGCTCTGCCCACTCGCCAAGCTCGCCCATGTCACCGAGCACCAATAGACGCTGGCCGTCCAGGCTGGCGAGCACGTCAATCGCGGCTTTAACCGAGGCCGGGTTGGCGTTATAGGCGTCATCAATTATCAGTGCGCCACCAATACCGTTGAGCCAGTTGCCACGGCCATCAACGGGCGCAAGGGACGCTAGGCCACGGGCGATTGCGTCCAGGTCCGCACCTGCGGCCAGCGCTGCGCCCGCCGCAGCGAGCGCATTAGCAATGTTGTGCGCACCGCGCAGCTGCAGGCTGGCGGAGACCGTGCCCGCCGGCGTCACCAGATTGAAACTGGGGCAACCTGCTGCGTTGATCTCAACCTCTTCTGCGCGCAGCTGTGCGGTCGGGTTCTTCATGCTGAAGGAGCAAGCGGTACGACGGCTGCCGAGCAGTTGATACCACTGTTCAAACCAGGGGCTGTCCAGATTGAGGATCGCCTGCCCACCATCGGGCAACGCGCTGACGATCTCGCCCTTGGCCTTGGCGATGCTCTCGGGGCTGCCGAAGCGGCCAACATGCGCCATACCGGCGTTGGTCAGCACGCTGATCTGCGGCTTGACCAAGCCCATGGTGTAGTTAATATCGCCAATCTGAGCGGCCCCCATCTCAATCACGGCATAGCGGTGTTCAGCAGTGAGTTGCAGCAGGGTCAGCGGTACGCCGAGTTCGTTGTTCAGGTTGCCCTGAGTCGCCAGCACCGGACCGCACTCACGCAGGATGGCGGCGAGCATTTCCTTGACGGTGGTCTTGCCGCTGGAACCGGTGATGCCGATTACCGTACCGCTGAACTGGTCTCGCACCAGCGCGCCCAAGTGGCCCAGCGCCAGTTGGCAATCGTGAACTAGCAACTGGGGCAGCTCGTCATCGACGAGGTACTCCACCATCGCTGCCGCAGCGCCATTTTCCCGGGCCTGGGCAACAAAGTCATGGCCGTTGCTGCGGCTGCCGGGCAGCGCGACAAACAAGCCACCCTTGGCAACCTTGCGCGCATCAATGCTGACACTGTCAAAATGGGTATCCACGCCGTTGAGCGTGGCGGCCAGTGGTTTGAGCAGGTTGGACAGGCGCAGCGCTTCAAGCATGAGCCACCTCCCACTGCTGCAGCGCAAGGCTGGCCTGTTCGATATCGCTAAAGGGGTGACGCACGCCGTCAATCTCCTGATAATTCTCGTGACCCTTGCCGGCGAGCAGAATGACATCACCCGGCTGCGACGCAGCAATCGTCTCGGCGATGGCTTGCGCACGGTTGGGTATGACGGTCAACGCCTGCGGGTGTTCCGCACCGCGGCAAATCTGTTCGATAATCTGTGCTGAAGATTCGGTTCTCGGGTTGTCGTCGGTCACGACCACTGCCTGGGCATACTGTTCGGCAACCCGCGCCATCATCGGACGCTTACCGTTGTCACGGTCGCCACCACACCCAAAAATGCAAACAACGCGCCCTGCGGCATGCTGGTGCAACGCGGTCAGTGCCTTTTCCAGCGCGTCCGGGGTGTGTGCGTAATCAACGACGACCAGCGGCAGATTGCCGCCGCCCAGGCGCTGCATGCGACCAGCCGGAGGCTGCAGCTGCGCAACCTGCTGCAATGCCGTCTCGGCGTCTACACCAAGGGCCAGCAGACTGCCGAGCACGGCCAGCAAGTTGCTCAGATTGAAACTGCCCAGCAGCGGACTACGCAGGGCAAAGTCACGACCTTGAACCTGCAACTGCGCATCAAGCCCAAGACTGTCGCACACCAACTCGCGGCAATAGAGCGCAGCAGCCGGATCGCTCAGACTGAAGCCAATAACCGGCGCCTCGCAGCGAGCTGCCAGTTCGCGACCAAACGGGTCATCCAGATTGATCACCGCCGCCTGCAGGCCGCGCTGGAACAGCTTGGCCTTGGCGTCGCCGTAGGCGGCCATAGTGCCGTGGTAATCCAGATGATCGCGGCTGAGATTGGTAAACACCGCGACCGCGAACCGCACGGCTGCAACACGATGCTGATCCAGCGCATGGGAAGACACTTCCATCGCGACATGAGTTGCGCCCTCATCCCGCATGACGCCTAGCTGGCTCTGAACGGCAATGGCGTTCGGCGTGGTCATGCCGTGTTCAACAAGCGCGCCGGCCAGACCGCTGCCCAGGGTCCCGATCACACCACAGCGATTACCCAGAAGGTCCAGCGCCTGGGCCAGCATCTGGCTGACGCTGGTCTTGCCGTTGGTACCAGTGATACCGATCACCTGCATTCCCGCGCTGGGTTGGCCATAAAAGATGTCACCCAGCGCGGATACCTGCTGCGCCAGGTTCGGCACCTCAACAACTGGAACGCTGACGACCTCAACGACGCCGTGCCCCGGCTCACAGGCGACAGCAGATGCCCCTGCCGCCACGGCCTCGGCAATGAAGTCCCGTCCGTCGTATCGCAAGCCCGGAAAAGCAAGAAACAGATCCCCGGGCGCTACCCGACGACTGTCCATCGTCAGGCTATGAATGTCGACATCGGTAGCAGCAACGCCAGGGAACAGCTGAGAAAGTTTCATCTCTGCTCCCCCGTGCCGGCGACTGCCGGCAGAGTCGCCTGATCAAGCGATGCCAGATTATCTGGCGCGACATTCATCAGCCGCAGTGCATTGGACATCAGGCCGCCAAAGACCGGCGCGGCAACCAGGCCACCGTAATAACCGTCATCGCTGCTTGGCTCGTCGATCACCACAGCGATCGCAATCCGCGGGTCGGAACTGGGCCCAAACCCGGCGAACAGTGAGCGATAGGAATCCTCTTGATACCCCTTGCTGGAGGTACTCGCCTTGCGTGCAGTACCACTCTTGCCGGATACGTGATAGCCGGGAACGCGAGCACGGAAGGTGCCGCCATCGGCCTCGATCACGTTCTGCAACATGCCCTGCACCAAACGCGTAGCGTCTTCGGGCAATACTTGCTGGGCCTCAGGCTGCCCCTCGACCCGCAGCAGTGACATAGGCACCTTGCGGCCGTCGTTGGCCAGAATCGCATAGGCCTGCGCCAGCTGAACGGCGGTGACCGAAAGGCCGTAGCCATAAGACAACGCCGCTGTCTCGGCGGAACGCCAGGTACGGTAAGTAGGCAGCCTGCCGACGCTCTCGCCGGGAAAACCGACGCCGGTGTACTCACCCAACCCAACAGCCGCCATGGCGTCGTGGACAGTCTCGCCACCGATATCCAGTGCCACCTTGCTCATACCAACGTTACTGGATTTGAGCAGAATGCCTGCCAGATCGAGCACGCCGCCGGGTGCGCGGGACACGTCGCGAATGGTGTAACGACCAATTCGCAGGGTACCCGGATAGACATTGACCTGGTCGCTCGGCTTCCAGCGCCCGGTCGCGAGCGCGGCAGTCATGGAAATCGGTTTCATGGTCGAGCCCGGCTCGAACACATCGATCATCGCGCGATTGCGCATCATGCTCGGCTGCAGATTGGCCCGATTGTTCGGGTTATAGGAGGGCTGGTTGACCATCGCCAGCACTTCACCGGTGCGCACATCCAGCATCACTACCGAACCGGCCTTGGCACCGAATTCCTGCATACCCTCACGCAACTGGCGGTGCGCCAGATACTGCAAACGCAGATCGATGGACAGGCGCAAATCATTGCCCGGGCGCGCATTGCTGATCACCTGTACATCCTTGATCAGGCGGCCGCGGCGATCCTGCAGCACCTGGCGCTTGCCCGGCACACCCTGCAGCCACTGGTCGTAAGCCAGTTCCAGCCCTTCCTGCCCCTGCTCATCAACGTTGGTGAAGCCGACCAGGTGGGCAGCCACTTCACCTGCCGGATAGAAGCGGCGGTATTCTTCGATGCTGTAGACGCCATGTACCTTGAGCGCCATGACAGCTTCACCGTCAGCCGGCGTCATGCGACGACGCAGGTAAATGAACTCTTTATCGGCATTGGCCTTAAGCCGCTCGCTGAAGGTCGCCAGATCGGTGCCCAGCGCACGCGCCAGATCAGGCCAGTGGGCCTGCTGGTCAATCAACTGAGACGGATTGGCCCAGATGGTGAGAACCGGGGTACTGACGGCCAACGGCTCACCGTTCCGATCGGTGATCTGCCCACGGTGAGCCGGAATCGGCACATGGCGCACACTGCGCTTGTCACCCTGACTGCGCAGAAAACCTTCATCCAGAACGTGCAGCTCGGCGATTCGCCAGGCAACGGCTACGCAGCACAGACCCAGCAACCCGATCACCAGGCGAAAACGCCAGGGATAGAGGCTGCCATTAGGCTTGAGTGCGAACTTTCTCATGGTTTCACCAGGATCACATCGCTGGGCTCAGGCACATGCATGCCGAGCTGCTCGGTGGCGATACGTTCAATCCGGCTATAGGCCGTCCAGGTGCTCTGCTCCAGCACCAGCCGGCCCCATTCGGCCTGCGCTTTCTCACGCACATCCATCTCGGTCGCCAGCTCATTAAGCAATTGGCGGCTCCAATGGGCGCTGTAGGACACCGCCAGCGCACTGGCGACACCCAGCACGAAAACCAGCGTCAGCCAGCCGCTGCCGGTTGGCAGGCCGGAACGCTTGGGCAGCTGCGCAGGGGCGTTCATCAACGCTTCTCCGCAATACGCAGCACAGCGCTGCGGGCACGGGGATTGGCATCAATCTCAGCGGCAGTCGGCTTGATCGCCTTGCCCACCAGATTGATCGAGACTGGAATATCAATATCGCGAATCGGCAGGTCACGCGGAATCGGCGCGCCTTTGGCCTCGCGACGCATGAACTGTTTGACCATGCGATCTTCCAGCGAGTGGAAGCTGATTACCGCAAGGCGGCCAGCCGGTGCCAACACATCCAACGCAGCGCGCAGACCGTCGGCCAGATCGTCCAGCTCGCGATTGATAAAGATACGGATGCCCTGGAACGCTCGGGTGGCCGGATGCTTACCTTTCTCCCAGGCGGGATTGGCTTCCTTGATTACCGCAGCGAGATCGCCGGTACGGGTAAAAGGTTGCTGGGCACGGCGAGCAACCACCGCCCGCGCCATGCGCTTGGCGAAACGCTCTTCACCGTACTCCTTGAGCACGGTGGCGATATCAGCCTCACTGGCGCTGTTGACCCAGTCCGCGGCACTCTGCCCTGCACTCGGATTCATGCGCATATCGAGCGGACCGTCATTCAGGAAGCTGAAGCCGCGGGTCGGGTCATCGAGCTGGGGCGAGGACACTCCCAGATCCAGCAAAACACCGCTGACATGCCCGTGCAGACCGCGCGCACGCAACTCCTCGGCCATCTCCGCGAAGGACCGCTGTACAACGACAAAGCGGCCGTCTTCGGCCGCCAGTTGTTCGCCAGCCCGGATGGCTTCCGGATCTTTGTCAAAGGCAATCAGCCTGCCCTCCGGCCCCAAGCGTGCGAGCAGCGCTCGACTATGTCCCCCTCGTCCGAAGGTGCCGTCGATATAGATGCCGTCAGGTTGGATGGCAAGCGCATCAAGCGCTTCGTTCAGCAATACGCTGATATGGGAAAAATTAGGCACAGTACTCACAGGCTCAGCGAGTGCAGTTCAGCCGGCAGCTCGCCAGCCTCCTGCGACTCGTCCAGATAGGCAGACGTGGTGGCAGTCCAGGCATCTTCACTCCAGAGCTCGAACTTACCGATTTGACCGACCAGCATCACCTTCTTGTCCAGCCCGGCGTATTCACGCAGCAGCGGCGGCACGACAAAGCGACCGGCGCCATCCAGCTCGAGCTCGAAGGCATTACCGATCAGCAGTCGTTGCAGACGTTTAACCGCAGGATTCATGTTGGGCGCCTGACGCAGCTTGGCTTCGACGGCTTCCCATTCGTGCAGGGGATAGATCCAAAGACAACGGTCTTCCAACGCGATAGTGACGACCAATTGCCCACCACAGGACTCCACCAGGCGGTCGCGATAGCGCGCAGGCATCGCGAGTCGCCCTTTGGCGTCGAGGTTGATGGCATTGGCTCCACGAAACACGTCGTTGTCCTTCCCTTAGATTACCGGCCGGAGCTAGCCAAAAAATCCCACTCCGCCCCACATATCACCACTTTGCGACACTATAGAAATGCACCTATACAGCGTCAAGAGCCGTACATAGGAAAAAAACCTTGCACAGCAGTGGTTTAGCGCGTTTTATCGGGAATATGGATGCAAAAGAGGTGTAGTTGAGAGCGTAAAAAACAGATAAAGCAAAAACATCGCCTCAGAACTTAAAGTGAATTGTGAGGAGTAAGATTTTTTTGCTCTAAGAAGAAGTAAGTCACACAGGAAGGAAAATAAGAGTTGGCCTGTAAGCCGGGTTCTGTCGAGGACAGTCATTCCTCTGGGATCGCCATCACTGACAACCTCTAGCAACCTACCCGAATCCAGTGCGGGCCACACCAACGGATTCCTATTTGGTCTTGCTCCAAGTGGGGTTTACCACGCCACAGACTGTTACCAGCTGCGCGGTGCGCTCTTACCGCACCTTTTCACCCTTACCGGCGCTTGCGCGCTTAGGCGGTTTGCTTTCTGCTGCACTTTCCGTAGGCTCGCGCCTCCCAGGCGTTACCTGGCACTTTGCCCTTTGGAGCCCGGACTTTCCTCCACAACGACGCTTGCGCACCGTCACAGCGACTGCCCGGCCAACTCTTGGCGGCAAGATTAACGACCACAGGCGCGCAGGGCAAGCATTCCCTGCAGGCAAGCGGCCACTGCCGATAAGCGCACTAGCCGTTACCGCGCTCCAGAGCAATCTGATACAACAGGTTCTTACGCACCCCGGTGATCTCCGAAGCCAGCTTAGCCGCGCGCTTGAGCGGCAATTCTGCCAACAGCAGATCGAGCACGCGCAGCGCGTCATCGCCCACCGCATCACCCTCGGGCGCAGGCGCACCTTCAACCACGAGCACACATTCGCCGCGCTGTTGATCAGAGTCACTGGCCACCCAGGCAACCAGCTCTGCCAGCGGTGCCGAATGCAGAGTCTCGAAAGTCTTGGTCAGCTCACGGGCAAGCAGCACCCGGCGCTCGCCGCCCAGCTCCTGCTGCATATCCTGCAGACACTCCAGCAGGCGGTGCGGGGCTTCGTACACCATCCAGGTTCGGTCCTCCGCAGCCAGCGCCTGCAGGCGCTGGCGGCGGCCATGCGCCTTGGCCGGGAGAAATCCCTCGAAAGCAAAACGATCCGAAGGCATCCCGGCACCGCTGAGCGCCGCGATCAGCGCGCAGGCGCCAGGTACTGGCGATACCTTGACGCCCGCCTCCCGGGCCTGGCGCACCAGATGGTAGCCCGGGTCCGAAATGAGCGGTGTGCCGGCATCGGAAATCAACGCAATGTCATCTCCTGCCAGCAGCCGCTCTACCAACCGCCCACCCTTGTCGCGCTCATTGTGATCATGACAAGCCGTCATTGGGGTACCGATACCAAAGTGCTGCATCAGCCTTGCGCTGTGACGGGTATCCTCGGCAGCTATCAGTTTCACGTCCTTCAGAACCTGCAACGCGCGCGGACTCATGTCCTGCAGATTACCGATCGGCGTAGCCACCACAAAAAGAGTGCCAGCGAGTGTGGTCATGGAGATTCCTGGGTGCAATTTGTGACGCATTGTACAGCAGCCATCCTCTCGGCGCTGTCTGCCTTGGAGAATGAGCCCGCGCGCGGGTACAATGCGCGACTTAACCCGCCGGTTTGTAACCACATCATCGCCCGCACGTAAGGACACCTCCGCATGCACCGCTCCCTTCGCCTGTCGACTCTGGCCCTGACACTGACCACAGTGCTGGCCGGCTGTGCTTCCGCACCGAAAAGCCTGGACGAGCTGCCACGCACCCCCGATGCATCGGTTGAGGAAATCCTTAAGAGCGCAGACCGCTACGAAGGTGCCGAGGCCAACCTGCTCCGCCTGCATGCCGCCCAAACCGCACTGAACAACGGCAATCCGGAGCAATCCGGCCGAATCTTGCAAACGATTCCCCAGAGCGACCTGCCGACAGACCAGCAGATTCGCTTCAACGAACTGCAGGCAACGGGCGCACTGGCTCTGGGCGACAACGCTGCAGCCCTGCGCGCGATTCAGCACCCGTCAATGCGCCAGCTGGACATTCGCCCACTGCCAGAGCAACTGCGGATTCAGCAACTGCGAGCAGACATCCTGGAGGCCAATGGCAAGTTCATCGACGCCGCACAGGAGCGGGTTTACATTCACAGCCTGCTGGACACGAGCCGACAGGCTGCCAATAGCCAAGCAATCTGGGAAAGCCTGAGCAAAGCAGACACGCAAAGCCTGCAATCTGCCAGCGCCAATGCCAGCGGCGAATTCGCCGGCTGGCTCGAACTGGCACTGATTACGCGCAAACAGCGCAATCTTGACCTACAGATCCGCTCCCTAATGGTCTGGAAGGAAGCCAACCCAAATCATCCAGCAGCCAACCCGCTACCGGACGCCATTCAGCAGATCGAAGCACTGCAGGCAAGTCGCCCCACCCATATCGGGTTGCTCCTGCCATTTAACGGCCCACTCGCCAGCGCCGCGCAAGCGCTGCGCGACGGATTTTTGGCCGCGCAGTACCAGGCCCAGAGCCAGGGCATCGACCAGCCCCAGGTAACCCTGTACGACAGCACTCAATACGCCAGCGCCCTAGACGCCCTGAATCAGGCGAAGCAAGAGGGCGTGCAATGGATGATCGGCCCACTGGAAAAGGACAAGGTCGCACAACTGGCTGGCGTCGGCGAGTTACCGCTGCCAACTTTGGTTCTCAACTACGCGGAACAGGCCACCTCAGCCAGCAGCATCTACCAGTTTGGCCTCGCCCCCGAGGACGAAGCGCGCTCGGCCGCTATCCGCGCCTGGGAAGACGGCAAGCGCCGAATGGCAACCCTGAGCACCCGCGACGACTGGAGCCAGCGCGCCAATCGCGCCTTTGTCAGCGAATGGGAACGCCTGGGCGGCACCATCATCGGCCAGGAGCTGGTTGACCAGCCAGCCGCCGTTGCCAACCAGATGGGCGACCTGCTCAAGATCAAGCAGAGCGAGAACCGCGCCAACCGCATCAAAAGACTCCTTGGTAACGTACTGGCTCAACCCACGCCGCGCCAGGACCTGGACGCACTGTTCCTGGCTGCCACCCCATTGCAGGCACGGCAGATCAAGCCGACACTGGCATTCCAGTACGCCGCAGAGCTACCGGTCTATGCCACCTCGCACTCCTACCAGATTGACCCGACGGGCGCGCAGAACACCGACCTCGACGGCCTGCTGATTGCAGAGATCCCCTGGCTGCTTGATCACAGCGACCCGCTTTACAGCGACGTAACCGGCAACTGGCCCCAGGCCAGCGGCGCAATTGGGCGCCTTTACGCCATGGGCGTAGACACCCAGCGCATCTTCTCCCGCCTGCCGCAAATGCGTCAGTATCCGGACACGCGCATCGAAGGAGCCACCGGCGAGCTGAGTCTCGATGACAGCGGGCGCATTCAGCGCAACCTCTCCTGGGGCCAGATTCGGGACGGCATCCTGCAACCGGCCGCACCGAGCGACAGCAGCCCACTTTGATGACACGCCTGACCAGCAGGCAACAACTGGGCAACCAGGCCGAGCGCATGGCTGAACAAATCATGCGCAAGGCAGGTCTATCCTGTGTGGCACGCAATTACCGGTGCAGACAGGGCGAGCTTGATCTGGTCATGCGCGACGGCGATACAGTAGTATTTGTCGAAGTGCGCTACAGGCAGCAGAGCCATTGGGGGAGCGCAGCAGAGAGCGTCAATCGGGCAAAGCAGCAACGCCTGATTCTCGCTGCGCAGCATTACCTGCTTCACCACCCCCGCCTGGCCAACCGCCCCTGTCGCTTTGACGTCATAGCCGCCGAAGGCGACCCCTCGAATCCAGCCTCATACAACTGGATAAGAGAGGCATTCACTTGCTAGCGAGTTTCCCTATGGACATGCAACACCGCATCAGACAGCTTTTCACCGACAGCATTGAAACCAAGACCCGCGCGATGGATGTGCTAGGCCCCAGCATTGAACAGGGCAGCCAACTGATGGTCAACGCGCTGCTCAGCGAGGGCAAGATTCTCACCTGCGGCAATGGCGGCTCGGCCGGCGACGCACAACACTTCTCCTCCGAGCTGCTCAATCGCTTTGAGCGTGAACGCCCAAGCTTGCCGGCAATCGCACTGACCACCGACGCCTCGACCATCACCTCGATCGCTAACGACTACAGCTACGAAGAAGTCTTTTCCAAGCAGATCCGGGCGCTCGGCCAGCCAGGCGACGTTCTGCTGGCCATCTCCACCAGCGGCAACTCTGCCAACGTCATGCAAGCCATCCAGGCAGCCCACGACCGGGACATGCACGTTGTTGCTCTGACCGGCCGCGATGGCGGCGCCATGGCCTCACTACTGATGCCCGAAGACGTCGAAATCCGCGTCCCCGCACGCTCGACGGCACGCATCCAGGAAGTGCACCTGCTGGCGATTCACTGCCTGTGCGACCTGATCGACCGCCAACTGTTCGGGAGCGAGGAATGAGAAAACTGTCAGCCATCGCCCTGACACTGATGCTCGCGGGCTGCAGCTCGATACTCACTGCCACTCGGGATACTCCGATTGAAGACAACCACGGCACGCGCACCATCGGTAGCAGCATCGACGACCAACTGATCGAGACCAAGGTCGCGGTAAACGTCAACAAGGTCAACGCCGCGATCGAAGCCGAAGGGCGAATCATTGCTACCAGCTACAACGGCGTCGTCCTGCTGGCTGGCCAGGTACCACGTGGGGATCTGATTGCGCCCGCTGGCGAGGCGGCAAAGCAGGTACAGAAGGTCAAGGTGGTTCACAATGAGCTCACCGCAGGCCCGCGTCTGTCGCTCCTCGCACGCAACCAGGACGCCCTGATCACCGCCAACCTGAAAACCCGCCTGCTCACCGACGGCACCATACCCGGCTCGCGCATCAAGGTGGTAACCGAAGCTGGCGTGGTCTATCTCATGGGCCTTGTCACCCACCACGAAGCCGATCTCGCCGTGGCGCAAGCGCAGCAGGTGGGAGGCGTTCAACGCATCGTCAAACTGTTCGAGTATCTCGATTGAGGACCGGCACTGGCGACAATAAAAAGCCCCGCAGAGCGGGGCTTTTTATTGTCTACTTGACGACTTTCAATGCGGGACGACCGCCACCTTCCGGACGTGGCGGCTGGGGCGGCTGATCACCACCTTCTGGATCACCAGACGGCGGCGCAACAGGCTCCAGCTCAAACACCATACCCTGACCGTTCTCGCGGGCATAAATGGCCATTACCGCCCCCAGCGGGATCCAAACCTGCTGGGCAACGCCACCGAAGCGGCCGTCAAAGCTGATCTGCTCGTTATCCATATGCAGATCACGCACCGCGCTTGGCGAAAGATTAAGAACAATCTGCCCATCCTCGACGAAGGCCATCGGAACAGCTGTGTCCGGATGCTCGGCATTCACCAGCAAATAAGGCGTGCACTGATTATCAAGAATCCACTCGTAAAGAGCACGCACCAGATAGGGGCGACTGGAGCCCATCTCGGCCATATCCGCTTCCTCCAATCAGTTTGCCTTCATATCCCGCTCAGCCGCCGACAGACTGGCGATAAACCCTTCGCGCTGGAAGATTCGCTCCATATAGTCCAGCAACGGCTTGGCCTGCTTCGGCAGCTCCACACCCAGTTCCGGCAGACGCCACAAGATCGGCGCGATACAGCAATCCACCAGACTAAACTCTTCACTCATGAAGAACGGCATCTCAGCAAACACCGGAGCAACCCCAATCAGGCTCTCACGCAGCTCCTTACGTGCACGCGTCACTTCGGCAGAGCTGCTCTTGGGATCAACGATAACATCCACCAGACGGCACCAGTCACGCTGTACGCGATACATCAGCAGACGGCTGTTGGCCCGCGCCACCGGATATACCGGCAACAGCGGAGGGTGCGGGAAACGCTCGTCGAGGTACTCCATCATGATGCTCGACTCGTAAAGAACGAGATCACGATCAAGCAGCGTCGGAACGCTGTTATAGGGATTATTCTCGGCTAACTCCTGCGGATGATCGCCAGGTTCGACGTTAATCACGTCAACGGTAACCCCCTTTTCTGCCAGCACTATTCTGACCCGGTGACAGTAGTGATCACGGGGATCCGAGAAAAATGCCATGGAGGAACGCTTGTTGGCGGTTACGCCCATATGTAAACCCTCATCCTTATTCGGACTGCGGCAGGTGCCAGACTGGCACCTAAAAGCACAAAGCGCGCAGCGGGGCCGCGCGCGCAGAGCGCCATTATACCCCAGAAACAAGTGCGCGCCCTCAAGGGGCGCGCACGGATCATCTGAACCTCAGAAGATCAATGGACATCTCGCCAGTATTCACGCTTCAGCAGATACGCAAATACAAACAGGAAGGCCAGATACAGCAGCACGTATACACCAATACGATGACGCTCCAGCTTGACCGGATCAGCCGAGTAAGCCAGGAAGCTAACCAGGTTGCGAACCGTAGTATCAAACTCTTCCTCGGTCTGAGTACCTGTGTTCGGAACCACGGTCAGGACATCGCACTGCTCCTGCTTCATCACGTCGCCACTGAGAGTGTCACGCATGATCTTACCGCTTTCGTCTTTGACCGGCATGGCCTTGCAGCCGATAACCTGACGACCCTGCAGCTCGGCCAGCACATTTGGCATACCCACGTTCGGGAATACCTTGTTGTTGGCGCCCAGCGGACGGGACGGATCTTCATAGAAGGTACGCAGATAGGTGTAGAGCCAATCGGTACCGCGAACACGGGCAACCAAGGTCAGGTCCGGCGGAGCCGCACCAAACCACTTTTTGGCGTCAGCACTGCGCATGCCGTTCTTCATGTGATCACCGATCAGAGTGCCTTCGGTGAAAACCAGGTTATCGAGCATCAACTGCTCAGGGATACCCAGGTCAGTCGCAACACGCTCATAACGCTGGTACTGCGCAGAGTGGCACCCCATGCAATAGTTGGCGAAGGTCCGCGCGCCATCCTGCAGAGCGGCCTTGTCAGTGATATCAACATTTGCTTCATCTAGGTGATAGCCAGCACCACCCGCCGCAAACGCGACGGTCGGAACCAGAGCAAACATCAGGGCAATCAGTTGTTTTTTCATTAGCCAGTAACCCTCTCCGGAACCGGTTTGGTCTTCTCCATCCGGGTGTAGAACGGCATCAGGATAAAGAAGGCGAAATACAGAACGGTACACACCTGCGACAGCAACGTACGACCCGGAGTGGACGGGATAGCACCCAATACACCGAGAATCACGAAACACACGCAGAAGATGACCAGCCACAACTTGCTCATCCAGCCCTTATAGCGGATGGAGCGAACCGGGCTACGGTCCAGCCAGGGCAGCACAAACAGCACCGCGATCGCCGCACCCATCGCCAGAACGCCCGGGAAGGCAGAGCCGGCAATCGACGGAACAGCACGGAGAATCGCGTAGAACGGAGTGAAGTACCAGACCGGAGCGATGTGGTCAGGCGTTTTCAACTGGTTGGCGATTTCAAAGTTCGGCTTCTCAAGGAAGTAACCCCCCATCTCCGGGAAGAAGAACACGATGGCGCAGAATACGAACAGGAAGACCACCACACCAACGATATCCTTCACGGTGTAGTACGGGTGGAAGGCGATGCCGTCCAGCGGCTTGCCATTCTCATCCTTGAACTTCTTGATATCGATACCATCCGGGTTGTTGGAGCCCACTTCGTGCAGCGCGATGATGTGCAGCACAACCAGCCCCAGCAGCACGATCGGCAGTGCGATAACGTGCAGCGCGAAGAAGCGGTTCAGGGTGATACCGGAGATCAGGAAGTCACCACGTACCCATTGCGCCAGATCCGGACCAATGAACGGAATAGCACCGAACAGGGAGATGATCACCTGGGCACCCCAGTAGGACATCTGACCCCAGGGCAGCAGGTAACCCATAAAGGCTTCACCCATCAGCACCAGATAGATCAGCATACCGAACAGCCAGATCAGCTCACGCGGCTTCTGATAGGAGCCGTACATCAGACCCCGCAGCATGTGCAGATAGACCACTACGAAGAACGCAGAGGCGCCAGTAGAGTGCAGATAACGCAGCAGCCAGCCGTACTCGACATCGCGCATGATGTACTCGACCGAGGCAAACGCGCCCTGTGCAGAGGGCTCGTAGCTCATGGTCAGCCAGATACCGGTAACCAGCTGGTTTACCAACACCAGCATGGCCAGAGAGCCAAAGAAGTAGAAGAAGTTGAAGTTTTTGGGCGCGTAGTACTTGGTCAGGTGATCTTCCATCACCTGAGTGACGGACATCCGCTCGTTCACCCATTGCATCAATTTATTCATCAGGCGCTCTCCTGATCCACGCCGATCACGATTACGTCATCAGACTCATATGAATAGGGTGGTACCGGAAGATTCAGGGGCGCGGGCTGGCCCTTGAAGACACGACCGGACATGTCGTAGTGGGAACCATGGCATGGGCAGAAATAACCACCCTTCCAATCCGCACCCATGTCAGCAGAAGCGACTTCAGGCTTGAACAGAGGAGAGCAGCCAAGGTGAGTACAAACACCCATGACCACCAGCAACTCCGGCTTGATCGCACGGGTTTTACCATCAACATAAGCCGGCTGATTGGAGGCCTCGGAATGCGGATCCGCCACCTCGGAATCGGTTTCATCCAGCAGCGCGAGGGCTTCAGCCGTCCGATGCGAAACAAACACGGGCTGCCCGCGCCATTCCACAACGATCTGCTGTCCCAGCTCGATCTTGCTGATATTCACCTTTACCGGCGCACCAGCCGCTTTGGCTCGAGCGCTCGGGAACCAGGCCCCCACAAAGGGGACTGCGGCCCCTACTGCTCCGGCGGCACCTACCACACTTGTGGCGGCCACCAGGAAGCGACGCCGGCCATTATTCACGCCGTCATTACTCATCCAGTCGTCTCCCATCAGCTAATTTCTGGACCTTTTTAGAAGGCCTTTTGAAGTGTTGAACAGCCTGCACAAAATGAAACCGATGGTAATGAAAAACCCCTTTTTTGACAAGGTGATATCCACTCCCAGCACGCTCAACACTATACCGAATTCGCGCCCAATCAGGGACTTGCATCTAACCATAGCAGGCGCGACACCTTGCCGCAGATACGAAAACGCCCGGCACTCCTTCCGGAGCCCGGGCGTTTTGCAGCGCAATACGAGATTAACGCTTGGAGTACTGCGGACGCTTACGCGCTTTGCGCAGACCCACTTTCTTACGCTCAACTTCACGAGCGTCACGGGTAACATAACCCGCTTTGCGCAGCTCGCCGCGCAGTGTTTCGTCGTATTCCATCAGCGCACGAGTGATGCCGTGACGGATGGCGCCAGCCTGACCGGAGATACCACCGCCGCTGACAGTCACGTAGACGTCAAACTTCTCGGTGCTCTCGGTCAGCTCGAGCGGCTGACGAACAATCATGCGAGCTGTTTCGCGACCGAAGAAGTTCTCCAGGCTGCGATTGTTGATGGAAATATTGCCAGAACCCGGACGCAGGAATACGCGAGCGGTGGCAGTTTTACGACGGCCAGTGCCGTAGTTTTGTGTCGCCGACATGGTGAACTCCTTAGATCTTCAGTTCTTGGGGCTGTTGTGCAGCATGCGGATGAGAAGCGCCTTTATAGACCTTCATCTTCCGGTACATTGCACGACCCAGGGGGTTCTTAGGCAACATGCCTTTGACAGCAGACTCGATAACACGCTCAGGAGCGCGCTGGATCAGCTTTTCAAAGTTGATGGACTTGATACCACCCGGGAAACCGGAGTGGCTGTAGTACATCTTGTCCTGAACCTTGTTACCGGTTACGTGTACTTTCTCGGCATTGATGATGACGATGTAGTCACCGGTATCAACGTGAGGGGTGTATTCGGGCTTGTGCTTGCCGCGCAGACGTGAAGCAACCTCGGTTGCCAGACGACCCAGAGTCAGACCACTGGCGTCGACGACGTACCAATCACGTTTTACGGTTTCAGGTTTTGCGCTGAAGGTTTTCATTAATCCTAGCCTCAGAGGCCGCTTTCAAAAGAAGACGGCAAATCTTACAGAGTGAAATGTGTTTTTACAAGACAACAAAGCCTAGAACAGACACTCAGTGGGGGCTGCGTGGGTCTGGGTGGCATCTGTGCTGTAAACAACAACGACAGGCTAGGCATCCTGTCGAAAGTGGCGGGCATTATGCCAATCAGCAAAAAAAATACAACCCTTATTTACCCTGATGATCAATAATGAACCGTCCTTTCGGCAACCAAGGAGCTCTCCATGCAATACCGCCCTCTCGGCCGCAGCAACCTCAAGGTCAGCGCCCTTTGTCTCGGCACCATGACCTGGGGCGAACAAAACACCCAGCAGGAAGCCTTTGCACAGATTGACCGCGCGCGCGATGCCGGCGTCAACTTCATCGATACCGCCGAAATGTATCCGGTGCCACCCAAGGGAGATACCTACGGCGCAACCGAGACCATCATCGGCAATTTCTTCCAGCAGCGTGGCGGGCGCGACAAGTGGATCCTTGCCAGCAAGATTGCCGGCCCGGGCAACGGGCTAAGCTACCTGCGCGACGGCCGCACTCGCTTCACTCGCGCCCATATCGACCAGGCCATCGATGGCAGCCTCAAGCGCCTGCAGACCGACTACATCGATCTCTATCAGCTCCACTGGCCAGACCGGCAAACCAATTTCTTTGGCCAACTCGGCTATCGCCACAATCCGGACGACGAGCTGACCTCGTTCGAAGACACCCTTGAGGCCCTGGACAACCTGATCAAGGCTGGCAAAGTCCGCCATGTCGGCCTGTCGAACGAAACACCCTGGGGCGTCAGTCGCTTTCTGCACCTGGCCGAATCCCGTGGCTGGCCGCGCATGGTCTCGATCCAGAACCCCTACAACCTGCTCAACCGCACCTACGAAGTCGGCCTCGCCGAGATGTCGATGCGTGAACAGATCGGCCTGCTCGCCTACTCGCCACTGGCCTTTGGTGTGCTGACCGGCAAGTACCTCAACGGCCTGCGACCGGAGAAGGCGCGAATCACCCTCTTCGAGCGCTTTGTACGCTACAGCAACCCGCAAGCCCAAAAGGCCTGTGCCCGGTATGTTCAGCTCTCCCGCGACCATGGTATGGACCCGGCGCAGATGGCACTGGCGTTTGTCACCCGTCAGCCGTTCGTCACCAGCAACATCATCGGCGCCACCAACATGGATCAGCTCAATCGCAACCTGAGCAGCATCAACATGGGCCTGACCGACAGCGTGCTGCAGGCCATTTCCGAAATCCATCAGAGCCAGCCCAACCCGGCGCCCTGATCCCAGCGGCCGCCCACCCGGGCGGCCGCCTCTTGACCCCACTGTCTCCGTCGTTAGACACTGACTGCATACGGCTATTTCTGCCATATCTGTCCGAATCAACCTATAACGACAATAAAAAATGCCCAACCAAACTGCAGAGCCGCTGAGACAGGTTGCAATTCTCGCGACCGACTTCACGGTCACTTCTACCCTGTCTCAGGCCAGAGATGTCTTCTATATGGCCAGCCTCAATACCGGCCGCCAACTTGGCCAAGGCCTGACCCCCGGCTTTGAGGTACTGACGGTCACCCCTGACGGACAACCTGCAACGGGCTTCAGCAAGGACCCAATTCACGCAGAAGCCAGCATTGTCGATGTAGAACCACAACTGATCATCCTGCCCTCTTTCTGGGCCGACTTTGACTTGCTGCAGACGCAGTACCCGCAAATCTGTCCCTGGCTGCAGCAACAGAGCCAGCGTGGCGCCCTGATTGGCGCCGTTGCCCTCGGCGCGTTCTGGCCTGCCGCAGGGGGTCTGCTGGACGGCCGCGAAGCAACCACCTACTGGCGCTTTCATGACGAGTACCGCCAGCGATTTCCCGCCGTCGAGCTGCAGCGCGACAAGCACCTGACCGACGCCGGACAGGTGCTCTGCGCCGCCGGAATCAGCTCAGCGCGCGACCTGTTTGTGCACCTTGCCGAGCGCCTGTGCAGCCCTGAAGTGTCCCGCACACTCGCCCGGGACGCGTACTACGAGGTGCAGCGCAACTACACGCCGGGCGTCATCGGCTTTGGCGGCCAGAAGTTGCACCATGACCTGCCAATTCTGCAGATTCAGCAGTGGCTGGAGCAGCACTTTGCAGAGAAATTTCGCTTTGAGGATGTGGCCAGCCGTCACGGCATGAGCATTCGCAACTTCATGCGCCGCTTCCACCAGGCCACCGGAGACAAACCGCTGCACTACCTGCAGCGCTTGCGGATCGAGATGGCCAAAACGCTGCTGGTAACCAGCAACCAGAGCATCAAAACCATCAGCTACGAGATAGGCTACGACGACGCCAGTTTCTTCGCACGCCTGTTCCGCCAGCATACTGGCATGTCGCCCAACCAGTATCGCCGCGCCTACCTGCAGGGCAGCCGCGAACCGACAGCCTGAGTCAGGGCTTGTGCGGACGCGCGAGAAATTCGTGTGACTGCATTTCCAGCAAACGACTCAGCGTGCGCTGAAACTCGAAGTCCAGCCGACCACCGGCGTAGAGGTCCTTGAGCGGCACCTCGGCAGAGAGAATGAGTTTGACGTTACGGTCATAGAACTCGTCGACCAGATTGATGAAGCGACGCGCCATATCATCCTTGGCGGTACTCATCTGTTCGACGTTGGAAATCAGCACCGCGTGAAAGATGCGTCCCAGCTCGATGTAGTCGTTCTGACTGCGAGGGCCGTCACACAGGGCACGAAACTCGAACCAGGCAACATCCTCACACACCCGTACCGACTGAATCGGACGGTTTTCGATGATCAGCTCCTCACCCTCAACAACCTCGTTAAGGTCCGGAACCAGACTGTCGAAGCTGCGCTTCAGACTGGCATAGGCGTCGCAATCGAGTGGGCAGTGGTACAGCTCGGCCTGCTCCAGGGCACGCAATCGGTAATCAACGCCATTGTCCACGTTGACGACCTCGGTGCAGCTGTTGAGCAATGCGATAGCCGGGAGGAAGCGCGCACGTTGCAGGCCATCCTTATACAACCCGTCAGGCACGATATTGGAGGTCGCCACCAGGGTTACCCCCTGCGCAAACAACTCTTCCATCAGGCTGCCCAGAATCATCGCATCGGTAATATCAGAGACAAAAAACTCGTCAAAACAGATGACTCGCGCCTCACTGGCAAACTGCGCTGCGATTAGCTTGAGCGGGTTCTTCTCCCCTTTCAGCGCCTTCAGTTCGTGATGAACGCGCTGCATAAAGCGGTGAAAGTGCGTGCGCATCTTGCGCTCGAAGGGCAGAGCTTCAAAAAAGGTATCGACCAGATAGGTCTTGCCGCGCCCTACACCACCCCAAAAATACAGGCCTTTGACCGGCTCCGGCTTGCGCTTGCGAAACCGCCCGAAAAAACCCGTGCGCTCGCCCTCACTGCGAATCAGGTCATCGAATAACCGCTGCAGATGCTGAACCGCGCGTTCCTGCGCAGGATCATGAAAGAAGTCAGGACGCTGAAGATCGGCCTTGTATCGTTCAAGGGGAGACATGCACACAATACCAGTAGGGACATCGAAGGGAGCGATACTCTAACCCCAGCATCCTCCCTTGGCAATCAGGCCTGATCCGTCAAAACCCGCTCCACCTCGGCTTTGAGCGGCACCAGCTTGCCGTGGAAGAAGTGCCCGGTGTCGGCAAAGCGGACAACCTCGGCCGCGCGCTCGTCGGCGAACGCGGCGTAAACAGCGGCCGGGGCGACAACGTCATCGTCCTCCCCCATCATCACGCTGACAGGCCCTGCCAGCGGCTTGAGCGCCGCGAAATCCTGTTTTTCTACGGACGGCGCAACCAGCACCAGCCGCTCGGGCCATTGCGCCAGTCGCGTCGCGGCAGCCGCCGCGACAAAACCGCCAAAGGAGAAGCCCATCAGCCACAGACGCGATGTGCCTTCATGCTGCAACGCCCAGTCAATCACCGCCAGGCAGTCATCGACCTCGCCAACGCCATAATCGTGCTGCCCGGCGCTCGCCCCCACGCCGCGGAAGTTAAAACGCAGCGTACTGGCTCCCAGATCCCGTGCCGTACGCATCAGGGTGTGCACCACCTTATTCTGCATGGTGCCGCCCTGCACCGGGTTGGGATGACAGATCACCGCCAGCAACCCGGGCACCTCGCCACGGGTCAGCACCGCCTCCAGGGCACCACTCGGGCCTTCAATGACAATCGACTCTTCACCTGCTCTGGACATGACCGACTCCGTGACTACTGCGGGGGCTGGGGCGTCGCATCAGCGGAACCAGAGGGCGCTGCGACACTCAAACGCCATATTCTGAACCCTGCCTGACGACACTGACAAGTTGCCCGCACCCCACCATCGATTAGGTGCAAATGCCCTAGCCTTGGCCGGCAAATGTCGTTACCGTTACTACATGGTTCGGACAGGCAGCACCCGCTGGACTGATAGCACCAACCTAAAGATGAGGGACCCAAGGTGGAAGCAAGCGAAAACCTGTGGATTGCAGCAGCCATTGCATTGGCAGTGGGCGTCGTTGTCGGCATCGTGCTGGCTCAGGTATCCAGACGCGTCAGCGGAGGCAGTAATGCCAGCGCTCAAGCCCAGCTTGAGAGTCTGCAGCTGCGCTTTGAAGAGTATCAACAGGAAGTGGCCGCCCACTTCAAGACTACCGCCACCCTGGCCAGCCGCCTGAACCGCAGCTATCAGGACATTCAGGAACACCTGACCCATGGTGCCGTTGAGTTGGCCCCGGACGACATGACACGCCAGCGCCTGCTCGCAGCACTGGATCAGGATGCCGGCATCGTGCACAGTTCCTCTCGCCAGCAGGCCGAGCCGGCATTCGACTCGCTGGAGCCACCACGCGACTACGCTCCCAAAGACGCCGCGGGCCCCGGCACCCTTTCCGAGGACTTCGGCCTCAAGCGCAAGTCCTGATCCAGCAGCCTGCGCCGCTTCTCGGCGCAGGCGATCCCCATGCCCGATACTTCTCCTTACCTTCGCCTGCCCGACGCACAGCAGGACACGCTGCTTCTGCAGGGTGACTGGACCCTCGACAATTACGCCGAGCTGCGCCAGTTGATCGGTAGCCTGCCGGCCGATAGTGCGCAGGTAAGCAACATTGATCTCAGCCAGCTCAGCCGTGTCGACACCGCTGGCGGGCAGTTAATCAATGACCTGCTCGGGGCGGAGCGGCTACAACAGATACTGGCCAGCAGCAGCGGCCTGCCTGACGAACGCCGTACCCTGCTCGCTCGCATAGCCAGCACCTGCGAGCAAGGGCCAGATCCGGAGCCCCAGCCCGGTAATCCGATCCGCGACCAGCTGGAACATATTGGCGTCAGCATGGCTCAGCACGCAGCCAATGTGATCGACCTGCTCGGCTTTATCGGCCTAACCCTGAGTGGCCTGGTCAGCGGCCTGTTCCGACCACGCAGCTGGCGCCCCACAGCGATTGCCGCACAGATCGAGCAGACCGGCCTGAACGCTGTGCCGATTGTCGCCCTGCTGACCTTCATGGTCGGGGCGGTCATCGCCTTCCTCGGTGCCACCGTGCTGCAAACCTTCGGCGCCAGCATCTACACGGTGGATCTGGTTGCGTTTTCCTTCCTGCGTGAATTCGGTGTGCTGTTGACCGCCATTCTTATGGCCGGCCGCACCGCCAGCGCGTTCACCGCACAAATCGGCTCGATGAAGTCGAACGAAGAAATCGACGCCATCCGCGCCCTGGGTCTCAACCCGCTTGAGTTGCTGGTGCTGCCGCGGGTCATCGCCCTGCTGATTACCCTGCCGGCGCTGACCTTTATCGCCATGCTCTCGGGGCTGCTGGGCGGTGCCATGGTCTGCGCCTTCAGCCTGGATATATCACCGGTCATGTTCCTCAACCTGCTGCACGACGATGTCGGTGTGCAGCACTTCCTGCTGGGCATGGCCAAAGCACCGGTATTTGCCTTTCTGGTAGCCATCATTGGCTGTCTTGAGGGCTTCAAGGTCTCGGGGAGCGCCGAATCGGTCGGAGAACACACCACCTCCAGCGTGGTCCAGTGCATCTTCGTGGTGATTCTGGTCGATGCGCTGGCCGCCCTGTTCTACATGGAGATGGGATGGTGAACACAACCGTAGCCAAGCCCATCGTTGAGGTGCGCGGTCTGGTCAATCGCTTCGGCAAACAGACCGTACACGACAACCTCGACCTCGACATCATGCCGCGGGAAGTGCTCGGCGTGGTGGGCGGTTCCGGCACCGGCAAGTCGGTACTGTTACGGTCGATCGTCGGTCTGCGCCGTCCAAATGCCGGTTCGGTCAAAGTATTTGGTCAGGATCTGCAAACACTATCAGAGGAAGAACGCTCACTGCAGGAACGCCGCTTCGGCGTGCTGTTTCAGTCCGGCGCACTCTTCTCTTCGCTGACCGTGGCAGAAAACATCGCCCTGCCGCTGATTGAGCATATTGGCCTGAGCCGCCGCGACGCCAACCACCTGGCCCGAATGAAAGTGATGCTAACCGGTCTGCCGCCGGAAGCTGCGGACAAGTACCCATCAATGCTGTCCGGGGGCATGGTAAAGCGCGCCGCATTGGCCCGTGCACTGGCATTGGACCCGGACATTCTGTTTCTCGACGAACCCACCGCCGGCCTCGACCCGATTGGCGCAGCGGCGTTTGACCAGTTGATTCGCACCCTGTGCGACGCGCTGGGACTGAGTGTGTTTCTGGTTACCCACGACCTCGATACCCTGTACGCCATCTGTGACCGGGTCGCCGTGCTGTCGCAGAAACGTGTACTGGTCGCCGACACACTGGAGCGCGTTGCCCAAACCGACGATACCTGGGTACAAGACTATTTCCACGGTCCGCGCGGGCGCGCCGCCGCGTACCAACACCCTGCAGCAGGAGAGTAGAGACCCATGGAAACACGTGCCAACCATGTGTTGATCGGCCTGTTTACCGTGCTATCGGCACTGGCAGCCATCGTCTTTGCGATCTGGCTCAGCAGCACCAGTACCGCAAACGATCAACGTTATTACACCGTCGTCTTCAAGCAGTCGGTCACGGGTCTGTCGCGCGGTAGCGCAGTGCAATTCAGCGGTATCCGCATCGGTGAGATCACCGAGCTGGGGCTCGATGCAGAGGACCCACGCATTGTCCGCGCACGCATCCGCATCGACTCAACTGTCCCGATCACCCAGGCAACCAAGGCACGACTGTCATTCACCGGCATCACCGGAACCTCGGTTATCGAGCTGACACACAACGATCCTGACAGCCCGCGATTGACAGCCCCCAAAGGTGAGGACCCGGTAATCCAGGCCATTCCTTCGCCAATTTCCGCGCTGCTCGCCAACGGCGAAGACCTGATGACCAACATCAACAAGTTGATTGTCAGCGCCCGCAAGGTGTTGTCCGAGGAAAACGTCAACAGCTTCAGCATGACGCTTGAAGGTCTCAATCAGGCGACCCACAGCATTGCCGACCCCGACGGCAACGTGCAGCAGCTGCTGGCAGAACTGCGCGCCACCAGCCAGGCCGCAACCGAAACGCTGGAGCGCAGTAACCAGATGATCGCCCGCGCCGACCAGCTCATGAGCAATGATGGTGCCGACACCCTTCACAGCGCGCGCACCGCCATGGCCTCGATTGCCAGAACCAGTGATCAGTTGGAGCAGGTGCTCAGCGAAAACCGCTACGCACTGAGCAGCGGCGCGCAGGGGCTCGGCCAGCTTGATCCCGCGCTGAACGAGCTGCGCACCACCCTGGCTGATCTGCGTCGCCTCAGCCGCCGCCTGCAGGATGACCCAGCCCGCTTCCTGCTCGGTGGCGAAGCGCAACAGGAGTTCACACCATGACCCGCACCAGACTGATCCCGGCGCTGCTCGGACTGACGCTGCTCAGCGCCTGCAGCGTACTGCCCAAGACCGAGCCGGTCACGACCTATCAGTTGCCGGCCCCGCACTTCAGCGCCAGCACCGAGGCGCCACTGGCACTATCGCTGCGCATTATCACGCCCGCAGCCAGCTACGTCCTGCAAACACCGCGTATCATGGTGACGCCCGAAGGCAACACCATCAACAGCTACCGGGGCGCGCGCTGGACCGACCCCAATCCGATCCTGTTGCGCGAGCATCTGGTACAGGCATTCCAGCAGAACGGCAGCTTTGCCAGCGTCAGCACCGAAGTTCATGCACTGCAGACCGATGTTCAGCTGTTCAGCGATCTGCGCCAGTTCCAGACGCTCTATCAAAACGGCCATGCCAGCGCCGTCATCGAACTGGACGCCAAGCTGGTCGACCCGGGCTCCCGCCAGGTGATTGCCAGCCGTCACTTCCGGGTCAGCCAGGCGCTGACCGATACCGCCGTACCCGGCGTCGTCAGCGGCTTAGGTGAGGCCGCCGACACCCTCGCCCGCCAGTTGCTCGACTGGAGCCGAAGCGCCCTGCAACAACAACAACAACAACAACCGCAATAACCCCCGAAACGCGGGCGCCCTGGTGCGCCTGCGGCACCCCGCCAGCGTCACTCTACCCACAACGCCATACACTAAATCCCCCTTTGCGTTCCTTGCTCCACATCAATACAATGCGAACGATTCTCATAATCACAAGCATTAATTTGGAGCGATGTAGATGCCAACCATAGCCCTGCCCCGGGAAAAAACACGCAACCGACTCAGTCCACTGACGCTGGCCATTCACCTGCTGACCGCCGGATCAGTTCTTGCCGCCGTGCCGGCTGCAGCCCAGAGCGCGAGCGAAGAGGAGATGCTGCTCGCACCAATCAGCGTCACCGGCCAAGGTGAGCGCAGCGCCACTACCGAGGGCACCAGCGCCTACACGACTGATGCAGCTCGTACCGCCACTCCGCTGAGCCTGTCGCCGCGTGAGACCCCGCAATCGGTAACCGTCGTCACCCAACAGAAGATCGAAGATCAGGATCTGGGGACGATCCTAGACGTGGTCAACAACACCGTCGGCATTTCGGTCAACCGTTACGAAACCAGTCGCGCCCAGTTCAACGCCCGCGGCTTCAACATCAACGCTCTGATGATTGACGGCGTTCCAACCATTTGGGAGCAGCCGTGGAGTTCAGGCGAGATTTTCAGCAGCCTCGCCATGTATGACCGCGTCGAGGTGGTCCGGGGTGCAAACGGCTTGATGAGTGGGTCTGGCGACCCGTCGGCGTCAATCAACATGGTGCGCAAACGCGCCAGCAGCACCGTACCAACCGGTTCGCTGTCTGTCAGTGGCGGCACCTGGGATACCTATGGCGCGCTGGGCGACGTTTCCTTCGCCCTGAACGATGCTGGAACCGTTCGCGCTCGCCTTGTCGGCGAGTACAACGATGGCGACAGCTGGATTGATTTGCACAGCAACGAGAACTCCACGCTGTACGGCACCATGGATATCGACCTGACGCCAGACACTACCCTGTGGTTTGGCATGAGCCATCAGGAGAACAAGTCTAACTCGCCGATGTGGGGTGGCCTGGCTTACTGGTACCACGATGGCAGCAAAACCGACTGGAACCGCTCGAAGACGACCTCGGCCAAATGGAGCTGGTGGGACAGTAGCTACGAGACCCGCTTCGTCAATCTGGATCACTACTTTGCCAACGACTGGCAGTTGAACCTCAGCTATAGCCGCGGTGAGCGGGAAAGCGAATCCTACCTGTTCTATGTTTACACCTACGCCAGCCAGCCCGGATCAGCCCCCATCAACACCTATCCTGGGATGTACAAGACCCGTACGGTGCAAGAGGACTACAGCGCCCGCATGAACGGACCGTTCTCGCTCTTCGGCCGCGAGCATGAACTGGCATTCGGCTACATCCACAGTGAGCAGGAATTCGACGCCGACACTCGGATTGCCAGCACCGGCTGGGGTGGCATCCCGGACTTCGACAGTTACGAAGGCAACTTCCCGGCACCTGTCTGGGGCGACCTGACAACCTACGGCTACGGCGATCTGACCCAAACCGGCGCCTACGCTGCCGTGCGCCTGAACATCGCTGACGACCTCAAGGTCATCCTCGGTGCCCGCGACAGCACCTACAAGAAAACGTCAGATGACATCTACTCAGACCCAACCCGGACCGACGTTGGCCACGAGCTGACGCCCTACGCCGGCGTTATCTATGACCTGAACGACACCCTGTCGGTGTACGCCAGCTATACGGATATTTTCCAGCCGCAAAGCGAGCGCGACATGAACGGGCAGCAAATCGTACCGATCATCGGCAAAAGCTACGAAGCCGGTCTGAAGGGCGAGTTTTACGACGGCCGCCTGAACGCCTCGGTGGCGGTCTTCCATATTGAGCAGGATAATCTGGCGGTCAAGACCGGTCAGTTCATCCCCGGCACAGTTGAGAGCGCCTACGTCGCGAGCGAGGCCACCAGTAAAGGCTTTGAGCTGGAAGTCAACGGCGAGCTGGCTGCGGGCTGGAATGTCGGCGCGGGCTACACCCAATTCAAGGTCGAGGACGCTGAAGGCGACGCAACCAACACCCGCTTCCCGACCAAGCTGCTGCGCTCGTTCACAACCTATCAGTTCCCGGGCGAATGGAGCCGCCTGACGGTTGGTGGCGGCGTCAACTGGCAAGACAGCATTTATACCTATGCAACCAACCCGGACGATCAGCAGGAGAAAATCGAGCAGGATGCCTACGCGCTGGTCAACCTCATGGCCCGCTATGACATCACCGACAATCTGTCCGGTCAGCTCAACGTTAACAACCTCACCGACGAGAAATACTTCGATATCTTCGAAGCCTTCGGTGCCATCACCTACGGCGCTCCACGTAGCGTGACAGCAACGGCCAAGTATCGCTTCTGATCTGGGCAACTCCCCCGGGCAATCCGGGGGAGACACTCAATGTGAGAAAAATTAATTCAAACCTGAATATTCAACAATTACACTAATAGTAAATCCCACCTAGCATGCCCCTGTTCCCATTCGAAGAGACACAGAGGCAATCCATGACACGCATTCACAATCTCGGCTTTCCGCGCATCGGCGCCCGCCGCGAGCTTAAATTCGCGCTGGAGGGATACTGGAAAGGCGAGCGCTCCCGCGACGAGCTGCTGCAAACCGGCGCCGAACTGCGCCAGCGCCACTGGCAAGCCCAGCAAGGGCTCGACCTGATTCCGGTCGGCGATTTCTCCTTCTATGACCAGATGCTCGACATGAGCTTTACCTTGGGCAATCTGCCAGCCCGGGTGCAAGGCTTCGCCGGAGACGAGCTGGACAACTACTTCCGCGTTGCCCGCGGCCGCTCCGCCCAGGCGCACGCCGAATGCTGCGGCGGCGTCGCTGCGGGCGAGATGACCAAGTGGTTTGATACCAACTATCACTACATCGTGCCGGAATTTACCGCAGACACCTGCTTTACCCTCAACCCACGGCGCTTGCTGGATCAGTTGAGTGAAGCCCGCACCGCCGGCATCAAGGCCAAACCGGTGATCATCGGCCCGGTCACCTACCTGAGCCTGGGCAAGGTTAAGGACGACAGCAACCCCCTGGCACTGCTTGAGCAACTGCTGCCGGTTTACGCCGAGCTGCTGGAAGCGCTGGCGCAACAAGGCGTGGAGTGGGTGCAGATCGACGAGCCGATTCTGGTGACCGACCTCAGCGAGACCCAGCAGGCTGCGCTGGAATACAGCTACGCCACCCTGCGAAACAGCGAAGTCAAACTGCTGCTGACCAGCTATTTCGGCCAACTGCAGGACAACCTGCCACTGGTGGCCCGCTTGCCGGTCGCCGGGGTGCACCTGGACTGCATCAACGCCCGCAACGAGGTGGCTGAACTGATCGAACGCCTGCCGTCAGACCGGGTCATTTCCCTCGGAGTGATCAATGGCCGCAATATCTGGAAGAGCGACCTGACCGCACTACTCGACTGGCTGGAACCATTGGCCGCGCAGCTGGGTGATCGCCTGTGGCTGGCACCCTCCTGCTCGCTACTGCATGTTCCGGTTGACCTGAACAGCGAGGATCAGCTCGACGCAGACGTGCGCAGCTGGCTGGCCTTCGCCGTGCAGAAGCTCGACGAACTCCGTGTGCTGGGCCGCGCACTGCGCAGCGGCAGAGACAGCGTTACAGCCGAGCTTGCTGAAAACCGGCAGGCTCTCGAAAGCCGCCGCACTTCGCCGCGGGTGCACAACCCGGCGGTGCGTGACGCCGTCGCTGCGCTGAAGCCGGCGCTGGGTGAGCGCCGCAGCCCCTACGCCGCCCGCGCTGCAGTGCAGGCGGCGCGCCTGCAATTGCCCGCCTACCCGACCACCACCATCGGCTCCTTTCCGCAGACGGCCGAGATTCGCCAGGCGCGCCGTCAGTTCAAGGCAGGTGAGCTGAGTGCCGTCGACTACCGCAAGGCGATGGAAGCCGAAATCGCCCACTGCGTGCGCGAGCAGGAAGCACTGGAGCTGGACGTGCTGGTGCACGGCGAGCCCGAACGCAACGACATGGTTGAATACTTTGGCGAGCAACTCGAAGGCTATGCTTTCAGCCGCTTTGGCTGGGTGCAGTCGTACGGCTCGCGCTGCGTCAAACCACCGATTCTGTTCGGCGATATCAGCCGCCCCACCCCCATCACGGTCGAGTGGAGCCGCTACGCCCAGTCACTGACCAACAAGCCGATGAAGGGCATGCTGACCGGCCCGGTGACCATCCTCAACTGGTCCTTCGTGCGCGACGACCAGCCCCGCGCCGACTCCTGCCGGCAACTGGCCCTGGCCATGCGCGGCGAGGTACTAGACCTGGAGAAGGCCGGCATCAGCGTCATTCAGATCGACGAAGCCGCTCTGCGCGAAGGTCTGCCGTTGCGCCAGAGTGAGTGGAAAGACTATCTGGACTGGGCGGTGGAGAGCTTCCGCATCACCGCCAACGGCGTCGCGGATGAAACCCAGATCCACACCCACATGTGCTACTCGGAGTTCAACGACATTATGCAGGCCATCGCTAACATGGATGCCGATGTGATCACCATCGAGACCTCACGCTCTGACATGGAGCTACTGGATGCTTTCGATCACTTCCAGTATCCCAACGAGATCGGACCCGGCGTGTATGACATCCACTCGCCGAACATTCCCGATCAGGCGCAGATGGTCGAACTGATGCGCAAGGCGGCCGAGCGCGTGCCTGCCGAGCGCCTGTGGGTCAATCCGGACTGCGGCCTCAAGACCCGCCAGTGGCCTGAAGTGACCCCGGCGCTGCGCAACATGGTCGCCGCGGCTCAGGCCCTGCGCGCCGCCAGCTGACGCGCAGCCATCGGCTGCGTACACGCGCTATGCTGAACACCTGTCTGCTTCCGTGGTCTGACCATGGAAGCAGACAGCCGTTTCAGCCGATCAGGGAGTAGCGCAGATGAGCACCAGCCGTATTGAACGAGACAGCATGGGTGAGTTGCAGGTACCGGGCGACGCCCTCTATGCCGCCCAAACCCAGCGCGCCGTCAACAACTTCCCGGTCAGCGGCCAACCCATGCCCAAGCGCTTTATTCGCGCTCTGCTGCTGGCCAAGCGCGCAGCGGCCAATGCCAACGCCGAACTGGACCAGTTGCCCACGCCAATGGCCAAAGCCATCTGCCATGCCGTTGACGACCTGCTGACTACCGACGATTACATGCAGCACTTTCCGGTCGATGTGTTTCAGACCGGCTCCGGCACCAGTTCCAACATGAACGCCAACGAAGTGCTCGCCACCTTGGCCAGCCGCCACAGCGGCCAGACCATCAACCCGAACGATCACGTCAACTGCAGCCAAAGCAGCAACGACACCATCCCCTCCAGCATCCACATCAGCGCCGCGCTGGCCCTGCATGAAGACCTGCTGCCTGCACTGCAGCATTTCGAGCAGGTCACCCGAGCCAAGGCACGCACCGTTGAGCACCATGTCAAAACCGGCCGCACCCATCTGATGGACGCCATGCCGGTGCGCCTGAGCCAGAGTCTCGACACCTGGACCGATCAGATCGAAGGTAACCGCCAGCGCCTGGAGCAGCTGCAACCCATGCTGCACAGTCTTGCCCAGGGCGGCACCGCGGTCGGCACCGGCGTCAACGCCCACCCCGCGTTCGCCGAGCACTTCTGCCGCGCACTGAGCGCCAGCACCGGCGTAACCTTTACCCCGGCAGCCAATTTCTTCACCCACATCGGCTCGCAGGACATCGCCGTTGCCCTGTCCGGGCAACTGAAAACCCTGGCCGTCAGCATCACCAAGATCGCCAACGACCTGCGCTGGATGAACTCAGGGCCACTGGCCGGGCTTGGCGAAATCGAACTGGAGGCACTGCAACCCGGCTCCTCGATCATGCCGGGCAAGGTCAACCCGGTGATACCGGAAGCCGCCGCCATGGCCGCCGCCCAGGTCATCGGCAACGACGCCACCATCACCCTCGCCGGCCAGTCCGGCAATTTCGAGCTGAACGTCATGCTGCCACTGGTCGCCCGCAACCTGCTGGAGAGCCTGCACCTGTTGAGCAACGTCACTCGCCTGCTGGCCGACAAGGCCATAGCCAGCTTTACCGTGCGCGAGGACCGACTGCAACAGGCACTGGCGCGCAACCCGATACTGGTGACCGCCCTGAACCCGATCATCGGCTACCAGAAAGCCGCCGAAATCGCCAAACAAGCCTACAAGGAAGGTCGACCGATTGTTGATGTCGCCGCGGAAAACACCGATCTCAGTCGAGACGAACTGACCCGCCTGCTGGACCCGGCGAAACTGACCCACGGGGGGCTTTGAGCGCATGCCCCCAGCGGGATTAAACAAGGCATGCCGCATAAAACTCTGGCGTCCGCCGCGTCAGCTGGTTGCCTCATCGACCCGGTGAGAATGCGAACAGCGCTGGCAAGCTGATGGCCACAAGCCTTGGCACGGGCTATAACAAGGCTCTAACATGGACTGGTCGCCCGTCTGAGTTCACCTGTTGATGCTGTCCAGACTTATTCATAATCACCCCCAGGCCGACATCATCGAGCAGCAACGCTTCACCCTGTTCGTCGACGAAGTCTGGTCAAGGATGATCGCCTCGGCCCTTGCCGCTGTTCTGTTCGGACTGTTCTTCCAGAACGCGGCCAGCAGCGGCCAGCGCGGCATGTGGTTTGCCAGCCTGCTGGTCGTCGTCATTTGCTCCTGGCTGGCGCTACGCAAGATCAAGACTGCCACCAACACATCGCTGCCTTCAATCCGTCAATGGCATCGCGTCAACATGCTGCTGTCAGTTCTCTGGGGCTGCTTCTGGGCTTACATGCCATTCGTCTTTTTGTCCGACGCGTCACAGCAAACGCTGTCTATCGCATTGCTGGCGCTGGTGATCATTTCCGCAATGCCCTCGATCAGCATGGGGTGCTATCCGGAAAT
Source organism: Halopseudomonas oceani (assembly GCF_002903165.1). Lineage (GTDB taxonomy): Bacteria > Pseudomonadota > Gammaproteobacteria > Pseudomonadales > Pseudomonadaceae > Halopseudomonas > Halopseudomonas oceani. Next base: position 314,249 of record NZ_PPSK01000003.1, read on the forward strand.
TTACATCACCTTTCTCACCCCGGTGTTCCTGTCACTGGGATACAACATTCAACTGCAGACCGGACTGGCGCATCCACAGGTGTATCTATGCTGCATGGCCTGGGCTGCGCTCAGCCTGTTCAGCCTGCTAACCCATAAAAATCAGGTCGCGCTGATCATCAAGTCAGTTGAGCTTGGCACCATGTTTCAGAAGATGAAGTCATCCAACCTGGAAAAGGACTACCTGATCGCCGCCATTGGCCACGACCTGCGTCAGCCGATGGCCAGCGCCAAGCTGTATCTGGAGGTGCTGGCCGAAAAGCAGCAGGACAACAGCGCTGCGCGCAATGCGCTGAACGCGACAGAGGTTGCCCTGAACGGCCTGCACGACGCCTTGAGCATGGTGAGCCTAAAAGAACAGGACGAGGTACTGCGGCTCTCCCGATTCAACCCGGCAGACCTGCTTGCCAAGGTTGTACAGGACGTCAGGACGGTCAAGCCCGAAACGGCAATCAGCTCCAACTACCAGGCGGCGATACTGACCTCTGATGCCTTTGCGCTTGCCCGCATCATTGAGAACATTCTCTACAATTATGTTCACCATGCCCCAATCCAGGGCCTGCACATCGCAACAAGCACAGACACGCATCACTACCAGCTGCACTTCAGCGCGGGCGAGACAGCAGAGACGGGAGCCGAAAACCGGCAGAACCACCCTTTGCAGGGCTACGGACTGATCATGATCGAACACATGTGTCGCGCCATCAGTGCACGGCTCAGGGTGTACCGCGATAAAGGCAGTTGGCAAACCACACTACTGATCCCGCTGCACCATGCACCGGGGATACTGGAGTCAGTCCAGGAAGCGGAGCTTCTCCAGTAGCAGCAGACAATCGGCTCGGTTGCGAGCGCCGAGCTTGGAGTAAATGCTCTTGAGGTGGGTTTTTACCGTGTTGTCGGTAACCCCCAACTGGGCTGCAATCTCGGCATTGCGTAACCCCTGCATCAATAATCTCGCCACGTCACCCTCACGCTCGCTCAGCTTGAGCGTTTCGGCGACGACCGACTGAACGCCGCGAAGGCTAGCGGACTGATAACGCCCTCCGTCCAGCACGCAGTCCATGCAGGCGCGGATATCAGCCAGCGCATCGGTTTTGAATACAAACGAACTGGCGCGCAGCAGTGCTTCATCAAGGCAGAGGTTTGCTGGCTGCTCTCCTGTACAGAAAATAGTGCGCATGGCGGGGTTGAGAGAGCGCAAGCGGTTATTCAGATCGACGCCTGACTCGCCCCCCAGGTTCAGGTCCATCAGGACGATCAGCTCGTTTCCGGCTTGCGCCACAATCTGCTGCAGCGCCTCGTCATGGCCCGAAGCATGGTGCACGGCGTCGATCTGCGGGTGATCAGCGAACACATGCCGCATTGCATCGGCAAACAGCCGGTGATCATCAACAATCAACAAATCCACTACATCATTCTCCCTTGCCGCCATTGGCCGCCCCCCCAAAGGGGAGCGGCCCCTGTCACTCAGAATGCCATGCGTGCATTCAGCGTAACAGCCTGCTCAACAAACCCGCTCTGGCCGGAGACGGTATACAACGCTGCCAGCTCGGCTCCGTTATCAACCACGTACTTGCCACCCAGGCCGGCATCATAGCGCCAGGCATCGGCATCAATGCCGCGGGTAGCGAACCGATCGCCAGTGCCCACCAGCACCGCATCAAGCTTCGCCTGCTCGGCCAACGTGTCGTAGCTCACACCGGCCTGACCAAACAGCATCCAGCCCTCGCCAAGATCGTACGCCAGCTCGGTACCGACTTCGACATTGAGGCTCTGGTAATCGGAGCCATCGACATCCAGGTTGAGTGCGCCAGCACCGGACTCGGCGTATCCATCAACATCGGTGTAGTCGTAATTCAGACCCACCTGAACCGCCGCATCGAACTGCTCGTTTACCGCGTAGTGCTTTTTCAGCTCAGCCCCTGCGCTGGCAGTCCAGGCGTCGTACTCGGAACGGGCGGTCAAGCCGTTAAACAGATCCCGGTCTGTTTCGTACCGGCCATACCCAACCCCGGCCGTCAGCCCTAGCACCACATCATTACCCAATTCACGGTTGAGATAGCCAAGCAGTTGATAACTGTTCAACTCACTCTCATAACCGCCCACCGGCATGTTGCTGTCGATATCGCTGCGCCCGATGCCGAAGGCGACGCCCAACTCGGTCACTTCATCGAGGCCGCCGTCCATGCCGAGCAGCACACCATAGCTGTCTACGTCGTAGCCTTCGACACCGGAACGCTGCTGCTGACGCGCGCGCGAGCCGTAGGGTTGAGCCCACACATTGCTTGGCTCGGCTGTCGCTGTTTCGGGGTTCAGCGCATACAGGTAGGCATCACGGCGGCCAATCAGCTCGCGCATCCGGCGATTCGCTTGAGCAGCCTCCCGGCCAGCATGCACACTGGCCGGCGCTAGGGTCGCCACGCCATCGGCCAGCCCGGCCGCCGTGCTGTAGTTACCCAAAGCCAGAATCATGGAGTCGAGTTCAGAGCTGCCAGTGGAGCCGTTTGCCGCGTAGTCGTCGGCAACGCTCTGAATCACCGGAGCGGCCCCTTGAGCCACGGTATTGCCACTGACTTGCGCAGCGGTGATAACGTTGCCGCTGTTCGGCAGGGGCGTGTTTCCAGGAGAGCCCGGACCACCCGGGTTGCCGGGCGCGTTGCTGGATTCACCCTGGCCGTCGGCCGTCAGGCGCAGGTCCAGATCGCTGGCGTTGCGTATCGTGTCGAAGTCCCACAGCGCAGAGTTATCGCTGATGCTGAAATTGCCGTAGGTGATGGCTCCCGTAGAGGAGATCACATCGGCGAACAGGTTACCCGCGCTGAGCAAGCCGTTGGCCTGAACGTTGACGGCCAGGTTGCTATCGGTCAGATCCACATCACCTTCAACCGCAAGCTGCCCATAGGTGGTGTTGTTGACCACAACCACTTCCAGCTGACCGCCGGCACCAATCAGGTTGCCGCTGATGGTCGGTAGCGAAACCGTTGCAGCGGTCCCCACGGTGCGATTGGACGCGCGCGGGTCCAGAATGAGGGTCCCGCCATCCAGGTTGAAGTTACGCACCCGAAAATGCTGATCCCCGAGCATCGCATAGCGACTGCCAGTGGCGAACGCCAGATCACCACCATCAACGCCAGCCGCACCGGTGCTGACCAGATCCACCATGCCATTGAACAGCGCAGACTCGTTACCGCCAATGGTCAGCGTTCTGAGCGAGTTGCTGGTGCCGACGCTGAAGTTGCCGATGATACTGCCTGCGTTAATGAAATTGCCCAGGTCCGCCGCGTTGGTAATCATTACCGCACGTTGCTGGCTGGAGATAGTGGCGCCTGCGTTATTACGCACAACCGTACTGCCGGCAGACGCCACCATTGGCGCAATATAAAGCGCTTCAGCGTTACCCTGGTTCCGAATCAAACCATTGTTGGTCAAACCACCTAATGTCCCGGAAACGATGTGGACGGTCGGCATCACGGAAGACGAATTACGCAGGGTACCGTCGTTGACAAAACTGCCGACATCGCTGCCCTCGGACCAAAACGCCCGGCCATTGGATGCGGTGTTTTCAATCAGCCCTGCTGAACCGTTAGCGAAGTTGCTCAACGTCGACTGAAATCTGAGATGAACCGTTGCAAGTGTGCTGTCTGAGGTCACTACCCCAGTATTGGAAAGCAGCGAGATGTCCGTGAAACCGGTCTGAATACCCCAGCCGCCCGAGCCCTGGACCGTGCCCGAGTTAGTCAGCGACAGCTGCGCCCGAGCCCCCGAACTACCATCGACACTAATCCCGTGCACCCCCGAAATCAGGCCGTCGTTGGTGATAGATGCGCTGGTGTTGACGCCAGAATTATTGTCGATGACAAGGCCGAACGACTGAGCGCTGGTGATACTGGCACCGTTGTTGTTGACGATATTCAGGCCCAACGGCGCGGTCGCATAGACACCGTAACCATTGGAGCCAGTCCCCTCAATGGCGCCAGAGTTGGTCAGCGTAACCCCGCTGATAAGACCCGGGCTGCCGCCCTCGATCCGAACGCCGAAGCCGCTAACGTTAGCGGTGATTGAGCCGCCGCTGTCGACCGTGACCGAATCGTTATCGGAGTCGATATAGCACGTTCCAGTAACCGAAGTCGTCACCGGTGACGTGGCGCAGGAGTTGGGAGCTGCAGCGGCTGACAGCGACCAGGAAGCAGCGAGGATGGATGAAGCCAGCACAGAGAGCCGGAAGGTAGCCACTGGGGCAAAAACAGATCGTGCATTGGAAAACAGCATGACATTCCCTTGGATTGAGCAAAGACCAGCACGGAATATGCGGTTCCCGCTGCCATCGGTCTTCACCCCAAAGGGTGAGCCAGTCGCTCAATACTGCTTTCCAGGGCCCCCGGCTCAGAGCCAGAAACTGCGCCTCACGGCGCTTTCCGTTCTCCTGCATCCCCCACATCATCGCCCACCTGCCAGCCGCCGCCGATGGCCGAGGCCAACTCGGCAGCCGCGGAAAGCTGGGCGCTGGTGACACTAATGCGTCCACGTTTGGCGCTGAGTGTCGTGTTCTGGGCAATCGACACCTCCAGATAGGAAACCAGACCGGACTGGTAGCGATTGGTGATTACCCGTTCGTTCTCCTCGGCCAGCTCAACCAGCCGATCCTGCTGCACGGCTTTCTCGCGCAAAATTGCAGTGGTCGCCAGCGCATTTTCCACATCGGCCAGCGCGTCGAGAACGGTCTGGCGGTAGGCGGCGACCTGTTCGTCGTAACGCGCCAGGGCAGCGTCTCGGGCAGCACTGCGTCGGCCGCCGTCAAACAGCGTTTGCGCCAGACTCGGCCCAACCGACCAGACCCGCACTGGCGCATCCCACAGATCGCTGATCGAACTGCCGTTGACACCAGCGCTGCCGCCCAGTGTCAGGGTGGGCAACCAAGCGGTGATGGCGACGCCGATATCGGCGTTGGCTGCTGCGACGCCGCGCTCGGCAGAGACCACATCCGGGCGGCGGGCAATCAGCTCCGCTGGCAGTTGCGCCGGAATCGGCGGCACCGCGGGCAGCGCCTCGACCACCTCCAGCTGCAAATCGATCGGTGCACGGCCCAGCAGCGCGGCAATGGTGTTTTGCTCCAAGGCCCGCTGATTCTGCAGGTCGTACAGGTCACTGCGCAGTGACTGCAGCTGAGTTTCGGCCTGAATCACGTCGGCGCGGGAGACGATGCCGGCGTCGTACTGGTTGCGCGTCAGCTGGGCCGAACGGGCTGAGGACGCCAGCGTCTGCTCCAGCAGCCGATACTGCAGGTCTTGGGCGCGCAGATTGATGTAGCTGTTGATCACGGCCGACTGAATCGACAGCCGGGCGGCGGCCAGATCCGCCGCACTGGCTTCCAGCGCAGCGGTATCGGATTCGACCTGACGGCGCACCCGCCCCCACAGATCCAGCTCCCAACTGATACCCAGCTGCGCGCTGCTGCGGGTCCCGGTGCTGACTTCACTGCCGCCGCTGCGTGCGGTATCCAGCGCCGCGCTCAGGGTTGGGCTGTATTCGCCGGTGCTCAGCCTGCGCTGCGCCAATGCTGCGCGATAACGCGCCTCGGACTGTGCCAGCGTCTGGTTGCGCTGATTGGCCTCCTCAATCAGCGCGTTCAGCGCGGCATCGCCAAACACTTCCCACCAGCGCCCGCTGGCTGCCCAGCTCTGCGCCGGCACCGGCTGCCAGCCCTGGTCATAGCGCAGCGCTGAGGGCTCGACCGTGGTCGGCACCCGGTAATCCGGGCCGAGCGTACAGCCGCCAATCAGCGCAGTGGCCAGAACAACAGAGGTAGACAGCAGGGAGAGCTTCATCGGTAACAGCCCCGATCAGGTTGAAGGTGAGGAACGTTCGGCTGCGCCACGGCGCAACACGCGCTGACGCAGGTTTTCCAGATACAGATAGACCGCCGGCGTGGTGTACAGCGTCAGCAATTGGCTCAGCGCCAAGCCACCAAAAATGGTGATCCCCAGCGGGCGGCGCATCTCGGCACCTTCGCCAAAGCCCATGATCAACGGCACCGCGCCGAGCATACCGGCGAGGTTGGTCATCAGAATCGGTCGAAGGCGCAGCAGCGCGGCACGGTGAATGCTCTGCTGCGGATTGAGCCCTTCGCGGCGCTGCAGCTCCAGCGCGAAGTCGATCATCATGATGGCGTTCTTCATCACGATACCGATCAACAGGAACAGCCCAAGCATGGCGATCAGACTCAGACTCTGGCCGCCGAACTTGAGCGCCAGCAGCGCGCCCAGCCCGGCCGGCGGCAGGGTCGAGAGAATGGTCAGCGGATGCAGCGTACTCTCGTAAAGCACACCGAGCACCAAATACACCGCCAGCAGCACGGCAACAAAGATCCACGGCTCTAACGCAGCGCCAAAATCGTTGGCCGACGGCGGTGCCTCATGCACATCGCTCGGCAGCATTACCTCGTTGAGAATCTGCGCGATGGCCTCCTTGGCCTGCGCCTCGGTGACGCCCGGCGCCAGCGCATACCCCACGCCCATTGAGGCAAACTGCCCTTCGTGGCGCACGCGGTCTTCGGCCATGCCATAGCCCCAGGTGGCGAAGCTGGAGAGCGGCACCCGCTGCCCATCCGAGCCCATGACCTCGAGCTGGGCCAGAACTTCAGGGCGCTCGGTGTAGCGCGAGTCCAGCTCCATCACCACCCGATACTGGTTTAGCTCGTCGTACAGGGTGGCAACCTGACGTTGAGAGAAGGAGTTATTCAGGGTCGAGGCGATGGTCTGCATGTCGACGCCGAGACGTCGGGCGGCTTCGCGGTCGATATCGAGCACCACCTGACGGGTCTCGTCGCCGTCCATCGAATCCACATCCACCAGCAGCGGGCTCTGCATCATCGCCTGGGCGACCTTGCGCGACCACACCTTCAGCTGCGCCAGCGAGTCCGAGCGCAGCAGTACCTCGTATTCGCTGTGCCGATACGGCGGGCGGAAATGCAGATCCTGATCGACCATCAGCATCATCAACACACCCGGCACTGCGGGTGCGTTGGCGCGCAGGCGATCGACCACCGCCTGAGCGGACACCTTGCGTTCGGCCAGCGGTTTGAGCCGAATGGTCAGCTGGGCGTTAGTCAGACCACCACTGCCGCCGCTGGTGCCAGTCAGGTCGGCGACCGCCGGGTCGGCCAGAATGTACTGCCGGAAAACCTCGATCTTCGGCTGCATAACCTGGAACGACATGCCGTCATCGCCGCGCAAAAAACCGCGAATCTGCCCGGAATCCTGCTGCGGCAACGCTTCCTCCGGCAGATTTGCCGCCAACCAGACACTGCTACCGATAGCCGCCAGCAACACCAGCAGCGCCACCGGTCGATGGTTCAGCGTCCAGCCCAGCGAACGGTCGTAGCCACGGCGCAAGCCCGCAAAGACCGAGTCTTGCGTCGCCGTCTCCTGCCCTGCTGTGCTCGGCTTCAACCAGAGCGCGCACAGACTCGGCGTCAGCGTCAGCGACACCAGCAGCGAGATCAGCATGGCGGCAACCAGAGTGATGGAGAACTCCTCAAACAGCTGCCGGATCAAGCCCCCCAGCAACAGAATCGAGGCAAATACCACCGCCAGAGCCAGTGTCATGGCGATCAGGGTAAAGCGCAGTTCACCCGCGCTGCGCGCTGCGGCGGCCAATGGTGACAGGCCGTCCGCCATATGCCGCTGGACGTTCTCCAACACCACGATGGCATCATCCACCACCAGCCCGGCGCCAACAATCAGCGCCATCAGCGACAGGTTATTCAGCGAGAAGCCACAGAAGTACATAACCACAAAGCTGCCGATCAACGACACCGGTATCGCCGCCGACGGGATCAACGCCGCACGCAGGTTGCCGAGGAACAGCCAGACCACGGCAACCACCAGCAACGCCGCCAGCAGCAGGGAAATCTGCGCCTCGCGCAGGGTCGCGCGGATCACCGGCGAGCGGTCCATCACCACCGACAGCTGGGCGTCTTCGGGTAGCAGGTTGATCAGTTGCGGCAGTCGCGCATAAATGTTGTCGATGGTCTCGACGATATTGGCGCCGCTTTGCCGACTGATGCTCAGCACCACCGCCTGACGCTCGTTGTGAAAGCCGCTGCTGTAGCGGTCTTCCACCGAGTCGGTGACCCTGGCGACATCACCGAGGCGCACCACCGCGCCATCCTTGTAGCGGATCACCAGCTGACGGTAGGCCGCCGCGGTGCGCAGCGAATCGCTGGTCTGCACCTGCCAGCGATGCTCGCCCTGCTCGATCACCCCGAGCGGGCGCAACGCATTGCTGTTGGCGATGGCGCTGCGTACCTCGTCCAGGGCAATACCGTAATGCAGCAGTGCACCGGCATCGAGCTGCACGCGAACTGCCGGCAGCGACGCGCCATCCACGCTGACCTCGCCCACCCCGGAAATCTGCGCCAGTTTCTGCGCCAGAATGGTCGAGCCAATGTCGTACAACTCACTCGGCGTCAGGTTCGGTGAACTCAGTGCCAACCCCATGATCGGCGCCTGTGACGGATCAATCTTACGGTACTCCGGGTTGCCCGGCATGCCCGCAGGCAGCTCGCCGCGCACCGCGTTGATCGCTGCCTGGACCTCCCGCGCGGCCTCGTTGAGATCACGATCCAGCTCAAAGGTCAGCGCGATCTGCGCCGCACCCTGACTACTGTTGGAGGAAATATCGGTGACCCCGGAGATACTGCCGAGCGCCCGCTCCAGCGGTGTTGCCACCGTGGTCGCCATGCTCTCGGGGCTAGCTCCTGGCAGACTGGCGGTGACCACAATCATCGGCACATCCAGCTGCGGCAACGGCGCGACCGGCAGCAGCCGCCAGCACAGCAGGCCGGACAGCACCAGCGCCACGGCCGCCAGCGCCAGCCCGATCGGGCGATGCAGCAGGCCGGTGTTCACTCCAGCGCCTCTGCCGGCTGCACCGCAGGCTTGCCAGACAGCCGATCAAAGAACAGGTACACCACCGGCGTGGTAAACAGCGTCAGCACCTGGCTGACCAGCAGACCGCCGACCATCACCACCCCCAGCGGCTGACGCAGCTCGGCACCGGAACCACTGGCCAGCATCAGCGGCAATGCGCCAAACAGCGCCGCCAGCGTGGTCATCAGAATCGGCCGAAAGCGCAACATCGCCGCCCGGTGAATCGCCTCACGCGGGCTCATGCCCTGATTGCGCTGCGCCTCCAGGGCAAAGTCGACCATCATGATGCCGTTCTTCTTCACCAGACCGATCAGCAGCACGATGCCGACCACCGAGATCATGTCCAGCGCCCGGTCGGTCAGCAACAGCGCCAGCAGCGCGCCGACCGTAGCCGAAGGCAGGGTCGAGAGAATGGTGACCGGGTGAATGGTGCTCTCGTAAAGCACACCCAGCACGATGTACATGGTCAGCACCGCAGCCAGAATCAGCCACAGAGTGTTGCCGAGCGACGCCCGAAACGCCTCGGCCGCGCCCTGAAAGCGCAGCTCGATGGTGACCGGCAACGCCAGAGCCTGCTGCACCTCTTCAATCGCCTGAACGGCTTCACCAAGCGACGCGCCATCCGCCAGATTGAACGACACTGTGGTGGCGGGGAACTGGCCCTGATGGTTGATCAGCAGCGCCGCTGTACGCTGCTGCACCCGAGCCACACTGGCCAGCGGTACTGAGCCGCCGTCTGAGGTAGTGATGAATAGACGCCGCAAACTCTCCGGGTCACCGGCAAATTGCGGATCAACCTCCATGATCACCCGGTACTGGTTTGACTGGGTGAACAGAGTCGCAATCTGGCGCTGGCCGAAGGCGTTGTAGAGCGTATCTGCCACATCAGTGACGTCCAGCCCAAAACGCGCAGCGGCATCACGGTCGATGTCTACGTAGGCCTGCATGCCGCGCTGCTGCAGGTCGGCCGCCACGTCGCTCAGTTCCGGGCGGGCATTCAGCGCGGCAACCATCTGCGGCACCCACTCGTGCAGTGCCGCGCTGTCGAGACTGGTCAGGCTGAACTGGTACTGCGTGCGACTGACCCGATCCTCGATGGTCAGCTCCTGTACCGGCTGGAACCAGGCGCTGATGCCGTTAACGCTGGCGGCACGCTCACGCAGCCGCGCCATCACCTCGAACAGACTTTCGTCACGCTGATCATGCGGCGGCAGGTTGATCAGAATCCGGCCGCTGTTGACCGTGACGTTGACGCCATCCACGCCGATGAACGAAGACAGGCTCTCGATGCCCGGGTCCTGCAGCAGCGCCTTGGCCAGCTGCTGCTGCCGCTCGGCCATGGCGGTAAAGGAAATGTCCTGCGGGCCTTCGGTGACCACCTGGATCACATTGCTGTCTTGCACCGGGAAGAAGTCCTTGTCGACCGCCAGGTACAGCAGCCCGGTCAAGGCGATGGTACCGAGCATCACCAGCAGCGCCGGCGTCTGGCGGTCCAGCACCCAATCCAGCGCTCGACCGTAGCGCTCGATCACCCGATGCAACAGACCGTCAGCCTTCTCCTGCGGCGGTGTGCTGAGCATGCGCGCGCACATCATCGGTGTCAGCGTCAGCGACACCACCAGCGAGATAACGATAGCCACCGCCAGCGTGATGGCAAACTCGTGGAACAGCCGCCCCACCACATCCGGCATGAACAACAGCGGAATCAGCACCGCGACCAACGAGAAGGTCAGCGACATCAGGGTAAAACCGATCTCGCCCGCGCCCTTGAGCGCCGCCTGCATCGGCGTTTCGCCCATCTCCCGGTGCCGTGCCACGTTCTCCAGCATGACGATGGCGTCATCCACCACAAAGCCGGTGGCAATGGTCAGCGCCATCAGGGTCAGGTTGTTGACCGAGAAGTCCATCAGGTACATGAAGGCAAAGGTGCCGACCAGCGACAGCGGTACCGCGATGCTGGGGATGATGGTCGCCGGAATGCTGCGCAGGAAGACGAACGTGACCAATACCACCAGCGCGACCGCAAACAGCAGTTCCTTCTGGGTGTCACGTACCGAGGCGCGAATGCTGTGGGTACGGTCGGTCAACACGGTGACATCCACCGCCGACGGCAGGGTGCCGGCCAGCTGCGGCAGCAACTCACGCACCCGGTCAGTGACCTCGATGACGTTGGCACCCGGCTGACGCTGGACATTCAGCAGCACCGCCGGCTGGCCGTTGGCCCAGGCAGCAAGAAAACGGTCTTCGGCACCGTCGATGATGGTGGCAATGTCACCGAGCCGCAGCGGTGCACCGTCCTGCCAGGTGAGGATCAGCTTGCGGTAATCCTCGACCGAGCGAATCTGATCGTTGGCATCGAGCATGGTGTTGCGGGTCGGGCCGTCGAAACTGCCCTTGGGCTGGTTGACGTTGGTGGCGGCAATGCTTTGGCGCACCTGATCAAGACTCAGCCCGTAGGACGCCAGCGCCATCGGGTTGACCAGCACCCGCACCGCTGGCCGCTGACCACCGGCCAGGCTAACCAGACCAACACCAGAAATCTGCGCCAGTTTCTGCGCCATCCGGGTGTCGACAAGGTCGTGCACCTCCGGCAGCGGCAGGCTGTCGGAGGTAATCGCCAAGGTCAGGATTGGCGCGTCCGCCGGGTTAACCTTGCGGTAGATCGGCGGCGTTGGCAGATCATTCGGCAGCAGGCTGTCGGCGGTATTCATTGCGGCCTGCACTTCCTGCTCGGCAACGCCCAGATCCTCGCCAAGATCAAACTGCAGGGTAATGACCGACGCCCCGCCGGAGCTGGTCGAGGACATCTGCTTCAGGCCCGGAATCTGCCCGAGGTAGCGTTCCAGCGGTGCGGTGATGGTGCGCGCCGTTACCTCCGGCCCGGCACCCGGCTGAAAGGTAAACACCTGAATGATCGGGTAATCCACCTGCGGCAGCGCAGCGACCGGCAGCAACCGCCAGGAAACCAGGCCGGCGATTAGAAACGCCAGCATCAGCAGCGAGGTCGCTACCGGGCGCAGAATGAAGGGAGTCGAGAGACCTTTCATCACCCCGCCTCAGTTGGCCGGCGGCGGGCTGCGGCGTTCGGCATTCACCGATGAGCCAGCGTCACCATCGGGAATATTGACCTCTTTGCCGTCACGCAGCCGATCCAGCCCTTCCAACACCACCAATTCGCCCGGCGCCAGCCCCTCGGTGACCGCTACGCGGCCGTCCGTGGCGGCGCCCAGCACCACATTGCGCACATAGGCCTTGTCGTCCTGTACGACATAGACATAGCTGCGCTCAGTCCCAAATTGCACGGCATCGGAAGGAATGGTCACCACCGCGTCCAGCGTCTTCAACCGCAGATGCACGTTAACGAACTGGTTGGGAAACAGCGCCTCGTCGTCGTTGGCGAACTGGGCCCGTACCCGCAGTGTGCCCGTGCTGGTATCAATCTGATTGTCGAGGGTGGTCAGCTCGCCGGTGGCCAGCACCCGTTGTTCAGTGCGATCAAGTACCTCAACTTTCAACGCCGCTTCACCGCGACGCGCCTCGCGCAGCGCCGGTACGTCTACCTCCGGCACGGTAAAGTTGACCGCAATCGGCTGAGTCTGGGTGATGCTGACCAGCCCCTCGGCTTCGCTGCCAGTCACCAGATTGCCCTGATCAACCTTGCGCAGACCGAGCCGGCCAGACAACGGCGCGGTGATCCGCGTCCAGGATAGCTGCAGACGAGCATCATCAACCCGCGCCTGATCAGCACGGACCGTGCCGAGCAATTCCTGCACCAGCGCGCGCTGGGCGCTCAGTTTCTGGCGAGCAATGGAGTCCTGTTCCCAGAGCTGCTCATACAACGCCAAATCAGCGCGGGCATTCTCCAGCTTGGCGATGTCCTGCTGCAACTGGCCTTCAGCCTGATCCAGCTGGGCGCGATAGGACGAAGGGTCGATCTCGGCCAGCAGGTCACCCTGCTCCACCCGTGCGCCCTCCTCGAACACCACCTTGTCCAGCACACCACTAACCCGGCTCTGCACCATGACAGTATTGAGCGGTGTGACGGTCCCGATCGACTTGATCCGCACGTCCAGCTGCCCCAGCTCCGCCGGTTCGACCCGAACCACAGCAGGCGCATCCCAGCCCATACGCCGCAGATTGTCGGGCTTGGCGCTGTCGGCGTCGCCGCCAAACTGGTACCAGGTGAGGGTGCCGGCCGCAAGGATGGCTGCGGCCAGCAGTAACCGGTTGCGAAGGGAACGGGACGATTGCGGGAGAGGCATGGGCGTGTAATCCGTTAACTGAACAGCTACAGCGTAAACCGCTGCTTCGAATGCCAGACTGTAGGGAAGATCAGCCCATGGAAGTAGCGAATTTACATACTTTTACCAACTTCTGACCAAACACCGGAACAGCCTCAGTGCCGTTGCCTGAAACATGTCCGGTGCTATCCGTGGTTCAGGACAGGCGCAACAATGGCGGGCAGACCAGACGCAGCCAGAGCGGGCGATAGCTAAGCAGCATGCTGGTTGTCATGGCTGCCGCAGAGAAGAGGGTGAACCAGACCAGCACAGCCATCGACGGGTGATCCGCCTTCAGGCAGCACAGTGCAGACAGCAACAGCGCAGTCCAGCCAGCTGCACGCAGGCGTTTGGCCGCAGGCGTCGCATCAGTCCGGGCAAACACCTGGCGCCAGTGGCTTTGCAGCGACAGCGCCAGCCAGCAGGTTGCCAGCAGCATCAGCAGCGCCGCGCAGAGTAACCAGAGCGTGTCAGTCATACACCACCTCCGCACCCCGCGCCGCGGCCGAAACCGTTTTCGGCTTCGCCAGTTTACGCGCACAGCACGCCGCCAGCACCGCGCAGCCAAGCAAGCTGAGATCAACGCCGGCAACCGGCCAGTAGGGTTCGATCAGCACAGTCTTGAGCAGGTGGTCTCCCGTTGTGATCCAGTTCAGCAGCACTGCGGCAACCGACAGCGCCACCAGCAACCAGCATTGCTCCGCCCAGGCGGGATTGCGCCAAGCCTTGGCAACCGGCGAGCTGCGCCAGCTTGCATGCAACAGGGCTAGCACCCACACCCCCCAAAACACCGCTTTCTCCCACTCGCCCTTGCCGGCCATTGCCTCCGGCAGCACCCGGTTTGCCACCAGCATGGCGACCGCTGCCAGCACCATACCCGTCACCGTCGTGACCGCCAGTGCGTCAACGATACGGCTACCCTGCAGCCCTCGACGGGCGTGATCCTGCTTGCGCTTCTCGACAAAAAACACAAACCCCGTGGCGATACAGACACAGCCCAGCAAACCACCCAACACATACAGCCAGCGCAAGGCCCAATGCTCGAAGTGCTGCAGATGCAGACCGGTCAGAAACTGCGCAATGCTCTCCACCGGGCTGCGTGGCGGATCCTCACGCAGCAGTTCACCGGTACTTGCCTTGAAATGAATGCCCTCGCCGACCAGCGCGACCCGGTCGCTGCCAGCGCGGTAAATGCTCACATACCCGTTGGCATCACCGAGATGCTTGATGGTCAGAAAGCCGACCTCTCCTGCCATGTCACGCTCGGCCCAGATGCGTTTTGCCTCGGCCACCATGGCGTCCACTGACGCCAGCGGCGCGGGAACGCCAGCCTCATCGTGGGGCAGGCCAGTATCCGCCGCCTCCAGCACTTCATGCTGATCGTGCAGTGGCTTGAGCAAGGTGTGCGTCACCGGGAAATAGTAAAACCCGGCAAAGATCAGCACCCCGGTAAAGGCAAAGAAGAAGTGAAAGGGCAGCGCAACCACACCGGTCATGTTGTGCAGATCCAACGCGCTGCGCTGGAGGCGCTTGTTCGGACGGAAGGTAAAAAACTCGCGGAATACCTTGCGATGCATTATTACCCCGGTGACCAGCGCCACCAGCATCGCCAGCCCCGCCAGACCGACCACGTAAATTCCCAGCCGCATCCAGTTCAGATTCAGGCTGTAATGCAGCGGGTAAAACCAGTCACTGCCGATCTTCAGAGCGTCATCCGGCAGAAACTCACCGGTGCGCGGATCCACCGTCGCCCGACCATGCACATGCAAATGATCGTCGGCGGGATTCTTCGGCTGATTCGGAATGCCAAACTCGCCGCCGATCAGCAGCACCGGATCACGGTGCGTGGTGTAGGCAAACAACGATACCAACGGCATGGTATCGGCCGCTGGCAGCTCGCCGACGACCCGTTTGGCCGTCGCCGCCATATCGACCGGATCCGGCTTGAGGCGGGCATACACATCGGCCAGCAGATGATCGTAGGATGGCATCGGCTGCGGCGCAAAACGGGTTGCCGGCACCGCCCAGCGGTCGATCTCGCGGTCAAACACCGACAGCGAACCAAAGAAGAAAGCCACCATCAGCACAAAGCCAAGCACCAGCCCGAACCAGGTGTGTACCCAGGCCATGGAGAGACGGAAGTGGTTCAGCATGTGGCCTCCTGGCAAAGCAGCAAGGGCTGCAGCAACCAGGCTGCCGATAACATTAGAGCCGCACCGAGCCCCAGCACCAGCCAGATCCGCAGCAGGCTCTTGATTGAGAACACCCAGATAAAGAGCGCGATATAGAGCAGCACTCCGAGCAGCAGCATGCTCAGCTCGGCACTGTGAAAGTCGACGCCGATGGCACTCAAGCTCACCACACCCAGGGAAATAACGCCCCAGATAAAGGCGTAGGAACCAAAGATGGCAGCGACCACCCGGGACACAATATGAGGCGCGGAGACGGCTGTCATGCGAACACACCCCAAACGAAAGAAAACGACATAAGCACTCACCGCGTTAGCGCGTCTGCCTCAGCACAGCAGATCATGCACAGTTGAACCGAGCCCAGGCAGGGCCCGCGCCAAAGCGGAGAATGATAGTTATTATCATTACAATATGCAAACAGACCGCCGCGCTGACGGCGAGGCCACATAACGCTCCCCACCCCGCCAGCGCACAGCGGCTGATCAGATATCCCAGACCAGATTGACAGCGAAGTTACGGCCGGGCTGAGTCAGGCGATCCAGATTGGCCGGGCTGGTAACGCTGGCCTCCCCGACGCTGTCGTAGCCACGCAGGTCATCCCACAGCCAGTACTTCTTGTCGGTCAGGTTATAGAGCCCGGCGTTGAGCATCAGATCATCGGTGATGCGGTAGTGGCCAGTCAGATCAAGCAGGCCGAAACCAGGGGTGGCAAACTGGCTGGTTGTACCATCTGGGACATTGAGGCTCGACTCATCAATGCGCGTCTTGCGCTTGACCAGAGTCCAGCTCAGCTCGCCGCCAAAGCGCTCCTGCTCATACCCCAGGGAAAACACGCCAGTGAGCGGATTGATGCTGTTCAGCGGCGCGCCGGTATCATCGTTGCGCCCGCGGGCATAGGCCACAGAACCCTCTGCGTATAGACCGGACATGGCGCCAATCTGATCCAGATTCAGTCGCCCCTTGACCTCTGCACCACGGATACTGGCGTGGGCGATATTCTGGCTCTGGAAGCTGTCGCTGGTGTAGCCGGGCGTCAGTGCATTCTCGTCGATAAAGTCGCGATAGCGGTTGTAGAACAACGCAAGATCAAAGCTACCCAGTGCGGAGCGGGTACGCAGCCCCACTTCCAGCCCACGGCTCTTTTCCGGTTCCAGGTCCGGGTTTGGCTCTACCGTATAGCCGCCAGCCAGGTTCTCGAAACGACCGAAGAGCGCTTTGGCCGTCGGCGTGCGGAAACCCTCGGCGTACTGAGCAAACAGGCTATAGCTGTCGTTGAAGGCATACGTTGCGCCCAACTTCGGTGACACCCGGTGCCAGACGCGATCCTGATCATTAAACTCGGACACGCCAGCGCTACCGACAGTGGCCAGAAACTGGTCCGTCAACTCGGGTGACAGCTGGGTGCGGTCGTAGCGAAGCCCTGGCAGGAAGGTCCAGTTGTTCCAGCGAATTTCGTCCTGCAGAAACAGGCTGTAGACCTCAATGGTCGGGTCGGGAAAATCGCTTTGAGGCGTCAAGGTGTCGGAGGAACTGGTGCTGATGTCACCGACCGCCGCACAGCTGGAGCTCAGCGCCTGCAGGCAAATGCCGTAACCGGTGCGCAGGCCGGTCACTTCCTGATGCCTGGCTGAGAAGCCATAGGTCAGCAGGTGCTCGCTGTGACCGACGCTGAAAGCCTTGTCGAGCTGGCCGTCCAGAAACCACTGGCGATCCTTGTAGGTCGTGTCGCGATAGCGCATCACATCCCGCGTCGGCGCACCGGTCATGAAGTTCTTCGGCACGTAATGCTCAGCCGTATTCTGGTCGGTCTTCGCCAGTTGGTAGTTCAGGCTCCACTTCAGGTTGTCCGCCAGTAGGCTGTCGAGCATCAGCGTGTGAGTCAGGCCGAACCGCTCACGGCTGATAGTGTCGTTTCCTTCACGCGACTCATAGTAGCCAAAACCGCTGCCGGCGTTGTAAGGCCCACCCACCGCGCTCAATTGATTGGTGTCGCGGTCATCCTTGTAGTGCTCGTAAGTGAACTGCAAATGACCATTGTCGCTGTAGTCCCAGCCCAGCTTGGCCAGAATATTGGTGGTGCGCACATTTTCGGGGTTGGCTTCGGTGCGGTCGAGGCCGATGCCACCAGTGTTGCCGTAGGATTCGGTCTCGTGCCCATTGCGCTGGGACAGGTGCAGCAGCACATCAACGTCACCCTGGCGCGCTGCCACGGTTCCCGAGGTCAGCCAACTGTCATCGGCCGAGCTGTAACCGGCCTTGAGCCGGGCGCCAGTATCTCGTCCGGGCTTGATGATGTCTTCCGGGTCGAGCGTAAAGTAACTCACGGCGCCACCGATGGCGCTGCTGCCGTACAGCGCCGATGCCGGACCGCGGAGAATTTCCACCCGCTTCACAATCTCCGGATCAACGTAGTTGCGCTGCGTATTGGCATACGGGCCATTGAAAAAGCTGTTGGGCACTTCCACGCCATCCACCTGCGTCAGCACCCGATCACCATCAATACCGCGGATATTGTAACCGGTGATCCCAGACCGCTGACCGCTGCCGCCCACAGACACACCCGGCTCGTTGCGCACCAGGTCCTTGATATCGTTGACGTTCCGCTGATCCAGCTGATCCCGGTCCAGCACGCTCACCACAACAGGCACGTCATCAAGTTCACGAACGTGGCGCGTTGCCGTCACCGTGATCGGCTGCAGCTCACTGGTCTGCTCGGCACTGACCAAAACCACACTGCGCTCACCCACGCTCTGGTAAGTCAGGCCAGTACCCTCCAGCATCCGCTCCAGCGCCCGCTGGGCCGACATCCGCCCGGTAATCCCCCGCGATTGCAACGCCCCTGCCAGCTCCGCCTGCAGGCCAACCTGCCAGCCGGTGGTCTCACTAAAAGCGTTAAGGGCTGCTACCAGCGGCTGTGAGGGAATGACAAAGCGGTAGTTGGCCTGATGCTCCGCGCGCGCCAGAACAACGGCGTCCGCGGCGAAGGCCTGCGGGGCCAGAGTGCAGGACAGGGAAACAGCCAGAAGCGATAGACCTGTGGCAGACAGGGTCCGGGACAGCGAGCGCCGGGTATGAACAGTCATCGATAGTCTCTTTGCTGGAATGTGGATAGCCAATTAATGCGAATGGTTTGCATTACATTCAGACGAGACGAACGAGTTGCCGCAACGCGTAAAACTATTTTTGTTTCTTCGTGGAATGCCGGGATGACGTGCCGGACTGCTGCGCCAAGACAGCTCCCCCTTGGCTCGCCGTCAAGGCGAAAGGCTGAAACAACAACGGAGCACGCACGAAACGGTAGGCCGCAGGAGACGGTTCACCCCGAAAATCCCTGATGAACCCGGTCTCTTGCCTCCAGCCGCTCAGTTCAATACCAACAAAGCCGGATACTCATGCAGGGTGGCTGAGGTTACCTGCGCCAGGGAGCGCACTACGCTCAGCGGGTCACTCAACCGGTAATTACCCGTTACCCGCACTCCGTTCAGGCGCGGGTCGGTGCTGACGATCCAGCCAGGGTAATAGCGGCGCAACTCAGCCAGCACCTCCCCCAGTGGCTGGTCATCAAACACCAGCCGCCCCTGCACCCAGGCAAAGCGCCCAGCCGAACCGTCGCGTTCACGCCGGCCGATGCCATCAGGCCCGATGCGGATACTGTCACCATCTCCCAGCTGAATCCGCGCGCCATCGCGCTGCGCATGGACCTCAACAGAGCCGTGCTCAACGCTCACCCAGGCTTCATCGCCCTGATAGCGCACAGCAAAAGCGGTGCCCAACACCGACACCTTGATCGGCCCAGCATTAACCTCGAACGGCCGGCTGCTGTCGGGAGTGACATCGAAATAGGCTTCTCCACGCAACAGATTCGCTACCCGGCGCTGGTCGTCAATCTGGCTGGAAAAGGCAGTGTCAGTATTCAACGTGACGTGCGAGCCGTCAGCCAGGTCGAGCCCCTGACGCTGCCCCACCGCGGTGACATGATCGGCACGCACGTCAAGCAACATGTCGCGCTGCACCGCAACCGACAGTAACAGCAACACCGAGGCTGCCACCGCCAGATACCGTCGCAGCCGACGGCGACGCGGCACGGCGGCCTGCCGTGCCGTGGCCAACCGCTGCGCAGCCTCACCGAGCAACGGCGATTGCCAACTGCGCTGGGCCCGCTGAAACGCTGCCGCATGCTCAGATGAAGCAGCGAGCCACGCCTGGAACCGCTCACGACAGTCTTCATCGGCAGACTCAAGCGCCAACAGCCAATCCAGCGCTTCGCTCATCAGCGCGTCGTCGTCAGTCTGCGGGCCGTGCGGCTCAGGCATCGGGCAAATCTCTGGTCGGGGGAGCACTCATTCTGGCCGAACGCGGGTTCAAGCGAAAGCCACTCATTCCGGCGGGGACAGGCGTTCTATTAGGGTAATGCAGATCGCCATGATCAGCTTCAGCTCTTTTTGCACAGTACTGGCAGACACCCCAAGCTCAGCCGCAATCTCAGCCGCGCCCTTGCCATGCAGCCGGCTGAGAATAAAAATTCGCTGCTGGCGTTCGCTTAGTTGTTCGACTGCAGTGCCCAGCCGCTGCAGCACGCGCGCTGCATGCAGACTGTCCTCACTGGACGACGCCGGAGCGGGCACCGACTCCACCACCTCATGGGGCACATCATCCAGCATGGTCCGCGACTGCATGCGCTCACGACGCAGGTGATCCAGCGCCAGATTCCGGCCGGTCTGGAAGAGGAAAGGTTCGAGATAATCAATGGGGTTGTCACGCTGGCTGCGCGCCACGCGCAGATAGGTTTCCTGCACCAGCTCCTCAGCGATGCTGGCATTTTTCACCATCTTCAGCAGCGTGCGCAGCAACGGTGCGCGCTGACAGATAAAAACGCGATCTAGATTGGAACTGGTCACTGGCAAGCTCGATTCGCCGACTATGCGCCAATGATAATCATTTTTATTAACAACGAACAGCATCAAAACCACGCCGCCCGGCGCAGTCGGGTCGGCAGGCCAGGCTGCCTGCCGCTATCGCTGCCTCAAGCGCGAACCAGCATCATTGCAGCAGTAGCATTGTTATTGTAAATCGATACCAAGACAGCCCGCGCACGAGCGGCCACGCCAGGGTTATAATCCCCAGCAGGCGTAATCATCCGTGCACAGCCGTGCGTACAAAAACAAAGCAGTCCCTAGTCGCAGAAGCGGGTTTGACACTAAATTCCAACCAGGAAAATCGCTACTCTGCGACTCAGGAAGAGGTCGATTCGCAACATGGCTTACATTACATTTTCCACTGCAGACTATCCTCTGGCGGAGCGCCTCGAAGCCTCCCAGGATATCTACGCCGCCATGGCCAACATTGATGTCTCGCTACCCCGCGGTAAGGCCCCCGAGATAGAAACCCGCATTCGTCTGCTTCCCGGCATTTCTATCGCACTGATCAGAACCTCGCCCCTCACCGTAAAACGTCGCTCACAGCAGATTCAGGACGGCAACGATGACTTCGCCCTGTTGCTGAACCCAACCGGGCGCACGGCTTGGCGCTCCGAACTGGCGGGTGTTGGCGAGGTCGAGTGCGGCCCAGGTGCTGGCTGCTTCGGCTTCAACGACCGCCCCGGCACCATCGAGTTTCAAGGTAGCCAGACCTACATGCTGAATATCTGCTTCTCGCGCTCACTGCTCGGCCCGCTGATTGGCGACATCGAACGCACCAGCAAGTCACCCCGGCTAGCCCCCGAAACATTTACCCATTTGACACAATGTGCGATCGAGTTGGTCCAGGCTCCGGGGCCGGAAGATCTCAACATCCTCGCCGACACCAACCGCTTGCTGGATCTCGCCGCGCTCTCGGTTGGAGCCCCGCGCGATATTGAGATCACCGCCCGGCATCGCGGCCTCAAGCAGGCCAGACTGCGCGCAGTCAAGGCTGACCTGCGCATCAGTGCCTGGCATGGTGACACCTCCCTGAGCTGGCTGGCAAAACGGCACGGCGTCTCGCCCGGCTACATCCGAGCCATGTTCGAACAGGAAGGCCAAAGCTTTACCGACTATGTCCTGGGGCTACGCCTGGAGCGGGTGTTTCAGTGCCTGAGCAGCGCTGCGCACGCGCATAAAAAGGTGGCCGACATCGTCTATGACGCCGGCTTCAATAACCCGTCCTGGTTCTATCGTGCGTTTCGGCGCCGTTTCGGTCTCACGCCCGGCGAAGTGCGTGAGCTTGCGAGTACTCAGCAACCGGCTGGGGAGCCCGTCTGAAGGCCGTTCCCAGCCGCTGTTGTGGCGCTGAGTGGAAGCCGCTGCAATAGCCCATTGCTACCCTCCCCCCTTTCCACTAACGCATAACGCAACTAGGGATGGGAGACTCCGTGAAAAAACTGGCTGTCGTATCCAGTCTGCAGGCCGTTGGCCTGATTTCATGCCTTGCAGCAGCGCCGCTGCAGGCCGCAGAAACCGCCGGTGGCGCCCTGCGCGACCTCGAAACCAGGCCGCTCGATCTGCCGCCCGAACCACCAGCAGACACGCCCACCCTGACCCCACCACCAGCCAGCGAGCAGGCCGCCGGTGGGCAAACCGTCAACATCCTTGGCTTTCGCTTCACGGGCAACACCGCGTTCAGTGATGACCAACTGGCCGCCCTGCTGCTCGACCTGTCCGGCCAAGCCCTCACCCTTGGGCAACTGCAACAGGCCGCCGACCGGATTACCGCCTGGTATCGCCAGCACGACTGGCTGCTCGCCCGCGCCATCCTGCCCCCCCAGGAAATTGATGACGGCTACCTGACCATTCAAATCGTCGAAGGCAAATACGACCAGGTTCGGCTCAACAACCAGAGCGCGCTGCCGGACCGCGTGCTGCAGAACGCCACCCGCGGCCTGAACGCCGGCGACGGCGTGCGCGCCGGCGCACTGGAAAACGCGCTGATGAGCCTCGATGCGCTGCCCGCCAGCCAGGTCAACTCGCGGCTGTCTCGCGGTGAACAGGTCGGTACCAGCGCATTGGATATCGACGTAAACGACTTGCCAGCGCTGAGCGGGCAACTGTCGCTCGACAACTATGGCAACACCTACAACGGCGAATACCGCCTGACCGGCGGCCTTGCCATTGCTAATCCCTTCGGGCTGGGTGACAGCCTGCAACTGCAGGCGCTGGTCTCCGACGGCGACCAAAAATACCTGAGCACCCAATACGAACTGCCAGTAGGCCCGTGGAACACCCGTGTCGGGTTTGGCCTGTCCTGGCTGGAATACGAACTGGGCAAAGACTTCGACAGCCTCAACGCCAAGGGCAAGGCCGCCACCGGCAGCCTGTTTGCCAGCCAGGACTGGTGGCAGCAACGCAGCTGGGGCGTATCCAGCCGCATCGAATGGCGCTACCGCGACCTGGAAGACGAGCAGCTCGGTGTCGCCAGCGAGAAAACCCTGCGCAGCGTCACCCTCGATCTGGTCAACGGCTACTGGCGTGACGACCTGCTGGGCGGCAGCGCCAACAGCTACCGCCTGAGCTGGACCCACGGCGAGCTGTCGCTGGACAGCCCCTACGCCGTCGCATCCGACTTTTACGGCACCGAAGGCCGCTACCACAAAGTCAACCTGGCACTGCTGCGCCAGCAGCGTCTCAGCCCGCGCTTCACCCTGAACCTGAACCTGCGTGGCCAACTGGCCGACGGCAATCTGGATTCCGTCGAGAAGATGAGTCTGGGCGGCGCCTACGGCATTCGCGCCTTCCCGCAGGGCGAGGCCTCCGGTGATGAGGGCTGGCTGGCCAGTACCGAACTGCGCTACGCCCTGAACGGCCAATGGCAGCTGGGCGCCTTCCTGGAAGCCGGCGAAATCACCTACAACAAGGACCCGCTGCCTATCGGCGACCGCCATCGCAACCTCACCGGTGCCGGGGTTGCCGCCTACTGGCGACCGCATCACCAGTGGCAGGTCAGCGCCACCGCAGCCACTTCGCTGGATGGTGAGGAAGCCGTCAGCGACGAACCGGAAGACGTTTACCTCTGGGGTCAGGTGCAGTGGATGTTCTAGGTCCACTGCCTGCCAAGACCGTAAACACGGGGTAGTACCCGCCACCAGAAAAGGACAGACCCATGACCCGCACACAGCACACGTTCGCCCCCACCGCCCTGGCCATCGCCATCAGCCTGATCTCGGTCAGCCTGCACGCCGCCGACCTGCCCACCGGCGGCAATATCGTCGGTGGCTCCGGCAGCATCAGCCAGGATGGCAACAGCCTGAACGTGCAGCAGAACAGTGACAGGCTGATCACCAACTGGGACAGCTTCGATATTAGCGCGGGCCATACGGTCAACTTCTACCAGCCGGGCAGCAACTCGGTAGCGCTGAACCGGGTGATCGGCGAAGACGCCTCGGCGATCTACGGCAACCTCAACGCCAACGGCAAGGTGTTTCTGGTCAACCCCAACGGCGTGCTGTTTGGTCAGGGGGCGGCGGTCAACGTGGGGGCGCTGGTGGCCTCGACCTTGAGTCTCAGTGATGAAGACTTCAACGATGGCAATTACCAGTTCAGCGGCGACGGCAACAACGCCGCAGTAATCAACCGCGGCACCCTCAATGCCGACCAGGGCGCAGTCGCCCTGCTCGGCGGGCAGGTAAGCAACCACGGCATTATTCAGGCCAATCAGGGCACGGTGGCACTAGCGGCCGGCGACAAGATCACCCTGGACTTTGCCGGTGACGGCCTGCTCAACGTGACCGTGGATGAAGGCACCCTGAATGCACTGGCGGAGAACCACCAACTGGTTCGCGCCAACGGCGGCCAGGTGGTGATGACCGCCAACGCCACCGATGCGGTGCTGCAAACCGTGGTCAACAACACCGGGATGATTGAGGCACAAACCCTGGAAAACCACAGCGGCACCATCGTGCTCAAGGGTGGCTTTAACGGCGGCACGGTCAACGTCGCCGGCACGCTGGACGCCTCCGCCCCGGACAGCGGCGACGGCGGTTTTATCGACACCTCCGGCGCCCACGTCAAAATCGCTGGCGGCACCCAGGTCACCACCAAGGCCAACAATGGCAACACCGGTGAATGGCTGATCGACCCGACCGATTTTTACATTACCGACAGCATTGACCTGCCAACCGAAAGCAGCATTGGTGCCATAACCCTCAGCGACAATCTGGAATACAGCAATGTCACACTGGCCACCGTCGACGACGGCACCGAGCCCGGCGATATGTACGTCAACGGTGCAGTGAGCTGGAGCGCCAACACCACCCTCTCGCTGGATGCCCACAACGACATTCAGATCAATGAAGCCATCACCGCGACCAACGGCGGCCTGACCCTCAACGCAGGTGGTGCGATCAGCGCAGGCGGCGCCGTCAACGTCGGCACCTTTAATCTGCAAAGCGGCGCCTGGAGCCAGCTGGGCGCTACACTGGCAGACTTTTCTGCCCGGGATTTCCAACTCAACACCACCAATGCCAGCTTCCTGCGCGCCAACGGCGGTGACGGCAGTGAGGGCAACGCTTATCAGATTGTTGATCTCTACGGCCTGCAGGGCATCGCCTCACGCAGCCTGTTAAGCAGCCACTTCGCACTGAGCAACGATATCGACGCCAGCGGCACCGCCAACTGGAATGGCGGTGCGGGGTTTGTGCCTATTGGGGACTGGTCTAACCGTTATACCGGCAGCTTTGATGGCCAGGGTCATATTATCAACGGCCTGACCATCAACCGACCCAATACCAATTACGTCGGCCTGTTTGGGGTGATCTCAGCTAGCCAGATCAGCAATATCGGGCTGACTAACACCACCATCACCGGACAAAGCTCAGTTGGCGGGCTCGTTGGTAGTGGGACTAATAACAGTCGCATCAGCCACAGCTCGGTACAAGGCGATATTGTCTCTACAAGCGGCATCAGCGGTGGATTGGCGGGAGCCTTCAACGGCACCATTGAACACAGCCACAGTAGTGGCACCCTGGACTCTATCAACAAGACTGGCGGGCTGGTGGGTATGATGAGCGGCCAGATTACCGATAGCTACTCCACCGCCACTGTAACGGGCCAGACGGATAACATCGGCGGCCTCGTCGGTGTGATGAATGGCAGCATCGACCGCAGCTACGCAACGGGCAACGTGACTGGCGCATATAGCTATATAGGTGGGCTAGTCGGCGATCTCAACGGTAGCGTTACCGACAGCT
>NZ_PPSK01000004.1 GCF_002903165.1 Halopseudomonas oceani
CGCGCATCCACCCGTCCCGACAACCGGCCGACGATCATCATCGCAACCATGGTGCCGACGCCACGGGGCGCCAGTACCAGCCCCACATCGATCACCGGATAATGCTTCAGGTTCTGCAGAAAAGGTGGCAACAGCGCCATGGTCGCAAGCAGGATGATACCGACAACAAAAATCATCATCAGCCCGACCGAGAGATTGCGGTCCCTGAACATCTGCGGCTCAAGAAAGGGGTGCTCGCGGCGGGTCATGATATGCACCACAAACAGGTACATACCGAGTACGGCCAGAACCGCCTCGATCCAGACTTCAGAGCTGGCAAACCAGTCCAGAGTCTCTCCCCGGTCCAGCATCATCTGTAGCGCACCGATACCCAGCGCCAGAAGCAAAAAACCCGTCAGATCAAAACGCCGACCACGGTTGGTCTCGGTTTCCGGCAGAAAGGCAACCAGCCCCAGCCAGGCCAGAATGCCAAATGGCACATTGATGTAGAACACCCAGCGCCAGTTGTAGTACTCCGTCAACCAGCCGCCCAGCGATGGCCCGAGAATGGGACCAACCATCACCCCAACACCCCACACAGCCATCGCCGAGCCGTGTTTCTCTGGCGGGTAGGTATCAAGCATGACCGATTGCGATAGCGGCACCAGAGAAGCGCCGAAAACACCTTGCAGCAAACGAAACAATACAATCTGATCAAGACTCTGGGCTGCACCGCACAGCATCGAAGCCAGGGTGAACCCTACCACCGCACTGAGCAGCACCCGCTTGCGTCCGAAGTGACTGCTGAGAATGCCGGTCAGCGGCATACAGATGGCTGCGGCCACGATGTACGAGGTCAGAACCCAGGAAATCTGGTCCTGGGTGGCCCCCATACTGCCCTGCATATGGGGCAACGCGACGTTGGCAATCGTGGTATCCAGCGCCTGCATGATGGTCGCCAGCATCACCGATAACGTAATCAAGCCACGTCTCATCGCCACGTTATCACCCTGCACCGCTTCCGCGTTCATGCCGGTAGCCTCACAACGACCAGCCAAGCAGGCTGCGGCGATGACCGGTATCCACCTCAACCAGGCTACTCAGCCCTGCCAGCAGCGCCGGGCTGCCTTCCTCGGGCTGCAGGCGGATGCGAACGGGTACCCGTTGCACGATCTTGACCCAGTTACCAGTGGCATTCTGCGCCGGGATAACCGAGAACTCGGAACCCGTAGCAGGACTGAGACTTTCAACCACCCCATGCCAGACCACGTCGGGATAGACATCAATATGCACTTCAACATCCTGCCCGGGGCGAACGTAGGTCAGATCGGTTTCCGGAAAATTCGCTTCCACCCAAGGATTCTCCGAACCGACCAGTGACGCAGCGATGCTGCCCGCATGCAGATATTGGCCTAGCTTCGGTAGATTGCTGACAATCCCCGGCAACGATGCCAAGACCGTGGTACGGCGCAGATTCAACTTTGCTTCGTCCAGTTCTGCCTGCGCAGCAAGATAACGCGGGTGCTCCTCGACCGGCGTGTCGACACTGCCGCCCAGCATTTGTGCGAGGCGCTCCAGCTCCTGTTGCAGCACAGTCACTTCCTGACGCGCCAAATCGTTGGCCTGCTGCGCATCATCAAAAGCAGCAGCAGAAATGTACTGTTTGCTCAACAGGCTCGACTGCCGCTGCTCTTCCCTGCCGGCGAAATTGGCGCGAGTGCGCTTGAGCACCAGTTGTGCCTGGGTCTCCCGGTAGTTGGCCTTGAGCGCAGCCAAATCAGTACGCACCTGGGCGAGCTGCGCTTCAGCCTTACTGACGGCGATCTCAAACGGGGCGGCATCGATACGGAACAGCGGCTGCCCGGTCTCGACCAGTTGGTTTTCCTTTACCAGCACGTCGGTGACCATGCCGGAAACTTCTGCGCTCACCGGCACCTTGTCGGCGCGCACGTAGGCATTCTCAGTTTCGACGTAGCGTCCGCCATTGAGGTAAAAAAGCGCACCTCCCGTCAGCAGCAAGCCCGGCAGCATGAACATCAGCAAGAAACGCCGCCTGCCGGATGAAGCGGTTCGAGGAGTTTTCGGGTTATCGGTATTGTCAGTCATGCAATGAACTTCCGTAGGTCACGATCAGAGTCCTGCTCAGACGAGCAGGCGTTCGCGGATATGGGTGAGCGCCTTCATCAGTACGGCGATCTCGTCATCACTCAGGCCATCAAGCACCCTTGCCGTGATCGACTCGCTTAGCTGTTCGAACATCGCGATATAAGGCTCTGCTGCGGGGCGCAGGTATAGCTGGAACGCGCGACGGTCGATGGGGGACTTGCGCCGCTCAATCAGCCCCAGCGCTTCCAGTTGATCAAGCAGACGGGTCAACGTAATTGGTTTGATTTCCAGAACCTCCGCCAGCTCAACCTGGCGGATACCTTGACTGCGGGCGATGTAAACCAGCACACGCGACTGCGCCTGAGTGAGGGAGTGGTCACCGCGCTCTGACTGAAAAGTGCGCCTGAGCAGGCGATAGACATCGGCGATCAGAAAGCCGAATCGGGGCTTGGCAAGCATATGAAAGCACCACTTATAGTAAGCAATGCACACAATATGACTTGGTTACAAAATGTGTCAACAACCAGACGTCGGGCGCACAAACAAAAAAGCCGTCGCGATGGCGACGGCTTTTTGAAAGGACGCGGTTCAGACGCTAGACCGGGTCATTGCGATTAAGCAACTCCGGCGGCAGATGCTGAATGTAGTCGTCCTCCTGCGGCGGCATCTGCAGGTGAAAGCCCTGCTCCCTGAGGTTATCCAGTACCGTCAGGATATCCTCCTGTGCCAGCTTGCGCTCTTCGTGCAGCACCAGATCCATAGCGTGCTCGCCTTTGCCAAAGAGCTGTAGCAAGGCGTCTGGCAGATCACTCAGCCCTTTTTCACGCGGCACGTACAGGTACATACCCTGTTTCTTGGTGCTGCGAAAAATGGAACACAAAACCTTCATTCAACTACCTCCACCGCACTGTTGGCGGCCTTGAGCAATGCCTCGCCCATCAGCTCACGACGCCAGCCAAACAGCTCATCGGGCAGCCGATAAGGGCCATTGGGGAAACCGGTGCGCACCATGGCCTCCAGCACCTTCTTGCGCAGCATGATTTCGGCGGCAATCCCCCGCTTCTCTGCTTCCTGTTGCCCAACCTTGCGCAACACCTTCAGCAGGCGGTTTGCAGCAGACGGCAGCGGTTCCGGCAGGGTCTGCGGATACTCAGCAGGTGCAACAGCACGGCCCTGGCGGATCAGTTGGAGCAACGTCTCACCTTCATGGCGCACCGTGCGCGGATGCATGTCCTCAATACGCGAAAGGGCCTGAAGGGTGTCGGGCTGACGCTGGGCCAAAGGACACAGAGTGCGCTCGCGCAGCAATCGGTTACGGGCCACGTTCCGCGCCTTGGACTCGCGCTCACGCCAGGCCGCAAGCACGCGCAGGACTGCTAGCTCAGCGGGTTTTAACCGCCACGCCTGCTTGACCTGGGTGTAGGCGAGATCGGGATCAATGCTCTGGCCGGAAGCAGCAACCTGCTCTGCGGTGTCCGCAAACAGCCAGTCAGCAACCCCTGCATCCGCAATACGGGGCCCAAGAATATGGTAAATCTCGGCCAAGTGTTGGGCATCACGCGCAGCATACTCAATCTGCGCCTCACTCAACGGCCGCTGCAACCAGTCTGAACGCGTCTCATCCTTCGGCAGGTCTATATCCAGCAGCGCACTGACCAGACGCGAGTACCCCATCGAGAAATCCATCCCGAGAAAGGCTGCCGCAAGCTGAGTATCGAATAGCGGAACCGGCATCGCACCACACAGGCGGGAGAAGACCTCCAGGTCTTCGCTGCAAGCGTGCAATACCTTTACCACCGACAGGTCCTGTAACAGGGCAACAAAAGGCGACCAATCAGTAATCTTCAAAGGATCAATCAAGGTCGCGCGTTCGCCGTCACCGATCTGAATGAGCCCCGCAATAGGGTAAAAGGTCTCAGTGCGAACGAACTCGGTATCCACCGCAACAAAGGGCAGCTTTCGCCATTGGGTACAGCTACGAGCCAGCTCGGCATCGTCGTCAATCATCACAGGTTGCGTCAGCGCAGGGGTCATGTGCAGTCTTTCCTGGGGCCTGCTCCGCTTCGTCAAGAAACGAAAAACCTCGCCAAGTCGGGCGATGGGGCACAGGCAATGGTGATTCCCTGGGCAGATCCGGTAACGCTGCGTGGCGATTTTTCGCACACGTCAAAGGAAAGGCCCTGAAGTTGCACGCAGTATAACCGATGCGCTCGCGCCCTGCCGTAGCGTCTACCCCGCGGGAAAGCTTCAAGTTTGACCGGGATCAACCGATATATCAGAGTGACGACAGATACTGGCGCCCTTTTTCCGCGTGCCTGGACGGTCAACTGTTCAAACATGCTTTGGAGTATGCATGCAATCCTTCAAGAACCTGCCGCTAAAATTCAAGTTCTGGGCATTAAACGGCGTCGCCTTCGCTGCGACTCTGATGCTCGTACTGGTCGCCATCTGGGTTGAGCAACACAGTATTGAGCAAACGCGACAGGAACTGGCTCAGGTACTCGCCAGCGAGCAACCAGCCAACGGCAAGGTTCACGGACTAAACTGGATTACACTGCCAAATGGCGCACAACCGGCGCCGGGGCGATGGCTGGAAGCAAGCCAGTTAGGCTCCGATCAACAACGATACACCGGTGCCTGGACCGCCAGTGATGGCCGAGCGCTGGCCGTCGAGCACCTGGGCTTCATCGCTCTATTGATAGAGCGCGCGCCTCTCTACGCAGGGGTA
This sequence comes from Halopseudomonas oceani, assembly GCF_002903165.1. GTDB lineage: Bacteria > Pseudomonadota > Gammaproteobacteria > Pseudomonadales > Pseudomonadaceae > Halopseudomonas > Halopseudomonas oceani. The sequence goes on from NZ_PPSK01000004.1 coordinate 4,814, forward strand.
GTGACAGTCCTTATGCTGATGGTGCTGTTTTTCTCCCAATTACTCATTCTGTTCATTACTCGCCACATCATCACCCTGCGCGACGTCATGCTGGCCGTCGAGAACAGCGGCGACCTGACCCTCCGCGCGCCCTGCAGTGCACATGACGAGGTCGGCTCCATGGCGCGCGCATTCAATGCAATGCAGGAAGCACAACAGAAAGTCGTCGGCGCGGTTCGCCAGGCAGCATTGGAGCTCGATCAACGCTCCCGCGGGCTGGCCGACACCATGATCCGCATGCGAGACGGAATGATCGTCCAGCAGGGGGAAACCGACCAGGTCGCCGCCGCAGTAAATGAAATGAGCGCTACCGTGCAGGACATTGCGGGCAGCACCTCACTTTCCCGCGACCAGTCGAATCAAGCCAATACCCTCGCAACCCGTGGTCGTGATCAGGTCTATCAGGTTCGCAAGACCATCACTGGGCTGGTCACCAGTATTGACCGTTGCACCGAGCACATGCACCAGCTGTCGACCCACAGTCAGGAGATCAGTGGCGTGGTGCGTGTCATTCGCGAGATTGCCGAACAAACCAATTTGCTGGCTTTGAACGCCGCCATTGAAGCAGCACGCGCTGGCGAATCTGGCCGCGGTTTCGCTGTCGTGGCAGATGAGGTGCGCGCGCTGGCCCAGCGAGTGCAAAATTCGACGGATGATATTCAGCGCATGATCGAGGCGCTGCAGGGTGGAACCGAGGTTGCCGTTGAAGACATGCAGGCCAGTGCCAGCCTGACCCACGACTCGGTGCAGCAAGTTGCAGACGCAGGTGAATCATTGCAGGAGATCGCTGACGCCGTGAGTCAGATCAGCGAGGGCAATAGCGAAATAGCCTCGGCGGTAGAGCAACAAAGTATGGCTGCCGATGCCATCACCCAGAGCGTAGTGGAGATTCGCGACGTCACCGAGCGCACCGTAGAGCAAACCGCACAAAGCGCTGATACCAGTGACCAACTGGCCAAGCTGGCACATCAACTGACTGAAGCCGTCAGCCGTCTGCGAACCTGAAACAACAGACGGCGCCCGAAGGCGCCGTCACAACCGCTACTCCAGGACAATCCGCCCTTGGTTGTTTGCCAGCGTGCTGGCCCCGATACCCTTCACCTCCGCCAGAGACTCTACCGAGGCAAAGGCGCCATGCTCGGTGCGATAGGCGACGATGGCATCAGCCTTGGCCTGTCCCACACCCTGCAATACCTCGGCAATTTCGGCAGCCCCTGCGGTGTTGATATTGACCGTAGGCCCGGACGCTTCCTGCGCCCAGCTCGGCGATACCAGCAGTACACTCAGGGCCAGGCCCAATGCAGCAACAAGACGACGCATATATCTTCCTCCGTGTAATTAATAAACGCCGCACTGAAGGAACATCACTCCAGCGGTATCCCTGCGGCACGAAGGACGCTAAACCAAAAAGGCCGAAGAGCGAATCACTCTCCGGCCTTGATGTGACCAAACACGCAACCGCGCAAACAACTCAGCTCTGGGCGTCGAAACCGCGCTGTAGATCAGCCTTGATATCTGTGAGCTCCTCCAGCCCGATAGCCAGACGAATAAGGCCCTCACGGATACCCGCCGCTTCGCGGGCCTCGACACTCAGACGGCCATGGGTGGTGGTCGCCGGGTGAGTGATAGTGGTCTTTGCGTCGCCCAGGTTGGCAGTAATGGAAACCAGCCGGGTCGCATCGATGAAACGCCAGGCAGCCTCTCGCCCACCCCTCAACTCGAAGCTCACCACCGCACCAAAAGCACTCTGCTGTGCCTTGGCCAGTGCGTGCTGCGGATGTGACGGCAAACCCGCGTAGTAAACACATTCAACTTCCGGGCGCTGCTCAAGCCACTCGGCAATCTGCTGCGCCGACTCGCAATGGGCACGCATACGAAGGCGCAGCGTTTCCAGCCCCTTGAGGAATACCCAGGCATTGAACGGGCTGAGGGTCGGTCCAGCCGTCCGCAAAAAGCCCACCAGCTCCTGCATGTGCTCACGACGGCCGACCGCCACCCCGCCCATGCTGCGGCCCTGACCATCAATGTACTTGGTGGCAGAATGCACGACGATATCCGCGCCCAATGCCAGCGGCTTCTGCAGCGCCGGCGTACAGAAGCAGTTGTCGACCACCAGCAAAGCCCCCTGCTCACGGGCAATCGCGCCCAACGCGCCGATGTCACCCAGCTCAGCCAGCGGATTGGACGGAGACTCCATGAAGAACATCCGGGTGTTTGGTTTGCAGGCCACGCGCCAGGCCGCCGTATCCGTCAACGGCACGTAATCCACTTCAATGCCAAAGCGCTTGAAGTACTTTTCAAACAGGGTGACGGTGGCACCGAATACGCTGCGAGATACCAGAATATGGTCGCCGACCGAGCACAGGCTCATCACTGTTGTCAGAATGGCCGCCATACCGGAGGCGGTAGCAACCGCCTGCTCGCCGCCTTCCATGAGCGCAATACGCTCTTCGAAGGTCCGTACGGTCGGATTCATATAGCGTGAGTAAACATTGCCGCTGGTCTCACCGGCAAAACACGCTGCGGCGTCAGCAGCACTACGAAACACGTAGCTGGAAGTCAGGAACAGCGCCTCGCCGTGCTCTGCCTCCGGTGTACGACGCTGACCGGCGCGCACCGCCAGGGTATCAAAGCCAACGCCGTCCAGATCGCTGTCCAGTCGGCCGGCCTGCCATTCTTCGGTCATTCGAGAACCTCATTCATCCAGTGGCAGCCCGCGCCGCCACTCAGCATCAGTTGTTATGCAGATCGATGATCGCGCTGACTCGCTGGCCAGTCGACTTGGCAGCGTCGTTGCGCGCTTGCTCGATACGGTCCAGATACTGTTCATTGACGTCGCCAGTCACGTATTCGCCATCGAAGACCGCGCAATCGAAGTGCTCGATCTTGACCTTGCCACCACCAACAGCATCTTTCAGGTCATCAAGATCCTGATAGATCAGCCAGTCTGCGCCGATCAGCTCGGCAACCTCGTCTGTGGTACGGCCATGAGCAATCAATTCGTGAGCACTCGGCATATCGATGCCGTACACATTCGGGTAGCGCACTGCCGGTGCAGCGGAACAGAAAAACACCTTCTTCGCGCCCGCTTCACGGGCCATCTGAATGATCTGCTTGCAGGTGGTGCCGCGCACGATCGAGTCATCGACCAGCAACACGTTCTTGCCGCGGAACTCGAGATCGATAGCGTTCAGCTTCTGGCGCACCGACTTCTTGCGCGCAGCCTGGCCTGGCATGATAAAGGTACGACCGATGTATCGGTTCTTGACGAACCCTTCACGGAACTTGACGCCCAACTGGTTGGCCAGCTCAAGTGCCGAGGTGCGGCTGGTATCGGGAATCGGAATGACTACATCGATGCCGTGGTCGGGGCGCTCGCGCTGGATCTTGTCTGCCAGCTTCTCACCCATGCGCAGACGCGCCTTGTAGACCGACACACCGTCCATCAACGAGTCAGGCCGCGCCAGATAAACGTGCTCAAAAATACACGGCGAGTACTGTGAACTTTCCGCGCATTGGCGGGTATACAGGCGGCCATCCTCAGTAATGTAAACAGCCTCACCCGGTGCCAGATCGCGAATCAGGGTGAAGCCAAGCACGTCCAACGCCACGCTCTCGGATGCAATCATATACTCGACACCTTCGTCGGTATGACGCTGGCCAAAGACAATCGGCCGAATTGCGTTGGGGTCTCGGAAGCCGACGATGCCGTATCCAGTGATCATCGCCACCACCGCATAACCACCGCGGCAACGCTTATGCACCTGACTGACGGCAGCGAATACGTCCTCCTCAGTGGGCTGCAGCTTGTTACGCACGGCCAGCTCATGGGCAAATACGTTCAGCAGCACTTCGGAGTCGGAGGTGGTATTCACGTGACGCAGGTCAGACTCGTAGATTTCACGCGACAGCTGCTCAACGTTGGTCAGGTTCCCGTTGTGCGCCAAGGTAATACCATAGGGGGAGTTCACGTAAAACGGCTGCGCCTCGGCAGAACTGGAGCTGCCTGCAGTCGGATAACGGACGTGACCGATGCCCATCTGGCCGATCAGACGTTGCATGTGGCGCTGATGAAACACATCACGTACCAGCCCGTTATCCTTGCGCAGGAACAGCCGCCCCTGATCGCTGGTTACAATGCCGGCGGCGTCCTGGCCGCGATGCTGCAGGACGGTCAAGGCATCATAGAGCGCCTGATTGACGTTCGATTTGCCCACTATGCCAACAATGCCACACATGCCTGAGTACCTTCTCGATTAAGGGCGGCTCTGTCCGGGAGTGCCGGATCAGCGACCCGCCATTTGCAGAATGAGATTTTTCGACCAGTCAGCGACCAGCAGAAAATGGGGAATCACCACCGATTCACGCCACCAGGCATCCGCCTCAACGGGGGCCAGGCTCAATAAACCGACTGCGACTACCACCAGCAGCGCACCACGCGCTGCGCCGAAAACCATGCCAAGAAAGCGGTCAGTACCGCTGAGACCGGTTGCCTTGACCAACTGACTGATCAGATAGTTAACCAGCCCGCCCAGCAACAGCGTCATGACAAATAGAATGGAGCACGCGGCGATAACCCGCAGGGAAGGAGTTTCGATGTAGGGCACCAGCAGCTCAGCAAGTGCGCCACCGAACAGCCAGGCAACCAGTCCTGCAATAATCCACGTCAGCAGGGACAGTGCTTCCTTGACGAAGCCTCTGGTCAGGCTGATCAGGGCCGAGACTGCAATGATGGCAACGATAGCCCAGTCAACCCAGGTCAAAGACACGATTAAGTACCCTGTTCTACAAAGGCCGCCATTCTAGCAGAGCTGCACCGCCCATCGAAACAGCAGAATCAGTCTCGACCGCTGTCCGCATCAAAAGCGACAACAAACCCTTTACTACCGCGCTTGCGCTCCAGCTCGTCACGCAGCCGATTCGCCGCCTCGCGGCTGGCCAGCGGGCCGACGTAGACCCGGGTGATGGGCTTGCCCTGCACCGTTGCGCTGTGGGTATAAGCGTTGTACCCCTGGGTACGCAGGTCCTTGCTGAGGCCTTCAGCATTCGCTGCGCTCGAAAAGCTGCCCAACTGAATTACCCAATCGCCCGTAGCGGTTACAGCAGCAGGCGCCGGTTGCTCAGCCTCGGGCTCCGGCTCCACAGCCGGGGCCGGAGCAGACTCGGCAACAGCAGGAGCAGGCACGTCTGGTGGAGCTTCTGACAGAGAAGCAGGCATCTCCGGTACAGCCGCCGGTTCCGGCAATGCGGCCGGTGCAACAGGCTCCATCAGTTGCGAATCCAGAACCGGCGCCTCAGGCACTTCGACTTCAACCTGCACGGTCTCGTCCTGCCCCGACAGCAACATCGGCAAAAACACCACCGCGGCAATGATCAGCACAACTGCGCCAATGATGCGTTGCTTCAGACCTTCATCCATCCTCAGATACTCCGGCATGTTCAGATAGCCAGAGTATGGCTTCGGCGACGGAGAAAAACGACCCGAATATCACAACTTCCGTACCGGCATCGGTGCTATCCAGGGCCTGCTCGATCGCCTGCGCAATAGAATGACAGCTCAGAGCACACTCGCCAGCCGCAGTCAGTCCCGCACTCAACACCTGAGCCGGTCTGCTCCGAGGGCTTGGCAAGGGTGCGGTGAACCACTTCGTAAACATCCCGTGCAGTTCAGCCACCACGCCATCAAGGTCCTTGTCAGCCAGCAAGCCAAACACCGCTACCCGGTGACGCGTCGCATCGGCACGCAGACTTTCTGCCAGAAACCGTGCAGCATGCGGGTTATGACCGACATCCAGTCGCAGATCACGACAGCTGCCATGCCACATTACCTGCCGCGCTTCCAGCCTCCCAGTAGCGCTGGCAGACTGCAAGGCCAGGCCGATTTGCGCATCAGCAAGGTCAAGACCGGCTGCCCAAAACGCCTGTAGCGCCACAGCCAGATTATCCCGCGGCAGGCCGACTGCAGGCAGCTGGAGTCGCCGCGCCCTGCCAGCCCCGTCAACGCCTTCGACGACCCAGTTACCATCACCGACTGCCTGAACCGCAAAATCGCGATCACGCACATACAGCTGACAGTTAAGCCGGGTAACCGCATCGGTGAAGGTCGCAGGCAGGTCTCGCTCGCCACTGACAACCGGATGCCCTGCGCGCATGATGCCAGCCTTCTCGAACGCGACCGACTCACGGGTCGAGCCCAGGTATTCCTGATGATCCAGGCCGATGCTGGTGACTACCGCCACATCCGCATCCACCACGTTGACCGCATCCAGGCGCCCGCCCAGACCAACCTCCAGCACGACAGCATCCAGCTCGGCACGCTGGAACAACCAGAACGCGGCCAGCGTGCCGAACTCAAAGTAAGTCAGGGAAATATCACCGCGCGCCTGGTCAATGGCAGCAAAGGCGGCACAGATCGACTGATCGTCTGCCAAGTCCCCATTTAGACGGATGCGCTCATTGTATTGGAGCAGATGCGGAGAGGTGTAGCATCCGGTGCGCATACCACTGGCTCGCAGCAACGACTCCAGTGCGGCACAGGTCGACCCCTTGCCATTGGTACCGGTGACGGTAAAAACACGCGGGGCCGGACGGAGCACGTCCAGTCGCTCCGCGACCGCACGTACTCGATCCAGCCCCATGTCGATTTCGCTGGAATGCAAGGCCTCCAGCACGGCCAGCCATTCGGCAAGACTACGTTGCGACATCAGGCCTCGTCGGCAACCTCTGCCTCAGGTGCCGGAGCGGGTGCCGGTGCGCCAGTCATCATGGCCAGCAGGCTGGCCAGTCGGTCGCGCATCTCCATGCGGGACACGATCATATCCAGTGCCCCGTGCTCCAGCAGAAACTCACTGCGCTGGAATCCGGCAGGCAGCTTCTCACGCACGGTTTGCTCGATAACACGCGGGCCGGCAAAACCGATCAACGCATTGGGCTCAGCCACATTCAGGTCGCCCAGCATCGCCAGACTTGCCGACACACCGCCATAAACCGGATCGGTCATAACCGAGACGAACGGGATGCCTTCTTCACGCAGGCGCGCCAGCGCGGCACTGGTCTTTGCCATCTGCATCAGTGAGAACAGCGCTTCCTGCATGCGCGCACCACCGGAGGCAGAGAAGCAGACATAAGGCACGCGATCACGCAGTGCAGCCTCAGCGCCACGCACGAAACGTGCCCCGACCACACTGCCCATCGAGCCACCCATAAAGTTGAACTCGAACGCGCTGGCTACAATAGGCGCGCCTTTGAGCTTACCCTGCATGACGACCAGCGCATCTTTCTCTCCGGTTGCCTTCTGGGCTGCGGCAAGACGATCCTTGTACTTCTTGCTGTCGCGGAACTTGAGACGGTCTACCGGCTCCAGCTCTGCTCCCAACTCAGTGCGATCTTCCGGATCGAGAAAGATATCCAGACGACGACGTGCACCAATGCGCAGGTGGTGGCTGCACTTTGGGCAGACATCCAGATTTTTCTCCAGCTCGGGCCGGTACAGCACCGCATCACAGGACGGGCATTTACGCCAGAGCCCCTCGGGTACGCTGCTTTTCTGTGCTTCGGAGCGCACGATGGAGGGAATCAGTTTGTCCACCAACCAGTTGCTCATCGCCTTTCCTTCTCTGAAATTGTCTTGTCAGCCTGCCCTTCGTCAAACGAAGGCACAGAGCATTGTTCAGCGGTCCATTGAACTGCGCATTTCAGCCACGATCGCGGCGATAGCCGCTCGTGCCTGGTCCGGATTCTCCGCATTGGCGGCAATCTGACTGACCAGCACCGAGCCCACCACCACACCATCCGCGACCTCGGCCACCGCTGCTGCCGTGGCGCCATCACGAATACCAAAGCCAACACCAATCGGCAGATCGGTCACCGTGCGCAGCATGTCCAGTTTCTTAGCTACATCGGTGACGTCCAAAGCACTGGACCCGGTCACACCTTTCAGAGAAACATAATAGACATAACCGCTTGCCTGCTCACAAATCCTGCGCGCACGCTCAGCCGTTGTAGTCGGCGCAAGCAGAAAGATAGTGTCCAGCCCCTGGCCCTTGAACAGAGGAACAACGTCAGTCGCCTCTTCCGGCGGCAGGTCAACGGTCAACACGCCGTCAACCCCGGCATCGGCTGCAGCCTTGGCAAACTGTTCGTAACCCATTTTCTCGATCGGGTTCAGATAGCCCATCAACACGACCGGCGTTTCAGCATCGCGACTGCGGAACTGGCGCACCATCTCGAGTACCTGGCTCAGGCTAACGTGATGCGCCAGAGCACGCTCCATCGCCAGTTGGATAACCGGACCATCGGCCATCGGATCGGAAAACGGAATGCCCAGCTCGATAACATCGGCACCCGCCGCGACCAGGTCGTGCATCAGCGGCAGCGTCACCTCCGGCGTCGGATCACCAGCAGTAATGTAAGGGATAAGCGCCTTGCGACCAGCAGCCTGCAAAGCGGAAAAACGGGCTTCAATTCGGCTCATGAACGTCTCTTTTAAATGCTGATGCCGTCAATACTGGCGACGGTGTGAATATCCTTGTCACCACGACCGGACAGGTTGATCACGATGATCTGGTCCGGGCTCATGGTTGCCGCCAGCTTCATACCGTAAGCAACTGCATGACTGGACTCCAGCGCCGGCATGATACCTTCGACGCGGGTCAACTCACGGAAAGCGTGCAGCGCCTCACCATCAGTTGCATCGACATAATCAACCCGGCCGATATCCTTCAGCCAGCTGTGCTCGGGACCAACACCCGGGTAGTCCAGGCCCGCGGACACGGAATGCGTCTCGATGATCTGCCCCGCCTCGTCGGACATCAGGTACGTCCGATTGCCGTGCAGAACACCGGGCTTGCCGGCGCTCAGTGGCGCTGCGTGTTCTCCGGTTTCGATACCGTGACCACCCGCCTCGACGCCGTACATACGGACACTCTCATCGTTAAGGAACGGATGAAACAGGCCAATAGCGTTGGAGCCACCGCCAACACAGGCGACCAGTGCATCGGGCAAGCGGCCGGCCTGCTCCAGGCACTGCTGACGCGCTTCGCGACCAATCACGCACTGAAAATCACGCACCAGTTCCGGATACGGATGCGGCCCGGCAACCGTGCCGATAATGTAGAAGGTGTCGTCGATATTGGTCACCCAATCACGCATAGCTTCGTTCATCGCGTCTTTCAGCGTGCGGGAGCCGGAGGTGACGGGGATGACTTCCGCTCCAAGCAGTTTCATACGGTAAACGTTCAGCGCCTGGCGACGCACATCCTCGGCGCCCATATAAACCTGACACTTCAGGCCCAGACGCGCCGCGACGGTGGCAGTAGCGACGCCGTGCTGACCGGCACCGGTTTCGGCAATCACTCGTGGCTTGCCCATAAACTTGGCCAGCAGTGCCTGACCAATGGTGTTATTCACCTTGTGCGCGCCGGTGTGATTAAGGTCCTCGCGCTTCAAATAGATCTTTGCTCCGCCAACCTTCTCGGTCAGATGCTCAGCAAAGTACAGCGGCGACGGGCGACCAACGTAGTGGGCCAGATCACGATCAAATTCGGCCTGAAACTCGGGATCGGCAGACAGCTTGCGGTACACATTTTCCAGCTCGTCCAGCGCCTCCATCAACGTCTCGGAGACAAAACGACCGCCATAGGGGCCAAAGTGGCCGCGCGCGTCAGGGACCGCGGAATAATCGATGGGGTTGGAGTCAGACACGCTTCACCTCTTGTACAAACGCGTTAATTTTTGCCACATCCTTGATGCCCTTGCTCGCCTCAACGCCACCACTGACGTCAACGGCCCAAGGGCACATTTCACGGATCGCCTGATGCACATTGTCTGCTGTTAGGCCCCCGGCCAATACCAGGTTCCAGTCACGCTTGACCGGCACCAGGCGCCAGTCAAATACCTCGCCGGTACCACCCGGTACGCCCGGCTTGTAGCTGTCAAGCAAGATGCCGCTGGCACCGGGCCAACGGGCCGCAACGTCGGTCAGTTGCTCGGCATTCTGCACCCGGACGGCTTTCAGGAACGGTCTCCCAAACTGGCGGCAATACTCGTCAGTTTCGTCGCCATGAAACTGCAGCACATCGAGTGGAACCTGAGAGAGCACTTCACGCACAGCATCCGGTTCAGCATCCACAAACAGCCCGACAGTCGTCACAAACGGTGGCAACGCGGCCACAATGTGAGCAGCCTGACGGGCATCAACGGCTCGAGGACTAGGCGCGTAAAACACCAGCCCGATCGCATCAGCACCGGCCTCAGCCGCCGCCAGTGCGTCCTCGACCCGGGTAATTCCGCAAATTTTTATGCGTGCCATGGACCTAAGCTCTGCCGATAAGGGGCTCGATGTTAGCAGATCGAGGCATGGGCGTCAGTTCGCCACATCAGGCAGTGCTGACAGGAAATGCGGCCCGAGATAACGCCCCGGCAAAGCAAAGGAATCAGGGTAGGTCACATCGACCAGATATAAGCCGTAGGCTGGCGCAGTCAGACCACCCTGCGCCCGATCACGCACGTCGAGCACCTGCTGTGCCCACTCCACCGGTTGCTCACCGCAGCCAATCTGCATCAAGACCCCGGCAATATTGCGCACCATGTGATGCAGGAATGCATTCGCACGAATATCCAGCACGATAAAACGGCCGAACTCCAGCAATTCGAGGTGGTGGATAGTCTTGATCGGCGATTTGGCCTGACAGCCCACCGCGCGATACGACGTAAAATCATGAGTGCCTACCAGCGCCGTGGCGGCAGCGCGCATACGCGCGACATCCAGCGGGCGATAATTCCAGGTTACTTCGTGAGCAAGGTGAGCCGGGCGAATCGGATCGTTATAGATCACATAGCGATAACGCCGGGCAACAGCAGAGAAACGCGCATGAAAGTCCAGGCCAATCGGCGTTACCCAACTAAGTGAAATATCCGCCGGCAAATTGGCATTGGCACCGTGAATCCAGTTTCGCGGCGAACGGACCGCGTCGCTGTCAAAATGAATGACCTGACAAGACGCATGGACGCCCGCATCAGTGCGCCCGGCGCAGAATATCTGTACCGGATGATTGGCTACACGGCTAAGCGCCTTCTCAACAGCTTCCTGGACGCTCGGAACACCCGGCTGCTGACGCTGCCATCCACGATAAGCCGTGCCCTTGTATTCAACACAGGCCGCCACCCTTGAAACAACTGCGGCCGCCTCAGGGGCGGCCGCAGTTGCTACTTCGTTTTCACTCATCAATCAGCCAGACGCTCCATCATGCTCTGAGCTTCCTGCTTCTGCTGGTCATTGCCCTCTTCGATCACCTCGTTGAGGATATCCCGAGCCCCTTCCTGATCGCCCATATCAATATAGGCGCGGGCCAGGTCCAGCTTAGTCGCGCACTCATCAGTACCAGACAGGAAGTCAAACTCGTCATCTTCGTCGTCGAGCGCATCAACAGCCGGCGGGTTTGGCGAAGCGTCATCACCAGTCAGCGTACCTTCATCCAGCTCCGGCAATTCAAAATCCTCAAGCGGCAACTCTGCCTCAGCTGGCAACTCAACATCTTCAGGCAACACAAGATCCTCAGGCAGGTCGAACTCGGTAGCGCTCTCATCCGACAGTGCACTCGCCTCGTCAGACAACTCAAGCGAGACCTCACCAAGCTCAGCGTCACCGGCCTCAGGCGCTTCATCACTCAGCGCAGCGAAGTCAGCCATCAGGTCATCTGCTTGCAGCTCATCTGTCATCGCCAAGTCAAAATCAGGTTCCAGCGACGGTGCGGCTGAATCCTGTGCCGACTGACCTTCCTCGTCCGGCAGTTCCAATCCATCAACATCGAGCTCAAAATCGTCCAACTCAATGCTCTTTACTTCGTCACTCGGCAGCTCGGGCTCAAAGGCTGGAGGACTGGCCGGCTCGCCATTCTCAGCCGCGGCTTCGAGCGTGCTGTCTTCCAGGTCGAAGTCGAGATCAAAGCCATCGGCCTCGGCTTCGGCAGCCGGCTCTTCAGCAACCGCTTCGAATGGAATATCGGCCGCAGGCGCAGCAGAGTCACCACCGAGATCAAACTCACTGAAATCGAAGTCCATGTCGTCATCCGCTTCGCTTGCCTCACCATCGGCACCTGCAGTCAGCGAATCGGGCTCTGACAAACCACCTTCATCCCACTGCGCGGCAGCAGCCGCAGCACCGGCCGCTGCGGCAGCCATCAAGGGGAAACGTGCATCAAGCTCAGCAACCCGGGCTGACTGGGGATCAGCGGCAACAACGACAGCACGCTGCTCAAGGTAGCCTTCGCTGTGATCCAGCAGCCCCTCGACCTCCATCAACTTCAGGCGCAACTCTTCCCGCTGAGGATCGGCTGCAACAGCCGCCACCAACACGTCTCGTGCTTCCTGGGGCTTGCCGTACGCGAGCAGCGCATCGGCCTCGACCAACGGATCAGCAGCCAAATCCAGCTCATCACCAGCATCCAGACCTTCCGCGTCGGCCAAGGCCACATTGAAATCGTCACTATCCTCGTTGAGGTCCGCATCCTGTCCAGCGGCATCGGCAATAAAGTTATCAGCCATAGCTTCTTCACGACGGGCGTTACGGCGCGATATCGACATCAGCACCAGCAACAACAGCAGGACAGCGACAACACCACCACCGATCATCAACATCTGATTCTGCATCAGGCCCTTGATGACCGACATCGGATCACTCGCCGGCTCCGCGGCCGGGGCTGGCTCAACCGGCGCAACAGGCGCCGGCTCTGGGGTCGGCTCCGCCTCAGCAGCAGCTTCAACCGGCGCTGGCTCGACAGCTGGCTCAGTGGACTCTTCGCTCGCTGGCTCTTCAGCCGCATCCATTTCTTCTGCAGCAGGCTCAACGGCGACGGTTTCGTCGACCGGCTCTGCCTCGGTCGCAACGTCCGCCTCAGTCGCAGCATCACCCTCTGTCGCCACTTCCTGCTCGGCCTCAGCGACGACCTCCGGCTCACCAGCGTCAGCAGTCACAGCCGCATCGCCACCGGCTTCAGCAACCTGTTGCTGCAACGCGGCCAACTGCGCATCTTTCAGTTCCAGCAGACGCTGCAGTTTTTCGAGCTGGCCTTGTACGTCGCCCAGGCGATCGGTCATCTCTGCCTTTTCGCGCTCAGCAGCATCCAACTGTTCCTTGGTCCGGTCCAGTGCGTCACGCAGTTGCTGACCGCCTTCCTCCGCACTCTGGTCGCCAGCCGCTTCAGCGGCTGCACCTTCGGTGCCCGACACGAGACGCAACGAATCCTGTCCGTCTACCGCCTCGGGAGCAGCACCAGCTGACTGACGCTCGCGGGCATCCAGCTGCGGTGCCTGCGCCTGGGCAGCCGTTGGCGCACGGCGCCGATCACGCCAGGCGCTATTCTGTGCAGCGACCTCGGCAATGGCTTCGGCGTTAGTACGACCAGTCGCCTGTTCAGCGCTCGGCAGCGTCAACGTCTGCCCGGCCTTTAACTGGTTGATATTACCGTTAACGAAGGCGCTCGGATTCAGATCCTGAATCGCCAGCATGGTCTGGTGAACGCTTGCACCCTGCGGACGGTTACGTAGCGCAAGCTCCCACAGCGTGTCAGAACGCGTAGTTGTCAACTGTCCATCGCGAGCCGCTGCGGCTGGGCGCGTGGAAGAAGACGATGAAGGCGCTGCCGAGGCCGGCGCCGATACCGCAGCGGCAGAAGCAAGTCCTTCCGGGCTCGGACGGGCCGGTGCCACCTGAGGCGCGATAGAAGAAGAGACTGGTGCGCTGACGCTGGAGCTGCTGACAACCGGCGCAGGCTGATACATCGGTGGATCAAGCAGGATGGTGAACTCACGCAGCACGCGCCCGGAGGGCCAGCGCACTTCCATCAAGAAGTTGAGGAACGGCTCATTGACGGGGCGATTTGATGTGACGCGAATGACCGAGCGCCCATTAGGCTTTACGACTGGCTGGAACTTCAGGTCGGTCAGGAAAAAAGTTCGGTCAATGCCAGCCCGCCCGAAGTCATCAGGCGATGCCAGCATCGTCCGGATTTCATCACCGGACAGGTCACGAACCTGCGTAAGATCAATCTCGGCATCCAGCGGCTGATTCAGCGCGGAGTTCAGATGGATATCGCCTACCCCCAACGCGTGAACCATTCCGGATGACATCACGGCACTTGCTGCGGCGACAGCGATAACCAATTTACGAACCATAGCGAAAATCCTTTGCTCTTATCGTTTTTTCACGTCTCAACGCACCCTGTTGCTCAGACTGGCCTACGCCAAAGGCTCCCCACCCGGCCCGAGCATGTTGCAGCTGCAACGTAACGCCCAAACGGTCTTTGTCCTGCAAAACCTAACCTGCTTGATACAAAAACACTAGCAAGTATCGATTACAAATAGTCTTTTATCAATAAGTCGGCTATCGCCAGACTGTTAAGTGCGACACCTTTTCGCAGATTATCAGACACAATCCACAAATGAGTAGTGTTCGGCTCGGCCGCATCCTGACGAATACGTCCCACCCAGACTTCGTCAGACCCGGTCGCGTCCGTTATCGGCGTTGGAAAACCACCTGCCCCTTCCTTGTCCAATACCTTGATTCCCTTGACCCGCCGCAGGATGTTACCCACCTTTTTACTGTCCAGCGGCTCAGCCGTGGTGACCTGCATCATCTGGGCGGTACCGTAAAATAGCGGCACCATGACGCAGCTTGCCAGCACTGGCACATCCTTCAGCCCGAGGACGTCAACAACACCATTTACCAGATCACGCTCCTCGCGGCTGGCACCGGATGCGTCAATATCGCTGGTGCACGGCAGCAAATTGAACGCCGCCTGCTTGTCGAGCGCACCACCCTTCTCAATCGGCTGACCATTGAGCAGTCGACCGGTCTGCATGGCCAGTGCTTCCACCGCCGCTTTGCTGTGGGTGGACATCGATTGGTAGGTAGAAACACTCACGCGCTGCAGCGTCGACATCCCCGCCAGCGCTTGCAGCACCAGCGCGCTCTGCACGACCTGGGCATCAGGACAGGACACCGCTCGGCGGCCGACCGCATCGGCCAGAGCAGCCGTATTGACCCCGGCGACAACGCTGGCACCCTGCCCGGCCAGCAGTCCGGTCGTATCCACAACCAGCGCTCCGGCATCACGGATATTGCCGATGCATTGCAGACCGAATTCGCGGTCACCTGCCACAATGGCAACCGCAACCGATGAGAAATCAAAGCTTGAGAGCGCTTCGACCCGGACGCTCTGGCCCTTGATCATGCGGCGCTCACCCGCCTCGTCGTCAACATCGACCAGCGCGACGGAGGAGAACGTGTACTCATGCTCGTCCAGCATGTTGACCAGCATGTCACCCGCTAGACTGCTGACACCGACAATCGCCACACCTGATGCTTTGCTCATACCCTGCCCTTCATCTATTTCATGCATTACATAAACACAAAGGGCATCCCGACGAAACGGGATGCCCTGATCGTTACCGCAAACGCGCCAGACGCGCCGCGATCAACCTTCCTGCAGAATTCGCAGCATGCGGCGCAGCGGCTCGGCGGCGCCCCACAGCAGCTGGTCACCTACAGTAAAGGCCGACAGATACTGCGAGCCCATGTTCAGCTTGCGCAGACGGCCAACCGGTACACTCAACGTGCCGGTAACAGCAGTCGGGGTCAGGCCAACCAGAGTATCTTCCTTGGTATTGGGAATCACCTTGGACCACGGGTTGTGCTCAGCCAGCATGGACTCGATGTCCGCCAGCGGCACATCTTTGTTCAGCTTGATAGTCAGCGCCTGGCTGTGGCAACGCATGGCGCCGATACGCACGCAGATGCCATCAACCGGGATCGGGCGACCGCTGCGACCGATGATCTTGTTGGTCTCAGCCTGCGCCTTCCACTCTTCACGGCTCTGGCCGTTGGGCAGTTGCTTGTCGATCCACGGGATCAGGCTGCCAGCCAGCGGCACGCCAAAGTTGTCAGCGGGAAAGGACTCACTGCGCAGGGTCGAGGCAACAGTACGGTCGATTTCCAGAATCGCACTGGCCGGGTCAGCCAACTGATCGGCAACCGACGCGTTGATCGCGCCCATCTGGCTGATCAGCTCACGCATGTTCTGTGCGCCAGCACCACTGGCGGCCTGATAGGTCATCGCGCTCATCCACTCGACCAGTCCCTGATCGAACAGGCCGCCGAGCCCCATCAGCATCAGACTGACGGTGCAATTGCCACCAACGAACGTCTTGGCCCCGTCACGCAGCGCCTGATCGATGTTACGACGGTTGACCGGATCCAGCACGATAACCGCCTCGTCCTCCATGCGCAGAGTGGACGCAGCGTCGATCCAGTAACCTTTCCAGCCCTCAGCACGCAGCTTGGGATACACCTCACTGGTGTAGTCACCGCCCTGGCAGGTAATGATGACGTCCATCGGCTTGAGTGCTTCAAGGTCAAAAGCGTCCTTGAGCGCGGGAATGTCTTTACCAATATCCGGGCCCTTACCGCCCACGTTGGACGTGGTGAAAAACACCGGATCAATGTCAGCAAAATCATTCTCGTCGCGCATGCGTTGCATCAGCACAGAGCCGACCATGCCACGCCAACCAACCAAACCAACTTGTTTCATAACAACAACCCCCGTGGGGTAACAGATTCAAAGACACATACGCCCGGCCGAAGCCGGGCGTAAATGGATAGTCAAACAGATTACAGGTTTTTCAGTGCTGCTACTACGGCATCACCCATTTCCACGGTGCCGACCTTGCGGCAGCCTTCGGACTGAATGTCACCGGTGCGCAGGCCCTGATCAAGCACCTGGCTGACCGCCTGCTCAATGGCATCAGCTGCCGCTACCTGCGCAAAGCTGTAACGCAGCATCATGGAGACCGACAGGATGGTCGCCAACGGGTTGGCAATGCCTTGGCCGGCGATATCCGGCGCACTGCCGTGACACGGCTCGTACATGCCCTTGTTGTTCACATCCAGCGACGCCGACGGCAGCATGCCAATGGAGCCGGTGAGCATGGACGCCTGATCGGAGAGGATGTCGCCAAACATGTTGTCGGTAACGATTACGTCAAACTGCTTGGGCGCACGGACCAGCTGCATCGCCGCGTTGTCGACGTACATGTGCGACAGCTCGACTTCCGGGTAATCCTTCGCCACTTCTTCGACTACCTCACGCCACAGCTGACTGGACGCCAGTACGTTGGCCTTGTCGACCGAGCAGAGCTTCTTGTTACGCACCATTGCCATATCGAAACCGACCTTGGCAATGCGGCGCACTTCGCTTTCGCTGTAAGGCAGCGTGTCGTAGGCCATACGCTCGCCATTTTCCAGCGTGGTGCGCTCCCGTGGCTTGCCGAAGTAGATACCGCCGGTCAGCTCGCGCACGATCAGAATATCCAGGCCGGAAACCACTTCAGGCTTCAGGGTCGAGGCTTGCGCCAGTTGCGGATACAGGATGGCCGGACGCAGATTGCCGAACAGCCCCAGTTCAGAACGGATCTTCAGCAGACCGCGTTCAGGGCGCAGCGCCGGATCAATAGTGTCCCACTTCGGGCCGCCAACGGCACCCAGCAACACCGCGTCAGCGGCGCGAGCGCGGTCGAGGGTTTCGTCGGCCAACGGCACACCATAGCGGTCGTAGGCGGCCCCACCCAGGTCGTCGAAACTCAGCTCGAAGCCGAGATTGAACTTGCTGTTGGCCACTTCCAGCACCTTGACCGCTTCGGCCATGATCTCCGGACCAATACCATCGCCCGGCAGGATCAGAATCTGTTTGCTCATGTGTATCCTCATAATCATTCATGGTGCACAGCGCAGCCCGCTGTGCACCCGTTGTTCAGGTGCGGAACCTGTCAGCCGTTGCGAAACAGCCAGGGTTGACGCTGTTTGTGACCGGCTTCAAAGGCGCTGATCGCATGGGCATCGCGCAGGGTCAGGCCGATATCATCCAGGCCGTTGAGCAGACAATGCTTACGAAAGGCATCGACTTCGAAGGCGTACTGTTTTCCGTCAGGACGGGTCACCGTCTGCGCTTCCAGATCCACCGTCAGTTGATAGCCTTCAGTGGCTTCACACTGCTCGAACAGCTCATCAAGCACCTCATCCGGCAGAATGATCGGCAACAGGCCGTTCTTGAAGCTGTTGTTGTAGAAAATATCGGCGAAGCTCGGTGCGATGACCGTGCGGAAACCGTACTCGTCCAGCGCCCAGGGCGCATGCTCACGAGACGAACCACAGCCGAAGTTCTCACGCGCCAGCAGCACACTGGCGCCCTTGTAACGCGGAAAGTTCAGCACGAAATCTTCGTTGATCGGGCGCTTGGAGTTGTCCTGATTCGGCTGACCGACATCCAGGTAGCGCCACTCGTCAAACAGGTTCGGACCGAACCCAGTGCGTTTGATCGACTTCAAAAACTGCTTCGGAATGATCTGATCGGTATCGACGTTGGCACGATCAAGCGGACAGACCAGGCCGGTATGTTGGGTAAAAGCTCTCATCGGGGCACTCCTCAGGCCTGCATCAATTCGCGAACATCAATAAAACGACCGGTCACCGCAGCGGCCGCAGCCATTGCCGGGCTCACCAGGTGGGTACGCCCACCGTTGCCCTGACGTCCCTCGAAGTTGCGATTGGAGGTGGACGCACAATGCTCGCCACTTTCCAGCCGATCCGGGTTCATCGCCAGGCACATGGAGCAACCGGGCTCACGCCATTCAAAACCGGCTTCGATAAAGATCTTATCCAGCCCTTCCTTCTCGGCCTGCGCCTTGACCAGGCCAGAACCCGGAACGACCAGCGCCTGCTTGACGGTGGCTGCCACCTTACGACCCTTGGCCACGGCCGCTGCTGCGCGCAGGTCTTCGATCCGCGAGTTGGTGCAGGAGCCGATAAACACGCGATCCAGCTTGATGTCGGTGATCGGCTGGCTGGCAGTCAGGCCCATGTACTTGAGCGCACGCACGATGGAGTCACGCTTGACGGCATCACTCTCGGCGGCCGGGTCCGGCACGTTCTGATCAACCGCCAGCACCATTTCCGGCGAGGTACCCCAACTGACCTGAGGCTTAATGTCTTCAGCGCGCAGTTCAATGATGGTGTCGAAGTGCGCATCAGCGTCAGAGACCAGATCTTTCCAGGCCTCGACCGCACGATCCCACTCGGCACCCTGCGGCGCAAACGGACGACCCTTGACGTATTCGATAGTTTTTTCATCAACCGCCACCATGCCTACACGGGCACCGGCTTCGATGGCCATGTTGCACAGGGTCATACGGCCTTCGACCGACAGATCGCGAATCGCACTGCCGGCAAACTCCAGCGCGTGACCGTTGCCACCCGCGGTACCTATCTTGCCGATCACAGCCAGCACGATGTCCTTGGCGGTCACGCCAAAGGGCAACTGTCCTTCAACGCGTACCTGCATGTTCTTCATTTTCTTGGCGACCAGACACTGGGTTGCCAGCACGTGCTCGACCTCGGAGGTGCCAATACCGTGTGCCAACGCACCAAAGGCGCCGTGGGTAGAGGTGTGCGAGTCACCACAGACCACCGTCATGCCCGGCAGGGTTGCGCCCTGCTCCGGACCAACCACGTGGACGATGCCCTGGCGCACGTCGTTCATCTTGAATTCGAGGATACCGAAGTCGTCGCAGTTCTCGTCCAGGGTTTTGACCTGGATGCGCGAGACTTCATCCGCGATGGCTTCCAGACCACCCTGACGCTCAGCCTTGGTGGTCGGCACGTTGTGATCCGGGGTGGCGATGTTGGCGTCGATGCGCCAGGGTTTGCGGCCAGCCAGTCGCAGCCCTTCAAACGCCTGTGGCGAGGTCACTTCGTGGAGAATGTGACGATCGATATAGATCAATGCAGAACCATCATCCCGTTGTTTGACAAGATGGTTATCCCACAACTTGTCGTAAAGCGTTTTCGCAGACATGGGTTACTCCTGGGCATCAGACTGTGGCCACCGTCCCCTGCAACTGCAGGCCCTGCGGCGACTCTTTCACTGGGTACAGAATAAATTTTACCCAGAGATAAAACAAAGGAATATTATTTATAAAACGGATAGCCAACTGGAATACGACATGGACACCGCGAACCTGCAGGCCTTTCTTGCCGTCGCCGAGACTGGCTCGTTCTCTCGCGCTGCCGAGCAGCTACATCTGACCCAACCTGCGGTCAGCAAACGCATAGCCATTCTTGAGCAGCAACTCGATGCACGATTGTTTGATCGCATTGCCCGTCATGTATCGCTGACCGAGGCAGGACTGGCCCTCAAGCCACGCGCCGAACAGGTGCTCAGCCTGCTAAATGATACGCGCCGTGCGCTGAGCAATCTATCGAGCGAAGTCTCCGGCCGTCTGAGCATCGCCACCAGCCACCACATCGGCCTGCATCGCCTGCCGCCGGTGCTGCGCGAGTTCACCCGACGCCATCCGCAAGTCTCCTTCGACATTCAGTTTCTTGACTCCGAGGTCGCCTACGACAAGGTTTTACACGGCGAGATCGAGCTGGCTGTGATCACCCTGGCCCCCGAGATCGAGCCGCCGGTGATGAGCGAGCTGATCTGGCATGATCCGCTCGACTTTGTCATCGCCCCCGAGCACCCGTTGGCGCGCCAGAAATCGCTCGACCTGGCACAACTGGCCGACTACCCGGCGGTCTTTCCCGGCACCAACACCTTCACCCACAAGGTCGTCAGCGACCTGTTCGAGCGCCATCACGTGCAGCCGCAGATCAGCATGAGCACCAACTACATGGAGACCATCAAGATGATGGTCTCCATCGGCCTGGCCTGGAGCGTGTTACCGCGCAGCATGCTCGACAGCCAAGTCAGTGTGTTGCCACTGCCGGGCGTGCACCTGCAACGCGAACTCGGTTGCATCTGGCACAGCGGACGCACCCAGTCCAACGCTGCCCGCGCGCTGATCGACCTGCTGCGCGACGCCCGTCGGCAATCAAGCTGATTCCGACTTTCGGTTACTTGTCCAACCGCAGGAGCAGGACTATCTTCAAGCAAGAAGGAATTAGCCGAACAGCTCAGCAACACGCGGGCCTGCAGCGGCATCGGGGCAAGCAGGCCCCACTGAATGGATCAGAAAACCATGCCAGGCAACACAGGCACTTCCCCACCGGATGCACTTTTCGCATCAGGGCTTCCCTTTAACGTGCTGTTCCATGGCATGCCCTGTCCTGCCCTGATGATCGAGCAGCGAACCAATCGAATCATCGACCTCAACAACGCCTTCGTTCAGCAGTTCCAGTGGCATAGCGATCACATTCTCGGCCAGGACGCTGCCAGCTTTCCGCTCTGGGGCCGCCCGGCACAATGGCGCGCCCTGCTCAGCGAGCTTGACCGCAACAACTGCCTGCGCAACCGCTCTGTCAGCCTGCTCGGCCGCAACGGCGGGTTACAGCGCTGCCGCCTGAGCATGGACAGGGTCGACTACAACGGCGGACAGCAATTGCTGATCAGCTTGTTACCCCTTGTCCCCAGCGACCCGACTTATAGCAGTGAATTCTCCGACAACAGCGCCGCACAGATGATGATCGACCTGTCCAGCCGCCGCATTCTCCAGGTCAACCCGCCCTTCGAACGTCTCAGCGGCATGAGTAATAGCGCATGTCAGGGACGTACCGTTGCAGAACTCGGATTACTGCCGCAATCGGTCAGCGACCGCCTGCACACCAGGCTCGCCAATGGCGACATTCTGCAGGAAGAGGAACTGAGAATCCGTCTGCCCGGTGGCCAGAGCGCTGACGTGTTTCTGCACGCCGAAACCGTGCTGCTGCGAAATAGACACAACCTGATTGTGACCATCCTCCTTTCTGGCCAACAGCAAAGTAGGGATCGAGCGCTCCGAGACAGCCAGGAACGCCTGCGCCTGGCGCTCGACGCTGCGCAGATGGGTATCTGGGACTGGAAGCTGGGCAGCGACACCCTCCACTGCTCCGCCCGCGCAGCCGAACTGCACGGTCTCGCGGCAAACGATTGGCAGGGCTCTGCGCGTGCGTTTATGCGACAAATCATCAGTGAGGACAAACGAGCTATCCGGCGCGCACTGGTCACCATCTGTCGGGGCCATCAAACCCATTACCGCCTGACCTACCGAGTGCCGCACGGCAAGAGCGTGCGCTGGCTGCAGGCAACAGCCACTCTGCATCTGGACTCGCTCGGACAACCTGCCCGTATCATCGGCACAGTGATGGATATCACCGATCAGCGCAAAAGCCAGACTGCGCTGGTCGAAAGCGAAGCCAAGTTCTCTATGCTGTTTCAAAGCGCGCCTGACGCCTACTGCCTGATCCACTGCGACAGTCAGCGCATTATCGAGGTCAACCAGAGCTTTTCCCGTACCTTCGGTTATCCCTTGCTCGATCTGGTCGGAAATACCCCCCAACAGGCTGGCCTGTGGAGCAATCAGCCAGCCGACGCCGGGCTGAACGAAGCGGCCCGAGGCAGCGAGGACTTATCGGAAAGGGTTTGCACCTTCGCCACCCGCGACGGGCACGTACTGCTCTGCGAAACCTCCACCACCCGCCTGCGTATCAACCGCCAGAGATGCGTGCTGTTCAGCTTCCGCGACATTACCGCACGCACCCAAGCGGAAGCGGCCTTGCGCGCCTCTGAAGACAAGTTCGCCCGGGCTTTCAAAGGCAGCCCTGATGCCATCACCATCAGCGAGCGAATGTCCGGCCGCTACCTGGAAGTCAATGAAGGCTTCTGCCGCCTGACCGGCTACCATGAACAGGATGCCGTTGGACGCAGTGCCGCTGAACTGGGCCTGTGGGTAGAACCGGACCAACTTGACGAGCTGATACTCCAGATGGAGCTGCACGGCGGTGTCTACCACCAGGAGTTGGGGCTGCGCACCCGGGACGCCGCCGAACGGACGGTAGCTGTTTCCGCCCAGCCACTGAAGGTCGAGGGACAGGACTGCGTACTACTGACGGCCCGCGATGTCACCGAGCAAAAACGCATTGAAGCCAAGGTAAAGCACCTGGCCTACCACGACGCCCTTACCAATCTGCCCAACCGATTATTGCTCAGTGATCGCCTTAGCCAGCTGAACGCACTGTACCAGCGCCATGCCCTGCGCGGCGCCCTGCTGTTCTTCGACCTGGATCACTTCAAGCATATCAACGACTCGCTCGGACACTCCTGCGGCGATGCCGTTCTGCAGGAAGTCACCCACAGACTGCTCGGCCGAGTGCGCGCCGAGGACACCGTAGCGCGACTCGGTGGGGATGAGTTTGTTGTCCTGCTCAGCGGGCTCAACAGCACGGGAACCCTCTTGCGCCAGGAAGTACAGCAGACTGCACGGGAGCTGCTGGATGCCATCTCCGAGCCAATGCAGGTCGAAGGCCACGCACTGCAGCTGAGTGCCAGTATCGGTATTGCCCTGATCCCCGAGCACGGCGACAGCGCAGAAGACCTGCTCAAACGCGCCGACATTGCCTTGTACCGGGTCAAGGAAGATGGCCGTGATGGTATTGCCTTTTTTGAGCAGTCCATGCAGACCGTCGCCAGCGAGCGCCTGGCTATCGAGTCGGAACTGCGCAAGGCCTTTGGCACCGACCAGTTCAGGCTGTACTACCAGCCACAGGTGATCTACGGCAGCCAAAAGATCCTTGGCGCCGAAGCACTGTTGCGCTGGCACCACCCACGGCGCGGCGTCATCGCACCGGCGACCTTTATCGACGTATTGGAACAGAGCAGCCTGATCTTTGATGCTGGACGCTGGATTCTTAACAAGGCCTGCCAATGCATCGCCGGACTACTGGCTGATCAACTGATCGACCCGGAGACGTTCTGTCTCAGCGTCAACATCAGCCCTCGCCAGTTCCGTCACTCCACCTTCGTTGATGACGTCATGGGCGCCATACACCAGCATGCCATCCCGACTCGCTGCCTGAGCCTGGAAATCACCGAAGGTATCGTCATCGAGAACATCAGCGATACGATCGACAAGATGAACGAGCTACGCAGCCACGGCGTGCACTTCTCGATCGATGACTTCGGCACCGGCTACTCGTCACTCAGCTACCTCAAGCGACTGCCGGTTGATCTGCTGAAGATCGACCAGTCCTTCGTGCGCGACTCCACCAACAACGTCAACGACGCCGAGATCATTCGAGCCATCATCGCCATTGCATCCAGCCTGCACATGGACCTGATTGCCGAAGGTGTAGAAACCCGTGAACAGCTCAACTTCCTCCACGCCCAGGGCTGCAATCAGTTCCAGGGCTACCTGTTCAGCCCCCCGATCGACGAACACAGCTTTCGCACCCTGCTTTTAACTGGCGGCTTCGAACAACAACACTGAAGCGCCAATTCCGTCACAAACCCGACGCATGGCGGGGGTCACAGGGAACCCGGCCTCATGGTGAGCAGTCGATATCTGCATGAACCGCGTGCGTTTGCGGAGTAACAATCATAGGCAACAAGGAGTATTTACGATGAACAAGTCTATGTTGACGGGCATTCTGGTCGGCGCTGCAGTGGCAACTGCCGGCGGCGCTATTGCAGGCTATACCGCGTTCGCAGACAGAACACCCACCGAGGCTGACGTTCTCGATGTTGCCGAGATCACTCAGACCCAGCGCACCCCTCGTGAAGTCTGCAACGATGTCGCTGTCACCCGGCAAAAGCCGGTACAGGACCAAAACCGCATTCTCGGCACCCTAGCCGGCGCGGTCGTCGGCGGTGCCCTCGGTAATCAGGTCGGCGGCGGTAACGGCAAGAAAATCGCCACGGTCGCTGGCGCTGCCGCTGGTGGTTACGCCGGTAACCGCATCCAGGAAAACATGCAGAACAACAGCACGTACACCACCACAGAGCGCCGCTGTGAAACAGTCTACGACAGCCACGATGAAGTGGTGGGCTACAACGTCAAATACCGCATCGGCGACGAAACCGGTACCGTTCGTATGGACCACAAGCCCGGTGACACCATTCCGCTGAAAGACGGAGAGTTGGTGCTGAGCAGCAACTGATCATTGCTGGCGGTAAACGAAGCCGTAGCGCGCAAGCGTTGCGGCTTTTTTCTGCCTTCCACGAAAGCTTTAGGGGCGCGACATGTCGCGCCCGCCGCCCCAACGCACACCAGAAAGACCGGCCACGGCATGCCGCGGCCCTACGCCAACCCCTCTGTACTCTCACGACACAACTCCAGCCAGCGCTCTACCCCTGCACTGCGGAACTTCTGCCGGTGCAGGGCGAAGTAAAAACGCCGATGAAAGTCGCGATGGGGAACGGGCAGCGGCACCAGCCGGCCGCGTTCAAACGCATCGACCAGGGTAATCTCTGACAGGCAGCCCACACCCAGCCCTGCTTCGACCGCCCGCTTGATCGCCTCTGTGTGCTGCAACTCCAGCTTGATGTTCAACTCGGGCAACAGACCGTGCATCGCCCACTCGAAGTGCTGCCGGGTGCCAGAGCCCTGTTCACGGACAATCCAGGCAACGCTCAGCAAATCGTCGTCGGTCAGCCAGGGCTTGCCGGCCAGCGGGTGATCCGGCGCGCAGAACACCACCAGTTCGTCATCCCGCCAGTGAATCATCTCCAGATCCGGATGACGACTCTCCCCTTCGATCAGCCCGAGATCCAGCTCGAAGTTTGCCACCTTGCGCACAATCGCTTCGGTGTTGGCGACCTCCAGTTCGACCCGCGCACCCGCCTGCTCGCCCATGTAACGAGCCATGATTTCAACCGCCAGATAGTTACCGATACTGAGCGTCGCACCAACCCGCAAATGGCCAAGCTCCTGATGCCGCGCCAGCGCGCTCTCCAGGCCACGTGCCTGCTCCAATAGCGCCTCGGCTCGGGGTCGAATGCTCTCGCCCAACTCGTTCAGCTGCAGGCGCTTGCCCACCCGGTCAAACAGCTGTACATCAAACTGGCTCTCCAAATCCTTCAACGCGCTGCTCGCCGCCGACTGCGACATCGACAGACTGGCCGCCGCGCGGGTGAGATTTTCATGGAAGGCAGTGGCGAGAAAGACTTCAAGCTGGCGCAGGGTGTACTTCATAATCGATTTTTCCGAATAGCCATATATGAATTATTCGTTTCACCGATAGATTAACCCTGCGTAGACTCGCCGGCCAAGAGATATTCACTTCTGGAGGCGTCATGTCAGGCTTCAACACCGAAAAAGTACTCAGCGTGCACCACTGGACAGATACCCTGTTCAGCTTCAAGACCACCCGTGATCCTGGTTTCCGTTTCAAGAACGGGCACTTCATCATGATCGGTCTGGAAGTCGAAGGTCGCCCGCTGATGCGCGCCTACAGCATCGCCAGCCCGAACCACGAAGACACGCTGGAGTTTTTCAGCATCAAAGTGCCCGACGGCCCACTGACCTCGCGCCTGCAGAACATTAACGAAGGCGATCAAATCATGATCAGCCGCAAGCCGACCGGCACGTTGGTACTGGATCATCTGATCCCCGGCCGTAACCTGTATTTGCTCAGCACCGGCACTGGCCTCGCGCCGTTTATCAGCATCATCCAGGATCCGGAAACCTACGAGCAGTATGACAAGGTGATCCTGACCCACGGCTGCCGTAACGTCAGCGATCTGGCCTATCAGGAGCTGATCAACGACATCCTGCCGAACAATGAATACTTCGGTGATCTGGTACGCGAGAAGCTGATCTACTACCCGACGGTGACCCGCGAGCCCTTCCGCAATCAGGGTCGCCTGACCGACCTAATGAGCAACGGTAAGCTGTTCTCCGACATCGGCCTGCCACAGTTTGATCTGGAACAGGACCGCTTCATGCTGTGCGGCAGCCCGAGCATGCTCAAGGACTGCTGCGAGATTCTCGACGCCAACGGTTTCAAGGAAGCACGCCACGGCGACCAAGGGCACTACGTTATTGAGCGCGCCTTCGTCGAGAAATAAAACGGACTGGCGTAACCAAAAGGCCCCGATGCTTGCGCATCGGGGCCTTTGTCTAAGCCCTGCTACCGCGCGGGCCGGCAAAGAACCAGATAATCAACCCGAGCAACGGCAGGAACACCACCAGCAATACCCACAACAGCTTCATCCCCATCTCGGACCGACTCTGCAAAATATTGATGATGGCCCAGATATCCCCAATCAAAATCAGCAGCCCCAGCAGACCGCCACCTGTTCCCATATTCATTGCCTTCCCCCTTGGCGTTGGTGTGTCCAACACACTATAGAACATACAGGAAAATCAGATATCCAACGGTAGCAAACCAGCCAGCGCTGGCGCCTCCAGTGGATGATAGATCAGGGCAGACTCATCGGCGGCGCTGTCTTTCCAGCAGCAGGCAACTCCAGCAGCAGGCAAAATGCACTGTTCCAGTCCGTGGGGTAGCCGGATGCAATCGCCTGCGCGCAACGCAACCACCAGCGCCCAGTCAGCTCTGCCAAGACATAGCCGCAGCTGCCCGGCCAGCACCTGCCGTTCAACAGCACCACAACTGAAAATATTGTCTTCAGTCAGTTGCTCTTCGACCTGCTGATAGGCAGGCAATCCGTGCGCGTCATGAGTACGACTGGCAACGGCAGCGGAGGCCTCGACAGCATCTGTGGCTAACGATAACCCCAGCGCGTCCAACGCGCGCCGAATGTCCTCGACATGGGTCAGGACCCGTCGCGGGCAACGCAGATCGCTGCTCTCATAGACCGCCAGTATGCTCATCAATCCCCCGTGTTCAGTCGTCTTCGCGCAGTCGCAAAGCAAGAATCAGCGCAGCGGAAAATGCCGACGCTGCCGCCACAGCGAAGGTCAGCGCCGGTCCGAGCTCCTGCCAGACATAGCCGGAATAGAGCGCACCTAGAGCACCGCCAACCCCGGCAAGCGTCGCATAAAGCGCCTGCCCCTGTCCCTGATACTTTTCGCCAAATCGCTGCTGAACAAAGTGAATGGCGGCCACATGGAAGGCGCCAAAGGTAGCCGCGTGCAGCACCTGCGCAAATATCAGCACAGACAAATAATCAGCCAACGTGCCGAGCAGCAGCCAGCGCAACGACGCAATCAGAAAACTCGCAACCAGTAGCCTGCGCAAACTGAATACGGCTAGCACCCTGCGCATGACCAGAAACAGCACTATCTCTGCCACCACCCCAAGCGCCCAGAGCGCACCGATGAGCCCGCGCCCATAACCCAGCGCTTCCAGATGAATACTCAGGAAGGTGTAGTACGGCCCATGCGACAGCTGCATCAGCGCCACACAAAGGAAGAACGCCGGCACGCCCGGCCGCCACAGCCGTTGCAGGAAACCGTCGGCGTGCTCCTGCGTGGCAGCGACGTGCTGCGGTGGCGACGGCACCAAGGCGCTGCACAGACTGATCAGCAACATGATGCCGAGCATGGCCATCGGGTAAACACCCATCCCCTCGCGCTGCAGCAGCAAGCCCAGCAGCACCACGGTGAGAATGAAGCCAACCGACCCCCAAAGACGAAGCTGGCTGTAGCGGGAAGATTGGCTGCCCAGGTGGGCCAGCGTAATGGCTTCGAACTGCGGCAGCACGGCATGCCAGAAGAAACTGTGCAGTGCCATGATCGCCGCCAGCCACCAGTAGTCCTGGCGCCAGAAGATACCGGCAAAGGTCAGCGCAGTGAGCAGCGCGCCCACCCGCACAATCAGCAATCGCTGGCCGGTCGCATCGCCCAGCCAACCCCAGAGGTTGGGTGCAACGCAGCGCATCAGCATCGGGATCGCGACCAGCTCGCCAATACGCGCGGGTTCAAAGCCTAGGGATTCGAAATACAGCGAGAGAAAGGGCGCTACTCCGCCCAGCAGGGCGAAATAGGCGAAGTAGAAGCCGGACAGCCGCCAGTACGGCAGAGGTGAACCTGCAACCGCGCTCACGGCTGACCGTGCCGACTCAAAGCTGACCCAGTACCGGGGTCGTCACCTTCACATCGGCGTTCTGAGCTCGGTGGCGCAGCAGGTGATCCATCAGCACCAGCGCCATCATCGCCTCGGCGATGGGAGTCGCGCGGATGCCAACGCAGGGGTCATGACGGCCCTTGGTAATCACGTCCACCGGCTGACCATTTACGTCGATCGAGCGGCCAGGCGTGGTGATGCTGGAGGTCGGTTTCAGTGCCAGGCTCGCGACAATCGGCTGACCGGAAGAGATACCGCCGAGCACGCCGCCCGCCTGATTGCTGAGGAAGCCTTCCGGGGTCAGCTCATCGCGGTGCTCGGTGCCGCGCTGGGCCACCGAGGCAAAACCGGCGCCAATTTCGACGCCCTTGACCGCATTGATGCTCATCAACGCATAGGCCAGCTCCGCGTCCAGACGGTCGAAGATCGGCTCGCCCAGCCCCGGCGGCACGCCTTCGGCTACGACAGTAATCTTGGCACCGACCGAATCCTGATCACGGCGCAACTGATCCATGTAGGCTTCCAGTTCGGGAATCTTGTCCGGGTCAGCGCTGAAGAATGCGTTGTCGTTAACGCCGTCCCAGCTCTTGAATGGAATCTCGATCGGGCCCAACTGGCTCATGTAACCGCGAATCTGAATCCCCAGAGTCGCCAGATACTTCTTGGCAATCGCACCGGCGGCGACACGCATCGCCGTTTCGCGGGCGGAAGAACGGCCACCGCCACGGTAATCGCGCAGACCGTATTTGTGGTGATAGGTGTAATCAGCGTGGGCCGGACGGAACAGGTCCTTAATCGCCGAGTAGTCCTTGGACTTCTGATCGGTGTTGCGAATCAACAGACCAATCGGGCAGCCGGTGGTCACGCCCTCAAACACACCGGACAGGATCTCGACCTCATCGGGCTCCTGACGCTGGGTGGTGTGACGACTGGTGCCAGGCTTGCGGCGGTCCAGATCGCGCTGCAGGTCTTCGCTCGACAATGGCAGGCCTGGAGGGCAACCATCCACAATGGCGACCAGCGCCGGACCGTGGCTTTCGCCAGCCGTGGTAACAGTGAAAAGAGTACCAAGCGTGTTTCCAGACATACCAAGAACCTGAGCTGAACATGGGCAGTGCGGCAGTATACCCGCTGGCCGATAGCGGTGACAGTCTGAAGTCTGCCCGTTAGGCTTAGGGCCTGTTGCCGTCTGGTTCGCCCGCCTGTTGCTGCTGTAAAGCCGCCAATCACGGAGGGAGAAACGTGGTCATTCCAGATGAGCGACATCCTCCCATTTTTCACCGGAGCCACCCGATGAGCGAGCTGTTGCCGCTGCTGCTGCCCGAGAACCTTGCCCCGCACTGGGCGTTGCTGCTGATTCTGGCAGCCGCCCTCACCTCAGCCATCACTGCGGCAATGGGCGCCGGTGGTGGCGTGATGTTGCTGGCAATCATGGCGCTGGTCATGCCGGCAGCCGCGATTATTCCGGTGCACGGTATGGTCCAGCTAGGCTCCAACGCGAACCGCGCCCTGATGACCTGGCGCCACATCAACTGGCGGGTAATCGCCTGGTTCGCTCCCGGCGTCATTCTCGGCGCCTTTGCTGCCAGCCTGCTGCTGGTACGTTTGCCACTGGCCGTGGTGCAGCTCAGCATTGCGCTATTCATCATTGTTCTGTGCTGGGGCCCAGCGATCCCAAAGGTCGCCACCGGCCCGATTGGCACCCTGCTAGCCTCAACTGCCACCAGTTTTCTCAGCCTGTTTGTTGGCGCAACCGGTCCGCTGGTAGCAGCCTTTATCAAGCAGCAACAGGCGCACCAGCGGCTACAGACCGTTGCCAACTTTGCCGCCGCAATGACCTTGCAGCACTTGCCCAAGGCATTCGCCTTCAGCGCTGCTGGGTTCATCTTTCGTGAATGGCTAGCCCTGATTGCAGCAATGATTGCCGCCGGAGCAGTAGGCACCTGGCTCGGCCTGCACCTGCTCAAGCGCATGAGCGATCACCACTTCAGCCGCCTTTTTAACATCGTGCTTACACTGCTCGCCGCTCGACTGGCCTGGGAGGCCGTGCGCAACTGGCTAGCATGACCAAACGAAAAGCGCGATTGCATTGCAGAAAAAACGCAAATAGCCGATAAAACAGAGGAGTCATGCATCACCTTGTATCCGCAGTATCCAGGACCATCGAATGAGCCCGACCGACACGCTGGACGACATCCCAGAGACGGAGCAGACCGCCCCGAAGGATCCGTTCGCCCGCGCCAAGCCATCGGACTCTTACTGGGTCCAGTTGAAACCGATCTTCAAGGCCCGCGTGCTGGTGCATCCCGAGCGCCTTGCCCAGATCGCCGTAACCCAGGAAAGCATCGCTTCACTGGAATTGCTGCGCCTGCAAGTGCGTTTTGAGGGTGAGCCACTGCCGGAGGCAGGCAACCGCGTGGAAGTACTGGTCGATCACAAGCGCAAGCGTGTGCGCTTCGGCCCGGTGGATGGCGTGCAGATCGTGCCTGCCCAGCGTGGCCTTGGCACCTTCATGCTGGCCCAGCTAATTCACTGGTGTCAGCGCTACTGCGGAGACTATGCCGTCACGCCCATCACCCTGCACAGCAGCGCCTCCCCAACTGAGGACGCCCGTACCGCACGCGATGCCATTCTCAACCGTGCCGGCTTCAACATCACTCCCATTGACGGCGAGGCGGGTGCTGCCCTGGCCCAGGCCAATCGGGTAAACGACCTGATCGGCAGCTGGAATACTGAGCGCATTCAGCCGCTGCAAATCAACACCCTACTGGCTCAGCTACGCGAAAACGAAACCCTGAACCAGAAGCAGGAAACCCGCATCAATCAGCTACAAGCGGCCATCGCCAGCTACAAGCGTTCGGACCTGGGCAACCGTTTTGCCATCGGCTGCCTGATTGCCTTTTCGATTTTTCAGGCGCTGATGCTGCTGTGGGTGGTCCTGCGCTGAGCGGAAACGCAGATGAAGATCTGCGCAGCGAGCGCCGCGCAGAGATAGCCAAAACCTTAGAGACTCTCGGCAAACAGTGACTGAAAGTGGCGGCACTGTTCCGCACTCAGCACAAACACACCGTGCCCTCCGTGACGGAACTTGACCCACTCAAAGTCCACCTCGGGCCACTCGGCCATCACGTGCACCATGCTGTTACCAACCTCAATAACCAGCACACCGTCCTCAGTCAGGTAGTCCGCCGCTTCCGCCAGCATCCTGCGCACCAGGTCCAGCCCGTCTTCACCGGCGGCCAAGCCCATTTCCGGCTCGTGGCGGTATTCGTCCGGCAGCGAGTCCATATCCTCGGCATCCACATAGGGCGGATTGCTGACGATCAGATCAAAGCGCTCACCAGCCAACCCATCAAAGCCGTCAGACCAGCGCGCTTCTACCCGCTCGCCCAAGTCGTGCATCTCGATATTCTGCTCAGCTACCGCCAGCGCATCAGACGACAGGTCCGCCAGCACTACCTCAGCCTCCGGGAAGGTGTAAGCACAGGCAATGCCAATACATCCGCTGCCGGTACACAGGTCAAGAATGCGCTCCGGATCGCGCTCCAGCCAGGGTTCAAAGCGCCCTTCAATCAGCTCCGCGATCGGCGAGCGTGGCACCAGCACTCGATCATCTACCACAAAGTCGAGCCCGGCAAAGCGTGCATGGCCTGTCAGATAGGCCGCCGGCATTCGCAGACGGATACGCTCCTCAAGCAACGCAACTACGGCATCGCGCTCCTCATGAGTCACCCGGCACTGCATGTAATCCAGCGGGGTTTCCCAGGGCAGGTAGAGTGCGTGCAAGACCAGCAGCCGCGACTCATCCCAGGCGTTGTCGGTGCCGTGGCCAAAAAACAGCTCAGCCTGATGGAAGCGGCTCACGCCCCAGCGGACGAGATCCTGAATGCTCTGCAACGCAGCGTGTTCGCTCATGGGTCAATCCTTGTTCTGTTCAAGCCGCCATTCTACCCTGCCCTGCGCCAGCGACCAGCAGGCTATAAAAAAACCTTAACCTACCAGCGAAAAACGCAGGAGGATGACACCGCGCCAAATACAGCAGAGATGGATGATCGGCGCCGCACTGGCGTCGTTTTTTGCCGGGATCACAACGCAGTTGGTATTTCACCGGTCAGCTGCTGTTAAACTCCGTTCTTTGCCTAACGAATAGCAGCATGACACAGGACTCTTTCTCCGACGACGATCTCGACCTGTTCCGTCAGGCCGTCAAGGGCGCCAGGCCCATCAAGCATCAGCAGGCCGATGTCGGCAAGGCGCGTCGTGACCGAGCAAACATCGCCGCCAGTCGCCAGCGCGCTACCGTCAAGCAGAACGAGGTGGTGGTCGACGGCTTGTCCGATCAGTTTGTCATCGACGTGGACCCCGAACAGGAACTGGCCTGGGCTGCAAACGGTGTTCAGGAATCCCAGCTGCGCAAGCTGAAACAGGCGCATATCCCTTTCGATGGCTCAATCGATCTACACGGCCTGACCATCGAGCGCGCACGCGAACAGCTTTGGGCGTTTCTCGCCGAAGCGGTTAAACATGAAATTCGTTGTGTACGCGTGACCCACGGCAAGGCCCGCCGCCTGGACGGGCGCAAGCCCATGATGAAAAGCCACGTGAACACCTGGCTACGCCAGCACGACAGCGTCCTCGCATTCACCTCGTGCATCCCACGCCACGGCGGCACAGGCTCGGTCTATGTATTGCTGCGCCGAACCATGCTTGAAGGAAGGGACGACTGACAAGCAGCTGCAAGCTGCAAGCAAAGGTGCGGTGGGGTTTAGCCTGGCAAGCGTTTCCTTGGCAGCTGACCGCGTTGCAGGGTGGACACGCCCTCAGAAGGTGTCCACCGTCATCGTTCACACCAAGACTACTCTACAAAGCCGACAAAACGCGCTACATCCGTCACTTCGCGCCGACGCGACACCACTGCATTGGCCGGAAAACTCTCATCCGGATAACCCATCGCCACACAGATGATGATCACCTGATCATCCGGAATGCCTGCATGCTCGCGCACCACCGGCGAGTGCATGATGCCCTGACTGTTCACCACACATCCAAGACCACGCGACCAGGCCGCGTTGACCAGGCCGTTCACCAGCGCGCCGCAATCAAACTGAGCGATATCACCCTCGCGCAGTTGACGGTCGTAGGTCACGACGATGGATACCGGCGCATCAAACTGGCGAAAGCCACGCAGCACCCAGTCCTGACGCTTCTCCTTGTCATCGCGAGCGATCCCCATGGCTTCGAACAACTGCACGGCAATCTCGACCTGACGGTGACGGTGCTGGCCTTCATAGCTACCCGAATCGCGGGTTTCCTTTGAGGGCTTCACGCCGGTAATCATCCGTTCGGTATTCTCGGCCCGAATGCAATCAAGTGGCTCACCGGTCAGCACATGCAGATGCCAGGGCTGGGAGTTCATCGATGATGGCGCCCGTGTCGCCAAGCCAATCACCTCTTCCAGCACCTTGCGCGGAACCGGCTCGGATTTAAACGCCCGGATACTGCGCCGACCCAGCACCACATCATCGTAATTCATTGTTGTTCTCCCACGACAGGTCCCGCCCGACGTGCATGCGTCGGGGCCATTGGCAGCGGACGTTAGCACAGCACAGCATGCAGCTGGCGCGGGTCAGCCAGTTGAAATGGATGAATATCAAATAGATGGATAACGTAAGGCGAGCCGCTACAAGCACACACCGCAGAGCGAACAAAGGGAGTAACCACGCACGCAGCCAATTGAGTCGCAGTACTCATATAGCCTCCCCACTCCGTCAACAGCCATCAATCGGGAAGTTTGAAGACTCACAAACCAGCCTGGCATTCGGTGAACATGTCATGAGCACAAGCCGTAAAAGGCTGGCGCTTTTCATCGGATTGCTAAGTTGACTACTTAGAACGTTGAGGATCGACCAAATGACGCCTTCTGCTCTTGCGCCGACGAGAGGAAAGTTCTGCAGTAACAACAGAACTCCCCAATCAGCTGGTCACGTATCAGGTCAGAACGACCACTGCATACGCCCCCACACCTGTGGTGTTCGCTCCGTGTCACTGGTGGGATGCTCGCCGCTGCGCCATGCGCTGGTAGCACTGAGCGTCAGTTGCGGGTGAGGTTGCCACTGCGCCCCCACCCCCACACTGCTCAGATTGCGATGGTAGTCGCCGTCTTGCTGAGGGTGACGTTCCAGGCGAGCATAGCCGCCATCCACAAACGCCGTGAACTGCCACTGCGGCCGCCACTGATAACGCAGCTCAACAGTACCGATAACCCCCTCATCCGCGCTGGCCTCACCCGCGGGATAACCGCGAACGGCATAGGGCCCGCCAAGCGACAAATGCTCTGAGCTATCAAGGTTGCCATCGGTCACCTGCCCCTGAATCGCCGTGTACAGACTGAATGGCCCCGCGAGCCGCTGCAGGCGCAGCAGCGAGTACTGCAGCTTGTCATAGCTGCCAAGGTCGGAACTGTCGCCACGCAGATGCCCATGCACCCAGTTCAGGCTGAACGCATTTACCCCACCGCCACCGAGACTGTCGCGCCAATCACCGGACAATCCCAGCGAGACACTTTCAGACGTCTTGTCGGTAACGATCAAGCCATCGAACAGTTCGTCAGTCAGGTCCTTGCGGTCCACCTGCAAGGTGCTGCGCAAGTTCAGCGTACGACTGCGAACCCAAGGGTGACTGACAAACACACCCACGGTGTCCGCGGTCCCGGTCGCGTCCAGGTCGTCAAAATCGCCACCCAGTTCGTAATCCATTTTTGAGGCCACAATACCCGCCCGCGTCCCCCACGGGCTGACCGGCACATCGTAGCGTGCCTGATAGTACAGTTGCTGTTCATCGGAGCCCAACAGAGACAGCGCGAAAGCATCACCAAACCCCAACGGGTTGGCCAAGTACAGCTCTCCGCCCAGACGATACGCCCCGGTGTGGCGATTGCCGTAGTTGTCGAGCGTCACCGCACCACTGACCAGCGGCTCATCTTCCAGCGCCACCACCAGATCAGACTGCCCCGGCTTGGCTCCTGCAGCGAGCGATGATGTCGCGCGTACACCCGGCACGTCATTGAGCAACAGCAGACGCCGCTCCAACGGTTTGAGCTTTACCGCATCGCCGGCCTCGAGCCCGCTCAGCGTCGCGGCAGGCAGCGC
The DNA here is from genome assembly GCF_002903165.1 of Halopseudomonas oceani. Lineage (GTDB taxonomy): Bacteria > Pseudomonadota > Gammaproteobacteria > Pseudomonadales > Pseudomonadaceae > Halopseudomonas > Halopseudomonas oceani. The sequence goes on from NZ_PPSK01000004.1 coordinate 40,838, forward strand.
GTCGCGCAGGCGACTCGCGTTGTCCAGCGTTACCCGGCCATACTCCCCTTCAGCTATCGCCAGCGTAATCACACCGTCTTCACCTATTTCCTGTGCAGGCACATAGGCGCGACTCACCAGATAGCCTTGTTGACGGTAGTAAAGCGTAAGGCGCTCCGCAGCCTGATACAGCTCGGCCAACGTCAGCGTCTGCCCCTCCAGATCGGCCAACTGCGCCAGCAGCGCATCCGTCGGCAGTGTGCGATTGCCTTCAATCCGGAACTGCTGCACCGGAATTCGAACATCGGATTGCGGCGCCGTTGCAGGCACCTCTGTGGGTGCCTGTAATACAGGGTCCGCCGGGGCAGGCAACGCCGGGGCATGATCCTCAAGTATGCGTAAACTGTCGCCAGCCTGCGGCGGCTGTTGCGCCATCGCGGCAGTGGACGGCAGCCAACAGCAGACAGCCAACAACCCCAACCCTTTTGTACTCACTGCGATTCCCTCGATTTATTCCATGACAACAACCGCCAGGCCACACTGGACCTGGCGTTATCCCTCTGATCGGTCTGATCTATTCGGCTTGAGCGTCAGCGCGGCGATTAACCGCCATGGCCAACTGCAGAGTGTCAGTGCCGAACGGCTGCGGCTTATCCGCTGCGCCGGCCTGCAGCTGCTCGGCCGACACCCCAAAGCGCTGCAGCAGCTTGGCAACAGACTGCGCATGGGCGATAAAACGCGGCGGATCGATTGCCCTCGCCCCCGCCTCGCCGGCCTGTTCCATCAACTGAACCCGCGCCTCGGGGTTGGCTTTCAGGAACGCCGCCAGCGCCCCCAGCAGGCCCTGAGTGGCGGCATCCGTCCTGCCGAGCTCGCGACCTGAAAGGCCCGCCGCTTGCAGTTGCAACGCGTTAAGCCGCAACGCGAGCGGACGCTCCGGAGCAGCTGGAACAGTCAACGTTACCGCCCCGCCCAACCCTGACAGATTGAGACCATCGCCCTGCACCTCAAGCTGCAGCGCCTGTTGCTCCGGCGTCGGCAACGATTGCCCTCCGCCCTGTTGCGGGGGGTGATAGTTGATCGCCTCCTGGTATCCCTGCGGCGGCAGATAAGCCAAGATGCTGGCCAGAATCTGAATTGGACTATTGAGCTGATAGTTATGGCTATCAGCGCCATCCAGCACCCCGCTGACGGTCACGGTCTTGCCCTGGCCAATCTCGGCATCAGCAAACCAGGCGCTCAGATTCACCCGCAGGTCATCCCCACTGACCACCCCGTCCAGAGCCGCCGTCACGTCCGCATCGCTCGTGCCGTCGTAGACTTTGTGTTGCACCAGTACATTGATCAGATCGATCACCTTGGCGCTGATGCTGGCGGTGGTCGTGACGCTGTTCGCCGACAGGGCGTAGTTACCGGCATCCGCGCCCGACAGCAAGCCGCTGACGGTCACGGTTTTGCCGGTACCAGCGTTTTTGTTATCAAACGCCCCGGTGAGGGCCAGTTGCAGATCATCGCCGCTGATGACACCACTAAGATCGGCAGTCACATCCGCATCGGTGGCGCCGTCGTAAACTTTGTTCTGCGCAATGGCGTTAATCAGATCAATGATTTTCGGTGTCACCGTGAGCGTACCACCGGTAGCGGTCAGGTCGACGTTATAACCCGTGGCGTCCAGATCGCCGACCTGCCAGGTCAGCCCGTAGCTACCCGCATTCGCGCTTGCAGCAGTGCCTGCCGAGACAAGTGTGGGTGCACCGATGTTGCTGGCGTCGTCCTGAGTGAACACATTGCCGTAAGCGGCAGCGTCCACAAACCCGCTCAGCGTGTAATCGGTGCCGGCAACCGGCGTGGGGAATATGTCACCGTAGGTTTTGGTGTAGTTAACATTGTCGGTGACCGTGAGGGTGGGCTGCATGGCAAACACATAGCGGTTGCCCGGTGCCGTGACAGCTGGCGAGCCACTCCAGCTGGTATTCCAGAGCGCCTGATTACCGCTGGCCAGACCACCAAAGGTGTTGTCATCGGGGTTATCGCTGTAGATCAGCCAGCGACCATCTGCATGGCTGGTCTGTACAGCAGCACTCCCGGCCTCGTTAATAAACGCGCTACTGCTCAGCACCAGAGCATCGCCCGCCGCATCAGAGGAAAGCACAGCGCCCGCCGCGAGGTGAACATCGCCTTCGGCCTCGACCAGCAGTGCATTGTCTTCCAGTGCAACACTGTCGCTGACGTTAACATCGCCGCTGGCCTTCAGGCTCAGGGTGGCTCCCGAAACGTTATCTGCCACCTTGACGCCACCCAGGGTATTGACCAACCCCGCCGTCGCTTCGATGGTGCGGTCATCCGTGAGCAGGTAGTGGCTGTTACTGATGGTGCTACTCGCCTGAAAACCGACTAGGCCGCCGACCCTATCAGCGCCTGTCACCGCGCCCGTGGCATAGGACTGGCTGACGCTGCTGTTCCTTTGGGCTCCAATCAGGCCACCAACCGCTCTACCCCCAGTCACCGCGCCTGTCGCATAGGAGTGGCTGACATGGCTGCCTACCTCCTGAAAACCTATCAGGCCGCCAACAAAATCTCCCCCACCAGTCACCGTGCTTGTCGCATAGGCATCGCTGATGCTGGCGTTGCTGCCCCACTGCATACCGACCAGGCCGCCCACAAGTTTCTCCGCGCCAGTCACCCTCCCTGTCACATAGGCATTGCTGACATCACCATCAAATTTATTACCAACCAAACCCGCAACATAGCTCCGCCCGGTAATATCGATATTTTCCAGCCCTACATGGCGGAGCGTTGCGCCATCGGTGTAGCCAAACAATCCAACATAGTCTGTGGCTCGCCGATCAATAAACAGATCACCAATCACATGCCCAAGACCATCTAGGCCGCCGCCGAATCGATTGGCTAAATCACCAATGGGATCAAACCCCGCAGTGCTCCACATGCCCGAGTCATTGCTGCCATTGGCAATGCCGGCATCAATATCAGCTGCAAGGGTGTAGTCTGCGGTCAGATCCAGCGCGGCCAGTTGCAGCTGGTGCGCGTTGCGGATGGTGGTGCTGTATTCGCTGTACAAAAACGGCCGGGTGGAGCCTTCGATCATGGCCCAGGTGGGATTGCCGCTGCCGTCTTTGGCTATATACACGTCGCCGTATAGCTGCTCCCAGGTGCCGAGATTTTGATAGGCGCTGTGGTTGTAGCGGTTAGAGGCTGTCACCTCAGCCACGCCGCCAGATGCCCCACTCCCAATCTGCCCGGTGGAGGCGCTATCCCAGTGGCTGTCAACAATCGCGAAGAAGGTTTGGCCAACCAGCCCACCTACGTAAGTGCCCCCTGCCACTGCGCCTGTCGCGTAGGAATTCCGTATGCCGCCACGGTTTAAACCGACCAGACCGCCAATCCAATCATCGCCAGCAACTGAGCCAACAGCATATGACTCGCGGATGAGGGCACGTTCCGACCAGCCCAGCAGACCGCCAACGTATCTACTTCCTTGCACGCTACTGGCGGCATAGGATTGGCTCGTATCGCCATTCTCCTGATAACCAATCAGACCGCCGACATTGTCCAGGCCCTGAACCACGCCGCTGACATAGGATTGGGTGATGTTGCTGTACCTGCTATACCCAACCAGGCCGCCAACAAAGCTACCCCCCCTAACATCAACACCGTCCAACCCCACCTGGCGCAGGGTTGCGCCGTTGGTGAAGCCAAACAGACCTGTGTGGTCGGACGCATTCCGATCAATAAACAAACCACTGATCACATGCCCCAGCCCATCGAACACGCCACTAAATCGATTGGCGTCATCCCCAATCGGCACAAACCCCGCACCGCCGTTCCAGCCTGCCGTCGCGCTGGCATCAATATCCGCCGCCAGCACATAGTTGCTGGTCAGACCGCTGTTGATAGCTTGCAGCTGTTGCAGAGTGAGGATGACGTTATAGGCGTCGGGGCGATTGCTTGCGGTGATGGTGCCGCTGGGAAGGTCATGGCGGTTAAAGACCTGATTGCCCGACAGCCCCAGTAGATAAGGCGTGGTCTGATCACCAGCATTGCCCCACACCTCGCCAAACTCGAAACCGGTGAAGCTGTCGGCGGAGAACATTTGGGCGGTGGTCAGGCCCGTGCCGCCGGCGCTCGTTGCCTGGCCGGTTGTTTCGGTGTTCCAGTAGCTATTGGTGGTGCTGCCACTATCCTGACCCCCGACCAGACCGCCAACATCAATCCCCCCTGTTACCGTACCGGTGGCATAGGACTGGCTGATGCTGCCGTTCTGATACCCGACCAGACCACCAACGTACTGATTACTCCCCGTCACCGCACCGGTGGCATAGGACTGGCTGATGCTGCCGTACTGATACCCGACCAGACCGCCAACCCGGTTCGTCCCCGTCACCGCAGCGGTGGCATAGGACTGGCTGATGCTGCTATTGACGCGGCCATTGAAGCTGTCACCGACCAGGCCCCCAACATAACGCGTCCCCGTCACCGCGCCGGTGGCATAGGAGTGGCTGACACTGCTGCCACGCAGCCCACCCACCAGCCCCCCAACGTAATCCCGGCCCGTAATATCAATGTTTTCCAAACCCACCTGACGCAGCGTTGCGCCATCGGTGTAGCCAAACAGGCCGACCCAATCTGTGGTCTCCCGATCAATAAACAGATCACTGATCACATGCCCCAACCCATCAAACACGCCCTGGAAACTATTGCTGTAAGTACTACCAATCGGATTAAACCCCGCACCGCTGTTCCAGCCTGCCGTGGCGCTGGCATCAATATCCGCGCCCAGCACGTAGTTGCCTGTGAGCCCGCTGTTGATGCCTTGCAAAGCGTCTACGTCGGTAATGATGGTGTAGTCGACGACAGGGCCAGCACCACCCAACTGGGTACTGAAGCTGCCGGTTGAAGCCAGGTTGATGGGCGCCGTGACCCGGTATTGGGCTTCGGTGCCGTTAATCACCCCATCGCTGCTGCCCTGGCCGTATTTCAGCGCCAGACCGGCGGTGCCGCTGGCGTTAAGGGACTCATTGACGTGGATATCACGCTCGGCGCTGAGTGTGAGGGTGTTGTCGTTCCAGCTGACGCTGTCATTAACGAAAACATCGCCGTTGCCGTCGGTGGCGCCATTGACGCTCTGGATCTCGACGTCGGTGCTGGCAAGCTGGTTGCTCAGCGTGGCGCCGGTGATGTCACCGCCGCTGGCGGCGACGGTGAAGTCGTTGGGGTCGATCAGCCAGCGGCCGGTCTCGCCATGCTCAGCCTGCGTGGTGATCTGTGTGCTGTCGGCAATCGTGACGTGAGCACCGCTGGTTTCAATAAAACCGCCATCGCCGCTGGTGGGCGCTGAGGCGTCCAGCGTGCCGTCGATAGTGGCGGTGCCGCTTTGCATATCCGCCAGCAGCACGATTTTGCCGTCGCGTTCGGCCACGGTCTGCGCACGAATCTGCCCACTGTTGTTGACCACCGAATCGAGCACCTGATCAGCGGCGTGGGTGGTGAGGTAAACACTGCCGCCATCGGCCTGGATCGCGCCGTGGTTTTCCACCAGAGCATTGAGTTTGCCCTGCTCAATGGTGAGGTTGATCAAACCGTCGCCGGCAAAATCCAGCTGGATTTTCTCCCCGGCCGCCATGGCAACGCTGCCCAGGTTTGCGCGGATCACTCCTTCGTTACTCACCTGGCCGCCGAGCATCACCACAGCGCCACCATCGGCATGGATGGTGCCACGGTTGATCACCGCCTGATTGCCGCTGCCCTCAAAACGGTAGTTGCCGTCGACAAAGTCCTGATTGTCGATATCCAGCGTGGAAGCCACCAAGCCACCCACATTGACGCTGGCCCCTTCGGCAAACAGCACCCCGTTCTGGTTGACCAGAAACACCTTGCCGGTGGCATTGAGGTTGCCGTAAATCGCCGAGGGATCGTTGCCGATAACGCGATTGAGCGCCACGGCGGAGCTGCTGTTCTGGTCGAAGTTGACGGTGTTGCCTTCACCGATGCTGAACGACTGCCAGTCGATAATGGCCTTGTTTGAGCCCTGCTCGATGGTGAGCGTGTGGTCACTGGGCTGGCTGATGGATACATCGCCAGCGATCACCTGACCATTTTGCGGCAGGGTCGCAGCCAGAACAGACCCAGGTGCCGCGTACAACAACAGCAACATGCCTGAAGCGCCCCGCCATTGCCCGTTGCGTAGTGTGCCGCTGCCCTGCTTACCTCGCCCCTTGCCGCAGCCACGAGCCAACTCGGATACGGCCTGCCAAACGCCCAGCGCAGCATTGAAAACGGTTTTGAAGATGTGATTCATGGCGCTCCCTTCCCCGGGGGATGTCCGGCCCGGATTGGGCAATGACAGCTCCCCTGCGTGATGATTTCCGTTTGGGATGTAGGGTAGAGATCAGTGCGGTTAGGAACCACTTGGCGGATACATCATTTTCCGAGTTCTTATCATTTCCCCCGTATTGGCTGCCAAACCGGTGAATTCCGGTAGTATTCAGCCATGATAAAAAAACACGGAAGCGGCACGGAGGTGCCACTAGTTAAGGCAGACATGAGCGGTGGTCAGGCAATCGACCTGCCGGGCATTCGCGGTCGTATGGAACGTCTGGAATTCGCCAGTGGCATAGTGCTCTACCGGATGGAATATGAGGCGCTGGAAGACTGTTCCGTGCAGGTACAGAACAGTTTCAGCGAGCCGTGGATCGGCTCTGCGCTGCATCTGCAGGGCCGCTCCGAACTGGCCTACCCCGACGGCAAAACCTTTACGCTGACACCGGATTCGGCACTGTTGATGCGGGTTGACCCATCAGGCAGCCGCTTTCATCTGTTCAAGGGGCAGCTCATTCGCCATGTGGGCGTAGCGTCGACCCTGGCACCACTGCAAGCGCGCTTCAACGGCCAACTGCCGGAGCGTCTGTCGCTGTTCCATGACAGCGCGTTTGGCGACTTCCAGCTGGGCCAATCATTCTCGCCCAGCCCGCGCCTGCGTCAATTGGCAAGCAACCTGTTCGACAACCACGCCAGAGGCAGCACCCGACTACTGAAGCTCGAAGGTATTGCAAACCTGTTCCTTGCCGAAATCATCGAGCTGTTCTGCGAGGAAAACGATACAGAAGATCGCATTATCGTTTGGGAAAAGCAGGCCCTGAGCGACATCATCGCGCACATCGAAAACAACCTAGATGGCGCCCTGGCTCTGGCCAATCTGGCCGATATGGCAGGTCTGTCCGAGAACCGCCTCGATCAACTGTTTCGGCAAAAATTCCAGCTGAGCTGCGCTGAGTACGTGCGCAATGAACGCATGAGTACAGCCAACCGCTGGCTGGAAACAGGCGAATTGCCCGTGCGTGAGGTTGCCGAGCGAGTTGGCTACAGCCACGTCAGCAACTTCTCTCGCGCCTACCGAGCACGCTTCGGGGAAACGCCGGCACGGACACTGCGAAGAGGTGCATCCAGCAGCGGATAAGGCACTATCTGACGGTGTGCAGGGAAAGGCTGAATCGTCCTGTGCTAGAGTGCCACCTGACTCCAACCTGGGTAACCACCATGCTCGTGTACATTCTCATCGCCTGCGACCGTCTTGATGAAAAGCAGGAAAAAAAGCTCAAACAGAATCTGCCCGAGCTGCAAGCCGCCTTGCAGGTATATGCCGATGAGAACGTAGCAACCACGGTAACCCTGATCAACGACTGTGAAAGCGACGACTGTGAAGACTGGCAACTGGGCATCAGTCAACCGATCAAGAAGCCAGTTCACCTCAACCCGCCAGTGAACCTGTTCAACAGTCTGGCCCAGCAATACGACATCGACTGTGAGGTGGGCTATATCGAAGACGACGTGCGCGAAGCCGTCAGCTACTTTGGCAAGCACGAAGGTCGTGGCGAGGCGTTTCTGATTGCCGAATATCTGGGGCTTTAAACGCCCGACCCGCAGCGGCCATTCTCCCTCTGGCCGCTGCGGTCGGTAACGCTCTTCGACGAAGCAACACCTCTACCTTGCCGACTGCGGTGCAGACTGAGCAGCCCCACCAGGTTATCTAACCACCATCAAGCATGCTGCCCCGGGGTCTTGCCTCTCAACCTTCAGGGTGCAGCACCACACGGTTACGACCCGCAGCCTTCGCTTCATACATCGCCTGATCAGAACAACTTATTGACTCTTCCACGGATAGAGATGCGCCAAGAACGGTGACACCAAAAGAGGCCGTCACTTGAGCCTGACCAAAACCAAAACGCAACTTGGAGATGGCTGAACGCAAGCGCTCCATTACCTCCCCTGCCTGAGTAATGGTTGTGCCCGGCATGCAAATGATGAACTCTTCTCCGCCATACCGGTAGATCAGGTCGTAGGGGCGCAAACAGGACTTTACACACTGCACGATTGAAACGAGTACCAGGTCGCCAGCAGCATGACCATACGAGTCGTTTATTTTCTTGAAATGGTCAACATCGAGCATAGCCAGGGCGCAGGCTTGCTCCCCCCTTTGCACCAAAGCCTGCTGTTTTCGAAGCTCTGCAAGCAGGCCAGCTCTGGTTTCAATTTCAGTAAGTGGGTCTCGATTTTTAACAGCCTCGGCAAACTTGTGCCGTGCTGCCATTATGTCCAGCCGCATTTTTTCCCGACAGCGCTCAAAGTAATCCCACTCTTCAACCGGAATGACCGAACCAGCTGAAATCAATCGGAGGAATTCGCGCGCAACGCTATGTACCGTCTCGTGCGCACCTTTTAGTGACGTACAGTCAAAGCCCTCGTCAAAAACGATAGCTGAACGGTCTTCAAGCCATTTTCCAAAAGGGCACTGCAGGTGCGCATCAAGACGCAAATCTGCTTGATCTGGTGGCACGCGAGAAACCAATGTTCTCAACAAATTCCTGTACCACTGATCGTGAAGATAAATGGCATGATCAAGCTCAACAATACTTGCCTGTAACTGATGATTCGTTAAGGTGTCCACATCGATGTCTCTTTCCAGGTCTGACGCCCAGTTGGGGGACGGACTTTTAATCGCTAGGCGCCGAAAATATCGACCAAACCTAGAGCGAACGCCAGCAGCCGCTTGTCAAGCACTTGAGTTTTTCCAGGCCCGATAAAGGCCTGCAATGTCCGATGAACACAAAAAAGGCATCGCCCCTTTGATGTCGTCCAGCGGCCAATCCCACCACTGCATTTCCAGCAACAGGGCAATCTCCTGCTCTGAAAAACGTTTTCTTATGGCTTTGGCCGGGTTCCCTCCCACGATCGTATAAGGTTCAACATCCCTAGCCACCAGAGAGCGGCTGCCAATGACTGAGCCATGCCCGACCTTAACGCCAGGCATGATCATTGCCTCAGAGCCAATCCACACATCGCTTCCTATGACGGTATCACCCGCAGGCTGGAAGGCATCAACGGCTTCAGAAAAAGCAGGCTCCTCACTCATATAAAAAAAAGGAAACGACGTAACCCAGTCGTATCGGTGGCCTTGATTGCCCGCCATGATAAAGGCGGCGCCAGTTCCGATGGAGCAGAAACTGCCAATAATCAATTTATCGACATCATCACGATCCGGCAGAAGATAGCGGGCGCAATCATCAAATGAGTGTCCATGGTAGTAGCCTGAATAATAACTATAACGACCTACCTGGATATTAGGGTTCTTGACCTGCTCCGTGAGTAATTTCCCTTTGAATGGGCTATCAAAATAATTTTCCATGCGATCCATACCATAATCCGGCAGCAAAATTATGGCGCTGCCACTGCCTTGGGCGGCCGCCAGAATGGCTACAACAAGTTATTAAGTGACGCCAGGCTGTTAGCACCACCTTCAAGCCGAATGCACTCGGCAGACTCCCGCTCCCAAGGCGCAGCAGAACGAGTATGCAGGTGAACAGAAACCTGCGACGCGACAGGCTCTTCGAGCAAACCTGCCGGGATCCAGACCATTGAGCTATTCGACACATTATTGGGAACCGGACTTCCGCAGATAGAGCAAAAGTCACTTCGGAAACCGCTTTTTCTTTTATAGGACGTTATAAGCCCTTCACCTGAAAGCCAATGAAAAGCGGCACGTTGCACAAAGGTGGCAGCGTTGGCCGCTGCTCCAGTCGCTTTACGGCACAACGAGCAGTGACATTGATAGAGGTTTCGTATTGGCTCTTCAATTTTGAACGTTACACTGCCACAGAGACATGCTCCTTTCATCAACAGCCCCTTTTATACTGATTGCCAAACCAGAGGAAGAAACTGAGCTCGTCCTGCGAACCCGGAGGTTAAACCAGAAAGCAAGAAAAATGCCACGTACCTCCTTTAAACTTGTATTTCTTGTGATGTCCAACCGGCGAATTTTCAGGCCGATCGTCTAAAAGGCTTTGCGCACAACTCAGCAGCCCCGCCCCTTTCAGTCTCAGCGCGAGATCAGACAAACGTGCCTGTTCGCGCACGGTCTACGCTCCTTAGCGCTCGGCTGCAACTACGATGGTGTTGAAGCCTTCCTCTGGCGCGGGTGCCACAAAGTGCCTGGTAACCACCTCAAACATTTCCTCAGTGTCCGTTGCCGCCCGCTGAGGCTGCTCCATTCGCCGTTTGGCGATTTGCTTCAAGCAGGTCTCATCAGACTGATCAATGTAAATCAATTCATGTGCAGCCTGAATTTCAGAAAAAATGCTCTTAAACCACGCCCGCTGTGAAACCGTATTTGCCGGGAAGTCCATCACCACGTTAGTTCCGGTTGACAGGATCGACTGAACCAACTTCTTAATTTGGGGCTTTAGCAGCTCGGAATACGTTATGTAATCGTTCAAGGTTTTAATGCGATCCGGGTAAATGGCTGCAAGCCACTCGTCTTCCGACAGCAGTACCGCATTTCGTTCCCGGGAGAGTTCGCGCGATCGTGTGGACTTCCCTGCCCCCATTTTGCCGCAGAAAAATATTAATACCCCTGATTTCATCACCTACCTCTTAGTATCTGACATCCGCGCTGTAACCAGACTGGCTGCAGCCTGTTACTTGACGCGATTGACGACAGATTGATTGTCACACGGCTCAAGATACTCAGAAGAGAGCTCGATGCCTTGATCTGGCCGATAAGTCCATTGCCGCACCCAATCCGGCCCTGCATCAGAAAAGCCACCACGCGATGGAAGCTCAACTTCAGTACCGTTGAACTCACCGCTAGTCAATCTGGTCTTCAGGATAAGAACCCGTCCGGTTTCGCCACGCGGGTACTCATAGACACCGGTAATTTCTAATGTTGTACCGACGTTAACCGGGGCAATAATACTTCGTTGCTTTTCAAATAAGAGCTTTTTAAATAACGTTTCGTCCCATGTGTTTTTTGCATCAAGGTACGCCGCCCACGACTTGGGATACTCATAATGATAGGTGTGGTTGTCAACCTCGTAGGGCGCCGGATCAAACCCCTGGATGCCAGTACAAAACGTGCTGTCTCCAAAACCACTCGCGTCCAAATCTGCGCATCGAGCCTCATACAGAAAGGCGGGCTTTACTGTGACATAACAGGTTGCCAGCGTCTCAGCATTACGCACCTCATTGCTGCGGTCGACAATGCCGTATGCACAACCACCCAGCAGCAACGCAACAGAAAATAGAGCTATTTCTTTCATAACCTTGCCATTTGATATCTGAAAAAATGTGTTAACACTCAACCCAATATTCTTTACAGCAGCCTTTCCATTGAAAAATTTACCAGTGATATCTCATTTCGCTTAACTTCATTTTCCTTGATCACCGAAAACCCACGGCGCTCGAAGAAAGGCTTGGCAATGAGCGAAGCTTCAACGTATAAGCGTTCCATATTGTTAGCCTTTGCACGCGCAAGCAGATGCTCATACAGCGCGGAGGCAACACCTCGCCCCTGAAAATCCGGATGAGTATAGGTACAGTCGATATGACCATCAGCATCCAATTCGATAAAGCCAGCAACGCGACCTTCAATTAGCGCGAAAAAGGGCTTTTTTATATTCAGCCGCTCAAGCCACATTTCATAGTCAACAGGCGCAGGAGCCCAGGCCGCTTTTTGCGCAGACGAATACAACGACGAGTCAATCGCATGAACAGACTGGTAAAATAAGTCCGCTATATCCCTTGCCTTATCTGAGGAATAATCTTTTATTTGTATAACATTACGCTCGCCACGATAAGCAGAGCCTGGCGTCTTTGCGCCCGGTGCAGAACTCAGTACGTCACCGGGCGTCTTGTGACACATCTATCGCCTCTCCAGAAAAAAGCAGCCAACCCAAGTAGACATACACAGAAGGTTGTTACGCACTACCCCTGCTTGCTAAAACGGTTTCCAGCAATTCAGTCAATATAAGCGGCTTGAAAAGCGCCCTATTTCTGCGCATATCTTCAAGGGACCACCAGGCCCATCGTTGTATGGTGGCCTTCTCTTCTTCGGTCCACGAGGCCGCGAAAACCTCATTATCCGACTCGCACTGAACAAGAAAATACTGCTCTTGCCATATAGCGGGAACCGACAATGCCACAGCAAAAACATCCTCACGCTCCAGTACCAATTCCCCTATCGCGCACTCAAGCCCCGTTTCCTCGTAAAGCTCTCTCTTGGCTGCGTCCAGGTACGTTTCGCCCTCTTTGAGCTCTCCACCTGCAGTCGCCCAGAAAGGCTCTGCGCAATGCTCATCTTTGTATTCAAATAAAAGCAACTGATCCAGTTCATTTACGATCAGTAATCGTGCGCACTTCCTGACGTCCATCACGCTCTCCATCTCACAGCGCCTATTGGCGATCGCCATCACCACACCGGCTCTCCGTAACCCATCCTTGCCTTTGTCTACTATATACACAGGCCTGCCCAACGGCCGATAGACCTGCGTCAGATCCAAAACCCGTCATTCACTACGTACCAGACGCACAGCCAGTGCAAACCCTTCACTGTGCGCATCTACCGCACCATCAAGAAAATCGATGAAGTAAATGAGTTGGGGCATTTCCTCAAAGTGGGTTTCACTCCAGTAGGGTGCCCCCTCTCCGAAATCGGTCACCGCTGGAAACACGGTGGAGTTGATCGCAGGATTGGCACATTGCGGTTCGAGATGCTATGAAGCTCAGCAATCGTTGGAAGTCTCCAGCCGCCGCCCATCTCCTGCGCAAACTGTTTCGCTTCATCCAATCGCATGAGCTTCGCGTCACCGGTACAGCCAGCATCACTCGACCAGGTGCTACCTGCAGTGCAGCGGCTCCACGTTAATCCGGTCTGCTGGTCATAGGCTTCGCCGCCATTGAGGACAAACCGCGACGATGGCCTACGATCACTGTCAGTTTCGTCACAGGCAGCCAACGCCGCACCTGAGGCCAGCCATAACGCAAGTATTGAAAATGTTTTAACGCTTTTCATGATTGAGTACCTGATATCTAGCGGAAAGGCATCCGTACACGCAGGTCGCGGATGCCAACACGAAGGAGCAGAGCGATAGGCCGCAGAGCATTTCGCATCGAACGATCTCGGCCAAGGGCAAAATATGAATGAGCAAAAAAGCCTGAGTGATCCGACTTCCCTTGTATCTGGTGAGGTCAGACTACAACGTCTCGGCAATTGAGGTCGTTACAAGAAACACCCGTCCTAGAGCGGCTCATTACACCTAATCATACCGGTTGGCGGCAGTCATATCAGCGCCTGCGTCTAATCGATTTAGCTAATCATGGAGATCCAATTGCCTTTCGCTGGATGCCCGCTGGCCTTATCGCGTACCAGCAGCAACTGAGCCTAGGTCAGTGGGCGCATTAGATGATGCGCTTGCTACCGCCCAACGCGGCGACCAGTCCGGTGCCGCACTGAGTTAGCGACAAAGGCCACCAAGCCACTCTGCCGCCGAGCGTCCGGCAGGATCGACATACAGCCCCACCAATTGCCTGTCCCAGGATCGTGGTTCAGCCTGGTAACCGCGCAAAGGCTGGCACCGCTTCTAAAGCGTCATCCCACTCTGCCTTACTGGAACAAAAGATATGCGCCGTCGGCAGCATAGTAATCTCCGTGTCCAAACACCCGGCAGGAACAACGAGCAGCCCTGCAATCTGAGTGTTTGGCAATGCTGAACCACACAACGAGCAAAAACTCTTGTGATGCTGAGTACCAGCAAGGGTAAAGGACACGACAGCATCTGCACCAGACAGCCAAGATAAGCTAGCGGATGTTGAAAATAGATTGGCTGCGTGGGCCGACCCGGTATCTTTTTGACAATGCTGGCAATGACACAGATAAAAGCTTTCAAACGCGCCGGTCATCTCAAACGTCACCGCGCCACACAGACAAGAACCTAAATAATCAGCCATGCCCCGCCTCCTTGTTTGGCCTGCAGATAAGATACCCATGCCGAAAAACCAACATAATCAAGCAGTTTTCCGCGCTTTAATCGCATATAACAATGGGACCTGATTACCCTTATGCAACATCTGGCACCCCTGGCCCGGAACAAAATCCAGCCCCTCAAAGCAGTTATAGGGGCTATATGGATATTCGGTAAAGGACTCAACACTCAAGCCCGCATCGATTAGAGCACTTAGAACATCACTGATTGAATGAGACCAGGTCACCGTTGTAGACGTCGCTCCATCACAGTTTTCTGTGTATGTGCCCTCTTCTTCGATATCGGGCTCGCCTGTCGAGAAATACGAGTACCCAGACAGCAACTCATTAAATGGGTGGAACTCAACAAGATGAAACTCACCACCGTGTTTCAACGCAGCAGAAATGGTCGCCGCCCACCCGGCCAGATCCGGCAACCATGACAGCACACCATATGACGTAAACACGATGTCAAACTGCTGCCTATTTTCCGCACCAAATCGCACAACATCACCTTCAATAAAGGTGGCGCGCAGGCCTAACGATTGTTTCAGCAAATTTGCTTCGGCTATCGCATCAGCCGACAAATCAACACCAGTAACATCAGCACCCAGCCGAGCCCAGGACAAGGTATCCTGACCAAAGTGGCACTGCAGATGCAACAGCGTTTTGCCCTCAACATCCCCTACTTGCTCCAGCTCTACGGGATTGAGCGAACACTTGCCTTTTTTAAAAGCGTCGACATCATAAAACGCCGATTTAACATGAACTTTCGTGCGTTTATCCCACGCACTTTTGTTCAAACTCAAATAGTCCATTTTTCACCTAATAGACACTGCACACATAACTACAGAATCGAAAAATTGACACAACATAACAGCCAACCTTCCCAAACTCACAAAAACCAATCCGATTTATCTAGCCATCCAAATCAAGCGCACCGCTAGGCACTCGACTTAACAAACGCCTTATACCACTCACCGGTAAGAACAAATTTCGGGAAGGTATATAATTGCTCAAAAATTATCCGCAAAACTGCATTTTTGAAACCGGAGAATGGCACCGCAGAATACTGCTCCTTGCCATGGCCCACACCTTGCAAAGCAAATGACACAACCATCAATAGCAGTGCCGACAGCATTAGTGGCCATTTTAAAAAAACCAGCGAGACCAAGAACAGAATGAAGCCAATCACAAACAAAGGAACAAATATAATATGAATCAATAAATTGCTCCTTGATTGGTGAAATTTTGAATACCCATCCCACTGCCATTTAAGTAATTCATCAATTCGCATATTTCCTCCCTGATTAGCTCATACCCTGTTGTCGGGTAGACTTGCACACCTCAGAACCAGACCAACCCGTTGTAAGGCACGCTCTGCAGCTCAGCCAAACGCGTCGCCAGTGTGCCGCAATGCAGTTCGAGGCGATGGCCGTTCGGGTCGAGTACATAGATAGACTCACCCTCGCTGGCATTCTCCTTCCACTCCACTCCACGACACCGGCCTGCTTCAGTGCTGTGCGCAACCTTCGGAGTTCTTCCCCGTTAACGCTGAAGGCAACATGCGTGTAGTCCTTCGCCGGATGAGGTTGACCTAAGCTCAAACATAGCCACGTATCGCCAGCCGTTAGGTAAGCGCCTGCGTCCCAGACAACATGCAGCTTCATCCCCAATAGGTCACGGTAGAACGCGATCGACGATTGCAGATCCCGAACCGCGAAGGTGATGTGATTGACGCCGGTAATCATGCGCAAAACCTTGAGAAAGCACATTGCCCTCAACTGAATTCATAACACTAGGATAAAAGCCGCGAATTGCTATCCCCGGCGTCGTGCCGCAGGCCTGTAATAGACCGAAACGAGTTGTCAGACATCATCACTGGGCGGAGAAGCAGAGCTGCCTGCCAGTATTCCACCATCGATATTCATTTCAATCCCAGTGACATATTTTGCTTCGTCCGATGCCAGGTATAGCGCCGCATAGGCAACATCCTTTGGCTCTCCCATGGTGCCGAGAGGGATCTCAGAAGCGATAACCTCTATTGCCCGCTCTCGCTGCTCACCTTCGCCCAACATAGCATCCCATATTGGCGTATAAATGGCGCCGGGGTGGATAGAGTTACACCGGATAGGGTAGTGCTTTTCAGCACAATAAAGCGCAACAGATTTTGTGTGGTTACGGACAGCGGCCTTGCTCGATGCATAGGCCGTCGCAAAGGGGATGCCGATTATCCCTGACCTTGAAGAGATATTAACAATGCTTGCAGATAACGAGGCCTTCATAAGCCGAATGCCGTATTTGCAGCCAAGTGCTACACCGTCCAAATTGACCTGATGGACTGCGTGCCAGCTATCAATATCCAAGTTTTCCGGGTCGTGTGGACCAGACGTTTCCAGGATTCCGGCGATGCCCGCATTATTCACCAAGACGTCCAGACCGCCATACTCGGCGCTGATCTGTCGACTTGCTTCAATCCAGTCATCTTCCTTGCTTACATCAAGATGGATATATCTGGCACATTCTCCGAGCTTGGCGGCGACTTTCTGGCCCAGTTCATCCTGGATGTCTGAAACAATAACCATCGCACCTTCTGCTGCAAAAAGCTCAGCGATCGACTCACCGATCCCTCTGGCAGCCCCGGTTACCAATACTCTTTTTCCTTTAAGTCGCATTACGCTAGCTCCTTGCCGCCACGTACCGATTAATTTATAGAAACGGGATCAAACGCCTGCTTTGTCCAACAAGAATTTCGCAACAGCTCGATTGAAAACCGCGGGTTGATCCATCATAGGCAAGTGCCCGGCATCTTTAATGCTATACAGCTCAGCATCAGGCATTATCGCGACGGCTTTGGCAGCAAACTCAATGGGGAATAATCGGTCATTTTCGCCCCAGATCATTAAAGTCTTGTTTTGTATTTTGCGTAGTGCTTCTTCTGTAAGGGCCGAGACCGCTGCACCTCGCCCTTGGGAAAAAGCCTTTTTGCCGCCCGCAGCCTTGAGCACCTCAACCGAATAGCGTCCGTGATTCGGATCACGGTTATCGGGGTTAAACAGGATATAACGGGAATAAAAGCGATTTGCCCATGACGATGGCAAGGTATTCAGCCACAGCATGCCGACAATAGACATCAAGGGCGACTTTGCCCCTAGCCCACCAGAATCGATGAGAACAAGCTTGTCCACCATTTCCGGGTTGTCGAGGGTAAATTGCAGGGCAATGGCGCCACCTTGAGATAACCCGACGATATGAGCCCTAGTGATGCCAAGGGCATCCAGAAACTGCTTCAACCAACTAGCGAAGTAGGCTCTGTCATAGCTCGCATCGGGCTTGTCAGACTCCCCGTAACCTACAATGTCCGGTGTAACAACACGAAAATGTTGTGCCAGTGGGCCAATGGATGGATACCAGGTAACAGCCCCTGCCCCACCGCCGTGCAGGCAGATAACCGGAAATCCAGCACCAGCAGATAAATAGGCAGTGTTCACCGAGCCGGCCATCACGTTTGCCTGAGTAACTGAAGCACCAATACGGTCGATCAGAGCTTGCCTGTAATCCAGCTTGCGCATGTTTATCAAGACCCTTTCGATACCGTACTCAGCAGTTCAATAAACGCATCTATCTGTTTATCGTCCAACGGCTCAAACAGAGCGACTGAGGCTTGCTCAAATGAAACCTGGGCATCTTCGTAGACTTGCTTTCCCGCAGCTGATAACCGCACCAAGCTGACCCTCGCATCGCGGGGGCTTTCTTCTTTTTTAACCAGGCCTATTTTTTCCATAGGGTTAATCAGGCGGGTTATACCCGACGGACTCAAACCGACCTCTTCCGCAAGGTCGCTACGGCGCATCGTCTGCGTTGGTGCCACATACAGTTGATTCAGTACGAGGTACTCGGTGACACCAATACCATGCACGGAGAGCGCACGGCCCACCCTCTTCTGGATATTGCTGTTGAGGCCAATGACACTGCTCACCAGACGGCTTTCTTTTTTATCGGACACAGCAAATTCCTTGCAAAATGCTTGAGCACGCAAATTTAACGCCTATATAATTGATCAGTCAAGTACTTAGCAATAAAAAACAAACAGGAACGCATTTGCCCCCCCCCCCAGGCGCCTGCTACCTCAGCGGCTGGTTGGCTGCCCCTGCGACCGACGTATCAGGTAGAAGAGCATGACAGGCGGATGCACTCAGACGTGCCGAGATAGTCGCCTACGAGCCGTTCGGCGAAAAAACGAGAGAACAACATGCGCCGAGATACCAGAAGCTCACTACAGGATCAGAAACCTCCGGTACCTATTTAGCCAGGGCGCTGCATAGAGCCCAACTGCAAGGCACCGTCAAGTTGAGCGGACTGTCAGGCTGCAACCACACTCCAGCCAGCCGGAGATGGGCGATAGAGCAACCGGGACAATGCATGAGTATCTTCAAAATTCATTTGCCCAATCACCTCAGTGAGCGCCGTAATACCTTTGGAGTCCGCCGGTGCGTATAGAACGATATCTCGATGTGGGAAGGCAACTGCAACCGGACAGCCCATCTCCTTTTCGATTTGCTGCCACAGCGCTGGATAAAGAATGGTGCATGCAGCCATGTTCTCAGGAGCAGCCAGCTCATGGATGGTGCCGTCCGTCCCGACGTGAATCTTGCGCATAGCCGCAAGCCCATTTGTCTCAGCCAGTCGGCGTAAATCAGCTTGCGCCAGATTATGGTCTCTCAGATTGGCGGGGGTTACCGATATGTAACTCGGGCCAATATCAATGGCATAGGACAGATACAAGTCCCCAACAAGCGCCTCAGTCACCGGTCGAGATTCATCGGTCATACCAGGAATACTGTCAATGGCAACAAGGAAGTTCTTGTGCTTAATTCGAGGAACTACCACTGGTGTTGGGTCGACGGGCTTTGGCTTCTTCTTGAAGAACGAAAACATGGATTGGTCTCTTAACGCTGTGTTAATGGCGCTCGCAAATTTCGCACGCCACGGAAGTATGCGCTGATACGGCATTCACCAGACGTACAAATAGCACGAAGGCTGACGTTATCTATATGCCAATGGAAGATGAATGATATTGATGTCATCCCTTGGCTGTCGCGACACAGCGGCATGCCATGAGCAAAAAGTAACGTCGCCTGCTGCTTTGGTAAAGGACAGAAACCACTCATGATTAGCTGAGAGGTTGCAGCGCAACCGCCCCGCCCCGCTGGTTGCGCCATCTAGCAGGGCCTGCCCCAAAAGACCTTTAGCGCCCATCTCGTCGATGCGCCGGTATGCAACAGGCTCCTGAGCTAAAGCCGATGGTCAACCCGGCGGATAAACTGGCGATATTAAGAAACGCTGGCGCGTGTTGCCATAGTTGCCAGCGTGGGATGCCACTCTCAGGCTTCAGGCTCTGCCGTCTCCGACACCTCAAGGAAACGCTGCCAAGCCTGCTCAACGGCGGACTGCTGTTCTTCAGTCAGCGATTCAAGCAAGTAACTCCGGCGACGTTGTTCAACGGTCATAACCTGATATGGGTTGGCTGCTTCGAACGCCTGCATCTCCGGAGAATCGCCAGATATTGGCGGATAGAAGTTAGACGCGCTTGCATTGAGAATGGCGTTTTCCGGCTCCATCAAAAAGTCGATGAATTGGTAGGCAAGGTCTGGGCGTGAGGCGTTGCTGGGGATCGCCAGAGTATCAATGAAAATGCTTGAACCGGCCTCCGGAATCCAGAACTGCACATCCGGGTTCTCCTCCATCGCAAACAGAGCGTTGCCCCCCCAGGTCAGCGCGACACAAATTTCATTCTTAGCCAGTGCCTCAACGTGTTCCCAGTTATTAATCTCACTCATGTCTTTGCGCAGATAGTCAATCGACTCAAAGGCATGAGCAATTCTTCGGCCGGTGCTGCCTGATAGACGCCGTCCATGGAAGTTGAGGAGTACCGAGGCAACTTCTTCTGGCGCTGCCAGCATGCCTAGACCACAGGACGCAAGGCGGGAAGCATAGGATTCTGAGAACAAAAGCCCCCAACTGTGCGGCACGCTCTCGCCTAACGCGGCTTCGGCCATGGGCACGTTAACGGCCAGACCGTTGGAGCCCCAAAGGTAGGGTATTGCGTGTTCGCTGGCGCGTGGAATACTGGCGAGGACAGATACCAGCCACAGATCCAGGTTGTCATGGTTTTTCAGTTGACTGCTGTCGATAGGCATCAGGGCCTCGTCCGCGATCAACTGCTTCAGCATGTAATGAGAGGGCACAACGATGTCGTAAGCATCGCCACTACCCATCGCCTCCATGAGCTCCTGCCCCTCTTCAAACGTCTGGTAATCGACCCTAACCCCTGACTGCTGCTCAAATTTTTCCAGCAGCGTCGGCTCAATGTAGTCATTCCAGTTCAGGACGCGAATCACGTCCTCAGCATGCGCCTGACTCACTGCGCACAAGGCGACGATGCAGAGCAGGTACTTCATAGGTAAGTCCTCATTTTTTTACTTGGAAAGACGTAAAGCTCAACGCTGGCTTTTATGGAGCATGTCGACCTGTTTGCAATCGATATTTGGCTTGCGACTGCAAGGGCGTCAATCAACCAAGCCCGTGATATTAGACTCTAGCGCCGACCGCATCAGCTTGCGCGTTTTTTTAGTGTGAAGCAGTACCAAAAATGATACCGGCCAGAAGACTTACTTAACGTCTTCATCCCAAAGAGACTGACTTTCGAGCATCGCCAGCACCCCATTATTCGCATTCACAGTCAGCTTCACTGACAAAGTTCCTGTTATTTCAATCCAGTAATCTTTTGGATGCGGCCAACGGGGCTGCATAATGAATCAACCTGCACCTGTGTATCGAAGCAACGGCCCCAATGCAGGCCATAATCATCGACCTAGTGTAGCGAAACTCGGCGACCCAAAAGGTAACGCTGCTGTCGCGCCAGCGAGTCATTTCATAGAAGACTATAAAAAACATCCAGAGCCAGAAATAAAAAAACCGAAACAATGAATAGTGAAAGGTAATAAATCACCCCAAAAAACTTACCTCTACCTATGGTTCCGAACGCTGAAATTCGCTTGACTTCACTGTCATACCCCCTGCAAACCAGGTTATACATGACCACATAATATAGTGAATACATCGGCACAATAGCAAAGAGAACCATCCGCCCCATGCCCTTCCCATATATTATCGAAACAGCCAGGAGCAAAAAAACACAGCCCATGAATCCATACGCACTTTTTTGTACAATTAAATCTCGCGTTTTGTCGTTCATTTATATCGACCTGTCGCGAGGCTCACCACAAGCGCAGCCCCGCTCAAACGGCCTGTTATATTCAACACCATCGCATTCATAACCTGCCCCCATTACCAACCGATTCAACACCCAAAGCGTTTTTCATTTAATCAAGCAAAGTGACAGACTTGGATATACTCACTACGCCCAAAAAAATACCTTTATTAGAAGGTCTCAGCAACATTATTCCAACAGAGGGCGGCACGCGCACCAGCGTCTCGATACACGCACAAAGAAGCAGACATAAAAATCTGATTTGTGCCAAATTTATTTGCGCTATCGCTTCATGCTCCACCAGAAAATTAGTTTTTCCTAATAATTAAAATACGGGTTACCCCATAATAACTTAGCGAGTCTCACTCCTCGGAACCGGAGAGAATCTCCCGCGCCTTCAACGCCTCAGGACTGAATGTATAGAATATGAAAGCCTTTGCGCAGGGAGCCTGCAATACGGTCAATGTTTGCTCTTGAGGTTGCACGATAGTTGCGCTTGGGCCTCGAAGCGGAGGGCTTTCAGCATGAGGATCACGCAATGCGATCAAAAATGGGGCCTTCTCCCATTTTCTCCGGCTCGCCGAATGTTGAGTTATTCCAAGTAACGGTAATGACATCAGGCGCCTGTCCGAGCAAAACCTCATCCACTAAGACGTTAAAGCGTGCGTAATCGGTCAACCATTTTTTTTGACCTGATATGAGTTCTCGGTATTCCGGGCTCAACTCGGGATTTGCAAGGGTGCGCTCCCTATGCATCCGGGCTTCTTGGTCCAAAATGATTTCATAATTCGTGATCCTGCCAACGACGACAACACTAGCGTACGTAATGTCTTCGAGCTTAAGCTCAGCCATGCTCCGGCATGCACTCGCAGGTTTCGCAACTATTAATATGAAAAAAAACAGCACCGTAGCATATAGTCGGTTTCGCATTACTCCCCTCCCTGCAGACCCTCGCAATACGCCTTGAGGCCTTCCACTCGGGCTTTAACGACCCGCCGGAAATAGCCGCACGCCAACCGTTCCGACAGTTTAGGTAAAGTCCAGGGCTTCATCTGAATGGAATAGCGAAAGGTCACCTGTGTTGTAGCAGGATCCACCTCCTTGAACACCCAACTTCCGGCAAATGTCTTAAGGAAAAGAGGGCCTCTGACCATCACGATTGCGGCACGGTGTGGTGGCGACACCTGCACAAACTCGACTTCCATCCGCAGGCCAGACCGGGCTATCACCAGCGTTCTAACACCAACCGCAACGTCGACAGCACTGCCAAGCAATTCGATTTTTTCAGGGAACGGATCCCATTGATAACGAATAGCGTAATCCTGCGATGCCTCATAAACGCGGGCAACCGGAGCGTGTACGATACGTTCGAGTTCAACGATAGCCATGCAGACAGCAAACCTCCGGGACCACAAGCAATACTATTTTCCGACGTAGGCAGCAGGCGTCTATTTGGCGGTGATTGCCTGGCTAGTAGCGCACCTATAGCGGCGTCGTTTCTTCGCGATAGACCGACAGCCCACGCGCGATGTAGTTGGCCAGCGCGTTGGGGTGATCAAACGTACAGGTATGCACCCAGACACGTTCTGTTGTGTTCCAGTCCCAGGCGGACTGAATGGCATGGCTTAGCAACGGGCCGCCAAAGCCTTTGCCAATACAGGTTCTCACCAACCCGAAGTAGCGGATCTCAGTGGCGTTGTCTGCATGCTTGAACAGCTCATAGTACCCCGCAATACTTCCCCTGTAGTAAGCCACCCAGGTCCGCAGTGAGTTGCTTTCCACGACTTCACGCCACTGCTCATCGCTCCAGTCGTCCAGGTCGCCCCACTGCCACTCAGCGCCAACGAGGTTGTAGAGAAACCTGTTGAACTGATACTGCGGCTCCTCGCACTCAACCACCGTTAATTCAGCGGGTAGCGGAACAGGCTTCTGTGCACTCGGTAAGCGCATTTCCAGGAACGTGGTTTTGTAATGCGTGCTACCCATCTCTCAACCGGCGTGCTCTTCAAACAGTTTCATCGCAAGCAGGCCATGCCCCACCGCAGCCCCCGCACGCAGCGCAGAAGCGATAAATACAGTTTCAGCCAGTTCTTCCTTGGTAGCGCCGGCCTTGACTGCGTTTTCGACGTGAGCATCGATGCAGTAGGAACACTGCGTCGATAGCGCGACGGCGATGGACATCAGCTCGCGATACTTCTCCGGGATGGCACCGTCTTTGCGCTCGGCGCTGGCTTTGAGATTAAGGAAGGCTGTCGCTTCCTTGTTGGCGGCCTGCATTAGTTGCTTGGCATAAGCCTTGTCGCCACGGGATTGGTAGTCGCTCATGGTGTTCCTTCCTTGTTGTTGCTTTCAATCCTGCCGAGGGTACAGCTGCCGCCCTGACCTGCCCGCGCTCACAGTGGCCATGGCCATTAGGCCATTGACATGCCAAGCAACAACAGCATTACGGCACCAACGATGGTGAGCCCGGAGAACACGGTCCCCAGGATCGCGAATATCTTGTTGCGCCCCTTCTGAACCAGGCCGCCAATACCCAGGCCAAAGCCGACCAGCGACATCCCCATGAAAAGGAACAACAGCAGGCCGACAACAATTGCTACCGCGGATTCCTCATCCATTCCGCCGGGCGTGGTGGTCTCCAGCACACCGGCAAAAATGATGAGCAAAAAGATCAGAATCGCCGAAACGATGCTAAGCACAAATGAGGCGATACCAATGCCGGAGTGTTTCAATTCGTCCATAAATTACCTGTCAAATTTCAGCATGAAAGCACTTGGACTCAGCGGCGGAAAAGTCGCACAAGCCACAGCGCAAAGAACAATGATGTCAGCGACACTTGGCCGGCAGATAACGGCTTTCTACCGTGGATTCAGTACAACTCCAGGAGATACCGGAGCCCGAGAACGACGGCACATAGATAAGGGAACCGCTAAGACCAACACCCTTGGCTGGCGTCACAACGATTACCCCGGAATTTACCGCAACGGTGCCCACCGATTCGGAAGTGACAAGATCAGCGACGGGGAGCTGGTTGAGACTGGTCGGCCAGGCATCATGTTGCTGAACGTACTCTTCGACAATCGGCATCAACTGCGTCGCGACACTATGCGAGTCTTGCAGTTTCGTACGATAGGTGTAGTCCTGATAGGCTGGCAAGGCGATGGCAGCAAGTATGCCGATACCGGCGATAACCAGAAAAACAAGCGGCGCAATAATGACCACGCCGCCCTTCTCCGTACCGAGCGAGAGCCCCTGATTGTATTTTGCGTTCCAACTCTTCTGAGGGGTTGCGAGGAACACAATACCCTCTATGAATCCAACCAAAGACGGGATGTAGGTCCAGAAAAACAGCAGGTAAAACACGCCCCACCATTGACCGAGATAGAAGCGATGTATGCCAAACATGCCGGTAAACAACGCCAGTGCGCCTGCAGCTACCCGACTCTTGTAGACAAAATCGCTTTGGATAGCTCCGCAACTACGGCATTGAGGGGTTTTGTCGGCCATTTCCACGCCGCACTCAGAGCAAAACTTGGTCATTCCCTTTCCCTGTCCCTTTGTTGTTATTTATTCCTGATCGGGTGCTGAGCCGTTTGCCGCCCTATCACCCTCGCCGCCTGGCACATCACGACGTAGCGGCGATCATTCCGACAGCGACAAACCACAGCAGCCACAATGCAATACCGATATAACCAAGGATCAGACCGGTGAGCGCCATGCCGTCACCCGACTGGGTCCCGCCGCTGTTCTTGATCTGCGATCTGGCAATGTGTCCGCACACGATTGCGATGAGAGAACCAAAGATAAACAAGCCAACAATACCCGATACCAGGCTGATGATCGCCAGCGAAGACGTCGTGGCAACTTGAGGTTGCTGAGCAGCCTGGGGAGTAGCTTGCGGCGTGACACTGGCAACACCGTAAACGTCGGTGGCCTCGTTGCCGACCGGGACGAAATCTACCGATGCACCAGCCACCGGCGCAGTTGCGCTCTTCCACTGCGGCCGCGTAAAGGTATAGCGATTGCCCGCCTCACAACTGATGACACCGCCCCCGCTGATGGAATTGAAATCCAGTACAGTCCCTTTCATATTCTTTACACCTTTCCCATTAGAGCCATTTCAAATACTACAACGACGTCACGAACGCCAGAGCATCATGGGCTCTGCGCGAACGCGGCCACCAATTATATGGAATGTGACGAGCGAGGCATACGACGGCAACAGCCTAAGCTGTTACCGTCAGGCCCGCAGGAAAGGCTCAGATGCAGGTACTACCGCCATCCACCGGCAGCGCAATACCGGTGGTAAAGCCGGAATTTTCGCCGCAGAGATACATCACGGCAGCCGCGATTTCCTCGGCGCGGCCAATGCGACCAACCGGGTGCATGGCAGCAGCAAACTCAGCCTTGCGCGGTTCAATGGCAGCGGCGCGGCGGAACATGTCGGTGTCAATTACCGCGGGGCAGACCGCGTTGACACGAATACCCTGCTTGGCGTATTCAACAGCCACAGAGCGGGTCAGCCCCAGCACTGCGTGCTTGCTGGCAGCGTAGATGCTCATCTTCGGTGCGGCGCCCAGGGCGGCGACAGAGGCGGTGTTGACGATGGAGCCACCACCGTTCTTCAGCATCAGCGGAATCTGGAAGCGCATGCACTGCCAGACGCCCTTGACGTTGACGTCCATGATGCGATCAAAAACGTCCTCATCGCCATCGGCCAGTTTGCCCTGCTCAATCTCGATACCGGCATTATTGAACGCACAGTCGAGCCGGCCGTAATTGGCTTCAATACCGGCAATCAACGCTTTGACCTGCTCAGCATCAGCGACATTGCAAGCGGCGAAGCGCGCATCGCCGCCAGCGTCGCGAATGCCTTGCGCAGTCGCTTCACCTTGTTTGGCATCGATATCGGAGACGATAACCCGTGCGCCTGCAGCGGCGAAGGCGATAGCGGTAGCCTTGCCGATACCGGCAGCAGCACCTGTGACAAGTACCACTTTGCCGGAAAATTCCATGCTCATACGTTAACTCCTGACTCTACAAGAGCGCCTGCGGCGCCCGGACGATCGGGATATTAGCAACGCATTGAGTCATGGCTCGACCAAAGTCAGGTCTGTTGTTCACACATCATGCCTGGCGCTGATGCTGGTCACGCAGCCAGCCGATGATCGCCGCCTGTTCGCCGCTGAACACCACACGTGCGCGCTTGTTCTCGCGCTGATAGATGTACATCGGATCGTAATAATGGGTCAGCAGTCCTTCGATCCAGCCGCGATGGGCGTGCACGTCACCAGTGCGCTTCTGCTCGACCAGCGCCGTTTCCATCAGCGCGTTCAGCTCGCTATAACGATCACCGCCAAGCCGTTTGTAAATACGCTGCAAGCTGCCCAGCAAGTAGGTTTCAAATGCAGAAAAAGCCGCCTCCGCGTCGTCCGGGTTCTGGGCGCTGTACTCGGCCAGCATGTCGACAACGTAATCGCCAAGAATGCGGGTAACGCGATTCTCGAAGCTATCCTCAAGCCAGACCAGCGGCGCTTCCTGCATCTGCCGGTAAAGCGTCAGCGGTAACGAGCAACTGCCGACGATGCGGCCTTCGTCTTCCAGCACAATCTGTGTTACGCCGGCGGCACGCAGCTTGAGTGCATCAATCGCCAGCCGATTTTCAAAGTCGATCTGCGCTGGCTGCGGCGTGGCGTGCCGGCCAAAGCTGGAGCCACGATGGTTGGCACGGCCTTCCAGGTCCAGACTGTTTTCCAGCGCGGTGATCACTTCAGTTTTGCCGGTGCCCGTCATGCCCGCCACCAGTATCGGCGAGCACTCCAGTGCGGCAGCGTCCAGGGTGTCGATCAGAAAGCGCCGCATGGCCTTGTAGCCGCCAACGACCCGTGGGTACTGCACGCCCGCCTCGGCCAACCACTGCTGCACCAGCTGTGAGCGGAGGCCACCGCGGAAGCAATAGAGGTAGCCATCAGGATGCGCCTTGACGTGTTCCAGCCAGGCATCAACCCGCGCCGCCTTGACTTTACCGCCGACCAGACTGTGGCCTAACGCAATGGCCGCTTCCTGCCCCTGCTGCTTGTACATGGTGCCAACCTTCTGCCGCTCCACATCCTGCATGAGCGGTAGGTTGACCGACTGCGGGAAGGCCCCTTTGCTGTATTCGACCGGGGCGCGCACATCGATCAACGGCACATCATTGAGAAACAGCGAGCGAAAGTCATCGGTATTGTCACGCATCAGAACACCTCGACACGCGGACCCTGATCGTAGTCGACCAGCTCGCCGATGCAGCCCAGCTCCAGCCCGAGTTCGGCAGCCAGCGTGAGAAACTCGGCTTCACCCTCCGGCGCAACGGCCACCAGCAACCCACCACTGGTTTGCGGGTCGCAGAGCAGTTGCTTCTGGGGCTCGCTGAGCGCGCCGATTTTGTGACCATAGCTGTCGAAGTTGCGCAGTGTCCCGCCCGGCACGCAGCCCTGCTCAAGGTAGTAGTCGACCGCCGGCAGTCTGGGTACAGCCGCAAACTGCAGTCGCGCCTTGAGGTTTGCCCCTTCGGCCATTTCGGTCAGGTGGCCAAGCAAGCCGAAACCGGTAACGTCGGTCATGGCCTGCACACCTTCAAGCAAGGCAAAACGCTGGCCCGGACTGTTCAGCCGGCACATCAGGTCACGGGCTACGCCCGCGTCTTCGGGACGCAGTTTTTTCTGCTTCTCAGCGGTGGTGAGAATGCCAATACCCAGCGGCTTGGTCAGGAACAGTCGCGCCCCTGCCCTGGCCTGATCGTTGCGTTTGAGCTGGCTACGCAACACTCGACCGGTGACGGCAAGACCAAAGATCGGCTCGGGGGCATCGATGGAGTGACCACCTGCCAGCGGCATACCCGCCTCGGCGCATACCTGGCGCGCACCAGCCAGCACTTGGCCAGCAACCGCAGCCGGCAACAGGTTGACCGGCCAGCCCAGAATCGCAATGGCCATCATTGGGGTGCCGCCCATGGCGTAAATATCGCTGATGGCATTGGTGGCCGCGATACGACCAAAATCGAAGGGATCATCAACAATCGGCATGAAAAAGTCGGTAGTGCTGACGATGCCCTGCTGGTCATCCAGGCCAAACACGGCGGCATCGTCGCGACTGTCGTTGCCGACCCAAAGGCCCTCGAAGGTAGGGCCGGGCTGCCCGACCGAGAGCATCTCATCCAGCACTTTGGGCGAAATTTTGCAGCCACAACCCGCGCCGTGGCTGTACTCGGTCAAACGAATGTTCTGGGTCATGCTGCTCTCCACCGACTGGACATCAAAATCAATCGGCGAATTCTAGCAGTGACGCGGCCCGACGCCTATTTTCAGCGCCCTAGTGATTGCGACGCTCAAAACGGTCCAGCGTGTCGCTGGCCACCATGCGCCCCAGCTCGATCAATTCCGGAGCACGGTAAAACTCAAAGAACCGGCATAACCGCTTGGGCACATTGAAGATAACGTCCGGCGGGTAGCCTGCAATCTTGTACTGGGTCAGCGAAGACTGCATGGCCTCAAACGACAGGTTGACCAACTCCAGCATGCTGGCCGGCCCGGGTGGGGGCTCCACCTCAACCGGTGCATGCAGATCCTCATCACGCGAACGCATCACCTCCATCGAGGCGTCGGCCTCCGCCGCAATCAGCGCCAGATCATCCTGTTCGCCGTCAGCCTCATCCACTCGACGGCCCAGCCAGGACGGCTTGATCGCCGCCAACCACTGATCCCATTGCTGACGGATGGGTGCCGGCCGTTCGATCACCGGCATCTGGTAGTGCGTGCTTTCGGTCGAGTTAAGGTTTACCGCCATGATCAGATCACAGTGAGCAGAGACAACCGGCACAATCGGCAAGGGATTGAGCAGGCCGCCATCCACCAGCACCCGGTGCCCCTGCTTGACCGGCGAGAACAGACTGGGAATTGCCGCCGACGCGCGCATGGCTTGATGCAGGCAGCCACTTTGGAACCAGACTTCCTGCTGGTTGGTCAGGTCAGTGGCAACGGCCGTGAACGGGATATTCAGGTCTTCGATTTCCATCTCGCCCAGCATTTCACGGATTCGCCCGAACACCCGCTCGCCGCGAATGGCACCAAGATTGCCAAAACCAATATCCAGCAGTCGAATGACATCCAGATAATCCAGCCCGGACACCCAGTCGCGGTAATCGGCCAACCGGCCAGCTGCGTGAATCCCCCCAACCACGGCCCCCATGGAGCAGCCTGCGATACAGGCAATTTCATAACCCCGGCGTTCGATCTCTTCGATCACGCCAATATGCGCGTACCCCCGCGCACCTCCACTGCCCAAAACCAGGGCGACTCTCTGTGCCATCTTGCTGTTGCTCCTTCACAAACCAGGGTGAACCGGATTGACGCAGCCCACCGGCGTGCTCATGATGCCGAAACCTTTTTTTGCTGCACAAGGCTCATCGTGAACGCTCGCATCAACCGCTCCCTCAAACTGCTGCTTTGTTTTGTCTTGCTGTTGACCATAGCCGCACTGACCGTGCTGTGGATAGTCCATTCTGCACAGGCGCGGCGTGAAGGAGAACTGAAGCTAGAGGGCCTTAAGGCACCTGTCGAGGTGTATTACGACGGCTGGGGCGTCCCTCATATCGATGCGAGCAACGAGGAAGACGCCTACCGCGCACTGGGCTATGTGCATGCCCAGGATCGTCTGTTTCAGATGGACCTGTTACGCCGCATTGGTGGCGGCAGACTTTCGGAGCTGTTTGGCGCCGAGTCTTTCGCAACCGACCGTTTTTTCCGTACTCTCGGCATCAGCCGCTACGCCCGGGCCTACGCCGAGCGGCTGGAGGCACAACCGGACAGCCCTCATGTAAAGCTGATGCACGCGTATCAGGACGGTATCAACCAGTACATTGATCACGGTGGCATGCCGCTGGAGTACCGGCTACTGATGACCCGGCCGGATTACTTCACCAGCGAAGACATTGCCAACGCCATGGGCTACATGGCCTATTCCTTTGCCGAAGCCTTCAAGACGGATGCTCTAGTCGACAGCATCCGAGGCACCCTGAGCGAGCGGCATTATCGGGATCTGGTGCCAAGCTGGCCAGATCAGCTGCCGCCGCTGCGTTCCTCCGGCCAGCCTTACATTGAGCTGCTGACACCGATGCTTGAGCAAATAGGCCAGGTGGAGAAAAATATCCCCACCGGCCAATTCCTTGGCAGCAACGCGTGGGTCGTCAATGCGGACCACAGCGCCAGCGGTGCACCGCTGTTGGCCAACGACCCTCACATCGGTTTTGCCGCTCCAGCAGTCTGGTACGAAGCCCATATCCGCACTCCGGATAGCGAGGTCTATGGCCATTTCCTGGCGGGCATCCCCTTCCCGCTGCTCGGCCAGACTCGACATCATGCCTGGGGCTTGACCATGCTGATGAACGACGATGTCGACTTTTACCGCGAGCGCACCAACCCGGACGATCCGGAACAGGTCTGGGCAGTCGATCATTGGGAACCGCTGCAGGTGCACGAGGAGGTCATCAAGATTCGCGGCCAGGAAGACCGCCTGATCCGCACTCGCAGCAGTCGCCACGGACCGATCATCAATGATCTGCCGGGTAGTATGGAGCGCCAACCGGTCAGCCTGTTCTGGAGCTTCCTCGACCCCGACAGCGACTCCACGCAAGCGTTTTACGGCTTCACCCGCGCCACCAGCATGGCCGAGTTTGAAGCCGCTGCAGCGCTGCACGGCGCCCCCGGCCTCAACCTGCTGTACGCTGACGCCGACAACAATATTGCAATGTGGGCGATCGGCAAGCTCAAGCGCTGGCCGCAAAGCAGCAACGGTTTTTCACTGCTCAACGGCAGCTCAGGGCGCGACGACTTCCTCGGCTATCAGCCATTCGAGAGCAACCCTCGCATCATCAATCCGCGCGAAGGGATCCTGTTCTCCACCAACAACCCCTACCCGGAGCGCAACCCACGGCGCAAGCTGCCAGGCTATTACGCACCAACCGACCGTGCTCTGCGGCTGGAACAGCTGCTGGCGAGCAAGGAGCAATTTGATCTGTCCGATTTCAAAGCGTTCCAGCTCGACGACCAGCGTCCGGTCGCGCTCAGCATGATTGCCGACGCATTGCCGTTATTTGACCTTGAGCAGTTGCCGGATGAGCTGCGCGAGCCTGCCGCCAGGGCCGCTGGCCTGCTTGCGAGCTGGGACGGGCGCTACGATCAGAACAGTGCTGCTGCAAGCATCTTCCAGCGCTGGCAGGACGCGCTGTCAGAGGCCCTGTTTGCCGACGAACTGGGCCCGCGCTACAGTTTTTTCCGCAACACCTTTATGGCCGAAAAGACCCTCGCCAGTCTTTACTGGAAACCGACCTCTCCCTGGTGGGACAACCGTCAGCAGCCGAGTCTGGACGGTCGCCATTCAGCAATTCAACACGCCTGGCAGAATGCGATTGCCGGGCTGGTCGCCGACCTGGGTGACGACCCGGCGCAATGGCAGTGGTCACGCCTGACGAGCCTGCAGCATGCTCACGCGCTGGCTGAACGCATCCCTTTTGGTGAGTATCTGAACAGTAAGCCAGTCGCCGTCAGCGGCGGTAACGAGACGCTGAACAACATGGTGTTTGATCGAGGGGAAGCGAGATACAAGATCAAGGCCGGCCCCTCTACCCGCAGACTGATAGATCTGTCTGACCTGAACGCAACGCTCGGCATCAACCCGCTGGGGCAGTCCGGCAACCCGCTGGACGGCCATGCGTACGACCAGGCAGAAATGTTCAACGAGGGCCGCTACCGCACGCAGCTGTTTGACTGGCTCTCGATCCAGGCGCTGCCAGACCGACTGGAGCTGCAGCCGGACAGCAGGCGGCGCTAAACCCGATCAGCGAATCCGCCGGATAATGACGCCCAAAGCCGGCTCTGGGCTGCCCAGCGTCAGCCGCTGGGCAGCAACGCCGGCCTCCTTCAGTGCCCCTACCAGCAATGGAGCATCTGCTCCATCAAGCTGCACCCGCAGCAACGAGTCCAACCGCATCATGCGTACCAGCAATCGGCTCCAGCTGTCGAGGAGTGCAGGATCGTCACCGAGTGCCGGCAAGGCCAGCTTCTCTTCACTACGCAGCACCTTGAGCAGCGTCGACGGCGTAGGATAGAGCGCCTGCTCGACCGTTTCGGCGGGCGTGGTCTGCTCGATATTCAGATAACTGCGACGGTTGCCACGGGTAATCGAGTAGAGTGAGACAAAGCGCTGGGGCTCGCCGTCAAGTCGCAAAGCAATATAGCGCTGACCCTCCTCTGGCCCATACAGCTGCGCATTGTGCAGGACCTGATTAGCCCACAGACTGCTGCTGCCACATTCACGGCCATCACAGGCATACAGTAGCGTATGCGGCTGTTCGATCAGCTGCGCCAGCACATGGCGGAACGCATCTTCGGGCGTATAACCGTCGATGATCTCCCAAGTCACCTGTGCCAGTTCACCGTTTACCCGAATCTCGCGCTCGGCGCGCAGCTGATTGTTGATACGACGAACGCTACCGATGACTACCGGATGGTCGACCTGGGCCGACAGCTCTTCACTGGTAACCTGAGAGTGGGGAAAAGCGCTGACCACCAGTTGATCCAGCGCCTGCGCTGCATGAACGGTAGTGCCGCCCGCGAGCATGAAGCCACCTAACAGCAGCGGCAGAGTACGAACCGATAAACCCATGCGTCTCCCTAGTAGCGCGCCGAGCAACAGTCAGCGCGCACAGAATTGGCTACCGAGGCATCGGCAGCGCAATGAACCTGCCCAGAGAATAGCGCGTGGCGACCTCTCGGTCAGCTCAAGCTTGTATAGAAGTCTTTCAGAATGGCCGCAACTTCACCTGCCGACTCCTCCAAGTGCAGATGGTGACCACCGTCCACCCGGTGCCGCTGCAAGTGCTCAAAGGCGTCTATCCGCGCCAGCACCTCGGGATGCTTGTGCATCACGCCCTGATTGGCCAGCACGACACAGGTCGGCGCACTAATGTTCTCGATAAATGAGGTTGCATGCCGCTGAGTAAAGCGTAAGGGTGACGGCAGCATCAGTTGGGGATCAGTCCGCCAGGTCCAGCCACCATCGTGCGGCATCAGGCCACGCTCCACCAACGCCGCTGCAGCATCACGTGAAATTGGCGTGGTACCACCCAGGACGCGCGCCGATACAGCCTTCTCGACACTGTCATAGACTGGCTTGCGCTTACTGCCAAGCTGCAAGGTGGAATTGAAAAAACGCGCCATCTGTCGCGGCGCATCATCAGCCTCCGAGGTAAACGGCATTAGCCCGTCAATCATCGCTGCACCAATAATTCGCTCCGGCAAGCTGCCGGCCAATACCCCACTGATGATTGCTCCCATCGAATGCCCGAGCAGTGCAAAGCGCTCCCAACCCAGATCTTCGGCCACCTGCAATACCGTGGCTGCCTGCTGCCAGAGGCTGTAACCGGTAGCCGGCATGTGGCCGGACAGGCCGTGACCGGGCAAATCCAGCGCCACCAGATGCACGCCCTCCAGCGCTGGCGCGATGCGATCAAAGGTCGCCGCATTGTCCAGCCAGCCGTGCAGCCCGATAACGGGCAAGCCACCCGGTTCACCCCAGACCTTGCCGGCGATTTCGATGTGCGGCAGGGAAAAACGGATTTCGTGACTACTGATTGGCATGAGGCCTCCGAGACCGTAACGGAAAAATGCAGCAGGCAATCTAACGGCCCGTCCAGCGCCAGACAAGCGCCCCTACATCCGTGAATGCGTGTCTATATTTGGCGCTTTTGCCCTATTTTATTCCGCTTTCAGCGGCACAATGGCCATAGTCAGACGCGAAATGCAGGTCTGATTTCCGGCATCATCGTGCAAGCGGATGTCCCAGACGTGAGTGGTGCGGCCCAGATGCACCGCCTTGGCAACCGCAGTCACGCGGCCTGCGCGCACTGCGCGGAGGTGGTTGGCATTGATGTCCAGACCAACGCAGTAGTAGCGGCTGGTATCAATGCACTGATAGGACGCGATGCTGCCAACGGTTTCAGCCAATACCACCGAGGCACCGCCGTGCAGAATACCGTAGGGCTGATGAGTACGTTCGTCGACCGGCATGCTTGCGCTGAGCCAATCATCGCCGGCGGCTTCGATGCGGATGTCGAGCAGGCTATTGAGAGTTGGGGTTGGCGTGTTGAGGCGTTCAAGGTCTATCGGGGTCTTCCAGATACTGCTCATGCACTCTCCTGCGGTTGTTCCGTCGACTGGTGCCAGACGACGCTCTGCCCACCCACCAGCCAGTCATGAAAATACGCCTGCCAGGTTGCCTCAACTACATTGCGGCGCAGCTTTTGCGTTGGCGTGCGGAAACCTCCGCTCACATCCCATGGTGTGTCGACCACCACCAAGCAGCCCAGCCGCTCGCTACTGGGCAATGTCGCATTCACGCGCTTAAGGGCCTCGCCAAGCGCCCGCTGCGTCAGATCGGAGCGCTCATTGGCACCGGCAACCAGGCGAACCAGTGCCAGCGGTTGCGGCAGCTCCTGGCCGACCACACAGGCCTCGTCAACCTCAGGCAAGTCCATCAACAACTGCTCGATGGGCCCAGGCGCGATATAGCGCCCTTTTGAGGTTTTGAATATGTCCTTGACCCGTCCGGTCAGGCGTAGAAACCCTTCCTGATCGATTTCACCAACATCACCTGTATGCAAGAAGCCATTTTCATCAAGAACTTCGTCGGTGCGGGCCTGGTCTTTGTAGTACCCCATCATCACCGCTTTGCTACGCACTAGAATCTCACCGTGCTCACCCAGCCGGCACTCTACTCCAGGGTTCGGCAAGCCAATGTACCCTTCCTTGGGCCGACTCGGACGGCCCAGATGCGAGTAGCCGCAGTTCTCCGTCATACCATAGCCTTCGACCACCACCAGTCCGAGGCGAGCAAACCACTGCTGCACCGCCGGCGCCAGCCTGGCTGCACCGCTGACAGCGTAGCGAATCTGGTCGAGCCCAAGCCTGGCCAGAATACGTCGAGCCTGCCACGGTCCAATCACGGGCAAACCAAGCAAAAGACGCGTCCAGCGCGGCGACCGGGCCTGCTCGTAGCCTTGCACGCATTGCTGCCAAACATGGGGGGAGCCAAACATCAGCGTCGGCTGGGCGCGACGAGCATCACGGATAAAGGTATCGCCCGACTCGACAAAATAGATCTGCTGCCCGCCAAGCAGCGAAGAGACCTCGATAAACTGCCGCTCGGCGATGTGACTGAGCGACTGAAACGACAGCATCCGATCAGTGGCAGAGATATTGAACAGGCGCTGATAGTTGCTTGCAGCCAGAAACATGCTGGCAAAGCTGAGCATCACGCCTTTGGGCATGCCAGTAGTGCCGGAAGTGTAGATGATGGTCGCCAATTGCTCCGGTTGCGGCCTGACCGGCTCCGCCAGCGGCTCATGCTCCGCCAGTATTTGTGCCCAGCCAACCACCTGTTCGCCTGAAGGGCCCCGCGGCAGACCCACACAGGCCAGACTGGCCGGTATGCCCTCAGCGACCTTCGGCCAAGACTCTATCGGCCCGACCAACAGCGCGCATATATCGGCATGTGCGATCAACTTGTGTATCGAGTCAGGCGTCAGGCTGGGGTGCAGCGGCACCGATACGTGCCCGGCCATCCAGATGGCCAGATCGGCAATAATCCAGTGTGCGCAGCTTTTCGATAACAGTCCGATATGGCTGCCGGTCGGGAGATCAAGTGACAACAGATACTGGGCAACGCGGCGGGCCTGACTGCCTACCTCTGCCCAGCTGTATTTGACCAGTTTGCCGTCCGGCCCTGGCTCAATGAGATAGTGACTGCGCGGGCGCAGGGTTTCTTGCCGGAAAAAAGACTCCAGCGCGGTCTCTGGTTGCGTTGTCAATGCGCCCATGCCGTGCCCCTTTAGGATTGTTATTGTTATCGATAGTCATGTTTCCGGTAACAGCTCGTCACCCGAATACCTGAACACTATCCCAGCCCGGGATGGCCGACAAGCACCTGAGTCAGGCGCTCAGGTCGGCTGGCGTCCGGTGCAGGACCAGCGAGCCCAAGCCCGCAGCAACAAAATCGGTATCCACACAGGCCAGAGCCGCAGTGGGCATCGGCACGTGGGCACCCCGATGACCTTCGCACAGCATGCTGAGCAACTGGCTGACCAGCGGCTGATGGCTGACCAACAACAAGTTGCGCTCCTGCCGCTCAGCGAGATAACGCAGCACCTCGCACGGATCATCGTCGGGGGTCAGCCAGGGCGCGGTCGCAACGCCCCGCTCGTAACCCAACTCGGTACAGACCAGCGCCGCCGTCTGCTGGGCACGCAGATACGGGCTGGCGAGGATCGCGTCTAACGGCTGTCCCTGCAGCAAGGAGGCCATCAGTCGCACCTCCTGCTGCCCCGCTGCAGTCAGCGGCCGCTCCGCATCGGTGGCGGCCTGCGCCGCCGCCTGGCCGTGGCGCAAAACCCATATCTTCACGCCGATTCATCCTCCGAGCGCAAAGTCCAACGTGCAGTCGGAGCCGGCCATTCACTGAACGGCCAAGGCTTCTGCTCGGTAACGCCGGTCAGATAGCGGCCGGTCTGCCAAGCGTACTGGGAAAAGCTGTTACCCCAACCGGCGCAGTCGGCATCCGGCGCACCAGTAAACAGGCGATAGCCGATCTGAATCAGCGTGATCACGGCGATGGCGACTTCGGCCACTTGCCAGGCGATAGCAAAGACCACGACGTATACCAGGCGCAGCCAGAAATCAGCACTGCAGAGGTTATCGATAAATGCGTTCACAAAAACACCTCAGGACTTGATTGGACCAGCGGACATAACCGCCGCAAACTCGACATCCGTTTTCTGTTCAGCCGACATCAACTTGCCGATAACAACCGGCAGCGGCTGCTTGTCAAAAACAATGGCATGGAGGCCTGTCACCAGCGGCATATAGACCCCCTCTTCTTCCGACTTCTGCTTTAACACCTTGAGGGTGTTGACCCCTTCAGCGACCTGCCCGAGTCGGGCAACCCCTTCCTCCAGCGTTTCACCTTTACCCAGCGCGTAGCCGACCTGGAAGTTGCGTGATTGCGCAGAGGTACAGGTCACAATCAGATCACCAACCCCGGCCAGGCCGAGGAAGGTCAGAGGGTTAGCCCCCATGTGCACGGCAAAGCGGGTCATTTCGGCCAGCGCCCGGGTGATCAACATGGCCTTGGTGTTTTCGCCCATGCCCAGTGCAGAGGCCATGCCGGCAATGATGGCGTAGACGTTCTTCAGCGCCCCGCCCAGTTCCACGCCATAGCGATCCTGACTGGCATAGACCCGCAGATTGGGGCCGCCCAGAACGGCCTGTACTGCGTGGCACAGTTGCTCGTCTTCGCTGGCAACCACGGTGGCCGTGAGTTCGCCAGCCGCCATTTCCTTGGCCAGATTCGGCCCCGACAGCACGGCAACCCGGGCGGCCGGTGCCTCCTGTTCAACAATCTGACTCATCATCAGAAAGCCCGGCTGTTCAATGCCCTTGGTGGTGCTGACGACCTGTTTGCCAGCCAGCAGCGGCCCGACACTCTGCAGGACACTGCGAAAGGCGCTTGAGGGGATCGCCAGAAAAATCAGCCCTGCGGAGGCAATGGCAGCTTCGATATCGGTGGTCACCTGCAGCCTTTCATCCAGCCGGAAACCCGGAAGATAACGTGGGTTCTCGTGATTGTCGGCAATCTGCCTGGCAACCTTGGCATCACGCAGCCAGAGCGTCACCGGTACGCCTTCAGCCGCCATAAGGTTAGCAAGCGTGGTACCGAAACTGCCGCCACCCAGAACACAGACAGGAGCTTTGCGATCGGTCATGCAACATCCTTGAGTAATGAATCTGGCGCCAGTATAAGCCGAGCGCGCAAGATCGGGCGATTTGGCTGTATAAAAAGCCCATTCGCTGGTTAATAATGAACTAGCTTAACTAACAAAACCAAAGTGCCAGCACCTATGCCAGCTTCACGCCAAACGCTATCAATCGCCCTGCTAGGGCTTGCCCTTCCGCTTCAGGCCCAACCGTTCGATGACGAGCTGTTGCTGGGGGATATGAAGCTGCCGACAGTACTTAGCGCGACACGTTTGAAGCAGAGCCCAGCAGAGGTTCCGGGCAGTATGACGGTGATCGACCGTCAGCTGATTCGCGCCTCCGGTGCGCGCGACGTGCCCGAGCTGATGCGCCTGGTTCCAGGCATGATGGTCGGCTACAACGCGGGCAACGTGGTGAACGTCAACTACCATGGCACCAACATCACCGAGGCGCGCCGCATGCAGGTGCTGGTCGATGGCCGCTCGGTATACCGCCCGGGTCTGGCGACCGTTGACTGGACCGACATTCCTCTGGCCGTTGAAGATATCGAGCGCATTGAAGTCTTCCGCGGCCCCAACACTGCGGCCTATGGTGCCAACGCGCTGATGGGGGTCATCAACATCGTCTCCACCCGTCCGGAGTTCAGTCAGGGTAGCCGCATCAGGATCACCCGGGGCAACCGCGGCGTCAGTGACATCTACGCCAGCCAGGGCTTCAGCTTTGGCAGTTCACAAGCGCGTCTGAGCCTGTTTGGAAAGCAGGACGACGGGTTTGATCATGATGACGACAACGAGGACTACCGCGATGGCCGCCGGCTCGATGCCTTCAATTTGTTAGGCACCACTGACCTGACCGCCACCCAGACGGTGACCTGGCAGCTCGGTGCCAAGGAAGGCAGCAAGCAACGGGACAATGACTACTCGGTGATGGCGGAGCCGACCGATACCAGCTACGAGTTTGACCGGGTGATGGAGCAGCAACAGAACTCGGACTCAGACATCACCGCCCGCGACTATTTCGTCCAGCTCAACTGGAAGAACGACATCAGCCCCAACCACCAGATCGAGCTCAAAACCTACGCCCAGCATATGGAACGGTTGAGCCAGATGCTGGCCTGTGATTCACCCATTGTATTTTCGCCCGAGATGCGAGAGTTGTATCTGCTCGGCAATGTGTACACGCGCCGTATGAACTACATTTTGCGCAACCGCCGCGGTTACTGGGGCGATCGGGCGTTTTACAGTGTCTGGCTGGTCAACCAGGACGGCCTCGACCCCGCCTACCTGCCGCTGGTGGATAGCATCGTCGCCCAGCACAATGCCATCCGCAATGGACCACCGACCTGCTTTAACCTGAACGAAAACCTGCGTGAAACCCGTTACGAAGCCGAGCTCCAGAATACCCTCCAGGTCACCGACGCGCTGCGTACTGTCTTTGGCCTGAACGTGCGCTACGATCAGGCCAAATCACAAACCTACTTCGGCGGCAAGGTGGAAAATTCGGTAGGCCAGCTCTTTGGCAATCTGGAATACCGGCTGGGTGAACGCTGGCTGCTGCACGCCGGCGCCATGGCGGAGCAGGACAGGCTAAGCGGGTTCTCTTTCTCGCCACGTCTGGCGGCGCAGTACTTTATCGCCCCGACCCACAGCCTGCGCGCCGTCTACTCCGAGGCTGTCCGCTCGCCAGACATGTATGAAAACAATGCCCACTGGACCTATCGCCCAAGCAACCTGACGGGTGCTCCAACCACGGGTAATACCTACTACGCACTGGCAGAAGGTCCGGGCAATCTCAAGCAGGAAGAAATGCACTCTTGGGAGCTGGGCTACAACGGCTCGTTCCACAAGCTTGGCCTGAGCGTCGACATCAAGGCGTTCTACGACGAAATCGACAACATGATCAGCCAGCCGCTGCAAGTCGTGAACTTCGAACCAGATAACAGCAGCTTCGCCCGATTCAGCGGCATTGAGGCTCAGACAGACTGGCGGGTCAACGCCAGCGACCGCCTGCGCCTTACCTACTCTTACGTCGACTTTTACGCCAGCAACAGCCTTGATCAGCGCCTGACGGCCCGCAACAGTGGCTCCGCAGCTTGGCTGCGCAGCTGGACGGGCGGCATCGAAACCAGTCTCATCTACTATGGTTCAGACCTGCTCAACGAGCGGCGCTTCGAGCGTCTTGATGGCCGCATTGGCAAACGTTTTGATATCGGCGGCAATACCAGCCTGGAGCTGGCAGCAAACTGGCAATATCGGCTGGATGATGAACCTTTGACCTGGTCAGAGAATCGCTATGACAGCCCCAGTCAGTTCTATTTTACGGCTGACCTGAGGTTCTGAGTGAGCGCTCGGAGCGTACCCGCATTTCACAGACACGGATTGTCAACATGCCCCTTTGCCGACGCAGGAGCAAGCACGTGAAGCACTGGCTGACAGCACGGCTTCCGGTCGTGCTGCTCTGCTGGTTGCTGGCCCCCATGGCCAGTGCAGCCCAGTACGCGGTCATTGTCCCGGGCAATTCAGCACTGACCCAGCGGTTCGTTGACACCTTGGGCACAGCCCTGCCAAATGCAACCCTGGTGACCCTGTCGCTGGGCGAGGCAATCCCGGTCGGCACCGATGCTGTGATCACTATGGGCCGCAGTAGCCTGGATGACAGGTTGAGACGGTCCGACGCCCTGCCAACGCTGGCGACCTACATCACTGGTGAGAGCCTGCAGGACTATCCACAAGCAGGCCGGCGTTTTCACAGCCTGCTGGCCAACCCTAAGCCCGCTCGCCAGGTTGCCCTTGCCCGGCTACTGGTCCCGGGTGCGCGCCGGATGGGCATACTGATCAGTGCCGGTACCCGTAACCAGTTGCCCGAATGGCAGTTGGCAGTCGAACGCAGCGCGGCAAAGCTGGTCAGTGTCGACGTAACCCCCGAAGACAACCTCACCCGTCAGTTAGTCGACATCATTACCGATAGCGATATATTGCTGGGCACAGACGACTCGCAAATTTACAACGCCGATAACCTCAAGAGCATCCTGCTGACGAGCTATTCGCGCAACAAGGTCCTAATTGGTCCGAGCGCGCCGTTTATCCAGGCGGGCAGTCTCAGCACAACCTACAGCACCCCCGACGATATGGCCCGCAGCGCGGCTGCACTGTTGAGCCGGGGTCTGCCGGACAGCGGCACCACCTACCCGCAATATTTTTCCGTCCTGAGTAACGCCCAGGTCGCACGATCCCTAGGCATTCCGCTACCGGATGAGGCCACCCTCGCCAGCCGTCTGGCCGAGCTGGAGCAAGCGCAATGAGCTTTCTGCAACGTGGAACCATTTACAGTCGCTTGATCCTGATAGCGACATTACCTGCCCTGCTGATGGGCGTGGTCGGGTTTACCTTCTTCACCACTGCCCGGCTCGACGACGTCAACCGAGAGCTGCAGGTAACCGGCCAGTTGATCGCCGACCAGTTGGCACCCGCGGCCGAATACGGGGTCATCAGCGGTAATCTGAGCACCCTGGAAAATCTCGTCAAAGGTGCGCTCAATGTCCCTCACGTGCGTTATGTACAAGTCTACGACCGGGCGGGCAATCCGCTGCTCCGGCTGGATCGCAGCAACGACGAGAAAGACGAACTGCTAGTATTTATGGCAGACATCATGCGTCAACGTATCCCCTTGCAGAGCGACCTGTTCCTGCTCGATGTGCCAACGGCAGCGCAGGATGATGAACAGCGATACCTGGGCCAGGTACACGTTGGCTTAAGCAATGCGGCCTTCATCGAACGCCAGCAGGGCATTCTGCTGAAGACGCTGGTGCTGGCCGCCCTGGTATTGGTCGCAACGCTGGTGCTGGCTATCCGTCTGGCCAAAGCGCTGGCCGATCCAATGGAGCGTATGGGCCAGGCCATTTCGCAGTTGCAGCAAGGCCAGCTGGATACTCGGCTCGAGGTCAGGGACGAGCACGAGATCGGCCATCTGATGCACAACATCAACAGCCTGGCGACGACCCTTGAGCGCGCAGAAAGTCAGCAACAGCGTGCCATGCAGGAGCTGGTTGCAGCCCGAGAAGGTGCGGAGTCTGCCAACCGCGCCAAGTCGGAGTTTCTTGCCATGATGAGCCATGAGCTGAGAACCCCGATGAACGGTGTGCTAGGCATGCTGCAACTGCTGGAAACCACCGAGCTGAATCACGAGCAGAGTGAGTACGTCCATATTGCCGGGGAGTCAACCGACCACCTGCTCAAGGTCATCAATGACATTCTCGACTTCTCGCGCATTGAGCGCGGAGCGCTGGAAATAGAGGAAATCCCGTTCAACCTGCCACAACTGATCAGTTCCTCGATCAACGTCTTCGAGCATACCGCCCAGCAGAAAGGCCTGAAACTGGTCTGCAATCTGACCGGCCGGGAGGTCTGCGAGGAAGTGGTGGGCGACCCGACACGGATTCGCCAGATTCTGGTCAACCTGGTCGGCAATGCGCTGAAGTTCACCGAGCAGGGGCAGATTGCGGTCAACGCCAGCTGGCAGCTAACCAGTACCGACGAGCTGAGTCTTGAGTGCGAAGTGTCCGATACCGGTATCGGGATAGCCCCCGACCGACTGGAGAGCATGTTCGACGCATTTCAACAGGCCGACAGCAGCACCTCGCGGCGATTCGGTGGCACCGGGCTTGGCCTCTCCATCGCCCGCACCTTCGCCCGCAAGATGGGTGGTGACCTTACCGCACGCAGCCATGAGGGCCAGGGCTCCACCTTCGTGTTCAGCATTCCGCTGCGGGCAAAAACAGCATCAAACAGCAGCCAGCCGCATGAGCAACCAGTGCAGACGCACGGCGCACCGCAGCCGGTGCTGCTGGTCGAGGACAACCCGGTTAACCAGATGGTCATCGAAGGCATGCTCAAACAGGCGGATATCCGCGTGGACATTGCTGCCACTGGCGAGCAGGCCCTGCAACTGCTGTGCGAGCGCGCAGATCGCTATGCCGCTATTTTGATGGATATTCAGCTACCGGATATGGACGGTCTAGAAGCCTGTCGCCGCTATCATGCGCATTGCAATGAGCAGAGCTGGACAGCTACGCCCTGTGTCGCACTGACGGCCAGCGCGTTTGATGTTGACCGCCGAGACTGTGAAGCTGCGGGCATGCAGGACTTCCTCAGCAAGCCCGTAAACCGCCAGGCCCTGCTACATGCTCTCGCTCGCTGGATGCACGCAACGGACCATCAACCAGGCTGATCGCTTAACATTTCATCAACAATTAAGCGCTCTGGAGAGCTGGATTCAACTTGACCAAATGCGGAGACTAGTGCGCTCCGTAAAGGTTGTCTCATGACGACACAGGCAACCTGCTCCCACAACCCTAATAATCTCGAGCTTCCAGATCATGTCGACCGTTACCCTTGAATCGCCCTACACAACCCTACCCGCCCTGATTGCCATCCACGGCAAGGAGCGCGCCGAGCACCCGGCGCTGATCGAAGGCGAGCAACGGATGACTTACCGACAGCTGGATGCCGAGGCCAACCGCGTTGCCGCGGCCCTGCAGCGAGATGGGCTGCTGGCAGGCGACGCTATTGCAATCTGTGGCAGCAACTCGATCAACTACGCGGTCCTGTTTGTCGGGGCCCTGCGCGCGGGTGTGACGGTTGCCCCGCTGGCGCCGTCGTCCACACCGGAAAGCCTGCTCGGCATGCTGGCCGACTCCGCCGCCAAACTGTATTTTGCCGACGCCAGCGTACAGAGCGCCATGGCTGGTGTCCGGGATCGTCTGAGCATGCCATTGATCAGCATGGACAACACCGGCGTCGAGCGGCATTACAACGACTGGCTGGCCGAAGATGGCGCCAAGCCAGCCCCAGTAGACATTGCCCCGGAGATGACCTTCAACGTCATCTACTCCTCGGGCACCACCGGCGAACCGAAAGGCATCGTCCAGTCCCATGGCATGCGCTGGTCGCACATTCAGCGCGGCCTGCCGTTCGGCTACGGACCGGACTGCCGGACCCTGATCTCCACCCCGCTCTATTCCAACACC
Organism: Halopseudomonas oceani; assembly: GCF_002903165.1. Lineage (GTDB taxonomy): Bacteria > Pseudomonadota > Gammaproteobacteria > Pseudomonadales > Pseudomonadaceae > Halopseudomonas > Halopseudomonas oceani. The sequence goes on from NZ_PPSK01000004.1 coordinate 85,270, forward strand.
ACCCTGGTCTCCTTCCTGCCGAGCATCGGTCTGGGCGGCACCGTGGTGCTGATGGCCAAGTTCGATGCCGAGCGCTACCTGAAGCTGGCCGAGCAACACCGCATCACCCACACCATGCTGGTACCGGTGCAATATCAGCGCATCATGGCCCGCCCTGACTTCGACAGCTATGACCTGAACAGCTACATCATGAAGTTCAGTACCAGCGCACCCTTCCACGCCGAGCTCAAGGCCGACATTCTCAAGCGCTGGCCGGGCGGCCTGATCGAGTTCTACGGCATGACCGAGGGCGGTGGCTCCTGCATGCTGGCTGCACATACCTATCCGGACAAGCTGGCTACCGTAGGCATGCCGCTGGACGGCCACGACATGCGCGTGATCGACGAAGACGGCGTCGAACTGCCACACGGCGAGATCGGCGAGGTAGTCGGCCACTCCCCCGCCATGATGGCCGGTTACCTGAACAAGCCGGAAAAAACCGCTGAAGCCGAGTGGTACGACAGCACCGGCAAGCGCTTCATTCGCACCGGCGACGTTGGCCGCTTCGATGAGGAGGGCTTCCTAACCCTGATGGATCGCCGCAAGGACATGATCATCAGCGGCGGCTTCAACATTTACCCGAGTGATCTGGAAGCCGAGCTGCGCCAACACCCGGACCTGCAAGACGTAACCGTGGTAGGCGTAGCATCCACCAGTTGGGGAGAAACGCCGGTCGCCTATATCGTTCCCTCTTCTGGTCGCACCGTAGACACAGCGCAGGTACAAGCCTGGTTTAACGATCGCGTCGGCAAGACCCAGCGTCTGACCCGCGTGATCATAGCCGACGAGCTGCCGCGCAGCGCCATCGGCAAGGTGCTCAAGCGAGAACTGCGCGACCAGTTCCTCGCCGAGCACGGCGTGCTGGACTGATCTGCCCCCTCCCGCGAAGGCGAGTCAGGACACAGAAACTTTGTCCTGACTCGCCTTCGCGGGTATCCTCAACGCCTCATCGCACGCAAAACGTGGATGTTGTGACTTTCTCGGCAGGCGCTGAGTCTGAGCTTACGCGAGCAAAAAACGCTCAGCAGCCAACCGAAAGCGCAGTGCAGGCAGGCGTACACAGTGCACAAGCTTGACCTAGGTCATGCCAATGGCACAGCCAACGCCCTCCAGCTCATCTATCATGACTGGCCGCGCGCCCTTTCGGATGCTTGCTGACACAGAACAAGCCGAATCAATAGTGCCCCGAGGATGGGGACGAGCAGGAGCCTCTATGACACAACAGAATGCGTACACCCGGGAAGAGCTGCTCAAATGCAGCCGTGGCGAAATGTTTGGCCCCGGAAACGCACAACTTCCCGCCCCCAACATGCTGATGATCGACCGTATTACTCATATCAGCGAGACCGGCGGCAAGTACGGCAAGGGCGAGATCGTTGCCGAGCTGGATATCACCCCTGACCTCTGGTTCTTCGGCTGCCATTTCGAAGGTGACCCCGTCATGCCAGGTTGTCTGGGCCTGGACGCCATGTGGCAATTGGTTGGCTTCCACTTGGGCTGGCTGGGTTACCAGGGTCGCGGTCGTGCACTCGGCTCCGGCGAGGTCAAGTTCTTCGGTCAGGTTCTGCCGATCGCCAAGAAGGTGACTTACACCATCCATATCAAACGCACCATGAACCGCGCCCTGACCCTCGGCATCGCCGATGGCAGCGTGGCTGTCGATGGTCGCGAGATCTACAGCGCTGAAGGTCTGCGTGTGGGTCTGTTCACTTCTACCGATAGTTTCTGAGGATCATCACTATGCGTCGCGTCGTGATTACCGGCATGGGCATTGTTTCTTGCCTGGGCCAGGACCTGGAATCCGTTGCTGCCAGTCTGAAAGCAGGCAAATCCGGCATCCGCTTCAATCCCTCGTACGCCGAAATGGGTCTTCGCAGCCATGTTTCCGGCTCCGTAGACATCGACCTCGAAGCCGCCATTGATCGTAAGGTCAAGCGCTTCATGGGTGATGCAGCGGCCTACGCTTACCTATCCATGCAACAGGCCATCGCCGATGCAGGCCTGGCCGAGGATCAGGTCAGCAACGTGCGCACCGGCCTGGTTGCCGGCAGTGGCGGCGCGTCCACCCTGAACCAGATGGAAGCGATCGACATTCTGCGTGAGAAAGGTGTCAAGAAGATCGGGCCATACCGCGTGCCGCGCACCATGGGCAGCACCGTGTCCGCCTGTCTGGCGACCCCATTCAAGATCAAGGGCGTGAACTACTCCATCTCCTCTGCCTGTGCCACCAGCGCGCACTGTATCGGCCACGCTGCCGAACTGATCCAGCTGGGCAAGCAGGACATCGTCTTCGCTGGCGGTGGTGAAGAGGAACACTGGTCGCAGACCATGCTGTTCGACGCCATGGGCGCCCTCTCTACCCAATACAACGAAACGCCTGAAAAGGCTTCCCGTGCCTACGATGCCAAGCGTGACGGTTTTGTCATCGCTGGCGGCGGTGGCATGGTCGTGGTTGAAGAGCTGGAGCACGCGCTGGCCCGCGGCGCCAAGATCTACGCCGAAGTGGTCGGCTACGGTGCCACCTCCGATGGCTACGACATGGTCGCACCCAGCGGTGAAGGCGCCGTCCGTTGCATGCAACAGGCTCTGGCCACCGTCGACGGCACCATCGAGTACCTGAACACCCACGGCACCTCCACTCCGGTAGGTGATGTTGCTGAGCTGAAGGCGATTCGTGAAGTGTTCGGCGACCAGGCACCGAAGATCAGCTCCACCAAGAGCCTGTCAGGTCACTCGCTGGGCGCTGCTGGCGTACAGGAAGCGATCTACTGCATGCTGATGCTGCGTGACAACTTCCTGACCGCCTCGGCTAACATCGAGGAGCTGGACGAAAACGCGGGCGATCTGCCGATTCTGCGTGAGCGTCTGGACCAGGCCGTCGATCTGATCATGTCCAACAGCTTTGGTTTCGGTGGCACCAACGCCACCCTGATCCTGAAGCGCTGGAACGACGCGTGATCCTGATCCGCTGAAAAAAGCCGCAGCGACACGCTGCGGCTTTTTTTTGCGCACCACAGAGGCGCGATTTCCTCTACCCTTGCACCATAAACATCCCCCCCTCCGAGCCAACCCCGCCAAATACCTCAGCCTCCCGGCATCACGAAATGGCGTGCTTATTGCTTCCTTGTAAATGATGGCAGAGTGACACAAACCGCCTGCAAGGAGCCTATATGGGGATCTTCAATATCGCCCGCTACAGTCGAGAGTCGGGCAGCACCACCGATGCACTGTTCAAGGACCTGAATCTGGCGGCGGATTTGCCACAACACTCCGGCGCGTTTTCTCACCTGAATGCGTTTGCCCGTTCCCTTCAGCAACGCATTACCCTGAGCCTGCATGCCGCCGTCGGCATTGCCGCGCATGCCCCCGAGCTGGCACGCATAGCCGCCGACAGTCGCGCACACGGCGAGCAACTGGCCCAGTCATCCGAGGAAATTGCCAGCGCCACCGAACAGGTCAGCACCACCCTTGACTCCGAACTGGTGCCCGGAGCAACAGCGGTTTCCCAGCTATCCAGCGATGTCAGCACCCAGCTACGCCAGTGCGAGCAAGACAGCAGCAACGTACTTGGACAGGTCGACACCATCAACAACTGCGAGACCGAACTGTCCGCCCAAATTGGCGAAATCGGCAAGCAGCTGGAAGAAATTACTCAAGTCATCGGCATGATTGCCAACATTTCCCAGCAGACCAATCTGCTCGCCCTCAATGCCGCCATTGAGGCGGCCCGAGCCGGCGAACAGGGTCGCGGTTTTGCTGTGGTGGCCGATGAGGTTCGGACACTGGCCGGCAAGACCACTGCGGCGACCGACAAGGTCGCCGAGATCATCGACAACTTTCGCAGCGGCATGCACAGCCTGAACACTGCCAGTACACAGATGCAGGCCGCCGTCGCCACCGGCCGCGAGCGCATCGTCAGCATGGACCGCAGCCTGAGCGAAGCAACCTCCGCCATGGGCCAGCTGGATCAGCGCATCGCTAGCATCGCCAGCGGTGCCGAACAGATTGGTGCTGCGGTGCGTTCGGTTAGCCAGGACGTTCAGAGCGTCGCCGGCGTGGCGAGCTCAATGATGCAAAAGGCCTCCTCTGTGCTGGAACACAGCGAGGCGGTGCGCAGTGAAGGAGACCGCCTGCTCGAGGGCCTTGGTGGCTTCAGGTTGGGCGTGCATCAAGTCATTCGCCAGCGGGTAACCGAGATGGCCGCAAGCGATGAGCTGGCGCGCGGTGGTGCCAGCGCCGAACAGGCTATGCAACGCTGGATCGAGCAGGATGGACGCTTTGAACTGCTCTACCTGGTCGGTGCCGACGGTGTGCAGGTCAGCGAGAATATTCTCAGCGCCGACCTGAAAGATGGTAGTGGCAGCAGTGCGCGAGGCAAAAACTGGTCAAATCGCCCGTGGTTCTCGAACGTACGCGACACGCTCTCGCCGTTCATCAGTGATGTCTATCGCTCCGCCGCAACCGACGGATTCTGCTTCACCCTATCTGCCCCGGTGCTGGATGAACGCGGTCAGCTGCGATACGTCCTGGGTGCTGACATCCGACTTTCTGCTTTGCTCCAGGAAGGACACACGCAGCAGTCGCATGGCAGCGTGAGCACGCCCAGAGCGCATCCGGCCTGGGCGTAAAAACCGATCAGACATAGCCGGGCAGCCCAAATAAGGCTGCCCGGCCTGCACTCAGAAGCGGTAGTTCATACCCACTTCAAACGAGCGCTCTGGGCCGACATAAATCCCCTGACGCAAGCCGGTAATGTAGCGCTTGTCAGTCAGATTCTTTACCGCACCCTGCACGCGCAGATGATCGTTCACCTGGTACTGGGCCAGCAGATCATACAGCGTGTAGGAGCGCATCTGACCTCCCCAGATACCACCTTCGGCACCAGCCGGGATGTCCTTGCGGTTACTCGCGTCACCAAATTGCTCGCCTCGATAGTGCACATTCAGCGCACTGCTGAAACGGCCGTCTGTGTAGTTCAGCCCTGCGTTGGCCAAGTACTCCGGCGCGTATGGCAGACGGTTGCCCTTGTTGTCACCAGAGCGGAATTCGGACTCAGACACCCAGGTCATGTTGGTATCGATGCTGAAGCCACCACCCAGCTCTACGCTCAACGCCGCCTCTAGACCGTAGTGCAGCGTCTTACCGGCGTTGGACTGTGACAGATTCGGATCACTGTCACCCGTAACCACCTGATTATCGAAGTTCATGTAGAAGGCAGTGACGTCGTAGGTGTAGGGTCCGTTGCTGCCACGCAGGCCGAACTCGTAGTTGTCCGAACGCTCACCATCGAGTTTCTGATCTACCAGACCGTCCAGCGCAACGCCGTTGGATGCAGGCGAAAACGCTCTGTACGCACCACCATAAAGCTGAGCAGCAGGCATCAGCTGATAGGTAAAGCCGATCCCAGGCAGCCACTCGGTATTAGAGGTGGTTTCAGACTCCCCATTCTGAGTGAGCACTTTGCGCTTTTGCTCGTAGGACTCAACACGCAGGCCGGGGGTAATCGCCAGCCGCTCGCTGATCACGAAGCGATTTTGCACATAGGCTGCAACGCTCTCTGCGCTGTCCTCACGATGGCGGTCGTTGATACCGGTACGATCCTGGGCGCGCGTGGCCCGAATACGCTTGTCGTCCGATTCTTCCTGCATGAAGCGCAGACCAAACTCGGCCTGGTTGGTCAAACCGAACAGGCTATGGTCCAGCATCAACCGCGTTTCCGCCCCCAGTCGCTCAAAGCTGCGATTGTTACCGGTCAGATCATCTGTATACACCCAGCGACCTGCGGCGTTGGACGCGGCCGTATCGACCGAGTAACGCCAATAATCGCGCGTCATCTCACTCCAGTACACCAAGGTCTGCAAAGTCGCCTGGTCGGACAGGAACCACTCGTGATTGATATCAAATGCGCGGCGATCAGTCAGGAAGTAATCGTCGGGCGCGGGATTGTAGGTACGACCATCCCGGTAGTCCTGCAGAAACATGCCGCGATACGAGATATTCGCGTCGTTCTCGTACCAGGAAAATTTGACGCCGAGGTTCTGGTTCTCTCCGATGGTGCTGCCCGCCTTCAGCATCAAGTCGGTCATATCGTAGTCGCGATCAAGAAAACCGTCGCTGCGCGCCTTGGTAGCAACCAGACCTGCATAGGCATCACCGGAGGAGCTGCGGCCACCGGCTTCAAGCGTCGCCTCTCGGGTGTTGAACGAGCCAATCCGGGTCGACACTGCAACCCCCTCAGGCGTCTTGGTCTTGTAGTTGATCACCCCACCAATAGTCGAGGGGCCATAACGCAGCGAAGACGACCCCTTGAGCACCTCAATACCTTCCATCCGCTGGATACGGGGGTTGTAGTAACGGTCATTTCCGATGAACAGGCCAGGGGCTACCGGAACACCGTCTTCCAGCACCAATGACTTGGATTCACTCGCCGACAATCCACGAATGCCAATGTTGCTGACCACCGCAGACTCTTCCTCGGTCTTGACGTTAATGCCCGGGATACGGCGCAGCACATCTTCGGTCGAACTTGGTTGCAGGCGCTCGATTTCTTCCCGGGTGATAACCACGACAGCACCGGTCTGGCGCGAACGGTCATCGTCACCATAACCGACAACGTCAATTGCAGGCAGGGTCAGCGTAGCTGCAGAGTCTGCGAGCGCAGCAGCAGGCAGTGCTGCGGTAGCTACGGCAATCGCCACGAGATGGCGCGTAAAGAGCGGTGTTGTTTTCATAGCGGATCCTATTACAGAAATGGACTCTCCCCTCCCGGAGAACGCTGAATTGCCAAGCCCAGAGGTGCAGACCAGGCAAATCTCGGGCGCCATATAAACCAAAATGATAAGCATTGTTAATTAGATAGGTGTTTAAGGATATTCCGATAGCGCGTCGCTCGCCCGTAAAACCCTGGGCGCAGACAACGGATACGGCGCAGCGACAAGGCTCGACCGCGCTGTGCGAGCGCCAGGTGACAGAAGCGATTAATGGGGGAAACCAGCCTCACCGAAAACGGGCGGCGGCGCGCAGAGATACAGCAAGAGACACGGAACCGCAGGGGATGTTTGCTGCGCCCTCGCGGCAGCAGCGAGATGGTCAGACGGTATCGGCGAGCTGACGCAGGCTAACCCGTCGTGCCAGTAGCGCCATCAACACCGTCAGCCCCCCACATACGGCCATAACACCCGCCATAGGCATAGCGCTGTCGTTGTGCAGCACGCCAACCAGTGCCGAGGTAATCCCGGCGATAATGAACTGCATGGTACCCATCAGGGCGGAGGCCACACCGGCCTGATGACCATGCCCCGCCAGCGCACAGGCAGAGGCATTGGGTAATACCAAGGCGATGACACCAACGCTGACGTACAGCGGCGGCATGAACAACCACAGACTGTCCAGCCGTAACCAGGCAATCAGCAGCAGCGCCCAGGTTGCCAGCAAGTAAACGGCGGTCATGCGTTTGATCAGCTGCAACTGGGTCCAGCGCCGCAGCAGGCGGCTGTTGAGCTGTGCAGTCAGAATAAAACAGGTGGCAACACTGCCGAACAGCCAGGCATATTGATCCGCCGGCACCTCATACAACTCCATGAAGACATAGGGAGAGCCGGCGATGTAGGCAAACATGCCTGCCATCGCGACCCCGCCGGTCAGCGCATGGAGCATGAACAGTGGCTCCCGTATCAACTCAAGGTAGCGTCCGATGGAGGTTTTCAGCGGCGGTGGCGTCAAGTGTTGCGGCAGTGTTTCCGGCAGGAAGAAATAGACCGCCAAGGCGAAGATCGCCGAGAACAGCGCCAGAAACAGGAAGATGCTTTCCCAGCCGCCAATCAGCAATAACGTACTACCCAGCAACGGCGCCAAAATCGGCGCCACGCCCATGATCAGCATTAACTGGGAAAACGCCTTGGCTGCATCAATCGGCGCGCACAGGTCACGCACTACCGCCCGGTTAACGACCATGCCCGCACAGCCACCCAGCGCTTGGGCAAAGCGAGCAGCCAGCAGCCACTCCAGAGACGGCGCCAGCGCGCAACCCAGCGAAGCGAGGCAAAACAGACCAATGCCAAAAAGCAGAGGCCCGCGGCGACCATAAAGGTCAGCCAAAGGTCCATATATCAGTTGGCCGCTGGCCAGACCGAGAAAATAAACAGACAGGCTCAGCTGGACCTGATCGGTATCCGCCGCAAGCGCCGCCCCGATTGCCGGGAAGGCAGGCAGATACATGTCGATGGCAAGCGGACCAAAGGCACTCAAGCCACCCAGAATGAGCAGAATGTAAAAAGGCATGTAACGGGTGTCCGTGATAGCAATTGCCGTGCAACAGCGCGCACGAGCCGTTGCAGAAACAGTCGGCGTGATTCAGCAGGCTTTCATCATGCCAGAATATGCCGCCCACTGCCCTGCTGTGTCGCTATCACAGACTGCCCCGTCACGCTGGGACAATCGCTGCGCGCCGCTCAGGCCTCGTGCAGACGCGCGTTCAGCTCATCAACCAAAGGCGCCCACTCGGCATCCTCTCGCATCTGCTCGCTGAGAAAGGCCGACTGCGATGGTGTCCAGAACGGTGCATCCACCAGGCGGGTGTCGTGTGCCAGCGAATGGCTGGCAAAAAAGGCATCAATGCTCTCTGCGTCCGACGCCAAACCAAGCTGTTCAAACAAGGTACCGAGGTCTTTCTGGTGCAGTTCCATCGTGTTTCTCCCTGCTGGGGTTGAACTCATATCCTGTTTACACAGAGTAGCCCGCTTGGCTCAAGTTCCTTGCTGGGGAGCTGGATCATAGCGATCAGCAGCGGCCTGCAGCCAGGCTTCCAGATCCTTGCGACGAACCTTTTGCCGCTTCGCCTCGGCCAGGCTGGCCAGCATATAGTCGCGCCAGGCTGGGTCGTCACCGGCCATCGACAGCGCGAGATCACGATCGGTCCAGCGGCGAATGCGTACAAACAACCACCAGTGAAAATACAGACCACTCAGGGTCGCGATCGCAATAATCAGATAATCCATGAATCCTGCTCTTGTCTATTGCTCAGGCCAAGCATGGCACAGTCACTCTCCGACAGGTACCGCTGCGGCGCTGGGTCGCGGGCGGTAGAACATCACCAGATTGCCGAACAGAATCAGCACCAGCCCGACCACCGCCATACCACGCCACTCATAGCCCTCGTACAGCGTCGACAGGCCCAGCGCAATCAGCGGAAACAGCACGGTAGCGTAGGCCGCAGCTCCAGCCCCAATCCGCCCGACCAGCGCAAAATAGGCAGCAAAGCCGATGATCGAACCAATCACGGCCAGATACAGCAACGAGCCAACGTAGGTCACGCTCCAATCGACCACAAAGGCATCACCTCGCACCAGCGCCAGCAACAGCATCGCCAACGCGCCGTACCCCATCGCGTAGGCGTTGGTCGAAAGCACGTCCAGCCCCCGGCGCTGATGGCGCACGCTGATCATGTTGCCGAGCGAGAAGCCATAGGTACCCAGCAGGCTGAGACCAATGCCAGTCAGCACTTGACCGCTGAGGTGCGCCGACTGCAGGTCATGCCAGAACAGGCAAACGATGCCGACCAGACCCAGCAAATTGGCCCAGAGCAGGCGCCGGCCCGGACGCAAGCCGAAAAACAGCGCACTGTTGGCCGCGTTGAACAGGGTTGCCAGCGAGAACAGCACCGACTCCAGACCACTGTTGATATAGGCGTTGGCTGAATAGAAACAGTAAAAATTCAGCCCGAACACGCATACGCCCTGCAGCATGCAGAACAGATGATCACGCCCGCCGATCCGCCGCAATCGGCCCAACAGCGACAGCACCACCAGCATCAGCGCCGCCGCCAGCGCAAAGCGATAGAACACCGAGACCAGCGGCGCAACCGCGCCGGTCTGCATGGAAATGGCGATCCAGGTAGTGCCCCAGATCAGGACGGTAGCGGCGTACAGCAATGCGTTCATGATGCAGTCTCTGGTAATGACAGCCGAGTATCCGCCCTGTGCGGCACAACGGCTTGCACAGCCTTGCTGCCCGCTTGCACGATCCTGCGCATTTCTGCCCAGTGGCTCGTTACCGGCTTGGCGCAGCACCGCAGCCCGCATACCATAGGCGGCAGGTCAGAGCATGCGGGGACACAATGTCAGACGAACGCTTTCAGGTATTTGACAGCCTGCGTCGGCACAACACCCGACTGCAGGACAGCACCCGGCTTGGCAACGGCGTCGGGCTAGCCTCCTGGTACAACGAGCAGGACCTGATCGACCTGGAGAACGCCGATCATCACACCCTCAGCCTGTATATCGCCGATGGCTATCAGTCCTACTTCAAGGGCACCGACGGTTGGCACAACGGCGGCGGCCCGGATCGGCTGTGCCTGATGCCCCGGCAGTACGCCTCCACCTGGAATATCCGCGGCCCGCTGTCGTTCGTTCACCTGTATTTCACCGACGCCCATCTGCGTCAGCTGGCGGAACAGACCTGGGATCGCAGCCCGCTGGCGCTGAGCGTCAACGAACAGCTGTTTGCCGACGACCCGCAGATCGCCCTGCTCTACCGCCATTTTCTGCTGACCAGCAACTGGCACGACCGTAGCGACAGCCTGACGCTCAGCAGCGCCAGCAATCTGTTGCTCAATCACGTCCTCAAACACTACACCCAGGTCAGCTGGCAGGACCCGACGATCAAGGGCGGGCTGGCACCAGCGCAGATACGGCATATCCGCGACTACATCGACAGCCATCTGGACCTGCCGCTGCAACTGGCCGATCTGGCCGCCCAGTGCCAACTGAGCGAATACCACTTCGCACGGATGTTCAAACAGAGTCTTGGCGTACCACCGCACCGCTACGTACAGCAACAGCGCCTGATGAAAGCCCAACAGCTGCTGCGCCACAGCACCGCCAATCTGTTGCAGGTCGCGCTCGCCTGTGGCTTCAGCTCTGCGGCCCACTTCAGCAACCGCTTCCGCCAGCACACCGGTGTCAGCCCGTCGCAGTACCGCAACCGGTGGCAGCAGGGACGCTGAGCCCCGCCACCATCAGGCCGTACGACGCACCAGCGTCAACATCCCCGCCGCAGCGGCGAACAGCCCGGCAAAAGTACGATTGAGCAGGCGCTGCTGGCGTGGCGAGCGCAACAGGCGAAGCACCCGCGCTGCCAGCCCGGTGTAACCCGCCATAACGATCAGATCGACGGTAATCATGGTCAGCCCCATGATCAGGTACTGGCTCAGCAATGGCTGAGAGACATCCAGAAACTGCGGCAGCACCGCCAGCATGAACACCACCGCCTTGGGGTTGCTCGCATTGATCAGCAAACCACGAAACACCAGCGTCAGTGGCTGACCCAGTGCACGTGGCGCATGTGTCTCATCCACCTGCATGGTCGGCGCCCGCCATTGGCGCAACGCCAGATACAGCAGATAGAGCACGCCGAACCACTTGATCAGGCTGAACGCCAGCGCCGAGGTTGCCAGCAGCGCGCCGACACCTGCCGCGACCACCGCAATCTGAATCACCAGCCCCAGCTGCAGGCCCAAGGCCGTCCAGTAACCACGAGCAAAACCGTAATTCAGGCCGCTGGACATCGACGCAATGGCACCGGCACCCGGCGACAGGCTGATGATCCAACAGGCAACAAAAAAGGCCAGCCAGGTTTCGATCGACATCGAACGGCTCCAGAAAATTTCAGGGAAGCACTAATGCTAGCAAAACCATCGACGGCCGGAGCGATACAGCTGGCAGCGCATTCAGCCCTGCGCTGTACTGCGCCCCACTACCGCCAGAGGAACCACCCGCGCCTCGCGCTGGGCCAGATAGCGGGTACAACTCACCCGCAGAAAGGATGCGAAGTTGACTACTTCGCCGCGCAGCTCCATCACCTCGTCGTACAACTTGGTGATCAGTTGATTGGTGGTCATGTCATCCACCTCGGCGATCTCCTGCAGGATGTCCCAGAACTGATTCTCCAGTCGCAGGGTGGTAACCACACCGCGAATACGCAGCGAACGCGAGCGCGACTCATACAGAATCGGGTCCGCTTTTACGTAGAGTTCACACATACAGATCTCCTGTACAGGGGCTGACCGCAGCCAGCCCCCGGCAGCAATCAGAGCTCGATTCGGGCACCCAACAGCTTGACGAATGCCGCCAGCCAGCGCGGATGCGACGGCCAGGCCGGCGCAGTCACCAGATTACCCTGAACATAGGCCTGATCGGCAGCGATATCGATATAGGTACCGCCCGCCAGACGCACATCCGGCCCGCATGCAGGATACGCACTGCACTCACGCCCTTCCAGCACGCCAGCAGCAGCCAGCAGCTGCGCACCATGACACACCGCAGCAATCGGCTTGTTGGCCGCATTGAACGCCTGCACCAGCGCAATTACATCGGCGTTCAGCCGCAGATACTCCGGTGCTCGACCGCCCGGAATCACTAACCCCACATAGTCATCGACCTTTACGCCAGCGAAGTCGTGAGTCAGGGCAAACAGGTGGCCCGGCTTCTCGGTGTAGGTCTGATCACCCTCAAAATCATGGATTGCCGTCTTCACGGTCTGACCAGCCGTCTTGTCCGGACACACCGCATGCACCTCATAGCCCAGCATGCTCAGCGCCTGAAACGGCACCATGGTTTCGTAGTCTTCGGTAAAGTCGCCAGCCAGCAGCAGAATTTTCTTGGTGGACATCACGGTACCTCCTTGCGGGTGTTTGAGCTTTCATCATGCGCCCATGCGGATGACAACGGGTAACAGCCGGTTACTACATTCTCTTTATGTCAGCTCATGCTGCCTGGATCACAGATTTCACACTGCACCAGAGGCTGCAAAAAAACACGATAAAACGGCCCAAGAAAGCCCCATAACCCCTTGATTTAAATATTTTTAAAAAAACAAACCAGCCAGAACAAACAGCTCAATGTCCAGCGTAGACGCGAACCTGGTCACAACCCTGCCATTTGTCGCACAGGTGTCCACTCTCTAGCATGCGTCAGCCAGGGCCAAGTCGGCCGACGGGGCGGACAGGACGTCCGCCCGCACCATGCAAAGGACGCTCGCATGTCGTTAACCGCAGACACCACCAGCTCAGCCGCAAATGCGGCCGACCTGCGCGATAGTGACACCTACTTTCAACTCGAGCAGGTGTTCTCGCAGCTGGACTCCCCCCAGCAACAAGCCGCGCCAGACTGGCAACAACTGGCCGACAGTGCAGAACAACTGCTGACCCGGAGCACCGACCTGCGCGTCGCCTGCTGGCGAGCCTTCGCCTTGCTGCGGCTGCGCCGGCCGGAGCCGTTGGTACTGGCCATGGGGCAACTTGCCGTCTTCATCAACAGTGCCTGGCACAACTGCCTGCCGACACGTGAACGAGGCAAGTTTGCGGCACTTCAGTGGCTGTATTCGGCGCTTAGCCGGGAGCTGGACGCCTCCCCCCAAATGGCAGACGAACTTGCCACATTGCAAGCGGCTGCCTGCCAGATCAGTACGGCCCTGCAAGCATATTCGGCAGAACGAAGCCACGACTGGAAGCAACTGGCAAGCAGGCTGCAAGCCGGTCCCAGCGAGCCGCCGACCAATCCAACGCCGGTAGTCCGCGCGCCGAGTAAACCAGTTTCAGATCCGACATTCTCCGGGCCGGTCGACACAGACCGCCAGGCCCAGCAGCAGCTGCGCCGCCTGCAGGAAGCCGCCGCGCCACTTCTGGACTGGTGGCTGACCCAGCCCGAGCGCCGCGCCTGCGCCGTAGCGCTGAGCCGGTCCCTGACCTGGGCGGGTATTTATCAGGTACCGCAGCACGACAACAAACAACACACCAACCTGCGGCCACCACCGGCCGAGCGCCTGAGCCACTGCGAGTCCCTGTGGCAACAGTCAGCACACTCCGCATTGTTGCAAGACCTCGAAACGAGCCTGCGCAAGGCACCGTTCTGGCTTGATGGTCACTTTCTTGCCGCGCGCTGCTGCGACGCGCTGGCAGACTCACAGGCCGCCGCCAGCATCCGCGGACAAACCCGTTTGCTGCTGCAACGGCTGCCCATGCTGGAACAGCTTTGCTTTGATGACGGCACCCCCTTCGCCACGCAGGCCACGCGACGTTGGCTGACTGCCGCAGCGACACCCAACCCCGACTCCACAGCGCCAAAGAGCACTGACACCAAGGACCTGTTGACACTGCTGCACAACGACGGCTTTGACGTTGCGGCCAAAACACTGGCGCAGCGGATGCAGACGCAAAATGGCGAACGTCAGCGCGCCGTAGGTCGCTTGCAACTCGCCAAGCTATTGCTGGCTGACGGTCAGAGCGACCAGGCCCGCGATCTGCTGGAGCCGCAACTGTCGCAGCTACAACACAGCATGCCGCTGGCCCTGTGGGACCAGCAGCTACTCAGCGACACTCTGGACCTTTTGCAACAAAGCCTCGCCGATCAACGCGACGAGAGCAGTCGGCAGCGGCGCCGCACGCTGCAACAGCAACTGCGCTGGCTGAACCTTGAACACACCCTTGACCAGGCCGCCCGGCCTGCCCAGCACGGAGAAACCTGATGGCCAAAGACAGCACCGTGGCCCCCCGCGAACGCATCAACGTGACCTTTACCCCGAATACCGGGGATCAGCAGGAAGACGTTGAGCTGCCGCTCAAACTGATGGTCCTTGGCGACTTCACTCTGCGACAGGACGAACGTAGCGTTGAGCAACGCAAACCCATCTTGATCGACAAAACCAGCTTCGAAGACGTGCTGGCGAAACAAGACCTGCACCTTAACTTCAACGTCGCCAACCGGTTGCAGGATGACGATTCGGACAGCGCGCTCGCGGTCGAACTCAACATCGGCTCAATGCGTGATTTTAACCCGGCCAGCATCGTGGAGCAGGTTCCAGAACTGCGCCAACTCATGGAGCTGCGTGAGGCGCTGGTTTCACTCAAAGGCCCGCTCGGCAACACCCCGGCTTTTCGTCAGGCGATTGAAGCCCTGCTGCGCGATGACCAGTCGCGCGAGCAGGTGCTGACCGAACTTGGCCTGGCGCCAACCCCGTGATGAGCCAACAGGAGCCCACCTTATGAACAGCCAACCCGCCGCAACGGCGAGCAGCCCAGTCGCCACCAGCAGCCTGCTTGATCGCGTGATCGCTGAAACCCAGCTAACGCCAGAGGACGACTCCTACGCGATCGCCCGCCGTGGCGTAGGTGCCTTTATCGCTGAACTGCTCAAACCTCAAAACGATCAGGAGCCGGTAAAAAAAGCTCTGGTCGACCGCATGATCGCCGAGATCGACAGCAAGCTGAGTCAGCAAGTCGACAGCATTTTGCACCACCCCGACTTCCAGCAACTGGAGTCAGCCTGGCGCGGCCTGCACCTGCTGGTCGAACGCACTGACTTCCGAGAGAACATCCGCATCGAGCTGATCAATGTCTCAAAGCAGGACCTGCTCGACGACTTTGAAGACAGCCCGGAGCTAGTGCAGTCCGGCCTGTACAAACACGTATACACCGCCGAATACGGTCAGTTCGGCGGCCAACCGGTCGGCGCCATGATCGCCAACTACCAGTTCGGCCCGGGCACCCAGGATATTCGCCTGCTGCAACAGGTCGCTGGGGTTGCGAGCATGGCCCACGCGCCTTTTATCGCCGCCGCAGGCCCTGCATTCTTTGGACTATCCAGCTTCAGCGGCCTACCCGATATGAAGGACTTGAAGGATCACTTCGACGGCCCACTGTTCAGCAAATGGCAAGGCTTTCGGGAAAATGAGGACGCCCGCTATGTGGGCCTGACATTACCGCGCTTCCTGCTGCGTACGCCCTATGATCCGGAGGATAATCCGGTTCGCAGCTTCAGCTACCGAGAAACCGTCAGCGACAGTCATGAAGACTACCTCTGGGGCAATACTGCATTCGCGTTCGCCAGTCGCTTGACCGACAGTTTCGCCCGCTATCGCTGGTGCCCCAACATCATCGGCCCGCAGAGCGGCGGCGCCGTTGACGACCTGCCGCTGCACCACTTTTCCAGTATGGGTGAAATCGAAACCAAGATACCCACCGAAGTGCTGGTCTCGGATCGGCGAGAGTACGAGTTGGCCGAGGCGGGCTTTATTGCCCTGACCATGCGCAAGGGCAGCGACAACGCCGCCTTCTTCTCCGCCAACTCGGCCCAGAAACCCAAGTTTTTCGGCAACAGTGCCGAGGGCAAGGCCGCGGAGCTTAACTTCAGGCTTGGGACACAGCTGCCCTACCTGTTCATTATCAACCGGCTTGCCCATTACCTGAAGGTACTGCAGCGCGAGCAGATCGGCGCCTGGAAGGAACGCACCGACCTGGAGTTGGAGCTTAACCGCTGGATTCGCCAGTACGTAGCCGACCAGGATAACCCGAGTGCCGAAGTACGCGGTCGTCGACCGCTGCGAGCTGCTGCCATTGGGGTTGAGGATGTCGCCGGGCAACCCGGCTGGTATCGGGTCAGCCTGAGCGTGCGTCCCCACTTCAAATACATGGGTGCCGATTTCACCCTGTCGCTGGTTGGCAAGCTGGACAAGGATTGATGGCCAAGTCCGGATATGGCTCTCTGCTGGAGCGATTAAGCGGCATTGCCCAGTCGCGCGCGGGCATGGCAACCGCCGATGCCGTCAGCGCATCGGTGACCGCGCAGCTGGCGCGCATGCTCAGCACCCGGGCGGGCAGCGTGCAGATGCTGCCCGACTACGGGTTGCCTGAGCTGAACGATATGCGCCTTACGCTACACGACACCCGGCAACAGGCGCGAGCAGCGATAGAGCGCTTCATCGACCGCTATGAACCCAGGCTGTGCGATGTACGGGTTGCCAGCCAGCACGACGCCAGCGACCCGCTTCGCCTGGCGTTCACCATCAGCGCCCGGCTCAACCTTCCTGAACTGCGGCGGCCGGTGACCTTTAACGTGCAACTTGACGGCCGGGGACACGCCGCAGTGACCCTGCTAACCGAGCGCCCCGACACCTGACCCCACCATGACTTTCAATCACTACTTTCAGAGCGAACTGAGCGCCCTTCGCGATCAGGGCCGACGTTTTGCCGAACACAACCCGGCGCTGGCTCCCTATCTCGCTGGTACCAGCACCGACCCCGATGTCGAGCGACTACTCGAAGGGGTCGCCTTCCTGACCGGACGCCTGCGGCAAAAGCTCGACGATGAACTCCCCGAGCTGACCCACTCGCTAATGCAGCTGCTGTGGCCCAACTGCCTGCGCCCCATGCCGGCGGTTGCCATGCTGCAGTTCGAGCCTCTCAAGCGCCCACTGAGTGAGCTGACTGTCGCGCGTGGCACCGCGGTCGAGTCTCGCCCAGTTGATGGCATTCGCTGCCGCTTTCGAACCACAAGCGACGTCGCTCTGCTCCCCCTTGAGCTGACCGGGTCCCAATACCATAGCCACGCGACTGGCGCCCGACTGACTCTACCGCTGCAGATGGCCTGTGAAGGCAGCCTGGCGGATCTAAGTCTGCATCGCCTGCGCCTGCATCTGGGAGGCAACTCATATTCGAGTCATCAGTTGTATCTGCACCTGTGTCGCCACTTGCACAGCATTACCTTGCAGCCGCTCGACGCCGCCGGACAGGCGCTCGGCGACACCGCGGTCTGTCGCCTGCCGCCCAGCCGGCTGCAGGCGAGCGGCTTTGCCAGCGATGAGGTACTGCTGCCGGACAGCGACCAGGGTTTCAGCGGGTATCATCATCTGCGCGACTACTTCGCCTTCGCAGAGAAGTTTCTGTTTGTTGAACTATCCGGGCTCGAGCAACTCGGCGAACTGGGCGATCAGGTGCTCCAGCAGGCTCGCGGCCTGCGTATCGAGTTCGATTTACGTCACCCGGACTGCCGTCAGCTGACACCCGACGCCAATATGGTCCAGCTGTACTGCTCCCCGGCCGTTAACCTGTTCAGCCACGATGCCAGCCCGATCCGTCTGGATGGCCGGCAGGATCGCTATCTGTTGCGCCCGGCCGGGCTATCGGCCAGCCAATGCGGAGTATTCTCGGTTGATCGGGTAACCGGCTGGAAGCCGGGCGGGATGGGCTATCGAAACTACGTTCCATTCGAATCCTTCGAGCATGATCACCAGTTGGGCAGTCCGGATGCGCCCCCCCACTACAGCCTGCGCCAAATTCCTGCGCTGCAAGGTGATGCTCTGGAAACCCACCTGTGCTTTGGCCATCAACAACAGGACCAGCAGGAAACACTGTCGATTGAGCTCACCTGCACCAATCAGCAATGGCCGAGCAAGCTGGCCCAGGGCGACATCTGCCACCCTGGTGAAGGCACACCCGAGTTTGTGCAGTTTCGCAATATCGGTCGCATAACCCCGAGCTACGCACCTGCCCTGCACAAACAGGGGCTATGGCAGCTGATCAGCAGCATGGCGCTCAACTACCAGACGCTCGAAGACATCAATGCCCTGCGCGAAGCTATCAACTGTCACGACCTGCCGCGGCACTTTGATCAGACCGCGGCCAAGGTCAGCCAGCGTCGCTTGACCGCCTTGCGCGCGGTGCGTCACCACCCAACCGATCGTCTGTTCCGCGGGCTTCCGGTTCGCGGTGTGCAATCAGAGCTGGAGGTCGATGCCGATGGCTGCAATGGCCCGGGCGCCCTGTTTCTGTTCGGCTCGGTATTGAATGAATTTCTGGCCCAGCACGCGGGCATCAATACCTTTCACGAACTGTCCATCACCAGCCTGCAGGGAGAGCGCTATCAATGGGTACCGCGCATGGGTCAACAGCCCCTGTTTTAATTCGACTACAACGGGACATCCAGCACTACAGCCTGTATCAGGCGCTGCTGTGCCTGCTTGATCAACTGCAACAGATGCACCCGAGTGATACGCCCGAGGCGCTTTATCGCCGTATCCGCTTCTGCGCCAATCCCGCGCTGGGATTCGCCGCCCGTGATATAGAGCAACTGCGCATTGAGGAGAACGAAAGTGGGTTGCAGTTTATCCTGCAGCTGAACCTGATTGCGCTCAGCGGCGCCAGCTCACCGCTGCCTGCCCATCAGGTAGAGCAGGCACTGGGAGATGATCAGGCCAGCAACAGCGTGCGCGCCCTGCTTGACCTGTTCAATGACCGTCTGCAGCGTCTGCTGCTGCCGATCTGGCAGAAATACCGCTACTACAGCCGCTTTCGCTGCGGCGCCAGCGATGTGCTGTCCACCCGCCTACTGGCCCTCGCCGGCCTGCACGGGGAACCCGGCTCAGCAACGCTGCAACCCCGTCGCCTGCTCCCCAGTCTGGGCCTGATCAGCCGCCGCGCCCAGTCGGCTGACAGTGTCACCGCGGTGTTGCGCCACTACTTCCGTTACCGGCGAATAGAGCTGGAACAATGCTTGCCACGCTGGGTGTCCATACCCAGCGAACAGCGCTCTGCACTGGGACTGGCAAATAGCACGATTGGCAGCGAACTGGTGCTCGGCAGGCAGATCAGAGATGTCGGTGGCCGTTTCCGGGTTCACCTGCTGCAGCTCGACTGGAACGACTTTCATCGGTTTTTGCCACCGGGCCGGGACCATCGGTCCCTGCGCGAACTAATCGCCTTCCTGCTTCGCAGCCCACTGCAGTACGACGTTCGCCTGCAGCTGCAAGGCAGTGAAGTGCGTGCCCTGCAGTTGGGCAAACGTAACCCCTGTCTGCTCGGCTGGACAACCTGGCTCGGCCGCCCCAACGGCGATCCGAGCATCCTTTTAAATGCACCGGACCAAGGATGGCCTGCATGATTCCGATTGATCTTCACCAGCTCATCAACCTACTCAGCGACGACCTGCGCAGTGATCTGGAACAAGCAGCAGAGCACTGCCTGCAACGCGGTGGTGCCAGCGTGCAACCGGAGGACCTGCTCTGGGCACTGCTGCAGCGGACAAACAACCTGCTCGCTCAGCTACTGGCTGCCAGCGGCCAACCAGTAGACGCAATCCTGTCACGCTGTCAGCTGGCCACAGAGTCTGCTTCAACCAGTCGCAACCCCGGCCTGTCTGTCACGCTGGTCACCTGGCTACAACAGGCGCTGTTGATCGCCAGCACCGAATTGCAACAGCAGCAGGTCGACCAGCCCGCGCTGTTACTTGGCTGGCTGCGCAACCCGCTGCTGCACCCCGATCCGCTGGCCGGCATCAACGCCGAGCAGATACAACAACTGGCTGACGGCAGCCCGGCCAGCAAAAACGACACCCCCTCGCTGCTTGAATCGTTCACGCATGACCTCACCAGACAGGCCGCTGACGGCAAACTCGATCCGGTCCTGGGACGTGAGCGCGAAATCCGCCAGTTGGTCGACATCCTTTGCCGCCGCCGCAAAAGCAACCCGGTGATTATCGGCGACGCAGGGGTTGGCAAGAGCGCACTGGTTGAGGGGCTGGCCCAGCGCCTTGTCGCCGGCAGCGTCCCGGATAGTTTGCGCGGCTGGCGCCTTTTGAGCCTCGACCTCGGGCTCCTGCAAGCTGGCGCGGGCGTGCGTGGCGAGCTGGAGCGTCGCCTGCAGGGCGTGCTCAGCGCGGCCAGTGATCCGGCCAACCGCATCATTCTGTTTATCGACGAAGCGCATACCCTGATCGGGCACGGCGGTGAGGCCGGCACGAGCGATACCGCCAACCTGCTCAAGCCCGCCCTCGCCCGCGGCGCCCTCAAGGCAATCGCCGCGACCACCTGGAGCGAGTATCGCCGTCATATAGAAAAGGACCCAGCACTGGCCCGTCGCTTTCAGCCATTGCAGCTGCGCGCGCCAAGCTCCTCCCAGGCCATCACGTTACTTCGCGGCTTGGCCCCCCGCTACGCCGACAGCCATGGACTGCACGTGTGCGACGACGCCGTGGTTGCTGCCGTCGAGCTGGCAGCCCGTTACCTGCCAGACCGCCAGTTGCCCGACAAGGCAATCGACCTGCTCGACACAGCCTGTGCCCGGGCCCGGGTAAACCTGGCCGCGGCGCCTGCCACGCTGGACCAGTTACACGCAGCACTGGCTGACGGCACGCGCCAGCGAGAGGCCATCGAACGCGATCAACAGTTTGGCCTGCCCACTGACGGTGAACTGCTCGATCAATTGCACAACCGACACCAGAAAGACAGCAACGCGCTACGCAGTCTGCAGCAACAGTGGAGCGCGCAACGGGAGCTGGCACTGCAGTTAGTCAGCCAGCGCCACCAGACCGATGTCCCTCACACCGAACACCGTCAGGCGTTGCGGCAGCTGCAGCAGGAGCAGGCGCTGGTCTCGGCGGAGGTGGACCGCAATGCCATCGCTGAGGTAGTCAGCGAGTGGACCGGCATTCCGTTGGCGCAGCTACGCGCGCACTACCACGAACGCATCACCCGTTTCGCCGAAAACCTGACCGGCCGCCTGCATGGTCAACCAGAAGCTATCAAGCAACTCGACCTCTGTTTGCGGGCCAGCACGCTGGGTTTGGCGAGGCCGGACCGCCCGGCCGGAGTATTCCTGCTAACCGGCCCCAGCGGTGTCGGCAAGACCGCAACGGCCGAAGCCATTGCCGACCTGCTGTACGGCGGCGAGGCCTTCCTTACAACCATTAACATGGGCGAATATCAGGAGCGTCATAGTCTGGCTCGCCTTATCGGTGCTCCACCCGGCTATGTGGGCTACGGTGAGGGCGGCCTGCTGACCGAAGCCGTGCGACGCAAGCCGTACTCGGTCGTTCTGCTGGACGAAGTCGAGAAGGCGGACCCGCAATTGCTCAATCTGTTCTACCAGATATTCGACAAGGGGCTGGCCACCGACGGCGAAGGCCGTGAAATCGACTTTCGCAATACCGTCATTCTGCTCACAGCCAATCTGGGCAGTGAACAAATAGACCACCTCTGCCGGGACGACGCGCGGCCCACTCCCGGCCAACTAACCGATGCCATTCGGCCTAGCCTGGAAGCCCATTTCAAGCCCGCTCTGCTCGCCCGAATGCGCGTTCTGCCTTACTACCCCATAACCACAGACAACCTGCAAGCTATTGCCAGCCAACGGCTGGACGCACTAATCCAGCGCCTGCAGAACTGCGCCGTTCACTGCCGGTTTGACTCGCAATTACCGCCGCTAATCGCTGAGAGGTGCATGCAGAACGGCGGAGCTCGAGGGGTTGAACGTTGGATTGAGGACCAAGTGATCAGTTGCATCGCCGACCGGCTGCTACAAACGGACCAGGCAACCCCAGCAGCGACGAAGCTGTACGTTAGCGTCGATACAGAAAGGATGGTTCGCTGTGAGCTCGCGTGAAGTACTGCCCGTAAAGGTTCCGGCGGAGTCAACGCCCGACGTTACTCAGGTACTGGAAGGATTGGCAGCGCTGGCACGCTGCCAGCGCCCGTTTGAGCTGGAGCAAGCACTGGTCAGTTGGCTGGCCGAGCTGAGCAACTGTGCATTGGTTCAGCTCTACCTGCTCGATGCCAGCCACAGCCAGCTGCCGCTGTGCTGTCAGTGGCTGGACGGCCACACGGAAGCCGGCACTGGTCAGGATGGGCTGGGCGAGTCACTGCTCGCATACAGTCTCAGTCAGAACACCCCGCTGCAGCTGAACGAACTGGATCGAAGCCTGCACGCCACGCCATTTCTGCCGACAGGCCAGCCCCCCTGGCGTAGCCTGCTTTGCCAGCCGCTGCTCGACCGCCAACAGCAGATATCAGGCCTGCTGGTGCTGGCCAGCCGAAGCCGCAGTATAAACGAGGACCTTACTGCATCACTGGCACTGATCGGCACTATCGCGCTGGCACAGCTGCAGGCATTGAAGCAGGCAGGCTTGGTGCATCAAGCCCCCACTCCCGCGCTAACGGAACCGGCCTCGGACAGTGAGCACGGCTGTTTCGGTCTGATTGGCGAGAGCCCTGCCATGCAGCAGGTCTATCGATTAGTCAGCAAGGTGCTGCACAACCCGGTCACCGTTCTGCTTGGAGGGGAAACGGGTACCGGCAAAGAGCTGGTGGCACGGGCGATTCATGACTACGGGTCACGCCGTACCCAGCCCTTTATCGCCCAGAACTGCAGCGCTCTGCCCGAGCACCTGCTCGAAAGCGAATTGTTCGGCTATCGCAAGGGGGCATTTACCGGCGCCAACCAGGACCGGGAGGGGCTGTTTGACGCAGCCAACGGCGGCACCCTATTTCTGGACGAAATCGGCGACATGCCGCTGGCGCTGCAAGCCAAGCTCTTACGGGTGCTGCAGGAAGGCGAAGTACGCCCACTGGGCAGCAACCAGAGCCATCGTGTCGACGTACGCATCGTCGCTGCGACGCACCAGAATCTGTATGGCCAGGTTGAGCAGGGGCGCTTCCGTGAAGACTTGTACTACCGCCTAAGCCACTTTCCGATCACGTTACCACCGCTGCGTGAGCGCGGCGCCGATATCCGCGAACTGGCGCTGCACTTCACCCGTGAAACCTGTACTTTCCTGCAGCGCTCCAACTGCCGCTGGTCAGACAGCGCGCTGGCCTACCTGGCAAGCCACCGCTTTCCCGGCAACGTGCGCGAACTGAAGGGGCTCATTGCCCGCGCGCTATTGCTCTGTGACGGCAACCTGCTGCTCCCAGAGCATCTGCAACTGCCCAATACACCAACCCACGCACACCGTCTGACCCTGCGCGAACAACTGGACAAGGTCGAACGAAACCTGTTGAACGAAACCCTGCAGAAGCACAACGGTAACCAGACACAAACCGCTCAGGTGCTCGGCCTCCCGCGCCGCACTCTACTCTATCGCATGCAGCGACTGGGCATACCGCTGCGGACAAGACAGCAGGCTGAGGGCGCGCGAAAGTAGCATTGCGACTGGCGACAATTCAGGGTTTGATGGTCAGCCCTGCTTCGCCGGAGTTGAACCATGCCCAAGGCAATGCTGCTGACTGTATTGGCCATGCTGGCTTTCGCCGGCAATTCCGTGCTTTGCCGCCTGGCACTGGACACCACCGGAATTGACCCGGCCAGTTTTACCAGTCTGCGACTGATCTCCGGTGCAGCGACGCTCTGGTTGTTGGTTACCCTGCGTGGCGGCAGCGTAACCAGCCAAGGCAGCTGGCCGTCGGCAATCGCACTGTTTGCCTACGCTGCAGGGTTTTCCTGGGCGTATATCCACCTCGATGCAGGTATGGGCGCCTTGCTGTTGTTCGCTGCGGTACAGGTCACCATGATCGGTACAGGCATCGTTCGCGGTGAACGGCTGACGCTGCCGCAGCAGGCGGGTATGGCGCTGGCAACACTTGGGCTTATTGCGCTGCTGCTGCCAGGGACCAGCGCCCCGCCATTGCCAGCCGCACTGAGCATGTTGGCTGCAGGTATTGCCTGGGGCGTTTACTCACTTCGCGGACGTGGCGCGACCAACCCTACCGCCGTGACCGCCGGCAATTTCCTGCGCACAGCACCACTGGCAATCATCCTCAGTTTGGTGATGCTGCAGAACCAAAGCCTGGACACCGAGGGCGTGCTCTATGCGCTGGCCTCGGGCGCCATTACCTCTGGGCTTGGCTACGCCATCTGGTACGCAGCGCTGCCGCTGCTGCGCGCCAGCGTGGCGGCCACCGTGCAGCTCAGCGTACCGGTGATTACCACGCTGGGAGGCGCCTTGCTGCTGGCCGAGCCTCTCACACTGAGGCTGTCGCTGACGTCTGCGATGATCCTTGGCGGCATAGCGCTGGTGCTGACCCGGCCACGCAAGACCGGCTGAACCTTCCACGGCCGAGGCAGTCGCAATATCTGGCCAATCCGCTCTGGCTTGAGGCATGATGAGCGCGAGCCACGCAGTCTGTGGTCTGTCTTTAAGGAAGGAATCCATGCACCAACGCTCATGGCGCGCGCCCCTGCGCCTTACCTCTATTGCCATGCTCGCTGCCCTGCTGGTAATGACCTTCAGTTCCCTGTCAAACAACCTCCACGCAGAACCGATAACCACCGCCCCCCAGCGGTCACTCGACTACCAGCGCGACATCAAACCGATTCTCGAAAACAAGTGCATGGCCTGCCACGGCTGCTACGACGCCCCCTGCCAGCTGAAACTGACCAGCGCAGATGGGGTAGAGCGCGGCGCATCGGCACAGCAGGTCTACGATGCCA
Organism: Halopseudomonas oceani; assembly: GCF_002903165.1. Taxonomy (GTDB): domain Bacteria; phylum Pseudomonadota; class Gammaproteobacteria; order Pseudomonadales; family Pseudomonadaceae; genus Halopseudomonas; species Halopseudomonas oceani. Next base: position 110,339 of record NZ_PPSK01000004.1, read on the forward strand.
CCCGCCTAGATGACGCGGAGCCGACCCGCCTTGGCATCGATGCCAGCAGTACCGAGGCATGGCGGGAAATGGACTTTTTCTCTGTATTGCACGCAGCCGATGAGGGCAAGGTGCAGCGGCTCGACGGCTCGCTGCTTTACCGCATGATCGAGCTGGGGCAAAACAACCCGCTGCCAGCCAATGCGGTTCTACCGGAAGACATCAAGATCGGCACCGCACACGCCTTCAGTTGCCCAACCATCGATGACTTTAAGGGCTACGCGAAAGACAATCCGCATGGCGGTATGCCCTATGCCGTCACCGGCCTGAGTGAGCAGGAATTTGCCACTCTGAGCCGTTGGATCGGCGAAGGTGCCAACACCGCGCCGCAAGCCTGGCAGCCCTCTGACGCCGAAAAGGCAAGCATCGACCGCTGGGAGTCGTTCTTCAACCAGAGCGGAGCGCGCGAGCAACTGGTTTCCCGCTACCTGTTCGAGCACCTGTTCGTCGCTCACCTGCACTTCCCAACCATATCGGGGAGCAGTTTTTATGAGTTGGTGCGCTCCAGTACGCCCCCTGGATTGCCGGTCAGGCCGCTGCGCACCGTTCGCCCCAACGACGATCCGGGCGAACGGTTCTATTACCGTCTGCGCCCACTGCGCGAAACACTGGTCGAGAAAACCCATATCACTTACGGCCTGGACGACTTGCGGATGCGCCGCTGGCAGCAGCTGTTCTTCCAGAACGACTGGGCCGTTGCCACCCCACCCGGCTACGACTACGCCGAGCGCTCCAACCCGTTCCTCACCTTCACCGCCATACCCGCCAAGGCCCGCTACCAGTTCATGCTGGACTCGGCCGAGTATTTCGTGCGCACCTTCATCCGTGGCCCGGTCTGCCGTGGTCAGGTGGCGACCGACGTCATCCGCGACCAGTTCTGGGCAGTGTTCGAAGACCCGGAACAGGAAGCCTACGTCAATGATGCCATTTACCGTAGCATTACCACACCGCTGCTCGGTTTGCCCGGTCAGGATAGCGACCTCTCTGCTCTTGGTAGCGAATGGCTGGAGTACAGCAGCAAGCGCAATCAGTACCTGCAGCTACGCCACGACTATTACGCCGAACGCAAACCCGGCGGCGCCGACATAAGCGAGATTTGGGACGGCGACGGTTATAACCAGGACGCCCTGCTGAGCATTTTCCGCCACCATGACAGCGCCTCGGTACGCCGCGGTCTGTGGGGTCAGGTGCCCGACACCATCTGGGTGATGGACTATCCCCTGCTGGAACGCACCTATTACGAACTGGTGGTCAACTTCAACGTATTTGGCAGCCTCTCCCATCAGGCCCAGACCCGGCTGTACTTTGATCTGATTCGCAACGGCTCGGAGCTTAACTTCCTACGCTTTGTGCCGCAGGACACCCGTTCTGCCCTGTATGCCCAGTGGTACCAGGGGCATGCCCAGCTCAAGGACAAGATTGCCTATACCGACGTCAACCTCGACGTTCCGGTAGCGATCGACTATCGAACAGCAGACCATCAGGACAACGCCAGTATCATGGCCCAATTCGCCAGCCAACTGATGACCCGCACCGCCGGCGTCAGCAGTGGCCCCGATACGCTCAACCGTTGCCCGCAGGGCAACTGCCTGCGCCGTGAGCTGAGCGCCAGCGAGGTGCAGATAGACCGAGCCCTGCACACATTCAGCAGGGAGACTGGCAAAACACTGCCGGTGATACCGCTGATGCCTGAAGTGAGCTTCCTGCGCGTTACTGACGGCGAAAATCGCTGGGTCTACAGCCTGGTCCACAACCGCTCGCACACCAACGTCGCCTTCATGTTCGGCGAAGATACCCGCCTGCAACCCGAGCGCGACACCCTGACGGTCATGCGCGGCACGCTGGGCAGTTATCCGAACTTCAGCTTCGATGTCAGCCTGGACGCACTGCCCGACTTCATCACTGCGCTACGCGCGGTAAGCAGTTCAGAGGGCCTGTCGCAGGTAGCGGAAAAATGGGGCGTACGTCGCACCAATCCGGCGTTCTGGGAGGTGATGGCCGACTTCCGTCATTACGTTGAGGAAACGGACCCGACACAAGCGGGTCTATTCGACATCAATCGATACCAGAATCTGTAACCGCTCTACTCCGCCGTCCCGATAGGCAAGGGCGGCGGCCATTGGTGGATTTTGGTTTACACTCAACTCACCATCAATGGACAGCGTCAGCCCATGCAGGCTCAGTCGGAGGGACCCCTTATGCTGAAAACGCCTTCACGCCTTTTCTTCGCAATCGCACTTGGCAGCCTGCTGACTGGCTGTGCCCACAACGGCGGCGCCGATACCCCCACATCCGCCACTCAGGCTGAAGAGCAGATGCCACCCAAAACACGGCTGGTAACCGGCTCTATCGGCTACCGCGAGCGCATCGCCCTGCCTTCGGGGAGCGTCGCCCACGTGAAGCTGCAGGACGTCTCGCGTGCGGACGCACCGTCTACCGTACTGGCAGAACAGAAAACCACCCTGATCGGTACGCAGATTCCGGTGCCGTTCGAGCTGAACGTGGAACCGAGAATGTTCCTGCCAAGCATGAGCTACGCCGTCTCCGGCCAAATCTTCAGCGCGGAGGGGCAACTGCTCTGGACCACCGACACTCGCCACTCGATTGACCTCAGCCAGGAGGTCAACGACATGGGATTATTGAACATGGTGAAGGTCAGCGGCCGCGTTCCCCAGGATTCGCAAGTGGTCGACGTGAGCACCATGCTGCCGCTGGAAGCACGCGGCAATGAGCCGGGCTGGATACTGGCAATCGACAGCGAACGCATGCGGCTGAATCGCCAGAACAGCACTGCTACCCAGCTTACCCCGACCCCCACTGCCACCCAACAGGGCAACAGCCTGCGCTTTGATGCAGCGGCGCAACACAACATGGTTGTCGAGATCACACCCGAGCTCTGCCACGACAGCATGACCGGCATGCCCTACCCCTACAGCGTCGAGGTGCAGACGGGGGAAACCGCCCTGTCCGGTTGCGGGGGCGCGCCTGAAACACTGCTTGTCGGCAAAACCTGGCAGGTCCAGACCATCAATGGCGATGCCGCCGATCCAGAACAAACGGTAACCATCAGCTTTACAATCGATGGCCAACTGGGTGGCCAGGGCGCCTGCAATGCGTTTTCTACCGGCTATGAGCTTACCGGCGAAGGCCTGAGCACGCACACAATTGCAGCCACCGAACGCGCCTGCGAAGGCGGCCTGATGGAACAGGATCAGGCGTTGTTTAACGTGCTTCAGCAGCTGTCGCGGTTCGATATCAGCGACCAGGGACAGCTGCATCTGATCGCGACAGATGGCCGCAAGATCGTCGCAAAAGCCCAGTAACACCCGCTCCAGCGTGGACAGCACGCCTGCTATCGGGCATTATGCCGGCGCCAATGACCCTGCGTTTCGCAGGGTCAACCCCCGTTATCCAGAGGTACCCGCATGAGTGATCTGCCCCAATGCCCTGCCTGTCAGTCCCCCTACACTTACCAGGACGGCCTGATGTATATCTGCCCGGAGTGCGCCCACGAATGGTCATCAGCTGACCAGGGTGGCGATACCCAAGAGTCCGGTATCAAGGATGCAAACGGCAACCCGCTGCAGGATGGCGACACCGTGACCGTCATCAAGGATCTCAAGGTCAAGGGCTCGTCGTTGGTAGTGAAGGTCGGCACCAAGGTCAAGAACATTCGCCTGGTCGACGGCGATCACGATATCGCCTGCAAGATCGACGGTATCGGCGCGATGAACCTCAAGTCCGAGTTCGTCAAAAAGGTCTGAGGCCTGTCAGCGGCGAAAGCGAACGTGCTGACGCAACGGGCTTTCGCCGCGCCAGACAAACCCTTCCCAGTAATAATGCATGAACGAGATCAGCAGGATTGCGATCCCGATGAAGGCATGCTGCTGATAGCTGTTAAGAAGCCAGGCAATCAGGATCGACGCTGCTGGCAGCACCACGAACGGCGTCATACCGTTAGATGGCAGCCAGCGATACAGCCAGCCTGCTGACGTTCGCACTTGCCGGTTGCGGTCATGAGTGATGTACACGCTGAACGCCGTCAGATCATGAATCAGCCGCGGCATCAGGATGACCAGCAAGGTGTATCCCAGTTCGTTGATCGCAAACGCGCTGATCAGCAGCAGCCCGTTGGCCCAGATGAACCAGCGCCCCAGTCGCTCTTCACAGTCTCGCGCCAGCTGCCAGGTCAACAAGATCAGAGCCGCGCAGAAACAGCCAGCCAGCAAGGCAAACAGCCTGTAGCCGTCGATGCCAGCCAGTTGAACCCGCCCCAGATATTGCCCACCGTAGACCATCAGATAGATCGCCATGCCCGCGAATATGGCGGCCCACTTCCAAAGGCGAAACAGACGACCCGGCCTGCGCCCGCTAAGGACCAGTGCAATGCCCAACTGCTGGGAGAGGACATGAAATACGGTAAAGCCGGCAAAAAACACAAACAGCAGTTGGTAGCTCAGCGGCTGCGGCCCATACCATCCGGCAAGGCATACCAGCAGAAATACCAGCGAGGCGGGTAACAGTCGCCACCGGTAATGCCGCAGGTAATCTCGATCAGACAACGTCAGCGCGCTGGCGATAATATGCGGCAAGCCAAACAGCAGAGCCCACAGGGCCCAGTCATTCGGGTCGTCGGGCAACAGGCCATGCAGCAAGGTCCGTTGCAAGACCAAGGTATCCAGTGCAACCACAATAAAAGACAGCGGAATGACGCAATAGAGCGCGAGTAACCAACGCCCGTCAACGCAGTGTAAGGAAGAGTCAGGATGCACAGGATATCCGCAGTGATGGCTGTGCTACACACTTGATCACAGCCCGCCCAGCGGGCCCATCACCCGAAGTGGTGACCCTCAGCTGACAAACACGGTCGCCAGCCAGGCCACCAGCAGCGAACAGACCACGATGATGCTCAACGGTCTGCGTAGCGCCGGATACCAGACTGGCGCAACGCCGTGCTCAACCGCCCAGATGTCGGCGAAATACAGCGCCGCAAAGGCAACAAGAATGACCGGCAGGCCAAGCGCATTTGGCAGCGCCAACGCCACCCACCCCAGCAATGGCGGAATCACCGACAGCCCCAGTTGCACAGGTGCCTTGTCGCTGTTCTCCTCCGCACGCATGGCCAGTCCCCAGTGGATAGCGCCCATGAAAGCTAGGGTGATAGCGGCGTAGGCCAGCAACTCCTCGAGCACACGATCTCGCCACGCCTCGGGCGTCACCCACAGACTCAAAGCACCGGATACAAAGGGTATTAGCCCAGCCAACCCCAGCCCTAGCGCAAGGCGTGGGGGGCGTGTCGCGCCGAATGGATGCATGCAAACTCCGCTGCAAAATGTCCTGAAAACCGGATTAATTATAGGGCCTTGCCGGGTACCGACAAGCCTGGTGTGCGGCGGCGCGGTAGCCGTCGTAACAACGTTTTCAGCCGCTGGCGTAGCATCGCCGCATCCGCCTCACCGCCAGCGTATTGCTGGGCAACAAAGCAGTCGAAAAATGCCGCTATTTCAGCCTGCTGCGACGGCAAGGCACGGCTGATGCGCTGCTGCCAGTCGCGCGGCCCTTCGCCTGTCTTGGCGCCCAGTCCCAGTGGCCGCAGACGCCGATCCAGGCGCTGCCAGGCCCGCTGCGCTGGCGTCCCGGTCAGCCGCCGCGGGCGCAGCCAAATGAACGCCTGCACCAGCATGAGGCTGAACACCAGCACCAGTACAACGGCTCCTACCCGCTGCCAGTCCGCGGTACCCAACCAGCGGCGGAATAAGGCCAATTGCTCCTCTGAGCGGAAGTTCAGCACTCGCAGCTGCCACTGATAGTTCAGGTCATCCCAGCCAAGACGCAAGCTGTTAAGCCAACTGACCCCACGGTAACGCGCGCTGGACAACGGCGATTCTGCAAGAAAGCTGCCCTCCTCGCGCATTGCTTCTTCCAGGCCCCGCTCGATTCGCGTCGGCGCCACCTGGAAGGTTGGATCAAAGGCTGTCCAGCCGCTATTCGGCAGCCACGCCTCAACCCAGGCATGGGCATCAAACTGATGGACCAGCAGATACCCACCTCGCGGGTTCAACTCGCCGCCCTGATATCCCGTAACCACCCGTGCGGGAATACCTGCGGCACGCAACACAAACGCCATGGCGCCAGCATAGTGCTCACAGAAACCGCGTCGGGTGTCGAACAGGAACTCGTCGTTGGCGTGCTGCCCCAGCGCAGGGGGCTTCAGTGTGTAGTGAAAGGGCTGTTCGGCAAACTGCTGCAGCAGCGCCTGAATCAGCCCGGCATCGCTGGCATGTTCTGCTCGCAACTGCTGGGCCCAGGCACGCGCACGCGGGTCGCCGCTGGCGGGCAACTGCAGTTCGCGCTGTCGCTCCCTCGCCGACAGGCCATCCGGCTGCAATCGCGCCGCACTGTAGGATGAGGCCTCGTAGGCAAAGGTGCTGCCCAACGGCATGCGCGCGCGCAGAGTGTCGTCAGCCAGCCTTGTTACCTGTGGCGTATCACTGCTGCTGCCTCTCAAGCTGTACAACCAACTGCGGCCGCTGGGCTGGGCAATTACCTGATAATGCAGCGGGTCGCCCTCCGCCACTGTCGGTGGTGCCGCTCGCCGCTCAAGGCTCCGATCCTGCGACCAGGCCCTGCCATCGAAGCGGCTCATGGTCAGAGCACGCCAGTACAGCGTCGCGGCTGGCGGCGTCTGACCGTCAAACTGCACCCGAAACGCCAGCTCCGGCGACTGCGCCAGATTGGCAATATCCGCCGGGGCCATGCTTTCAGACAGTCCGGTCCGCGCGCTGTTGCTGGGCAGGTTCACCGACCATAACGGCGCCAGTCGGGGAAAGAACAGAAACAGCAACAGCATCAGCGGTAGCGCCTGCAACAGCATGCCGCCGGCGTGACGCAGCGCTGCGAGCGGGTCATTACGCGCAGGGCTTTGCTGCAACCCGACCAACGCAGCAACCAGAACCAGCGAGCTGAAGCACTGGTAAAGCGCCAACGGAATACCCTGATCGAACAAAAACGCGGTGGCGACGATGAAAAAGCCCAGATAAATCACTACCAGCGCATCGCGCGGGCTGCGCATCTCCAGCAACTTGAGCATGAACAGCAGCAGCAACAGCATCACCGTGGCATCGAGCCCGATCAGCGTGCCTTGGGTAAAAAACACCGCCAGCCCGGTCAGCAGCAGCCCGCCTACGCGCAGCAGACGCCCCGGATAGCCCCAGCGCATGCGTTGAATCTGGACCCGCCATAGCGCACACCCCAACCACAGCCCAGCTAGCCACCAGGGCAGTCGAGGCAGATGCGGCACCAGCACCACCAGCTGGGCAATCAGCAGCCAGGCAAGACTATTTCGCGGAATCAGCGCCCTCATGTTGGCACTCCCGGTCCGTACAGTGCCAACGCACGCAGACAGCGCTCACGATGGACATCCCCCAGCGCTGGCTCGATCTGCTGTCCCGGCAGGCTCAGGCCATAGGGCCGACGATCGGTTTCCAACGCCAGCACCCAGCCAGTCATGACACCGAGGCGCTCCTCCAGATCATGTCCCGGCGCATCGCCCAGATTCAGCCACAGGCTTTGCTGCTGCGGCTCGGCGAATACCTTGCTGTGCAGCCCCTGCCCGCGTGACCAGGCGCGCCAGTCGAGCCGCCGTCGCGAGTCGCCCGGCTGGTAAGCCCGCAGGCCCTGAAAGTCGTCCACGCCTTCAACCAGCATCTGGTCCTGATCATGCTCAGCACCATCCGGCGCACTCCCCCTCGGCAGCGGGCATTTGACCGGCTTTGGATACACCAGTACCTGCCAGTCCAGATCAAGCAGACTCCATGCCTGGAACCAGCCAAGCGGATACACGGTTTCAATACGCAGGCGCTCGAGCGGCAGCCAGCCGCGACGAAGGGTGGGATGGTAGAGCGTAACGGCCTGTTCGCCTGCAGCAGGTATGTCCACCGTATGCGTGGCGACCTCCGGCCAGCTTAGACGCAGCGCCTGATGCTCCCGCCGCATGCTGCTGAGCACCAGGCTCAGCGGAGCCTGCTCACCGGCGAACACCGGTCTGCCGCCGGTTGCCTTGAGTTGCACCCCGCCCAGATTCCGGTAGGTATGATGCAACGCTACCCAGAACAGACTGAGCAGAGTAAAGGTCAGGCCGTAGACCAGACTGTTTTGATAGTTAATGGCACCCACCAGCATGATGGCCAGCAGCAACAGGAAGGCGCCGCCGGCCTTGCTCGGAATGATGAAAATACGCCGGTGATCGAGCCGAATCTGCTGCGCCGGCGGAATACGGCGACGCAACCAACCCCGGTGCCACTGACGCAGGCGACTGCTCACCCCAACGTTCACACCGGCGACACCTCGGACAGCAACCAGCGCGCCAGACTGTCGCCACCATGCCCGGCCGGATCGTGGGTGGCGCGCAGACGATGGCTGACCACCGCAGGCAATACCGCCTGCACGTCTTCGGGAATCACGTAATTGCGCTGTTCCAGCAGTGCCCAGGCGCGGGCCGCGGCCAGCAGCCCTAAACTGGCACGTGGCGACAGCCCCCAAGCGCACGCGTCACTGTTGCGGGTGTGGTTGACCAGCCGCAGGATATAGTCGATCAGCGCGTCGCTGGCGGTAACCTGCGGCACCAGGGCCTGCAGCGCACAGAGCTGTTCACGGCCGAGCACGGTATCGATTCCGTCCAGACGAACCCGTCGGGCATCGCCCTGCAGCAGGCTCTTCTCGGCCGCCTCGCTGGGGTAACCGAGCGACAGGCGCATCAAAAACCGATCCAGCTGCGACTCCGGCAAGGCAAAGGTGCCGGACTGGGAAACCGGGTTTTGGGTGGCGATCACGAAAAACGGATCGGGCAGCGGGCGAGTCGCCCCATCAACCGTCACCTGGCCCTCCTCCATCGCTTCGAGCAGAGCGCTTTGGCTCTTCGGGGTCGCACGGTTGATCTCGTCAGCGAGCACCAGTTCGGCAAAGATAGGGCCTGGATGAAAGACAAACTGAGCGGTATTGCGATCAAACACCGAGGTGCCCAGAATGTCGCCGGGCAGCAGGTCACTGGTGAACTGAATACGCTGATAACTCATGCCCAGTACTCTGGCGAGCGCCTGCGACAGCGTGGTCTTGCCCATGCCGGGCAGATCCTCAATCAGCAGGTGCCCCTTGGCCAAAATGCAGACCAGCGCCAACTTGATTGCCTGGGATTTGCCCAGCAGCACCTCACCTATCGCGTCCTGCGCCGCACTTAACACATCCTTCATGCTCACCTCTTCTCCGGGCTACCATGCCATGGTAGGTGCAAGCGCTGTTACGCGAAAGCCAAATGCAATAGCTTGTAACAGCCTGCACATCACCCATCAGGAAATCCGAGGTGGTTGAATGTCGCTGTTTCGCACGATGGTCCTGCTGCTGACGAGCCTGCTGGGCGGCTGCTCGGCGCTGGCCCCGGTCAATTGGCTGGTACCCAACAGCGGCTATAAAGCTCTCACCGACCTGAGTTACGGCGAGCTGCCGCGTCAGCTGCTGGACGTGTACCTGCCGCTGGACCTGAAAGCCAACGCCCCGGTAGTGGTGTTCTATTACGGCGGCAGCTGGCGCAACGGCGAACGCGCCGACTACCGCTTTGTCGGCCAGGCGCTGGCCAGTCGCGGCATCATCACGGTGATCCCCGACTACCGACTGTATCCGGAGGTCCGCTATCCCGACTTTCTGCGCGACAGTGCCAAGGCGCTGGCCTGGGCTCGGGCTAACCAGAGCGACTGGCAAAGCTCATCCGGCCCGCTGTTCGTCATGGGCCATAGTGCCGGCGCCTATAACGCCGCCATGCTCGCGCTCGACCCGCGCTGGCTGGCACAGGAACAGCTTGCCCCTGAGGTGCTCAGTGGCTGGATAGGCCTCGCCGGCCCCTATGACTTTCTGCCGATCATCAACCCCAATGTGCAGCCGGTTTTCTATCATCCGCAGACACCGGTTGACTCCCAGCCACTGATCCATGCCAGTGCTGCCAGCCCGCCCGCACTGCTGCTTGCAGGGGCCGATGACAGCCTGGTTGACCCACACAACACCCGGCAACTCGCCGAGGCATTGAGAGAAAACAAGGTAGCCACGCAAAGCGCAGTGCTGAACGACATGGGGCACATCAAAATTCTGCTCACCCTGGCAGCGCCATTTCAGGACTGGGCACCGGTGATTGAGCAGGTCAATTGCTTTGTCAGCCGGCACGGCAAGCGAGATGGCGGCCAGCGAGTCAGCACTGATTCGGCCGTCGCCTCAGGCTGCACCAACCAGGAAGAAACTGCACGAGCGAGGGAAAGCACCACAACAGCCAACGGCACAAGCCGAAAGCCCTGAAAGAAGACCGAGCGACGCTGGAAGGAAAGGGAACGAAGAGGTTAAACGCAGAGACACGATACCGGCGGACACACCCCGCCGGTATCGCAGCCAATCACATGCCGACGGCCATCCCAACGCCAGCCAGGCTGATCAGCGCGCCCAGGCTGCCCATGACCACACGGGCGGCCTTGCGCTCCTGCAGCCAAAGACCACCGAACAGGCCGGCAGCATGCAGCACGGCAGTGGCCAGAGCAAAGCCCAGTGCATAGCTCAATGCGCCAGCCGATGCCGGCATTTCCGCACCGTGGGCGTAGCCGTGGAACAGCGAGAAGCCAGCCACCAGCAGCGCGACCGGCGCGGTCTGACCGCGTTGCGCCACAACCAGCAACGCCCCCAGCACAATCACCGAGCCAACAATGCCCAGTTCAACACCCGGCAGGTGCACACCCGCCATCGCCAACGCACCGCCCACCAGCATCACGGAAACGAACAGCAGCGGCAGCAGCCAGCGGGCAGCACCGCCCAGCTTGGCGCCGCACAGACCAACAGCCACCATCGCCAGCAGGTGATCCATGCCCATCAACGGGTGCGTGATCCCGGCGGCCAGTCCCGAGACATCATGGCCGGGGTGCGCCTGTGCCAGTCCAGGCAGCAGGGCAAGAGTGGCAATCAAGCCAAGGCGTTTGTTCAGCAGTGTCATGTCAGGCTCCTTGTTGCTGTGCAGTGTCCGGCAGAGCCTTGAGCATGCCCTGACGTACGATAAATTCGATGATCTGGTCCACGCCCTGACCACTCTTGAGATTCGAGAACACGAACGGACGCTCGCCGCGCATCTTCTTGGCGTCACGGTCCATCACATCCAGATCGGCACCAACCAGCGGGGCCAGGTCGGTCTTGTTGATGATCAGCAGGTCGGAGCGGGTGATGCCCGGGCCGCCCTTGCGTGGAATCTTGTCGCCGGCAGACACGTCGATCACGTAGAGCGTCAGGTCCGACAGCTCGGGGCTGAAGGTTGCAGCCAGATTGTCACCGCCGCTCTCCACCAGCACCAGCTCCATGTCCGGGAAGCGTTCCTGCAATTCGGCCACCGCCGCCAGATTCATGGACGCATCTTCGCGAATCGCGGTGTGCGGGCAGCCGCCGGTTTCTACCCCGAGAATGCGGTCTTCCGGCAGGGCCTGATGGCGCAGCAGGAAGTCGGCGTCTTCACGGGTGTAGATGTCATTGGTGATCACGCCCAGGTTGTAGTGTGGGTACAGGCGCTCGCAGAGGGTGCGAACCAGCGCGGTCTTGCCGGACCCGACCGGTCCGCCGATGCCTACCCGCAGTGCAGGTCTGGAAGTCATGTGTCAGTGCTCCTTAAGATCGAAACAATCGGGTGTATTGATGTTCATGGCGGGCGCTGGCAAAGGCCAGGCCCGGTAATCCTGCGCCGAGATCATCGGCTGACAGCGTGGCGGCGGTATCCACCACAGCAGGCAAATCGGGCAGCATGCGATCCAGCAACCGCTGGGCGTCGGTCTGCCCGAGCGGAATCAATTTGGTTGCGGCGCCGGTCTGGTTTTCCAGCCAGCTCCAGAGCGCACCCAGCGCCAGCGCACGAGCGCCGGTCTGCCAGTGCTGGCCGGCCATTGCCAGTGCGGTCATCAGCGCAATCGGCTCGCCCTGCGGCCATTCCATCGCCGCCGGCACCGCCAGCGACTTGAGCAGGCGCAGCAGCGCCCCGCCCTGCTGGCTGTCTTCAAGGTACAACTCTGCCGTTTCCCGGTTGGCCAGCAGCCAGTCGTTCCAGGAAAACAGCGCGCCTTCGTCATCACGCTCCAGCGCATCGTACTGGCGCAGCAGCAACGGAATATCCAGCTTCGCCAGCGAGTGACCGAGCAAACCGCCAAGCCAGTGGGCGGCACTGTCGATGTCACTCACCCAGTTCTGCTCGATGGCGTACTCCAGCCCTTGCGAGTAGGCGTAGGCACCAATCGGCAGCGCCGGACTGGCCAGCTGCAGCACACGCAGCAGGGCCAGATCAGCGACCGGGCTCACCTCAGTCATGGGCATGCCCAGCGAGGCGCAGCAGCGGCGCGGCCGGCGTGGCTACGCTGTGGCTGTGGTTGTGATACGCGCCCTTCTCCGGGTTGAACGGTGCGGTGATCTGCTCGACCTCCAGTCCGAAGCCCACCAGCATGGCGTCCAGCACATGATCGCACTGGTAGCGCAGCTCGGTCGCATGCACCTCCAGCGCCACGTGGCGGTTGCCCATGTGATACGCAGCGCGGGCCAGTTTCAGGGTGTCGTCACAAACAACGCGCGAGAGTTTTTCCGGCGCGGCGGCAATCATCAGCACACTGCCGTCTAGGCACTGCAGACGATCGCCCTGCGCCAGCACGCGACCACGGGGCAGAAACAGACCGACTTCGTCTCCGGCAACCGTTTTGGCACGCAGACGGCTGCGGGTACGCAGCTCGTAGGTCAGTTCCAGTACGTGGTCATGGGGACCGGACTCGTCCTCCAGCCAGGCATGACATTCCAGCATCGTGCTCTCCTTAAAACAGGTAGTAACGCTGCGCCAATGGCAGCTCGTCAGCCGGCTCGCATAGCAGCTCAACGCCGTCGGCCTTGACCACATAGGTCTGCGGATCGACGCTGATGTCCGGCTGATAATCGTTCAGTTTCATGTCGGCCTTGCTGATAGTGCGGGTATTGCGCACGGCCTCAAGACGACGCTTCAGGCCCAGCTTTTCCGCCACGCCAGCATCAATCGCCGCCTGCGAGACGAAGGTCAGGCAGGTGGTGTCCATGCCCCGGCCGAAGGCGCCAAACATTGGCCGGTAATGCACCGGCTGTGGCGTCGGGATGGAGGCATTCGGATCACCCATGGGCGCCGCTGCAATGGCCCCGCCCTTGAGAATCAGGCTCGGCTTGGTGCCGAAGAACGCCGGTTTCCACAGCACCAGATCCGCCAGTTTGCCGACTTCAATTGAGCCGACCACATGACCGACGCCCATGGTGATCGCCGGGTTAATGGTGTACTTGGCGATGTAGCGTTTGACCCGCGCGTTATCGGACCAATCATCGTCGCCTTCCAGCGGGCCACGCTGGACTTTCATCTTGTGCGCGGTCTGCCAGGTTCGGGTAATCACCTCACCAACACGGCCCATGGCCTGGGAGTCGGAGGAGATCATGCAGAAGGCGCCCAGGTCATGCAGGATATCTTCGGCGGCGATGGTCTCGCGGCGAATACGTGAATCGGCGAAGGCCACATCTTCGGCGATGGCCGGATCGAGATGGTGGCAGACCATCAGCATGTCGAGGTGCTCGTCGACCGTGTTGATGGTGTAGGGCCGCGTCGGGTTGGTCGAGGACGGCAGTACGTTGGATTCGCCGCAGGCCTTGATGATGTCCGGCGCGTGACCGCCACCGGCACCTTCGGTGTGGTAGGTGTGAATCACCCGACCGTTGATGGCCGCCAGGGTGTCTTCAACAAAGCCTGATTCGTTCAGGGTGTCGGTATGGATCGCCACCTGTACGTCGAATGCATCGGCCACGCTCAGGCAGCAGTCGATGGCCGCCGGGGTGGTGCCCCAGTCTTCGTGCAGTTTCATGCCCATGGCACCGGCCTGAATCTGCTCTTCCAGCGGGTCCGGCAGACTGGCGTTGCCCTTGCCGAGAAAGCCCAGGTTCATCGGAAAGCATTCGGCCGACTGCAGCATCTTGCCGATGTGCCAGGCACCCGGCGTACAGGTCGTCGCGTTGGTGCCGGTGGCCGGGCCGGTACCGCCACCGATCATGGTGGTCACACCGGACATCAGCGCCTCATCAATCTGCTGCGGGCAGATAAAGTGAATATGCGCATCAATGCCGCCAGCGGTAAGGATCATGCCCTCACCGGCGATCACCTCGGTGCTCGGCCCGACGATGATGTCGATGCCGGGCTGGATGTCCGGGTTGCCGGCCTTGCCGATCGCCTGGATGTTGCCATCCTTGATCGCCACGTCGGCCTTGATGACGCCCCACCAATCGACGATTAGGGCGTTGGTGATGACGGTATCCGGCGTCTCGGCGCGGGTACGCTGGCTTTGCCCCATGCCATCACGGATGACCTTGCCACCACCGAATTTCACTTCTTCGCCGTAGCGGGTCAGGTCCTTCTCGACGCTGATCCACAGCTCAGTATCACCGAGGCGAACGCGGTCGCCGGTGGTTGGGCCGTACATTTCCGCATAGGCCTGTCTGCTGATTTCCATTGTTCGCTTCTCCCAGATCTGCTCAGAGACTGCCCATGACGTCGCCACGGAAGCCATAGACCTTGCGCTCACCCGCCAGCGCCACCAGTTCTACCTCGCGGCTCTGCCCCGGTTCAAAGCGCACCGCGGTGCCGGCGGCGATGTTGAGACGAAAGCCTCGCGCCGCATCGCGATCAAACTGCAGCGCCGGGTTAGTCTCGGCAAAGTGGTAATGGGAGCCGACCTGCACCGGACGATCACCGCTGTTAGCGACGCTGATCACCAGTGTTTCGCGCCCTTCGTTCAGTTGCAGCACGCCGGGCCGGGTCTGCACTTCTCCTGGAATCATGACGGGCTCCTCAGGGAATCGGGTTATGGACGGTGACCAGCTTGGTGCCGTCCGGGAAAGTGGCTTCGACCTGCACCTCGGCCAACAGCTCCGGCACACCGGGCATGACCTGCTCGCGGGTCAGCAGCGTGCGGCCATAACTCATCATCTCGGCCACGCTGCGACCATCGCGCGCGCCTTCCATGATGGCGGCGCTGATATAGGCCATCGACTCGGGGTAGTTCAGCTTTACGCCACGGGCCAGCCGGCGCTCGGCCAGCAGCGCGGCGGTAAACAGCAGCAGCTTGTCTTTCTCGCGGGGTGTCAGCTCCATGAAGAGGGCTCCATCTCAAGTGTTCCAGATGCGTGGTGCACAGGGTTCACGGCCGTTGATCAACGGACGCAGCTGCCGCCACAGACGAATAAAGGTATTGCGCGCATGCTCGGCATGCAGGCCGAGATAACGCCCAATCAGCAGCCCGTTGCGCTGGGTCAGCGCCAGCTCCGGGCAATCGGTCAAGCTTTCACGCAGATCATCCATCTGCTGGCGGTCCAGCTGCACAGTCGCCAGCCAGGTACCACTGACGCCACAGCCGCCAAGTCCCCAGCGGGCTGCCAACAACGGATCGCCACCGACGAACTGGTTGCGTTCGATGTAGATCGGCCGGCCATCGCGCCAGACATCCAGACGCTGGTCAACCTGACCATAGTTGAAGCCCTCACCTGCTGCCGGGCGCCCAAGGCAGAGCAAATCCCAGGCCACGCAGCGGGCATCAGCGGCAAGATCGATGCGGGTGATCATGCGCGCGTTGCAGCCCTCGAAGGCGATGGTGTCCTGCGGAAGGTATTCAAGGCTGCTGCCAGGCGCCAGCGAGAACCGATTGTGCTGCACCTGCAGGGTACCGTTATCACGGGCCCGGTAGAACTTGCCGGAGGATGGCGTAGTCAGGACAGTACAAGCGTTCTCCTGCATGTCGGCCTGCAGACGCAGATTGTCGCCACTGACCAGCCCGCCCGGTGGGTGCAAAATGTACAAATGCGGGCAATCAACCCCTTCCGGAGTAAACGGACGCTGCACGCGCAACGGGCCGCGGTGACTGGTGTGAGCCAGCTGGGTGCGCGCGCCGCATCGCACAAAACCAAGCCGCAACCCGGCCTGCCAGTTCAATGCGCTGTCATGCTGCTCAAGGTGCCAGGCGTGTGTCATGCGTACTCGTTTCCAACCCAATATCGGTTTTTACAGAGCAAGTGCCATGCCACATAAGCGCTCCCGAGTTCCGGGGGATGCACGAGGACGGCGCAGTGAGGCGCGCACCAATTCAGGTCACTGACCATTTGGACAGCTTTCTTATGCACTACTCTGGAGCACAATTGGAAACATTCACCGCCTTGCAACTCAGCGTCAATCTGTTAGGGTCGACAGGTCGGCGTCCTGTCGACGTTTTCCCTTACCTTATTTTTACCCAACTCTGATCAAGGAGTAGTGCCGTTCGCCATGAACAAATCCCCTGCAATCGTCTTGACCCGTCTGGATGTTCAACGCCTGGAGAAGGTAATGGCCGATATACCGGCCCCGCTGGAAATGCTCGAAGCGCTGGAGGACGAACTGCTGCGCGCACGCGTCATCAGCCACCGACAGATTCCCAAGGACGTGGTTACGATGAACTCGACGGTGCGTTTCATTGACGAGGCCAGCGATCGGGAGTTTGTGCTGACCCTGGTCTACCCGGAACAGGCTGGCCGCCCCGGCACCATTTCCGTGCTCGCGCCGGTTGGCATGGCGCTGCTGGGCCTGAAGATCGGTCAGAGCATCAACTGGCAGGGCCCGGCCGGGCGGCCCCTGCGGCTGAAAATTATCGATGTGCTCTATCAGCCAGAAGCCAATGGTGATTTCCACCTCTGATGCATTTGCCCCAGCCCGGGGCAATGCACTGTATCAGGGCGTCTCTTCGCCGCGTTCGTGCGACAGCTCCAGCGCGGCTCGCTCGGTCCACTCCTCACTCAGCTCTGCCTTGACCGAGACGCCCAGTTCCTTGAACTCGTTGACCTGCTTGACCAGGTTGCCGCGTCCGTCGACCAGCTGGTCCCGCGCCTTGCGATAGGCCTGCGAGGCCTTGTCCAGACTGCTTTCAATGCCGTCCATGCTGGACAGAAAGGTGCGCAGCTTGTCGTGGATCTTGCCGGCGCGGTCGGCCAGCTCCGCGGTGTGCCGGTTCTGGTCTTCAAAGCGCCACAGCTGGCGCACGATATTCAGACTGGTCAGCAACGTGGTTGGAGTCGCCACCAGCACATTCTGTTCAATCGCCTTCTGGAACAGGCTCTCATCCGCCTTCAGCGCCTCAACAAAGGCCGATTCGATGGGGATGAACATGAACACCATCTCCGGCGCATTCAGCCCCGGCAGCTCAAAGTAGTTGCGATCCGACAGCTCGCGGATACGGTCGCTGACCGACTGCACGTGCTCGCTCAGGGCAATGCGCCGCTCGGCCTCGTCCTCGCTGTTGATATAGCGGGTGTAGGCGTTGAGCGACACCTTGGCGTCGATGATCAGGTGCTTGTCCTGCGGCAGGTAGACCAGCACGTCCGGACGCTGGCGTTTGCCTTCGGCGTTGTTGATGCTGACCTCACGCTGGAAGTCCTTGCCGGCGCGCAGCCCGGAGCGTTCCAGCACGTTCTCCAGAATCAGTTCGCCCCAGTTACCCTGGGTCTTTTTCTGGCCGCGTAGCGCGGTGCTCAGATCGTGGGCTTCCTGGGTAATCTGACGGTTCAGCTCCTTCAGGTGATTGAGCTCTGCCGCCAGCGTGGCCTGTTGCTGGGTGTCCTTGTGGTGGATATCCTCGACCTTCGCGCGGAACTGGTCGATCTGCTCACGGAAGGGTTTAAGCAGGGCGCCCAGCGACTGTTGACTGGTCTGCGAAAAAGCCTGCCCCTTGGCCTCAAAGATCTTGCCCGCCAGCTGTTCGAACTCCATCTTCAGCTGCTCACGGCTGTCCTTGAGCAGTTGCTGTTGCTCGGCAAAGTGCTGCTGCCGTTGTTCCAACGAGCTTTCCAGGGTGGAGTGACGCACCTTGAGTGCTTCGTGTTCCTGCTGCAGTTCATCCAATCGCCCCTGCAGACGCTGACGCTCGCTGCGCAGCTCCTCCAGCTGACGCCCCTGCTCTGTGCCCAGCGTTTGCGCACGCTCAGCCTGAAGTTGCCAGTATTGCTGCTGGGCCTGCTGCTCGCTGAGCCGCGACTGCAGCTGCTGCTGCTGCTCACGCAGCTCGGTCAGGGACTCCTGCAGGTGCTCAATGCGAGTCAGCTGTGCGCCGCGCTCACTGCCCTGCTGATGCAACTCCAGTTGGGCCTGCTGCGCGGTAATCTGCGCCTCCCCGAGCTGCGACTGCACCTCGCCAAGCTGCTCCTGCAGCGCGCTGCTGCGGCGCATTAACAGCCAGGCGGTAAGCCCCCAGCCAGCCAGCAATGCGAGGGAAAGCACAGGTAACAACAGAGTCAGATCAAGCGCGGGCATTCAATTCTCCTTTAACTGCCGCCATTATCCCTGTGCTCGCGACTGAATGTAACCGCCCTCAGCGACTGCGCAGTGAACCCAGCAATCCGCGTACTATCTGCCGGCCAAGCTGAGTGCCGATGGAGCTCATGGCGCTGCGGCCAAACGACGTGATCATGTCCGTCACTTCATCGGCCATGCTCTTTTCACGCCGGCTGCGCGTGGTGCCCTGTTTGCGCGTTTCCGGTTTTTCTTCTGACATCGAACGCTCGGCCTGCTGTTGCAGCAATTCATAGGCAGACTCGCGATCAACCAGCTCGTCGTACACTCCCTTGAGCGGTGAAGCGGCGAGCATGGCAGCGCGCTCGGCGTCCGTAATCGGCCCCATCTGACTGTCCGGCGGTCGCACCCACACGTGCTGCACGATGGACGGTGAGCCTTTTTCATCCAGAACAGAGACCAGCGCCTCACCCACGCCCAGTGCAGTGATCACGGCTTCGGTATCCAGATCCGGATTGGCGCGGAAGGTCTGGGCCGCAGCACGGACGGCTTTCTGGTCTCGCGGGGTAAACGCGCGCAGCGCGTGTTGCACCCGGTTGCCTAGCTGCGCCAGCACGGTATCCGGCAGGTCGAGCGGGCTCTGGGTTACAAAATACACTCCCACGCCCTTGGAACGGATAAGACGCACGACCTGTTCGATACGATCCAGCAACGCCTTGGGCGTGTCATTGAACAACAGGTGGGCCTCGTCGAAGAACAGTACAAACCGGGGCTTGTCGGCATCGCCAACCTCCGGCAGTTGCTCAAACAGCTCGGACAGCAGCCACAGAAGGACACAGGCATAGCCCAGCGGGCTCTCCCGATACAGACGCTCGGCATGCAGGATATTGACCACGCCCTGACCGTGCTCGTCGACCTGGAGAAAGTCATCCAGCGAGACGGCAGGCTCGCCAAACAACTGCTCCCCGCCCTGTTGCTCCAGGCGCAGCAACGAGCGCTGGATAGCACCAACGCTGGCTGGCGAGATATTGCCGTAGCGTGGCCCCAGCTCGGCACGGTGCTCGTGGACATGATTGAGCATCGCCCGGAGGTCTTTCATGTCGAGCAGCAGCCAGCCCTGATCATCAGCGACCCGGAACAGAATATCGATGATGCCGCTCTGGGTTTCATTCAGCCCCAACAGCCGCGACAGCAATTGCGGCCCTAGCTCGGAGATGGTCAGGCGCAGCGGGTGCCCTTTCTCACCATACACATCCCAAAACACTACCGACGCGCCTTTGGGTTCCAGCGCCTCAATACCGACGCGCAGCGCGCGCTGCTGAAGCTTTTCCGACACTACACCCGGTTTGGCAATGCCCGAGAAGTCGCCCTTGATATCAGGGACCAGCACCGGGACACCCAGTTGCGAGAAAGCCTGTGCCAGCACCTGCAATGTGATCGTTTTGCCAGTGCCGGTTGCGCCTGCAATCAGCCCGTGGCGGTTGGCCATACGCGGCTCTATGGCAACCGTTCCCTCTGCATTACCGCCGATCAACAACGCTCTGGTAGTCATTTCCCACTCTCCGTTGGTCTGGCTCGACACCCGCCCGCATTATGGACGAGCGGCGTTTCCCTGTAAGCACCCCATCCCCCGCCGCTCCCCCATTAGGGGGGGATAAACAGAAAAAGTATCGGCATAGAGTCAAATCCAGCGGCAGAACCGCCTTCGAGCACTGCTGCGAGCCTGGGATCCTCAATAACAACAAGCGCCCGGCGCGAGGACAACATGAAAAACATAAAAACAAGAAAGCTCTTACAGTGCAGCCTAAAACCCATGGTAGTCGCCATCGCAATGGCCTCAGCGCTGCCCGCGCATGCGGTGCGATTTGATATTGGTGACATCGAAGGACAGTTCGACTCAAGCATTTCCATCGGCTCCAGCTGGGCAACTGCCAGCCCCGACAAAGACTTCATCTGGGCCAATAGCGGTGGCAATGCAAACGCTGCCAACACCGACGATAACCGGCTGAACTTCGACAAGGGCGATGCGTTCTCCACGATCTTCAAGGGCATCCACGACCTGTCGCTGCAATACGGGGACACCGGTGTATTTCTGCGTGGCAAGTACTGGTACGACTTCGAGTTGAAGGACGGCCATCAGGACCTTTACGACATCAGTGACGACAACCGCAAGACTGCCGCCAAGGCATCCGGCATTCAGCTACTGGATGCCTTCCTCTACCACAACTACACCATTGGCGACATGCCGGGCTCAGTGCGTATCGGTAAACAGGTGGTGAGCTGGGGTGAAAGCACCTTTATTCAGAACGGCATCAACAGCATCAACCCCATCGACGTTGCCGCGTTCCGCCGTCCCGGTGCCGAGATCAAGGAAGGTCTGATCCCGGTCAATATGCTCTATCTGTCGCAGAGCCTGACTGACAACCTGGGCATGGAAGCGTTCTACCAGTTGGAGTGGGATCAGACCGTCATCGACAACTGCGGCACCTTTTTCTCACCGAGCGACACCCTGGCTGACGGTTGCTATCAGGTCGGCGTTGGTGGCAGTCAGAACGGCGCCAACGGCGACCCGACGTTTGTCTACCTGCCACGCGCTGGGGACCGTGACGCCAAGGATGAGGGTCAGTTTGGTGTGTCCTTCCGCTACTACGCCGAGCAGCTGAATCAGACCGAGTTTGGCCTGTATTTCATGAACATTCACAGCCGCTTACCGACCTATAACACCATTTCTGCCGGCAACGGCGGCGCTCCGACACCGATTGGAGCAGAACCCAATAACCAGACCGGGCAAGTTGATGTGCCTTTGCTGGGTAACTACTTCCTCGCCTACCCGGAAGATATCCGTATCTACGGTGTAAGCTTCCAGACCAACGTCGGCGGCACGGCACTGTCTGGCGAAGTCAGCTACCGGCCAAACCAGCCAGTCCAGATCAGTTCGAACGACTTGACCGGAGCCGCGCTGACAAACCACATCAGCCCGATCAATACCAGCGGCCACGTTCCTGGCGCATCGTTGGGTTCAACCATTCCCGCCGGCACAGTGATTCAGGGTTATACCCGCATGCCTGTAACGCAAGCACAGGTAACCGCCATCAGAATTTTTGACAACATTCTGGGTGCCCGCAGCATGACGGTGATTGGCGAGGTTGGCTACAACCACATCAGCGGCATCAAGAGAGGTCTTGATGAGCTGCGCTATGGTCGCGATTCGCTGTACGGATCCGGTCCACTTCCACTCGGTGCCTGTGAGGCCGTGCTCAATGCCGCTGACCCGTCCGATTGTACCTACGACGGTTTCTACACCAGCAGTTCCTGGGGCTACCGAGCACTGGTCAACATGGAGTACGAAGGCTTCGCTGGCGTGGCACTCAAGCCCAGCTTTGCGTTTTCCCACGACGTCAACGGCACTGGCCCGAACTTTGTTGAAGGTTCAATGGCCGCCAGCGTCGGTCTGACCGGCGTTTACAACAACAAGTACAACGCCAGCATCAACTACACCAACTTCTTCGGTGGAGACTATAACCCGAACACAGACCGCGATTTCGTGGCTGTCAGCGTCGGCGTTAACTTCTAATAAGAAACGGAGCAAGCAATGAAAAAGATTCCTAAACGATCCCTTCAGCTTCTCGGCGGCGCCATGCTCAGCGCGCTGGCGCTGTCAGTCAGTGCTGCCGTCTCGCCCGACGAGGCTGCCAAGCTGCAAACCACCCTGACCCCGATGGGCGCGGAACGTGCCGGCAACGCCAGCGGCACCATCCCGGCCTGGACCGGCGGTATGGCCAAAGACGCTGCGGCGGTTGATTCGGATGGTTTTTATGCCGACCCCTTTGCCGGCGACCAGCCACTGTACACCGTCTCCGCCGCCAATATGGATCAGTACGCCGACATGCTCACCGACGGGCAGAAGGCGATGCTCAAGCGCTATCCTGACACCTACAAGCTGCGCGTTTTCGAGACCAACCGCAGCGCCACCGTGCCCCAGGAAGTGTTTGATGCCATTGCCCGCAACGCCGTCAACACAACGCTGGCCGAAGGTGGCAACGGTCTCGAGAATTTCGACACAGCCTACCCCTTTCCTATTCCGCAGAATGGCGTTGAGGTGATCTGGAACCACATTACCCGTTACCGTGGCGGTAGTTTCACCCGCGTCATGGCACAGGCCACCCCGCAAGCAAATGGCTCGAACACCATGGTGATCCTGCAGGATGAGTTCTGCTTTGCCACCGCACTGACCGATTACGGCCCGAAGATCTCCGATAATCTGATGTTCTATTTCACCCAGCGCATCCTGTCACCGTCGCGTCTGGCCGGTGACGTCCTGCTGGTGCACGAAAACATCAACCAGTTTAAGGAGCCGCGCGCCGCCTGGATGTACAACGCCGGTCAGCGTCGTGTACGCCGTGCGCCCCAGGTCGCCTATGACGGCCCGGCGTTCAGCGCTGACGGTACTCGGGTATCGGACAACTACGACCTCTACAACGGCTCACCGGACCGCTACAACTGGAAACTGGTCGGCAAGCGCGAGCTGTTGATTCCGTACAACAACTTTGCCATCGCCTCGCGCGACATTGAGTACGATCAGATCATCCAGCCGGGCCATATCAACCAGGACCTGGTGCGCTACGAAGTGCACCGCGTTTGGGAGGTTGAAGCGACCCTGAAGGAAGGTCAACGCCACGTCTACGCCAAGCGTCACTTCTTCATTGATGAGGATAACTGGCAGGCAGGTGCGATCGATCACTATGACGGCCGCGGCGGACTGTGGCGCGTGGCAGAGGCGATTGCAATGCAACGGTTTGACCAGCAAGTGCCAGGTTACGCCATCGAAACCCTGTATGACCTGCAAAACGGTCGCTACATGGCACTGGGCATGACCAATGAGGAGCGTAAGAACTACGACTTCAGCTTCCGAGCGTCGTCGGCAGACTTTACTCCCAACGCGCTGCGGGCATCCGGTATTCGCTGATATCTGAGCAGCACCGGGCCCCTGTCGTTTCCGCTGCTCCGGACGACAGGGGCTTTCTTTTTTCAGCTGCCCTGAACGCAACCCAAAGCAGCCAGCGGAACGGTCCGCACACAAATAGCGGGAGCGGCCATCAGACCGCCCCGTATCGAAGGTTAAAAGTAAAACGTCAGACCAATGCGTACTGCTGCAGCATGACCGCAGCCTGGGCACGATTGTCCACTTTCAATTTGGCGAAGATGTTTTTCATGTGCGACTTGATCGTCTCGGGCGTCACATTCAGGTCGCGGGCAATCTGTTTGTTTGACTTGCCCTCAGCAACCAGCTGTACCACCTGACGCTCCTTGACCGTCAGCGCCAGCAACGCCTCGCTGCCCCCTACTCCCTCACCCTGTACATCAATGCCCAGCAACTCAGTGGCCAGTTGCTGCAAGGGCACCGGGCAATGCCGGACAAACAGCCCACAGGCATCCTGGCTGGGCAGATCACTCAAAAGACTGACCATGCCAGTATCCTTGACGAGCTGCAGTACCGAACCCAATAACGGAGTTGCAACATCCACTCCGCGCTCTCGACCCAATAACAGGCCGGTTACCGCCCCCAGTTCTGCGTAGTAGAGGCAAATTTCGGCACTCTCGAGCCGCGCCAGCATCTGCTCGGCCTGATCCAGCAACTCAGGCTCGCAGCGCTCAACCTCCAATGCCAGCCAAAGTCGCGACAGCAACGCGAAGTATTCACGGTCCAACCACTGATCCGGCCATTCAAGGCTGGCCAGTTGCTGCAGCATGCTGCAGCAAACGCGGGCTTCGCGCGGCTTGCGTTCCAGCAGATGCAGGCGTACCCGCTCCAACAACGCCCGCGACTGCAAGCGCGGCCAGTCCCGAGCCAACGCCAGCGATTCCAGGTCGTCCAGCATGCGCCGAGCCTGGGCAAATCGGCCCTGATGGGCCAACAAACGCACTTGAGCCATATATGCAAAGGCAGTGCACTCGATGAAACTGCCAGCCTTGATATAGGGCATACACTCCTGCAACAGCGCCTCGGCCTCGGTGAACTCGCCGCGCAGGTAGTGCCCCGTGGCACTGAACCCCTTGGGTAGTGCGGTCAGCACCGGATTCGGCTGGCGCAGGTTGCAGGCAAACAGCTCGGCAGCCTCCTCCACCAGACCATCAAGCGTTGCCATACCCTGCACAATGCGTCCCTGGTAAAACTCGCTCAAAGCATACAGCGACTTGCGATAGCACTCGTGCATGAAATAGCCGCGATTGCCCTCACCAATGCCCTGCGTCGGCGGCAAAGCGTACATCTGGTCCCAGCGGCAAGACCGCATGTGCGCGGCACAAATGACATTGACCAGTACATTCTGGGCCCAGGCCGTGCAATGTCCCGACTCAAAACAGGCGACAGCAAGCGGAGCAGCATGGGCAAATCGATCATCCAGCGCCAGCACCATGGCTTTGATTGCCTGGACCTCCCAATGCATGGCAACCGCCTCGTCACCAACCGCCAACTGACGAATTTCGGCCTCCAATTCATCAGCAAGGCGCATTGCAGTACCGTGCTCCAACGCCAGCCCCATTGCCCAAGCACGGGTAATCTTGAGCGGCACTGAGCTGTCACCCGGCTGTGCTTTCCAGCGTTTTTCCAGCAACATCAGCGTACTGAAATCACCCTGTTCCATGAGGATGCTGGCGCATTCCTGCATCCACGCACGTAGCTGTGCAACGTCTCCGCTGTCCATTCCCAACTGAATGGCGTCAAACCAGAGTTCCCGTTCGGCGAACCATCTGGCTGCCTTGAGCAGGAATGCGCGCGCCGCTACTTCGTCGTGACTGAAGGAAGCCGTCCGCAAATGCTCACGGAACATCGGATGCAAACTGAACCAGCTGTCCTGCTCATCCAGCACATTCAGAAACAGCTGACGTCGACGCAGCAACGCCAGCAGCTCCTCCGCAGCATGGTCACCAAACAGGGTGCGCAATAACGCGGGGCTGAATTTGTCCAGCAGGCCCAGAAAACACAGGCAACGACAGGTCGCCTCATCCAGCTGGACCAGGATGTCGTCAAACAGGCTGGCGATACTGCGCGGCAGCTGTCGTGTACCGGTCGAGTTTGGTGTCAGCAGATAAGCGCGTAGTGCCGCAATCCAGCCATCCGCCACAGCCTGTATGCTGCAGAGGTCACCGCCCTGCTCTGGCTGCAAACCGCCCTTACGCAAGAGGTCTCGCGTCTCCTCAGGCTCAAAGCGCAGCATCGCCGCATCGACTTCAAGACGCTCATCAGCGTAGAAGTGCTCAACGATGGCTTCAGGCAGGTCCCGGCGACCGATAAAGACCATGTGCACATGCTCTGGTGCGCGATGCACCAGAAAGCGCAGCGCCTCAACCAGCACAGTGTCATCAATACAGTGATAGTCATCCAGAAACAGCGTAATCGGCTCCGGCTGCTGCTCCAGCTCACTCATCAGCCAGCTGGCCAGAACCTGGGGGCTGTGTTGACTGGCGTCCACCTCCAGACAACGCGTTCCCACAGCAGGACAAACACGGTTTATCGCCGCACTAAGATAGTAGAGAACCCGCTGGGCACTATCGTCTTCGGTATCCAGCGATAGCCAGGCAACCGCATGCCCCGACGCAGTAAGCCGCTCTGCCCAGATGGTAGCCAACGTTGTTTTGCCAAACCCGGGTGGGGCTTCGAGAATCGCGAGCCGACGTTCGCTCAGCTGTTCAGCGAATTGCTCAAGACGAGGGCGTGGAAGAATGCCGCGACCGCGACGCGGAGGCGTGATCTTGGTCATCAGCAGCACTGGTAGATCGGCACCCCGGTTCTGCACGGGGGAGGATTGCGGGGCAATCCAGGCCACCTGTTTCCTGTTCATGAAGTCGATCCATGCCGAGCACGGGCTGCGTAAGGCAGCCTCTTTTTGTTATTAACACCATCCACCTTAGCAGGCAGATAGCAGCGTGCACAGCAAGTCAGCCTGAATGCGATCGTGAGGCAGCCGGCTGCCGCTGGCTACCTCATCATACGAACCACCCTCTTTAGAGTAAATACTCAATTGGCAATATCAGTCATACCCTGACCACCGACCGCTTATTCGGCCTCGGTCTGCTTGGCTGACATCCAACTCTCGTATTCACGCTGCATGATATAGAGCTTGATCTGCTGCGCTTGCTCGGCAGAGAGGCTGTCTGCGAACGACGCCATACCCTTGTTCTGAAAGGCCCCATGCAACACGATCGCCTCCCAGGCGTCACGAATGGCGTCGCTGGAGTAACGCAGATCCGGCAGAATACCGTTACCTACGGTACCCACGCCGTGGCAGATCATGCAGTAGGACGCATACAGATCAGAGCCGGCATCAATATCACTGGCAGCGGCCACCACAGGCTGCGGCACCCGATCAGGCAGCGGCGCGGCTGCCGGCGGTGCAGACAGCTGCGCCTTGCCGCCCAGCTTGAACACCATCATTCGGCTAACGTTGCGCGCTCCGGCAGCTTGCACTGCATCACCGCCGAACAATCCGCCAGACCCACCCCAGCCAGCCATCAGCGCAATGTACTGCTCACCGTTGTGCTGGTAGGTCATAGGGGCGGCAATTACCCCGGTCTGGGTCGGAAAGTGCCAAAGCGGCGCCCCCATATCGGCACTGTACGCCTCAAGCTGACCAGCCGAGGTGCCCTGAAAAACCAGATTACCTGCGGTCACCAGCGTACCGCCGTTCCAGTGATTGGGCCGCTCGACGCGCCAGGCCGGCGCCTGTTTTACCGGGTCCCAGGCGATCAGCGCACCCGTTGCGTACTCGCGCGGCAACTCCCTGTTTTCAAGACCCGCGCCCGTGTTGAAACCGTTATGAACGACGAAGTCCCCCCCCTCATTGGCGTAGGTTGCCGGCATTTCCTGATATGGAATGTAGACCAACCCGGTCAGAGGGCTGTAGGACATCGAATGCCAATTATGCGCACCTAGAGGACTCGGCCAGATGGTCACTGGCTCTCCACTCTCATAGCGCGAGCCCGGCACCTCGACCGGACGGCCGGTCGCCATATCAATCTTCTCAGCCCAGGTGACCTTGCCAAATTTCTCGGCCGACAACAGCTCGCCGGTGGCCCGATCAAGGACATAGAAGAACCCATTCTTCGGTGCCTGCATGATGACCTGACGCGGCTTGCCGTCAATTTCGAGCTCAGCCAGCGTCAGTTGCTGGGTTGCGGTGTAATCCCAGCTCTCGCCCGGAGTGCTCTGGTAATACCAGACCAGTTCCCCGGTTTCCGGCCGTAAGGCCAAAATCGACGACAGGTAGAGGTTGTCACCGCCACCGGGGCTGCGAATTTCGCGGTTCCAGGGCGAGCCGTTACCAGTGCCGACATACAGCAGGTTCAGCTTGGGGTCATAGGCCATGCTGTCCCAACTGGTGCCGCCACCACCCAGGTCCCAGCGCGTCTTGTCGCTCCAGGTTTTCAGGGCTTCTTCCAGTGCGGGTGTCGCCTGTGGGCCTTCTGCCGGATCGGACGGCACGGTGTAGAAGCGCCAGCGCATCTCGCCGGTCGCCGCGTCATAGGCGGAGAAGTAGCCACGGACTCCGTATTCAGCACCGCCATTACCGATCAGCACCATGTCATTCAGCACCCGCGGAGCACCGGTAATGGTGTAAGGCTTGCTTGGGTCGGTCGTCTGCTGCGTCCATACCGGCTCGCCCGTTTTCGCATCCAGCGCCACCAGGCGGCCATCCAGGGTGCCCACGTACACCTTGCCTTTCCACAGCGCCACGCCGCGGTTAACCGCGTCACAGCATGCATGCCGCGCGCCGGATTTATCGACACCTGGATCGTAGCTCCACAGGATATTGCCGGTCTCGGCATCAACAGCCAGTACCCGGCTCCAGGACAACGAGGTGTAAAGGACGCCTTCATGGTAAAGCGGGGTTGCCTCCAGCCCACGGGTGTTGTCGAGATCAATCGACCAAGCCAGCCCCAGCTGATCGACGTTTTCGGTGGTGATCTGCTGCAATGGACTGAAACGCTGCTGTGACCAGGTTCGATCGTAGCTCAGCCATTCGCTACCGTCGTTCTCGACCGCAAGCATGGCGGCGGTATCTACCACGCCAGCGTGCACCGCTGCGGCAATACCAAGCAGCGATGTAACCAGGGGAAAGGCAATCAACTTCTTCATGGGTATGACTCTTCTGTTGTTGTCGTTATTTTTCTGTTCGTTACTGCTCAACCGGCGCTCAGCGCAAATGCGTGAATGGCGTCCGCCACCTGAACGGGCTGCTCGAGCGCGAGCGAATGGCCCGCCCCAGTAATAACCTTGCACTCACCGTGTCCGGCGTATTCGACTATCTGCTTCGACAGAGCCTGGCTGTAGGCGTGGTCCTGTTCCCCTGCCAGTACCAGCAACGGCACGCGGAGGGATTTCAACTCGCTCAGTACACTGCTGCGATGAATCACCTCCATCGCTGCGGCGCCAATCTCCGGCCCCAACTGGCGCATCTGATTGCGCCAGTGCGCACATAGGGCGGTGTATTCAGGACTGCGCAGTGTGTGGTCGCCGAACATGATGTACATCAGGGTGTCGACCTGGTCGGCCGCTCCATCCTGTGCCAACTGCTGAACCAGCGGCTCAAACTCGGGCAACTGGTGCTCCAGGTCACCGCTGCTACCCATCACGATGCAGCCAGCCAAACGCTCGGGGGAACGCGCTGCCAGGCGCAGCGCGATAAAGCCCCCCATCGAGTTGCCAGCGAAGTAGCAAGGCGCCAGATCAAGTGCATCAATCAACGCCACCGCATCGTCAGTCAGGGTATCCATATCAAGCGTCCCACTTCGACTGCTGAGGCCCTGTCCACGATGGTCGTAGGCCAGAATCTCAAAGTGCGGGTGCAATAGCTCAATCAACGGCTGAAACATCCGCCAGTCAAAAAAAAGCGAATGACTGAGCACCAGCACCGGTTTACCCGGTTGGGGGAAGCGTTCGAAGTGCAGACGGACATCATTCACCGTCAGATAGGCCATGGGGCAGGCTCCGCGTCATCTTTCGAAGCTTGATGCTAGGGACAGGGGCTAAACGGGTTCACCCCCCCTGTTGGGGGATATGGGGCAAATGAATGACCGGCAACAGCGGAGAGCCGCTGTCGCAAGCGACAAGCAAAACCAAGCTGGAAGCCAAGAGTTTGTGTCTGAGGTTGAGCAAAGAGAAGAACGTTACCCCTGTTGCGCGGTAGTCCCTGACTTGCAGCTTGGGCCGCACCCGTCTTTAGGGACGCCACATGTCGCGTCCGCCACGGATAAACATCAGCCACCCACGCCCAACCAAAACGTCCGGCTTGGCTCTGCTTTTTGCTTTTTGCTTTTTGCTTTTTGCTTTTTGCTTGGGGCTTGGGGCTTGGGGCTTGGGGCTTGGGGCTTGCAACAGCGGCTTGCGGCTCAAAAAAAACGCGCCCCGAAGGACGCGTTATTTAGGCGCTGAGAGCGAGCTTGATCAGCCGCACTTGCTATCGCCGCAGGCCAGGCAGGTCAGGCAGCCGTCCATCTGAATCGCAGCCTTGGTGTGGCACTTGCCACACATCTGAGCACCTTCCGGGTAGGCAGAAGCGCTGTCATCACAGTCTGCTTCGGTCTGGCCCTGCGGCTTCAGACTGGCGAACTCGGCACGCTTCTGCTCAAGATACGCCTGCTGATGCTCGTCCATTTCGTCCTTGATCATGCCAATACGCTTGAGGTGCTGGTCCAGCACATCGCCGATTTCAGCCACCAGCGAAGGGCTCCAGCGGCCACCGCGCTTCATGTAACCGCCCTTGGGATCGAACACGCTGCGCAGCTCTTCAACCAGGAAGGTGCAGTCACCGCCCTTGCGAAACACAGCAGAGATAATCAGCGTCAGGGCTGAGATCCACTGGTAGTGTTCCATATTCTTCGAGTTGATGAAGATTTCGAAGGGACGACGTGTCTCGTGGTCGCTGCCGGAGTTGAGCACGACGTCGTTGATGGTGACGTAGATCGCGTGCTCCGAGGTCGGAGTCTTGATCTTGTAGGTCGAGCCCTCAAGAAACTCGGGGCGCTTGAGCTTCTCGTGCATTTCTTCGATCGCCGGAGCGGCCTTGGCTTCCGGCGCCTTGGCCGGTTCATCAGGTTTGACTACAGCATAGTCGACGATCTTGCTGTTGATCTTCAGTGCCATGTCTTTCACTTCCTCGCCACGCGTCTGCGCGGCCGATTCATCAGATTTGCGAACTACCGAGTGCCGCCGAAGCGGCACGGGTTCAGAATTTGCCGTAGTAGCCTTCTTTCAGGGCATCGTACAGGTTGGCAGCGGTATGCAGCTCACCATCATACTCGATCTCGTCACCACCCTTGGCCTCGATGAAAGTGCCATCGTCCAGCTTGAAGCGGTAGGTGGTGTTGGCCAGATCCTGCTCCTTCACGAGTACGCCCTGGAACGCTTCCGGGTTAAAGCGGAAGGTAGTGCAACCCTTCAGGCCCTTGTGGAAGGCGTACATGTAGATGTCCTTGAAGGACTCATACGGGTAATCGGTCGGTACGTTAGCGGTCTTGGAGATCGACGAGTCAATCCACTTCTGCGCCGCAGCCTGGACGTCAACGTGCTGGGTCGGGGACACGTCATCAGCGGCGATGAAGTACTCCGGCAGGTTGCGGGACTCGGCATCCATGCTCGGCAGCGCATCGGCGTTGATGAAATGACGGTAGGCCAGCAGCTCGAAGCTGAACACGTCTACCTTTTCCTTCGACTTCTTGCCTTCGCGGATCACGTTGCGGAAGTAGTGGTGCGCGAAGCTCGGCTCAATGCCGTTGGACGCGTTATTGGCCAGCGACAGCGAAATGGTACCGGTCGGCGCAATGGAGCTGTGGTGAGTGAAGCGAGAGCCTTTTTCGGCCAGCGCTGCAGCCAGTTCGGCATCTTCACCTGCTACCTGCTGCATGTAACGGCTGTACTTGGCCCAAAGCACCTTACCAGCCAATGTATCACCCGCTTTGATGCCATCTGCGACCATTTCCGGACGCTTCGCCAGCATCGCCTCGGTCACCACGAACTCTTCGTCCATGATCGGTGCAGCGCCCTTCTCTTCTGCCAGCGCCAGACCGGTGCGCCAGCCCTGCATGGCCATCTCGCGGGAAACCTGCTCAGTGAACTCAAGGGAGTCGGCTTCGCCATACTTCATACGCAGCATGGTCATGGTAGAGCCCAGACCGAGGAAGCCCATGCCGTGACGACGTTTGCGGTAAATTTCGTTGCGCTGCTGCTCCAGCGGCAGACCGTTGATCTCAACCACGTTGTCCAGCATGCGGGTAAAGATATCAACGACGCGACGGTACTCATCCCAGTCGAAGCGCGCCTTGTCGGTGAACGGATCGCGGACAAACAGGGTCAGGTTGATAGAGCCCAGCAGGCAGGCACCATACGGCGGCAGCGGCTGCTCGCCACAAGGGTTGGTCGCACGAATTTCCTCGCAGAACCAGTTGTTGTTCATCTCGTTGACACGGTCAATCAGGATGAAGCCGGGCTCGGCGAAGTCGTAGGTGGAACTCATGATCATGTCCCAGATACGACGTGCCTTCATGGTGCGGAAGATACGGCAGGCAACCAGACCATCTTCACGGCTGACATAGCGCTCATTGCTCGGCCACTCGCGCCAGATCACCTGTTCAGCGTCGTTGACATCAACGCCGTCCGCTTCCATTTCAGCCTGATTCAGCGGGAATGCCAGCTGCCAGTCGGCATCGGCCTCAACCGCCTTCATGAATTCTTCTGTGATCAGCAGCGACAGGTTGAACTGACGCAGACGCCCGCCTTCACGCTTAGCGCGAATGAAGTCCATCACGTCCGGATGACCAACATCAAAGGTCGCCATCTGGGCGCCACGACGGCCACCGGCAGAGGACACGGTAAAGCACATCTTGTCGTAGATATCCATGAACGACAGCGGGCCGGACGTATAGGCACCGGCGCCAGAGACGTAGGCACCTTTCGGGCGCAAAGTGGAGAACTCGTAGCCGATACCACAGCCTGCCTTCAGGGTCAGGCCAGCTTCGTGCAGCTTGGCAAGAATATCGTCCATCGAGTCACCGATGGTCGCAGACACGGTGCAGTTGATGGTCGATGTTGCCGGCTTGTGCTCAAGTGCACCGGCGTTGGAGGTAATACGGCCAGCCGGAATAGCGCCATGACGCAGAGCCCAGAGGAATTTCTCATACCACTCTTCACGCAGCTCCGGCGCTTCTACTTCAGACAGAGCACGTGCGACACGCTGGAAAGTCTCATCGACAGACTTGTCGATGGCGGTGCCGTCTTTGGTCTTGAGTCGGTATTTGGTATCCCAGATATCTTCTGACGCGGGCTGCAGGGGGATGCTGGTAACCACATTATGCAGGCGCTGCACCTTGGCTGTTTGACTCATTTCTGTCTCCTGAAATACGCGACCTGAACCACCATTCAGGGAAGCGCTGGTTAATTCCGCATGCCCTCTGGCGCTCAGGCCGAGCGCAATCAAGGCGTGGTTTCGAAGGTATGTCGGGACCTGTCGAGCAACCACAACACAGCGTGCGGCCTAGCTTGGTCGCCCCGCAGGGCGAGAGCGTGTGGAATTAATCAGCGCTTCCCAAGGGCTTGACGCAGAGGCTTTTGACCTGTACGCATCCCGGCCGACAAAACACTATTTGTTGTGCATTCCGGGCAATGCTAGACCCACATATGGTAAATATCAACATCAAAAAAACACGCTTTTTCACGTTTTTCGGGTTGACAATCAGGCGGAGTGTTTACGTCGGGAAAGCGGCTGCCAAAGGTGCCCAGCAATGACGCGGCGGCACGCAGGATGCACCTATTCGGCGCCGTCCATCGGAAAGAACTGCCCCCCACTCCAGACCCCGGTACGCAGCTGATCTGCGACCTCGGTCTCGACGGCAAGATCGACCAGCTCATAAAAGACCGTGCGACTTATCAGTGCATCCAGATTTGCACGCACACGCAGGTATGGGGAGGGTTCCCCCGTCTGCGGGTCCAACTCAACCCGCAACGGATGATCGGCATCCAGAGGAATAGAGTCCTCCAGATTGGTTGTGAACGTCAGTTGTTGCTGCTCGCCCTGACCACTCACCGTTAGGCCGGTAGCGACAAAAGGTGCATCATCAACCTGAATGCCCCAGCGTTCGACCGGAGTCACGAGATAGTAACGACCGTCCTCGTCCAACCGCAGAATGGTGGAAAACAGCTGAGCCAGCGCCAAACGCTTGATCGGGTCGCCCTCGTGATACCAGGTGCCGTCCCGGGCAATACGCATATCCATTTCGCCACTCAGCTCCGGATGCCACAGATGTACCGGCGCCGGATCGCGACGCTGCAGTTCGCTGCGTTGCGGCAGGCTGTTCAACAGGGATTGTGGGGGTGGCGCACGGTCCGGCATCGTTCCTCCTGAGTGGTCACTTTCAGCGGCCAAGCAACTGGCCTGTGTAGTCCTGCAATGGCGGCCGCAGCAAATCGTCCGGTGACGCTTTGTAAAACTGCAGAAACCCGCCCCGGGTTTCAATCCGGGCGTAGTCAACCAGGTGCCGGGTGCCCACTTCAAAGACCATCAACTGCAATACGGCGCGGTCCAGACCAAGATCCTCCCAGCGTCCGGAGTCTTCCCACTGCTCAACGCTGCCAACGGCATCTTCTGCAGAGGCAAACCGGGTGTAGAGCAAATAGTCGTATCCGTAGCTACGCGCTTCAGTCAACGCCTCTTCGAGACCGAGCGGCTGCTCCGCTCGACGCACGATAGGAAACACTTCTACTGCCGCCGCAAACGCTTCCTCGGCTACCACGTTGGGGCGAGCATACGGGTTACCGACCGGCAGGAAGTGGCCCTGAGCAATGTATAGCTTGGAATCGGATTGTAAAACCCAGGTACTGCTGCGCTGGATGCGATAGTGGTTTAGCACCCCTGCGTCACCAAGATAGTAGCTGGCCTGATCCTGCATATCAGACGGCTTCATGCATCCGGAAAGCATGATCATTCCTAGCAGAATCAAAGCCTTGCGCATAAAACCTCCTAAAGTCCGCGCATCCACTCCGGACGCAGGCCAGCCTGTTCGGGGCGACTGATCGCCTGATCTATTTGCGCCAACAGCCGTTCCTTGTCCCGCCCGAGCTCGCCCTTCAACACCAGGGCGTTAGAGGCATGGTCGCTGCGAAAAGTGCTGTTGTCCAGCGTCAGCGCCGCCACGAACTCGCGCAGTTCGCGGAACAACTGCTGCTGGTTCAACTCAACAAAATCAGGATAGCGCTGCTGAAAACGTGCCATCCCCTGCGGGAAGCTGACAACCAGCGTCGAGACGAACTCGGGCTGTGTCTCGTTCAGCAGTTTGGCAGAATTCAACGCATGCTGTGCACTGAGGCTCGCCCCACCCAGACCATTGAGAATCATCACCGAGCGCTTCAATCCAGCGTCGCCCGCCTTGATCAGAGCATCAGCTGTCGAAGCGGCTGTCTCTCCCTTGTTGACCCGCTCCAGCACCTCGTCGTCACCCGATTCGGCACCAACATACAGCATCGCCAGGCCGGCCTCGCGCAACTCCTTGAGCTCCTCGACTGACTTGCGTTTGAGGTTGCGCGGCAAACAGTAGGATGTCACCCGCTCGACGCTCGGGATGTGCTCGGCAATGGCTTCGAGAATCCGCAGCAAGCGGTGTGTCGGCAGCACCATCGCGTCACCGTCAGCCAGGAATATACGCTGCACGATATAGCGCTCCCCCACCCGGCGAATCTCATCAAGCACCTCTGCCTCGTCCCGTGCACGAAACTTCTTCTGCGGCGCGGTATACATCTCACAGAACGTGCACTTGTTCCAAGAGCAGCCGTTGGTAACCGGCAGAATCAGCGAATGCGCTTCACTCGGCGGGCGAAATACCGGCTCGATGTAACTGACCGGAAATGACTCTTGTACCGCCATGACTGCTCTCCTGTTGCTGAACACTGCGCTGCAAAAAACCGCCCATCATAGCCAGTACACCTGACGAAGCAAACCACCCGGACGTGTTTAGCGAGACGTGACAGGGTTCACATATAGTTCTGGCACGTGCAGAAAACGCATTAGCCCCGAACCGGGGCAATTTCCAACTCTGCCTCGAAACCTCCCACAGTACAGGACAATAATAATGAGTACTGCCCGCTCACGCGCCACCTCCCTGCCAACCCTCAAGGCCCTCAGCCTGGCCGTCGCGACGCTGTCGCTGTCTGCCTGCTTGACTGGCGGCGGCGGTGGAGGCTCTAGCACCCCTGACCCGCTCGCCGTTCAGACCACGGAGGGCTCGGTCGTCGGTATCCGCCAGAACGGTATCCGGATCTTCCGTGCCATTCCTTACGCTCAGCCACCGGTTGGAGAGCTGCGTTTTGCCCCTCCGCAGCCGCCAGCAACCCGTAGCGATACACTGCGCCTGAGCGATAGCTTTGGTAACAGCTGCCCGCAATCAGACCTCACCACCGGCGCCGCGGTCGGTGACGAAGACTGCCTGTATCTGAACGTTTACGCTCCCGCCGATGCTGCAGACCTCCCCGTAATGGTCTGGATTCATGGTGGCGCGTTTGTCTTCGGCAACGGCAGCGGCGAGTACGACCCCACCCGTCTGGTTGAGCAGGACGTCATTGTCGTCACGCTCAACTACCGTCTTGGCAACCTTGGCTTTTTAGCACACCCGGCACTGGAATCCGACGCTGGCAACTTCGCCCTGATGGATCAGCAACTGGCAATGCGTTGGGTCAAGGACAACATCGAGGCCTTTGGCGGCGATCCAGCCAATATCACCTTGTTCGGCGAATCCGCCGGCGGTCACAGCGTCATGAGCCATATCGTCTCCCCCCGCGCCGCCGACGCAGATCTGTTCCAGCGAGCCATCGTCCAGAGCGGTTCTTATGCACCGTTCCAGATGCCCAAGGCAACGGCCCAGGCCATTGGCATCGGCGTTGCCAACGGGCTGGGCTGCAACGAACCGACTACCGCCGCAGACTGCCTGCGTGCACTGCCGGTTTCGGCCCTGCTGGCAGCCCAGGGGTCTCAATCGATCCCAGTTGTCGACGCATCCAGCGACCTGCTGCCCAAGTCGATCCAGCAGGCCCTGACTGACGGCGAGTTCAACGACACACTCGACATCATGATCGGCAGCAACCAGAACGAAGGCACCCTGTTTGTCGCACTGGATGAGGTCGGCGGAGACCCTATCGACGACGAGGCGGAATACCGTGATCGCGTGGCAGCGTTCTTCCAGCCCTATCAGGCCAGCATTCCGTTCGACGATGACCAGATCGCTACCGACTACCTTAACTTCTATGACGGATCTACCTCCCTGTACAGCGAAGCCCTCTCAGGCATCTGGACCGACTTCATGTTCGCCTGCAACGCCTACTCACAAGCGACCACATTTGCCGGCGCCAGCATGAACACCTTCCAGTATTGGTTCCGCGATGAGGACGCACCCTGGACGCTGGTGCCGCCACTCGCCGTGACCTTCCCGCTGGGCGCCACCCACGCAGGGGAAATCCCCTACGTACTCTACGCCCAGAGTTTGATGGAGCAGCGCTACACGGGCGATCTAAACGACCTGTCCAGCCTGTCGGGAGAGATGGTCGATTACTGGACCCAGTTTGCCAAGGACGGTAACCCGAGCACCACCGACGGCGTAGCAGCCGCGTGGCCACAGGCGGCCACTGGCAATCTGTTGATGCTTGATGTACCCAACGCCAGCAGCGTGAGCACGCTGAGCTTCCTCGGCTATCACCATTGCGGCTACTGGGCCAACCCTCCGTTGCTGGTGCCCTGATCCTCGCTCACGGCCTCGGTTGGTGAGGCCGGATCAGGCAGCACGGCCAGAAAGTTGTCCCGCGCGACCGCGCGGGCAACATTCTCGGGCAATGCATCCAGAAACGGATCAAAGCCCGTCATGTATTTCTCGACACTACCAAACTGCCCTACCACGTCCGACCCCAGCATGAAGCGCTCGGGAAAATCCTCTACCAACTGCACCCAGTCTGGATCGGGCTCACCCTCCTGATTGAGCAAGTAGGGTTCGCGCACCGTCCAGGACAAGTCGATGTACAGGTTCGGATACGCTGTCAGCAGTCGACGCAATGTTGGCAGCAAGAAGTCCAAGCGGGTCTGATGACGATGAATCTCCATGCTGGTGCCCGCGTGGGCCCAGATAAAGCGCACCCGCGGATGGTTTCGCAGAGGCTCTTCGATCTCGGCCAGATACAGCGGATTGCGCTCGCGTTGCGATGTGATGTTGCTATGCACCAGCACCGGAAGATCGTATTCGGCCGCCAGCATGTAGACCCGATGCATCGCCTCGCTATTGGCCCGAGGCGGCTCTCCATGGATCAGCGCCGTCAGATCGTCGTGCCGGGTGAACACCTCGCCCAGCCCTTGCCAAACACCGGGATACAGCTCCAGCATGCGACGGATGTGGGCATCGGCGTTCTTGTCGTTGGGGTTGAAACCGGAAAGAAACGGGTGAAAACGCCGACGCTGGTCCGGCGGCAAGGAGTCAAGTGCCTTGGCGACCAACACATCGGTGGCACTGAACCAGTAGGCGCCGCCGTCATCGCCAGCGTAATAGCGTGGTCGCTTGGGCTCATTTTCATGCCACTGCTTGGCAACCGGCACCCCACTGAGCATCGCGTGATCGACGCCGGCGTCGTCCATCGCCTGCAGTAATGCCTCCATGCCCTCTGACTCCTGAAAGAAGTCGACATAATGCAAATGGGCGTCGCTGTAGCGGTACTCTCTTGCCGTCAGCGCAGATGACGACAGCAGGCCGGTGGCGAGTACACCGGCCAACACAATGGGTGATCTGAACAAGGGCTGACTCCTGTCATGACTGCCCCTGATCTGACTGCTGCGAGGGACGGGAGTTCAGCAGACACAAGCCATGTCAGGCCTGCTCGCCCTCCTTGCGGCGCTTAAAACGATTGCCCATGCGAACACCAACATCCATCAAAAACTGCATGTAGCCTTCCTGATCCTTGATCACATCCTGCCAGAACGGCGAGTGATACATGGCCATTGCACCGTGTACCAGAGCCCAGGCCGCGCAGTAGTGAAAATAGGCAGGCACATCTTCCAGCTTGCCGTCGTCGATACGCGACTGAATCAGACCGGTTACATGATTGAAGTTGGAGGTGCGAATCTGGTGAAGCTCTTCAACCATCGACGGTAACTGGTTGGATTTGACGACTTTCTCTTCCAACCGATCAAACAGCCGATAACGCTCCGGGTCGCTCATCCGAAACTCGAAATAGTCCCGTGGTAACGCGGCGTTATCACGCTCGATGGCTTCTGAATGCATCAACTCGGCAAGTGCTCGCTCATAGTCAAGCATCAGCCGCAGGTAAATTTCCGCCTTGGATTTGAAGTGCTTGTAAATGGTGCCTTTGCCAATCCCGACTTCGTCGGCGATCATCTCAACCGTTACACTGTCTTCGCCCTGCTCAAGGAAAAGACGCAATGCGCTGTCGAGGATTTCCTGCTCGCGACGACGAAATTCGCGAACTTTACGTGACTCTTTCTGCATCAAGGTACCCAGATTCAAATTGGCAAAGTGCCCCATTATGCCAAGTTGATGACCCTGTGCCCAGATTTGCTTACAAGCTGACTATGCAGTTCAGCTACGTCTACATTGTGGAGCCATAGGCCACTGCTGCTCCACCCTGAGCCACGAGCCTGAGCTTTGCCAACAACGACACCACCGAGGAGGCGCAGTATGGCGCTGAACAATAGCTGGCAATCTGAATTTCCCCAGGATCCTGCGATCTGCTACCTCAACCACGCAGCCGTGGCGCCCTGGCCCAAACGCGCAGCCGAGGCGGTCAGTGCCTTCGCCAAGGAGAACATGCTGCAAGGTGCCCGTGACTACCCGCGCTGGAGTCGCACCGAGAAGCACCTGCGCGAGCAGCTCACCGCCCTGCTCAACGCTCCAGCAGCGGAGGACATCGCGCTGGTCAAGAACACCTCCGAGGCCCTGTCGTTCGTTGCACAGGGACTGACATGGCAGCCCGGAGACGAAATTCTGATCAGCGATCAAGAATTCCCATCCAACCGCATTCCCTGGGAAGCGCTGCGCGACCAGGGCGTCAAGGTCCGGCCGGTCAGCCTTGACAGCCAGCCGGAGCAGAACCTCATCAACGCAATGACCGAGCGTACCCGCCTGCTCAGCATCAGCTCGGTGCAATACGGCACCGGGCTGCGTATCGACCTGCCGCGACTCGGCGCTGCCTGCCGCGAACGCGGGGTTCTGTTTTGTGTGGATGCAATCCAAACCCTCGGCGCACAACCGCTTGATGTGCAACACGTTGATTGCGACTTTGCCATGGCTGACGGCCACAAGTGGTTGCTGGGCCCCGAAGGCCTGGGCGTTTTTTATTGTCATGCCCGGGCGCGTGAGCAACTGAAACTAACCCAGCACGGCTGGCATATGGTCGAGGCGATGGGCGACTATGACCGCCATGATTGGCGTCCGGCCAGTTCAGCACGGCGTTTTGAGCCTGGCAGCCCGAACACGCTGGCCCAACAAGCTCTGTCAGCTAGCCTGTCGCTGCTGCTGGAAGCCGGGATGGAAACAGTCGCAGCGGAACTGGACAAGCGAATCTGTCTGCTGGCCGAGCTGCTGACGGCATTGCCCGACGTGACCTTGCTCAGCGACCTCACCGCGCACCGCCGCTCCGGCATCATCACCTTCTCGGTTAAGGGAGTGGCGTTGCAATCGCTGCATCGACAACTGATGGATCAGGGAGTCATTTGCGCACTGCGTGGCGGAGGCATTCGCTGGTCTCCCCACTTCTACACCGACAGGGCGACCCTGGAGCTGGCAGTGAGCCGCCTCAGGGATTTGCTTGAGGCCACCGACGATAACAACGCTTCACGATAAGATACCTGGAACGTATTCCAAATCAGTTTATAAAAGCGGCAAAGCTCGGTGGAAAGACAGGTAAATTCGACAATACTGAAGCTATCAGGAACGACACATCCCCCAAACGTCGTTCCTGTACTGGCAGGCTCTGTCCTGCCGATGTATCACTCCTAATGGTCTTAACCCGAATTCCTCCCCCAGAATTCGGGTTTTTTTTGCCCGGTTTTCAGGTCTGGGACAACGGGAAAAGACGGTGGAAATTATCGGTCGTTTGCTGCTGAAGGCACTCCAGCGACTCCCCCCGCAGATCTGCGAGAAACGCCGCCACCTCGCACACAAACTGGGGCTCGTTAGGCTTGCCCCGGTGCGGAACCGGTGCCAGGTAAGGGGAATCCGTTTCGACCAGCAGCCGGTCGGCTGGCACCTGTCGAGCGACGTCACGCAGGGCATCGGCATTACGGAAGGTCACAATGCCGGAGAGTGAAATGTAGTACCCCATATCCAGCGCAGCACGCGCCATTTCCCAGTCTTCGGTAAAGCAATGCAGTACCCCGGCATTGGGCAGGTCAGCCTCACGCAACATATCCAGAGTGTCCTGGCGTGCGGCCCGGGTGTGGATCACAACCGGCTTACCGGTCTGCTGCGCAGCCTGCAGGTGAATCGCAAAAGAGGTCTTCTGCTGCTCTGCCAGTTCCGGCTCGTAGTGATAATCCAGCCCGGTCTCACCTATCGCAACGGTTCGCGGATGAGTCAGCATCTCCAATAACCAGTTCAGATCGGTTGCCTTGCCGTCTTTCAGATCAAGCGGGTGAACACCGACGCTGCAAAATACGTCCTCGTAACGGTCCGCCAGCTGCTGCACCGTGGCGGCGTTATCGGCATCGACGCCAATACAAAGAAACTTGCTGACGCCACGCGCGCGCGCCGCATCCAGCAATGCATCAAGAGAGCCGTTATAGGGCGTTAAATCAAGACGATCAAGGTGACAGTGTGAATCAATAAGCATGAAGACTACATGGTATGGGTCGGCCGATCCGACTGCAGCGCACCGGCCAAATAGGTTTCGATTTTGCTGCGCGCGGTATTGTCCTGATCACTGAACTGGACACCAATACCTGCCGCACGATTGCCCTGAGCCCCCTTCGGAGTGACCCAGATCACCTTGCCGGCAACCGGAATCTTCTCCGGCTCATCCATCAGGTTCAGCAGCATGAACACCTCGTCGCCGAGGTGGTAGTTCTTGTTGGTGGGAATGAAAAGACCGCCGTGCTTCACGAACGGCATGTAAGCCGCATACAAAACGGATTTGTCCTTGATGGTCAGCGACAGAATGCCGTTGCGTGGCCCCGGAGCCATTGGTTTACTCATTGATCATTCCTTTAACTCAACGCGATGGCGGCCAGATTAACGCCTTTCGGCCAACACTTTCCAGCGTGCGAGCAGCTTTTCGAGGAACAGCTGACGGTTAAGGTTGGCCTTGTTGTCGAACTGTCGACGGTGTTGCAGCAGCCAATCCTGCCAATCGAGCAACGCGCTCACGCTAACACGTGGCGCCAGATAGCCCAGCACCTTGTCCATATCAGCACTGTTTGCGATTTCTTGCGCGCCTTGATTGAGCTTAAGGAGCTCCAGCGTCCAGGCAGCAAACCAGTCAAGCAGCAGGTCTAGGGCAACGCTGTTCCACTGCTCAGCCAGCTTGGGCGCCGACACCTGCCCCTTGAGCAAGGCCTTG
Source organism: Halopseudomonas oceani (assembly GCF_002903165.1). Lineage (GTDB taxonomy): Bacteria > Pseudomonadota > Gammaproteobacteria > Pseudomonadales > Pseudomonadaceae > Halopseudomonas > Halopseudomonas oceani. Next base: position 152,326 of record NZ_PPSK01000004.1, read on the forward strand.
ACTCCCTCGACGACCTTTTCGCGCTGCGCGATCGCGTCCTGCTCCTTGAGCAAGAGCGCTTTCAGCGGCGCACCGGCAGCCATCTGCAACAACAGCCTGCGCTGCCTCTCGTCGACGTCAGGCAACTCGGCCTGCAACCAGTCCTGCGCTGGCTGTTCGGCCGGCAACCCAAGCGGTTGCACCCGACACCGGCTGCGGATAGTCGGCAACAAACGACTCGGCTGGTCGCTTACCAGCAGCAGATAGGTCTCGGCGGTAGGCTCTTCCAGTGACTTGAGCAGCGCGTTGGCCGCGTTCTGATTCATGGCTTCAGCAGGGTGCAGCACTACGACCTTGCGACCGCCCTGTTGCGCGGTCTGAGAAATGAAGTCCACCAGTTGACGGATGGCATCGACGCGAATGGCCTTACCCGCCTCTTCCGGCTCGATCAGCAGCAGATCGGGATGACTCCCAGCCTGACGCAGCAGGCAACTGCGGCACTGCTGACAGGCGCCCTCAGCAGCCGGACGGTCACACATCAACCAGGCGGCAAAGGCACTGGCAAAGGCGCGCTTGCCCGCACCCGACGGGCCACAGAAAAGATAGGCATGGGCAAAGTGCGGCTGACTGACCAGCGCGCTCCATTGCGCGCTATGCCAGGGTAGCGATGTTTTTGCCTGCTCAAGCACGCCAGCGCTCCAGAATCTGTTCGATCACCGGTTCGAGTTTGCGCTGTACCTGAGCCAGCTCACCACTTGCGTCAATCACCCGATAGCGCCCGGGGTTGTCTGCAGCCCGCTGGAGGTAGGTGGAACGCACCCCGTCAAAGAATGCACGCTGCTCGCTCTCGAAGCGATCAAGCGCGCTGCGCGCTCTGGCCCGGGCCATCCCCACCTCAACCGGCACATCCAGCACCAGCGTCAGGTCGGGACGCAAAGCACCTTGAGTCCAGGTTTCGAGCGCAGCGATACGGGCTGAGTCGATCCCCCTTCCGCCCCCCTGATAGGCATAGGTCGCATCGGTAAAACGATCGCTGATCACCACCTGCCCCTGCGCCAACGCTGGCATGATGACCCGACTCAGATGCTGGGCCCGGGCAGCAAATACCAGCAACAACTCGGCATCCGGGTCCATTGGCTCTTCGTGGTGTTCAAGCAAGATGCCACGGACCCGCTCAGCAATCGGCGTACCACCGGGCTCACGGGTCAGCAACGGTTCACAACCAGCACGCTGCAATGCGTCGGCAATGTAGGCCAGATTGGTCGACTTGCCGGCACCTTCAGGTCCTTCCAGGGTGACAAATACACCGGTCATTGCGTGCTCTCCGGAGCTGGGCTAGATCGATAGTCCTGGCGACGCTGGAGTTGATAGGCCCGCACCGCCCGGTTGTGCTCTGCCAGCGAATTGGAGAACACGTGCGAGCCATCTCCCTTGGCGACAAAATACAGACTTTTGCCATCAGCCGGATGAACCGCAGCCTCAATGGCCTCTCGTCCTGGCATCGCAATCGGCGTCGGTGGCAGCCCATCAATCACGTAGGTGTTATAGGGTGTCGGCTGCTGCAGGTGGCGCCGGCGGATGTTGCCCTGATAGTCCGCGCCCAGACCATAGATCACCGTGGGGTCAGTCTGCAGTCGCATGCCAATTCGCAAACGTCGGGTAAAAACACCAGCAATCGCAGGACGCTCGGACGGTACACCGGTTTCCTTTTCGACAATCGAAGCCAGAATCAGCGCCTCGTAGGCAGAGCTGATCGGCAAGCCCTCATCACGCCCTGCCCAGGCCTCCTCCAGCACCACCGCCATGCGCTCATGCGCCCGCTGCAGAATATCCCGATCACTCATACCGAGCGTGTACTGATAGGTGTCGGGGAAAAAGCGCCCCTCCGGATGCTCGCCCTCATACCCCAGAGCCGCCATCACCTCTGCATCGCTCATTTCCGGCGGCAGGGTTTGCTGCAACTGCTCGGCGTTGCGCAACGCGCCCCGAACCTGACGAAAGTTCCAGCCTTCAACCAGGGTCAAACTACGCTGTACGACATCACCGCGCTCCATCATGTGCAACAGCTCTGCCGCAGTCATTTCAGGCTCCAGCGCATACTCGCCCACATGCAACACCGCGCCCTTCATCTGCCACTGCCAGTAGCGGCGTAGCCAACTCCCCCCCTCAAGCACGCCTTGCTGCTCCAACCGGGCAAACACCCGTCCGGGGGAACTACCGGGCTCGACCACCAGCGTCTGCGGCTCATTCAGTTGCAGCGGCTGATGCAGCGCACGCTGCAGGGTGAGAAACCCCCACACACCGCCGGTCAAGCCGGCCAGGATGACGAGGAAAAGCGACACAACCAAGAACTTGCCAAAAATCTTCACTGATAAACCTGTTCAGCCAGGGATTGCAGCAGACGGGTTTCATCACCCACCTGCCAGACCCGGTCGCCCAGCCGCACGACCGGCCAGACACCAATCAAACTGTTACAGCACAACACCTGATCCGCCTCATGCAGCGCGCCGAGACCAAGCCGCGACACAGCCGCCGGCTCTCCTCGCTCGACTAACCGAGCCAACAGATACTCGCGCATCACGCCTTGTACACCACAACGGCCAAGGTCGGGCGTGACCCATTGCCCATCAACGCGGGCAAACAGGTTGCTCATCGTGCACTCGATAACCTGCCCCTGTTGATCACAGACCAGCCCCTCAGCGAACGCCGGATCCTGCCACTCGCTGCGTGCAAGCACCTGATCCAGTCGATTGAGGTGCTTGATACCAGCCAACAGCGGCTGGTCAGACAATCGCGTTGCGCAGGAATAAAGCCGAATACCGTCGCGGCGATCTGCCGGGTATACCGGCAACGGCGAAATGGCGAGGATACGAGTAGGTACCGCATCGACAGGCATGGCATAACCGCGCTGACCACTACCGCGGGTCAGCACCAGTTTGACCACCCCGTCGCCCACCACAGACGCAGCCATGTTGAGCTCTGCCTCAATACGCTCTCCCTGAAAAGGGATCCGCAGTGCGCTACACCCGCGCTGCAAACGCTCAAGGTGTAACGACAGCAGCGGCAAGCTGCCATGACTCGCACGCAGGGTTTCGAACAAACCGTCACCGTAGGCGAGTCCGCGATCAGTAACGGGCAGGTTATCAGCAACCTGCCCGTTTACCCATGTCGTCGCCACTGGTGTCAGTTGGCTCATTCGCAGCGACGGAATACCAGGCTGCCGTTGGTCCCGCCAAACCCAAAGGAGTTGGACAGCGTGACCTCGATCTTGCGTTGCTGCGCCTGATGCGCAACGTAGTTCAGATCACATCCCTCGTCCGGGTTTTCCAGATTGATGGTTGGCGGTGCCACCTGATCACGCAGCGCCAGCACACTGAAGACCGCTTCTACCGCGCCGGCGGCGCCCAGCAGGTGTCCAGTCATCGACTTGGTCGAACTGATCGCCAATTCACTGGCGTGCGCACCGAATACCGATTTGACTGCGCAGGTCTCAGCGATGTCGCCCGCCGGGGTCGAGGTACCGTGTGCGTTGATGTAATCCACTTCATCCGGATTGAGACCGGCATCCTTGAGCGCGTTGACCATGCACTTGGCGCCACCGCGACCGTCTTCTGGCGGCGCTGTCATATGGTAGGCATCACCGCTCATACCAAAACCGACCAGCTCGGCGTAGATACGCGCGCCACGGGCCTTGGCGTGCTCATACTCTTCCAGCACCATGGCACCGGCACCGTCAGACAGCACGAAACCATCACGTTCACGGTCCCAAGGACGGCTGGCACCCTGCGGATCATCATTGCGAGTCGACATGGCGCGCGCGGCAGCAAACCCACCCAGTCCCAGACCGGTGGTGGCCATCTCGGAACCACCAGCGACCATGACATCGGCCTCACCATAGGCGATGTTGCGTGCCGCCATACCAATACTGTGAGTACCGGTGGTACATGCGGTGGTCAGCGCGTAGTTCGGGCCTTGCAGGCCATACTGAATAGACAGATAGCCGGCAACCATATTGATGATCGAGCCGGGCACAAAGAACGGAGAGATACGGCGAGGCCCACTGTTCAGCAACTGCTCACAGTTTTTCTCGATATTGGTCAGGCCGCCGATACCTGAGCCCATGACAACACCGATGCGATCACGGTTCTCGTCGGTCACTTCCAAACCAGAATCCTGAATCGACTGGATGCACGCGGCCAGACCGTACTGAATGAACAGATCCAGCTTGCGCGCTTCCTTTGCTGCCATGTAGAGCTCTACTTCGAAATCGCGGACAGAGCCACCGATGCGGGTCGCGAAGGCACTCACATCCATGTGTTCAATTTGGCTAATGCCACTTTTGCCCGCCAAGGCTGCCTGCCAACTGCTCTCAACGGTATTACCCAGCGGCGACAGCATACCCAGACCAGTTACAACGACGCGTCTGCGCGACACGGCATACTCCTTATTCAACTCGTGAAAAGCGCCACAGGCTCAGCGCCTGCGCAAAATCGCCCTATTGTCCGTGCAAATGCCGTTATCGGCAACACGAACAGCGGCGTGCCCGACAGGTACAAACATCCAGATGCAAAAAAGCCGCAGCCTGGAAACCAGTACTGCGGCTTTCTTGATGTCCTGCAAGCAGGCTACGCGATCACTTCTGGTGAGCGTTCACGTAGTCGATAGCTTCCTGAACAGTGGTGATCTTCTCGGCTTCTTCATCCGGAATCTCGGTCTCGAATTCTTCTTCGAGAGCCATCACCAGCTCCACGGTGTCCAGGGAGTCAGCGCCAAGATCTTCAACGAAAGAAGCACTGTTGGTTACTTCTTCTTCTTTGACACCGAGCTGCTCGGCCACGATTTTCTTGACGCGTTCTTCGATGGTACTCATACCTTGTTCTCACTCCTATTTGCAGTTCCGAGAAGCCGGACTGCGGGTAGTTTATAGAAACAATTCTCTTGGTTTCAAGCGCGAATCGTCTCTGACGCAAAGAGGTCAAAGCCTGCGGCTTCCACCCGTTGGAACTCACGCTGTGCCAGCGCATGCCGTCACAGCGATGAATTACATGTACATGCCACCATTGACCGGCAGTGTAGCACCGGTAATGTAGCCAGCACTTTCGCTTGCCAGGAAAGCCACAGCCGCAGCAATTTCTTCAGCCTGACCCAAGCGAGCGAGCGGAATCTGCTCCAGCATGACCGAACGCTGGCTGTCATTAAGCGCACGCGTCATGTCAGTGTCAATAAAGCCCGGTGCTACTGCGTTCACAGTAATGGCACGCGAGCCCACTTCGCGGGCCAGCGCACGGGTAAAGCCCTCCATGCCCGCCTTGGCTGCTGCGTAATTGGACTGGCCAGCGTTACCCATGCAGCCCACGACGGAACTGATGTTGATAATACGCCCCCAGCGCCCCTTGGTCATGCCTCGCAGAACGGCCTTGGACAAACGGTAGACCGAACTGAGGTTGGTGCCGATCACATCATCCCACTCATCATCTTTCATGCGCATGAGCAGGTTATCGGCGGTGATACCGGCATTATTGACCAGAATCGCGGGCGCACCGTAAGCCTCGGTGATCGCCGCCAGCACTGCACTGATGGACTCAGCATCACGTACATCAAGCTTCATCCCGGTACCCTTGTAGCCCGCTTCGGCCAGCTTGTCCGCGATAGCCTGAGCACCCGCATCGCTGGTCGCCGTACCCACAACCACCGCATCCTGAGCAGCCAGCGCATGGGCGATAGCTTGGCCAATCCCTCTGCTGGCACCGGTGACCAGTGCAACCTTTCCTTCCAGACTCATGTCTCGCTCCTCAAGCAAACTGCGCACGGGATGCTTCAAAACCCGCGACGCTTTCCAGACTGTGGTTGTTGACGCCCTTGGCGCAACGCTTGTTTAGACCACCCAGCACCTTGCCCGGACCACATTCAACCAGATCGGTCACGCCCTGCTCAGCCATGTAGACAACCGACTCAACCCAGCGAACCGGGCTGTACAGCTGCTCCACCAGCAGTTGGCGCAGCGCAGCAACATCAGAGGCCGGTCGAGCGTTGACGTTTTGCACCAAGGTTAGTTCCGGAGCACGCCAGTTAAGGGCGGCAAAATCAGCAGCCAACTGCTCAGCAGCCGGCTGCATCAACGCACAGTGCGACGGCACACTGACCGGCAGCGGCAACGCACGCTTGGCACCGGCAGCCTTGCAGCCGTCAATTGCACGAGCAACCGCATCAGCCTGACCGGCAATCACTACCTGACCGGGTGCATTGAAGTTGACCGCACTCACCACGTCGCCTTGCGACGCTGCAGCGCAGATATCGATGATCTGCTGATCTTCCAGCCCCAGAATGGCCGCCATGCTGCCCTGCCCTTCGGGCACAGCCTGCTGCATCAGTTGGCCGCGACGTTCAACCAAACGTACAGCATCGGCAAAATCCAGCACATTGGCAGCGACCAGCGCCGAGTACTCACCCAGACTGTGGCCAGCCACAAATCCGGGACGCACTGCAGACTCGGCACACCACAGACGCCATAGTGCGATGGACGCAGTGAGAATTGCCGGCTGGGTGCGATCGGTACGATTCAGATCAGCTTCGGGACCATTCTGGCTCAGCGCCCAGAGGTCGTAACCCAGCGCACTGGATGCCTCAGCAAAGGTGTCCTTGATAATCGCGTGCTGCTCAGCCAATTCGCCGAGCATGCCAACGGACTGCGAGCCCTGACCGGGAAATACAAAGCCAAGGGAGTTAGTCATAACATCATCCTGTTATCAAAAGATTGCAGAGAGTCTAGACACATGCGTGTGACATTGGAATTTGGATGCCAGCCATGCGTCCGAGGTCACAGCGTCGACCTGCATTCGCGTATACGACCAGCGATGCGCTCCGGCAAACGCGCCTCGCACGCCCTCACGGTATGCCCGATGGCTGCCAGTATCGCACCCTCATCAGCGGCACCATGACTCTTCATTACTACCCCGCGCAAACCAAGCAGACTGGCACCGTTGTAACGTGCTGGATCATGCCGTTCACGTGTGCGCCGGGTCGCATGCAGGACCAGTGGCGCCAACCAGCGCAACAGCCAACTGCCCGCGACCGCACTACGCAGCTCAGCTTGCAGGTAACCCGCCACACCCTCGCTCGCCTTAAGCAGCACGTTACCGACAAAGCCATCGCAGACCACCACGTCGGCTTCACCACGAAACAACCCATCACCTTCGATCGGGCCAACGTAGTTCAGCGCCGGACAGGCCTGCAATAGCGCGGCCGCCTCGCGAACCTGACGATTCCCCTTATGCGTCTCACTGCCAATATTGAGCAATCCGACCCGTGGTGCCGAGCCTCCACTCAGCTCGGCCGCAGCAGCAGCGCCCATGATCGCGAACTCAACCAGCTGGTCGGCCGGGCAATCCACATTCGCGCCCAGATCAAGCACATGACATAACCGCCCGGACACAGGCAATGCAGCCATGATTGCAGGTCGCCGGATACCCTCAAGCGTACCCAGGACCGCGCGCGCCAAGACCATCAGCGCACCGGTATTACCAGCACTCAGACAACCATCAACCTGGCCGTCACGAACCAGCTCTAGAGCGATACGCATGGATGCATCGCGCTTGCCGCGCAACACACTGGCAGGCGGGTCATCAGCAAGAATCTGCTCTCGGGCAGGACGGAACGAAAGACGATCGAAATCAGCATCGGCCAGCAACGGCTCGACAACGTCGGCAGCGCCAACCAGAGTAATGTGCAGGGAGGGATACAGCGAGAGACTGCGCAGCGCAGCGGGGATAATGCAGCGGGGACCACGGTCCCCGCCCATCACATCAATCGCAATGCGGATTGACGTGGACAAGACTTATTCGTCGTTGTCCTTGTTGATCACCTGACGACCACGGTAGAAACCGTCAGGAGAAACGTGGTGACGCAGGTGAGTTTCACCAGTGGTCTTGTCAACGGACAAGGCGGCGGCGGACAGGGCATCATGCGAACGACGCATGCCGCGTGCGGAACGGGACTTTTTGTTCTGCTGAACAGCCATGACTAATAAGCTCCTAAGCTCAGGTATCGCGTTTTAATTTGGCCAGCACGCTGAAAGGATTAGGCTTCTCAGACTTTTCCTCCAGCTCCGCCGTCTCAGGGCGATACCCTGGCGGATGCTGACATGTTTGTTGCGGATGCATCGGAACTGCAGGCAAAGCCAGAAGCAGTTCATCCTCGATCAGCGCAAACAGATCGAGCGGTTCCTCACCCACAATAACCGGTTCATAGTGACGAGGAAGCTGCTTGGCTGCCTCATCGCTCGTTACAAAACCCACATCACATTCACTGTCGATCGGCACAACAACCTGCTCGAGACAACGCTGACACAGCAACGGCGCATCAACCTGATAGTGGCCATGCATGGTTGCTATACGCTGCTCATCCCGGGAGAAATACAGTTCAACCTGAACCTCTCCGGTTGCGGCCTGCAACACCGCCGCAAAACGCTCAAGACTGCCCACCTTCACTACGCCTTTCAGCGTAATTCTGCGGTCAACCAGTCGAGCCGGCTCAATGTGCGAGGGTATGGTTCCAGACATAAGCGCGCAATTCTAGGGGCACAAGCCCCGCCTGTCAAAACTATTTAAGCCCTTGGGCATGCCGTTCGGCGGCTCGCGCAAGGATGATCGCAGCGGCTACCATAAACGCCTCACCACCACGGAGATACACCATGCCAAAACTGGTTCTTGCTTCCAGCTCACCTTATCGCAAGAGCCTGCTTGAACGCCTTCAGCAGCCGTTCGAGTGCGCCTCACCAGATATCGACGAAACACCTCAACCCGGTGAATCTGCCGAGCAACTCACCCAACGCCTGGCGCAAGCCAAGGCCCGAGCACTGCGCAACCAGTTCAGCAACCACCTGATCATCGGCTCGGACCAGGTACTACAGCTCGACGGCGAGCCCGTCAGCAAACCGCTAAACCATGCCGCAGCGGTCGACCAGCTGACCCGAAGCAGCGGCCGCACACTGACCTTCTCGACAGCCCTTTGCGTTCTCAACAGCACAACCGGTCACGAGCAAACCTGCATCGAGCCCGTGCACGTCACCTTTCGTGACCTGCAAGCAGAAGAAATCGAGCGCTACCTGCGCCAGGAACAACCCTATGACTGTGCCGGCAGCTTCAAATCGGAAGGCTACGGCATCACCCTGATCGCCCGCATGCAGGGTGATGACCCGACCAGCCTGATCGGGCTCCCACTGATCCGCCTGCGCGCCATGCTAGCAAAGGAAGGCCTGGCCCTGCCCTAAAGTCAGCGCAGCGACGGCCCCTCCAGCCCAAGACGTGTCGCCAATTCCGCCCCGGCACTAGCACCCAGCTGGCGGGTAAAACGCTGCAGCGGTGATTCCTGGCGGGTAAAGTCGACCAGCTCATCGGCACCGATAACATCACGTGCCACCGCAGAAGTGCTCGCAAGCCCATCAATCAAACCAAGCTCCAGCGCCTGTTCGCCCGACCAGACCAGGCCGCTGAACATGTCCGGCGTTTCCTTCAGGCGATCACCACGCCCTTCACGCACGCTGCGAATAAACTGCTCATGGGTGGTGTTCAGCACCTGCTGCCAGAAGGCGCGCTCATCAGGCTTTTCCGGCTGGAAGGGATCCAGAAAGGCCTTGTGTTCACCGGCGGTGTAAGTGCGCCGCTCAACACCCAGCTTGTCCATGGTACCGACAAATCCGAAGCCGGCCGCGGTTACCCCAATGGAGCCCACCAAACTAGCCTTGTCGGCGTAAATTTCGTCTGCAGCAGAAGCGATGTAATACGCACCCGAGGCGCCGATATCGGTAATCACCGCATACACCTTCACATCAGGATGCAGTGCGCGCAGACGCTTGATTTCGTCGTATACGTAGCCGGACTGCACAGGACTGCCGCCCGGACTATTGATGCGCAGCACAATACCCTTAGTATTCTCGTCCTCGAAAGCCTCACGCAAAGCCCCCACCAGATTGTCGGCGCTAGCCTCCTCCTGATCAGCAATCACCCCGCGCACCTCAATGACCGCCGTATGTGGACCTACCGCCGCGGCCGAGCCGAGCCGGCCGAGCGGCGAAATTAGCAGCAGCGCCACAAACAGATAGGTAAAAGTCAGCAGTTTGAAGAAGATCCCCCAGCGACGCGAACGCCGCTGCTCCTGCAGCGACGCAGTAAGCGTTTTCTCCAGCAGCTTCCATGCCTTGGCGTCTTCATTAGCACCTTTCGAGCCTGCCGACGCAACCATCTCACCCTCAGTCCAGCGATCCCGATCCATCACATCCTCTCTGTCTATTTATGCGCCGCCACAACACCCTGAGTTCGCAACCAAACCGGCAGCTCGGCAAACTCATCAATGCAGTGCAGCGGCGACAAGGCGAGCAACTGCTCCTTCGACTGCGCACCATAGCTAACTGCCAGCGCGCGCATCCCGGCGTTATGCGCCATCTGAATATCGAATCCACTATCACCAACCATCAACGCGCGAGACGCTGACGTGTCTAACTCGCCAACCAACTGATGCAACATAGTCGGATCCGGCTTGCTGACCGACTCATCGGCACAGCGGGTAGCATCAAAGTAATCTAGCATCTGGTGCTGCTCGAGAATTCGAGCCAAGCCCTTGCGGCCTTTACCGGTCGCCACTGCCAACTGAAAACCCTGCGCACGCCAGTCATCCAACGCCTCACGCACACCAGGAAACAGCCCGACAGGAACCTGTTCACCGGAGAGATAGAAATCCCTGTAGGCCTCGACCACCGCCGTAGCAAGGTGGCGATCTCGCGGAAACAGCACCTCTGCAGCCTCCGGCAGCGCCAAACCGATAATGCCGCGCACCGCGTGCGCACTGGGTACATTCAGCCCGACCGCCTCCGCCGCCGCCTGCATGGCACGAACGATGTGACCCACCGAATCAGCCAGAGTGCCGTCCCAGTCAAAGATCAGCGTATCAATTACCGGCATTGACCAACCTGCGCAACGTATCGTCCCACATAGCTCCCGGCTCAGCCTCAACTTCCAGCATACTGCCATCAGCCATTTCCACCGATAACGAGCGGGCATGCAAAAACAGGCGTTTGCCACCCAGCTCACGCAGCTCGCGAGAGAAGTCGTCATCACCGTACTTGGGATCCCCACCAATGGGGTGCCCCGCATGCTTGGCGTGCACCCGAATCTGGTGGGTACGCCCCGTAATCGGCCGCGCCTCAACCAAAGTGGCGTAATCGGCAAAGCGCTGCAGCACCTTGAACTCGGTCAGACTTTCCTTGCCAGCCGGGTCCACTTCAACCATGCGCTCGCCGGAGCGCAGGTTATTTTTCTGCAAAGGCGCATGCACCTTTTTCGTCGAGCCTGGCCAGCGCCCGCGCACCAGCGCCCAGTAACGCTTGTTAACACCATCACCTCGCAGCGCCGCATGCAGGTGCCGCAGCACACTGCGCTTCTTGGCAATCATCAGACAACCAGAGGTATCGCGATCCAGCCGGTGAACCAGCTCCATCTGCGGACAGTCCGGGCGCAACTGGCGCATCGCTTCAATGACGCCGAAATGCAGACCACTACCGCCATGAACCGCCAGACCAGCCGGTTTGTTCACCACGATAATCCCCTTGTCCTCGAACAAAATATTCTGTTCAAGCGCATTGAGAATGCCCTGCCCGACCAGCACTGGCTCGTTTGGCGCAGGCAAGCGCACCGGCGGGATGCGCAACTGATCACCCGCCTGCAGACGATAATCCGGCTTGACCCGTCCCTTGTTCACCCGCACCTCACCCTTGCGCAAAATGCGATAGACAAGTGTCTTGGGCGCGCCCTTTAGGCGGGTGATTAGATAGTTATCAATGCGCTGCCCCGCCTGGTCGGCGGAGATATCATCGAATTGAACCTGGGCAGGCAGTTCTGGAGAGGTGTTTTTCATCGGTGCATCATACAATTTTTCATTCAATTGAAGCACTTAAAAAATACTGCTATAGTCCGGCGAGCTGCCGATTCTGCAGCCGGGGATCCCAGGTCAAAACCACCTGCCAAACCCCAGAAACAACTACATGCAGCCCGGTCGCAGCAGGCAACACCCGCCGCCGACAGGGCTCATGTTTACACCCTGGCCATCGTGATGAAGGCCAGAACATTAACCCGCTACCGACCAACAACGGAGCGGCACCCGATTCAGATGGGTACGTGTTTAGGTGGAGATGCACAGCTTCAGGATGATGTGACGAGCGTAGACACTTGCCAAACAGCGTGTCCCCGTCCCCAGTCCAGCTGATTCCTCCCCAAGGATTCCCGGCAGCCGCGCCAGGTGCGACGGCTGTATGGCTCGAAGGCCCCCGCAGACAATGCGCTGACACCCTAGAGCCCCTTCCGGCAGCCACCCGCTGCCGCGCCCGCCAGAACCGTTCTGCCGGGGGTCCAGAAGCAGTTTCTCTGTATGCAGTAGCTGTAACAGAATGAACTGTCGTCAGAACATGGCGATGTGAACTCTGCATCTCGGCCTTTAGCCGATGACAGAAACACACCTGACACCGAACCAGAGAGTCGCAGGTGCCGTGCCCGTGTAGACCGGAAAGCATCGGAAACACAACGGTACTTCATGAAAAGAATGCTCATTAACGCAACTCAACCCGAAGAGTTGCGTGTCGCCCTGGTAGACGGCCAGCGCCTCTACGATCTGGACATTGAGTCCGGCGCCCGCGAGCAAAAAAAGGCCAACATCTACAAAGGCCGTATCACCCGCGTTGAACCCAGCCTGGAAGCCGCCTTTGTTGACTTCGGCTCCGAACGCCACGGTTTTCTCCCGCTCAAGGAAATCTCCCGCGAATACTTCTCCAAACAGGTTGAAGGTCGCGTCAACATCAAAGATGTTCTGAAAGAAGGCCAGGAAGTCATCGTCCAGGTCGACAAGGAAGAACGTGGCAACAAGGGCGCCGCCCTGACCACCTTCATCAGCCTCGCCGGTCGCTATCTGGTGCTGATGCCGAACAACCCGCGTGCCGGTGGTATTTCCCGCCGCATTGAGGGCGAAGAGCGCAACGAACTGCGCGAAGCGTTGAACAGCCTCAACGTGCCTGCCGACATGGGCATGATCGTGCGCACTGCCGGCCTGGGTCGCAGTGCTGAAGAACTGCAATGGGATCTGGACTACCTGCTGCAACTCTGGGACGCAGTCAAAGGCGCCTCCGCCGAGCGCAGCGCGCCCTTCCTGATCTACCAGGAAAGCAACGTCATCATTCGCGCCATCCGCGATTACCTGCGCCAGGACATCGGCGAAGTGCTGATCGACAGCGAAACCGTGAAGGAAGAAGCGCTCAACTTCATCAGCCAGGTGATGCCGCAGTACGCCAGCAAGGTGAAGCTGTATGAAGACAGCGTACCGCTGTTCAATCGCTTCCAGATCGAAAGCCAGATCGAAACCGCCTTCGAACGCGAAGTGAAGCTGCCCTCCGGCGGTTCCATCGTGATCGACCACACCGAAGCACTGGTCTCCATCGATATCAACTCCGCCCGCGCAACCAAGGGTGGCGATATCGAGGAAACCGCGCTGCAGACCAACCTGGAAGCGGCCGAAGAGATCGCTCGCCAACTACGTCTGCGCGACATCGGCGGCTTGATCGTCATCGACTTCATCGACATGACTCCGGCCAAGAACCAGCGCGCAGTTGAAGAGCGTGTCCGTGAAAGCCTTGAAGCCGACCGCGCCCGCGTACAAGTAGGCCGAATCTCCCGCTTTGGTCTGCTGGAAATGTCCCGTCAGCGCCTGCGTCCGTCGCTGGGTGAAACCAGCGGTATCGTTTGCCCCCGCTGTAACGGCCGCGGCACCATCCGCGACGTCGAATCCCTGTCGCTGTCTGTTCTGCGCCTGATCGAAGAAGAAGCCCTGAAAGAACGCACCGCCGAAGTCCGCGCCCATGTGCCGGTGCCGGTTGCCACCTTCCTGCTGAATGAAAAGCGCGATGTGCTGGCCAAGACCGAAGCCCGCACCCGTGTTCGCGTGTTGGTTCTGCCGAACCCGCACATGGACACCCCGCACTTCGACGTTCAGCGCCTGCGTGACGACCACGAATCGGTACTCAACGGCGAAACCAGCTATAACGCGACCAGCACAGTCGAAGTGGAAGAGCCGACCCCGGTCAGCCAGACCCGCGCCATTGTCCGCCAGGAAGCCGCTGTCAAGGCACTCTCCCCGGCACGCCCTGCGCCGACTCCGCCGGCCGCCGTTGAAGCGGTTCAAGCTGCCCAACCGAACCTGTTCAAAGGTCTGATCAAGAGCCTGGTGGGCCTGTTCGCCAGCGAGCAACCCGCGGAAGAGCCGGCTAAGCAGGAAGAGCAACCGAGCACTGAACGCAAGCGCGAGCGCAGCAGCCGCAACGCAGACGAGCGCCGCAACAACCGTAACCGCCGTCAGCGCGGCGACCGCAGTGAACGTGGTGAGCGCGCCGAACGAGGCGAACGCACTGAGCGCAACGAGCGCGGCAACCGTCAGGACAGCGAGCGCAAGCAGCAACCGCCGCGCGCCGAACGCAGCGAAGCAGAAAATACTGAAGCAACGCGCAGCGAAGGTACCAACCAGCAACGTCGCCGCCGTCGCTCAGCAGCAGCCCCCGCCGCTGTCGAAGCAGACCAACGCGGCAACCGTGAGGACAACACCCAGGAGCGCCAGCCTCGCGAGCAGCGTGAGCGCCGTCCACAACAGCCGCGACCTGAGCAGGCCGAGCAGGCTGAAGAGCAGGTCAGCGCCGCAGACGTGGCTGATGTGACCAACGAAGCTGCCAGCGCGGACAGCGACGGTGCAGAAGGTGAGCGTCCGAAACGCCGCTCACGCAGCAGCCAGCGTCGCCGCAACAACCGCCGCCGCCCGCAGAGCGAAGGCGCTACCGATGCAGATGGCAACAACGAAGCGACCGAAACAGCCGCAGCAGAAAGCAGTGCCGAACCAGTAGCGGCCACAGCAACCGTCGCCGCAACTGAGTCCGTACAGGCAGAAGCAACGCCAGTCGAGCAGAAAGCGGCAGAAGAAGGCGCAGACGATGTTGCAGACGTGCAGACACCGGTCGAGACCGGCCTGACCGAGGCAGTAACCAAGGTCGAAGCCTCCATCGAAACCGCAGTCGAAGCGTTCAGCCAGGCCCAACCGAAGGAAACAGAGGTCGAGGCCGAAGCCGCAAGCACGCCGGCCGACTCACCAGCAGAGAGCGTCGAGGCACCGGCCGTCAGCGAAGCCGCAGCGGACGAGCAAGCTGCCGAGCCGACCACCCCTGCCGCTACGACCGAAGTAGCCGAAGTGGTCGTCGAAGCCGACACTGAGGCGACTCCGCCCGTAGCAGCGGAAGAGCCCAAGGCCGATGTTGTTGCGGAGCAACCTGTTGAAGCTGAAACCACCATCCCGGCGCTGACCGAAAGTGGCCGTGCCTACAACGACCCACGCGAAATTCGCAAGCGCCAACTTGAGGCAAAGCGCCAGGCCGAAGCCGAGGCAGCAAAAGCTGCACAGGCCCAGCCAGAGGAAGCTGTAGAAGCGGCTCCAGCCGAAACAGCAGAGACCGCAGCAGAATCCTCTGAGCCGGCTCCGACGGTTGAAGCCCCCGCCGAACCGAGCCAACCTCGGCAGGTCGATCTGCTCGACAGCGCAACTGAAGAGCAAACCGCCGCGAGCACGGAAACGGCCGCCGCTGAAGAAGTCGAGCAAACTGAAGCAACAGCAGAGCAAGCTTCGGAGCAGACTGACGCAGAGGAAGCTCCTCGCAAGCCTGAGCTGACCGAGGGCGGCAAGCCCTGATAGTCAGCCACGAAAAAGGGGATGCATTGCATCCCCTTTTTTTATACCCCGCGATTGACGCTCTAACCGCCAACCACAGGCGGCTCCTGCTCCAGCAAGACACCGTAGCGCTGCAACACGTCCTGCCTGATCTTCTCCGCCAGCCCCAGCACCTGGGCACCAGTACCACCACCCGGATTGACCAGCACCAACGCCTGCTCTCGGTGGACCCCAACCGGCCCGTCCCTGAACCCCTTCCAGCCCGCCTGATCAATCAACCAGCCAGCCGCCAGCTTGACCTCACCGCCTTCTTGAGGGAACTGCGGCATCGTCGGAAACCGCGCAGCCAGCTCGTCTGCGACCCGGGCCGACACCAGCGGATTTTTGAAAAAGCTGCCAGCATTGGGAATCAAGGCAGGATCCGGCAACTTACTGCGCCGAATCGACATCACCAGCTCGGCAACAACCCGCGCATCCGCCCGGGTCAAGCCCGTCGCCTGCCAAGCTGCAGCGAGCGGAGCATAGTCGACCCGTAAGCACGGCCTGCTCTGCAGACAAAGCCGAATGCGGAGGATCACATAACGCCCGGCTGCTCGCTTGAACAGGCTGTCACGATAAGCAAAGGCACACTCCTGAAGCGAAAAAGAACGAATCTCGCCAGTCTCTCGATCCAGTGCGTCCAAGCTGTCAAATAACTCTCGAACCTCAACACCATAGGCACCGATGTTCTGCACTGGAGCCGCACCTGCGGTACCCGGTATCAGCGACAGGTTCTCCAACCCGGCCAGGCCGAGATCAAGCGTCCAGCACACAAGCTGATGCCAGTTCTCCCCTGCCTCGGCTTCAATCAACACACCATGGGGCTCGCGCGCCAGCACACGACGCCCGCGACTGCACATCACCACCACCAGCCCGGCGACGTCACCCGCAAGCACCACATTGCTGCCACCACCCAACAAGGTAACTGGCCAACCACTGGCCTGAGCCAGCTCTAGTGCCTGACGCAACTGGGCGTCGGACTGAACCCGCACCAGATGCTCGGCTCGTGCCTTGATAGCCATACTATTGAACGGCTGCAGACCCACTCCCGACTCAACCGTCAACATCAACTGGCGACCTCGTCCAGTAGCGCTTCAGAAGCAGCCTCCAGCATATCGAGCACCTGCTCGAACTCCTGATCGCCACCAAAGTACGGATCAGGAACCTCTGCCGGCCATGCCGGCGCGTAACTCATGAACAACCTGACCCGGGCCGCACAATTGGCTGGAGCGACCCGCAGCAAATTCTCCAGGTTGCTACGATCCATAGCCAGAATCAGGTCAAACTGCTGAAAATCTGATGGGCGCACCGCACGCGCGCGCTGCCCGCTCAGGTCATATCCGCGCCGCCGCGCCGCGGCCTGAGCACGCCGATCAGGCGGCTCGCCAGCGTGATAGCCGCCGGTACCAGCCGAGTCGATTTCAAACTGTGATTGCAGGCCACGCGCTGAAACCATCGACTCAAACACTCCCTGAGCCGATGGAGACCGGCAAATGTTGCCGAGACAGACAAACAGAACGCGCTTCATGACGCCCCCAACAGCGCTCGCACCCGGTCAAGATCTTCTGCCGTATCCACCCCAGCCGGCAGCGTCTCGCATGCGTCGGCAACATGGATCCGCGTACCAAACCAGAGTGCTCTGAGCTGCTCCAGCGATTCAGCCGTTTCCAGCGGGCTGCTTGGCCAACCCACATAGGCATGCAGGAAACTGACCTTATAGGCGTAAATACCGACGTGACGGCGGAACGGAATACCCTCAGGCAACGCGGCCGGACCATTGGCAAACTGGTCACGACACCAGGGCATCGGCGCGCGACTGAAGTACAGTGCGTAACCCTGATGATCGCAGACCACTTTGACCGCGTTGGGGTTGAACAGGGTCTCGCTATCCCGTATTGGCTCAGCCAGCGTGGCTATACCCGCGTCCCTGGCTGCCATCAGGTTAGCTGCGACCTGGTCGATCACCGCTGGCGGGATCAATGGTTCATCACCCTGCACATTGACCACACAGGCGTCGTCCGCCAGACCCAACTGGCTGACTACCTCCTGCAGCCGGTCAGTGCCGGTAGGATGGTCTGCGCGCGTCATGATTGCGGTAGCACCAAAGCTCGCACAGGCATCCAGGATGCGCTGATCATCCGTGGCCACTATCACCGAGGCGGCACCACTCTTGCAGGCCTGCTGCCAAACGTGCTGCACCATCGGCCTGCCGTCGATCAGTTGCAGCGGCTTGCCCGGCAGCCGAGTTGAGGCGTAGCGGGCCGGAATGATGACGTGAAACATGCTCAGTCACCCAGCTTTTCGTCGGCATTCAGGGGGCGCGCCTCGGTCTCCAGCATCACCGGAATACCATCACGCACCGGGAATGCCAGGCCGTCAGCACGGCACCAAAGCTCCTGCTTGTCGTCGCTCAGCACCAGCGGTCCCTTGCACAGGGGGCAAGCGAGCACATCCAGCAATTTAGGGTCCATCAGTTACTCCTGCTTGATTTCATCGGGGTGAGACGACGGCAGCAAACCCAGCAGCGCCGCCTCGAAAGCATCACTCAGGTGCGCCTCAACACTGAGGTACCACCAGTTGTCCTGCGCCAAACCAGCACATTTTACCGCGTCCTTTTCAGTCATAAGCACCGGCCGATCTACCGGCAGGGTGCTGAGGGTCGACGCGTCATAATTGGCATGATCGGGAAAAATGCGAGTATCAAACTCGAAGGCGAGGGTTTCAAGCGTCCGAAAAAAACGCTGAGGATTGCCGATGCCGGCCATCGCGGTAACCTGACGGGGCCCAGACCAGCGCGCCGCAGCAACCCGCTCCCCGCTGGCCAGATTGACTAGCGTCAGCGGTACCAGCTGCATGGCAAAGCCCTTCACGGAGTCGTTCGCAGCGCCATTTCTGACCACCAGATCTACGGCATCCAGCCGCTCGGCTGGCTCACGCAGTGGGCCTTCGGGTAGACAGCGAGCGTTTCCCAAGCCACGCAAATGATCAAGCATCACCAGCTCGACCGTCCGACCCAGCGCATAGTGCTGCAAGCCGTCATCGCTGATAATCAGGTTCACATCCGTGGTCGCTAGCAAATGCCGTGCGGCTGCCGGTCGGTCCGGATCGATCACCACCGGCACATCGCAGCGCCGAACCAGTAGCGCCGGTTCATCGCCGCAAAGCGCGGGCTCATCCGTTGCCGATACGTGCCACGGATACCGTGGCGGCCGAGCCCCATAGCCTCGACTGACCACTCCTACGCGATAACCACGCGCGCGCAGAAATTCTATCAACCAGACCACCATGGGCGTTTTGCCGGTCCCGCCCACGGTGATATTACCGACCACAATCAACGGCACCGGTGGCTGCCACTGAGCCCGCTCGCCGCTCAGATAAGCCTGCCGTCGGCGAACCACCAGATGGCGATACAGGGCAGACAGCGGGCGCAACAGCGGTAGCCAGGGAGCCTTGGTATACCAAGCACGCAGCAGCCGCTGCTCCAGCGACGAACCGCTCACTTAGCTGCGTCCGCCTCGGCTTCGCTGGTCGTCAGGCGCAGATGGTTTAAGCCGAGCTGGCCGGCGGCGTCCATCGCGGTGATGACAAACTGGTGCGGCGTTTGTGCGTCGGCACTGATCACCAGCGGCAGATCAGTATTACCAGCGGACTCCTTCTGCAGTGCAGCCATAAGCGTCTTGAGATCAGACGTAATGAGTGTGCGCTCGTTCAACGCCATCTCACCTGTCGCGTTGATGGTCAGTTCCAACTGCCTGATGGTGCGATCCTCTACCCGCTCCCCGGAAACCGCCTGCGGCAGGTCCAGCTTGAGCTGTGTTTCACGGGTAAACGTAGTCGACACCATGAAGAAGATCAGCAGCAGAAACACCACGTCAATCAAAGGGGTCAGGTTGACGCTGACTTCCTCTATTTTCTGCCGACGGAAGTTCACCCTCAGGCCCCCTTTCCGCCAGCCGCAGCTACGCGATCATTGCCGTTGAATTCGACCTCGCGGTTACCCTGCATTACTTCGACCAGCTTGGTCGCCTCCTGCTCCATGGTGACAACCAGTTCATCCACACGACGCACGAAGAAGCGATGAAAGAACACGGCGGGAATGGCGACGGTCAAACCGGCGGCGGTAGTGATCAGCGCCTTGGAGATACCACCGGCCAGCACTCCGGTATTGCCCGTGCCCTGGATCATGATGGCACTGAAGACGTCAATCATGCCGATTACAGTCCCCAGCAAACCGAGCAGCGGCGTGATGGCTGCGATGGTACCGAGGGTATTCAGGTAGCGCTCCAGTTCATGTACTACCTTGCCGGCAGCTTCCTGAATGCACTCTTTCATGATCTCGCGACCGTGCCGAGAGTTAGCCAGCCCCGCCGCCAGAATCTCACCCAGCGGCGAATCTGCGCGCAACGCTTTCAGCTTTGCGGCATCCAGTTGACCATCCTTGACCCACCGCCAGACCTGACCCAGCAGATTGACCGGAGCCACCCTGCCGCTGCGCAGCGCCCACAGTCGCTCAATCACGATAGCCACGGCGATGACTGACGACAGGATGATGGGCAACATCAACCATCCGCCAGAACTGATCAATTCCCACACAAGCGATCCCTCCCCCAAAAACGTTGCCTACTCTAGCACAGCATGCCGGTTCCAAGGCCCGCAAAACCAACGCACACCTGCTTGTTATTCATGCCAGAAGCGCCGCGCCACATCGCGCCAGCGCCACTCCGTAACAACCGGCCGGTCAGGCCTCAGGATAAAGCTGACCGCCCCGGCGCCGCCAGTATAAATCGCATCGCTGCCCAATTCGCGGTAGCGCGCCACAACCTGCGGATGAGGGTGGCCGAACGGATTATGATAGGCGGCACTAAACACGACCCACTTTGGCCCAAGGCGTCTTATCAGCGCATAGCTTGAGGAGCTGCGGCTGCCATGGTGCGGTGCCACTAACAACTCGGCCGGTGCCAACTCAGCCAGCAGGAGCGCTTCATCGGCCTTGCCAATATCCCCTGGCAGCAACAACGAATGCTCACCCGCCCAGACCTGCAGCACACAGGAACGGGCATTGCCGTCATCACCGCTATCCTGAGCTTGCAACAAACGGAAGCGAACCCCATCCCAGAGCCACTCCTGCCCCATACGGCAGGCATCGGCGGCAAGCGCTGCAGGAATACGCTCCGCCTCGCCACTGATTACCCGCAACGGTGGCACACGTCGAGCCAGTGCGAGCGCGCCGCCAGCGTGATCCGTATCGGCGTGACTAAGCAGCAGCAAATCCAGCTCGCGCACCCCAAAGCTGAGTAGTGCCGGCGCAACGACCGCCTCCCCCAGATCGAAGCCGCTGCCAAAACGCGCGCCGGCGTCATACAGCAGGTCGTGGCCAGCAGTCTGTACCAGCACCGATAATCCCTGTCCGACATCCAGCACAATCACCCGAACCTCACCTGCTGCAGGTCGAGCCTGCGGCGGCAACAGGAGCGGCAGCAGGCACAACAGTGCCAGCGGGCGCAGCGTGGCAACCGGCAACAGCAAGGCCAGCACTCCCGCCAGCGCCAGCAACCATGCACTCCAGCCCGGAAATGGCAGCCACAACAGGCCATCCCACTTTGCGACCCAGGCCAAGGCCAACAACAACAGATTCAGCAGATGAGCTGCCAACAGCAACAACCAATCCAGCCCACAGAGCAGCTCCAGTGCCGCGCCGAGCAACGCGGTGGGCACCACCAGCAAACTGACCCAAGGGATAGCCAGCAGATTGACCAGCATCGCCACCGCACTGGTCGGCAGCCCCCACAGCAGCAACCAAGGCCAAAGACCAATAAATGCAATCCACTGGGCTCGCCCCCAGCGCCACCAAACGCTACCGGTATGCAGACGCCCGCCCATCCCAAGCAACAGCAACCCCACCGCCATGAACGATAGCCAGTATCCGGCACGCAGTGGCGCCGCCGGGTTGACCAAGGTAACGATCACCATTGCTGCCAGCCAAAGCTCGATCGCAGGCAACTGACGTCGCCAGAGTTTCAGCAGCAAAACCAGCAAACACATCAACAATGCCCGCTGCACCGGCACCCCCATACCGGCAAGCCCGGCATAGCCCACTGCAGCAACCAGTGCCACCGGCGCACTCAACCACAGCTGAGGCCGCGACCAGCCGAGCGGAAAGCTGCGCAGCACAAGCCCCATGAGGGCAAATACAGCCGTTGCCAGCATGCCGATATGCAGGCCAGAGATAACCAGCAGGTGGGTCGTGCCAGTTGCTTGCAGCAGATCCCAGTCGCTCCGGTCGAGCGCCTTGCGATCGCCCGTTAACAGGGCTAGTAGCCTCGTACCCCGCGGCAGCTCGGATAACGGCCTGGCAAGCCGTTCCTGCAGCCGATCGCGCCACTGCCCCAACGCCGGAGCAGCTGATATTCGCTGTCCGGCTTTCACGCTGCCCACCGCACCAATCCCCTGCGCATAGAGCCATGATTCATAATCAAAGGTGCCGGGGTTACGCAGCCCCCTGGGACGGCGCAAACGCACCTCCAGCTGCCATATCTCGCCAGCCGCAATCGGGGCACCGCCCCACCAGTGCAGGCGCATATCGGGCAATGACCGCTGCGAGATATCTCGCACATCGCGTAACTGAAACCGCCAGCCGGTATCCGTCTGCTGTGGCAACGAATCAACCCGCCCGGTGAGCGTGACTTGTTGATTATCCAGTGCCAGTGACAGACGAGAGTCAAGCGCCGCGTGATGCCAGAAAAGCGACCACGACAAGCCACAGCAGAACAACAATAACGCGCGCAAGGGGCGCAACGGGCGGCGACGGAGCAGCAATGCCAGCACAACAACACCGCCGGCAAACGGTGTCCAAAGCGGCAGTGCCGTAAAGAGCAACGGGCAGAGCAGCCCTGCCAGCAGACAGAGCAGCAGCAGACGCAGATCACTCACGGAAACATCCTGTTTTGCTTTAGCTGTCAGGCAGTAGTGCCAACCTGACATTCCATGCATAATTGGCGCACGCCAGCTAAACCGAACTCAGCGATGCCGCGCCGCTTACTCAAACGCATGATGCCCCACCCCGATCGGATCAAGAGCAGCAAGTCCCTGCAGTTCATGGGCAATCTGCTGCACGACCCGAATCTGTGGCATCTCAACCGCCATAGCGTCTCGCGCGCAATGGCCGTCGGCCTGTTCGTCGCGCTGATGCCAATACCGCTGCAGATGGCAGTCGCCGCAGCCATCGCCATTCTGGTGCGCTCCAATCTGCCGATCTCGGTCAGTCTGGTCTGGCTGACCAACCCCGTCACCATGCCACCCATTTTCTTCGCCCAGTATCAGGTCGGCGTGCTGTTGCTGGGCACATCCGAGCGCAGCATGCCAATGGAGCTGTCGGTCAACTGGCTGATGGCGGAGCTGCACCACATCTGGCAACCCCTACTGCTCGGATCATTGGTGGTAGGCACAATAGTCGCCACACTCGGCTATGTGCTGACGTTGTTGTATTGGCGCATGTGGGTATCACGCAACTGGCAACGACGTAAATTGCGACGTCGTCGCCAGTCGCAGGACTGAAACGTCAGGCCGACAACAACTGGCCCTGACGCAGAGTGAGGGTGCGGTCCATCTGGGCCGCGAGTGCCAGATCGTGGGTAACGACCAAAAACGCGGTCTGCAGTGTCTGACTGAGCTCCAGCATCAACTGCTGAACGCTCTCTGCGGTGTACTGGTCAAGGTTACCGGTCGGCTCATCGAGTAGCACACAGGCCGGCTGGTTGATCAAGGCACGTGCGATCGCCACACGCTGTCGCTCGCCACCGGACAGCTCCGCCGGCTTGTGACCAATACGCTCTCCCAGCCCCACCCGTTCCAGCATTGCTACCGCGCGCTGACGCGCCTCTGAAATTGGCGTACGACCAATCAACAGCGGCATGCAGACGTTCTCCAATGCGGTGAACTCGGGCAGCAGATGGTGGAACTGATAGACAAACCCCAGCGCCTCATTACGCAGACGCCCACGATCCACTTCTTTCAGCGCTGACAGCTCGCGACCTGCCAGCCGAACTTCACCGGATGTCGGCGTATCCAGCCCACCCAGCATGTTCAGCAGGGTCGTCTTGCCGGACCCGGAGCTACCGACGATAGCAACACGTTCGCCGCGCTGCAGGTGCAGCTCCACATTGTCGAGCACACGAAGATTCTGTGGCCCTACCGCGTATTCCTTACACAGATTACGGCATTCCAAAACGAGATCAGTCATAGCGCAACGCCTCCGCAGGCTCGGTTCGTGACGCCCGCCATGCGGGATACAGAGTAGCCAGGAAACTCAGGCTCAGTGCCGTGGCACAGATAATGGCCACGTCGCTCCAGATCAATTCGGAGGGCAAGTAGCTGATGAAATAGACGTCCGAGCTGAGGAACTGGATGCCCAGCACCCGCTCAAGCCAGGCCACCATATCGGAAACGTTCAGCGCCGCCAGCACGCCCAGAACACAGCCGCTGATGGTACCGACGACACCGATCAACGATCCCTGCACCATGAAAATACCCATGATCGAGCCCGGAGTCGCTCCCAGAGTGCGCAGAATGGCAATATCCGCCTTCTTGTCGGTGACCACCATGACCAGCGTCGAAATGATGTTAAAGGCAGCAACTGCAACAATCAGCATCAGCAGTAGACCAATCATGGTCTTTTCCATCTTGATCGCGGCGAACAGATTACCGTGAGTCCGAGTCCAGTCCTGCGCGTAGTAGTCGCCAGGCAGTTCACGCACCAGATCCCAGGCCACCTGCGGCGCTTCAAACAGGTTCTTTAGCTTCAATCGTACGCCCTGCACCTGACCTGGTTCCCAGCGGCTCAGGCGTGCCGCGTCGTCGATGTGAATCATCGCTAGGGAGGCATCCAGCTCGGCTCCAACCTTGAAGACGCCGGTCACGGTAAAACGCTTCAGGCGCGGGAACACACCTGCGGGGGTGACCGAAGCCTCCGGTAGCACGAACGTCAGCTTGTCGCCTACTGCCACGTTGAAGCGCTTGGCGATCAGTTCCCCAATCACAATACCAAACTCACCCGCCGCCAGATTGTCCAGCGACCCTGACTGCATGTGGTTTTCCAGAATCGAGACACGCTTTTCTGCCTGCGGCTCGATACCGTTGACCAGCACTGGCGCGACACTACCGTTATGGGTCAGCATGCCCTGAAGCTGGATGAATGGTGCCGTGCCGACGACTTTCGGATTCTGCTCAAAGCGCTCGGCCAACGAGCGCCAGTCACTGATTGGTTGATAGCCGTTGATGGTAGCGTGCGGCACCATACCGAGAATCCGCGTGCGCAACTCCCGGTCGAAACCGTTCATCACCGACAGCACAAGGATCATCACCATCACCCCCAACGTGAGCCCGAGCATCGAGATCAGCGAGATGAAGGAAATGAAATGATTACGCCGTTTGGCACGGGTGTAGCGCAGGCCGATAAAAAAGGGTAAAGGTCTGAACATGAAAAGCGGGTTACCTTATGCTCCGGCCATAGCCGGTGGATTTTGAGCGACATGTTACACTGAACGTCACAGCCTGGTCAGCGCCTACCGACGGCGCGAATAGAGAATCGCCATGCACACAGACCACGAAGAAAGCCGCGAGTTCTTTCGCATTCAGGATCAGATTCTCCTGGACTGCACGCCCATTGCAGGTCCTGAGGCAGATCTGGGGTCACGCCAGAGCGCCCTGTTCAACCTGCTAGCCGACCTGCACATGCTGGACTATGAGTCCCAGCACCTGCTGCGTCAGATCAGCGAACGTGACCGGGCGCTGGCCCAATATCTAAAGATCATCAACAAGCGCATCGACCTGCTTGGCCAGACACTGGCCCTGGAGCTGGGTGACAACCTGGGCGCCCCCCAGAGTGTCAGCCTCAGCGAGGGCGGTGTGGACTTCGAGGCGGACACCGCCTACCCCGTCGACAGCTGGGTCGCGGCGCGCCTGGTTTTGCTACCGGCTCCTCTTGGGCTGGCGATTCCTGCCAGGGTGGTACGCTGCGAGCCCGCCGACACCCCTGACCGCTGGCGCATTGCATTGAACTTCGACCTGATTAACGATGCCCAACGTCAGTTGCTGGCACGACACATCCTGCAAAAGCAGGCGCAGGACATCCGCGCCGCAAAATCAACCTGAAAGGAACTCCGAGATGAAAGCCACCTACTCGCTACTGCTCTGCGCCTGCCTGTCCCTGGCCGGCACCGCCCAGGCTGATACCCTGCGCATTCCGGTCGGCGAACAAGCCAGCGGCCAGCAAACCCCATTGCCGCAACGCGGTGCCACCTTTGACAGTGTCACTGCACGCTGGGGCGAGCCGAGCAAGCGCCATGCCGCCGTCGGCCAACCCCCAATTACCCGCTGGGACTATCCTGACTTCAGCGTGTACTTCGAGTACAACAAGGTCATCGACAGCGTACGCCTGCACACCCCGAAGGCACCCTGATCTGAAATGACCCTGATTTACGGACACCGTGGTGCACGGGCAGAAGCACCAGAAAATACCTTGCCCAGTTTTCGCAAAGCACTTGAAGCCGGGGTAACCCGGGTAGAGCTTGACCTTCACCTGTCTGCAGACCAGCAACTGATGGTGATACACGACCCGACTCTTAAGCGCACTACGGGCTTGCGCGGCAAGGTGGCCCAGCACACCGCCGCCGAACTCACTCGGATGGATGCGCGTCTGGGCCTGGCCGATTGGAGCACGCCCTGCCCCATTCCGACCCTTGCACAATTGCTGCAGGAGTGCCCGGAGATCGAACACTATCAGTTAGAGGTAAAAAGCGGATCAGAACGTCAGTCACGTATCGTTCTCGACGCTATAGCCGCGCTGACGGAGCAGTACAAGCTGCACGACAAGGCGGTGGTCACCTCCTCCAGCCGAACGCTATTGCGCTACGCCAAACGCAACGACTTCATGCTGCCGACCGGACTGGTGGAAGAGTACGGACTGCTTGATCCGATAAAGAGCGCTCGCCGCTACGGCTGCGACTATCTAATTCTGAACTGGAAGCTCTGCAGCGAACGGCGTTTGCGCGCAGCAAAAGCAGCCGGACTGCATGTGTCGGTCTGGACTGTAAACGATGCAGAATTGATGCGGCGACTGACCGCAATGGGTGTGGACAGCCTGATTACCGACCTGCCCTCCCTCGCGGTAAAGGTAATCAATCAGGGGCGCCCGTAGCGCCCCGGACCAATCAAAACAGCCGGTTCAAGCCGTCCAACGCCGCGACCCGATAGGCTTCAGCCATGGTGGGGTAGTTGAAGGTCGTGTTGACGAAGTAGTTGATGGTGTTGGCCCCATCCTTCTGGTTCATGATCGCCTGACCAATGTGCACAATCTCCGCCGCCTGGTCTCCAAAACAGTGGATACCCAGCACCTCGAGCGTCTCGCGGTGGAACAGAATTTTCAGCAGGCCAACCGGCTCACCACTGATCTGCGCACGCGCAATACTCTTGAAAAAGGCCTGGCCAATCTCGTAAGGCACGCACGCCTCAGTGAGCTCGCGCTCGGTCTTACCCAACGAACTGATCTCTGGAATGGTGTAGATCCCGGTCGGCACGTCGTCGACAAAGCGCCAGCCGTCGTTGCTGACGATGTTACCCGCCGCTGACCGGCCCTGGTCAAAGGCCGCACTGGCCAGGCTGGGCCAGCCGATCACGTCACCGACAGCATAGATATTCGGCACACTGGTGCGGTAGTTCTCGTCCACCTCCAGCTGGCCGCGGCCATTGGGATGCAACGCCACATTCTCCAGACCCAGCCCGTCAGTGTTGCCGGTACGCCCGTTACACCAGAGCAGCGCATCGGCCTTAAGTCGTTTGCCCGATTTGAGCTGAAGAACCACGCCTCGGTTATCCAGCCCCTCAATCTTTTCATACTCCTCATTGTGTCGGATAAGCACGCTGCTGTTACGCAGGTGATAGCTGAGCGCATCGGAGATTTCATCATCGAGGAAGCTGAGCAGCCGGTCACGGGTGTCGATCAGGTCGACTTTCACGCCGAGACCACAGAAAATCGACGCATACTCACAGCCGATCACGCCGGCACCATAGATAATCAGCGTGCGCGGCGTATGGTTGAGCTTGAGGATAGTATCGCTGTCATAGATCCGCGGATGGCTGAAGTTGACGTCAGCAGGGCGATACGGGCGTGATCCGGTGGCAATGATGACCTCCTTGGTGATCAGCTTTTCCACCGCGCCGGAGCCATCTACCACCTCGATGGTGTTTTCATCAGCAAAGCTGCCTTTGCCGAAGAACACATCAACGCGATTACGAGCGTAGTAGCTGGTGCGCGAAGCCACCTGCTTGTTCATTACCTTTTCAGCGCTGCGCAGCACATCGGGAAACGAGAACCAGCGCGGCTCGCCAATCTGGCGGAACATCGGGTTGGTGTTGAACTGAATGATCTGCTTGACCGAATAACGCAACGCCTTGGAAGGAATAGTTCCGAGATGAGTGCAGTTACCACCAACTTCCCTGCGCTCCTCGACCACGGCCACCTTGCGGCCATGCTTGGCGGCGTTCATCGCCGCGCCCTCACCCGCCGGGCCTGAGCCCAGCACCACCACGTCGTAGTTATAGACGGCCATTCAGTCTGTTCCTTGTATCACGGAAAAAGAGGGTGCCACGTGCCACACGTGAATCACTAGTCGACCTTGGTCGCGTCGCGAATCAGATCCTTGTTCATTGGGCGCTGAGGCACACCGGCGTTAGCGCTGGCCTCTTCACACTTGGTTGTGTCACCCCCACAGATACCACACGCCTTATCGACACCCACAGCACCAATGCCGCCACAGGAGCCGGCGATGGGCTTGCGCCCCATCATCACTCCAACTGCCATGCCGGCAACACACAGCAGCATGAGCAGAAAAGCCAATAGCCAAACCATGTTTTACTCCTTGCCCGGGGTAAGGGCATCAAAGCGCGGGGTCACCCTGGATTCAAAGGTGTCGCCGTCGCGCACAACGAAAAATGCAGCGATGTCGTGGGCAATAGCATAATCCCATCCGGCCTTCTCACCCATGATCATCAACACTGTGGAAAGGCCATCCGCCCTTGCCGCAGAGGGGTCCAGCACGGTTACCGCCGCCAGACGGTGCATCACCGGCTTCCCGGTACGCGCATCGAAGGTATGTGAGAAACGCTGGCCATCAAGTTCGAAATAATTACGATAGTCACCTGAGGTTGAAACGCCCTCACCATCAAGCGAGAGAATCATCTGAGCCACGCGGTTATCGTCTCGCGGCTCTTCAATGGCAATCCGCCATGGCCGGTCACCCGGCTTGTGGCCAACAGCCTTAAGTTCTCCCGTCATCTCAACCATATAGTTTTTGATGCCGTAGTGCTCAAGACGTTCAGACACCCGGTCAACCATATAGCCGGCGCCAACACTACTCAGCTC
Source organism: Halopseudomonas oceani (assembly GCF_002903165.1). Classification (GTDB taxonomy): domain Bacteria; phylum Pseudomonadota; class Gammaproteobacteria; order Pseudomonadales; family Pseudomonadaceae; genus Halopseudomonas; species Halopseudomonas oceani. The sequence continues at coordinate 181,502 of NZ_PPSK01000004.1, forward strand.
GACAGTCAGCGCAACATCCTTGCAAAGTTGGGACTCACGTACGTGCAGGTGCTGCTGTCCGACCGTCTGCATGGCCGCGGCAAGCGCATCGGCGTTTGGCACCTCCTGCAGCTGCGGATCGCCATGGAACCCCCACAACTTGAGTAACGGCCCGACCGTTACATCGAACGCTCCGTTACTCTCGCGATTGAGGGTTTCGGCCAAGCGGACCATATCGAGCACGGAGTTGGGCATATCCATGCACGTCCCGGCCGGTGCCGCATTAAACCGGGCGATATCAGAATCAGAACGCCAGGTTGAGGCCTCTTCATCAAACCGCGCAAGCATGCCATCGATGTCGGCCTGCAGCGTCTCTGCATCCGGAGCATCCTCGACAGGAACCCACTTGATCGAATAGGTACTGCCCATGGTTGCGCCGTAGATTTCCGCAACCGGGTCTACAGAATTGAAACAGCCCGTTAGGGCTGCTGCCAAGGCAACAGCAATAACGGGCCGGATAACGCTAGGGCGCATACTAGCCGCCGAAGTCGTCGAGCAGGATGTTCTCGGGTTCGACACCAAGGTCCTGCAGCATCTTGATCACGGATGCGTTCATCATCGGCGGTCCACACATGTAGAACTCACAATCTTCAGGCGCCGGATGGTCCTTCAGGTAGTTCTCGAACAGCACGTTGTGGATGAAGCCGGTCGGGCCTTCCCAGTTGTCTTCCGGCAGCGGATCAGACAACGCGAGATGCCACTGGAAGTTCTCGTTTTCTGCCGCCAGTTGATCGTACTCTTCAACGTAGAAGGCTTCACGCAGCGAACGCGCGCCATACCAGAAGCTCATCTTGCGCTTGGAGTTCAGACGCTTGAGCTGATCGAAGATGTGCGAGCGCATCGGCGCCATACCGGCACCACCGCCAATGAAGACCATCTCGGCATCGGTGTCCTTGGCAAAGAACTCACCGAACGGACCGTACACGGTAACCTTGTCACCCGGCTTCAGCGAGAACACCCAGGACGACATCTTGCCAGGCGGCAGGTCGTCACGACCGGGCGGCGGCGAAGCAACACGAATGTTGAACTTGACCAGCCCCTTCTCTTCTGGATAGTTGGCCATGGAGTAGGCACGAATAGTGGTTTCATCCACCTTCGACACGTACTTCCACAGGTTGAACTTGTCCCAGTCACCGCGGAATTCCGGCTGAATGTCGAAATCCTTGTAGTGGACAGTGTGCGGCGGGCATTCCAGCTGCACATAGCCGCCAGCGCGGAAGTCAACGTTCTCACCTTCCGGCAGCTTCAGGGTCAGCTCCTTGATGAAGGTAGCAACGTTCGGGTTGGACTCGACCGTGCACTCCCACTTCTTCACACCAAACACTTCTTCCGGCACTTCGATCTTCATATCCTGCTTGACCGGAGTCTGGCAGGACAAACGCCAGCCTTCCTTCGCCTCGCGCTTGGTGAAGTGCGACTCTTCGGTCGGCAGCATTTCGCCGCCACCGCTTTCGACGATGCACTTGCACTGGGCGCAGGTACCACCGCCACCACAGGCGGAGGACAGGAAAATGCCGTTGGCAGACAGGGTATTCAGCAGCTTCGAACCAGCAGCAACGGTAACCGTACGCTCACCATTGATCTCGATGGTGACGTCGCCGCTGCTGACCAGCTTGGAACGAGCGATCAGGATGATGGCAACCAGCGACAATACAATCGCGGTAAACATCCCTACGCCTAAATAGATTTCCATGTTCATCAGTTACAGCTCCTCTTACAGTTGCACGCCGGAGAAGGACATGAAGCCCAGCGACATCAGACCAACAGTAATGAAGGTGATGCCCAGACCACGCAGCCCGTCCGGTACATCGCTGTACTTGAGCTTTTCACGGATACCTGCCAGCGCAACGATAGCCAGCGCCCAGCCAACACCGGCGCCAACACCGTAGACCACGCTTTCACCGAAGGCATAGTCACGCTCAACCATGAACAGAGACGCACCCATGATCGCGCAGTTCACGGTGATCAACGGCAGGAACACGCCCAGCGCGTTGTAAAGCGCAGGCACGAACTTGTCGAGCAGCATCTCCAGAATCTGAACAATGGCCGCGATCACACCGATGTAGCTGAGCAGACCCAGGAAGCTGAGATCGACGTTTGGCAGACCGGCCCAAGCCAGTGCGCCATCCTTGAGCAGATAGGTATAGATCAGGTTGTTGGCCGGTACGGTGATTGCCTGTACGACAACAACCGCAACGCCCAGACCAATAGCGGTCTGCACCTTCTTGGAGATTGCAATGAACGTACACATCCCCAGGAAGAAGGCCAGCGCCATGTTTTCTACGAAAATCGCCCGCACCAGCAGGCTGATGTAATGTTCAATCATGGCTTACATGGCCTCCTTCATAGCACGGCTTTGCGGCGCCATCTTGAACTCTGCAGCTTCCACCTGATCTTTCTTCCAGGAGCGCAGCGCCCAGATGATCAGACCAATGATGAAGAACGCAGACGGCGGCAGCAGCAGCAGACCGTTGGGCTGGTACCAGCCACCAGCGCTGACCAGCGGCAGGATCTCAATGCCGAACAGCTTGCCGGCACCGAACAGCTCACGGATGACCGCGACGCAGATCAGAATGAAGCTGTAACCCAGACCGTTACCTACACCGTCCAGGAAGCTCATATGCGGCGGGTTCTGCATGGCGAAGGCTTCAGCACGACCCATCACGATACAGTTGGTGATGATCAGACCGACGAAAACCGACAACTGCTTGCTGATGCTATAGGCGTACGCCTTGAGCACCTGATCAACCACGATTACCAGCGACGCGATGATCACCATCTGCACGATCATACGGATCGAGCTGGGGATCTGGTTGCGAACGATGGAAATGAAGAAGTTGGACAGCGCAGTTACCGACGTCAGCGCGATACACATGACCAGAGTCACGTTAAGGCTGGTGGTGACCGCCAACGCCGAACAGATACCGAGGATCTGCAGGGCAATCGGGTTGTTGCTGAAAATAGGTTCGAACAGAACCTGTTTGGCAGTGGCTTTAGCCATGATTATGCCTCCCCTGCACGAAGATGTTCGAGGAACGGACCAAACCCGTCTTCACCCAGCCAGAAGCGCACCAGATTCTCTACACCGCGACTGGTCAACGTGGCACCGGCCAGCGCATCGACCTGGTGTTCAGCGTCCGGGTTGCTCGGGTCGACACCACCCTTGATGACGCTGATGGCCGGTTTACCGGATTCGTCATAGACGACCTTGCCAGTCCACTGCGCCTTCCAGTTCGGATTGTCTACTTCACCACCAAGACCAGGCGTTTCGGCGTGCTGATAGAAGCCCAGACCGACGACGGTCTTCAGGTCACTTTCCAGCGCCATGAAGCCATACAGGGTCGACCACAGACCGTAACCGTGGATCGGCAGAATCAGGGTCTTGATGCTGCCGTCAGGGTTTTCCACCACATAGACAGTGGAGAAGTCGGCGCGGCGACGGATGCTCGCAATGTCCTGCTCACCGGACAGTTGCTCGGACATCGACGGATCTTTCGCCGCCTTCTGCTGATCAAAGGTCAGCGGATCCTGGGCATCACTGAACTCACCTGTGCGCAGATCGACCAGACGCGGCGTGATCTGCTGGAACTGCTCCTGGACGCTGACGCCGGGCTGGAACAGGCCGGCAATCTGCAGGATATTGCGTTGCTTGTCCTGCAGCCTGTTGGTGGTCTGAACCGGCTTGAGTGCAACCGCAGCGGCTGACACCACGACGGAGCAGACCAGACAGACGAGCAGCGCTACCGTGAGCGTGCGGGCAACGGATTCTTTCTTACTGGACATTACGTGCAAGCCTCCGTTTGATGTTGGCCTGAACCACGAAGTGGTCAATGAGCGGCGCAAAGAGGTTGGCGAACAGGATCGCCAGCATCATCCCCTCAGGGAATGCCGGGTTGACGACGCGGATCAGAATGACCATCAGGCCGATCAGCGCACCGAAGATCCACTTGCCGGTATTGGTCATCGACGCCGACACCGGATCGGTTGCCATGAAGATCATGCCGAAGGCAAAGCCACCGATCACCATATGCCAGTACCACGGCACGGCAAACATCGGGTTGCTATCCGAGCCAATGCTGTTGAACAGCAGGCTGGTAGCAATCATGCCGATCATGACACCAGCAACGATGCGCCAGTTGGCGATCTTGGTCAGCAGCAGTACCGCACCGCCGATGAAAATGGCCAGGGTAGAGACTTCACCCATGGACCCCTGCATGTTGCCGTAGAAGGCATTCAGCCAGGTCAGACCACTGCCGACAATCTGTTCAACGCCACCGGAAGCAGCCATGCTCAACGCGGTTGCACCAGCGAAGCCATCAACCGCAGTCCAGACTGCATCACCGGACATCTGGGCCGGGTAGGCAAAGAACAGGAATGCACGACCGGTCAGCGCTGGGTTGAGGAAGTTCTTACCAGTACCACCAAACACTTCCTTGCCGATCACGACACCAAAGCTGATACCCAACGCAACCTGCCACAGCGGGATGCTAGGCGGAACGATCAGGGCAAACAGGATGGAGGTAACGAAGAAGCCTTCGTTCACTTCGTGCTTGCGGATGGAGGCGAATACCACTTCCCAGAAGCCACCAACCAGGAAGGTTACGGCGTATACCGGGAGGAAGTAGGCAGCGCCGTGGATGAGGTTGTCCCAGAGGCTGGCCGGATCAAACCCGGCAAACATCGCGATCAGTGCCAGACGCCAGTTATCCTGAGCAGCCAGCAGATCCGGGTTACCCGCATAGATGGTGTTAGCCTGAAAACCGATGTTGTACATCCCGTAGAAAATCACCGGGAAGGTGCACAGCCATACAGTGATCATCATGCGCTTGAGGTCAAGACCGTCGCGCACGTGGGCGGTTGTCTTGGTGACACTGCCCGGGCGGTAGAAGAAGGTATCAACGGCTTCGTAAAGGGCATACCACTTTTCGTGTTTGCCGCCCTTCTCGAAGTTATGCTCGATCTTGTCGAGGAATGCACGCAGGCCCATATCAGCCCTCCTTCTCGATGCGAGTCAGGTTATCCCGAAGAATCGGGCCGTACTCGTACTTGCCAGCGCAGACGTAACTGCACAGCGCCAGATCTTCTTCATCCAGCTCCAGGGCACCCAGCTTCTGAGCCATGTCTGTGTCGCCCACTACCAGATAACGCAGCAGTTGGGTCGGCAGAATGTCCAGCGGCATGACCATTTCATAGTTGCCTACCGGCACCATGGCTCGCGGACTGCCGTTGGTGCTGGTATCAAAGTTGAACAGCCGGGACGGGTTCAGCTTGGAAATGAAGATATTGAGCACCGAGTGCTTGTTGGCACCCGCGCGCAGGTAATGCAGCATCTGGCGTTCAGTACCTTCCAGCAGCACAGATACCTGCGAATGGAAGCGTCCCAGGAAGGCAACTGGACCACGTGCTGCGCGGCCGCCAAAGACGGAACCCGAAATCACGCGATTGTTACCGGACTTCAACTCACCGGCAGTCAGCTCGTCCAGATTGGCACCCAGACGCGTCTTCAACAGGCGCGGCTTCTCGACCTGCGGACCCGCCAGGGCGACATAGCGGTCAGTCCAGATACGACCCTCTGTGAACAGCACGCCAAAGGCGATCACGTCCTGGTAGTTGATCTGCCAGACGCTCTTGCTTTCGCTCACCGGATCCAGGTGGTGAATGTGGGTACCCGGCAGGCCAGCAGGGTGCGGACCGGCAAAGCTCTCAGTGCTGACACCACTCAGGCCTTCGCCCGGCAGGCTGACACCATCGGCCTTGCACAGCCAGACCTTGGCGAGACGAGACAGAACCTTCAAGCCGTTCTCGAAATCAGCAGCGTGCTCCTTGATGATGACAGCGGGATCAGCTGCCAGCGGATTGGAGTCCATTGCGGTGACAAAAATCGAACTGGGCTCAGCATCGACCGCCGGAGTCTTGCTGAATGGACGGGTACGCAGCGCTGTCCACAGACCGGAGCTGATCAACTGCTCACGGACCTGCTGCGGTGCCAGACCGTTTAGGGCATTTGCGTCATGGGCGGCAAAGCTTTCGGCGTCATCACCGTCGATATCGATAACCACCGACTGCAGGACACGCTTATCACCACGATTGATTGCGCTGACGACACCAGCGGCAGGCGCGGTAAAGACTACGCCCGGAGTTTTCTTGTCGCTGAACAGAACCTGTCCAAGTTTGACCCGATCTCCCTCACGCACTTCCATGGTCGGCTTCATGCCGTGGTAGTCGAAGCCGACAACGGCGACACTACGCACCGCACGAGCGTCTTCAATGCGCTGTTCGGGAGAACCGGTGATTGGCAGATCCAAGCCCCGTTTGATTTTTATCATACGAATAGCCTAATCACTGTTTGAAATCTTCACGGGCGGGCCGCCAGAGCATGCACAGATACCGGAATCCACCCGAGCCGAAGGTAGATTAAAGTAGTGGCCGGGGCAGCCTCAAACCCCCATAAAAAATCCCGCCAAGTATAAAGAGCATGACACCTCAATGCTACCGAGCCCTTGGATTTTTCGGTTTTTTAATCGGCCTCATTGATGAAATCGATAACGCCGGCAGCCCTGACCGCGCATTCATGAAACACGCGGAAACACTGTATCCGACCAACGGAAACAGCGTTAACCGCCAACCGGCCGCAACGGCGTACACTGATCACAAAACAGCCAACAAAGGAAACCCGCATGTCACTGCCGGCAACCCTTCTGAGCGCCCTGTTGCTACTCGTCTCAACAAGCGTCACAGCGACCACCGATGTGAGCCTGGCCACACGTAACCAGCACCTGTTTCGCTACCTCTTCATGGATATCTACACCGCCACACTCTATGCGCCGGGCAACAGCAACCTGACCCGGTTACTGGAGAGCCAGCAGCCGATCCGCCTGACGCTGCAATATCACCGCTCGATCGACCGGGACGACATGATCAAAGCCGCCATGGTAACGCTCAAACGCCAACACCCCCGATCCCGACTCAACCCGCTATTGGACGAGATTGAGCAACTGCACGCGCACTTCGCCGATGTCCGCGACGGCGACACCTACAGCCTGACCCGCACAGCCGAAGGCGAGCTGTTGCTGCATCACAACGGCCAGCTCAGCTTTCAAAGCACTACTCCGGGACTGGCGGAGCTGTACCTCGGCATCTGGCTGGCACCAAACGGCCTGTCCGACGATCTGCGCAGCGCCCTTTTGCGCTAACCTGCCCCCCCATCAGGCAGCAAAACAAAAAAAAGGCGCCGAAGCGCCTTTTTTTCTTGCCACCCAAGGAATCAGGCCGGGAACGCCGGCGAATTCACATGGGCCATGTCTTCCAGAATGCGGACAACCTGGCAGCTGTAGCCGAACTCGTTGTCGTACCAGACGTACAGAATGACACGATTGTCATTGCAGATGGTTGCTTCGGCATCGACGACACCAGCGTGACGCGAACCCACGAAGTCAGTGGAAACCACTTCCTGCGAGTTGGTGAAGTCAATCTGCTTGTGCAGGTCGGAGTGCAACGCCATGTGACGCAGGTAGTCGTTGACCTCATCGCGATCAGTCGACTGTTCCAGATTCAGATTCAGGATCGCCATGGAGACGTTTGGCGTCGGCACACGGATAGCGTTACCGCTCAGCTTGCCAGCCAGCTCAGGCAGCGCCTTGGCAACCGCCTTGGCAGCACCGGTTTCGGTGATAACCATGTTCAGCGCCGCGCTACGGCCACGACGGTTGCCCTTGTGGAAATTGTCGATCAGGTTCTGGTCGTTGGTGTACGAGTGAACTGTCTCAACGTGACCATTGACGATACCGAACTTGTCGTTGATCGCCTTCAGCACTGGCACGATCGCGTTAGTGGTGCAGGACGCAGCGGAGATGATCTTGTCTTCCGGCGTGATGGCCGCGTGGTTGATGCCATGCACGATGTTCTTCAGATCGCCCTTGCCCGGCGCAGTCAGCACAACCTGGGAAGCGCCCTTGCACTGCAAGTGCTGAGACAGGCCAGCCTCATCGCGCCATACGCCAGTGTTGTCGACCACGATGGCGTCTTCGATACCGTAGGCTGTGTAATCGATACTGGTCGGGTCGCTGGCGTAGATAACCTGAATCAGGTTGCCGTTAGCCGTGATGGTGTTGTTTTCTTCATCGATGGTGATAGTGCCCTGGAAGGAACCATGAACCGAATCGCGGCGCAGCAAGCTAGCGCGCTTGGCCAGGTCGTTGGGTGCACCCTTGCGAACAACGATGGCACGCAGGCGCAGGCCATCACCAGCCCCCGCCTTCTCGATCAAGATGCGCGCCAGCAGTCGGCCGATGCGACCGAAACCATACAGCACAACGTCGCGACCCTGGCGACGCTCACCAGTGCCACCGATGACACTGGCCAGCTCGACGCGCAGGAAGGCGTTCAGGTCGTCGCTGCCAGAGGCGCGGAACTTGTTGACCAGCCGTGCCAGGTCGATAGAGGCCGGACCCAGATTCAGATCCAGCAGTTCTTTCAGAACCGGGAAGGTGTCGTGAACAGACAGCTCGTTGTCGTCGATCTGACGAGCGAAACGGTGAGATTTCAGCAGGCTGATAACCGAGCGATTGACCAGGCCACGACCGTAGATGGAGGTGACAACGTTATGCTCACGGTACAGACGACCAATCAAAGGAATCATCGCCTCAGCGGTGGCTTCACGGTCCGTCCAGTTTTCCAGACACTGCTCAAATTGGGCTTGAGTCACGGCTTTACCTTCCAAGTCTTGATAACCAAAGGGCGCATATTATGCTTTCAGCGCGCGCCATAGGCAATGATCAGGACAAAATCCAGCCGGTGCGGGCACAATCGCAGCGAGCGCGTTAAACTGCCTGCCTTTGTCAGCCGGCCGCTGGCCAGCGCAACCCCGAACCGACCTCACGAGCCACCGCATGCCCGCATCCAAGCTGCTGCTAACCCCTCCCCTGAAGGCCACCACCGGTAATCGTCTGTACTGGACCGGATTACAGGGCGCCGCCCGCGCCCTGGCCATCGCCGAGGGTGCACAGCAACACAATGGCCTGAGCCTGGTCATCACGCCGGACACCGCGTCCGCTGATAGCCTTGAACAGGAACTGCACTTCTTTGCGCCGCAACTGCCGGTCGTCAGCTTCCCTGACTGGGAGACGCTGCCCTACGACCGCTTCTCGCCGCACCAGGACATTATTTCGCAACGACTCAGGACACTGTTCCAGCTGCCCCGCATTGGCCAGGGCATTCTGGTCGTCCCGATGACTACCGTGCTGCACCGGCTGCCGCCACGCGACTTCCTCGGCGGCTCGGTGCTGTTGCTCGAAATCGGTCAGCAGTTGGACATCGATCAGATGCGCATCAATCTTGATGCCGCCGGCTATCGATGCGTTGATACCGTCTACGAGCACGGCGACTACGCCGTGCGCGGCGCACTGCTGGACCTGTATCCGATGGGCAGCACCCTGCCCTACCGCATCGACCTGTTGGACGACGAGATCGAAACGCTGCGGACCTTCGACCCGGAAACCCAGCGTTCGATCGACAAGGTTGACCGTATTCACCTGCTGCCGGCCAAGGAATTCCCCCTCGACAAATCAGCACTGACGGGCTTTCGCGCACGTTTCCGCGAGCGCTTCGAAGTCGACCACCGGCGCTGCCCACTGTACATGGATCTGAGCGAGGGCCTGATTCCGCCGGGCATCGAGTACTATCTGCCGCTGTTCTTCGACGAACTGGCGAGCCTGTTCGACTACCTGCCAGACAACACCCGCTTGTTTACCCTGCCGGGCATCGAGCAGAACGCCGAACACTTCTGGCAGGACGTACGTACCCGGCATACCGAGCAAGGCGTCGATCCAACCCGCCCGCTGCTGCCGCCGAGCGAACTGTTTCTGCCGGTCGAGGAAGTCTTTGCCCTGCTCAAGCGGCATCCCCGCGTTGTCTGCCATCAGGATCGTCCGGACGAATCGCAGGCCAGCGTATTTGATTGCCCGCAGCCGCCGGAACTGGCTATCGACAACAAGCTGGAAAATCCACTACAGGCGCTGCAACGCTTTCTGCAACAGCATCCGGGGCGCACTCTGTTTGTCGCTGAAACCGCCGGCCGCCGCGAAGCGCTGACCGAGCTGTTGGCCCGCATTCAGATCAAACCTGACGACGTTGACAGCTGGCCGGCATTCAACGCCGGCAGCAGCCCCGTCGCCATCACCATCGCGCCGCTCGACCAGGGCATGCTGATCAACAGTGCTGCCGTCGCCCTGATCGCCGAAAGCCAGCTATTCGGCCAGCGCGTAATGCAGCGCCGCCGCCGTGGCAAGGCGACGGACCTAGGCGACGCGGTCATTCGCAACCTGACCGAGCTGCGCGAAGGCGCGCCGGTGGTTCATATCGACCACGGCGTCGGCCGCTATCGGGGCCTCACCAACCTGACTGTTGAAGACCAACAGGCCGAGTTTCTGGTGCTCGAGTACGCCGACGAGGCGACGCTGTACGTGCCGGTCGCCAACCTGCACCTGATTGCCCGCTACTCCGGCAGCGATGACGACAGTGCGCCGCTGCACCGTCTGGGCTCTGATCAATGGCAGAAGGCACGGCGCAAGGCCGCCGAGAAGGTTCGCGACGTCGCCGCCGAACTGCTCGACGTTTACGCCCGCCGCGCGGCGCGCCAGGGCTTCAGCTTCGCCGACCCGGAGCAGGACTACCAGTGCTTTGCCGACGACTTCCCGTTTGAGGAAACCGCCGACCAGTTGGCCGCTATCGAAGCAGTATTCAAGGACATGACCAGCCCGCAGCCGATGGACCGGCTGGTCTGCGGCGACGTCGGCTTCGGCAAGACCGAAGTCGCCATGCGCGCGGCCTTTCTCGCGGTGCACAGCGGCAAGCAGGTCGCGGTCCTGGTGCCGACCACCCTGCTCGCCCAGCAACACTACAACAGCTTCAAGGACCGCTTTGCCAACTGGCCGGTACGCGTCGAGGTAATGTCGCGCTTCAAGTCCGCCAAGGAAGTCAAAGCCGCGGCCGCCGAGCTGGCCGAGGGCAAGGTCGATATCATGATCGGCACCCACAAGCTGCTGCAGGGCGACGTCCAGTTCCAGGATCTCGGTCTGGTCATCATCGACGAAGAACACCGCTTTGGCGTGCGCCAGAAGGAGGCACTGAAAGCGCTGCGCAGCGAAGTCGATGTACTGACCCTGACAGCCACGCCGATTCCGCGCACGCTGAACATGTCGTTCTCCGGCATGCGCGACCTGTCGATCATTGCCACGCCGCCCGCGCGCCGGCTGTCAGTCAAGACCTTTGTCATGGTGCAGCAAAAACCCGTGGTCAAAGAAGCCATTTTGCGTGAGCTGCTGCGCGGCGGTCAGGTCTATTATCTGCACAACGACGTCGAAACCATCGAGAAGTGCGCTGCCGACCTCGCCGAACTGGTGCCGGAAGCACGCATCGGCATCAGCCACGGCCAGATGCCCGAACGTGCACTCGAGCAGGTGATGCGCGATTTCTACCATCGCCGCTTCAACATTCTGGTCACCAGCACCATCATCGAAACCGGCATCGACGTGCCCAGCGCCAACACCATCATCATCGAGCGTGCCGACAAGTTCGGCCTGGCCCAGCTGCACCAGCTGCGCGGACGCGTTGGCCGCAGCCATCACCAAGCCTACGCCTACCTGCTGACCCCCGAAGGCCGCAAGGTCACCAGCGATGCAGAAAAACGCCTTGAGGCGATCGCCGCGGCCCAGGACCTGGGCGCCGGCTTTACCCTCGCCACCCACGACCTGGAAATCCGCGGTGCCGGTGAACTGCTGGGCGAAGGCCAGAGCGGCCAGATTCAGGCCGTCGGCTTCACCCTGTACATGGAGATGCTTGAACGCGCCGTCAAAGCCATCAAGCAAGGCAAACAGCCGGAGCTGGAACAGCCGCTGGGCGGCGGAACGGATATCAATCTGCGCCTGCCGGCGCTGATTCCGGAGGATTACCTGCCGGACGTGCACGCCCGCCTGATTCTGTACAAGCGCATCGCCAACGCTGCGGACGAGGATGCACTGAAAGATCTTCAGGTTGAAATGATTGACCGCTTCGGCCTGCTGCCGGAACCGGTCAAGACCCTGTTCCGAATCACCTCCCTAAAACTGCGTTGCGAGCCGCTGGGCATCACCAAGATTGACGTTGGTGCCGAGCATGGCCGGATCGAATTCGCCGCCGACACGCGTATTGATCCGATGGTGCTGGTACGCATGATCCAGGACAACCCACAGCGTTATCGACTTGAAGGCGCGACGGTATTTCGCTTCAATTCGCCCATGGGCAATGCCGAACTGCGCCTCAACACCGTTGAAGCACTCTTTGAACGCTTGACCGACACCCCGAAAGACACCACTAAAGGCAAAGGAAAACGCCCATGAAACTGTTGAGCAAACTGCTCTCCATCTCGCTGCTCACCGCACTGGCCAGCTTCTCGCTGACCGCCAGCGCAGAAGACTATCTGGTTGAGGTGATGTTCTTCGGGCAACCCTCGGCGCCCCTGGTACAGGGCACCAGCCCCAACCCGGACTGGGAAGCGGAGGCAGTTGACCTGGAGGGTACGGCTCGCCCTGACGTGCGGGCAATCGACCAGACCCGTTACCGCTTGCGCAATCAGGCACGCAAACTGGAGCAAAGCGGCTACCAGATCTATCTTCACCAGGCCTGGTCACAACCACTGGAGAACGACCTGGTTGTCGCCCTCCATCGCGGCACCGCGGAAAACGGGATCTACCCGGTTCAGGGCTTGGTCAATCTGCGGCAGGAAAATCTGACCGAAGTGAAAGTCGCATTCTGGCGCAACCGTTCAGCGGCAGAGCTGCAACTGCAGTCCGCCACACCCTTAATCTCTGAGTTTTTGCATCAAACCCGCGCGTTGCGCCCGGGTGAGGTCCACTATCTGGACCACCAGAGTCTCGGCATGCTGGTGACCATCAGCCGCTGATCCAGCGCTGATGGTTGATTCACCGCGCAATCAGAGGCGCGGTGAATCCTTTAGTAGCTGCTGCAGCACGAGTTTGACCTGCTCCATACCCGCCGCGACCACCGCCTCGATCGCCTCCATGGTGATCACCTCAGCTGCCTTGCCAGCGGCCGGATTCACTACTAGAGCCAGACAGGCATACGCCAGCCCCAGCTCACGGGCCAATGCAGCCTCCGGCATACCGGTCATGCCGACCAGGTCAGCACCATCGCGCTCAAGCCGGCGGATCTCTGCCGCCGTCTCCAACCGTGGCCCCTGAGTCGCAGCATAGACTCCGCCCGGCAGGCACCGATGCCCTTGTGTGTGCAGCACCTCAAGCAGTTGCTGCCGCAACGGTTCGTCGTAGGGCGATGTGAAGTCAATGTGGGTGACCGCTTCCAGATCGTCCTCGAAGTAGGTAGACGCCCGCCCCCAGGTGTAATCGATTATCTGGTCCGGCACACAGAACGCGCCCGTGCCCAACGCGGGATGCATCCCGCCGACAGCGTTAACCGCAACAATGCGATCAACACCCGCCTCGCGCAGCGCCCAGAGATTGGCGCGATAGTTGACCCGATGCGGCGGTATCCGATGGGGGTGCCCATGTCGCGCCAAAAAGCAGACCCGCTGCCCACCAATGCGACCGCGAACAACCGGCGCTGAGGGCGCCCCCCACGGGGTCTGAATGAACTCTTCACCCTCCACTTCAAGACCGTCGAGCGCACTGAGCCCGGTACCGCCGATGACACCCCAGATTCCGCTCATGCGCCATGCTCCTGAAGTTCAGGCGCGGACTCGCGTTGCCGCCCACCTTCAACCTGAGCACGACGCAACTCCAGCGCATCAGGCAAATGAATGGTCGACGTCGGGAACGCCACCTGCGCTTCGTGCTTGTCGACAATGGCCAATATCTTCAGCAGCACATCCTCTTTCACACGGTGGAACTCGGCCCAGACCGGCGTGGTAAAACAGTAGATAAAGAAATCGACCGAGGACGGCGAACAGCGGTCAAAAAACACCATCAAGGTCTGGCCCTGATCAATATCCTCGTGCGCCTGCAACATCTTGCGCACCTCCGCAACAATCGGCTCCATTCGTGCAATGTCGTCATAGCGAATGCCAATGTGTTCATAAATACGCCGATGCGTCATGCGTGACGGGTTTTCAACCACGATGCTGGCAATCACCGCATTGGGGATGTACAGCGGCCGTTTATCGAAGGTGCGAATACGGGTCAGGCGCCAACCTATCTCTTCAACTGTCCCTTCGATATTGCGATCTGGCGAACGCACCCAATTACCAACCACGAAGGGGCGATCAAGATAAATCATCAGCCCCCCAAAGAAGTTGGCCAGCAGGTCCTTGGCGGCAAAGCCTACCGCTATGCCACCAATGCCGCCGAACGCCAGCACCCCAGAAATGCTGTAGCCCAATGATTGCAGCACGACCAAGACCGCAGTGATCACCACTGAAGCACGTAGCAGCTTGCCAAGGGCGCTGACGGTTGTCTGATCGGCTGGCGTTTCCCGATAAGCGGGGTCCACGAGGCGCAGCTCGACCTGCCGCATCATGCGCAGAATAAACCAGGTCAGCAGTACGATCAGCAGCACGCGCTGCACCTGATCCAGTACGGCGGCCAAACTGTCATCCATCTGCAACGCGGTGATCCGCGCTGCCCACATCAACCCCATACTCCAGATCAAAACCCACGCCGGACGCCGCGCCGCCTCAACCAATGCGTCATCCCATATATTACGGGTGCGCTCAGCACGCTTTTGCACATGATCCAGCACCCGCTTGGCAACGTAGGCAGCAACCAGTGAGGCCAGCACCACGGCGAAAACATGATATATCCACGCTTCACCAATCAACGGCAGTTGGTCAAGCTGCAACTGCTCCGGCAGCTGTTCGATAAAATCATTCAAACCAGGTCAAACTCCCTCAGCAAGGTAACAGCCTGACGCCACTGGGGCGTAGCACGATAATCGGATCCCGCCGGCGTGCGAGTAAGCATACGAGCAATCCGCGATGGACATTGGAGCTGCTGCTTCTGAGCATGCACCAACCCCTCCTCGGCCGCGGCACGATCATTACAAATCAACAGCATGTCGCAACCAGCCGCCTGCGCGGCGTCAATGCGCGCGTCCATGCCGCCGACCGCATGCGCGCCAGCCATAGTCAGGTCATCACTGAAAATCACCCCGTCAAACCCCAGATCGGCACGCAGAATGTCTTGCAACCAGCGGGTCGAGAAGCCAGCAGGAAGCGGGTCAACCTGCGAATAAACCACATGCGCCGGCATGATGCCGTCCAGCTTGCCGGCCAGTGCCGCGAAGGGCACCAGGTCAGTGCGGCGAATGTCGTCCAGCGACCGCTCGTCTATCGGCAGAGCAAAGTGCGAGTCCGCCTCGGCCCAGCCATGACCAGGGAAATGCTTGCCGGTCGCAGCCATACCTGCCGCATGCAGCCCGTCAATATAAGCCCCAGCGAGACGCGACACCCGGTCCGGGTCACCGCCCAGCGAGCGATTGCCAATAACCTGGCTGCGCCCGTGATCAAGATCCAGCACCGGCGCAAAGCTGATATCGATGCCGCAGGCCAACATTTCAGTCGCCATGACCCAGGCCGCCGCTCGCGCAACGGACTCGACCGGCTCAGCATCGACCGCAGCCACATCCGCGAGCGCCGGCAGGCGCAACACATCACGGCGCAGGCGCTGCACCCGACCACCTTCCTGATCGATGGCAATCAGCATATCGGGACGCTCTGCACGAATGGCACGTACCAGCTCAGCAACCTGCCTGGGCGACTCGGTATTGCGCGCGAACAAAATCAGACCGGCCACTTCCGGCTGACGCAACAACTGCCTGTCTTCTGCTTCCAGCCACAGGCCAGGCAGGTCCAGCATCAAGGCACCCTGTTTCAATATTGCTTCTCCTGAAAAACGAAAACGCGCAATCAATGCGCGTCGATTTGAACGCTACAACCGACCGGCGTGCGCTCGAACAGTTCCAGCATGTCGGCGTTACGAAGACGAATACATCCATGCGAGAGCGGTTCGCCCATTGGTTGATCGTCACCGGTACCATGCAGATAGATATAGCGGCGCTGGGAGTCAACCCGGCCACCCCGGTTGAAGCCGACCTGCTCGCCACACAGCCAGAGAATTCGGGTCAGAATCCAGTCGCGCTTAGGGAACTGCTCAGCCAACGCCTGCGACCAGACTTCACCAGTGGGTCTGCGCCCGATAAAAACCGCTCCCAGCGGCTGCCCATCGCCGATCCGGGCACGCACCCTGTGCGCCCCCCGAGGGGTGCACCCGGAGCCTTCCTGTTCGCCCGCGCCATTGAGCGCCGTAGAGACACCATAACAGCAGACCGGCAGGCCGTCGCAGTAGCCAACCAGCGTCTGATTAGTAAGGGAAATATGGATATGATCGAGCTGCATGTCACCTCCAGCGCTGCGCACACCTTAGCGGACGGCGCAGCCGAGGTAAATGGAGTCTCAGGGCGAAACGACTTCCGCACGCGCCACTGAGGCGCTCTCGGCGCGCATGCCGGCCGCCAGGAACGGGACCATCAGGCGCAACACGTCATCGACCTGCCGCGGTTCACCAAGTTCAGCCTCAGCAATCGCGCGCAACGCCTTCATACTGGACATAGTGAACGCTGCGCTGCCCAGCATGAAATGCACGCGCCAAAACAGCTCCTGCGGCGGAATGCCCGGCACAGCACCGACCAGCAGTTGCATATAGCGCTGAAATACCTTGCCATACACTTCGCTGAGGTATTTGCGCAGATGCCCCTGGCTTTGATTGAATGCCAAACCAAGCAGACGCATGAAGGTCGACAGGTCGTGACCGTTGCGCGGCTTTACCGCCAGTGCCTGATGCACCAGCATTTCAAGCAGGACCTCAAGACTGAGCGGTGCATCCTTACCGCGCGCCTCATGCTGATCCAGTTCCTTTTCAAGGCTACTGACAAACGGATCAAGGAAGCGCACGAATACCGCCTGGATCAGCGCCTTCTTGGAACCGAAGTGGTAGTTGACTGCCGCCAGGTTGACGCCAGCCTTGCTGGTAATAAGACGCAGAGACGTTTCGGCAAAGCCTTTCTCTGCAAACAGCTGTTCGGCCGCGTCAAGAATACGCTTGACCGTATCGGACTGCGCCATGCGCTCCCCCAGTAAGACAAACAATCGTTTCAAACATACGTTTAAAACGATTTTAGTGTCAACCCCAACTCCTCTCCCTGTGGCAATCAGTCGTACTTACGCCCTCTTTTTAGTACCTATCCGAACCCATGCCCCTCCTAGCCATCCAAATTTGGGGTTGCCGAGACCAAACAACTGTATATAATCCCAGATACTGGATAAAAACACAGGCAACCAGCCATGCAGAAACTTACCGCGCGACAACAGCAGGTTCTAGCGTTCATTAAGGAATACATGGACAGCAATGGCTACCCGCCAACTCGGGTCGACATTGCAAAGACGCTGGGTTTCAAGTCGCCCAATGCAGCTGAAGACCATCTGCGCGCCCTGGCCCGCAAGGGCGCAATCGAAATGATCCCCGGCGCCTCTCGCGGTATCCGACTGCCAGAGTCCGAAGGCGAAGCAAACGATGATCAGCTACCCGTTATCGGCCGGGTTGCCGCAGGCGCCCCGATCCTGGCCCTGGAAAATATTGAAGATCACTGCCGCATCTCGCCCGACTTTTTCACTCCGAGCGCCGATTATCTGCTGCGCGTGCAGGGAGAAAGCATGAAAGATATCGGCATCATGGATGGCGACCTGCTGGCAGTACATCGCACCAGCGAAGCACGTAACGGACAGGTAATTGTCGCCCGCATAGGGGAAGAAGTAACAGTCAAACGCTTTCAGCGTCAGGGCCGCAAGGTCTCGTTGATCGCGGAGAACCCTGACTTCAAACCAATTGAAGTCGATCTCGCAGAACAGGAACTTACCATTGAAGGTTTAAGCGTCGGAGTTATCCGTCGCTGAGGAGCTGATCATGCAGTACGCCCGCACCGAGCAACAGACACTGACTCAAACTGACCTGTTTCACAACGCTCTGATGGCTACCCGCCTGAAGCACCGCGCATTCGAACAGTCAGCGCCCACCGTGCCACAGGACGAAGAGTCAGAAGGCAGCTACAGCGAAATGACCCTCCAGGGCAGCGCCCGCCAGTGCCTGCAATGGTTGGCTCCAGTATTACGCGAGCTTAGCCAGAAAGACTGCCGGCGCTGGTTGACCCTGATTGATCCGCCGACGGCGGTCAGCCAACAATGGCTGCGAGGCGCCAACCTGGACCCGCAAAGAATTATGATCGTACGCTCCAAGGCTGGCATGGATAGCTTGAAGCTCTGCTGCGACCTGCTCAAGATGGGTGGCAGCCACACTGTTGTCAGTTGGCTAGACCATGACCACTGCATAGCACCCCGCCTTGAACGGGCAGCCCAGGCCGGCCGGTGTCATAGCCTGAATGTCCACCTCGGCTGATAATGCACAAAAAGCTTCTTCGTTCGCGGAAACCCGAGGTAACGCGACGCGGGGGTATTAGACCAAGGCAGTGCACCGAATGCGGGATGACGGAGGGTTCATCCAGTACTCGCCCGACTCGAGCGGGCGACTAGCGCAAGCATGAGGACGCTGCCAACCTGCGGAAATCCGCAGTCAGCCACAAAAAAGGCCAGCTAGCTGCTGGCCTTTTCCATGTCTCTACTATCACTCAATGCAGGACGCGACTCTCAGGAATAACCTCGTCGTCGTCATCCATCATCTGACCAGCCGCCTGCATTCCAGCACTGATCATCGCCTTGGCGACTTCAATATAGCTTTCTTGCAAATATTCCCGTGCATCGCGGGAAAACTCGATGACCACCAACGGCTCACCCTCTTCGTCGGAACGGCGCAGAGCAACCTTGCCATTGGCGAGCTCGACGATTTCAAGGAAGGGTGAAGGCATTGCTGATATCTCCTGTCTGAATTGCGCGCAGTGTAACACAGCACCGGATTCAGGGCATCCGCGATGCCATCTTCACCATTCCTGCATGCCATCACGATAGGCGCGCACGCGACGGGAAATTTCCTGCAGCGCCTCCTCTGCCTGAGCACTAGTCCACTCGCTGACCGGCGTAGCACTGCTGGCAATCAGCGAGTTGGTCGAGTTATCGATCGGCTGCGGCGGCGCCTGCAGGCGCTGCCATGCTGCGATAACGCCTGCAAGCCAGGTTTCAGCATTGTCTGCCAGCTCAGTCAACTCAGCCAACTCAGGCCCCGGAAAACGCGTCACAACAGATGGAATAAGCACACCCTCAACGTCACGCGCATCAACCAGCGGCCAGCGGTAGCGATCAGCAACCTCGTGAATCAGTGCCAGGACACCTCGATACAGGTGAAAGACCGCATGCTCACGATGGTACTGCGCCTGCGTCAACGCATCGATCGCGTCACTCTGCTCCGCCTGCTGCCAGGACTCAATAGCTCGCCGGGCGAAGTACAACGCCTGATTGGTGCGGGTATAGACTTCGTTAGCCATGGTTATCGCCTTACCGCTTGGCCTTCTTGCTGCGGCCGTCATCCACCGACCACTGCTTACCATCGTGGAACGCCCGCCATCCTGTGGGCTTACCCTCTACCTCGGTCTGCACGTACTGCTCTTTCGTTTTGCGACTATAGCGCACGACGGTCGGATTACCGTCCGGATCAGCTACCGGCGCATCGAGCAGGAAGTGATACTTCGGGTCAATCTCCGCCTTGTGCGGAATCAGCTCTTTGACCAGCGGTGCCCGAGTTTCACGGTTCTTCGGGAACTGGCTGGCAGCCAGGAACAGACCAGACGCGCCATCACGCAGCACGTAGACGTCATCGACCTTCTGACACTTGAGCTCCGGCATGGGTACCGGGTCCGCCTTGGGCGGCGCTGCCTCGCCGTTACGCAGGAGCTTCCGGGTGTTCTTGCACTCGCTGTTGGTGCAACCGAAGTACTTGCCGAAACGGCCCGTTTTGAGCTGCATTTCACTGCCGCACTTGTCGCACTCCAGCGTCGGGCCATCATAACCCTTGATCTTGAAGTGCCCGGTTTCGATTTCAAACCCGGAGCAGTCCGGATTATTACCGCACACATGCAGCTTGCGACGCTCATCGATCAGGTAGCTATCCATGGCTGTGCCGCAAATTGCACAGCGGTGCTTGCCGCGCAGAACGCGAGACTCACCTTCTTCGTCGTCATCAGCCACTTCGTTACCGGGCACCAGGTTGATGGTCGCCTTGCACCGCTCCTTGGGTGGCAGGGCGTAACCAGAGCAGCCTAGAAACACGCCAGTGGAGGCAGTGCGAATCATCATCGGCCGACCACACTCCTGACAGGGGATATCAGTCAGTGTTGGCTGATTGGCGCGCATCCCTTGTTCAGCAGCCGAAGCTGCACTGAGCTTGGCACTGAAGTCGCTATAAAAGTTATCGAGCACTTGCTTCCAGAGCACATCGCCGTGAGCAACATCATCCAGCGACTCTTCCATGCTGGCGGTAAAACCGTAATCCATCAGGTTCGGGAAGCTCTCATTCAGGCGCTCGGTGACAATGTCGCCCATCTTCTCAGCGTAGAAACGACGGTTGTTTAGCGTGACATAGCCACGATCCTGAATGGTCGAGATGATGGACGCATAGGTAGACGGGCGGCCAATACCACGCTTCTCCAGCTCCTTTACCAGACTGGCTTCCGCGTAGCGTGCCGGCGGCTTGGTGAAGTGCTGCTTCGGGTCCAGCCCCTGCAACGCCATCGCGTCATCAACCTGGATATCAGGCAATACTTCATCTTCACCGCCCTTGCCCTGCTGCGGCATGACGCGGGTGTAACCATCGAACTTGAGGATGCGCCCCTTTGCTCGCAGCTCGAACTCACCGGCGGCAACCAGGATACTGGTCGACAGATACTTGGCCGGTGTCATCTGACAGGCCACGAACTGGCGCCAGATCAGCTCGTACAGCCGCTCGGCATCGCGCTCCATGCCCTTGAGGTCGGCTTGCTTGAGCTTAACGTCAGAGGGACGAATCGCCTCGTGCGCCTCCTGAGCTCCTTCCTTGCTGCTATAGAGGTTAGGCTTTTCCGGCAGGTACGGTGCACCAAAATTGCTTTCAATGTAGCTGCGCGCCATGGCGATGGCATCGGCCGACAGATTGGTCGAGTCGGTACGCATGTAGGTGATGTAACCCGCTTCGTACAATCGCTGGGCCATCATCATGGTTTTCTTCACACTGAAACCGAGGCGCGTGCTGGCAGCCTGCTGCAGTGTGGAGGTAATAAAGGGTGCGTTCGGACGCGAGCTGGTGGGCTTGTCCTCACGTTTGACCGCCTTGTAGGCAGCCTTTTCCAGTACCGCCAGCGCCGCATCAGTCTGCGCCTTGCTGGTCGGACGGAAATTTTCGCCGTTCTGCTTTACCACCTCAAAGCGAACACTTTCAGCCTTGGGCGTATTCAGGCGGGCATGCACTTCCCAGAACTCTTCCGGCACAAAGGCACGAATTTCGCGCTCTCGATCAACGATCAGCTTGACCGCGACTGACTGAACACGACCGGCGGAGAGACCCCGGGCGATCTTCTGCCACAACAGCGGGGACACCATATAGCCCACGACGCGGTCGAGGAAGCGGCGTGCCTGCTGGGCATTGACTCGGTTCATATCCAGCTCGCCAGGCTGCGAGAACGCGTCCTGGATGGCCTTCTTGGTGATCTCATTGAACACTACGCGCTTGTAGCGCGAATCGTCACCACCAATGCTCTCGCGCAGGTGCCAGGCGATGGCTTCCCCTTCGCGGTCCAAATCCGTTGCGAGATAGACGGTGTCGGCGTCCTTGGCCAGACGGCGCAGCTCGTCGACGACCTTTTCCTTGCCGGGCAGGATCTCGTAGTGGGCCTTCCAGTCGTTCTCGGGATCAACGCCCATGCGTTTGACCAACTGGGCCCTGGCTTTCTGCTGCTTTTCCTGCTCGCTGGCAGCTGCCTTGCGACCACCCTTGGGTTTGCTTTCGGTCTTGCCACTGCCGCTGGTGGGCAGGTCGCGAATATGGCCGATACTCGACTTCACCACATACTCGTTACCGAGATACTTGTTGATTGTCTTGGCCTTGGCTGGCGACTCCACAATGACCAGTGCTTTTCCCATGGATAATTTTTTTCCTGACCCGAACTGAACTCGAAACTGGCGACTCAGCCACATCGCTCGGCGGATTGCCGGATGGACTGGAGGGGCCAGAGCCTACACGTCTTCGCTGATAAAGGTAAAGCGCGGATGTGACTCCCCGTCAACCTCGACCACTTCATTGAACATGGCCAGCGGCCTTACCCAAAGATCGAACTCGCCATACAGCGTTCGATACACGACCAGCTGCTCCTCGGTCTCCGAGTGCCGCGCTAGCCCAATGACCTGATAGTCCTTTCCTTTATAGTGTCGATAGCGTCCTGGACGCATTATTGCCCCCCTGCCCAACGGCAGCATCAATAAAAAAGCCGAGGCACAAGGCCTCGGCTTCCGGTAGCACCTACAGGCTTCAGACGCGCTCGAAGACCGTGGTGATGCCCTGACCCAGACCAATACACATGGTAGAGATACCGATAGTGCCACTGTTCTGTTTCATGACGTTCAGCAAGGTGCCGGAGATACGTGCACCGGAGCAGCCGAACGGGTGACCCAAAGCGATCGCGCCGCCGTGCAGGTTCACCTTCTCGTCCATCTTGTCCAGCAGCTTGAGGTCTTTCAGCACCGGCAGAGCCTGGGCAGCGAAGGCTTCGTTCAATTCAACGAAATCAACGTCATCCATAGTCATACCAGCACGCTGTAGCGCCTTTTTAGTCGCCGGGACCGGACCGTAACCCATGATCGCCGGATCGACACCAGCCACCGCCATTGAGCGGATAACGGCCAGCGGCTCCAGCCCCAGGGCCTGGGCACGCTCGGCAGACATCACGATCATGCAGGAAGCACCGTCAGTGATCTGCGAGGACGTACCCGCGGTGACCGTACCGCCCTTCGGATTGAATGCCGGACGCAAGGCAGCCAGGCTTTCCAGGGTGGTCTCGGGACGAATAGTCTCGTCAGTCGTGAACACCTTCAGGAAGCCGTTCTCGTCGTGCCCTTCCATCGGGATGATCTCATCCTTGAAATTGCCTTCGACGGTAGCCTTGTGCGCCAGACGGTGAGAACGCTCACCAAAGGCATCCTGCTGTTCGCGGGTGATGCCGTGCATCTTGCCCAGCATTTCGGCAGTCAGACCCATCATGCCGGACGCCTTGGCAGCATACAGCGACAGGCCCGGGTTCGGGTCAACACCGTGCATCATGCTGACATGACCCATGTGCTCGACACCACCGACGACAAACACATCACCGTTACCGGTCATGATCGCCTGGGCGGCAGTATGCAGCGCGCTCATGGAAGAACCACACAGGCGGCTCACCGTCTGCGCTGCACTGGTGTGCGGAATCGGGGTCATCAACGACGCCATGCGCGCGATGTTCCAACCCTGCTCCAGGGTCTGGTTTACACAGCCCCAGATCACATCTTCGACTTCTGCCGGATCGATCTTCGGGTTACGTGCCAGTACGCCAGTGATGAGGTTGGCGGACAGGGTTTCAGCACGCACGTTGCGATACATGCCGCCCTTGGAACGGCCCATCGGGGTGCGGCCGAAATCGACAATTACGACGTCTCTCGGATTCAGGCTCATAGATTTACTCTCGCTCTGTACGTTCCGCGGTTAACCGAAGAATTTCTGACCGTTCTTCGCCATTTCACGCAGCTTCTCAGTCGGTGCGTACATGGCGCCGAACTCGGCGTATTTATCAGCAATGGCGACAAATTCAGCCACGCCGATGGTGTCGATGTAACGCAGGGCACCTCCACGGAAGGGCGGGAAGCCAATACCGTAGACCAGACCCATATCTGCGTCAGCTGCGGACTCGACGATGCCGTCTTCCAGGCAGCGCACGGTTTCCAGACACAGCGGAACCATCATGATTTCGATGATTTCCTCGTCAGTAAACTCGCGCTGCTCCAGAACCACTTCCTTCAGCAGTTCGTAGGCCTTCGCATCGACAACCTTCTTCGGCTTGCCTTTCTTGTCCATCTCGTAGGCATAGAAGCCGCTACCGGTCTTCTGGCCCAGACGGCCGGCGTCGTACATGACGTCAACGGCAGTGCGGGTGCTGTCAGCCATGCGATCCGGATAGCCTTCGGCCATGACGTCACGGCCGTGATGACCGGTGTCCATGCCGACCACATCCATCAGGTAAGCCGGGCCCATCGGCCAGCCAAACTTTTCCATGACCTTGTCAACGCGCTGGAAGTCTGCGCCCATGCCAATCAGGCGAGCGAAACCACCGAAGTACGGGAACAGGATACGGTTAACCAGGAAGCCGGGGCAGTCGTTAACAACAACCGGGGTCTTGCCCATTTTCTTGGCATAAGCAACGGTAGTGGCAACAGCTTTTTCACTGGACTTCGCACCACGGATTACCTCAACCAGCGGCATCATGTGTACCGGGTTGAAGAAGTGCATGCCGCAGAAGTTTTCCGGACGCTTGAGCGCCTCGGCCAGATAGGTGATGGAGATAGTCGAGGTGTTGGAGGTGATGATGGTGTCTTCCGTCACCTGACCTTCGACTTCAGCCAACACGGCGTGCTTGACCTTCGGGTTCTCGACAACCGCCTCAACCACCAGGTCGACTTCCTTGAAGTCGCCATAAGACATGGTCGGACGGATGGCGTTCAGCGCTTTGGCCATTTGCTCGGGCTTCATACGGCCCTTGGCAACGCGCTTGCCCAGCAGCTTGGACGCTTCGTCCAGACCTAGCTGAATGCCTTCCTCGCGGATGTCCTTCATCAGGATCGGAGTACCCTTGACGGCAGACTGGTAGGCGATACCGCCACCCATGATACCCGCGCCCAGGACGGCAGCCAGATTCACGTCAGCAGCCTGCTTGTCGTACTTCTTGGCCTTGTGCTTGAGCACCTGATCATTCAGGAACAGACCGACCAGACTGGCAGCAACCGAGGTCTTGGCCAGTTTGGCAAAACCGGCAGCCTCAATTTCCAGCGCCTTCTCACGACCGTGGTTGGCCGCTTTCTGGATGGTCTTGATCGCTTCAACCGGTGCCGGGTAGTTCGGACCAGCCTGACCAGCGACGAAACCCTTGGAGGTTTCGAACGCCATCATCTGCTCGATGGTGTTCAGCTTGACCTTTTCCAGCTTGGGCTGACGCTTGGCCTTGTAGTCCAGCTCGCCAGCGATGGCGCGCTTGATAACGTCAATGGCAGCAGCTTTCAGCTTGTCGTCGGCGACGACGGCGTCAACAGCGCCCATTTTCAGGGCCTTGTCAGCGCGCTGCTCGGCACCGCCACAGATCCACTCGATGGCATTATCAACACCGATCAGGCGCGGCAGACGCACAGTGCCACCGAAGCCCGGGTAGATACCCAGCTTGACTTCCGGCAGACCGATTTTGGCGCTCGCCGCCATGACGCGGAAGTCAGCAGCCAGACACATTTCCAAACCACCGCCCAGCGCGATGCCGTTGATGGCAGCGACAGTAGGGACATTCAGATCTTCGAATGCATTGAAGGTCTTGTTGGCTTCCAGGTTACCGGCCACCAGGTCTTCTTCCGGCAGCTTGAAGGTGCCAACGAACTCGGTGATATCGGCGCCGACGATGAAGACGTCCTTGCCGCTGGTGACAACAACGCCGGTGACATCGGCATTGTTCTGGATGGCCTCTACCGCCGCCTGCAGCTCGGACAGAGTGGCGCTGTTGAACTTGTTGACTGACTCGCCCTGCAGATCGAATCTGAGCTCGACGATGCCGTCTTCAAGGCCTTGAACCGTGATGGCTTTACCTTCGTAAATCATCAACTGATCTCCACGCTATGAAAAGCACATGAGAAACACTGACCAGCCGCGCGCCTTTGTCGACACGTCAGTTCGCCAGTGTCATGAACGATCCCGATAATCGGGTGATACGCTGAATAAAAAAATTCATACGACCGTTTGATTCGGTGCGCACACCTTCTGTGAATTCGTTCCGCTTGTCAATTGGAACACCCGCCTGCGGCGCTTCGGGCGCAAGCGCAGCAGGCTAAAAAGTCAAAAAAAGAACTTAAAAAACATAAAGATAAAGAATCAACCTGAGCACCACAGCAAAATCAAAACTTTCTCATTGAGACGGCCATACAGACAGCCGCCGCACCAGTATAGAGCAACCAGAGAATGCGCCCGCAGATCGAATATCGGCTGTGCCGACGACTGCATCGGCGTTATGCTGAGGTCAGACAGTAGTAGCCAGAAACCTGCATCACAGAGCCCAATAATGGACTGCACGCATGCAGGCAAGGCTGCTACTATCGCCTAAAAAAGGAGAAGAGCCGATGCTGTACAAACACGTGCTGGTAGCAGTAGACCTGATCGAAGAATGTCGCGCTGTCGCCGACCACGCGATGCAGCTGGCCAACGCCCTTAACGCCAAGCTGTCGCTGCTGCACGTAGTCGAGCCGCTGGCAATGGCCTACGGTGGTGATGTGCCCATGGACCTGTCCATGCTGCAACAGCAGCAGTTCGAACAAGCCAAGGAGCGAATGCAGCTATTCGCCGCTGACTATGGCCTGCCGGAAGAGCAATTGCAGATCGCCTTTGGCCAGCCGCGCCAGGAAATCCATCGGGTTGCTACCGAGCAGGCGTGCGACCTTATTGTCGTGGGTAGCCACGGCCGTCACGGCTTGGCCCTGTTATTGGGCTCCACTGCCAACGACGTGCTGCACGGCGCGCCCTGCGATGTGATTGCCGTGCGGCTGGGCAAGAAAGGCTAGCGCCCCTGCCGGAGCTGCAAGAGAAAACCGCGAAACAGCCTTCCCTGGCTTGCAGCTTTTAGCTAGAGCGAGACGGCTTAGCTGCCCGCCATATCCTCCAGCTCCGCCCAGCGCTCCATCGCCGCGTCCAGCTCCGTCTGTTTGGCTTCCACTGCGGCCAACACCGGCGCGGTAACCTCATGTGATTGCAGGTAAAACTCGGGATCGCCGACCTGCGCCTGCAAGGCCTCCAGTTCGGCCTCCAACTTCTCCAGCACAGCGGGCAGCCCATCCAGCTCACGCTGCAGTTTGTAGCTGAGCTTGGTCTTGCCGGTCGCCGCAGGCGCCACTGGTGCAGGCTCCGGTGCCGGCTCGACAACCAGCGCGCTCTGTGGCTGGGTCTTTTCACTCCACTCCGCCAGTTGATCAACACTGCCGCCCTGACGCAGCCAGTCGGCATAGCCGCCGACATACTCCCGCACCCGTCCGTGCCCCTCAAACACCAGGGTGCTGGTGACCACGTTATCCAGAAACGCCCGGTCGTGGCTGACGATCAGCACGGTGCCGTCGAAACCGGCGAGCACTTCTTCCAGCAGCTCCAGGGTTTCCACGTCCAGATCGTTGGTCGGCTCGTCCAGCACCAGCAGGTTGGCGGGTTTGCTGAACAACCGGGCCAGCAGCAGCCGCGCGCGCTCGCCACCAGACAGCGCTTTCACCGGCGTACGGGCGCGCTCGGCGGAAAACAGGAAATCACCCAGGTAACTGATAATGTGGCGGCGATCACCATTGATCTCGATGAAATCGCGCCCTTCGGAAATATTGTCGATCACGGTCTTTTCCGGATCCAGCTGGTCACGCAACTGATCGAAGTAGGCGACCTCCAGCCGCGTGCCGCTATGAATGCGACCACTGGTCGGCTGCAACTGCCCCAGCAGCAG
Source organism: Halopseudomonas oceani (assembly GCF_002903165.1). GTDB lineage: Bacteria > Pseudomonadota > Gammaproteobacteria > Pseudomonadales > Pseudomonadaceae > Halopseudomonas > Halopseudomonas oceani. The sequence goes on from NZ_PPSK01000004.1 coordinate 209,270, forward strand.
CTTGAGCAGGGTACTTTTGCCGGAACCGTTGTTGCCGATCAGACCGATCCGATCCCCGCGAATCACGTTAAGCGACAGGTCACGCACCAGCGGCGCGCGGCCAGGCCAGGCAAAGCTGACATGCTCGACCTCAATAACCCGCTTGCCGGACGCCTCTGCAGTTTCCAGCTGAAAGCTCGCCTTGCCCTGACGCTCAATACGCTGGGCGCGCTCGTCCCGCATCGCCTTGAGGGCGCGCACACGGCCCTCGTTGCGGGTGCGGCGGGCCTTGATACCCTGACGAATCCAGACCTCTTCCTGCGCCAGCTTCTTGTCGAACAGCGCATTGGCTGTCGCTTCGGCTGCCAGTTGCTGCTCCTTGTGCTCCAGGAAGCTGCGATAGTCACCCTGCCAATCAATCAGCTGACCGCGATCCAGCTCAAGAATACGGGTCGCCAGCGCCTGCAGGAATGCCCGGTCGTGGGTGATAAACAACACCGCACCACGGAACTCCAGCAGCACGCTTTCCAGCCAGGCGATGGTATGAATGTCCAGGTGGTTGGTCGGCTCGTCCAGCAGCAGCACGTCCGGCTCTGCCACCAGCGCCTGTGCCAGCAGTACACGGCGGCGCCAGCCACCGGACAGCTCGGACATTTGCTTGTCAGCCGGCAGGCCGAGGCGAGTCAGGGTGGTATCGACTAACTGATCCAGCCGCCAGCCGTCCTTCGCCTCCAGCTGTCCCTGCACTTTTTCCAGCCGCGCCAGCTCCGCATCCCCCATATCACCGGAGATCAGGTGGTGATACTCGGCAAGCAGCTCACCAACGCCAGCGAGGCCAGACGCCACCACGTCATAGACCGTTTTGTCATCCGCCGCTGGCAGCTCCTGCGGCAACTGCCCCACCTTCAACCCCGGCGCGAACCAGATCTCGCCCTCGTCGGCAGTCTGCTCACCGGTCACCAGGCGAAACAAACTGGATTTGCCCGCGCCATTACGACCAATCAAGCAGACCCGTTCACCACGATCGAGCTGAAAGCCCACTTTATCCAGCAGCGGATTGAGCCCGTAGGCCAGAGATACATCGGAAAACGAGAGCAGCGGCATAATTCACCTGTTGGCTATCAAGCCGGACATTCTACCCTTTGCCGCGCCCCCCGATAACCGCTACACAGCAATTAACAAAAGTGCCCCTTTGCCGCCACCAACCAAACCGCTAAGCTGGGCGCACTGCTTTGCCGTCCGTCGCGTTCGCGACGAGTAGCTGACGTTCAATCGCACCAAACCGCCCCGCGGCAGGATCATCATGCGTTTCCACACCCGTTCAGTACTTTGCCGTACCCTCACCGCTGTTTTATTACTGCCTGCACTCGCCCAGGCGAGCAGCCTCGAAAGCCAGCGACTGGCCTATGACCGCGCCCTCACCAGCATCGAAAAACAGCAGTGGGACCAGTTCCGCCAGCTCGAGCCCGGCCTGCGCAACTACGTCCTTTATCCCTATGTCCGCCAGGCCTATCTGAATCAGACCTTCGCTACCGCATCCGATAGCGACCTCGCCGACTTCGTCAACACCCATAGCGACCTGCCATTCGTCGCTCGCCTGAAAGACCGCTGGCTCACCCGCCTGGCAAGTGAAGGCAAATGGAGCCTGTTCGACCAGAACTACCTTGAGGCTGACCACAACGCCAGCCAGGATTGTCGCCGCGCCATGCATCAGTGGGACCTGGGTGATCGTGCCGGCGCGATGCAGCAGGCACAAACCCTCTGGACAGTTGGCCGCTCCCAGCCCAACGCCTGCGACCCGCTGTTTGATCGCTGGCGCGCCGCTGGCGGCCTGAATGACGAGATTGTCTGGCAACGCATTCGACTTGCCCTGCTCTACCGACAGGATGCCCTGGCACGCTATCTGGCGAAGCTGATGCAGCAGAACCAGGCACTCGCGACACTGTTTGTCGACACCGCCACCCAGCCGGAAAAGCTGCGCGACGCTGATAACTATCGGGGGCTGCCGGCCAGCAAGATGGCTGATATCGCCACGGTGTCGCTACGCCGCTTGGGCCGCGATGATGCCAGCGTGGCCCTCAGCCTGTGGCCGTCCTACAAGGACCTGCCCTACAGCGAAGAAGACCGGCTGGCCATCACCCGCGATATCGGAGTACGCCTGGCCAAGAGAGTCGATCCAGCCGCCCTCGAGTTCATGGCTGCCAACGATCCGCAGATGAACGACGACGAAATCAGCGAATGGCGAGTACGACTGGCCCTGCGCACCCGCCAATGGGACGCTGCACGGCAACTGACCCAACAACTACCAGCTTCACTGGCCGAGCAGAGCCGCTGGCGCTACTGGCGCCTGCGCAGCACCCAGCTGTCGTCCAGCGCTGCAGGCGAACTGGTCAGCGAATACAAGTCACTGGCCCAGGAGCGCGACTTTTACGGGTTTCTGGCCGCAGAGCGCGCGCGCCAGCCCTACGCCCTCAATCACCAGCGCGCCAATGTTGCTGACGACGTGATGCTCAGTGTGCAGCAGGATCCCGGTATCCTGCGTGCCCGCGAGTTCTTGAACCGCAACGACGTGCTCAGCGCTCGCCGCGAGTGGTACCACGCTGGCGACCGCTTCAACCGCGACCAGCTGATTGCCCAGGCTGTGCTCGCCAACGAGATGGCCTGGTACTTTCCAGCCATTCGCGGCATCAGTCAGGCGCAGTATTGGGATGACCTGGATATTCGCTTCCCGATGGCCTATCAGCAGTCGATTCAGGATCAGGCCCGTACTCGGCAGATCAACTCCACCTGGGTGTACGCCATCACCCGCCAGGAAAGCGCCTTCATGGCAGACGCCCGCTCCCACGCCGGCGCCATGGGCCTGATGCAGTTGATGCCTGCGACGGCACGCGAAACCGCTCGCCGCTACGCCATTCCCTATTCCAGCAGCGCGGATGCACTGATTCCGGAACGCAATATCGCGCTGGGCGCCGCTTACCTGTCTGGCCTGAGCCAGCAGTTCAGTGGCAACCGGGTGCTGGCATCAGCCGCCTACAATGCCGGGCCGGGCCGGGTGCGCCAGTGGACTCGCGATATGGGCAGTCTGCCGGCAGACGTCTGGATTGAGTCAATCCCCTTCGACGAGACCCGCAAGTACGTTCAGAGCGTACTGAGTTATGCGGTCATCTACGGCCAGAAACTCGGGATTCAGCAGCCGGTCATGGAGCAGCACGAACGTTATCTGGAGCCATAAAAAAACGCCTCCTGGTCCAGGACCAGGAGGCGTTTTCATATAGAGCCGGATTCAGGGTTCGAGAAGTTGCAACCGCTTACGCACGGTTTCCACCAGTTGATCGGGCTGGAACTTGGACAGAAATCCGTCACACCCCACCTTCTCGACCATCGCCTTGTTGAAGTTACCGGACAACGACGTGTGTAGTACCACGTAGAGATCCTTCAGCCGCGGATCCTGGCGAATCTCGGTGGTCAGGCGATAGCCATCCATTTCCGGCATTTCCGCATCTGTAATCACCATCAGTAGCCGCTCGTTTATATCATCGCCGGCATCGGCCCACCCCTTGAGCATCCGCAATGCCTTCAATCCGTCGGTCGCCACATGCAACTTGAGGTTGAGCTGCGATAGTGTATCGCGCACCTGGTTCACACCAGTGGGTGAGTCATCCACAACCAGCACTTCACGCCCGCGGGCACGCTCAAGCAGCGGATCTTCGAGCAGCGCATCACTAACGCGGGTGTTGAACGGCACTATTTCCGCCAGCACCTTCTCCACATCAATGATTTCAACCAGACGCATGTTTTCCAGCCGTGTAATGGCAGTCAGATAGTGCGCGCGCCCTGCCCCGCGCGGCGGCGGCTGCACGGTGTCCCAGTTGAGATTGAGAATGCGATCCACGGTACGTACCAGGAAGGCCTGCACCGACAGGTTGTACTCGGTAACGATGATGGTGCTATCCGCTTCGACTTTCTGCGGCTGCAGGCCTATGGCCCCGGAGAGATCGATGACCGGAATGGTCTGTCCCCGCAAGTGAATCACACCGACAACGTGCGGGTGACGCTGGGGCATCTGGGTCAGAGGCGGCAGCGTGAGCACTTCGCGAATCTTGAACACGTTGAGAGCAAACAGCTGGGGGCCGGCCAGCTGAAACAGCAATATTTCCAGCCGGTTCTCGCCCACCAGACGAGTCCGCTGATCGACCGTATCCAGTACCCCTGCCATAGCAAGCCTCGCGAAACCATAAACTCAGGGGCTGGCAGGATGCCAGCCCGGTTACGGCAGTATAGCGCCAGTCAGGCCGGTAAGGACAAGGGCTGATCAGCAGTAGGCGTTTTCGGTGACGCTGTGATCAGTGACGTCGCGAACCCCGTTGATCTCGGGAATCCGCGCAACCAGGGTTTTCTCGATGCCTTCCTTCAGGGTGACATCGACCATGCCGCAACCCTGGCAACCGCCGCCGAACTGCAAAATGGCAATACCACCTTCAACCACATCGACCAGCTTCACGTCACCGCCATGACTGGCCAGACCCGGATTGATTTCGGTCTGCAACAGATAGTTGATGCGGTCGTTCAACGGGCTGTCGTCGTTGACCATAGGCACCTTGGCATTAGGCGCCTTGATAGTCAGTTGGCCACCCATACGGTCGGTAGCGAAGTCGACCAGCGCTTCCTCCAGAAAAGGCTCACTGACGGCATCAATGAACACCCGGAACGACTCCAGCGCCATGAGACGGTCTTCAGGCTTTTCCTCACCGGGCTTGCAGTAGGCAATACAGGTCTCCGCATACGGGGTACCCGGCTGGGTGATGAACACCCGAATGCCAACGCCCTCGGAGTCCTGCTTGGACAACAGATCAGCCAAATACGCTTCTGCTGCCTTGGTAAAGGTAATGCCTGCCATGAAATGCCTCTTGCTCGATGACCTGAGGGTGCAAGTGTAAGGGATGCAGCGACACGAATAAAGCCCTACCTTTTTGCTTGGTTATTACCGACAATGCAGAGATTCTGCCGACAAGCGCTCCGTGGTATGCTTGCCGGCTTTTCAGCGCCCCCTTGTCCGGAGTACCCATGTCTGACCGTAGCACCCGCCTGACCGCCCTGCGCGAAGCACTGCAGCAGCGCATTCTGATCCTTGATGGCGGCATGGGAACCATGATCCAGAGCTACAAGCTGGAGGAAGAGGACTACCGTGGCGAGCGCTTCGCCGACTGGCCGAGCGACGTCAAGGGCAACAACGACCTGTTGCTACTCAGCCAGGGTCCGGTCATCGCCGAGATTCAGAAAGCCTATCTGGATGCCGGTGCCGACATTCTGGAAACCAACACCTTCAACGCCACCCGGATATCCCAAGCCGACTATGGCATGCAGGCCCTGGCGTACGAACTGAACGTGGCCGGGGCGCGCATCGCCCGTCAGGTATGCGACGCCAAGACAGCCGAGACGCCGGATCGCCCACGCTTTGTTGCCGGCGTGCTCGGCCCGACCAGCCGGACCTGCTCGATTTCACCGGACGTCAATGATCCAGGTTATCGCAACGTCACCTTCGACGAACTAGTCGAGAACTACACCGAGGCCACCCGCGGCCTGATCGAGGGCGGCGCCGACCTTATCCTGATCGAGACCATCTTCGACACCCTGAACGCCAAAGCCGCCATCTTTGCGGTCCAGCAGGTGTTCGAGGAAGACGATGTCGAGCTGCCAATCATGATTTCCGGCACCATTACCGACGCCTCCGGCCGCACCCTGTCCGGCCAGACCACCGAGGCCTTCTGGAACTCGGTGCGCCACGCCAACCCGATCTCGGTCGGCCTGAACTGCGCGCTCGGCGCCAAAGAACTGCGCCCCTATCTGGAAGAGTTGTCAAACAAGGCCGGCACACACGTGTCCGCCCACCCTAACGCGGGCCTGCCGAACGAGTTTGGCGAATACGACGAAACCCCGGCGCAAATGGCGACCGTAGTCGAAGAATTCGCCGCCGCAGGCTTTCTGAACATTATCGGCGGCTGCTGTGGCACCACGCCGGGCCACATTCAAGCGATTGCCGAAGCGGTTGCGAAGTACCCGCCGCGCGTTATTCCCGACATCCCGCGTGCCTGCCGCCTGTCCGGTCTTGAGCCGTTCACCATCGACCGCAACTCGCTGTTCGTTAACGTCGGCGAACGCACCAATATTACCGGCAGCGCCAAGTTCGCCCGTCTTATCCGTGAAGAGAACTACGCCGAAGCGCTGGAAGTGGCCCAGCAGCAGGTCGAGGCAGGCGCCCAGATCATCGACATCAACATGGACGAGGGCATGCTCGACTCCAAGGCGGCGATGGTACGGTTCCTGAATCTGATCGCCTCCGAGCCGGACATCTCCCGTGTGCCGATCATGATCGATTCCTCAAAATGGGACGTCATCGAAGCGGGCCTCAAGTGCATTCAGGGCAAAGGCATCGTCAACTCCATTTCCATGAAGGAAGGTGTTGAGCAGTTCAAGCACCACGCCCGCCTGTGCAAGCGCTACGGCGCCGCCGTGGTAGTCATGGCCTTTGACGAGCAGGGCCAGGCCGACACCGAAGCACGCAAGAACGAAATCTGCCAGCGCAGCTACGACATCCTGGTCAACGAAGTTGGCTTCCCGCCGGAAGACATCATTTTTGACCCGAACATCTTTGCCGTCGCCACCGGCATCGAGGAACACAACAACTACGCAGTCGACTTCATCAACGCCTGTGCCTACATTCGTGACAACCTGCCCTACGCCCTAAGCTCGGGCGGCGTGTCCAACGTGTCCTTCTCATTCCGCGGCAATAACCCGGTGCGCGAAGCGATCCACTCGGTCTTCCTTTACTACGCCATCCGCAACGGCCTGACGATGGGCATCGTCAACGCTGGCCAGCTGGAAATCTATGACGAGATCCCGGCTGAACTGCGTGAACGCGTCGAGGATGTGGTGCTCAACCGCAGCGACGAAGCCACCGAGGCATTGCTGGCCATTGCCGACCAGTTCAAGGGTGATGGCAGCGTCAAGGAAGCGGAAAGCGAAGAATGGCGCAGCTGGCCGGTCGAGAAGCGCCTGGAGCACTCGCTGGTCAAAGGCATCACCACCTGGATCGTCGAAGACACCGAGCTGGCCCGGCAGGCCTGCGCACGCCCCATCGAGGTCATTGAAGGCCCGCTGATGGCCGGCATGAACGTGGTCGGTGACCTGTTTGGCTCCGGCAAAATGTTCCTGCCGCAGGTGGTCAAATCTGCCCGCGTCATGAAGCAGGCCGTTGCCCACCTGATCCCCTTCATTGAAGAGGAGAAAGGCGACACCCCGGAAGCCAAGGGCAAGATCCTGATGGCCACGGTAAAAGGCGACGTACACGACATCGGCAAGAACATTGTCGGCGTAGTGCTGGGCTGTAACGGCTACGACGTTGTCGACCTCGGGGTCATGGTTCCGGCGGAGAAGATCCTGCAGACCGCCATCGACGAGAAGTGCGACATCATCGGCCTGTCCGGTCTGATCACTCCGTCGCTGGACGAGATGGTGCACGTTGCCCGCGAAATGCAGCGCCGCGACTTCCACTTGCCACTGCTGATCGGCGGCGCTACCACGTCCAAGGCACACACTGCGGTGAAGATCGAGCCGCACTACCACAATGACGCTGTAATCTATGTTACAGATGCATCCCGTGCGGTTGGCGTTGCCACCTCGCTACTCTCCAAGGAGTTGAAGAGCGGGTACGTGCAAAAGGTGCGTGAAGACTACGCCGTAGTGCGCGAGCGCACCGCCAACCGTTCAGCCCGCACTGCATATCTGACCTACCAGCAGGCGCTCGACAACCGCCTGCAACTTGACTGGTCCGACTACATCCCGCCGGTACCCCGAGTACAGGGCGTTCAACTGCTGGACAACATCGATCTGCGCACCCTGGCCGAGTATATCGACTGGACGCCGTTCTTCATCGCCTGGGATCTGGCCGGTAAGTACCCGCGCATCCTGCAAGATGAAGTGGTTGGTGAAGCCGCCACCTCGCTGTTCAACGACGCCCAGGCACTGCTGGACAAGATCATCAGCGAGAAGCGCCTGACAGCCCGCGCGCTGTTCGGCTTCTGGCCGGCAAACCAGGTGGATGGCGACGACATCCAGCTGCGCGATGAGAACGGCGCTCCGCTAGCCCGCTTGCACCACCTGCGTCAGCAGAACATCAAACCGGACGGCAAGCCCAGCATGTCACTGGCCGACTTCGTCGCCCCAGAGAACAGCGGTAAAACCGACTACGTCGGTGGCTTCATCACCACAGCAGGCATCGGCGCCGAAGAAATGGCCAAGGAGTATGAGGCCAAGGGCGATGACTACAACGCAATTATGGTCAAGGCGCTGGCCGACCGCCTGGCCGAAGCCTGCGCAGAGTGGTTGCATGAGCAGGTGCGCAAGAACTACTGGGGCTATGCCGACGACGAACACCTGGCCAACGACGATCTGATCCGCGAAAAATACCGCGGCATTCGTCCGGCCCCCGGCTACCCGGCCTGTCCGGATCACACCGAGAAAGCCACGCTGTTCAAGCTGCTCGACCCGAAGCAGCAGTGCGGCGTGGACCTGACCGAGCATTTCGCCATGTACCCGGCAGCATCTGTCAGCGGCTGGTACTTCTCGCACCCGCAGAGCCAGTATTTCGCCGTCGGCAAAATCGGTCGCGATCAGGTCGAGTCCTACAGCCAGCGCAAACAGCAGGAGCAGGACAGCGTCGAGCGCTGGCTCGCCCCGAACCTGAACTACGACCGCTGAACTGATGGCCCTGCTGCCGGCACGCGACCGGCTCAAGAGCATTGCCACCCTCGGTTTGCCGATCATGGGTGGCATGCTCAGCCAGAGCCTGCTGAATCTGATTGATGCTGCCATGGTCGGCAGCCTTGGCAGTGAAGCACTGGCGGGTGTCGGGCTCGGCAGCTATGCCAACTTCATGGCTGTAGCGCTGGTGATGGGGCTGGGCGCAGGCGTGCAGGCCATGGTCGCCCGCCGCAAGGGCGCCGGCGCAACCAGCGAAATTGCCGCGCCACTTAACGAAGGCCTGCTGATCGCATTGCTGCTGGCCATCCCGCTCACGCTATTTGGCTGGTTCCAGGCCGACGCCATCATCCGCTTTCTTGCCGACGACCCGGCCGTCGTTGAGGTCGGCACGCATTACTTTCAGTGGAGGGTACTGGCGATAGCCGCCGTAGGTGCCAATTTCGCCTTCCGCGGCTACTGGAACGGCACTCATCATTCAGGCCGCTACCTGCAGATACTGGTCGTCATGCATCTGGCCAATATTGGCATCAGCTATGGCCTGATTTTCGGCCGTTTCGGCCTGCCCGAAATGGGCGCGGAAGGCTCGGGAGCCGGCACCGCAATCGCCATGCTGATCGGCTCCGCGCTCTATTTTGCAGCCACCTGGCGCAGCGGCCGTGACCACGGCTTCCTGCGTGCCCGTCCCCGCTGGCGAGACATTCGCGCCATGCTGCGTCTGGCGCTGCCGAACTCGCTGCAGCAGTTTCTTTTCGCCACTGGCATCACCACCCTGTTCTGGATCATCGCGCAGATCGGCACCGACGAACTCGCCGTCGCTCATGTATTGATCAACCTGGCGCTGTTCCTCATCCTGCCCGGCGTCGGCCTCGGCATGGCCGCGACCACCCTGGTTAGCCATAGCCTGGGCCAGAATGATCAGGAGCAGGCCTATCGCTGGGGCTGGGACGTGGTACGAGTGGCGGGGGTAACGCTCTTTTTGCTTGGCATCCCGTTCTGGCTGGCACCGCACCTGATCCTCGGGCTATTCACCTCTGATCCGAACCTGATTGCCCTCGGCGAGTGGCCATTGCGCATCACTGGTCTGGGCATGAGCCTGGATGCCACTGCACTGGTCCTGACCCAGGCCCTGTTGGGAGCGGGTGCCAGCCGAACCGTAATGGGGGTCAACTTTGGCACCCAATGGCTATTATTTCTGCCCTGCGCCTACGTAATGGGGCCAGCAATGGGTGGTAGTTTACTGGTGGTCTGGCTGCTGCAATCCGTTCACCGCTGCATCAATTCACTGATCTTTGCCATCATGTGGCGACGCCGACACTGGGCCAGAATCGACATCTGACCTGCACAAGCCTGCGGGTACGACTAAGCTGCTGAAGACGGACACCGTGGAGGCAGTATGAACGACTCACAGGACAAGCCCCAAAACGAAGAGCCAATGCGCCTGCGCGACACGCTGCAAAGTGTGCTTGCCGCAGCGTTGGGCGTACAAAGCAACCGCGCCCGGGAACGCGACTTTGCAAAAGGCAAGCCCAGCCATTTCATCGTGCTGGGCATCACCTTTACGCTACTGTTTGTGCTGATCGTACTCGGCGTGGTTAAACTGGTGCTGCACCTAGCCGGCGTTTGACGACGTCCTTACTGACCACTGACCCAGAAGATCGCAGCAATCACGACGATCATGATCAGGGCGATGGCGGCAATCGCATCGAGCGAGGATTCGGTGTTCTGCGTTTGCGGATCTGCCATGACGAGTTTTCCTTGATTGTTGTTATGGACTCAAACCCCAGTTAAGACCATTCCCCAGCGCCTCACAAGGCGGCTTTTTATGTGCATTTTCAATCTAAAGATATAGATAAACATTCCTTTTGTGCATATTCAAAAACTGCTATTGTCTGCCCGCCCAAGCCTGAAGGGTCATGACTAAAGAAGGGGTCAACAGCACCCCATGAACAGGTTTCTGTATGTATATCTACGACGAATATGATCAGCAGATCGTCGAGGACCGCGTAAGGCAGTTCCGCGATCAGACCCGCCGTTTTCTTGCCGGCGAATTGAGCGAAACAGAGTTTCTGCCGTTGCGTCTGCAAAACGGCCTCTACGTTCAGCGCTACGCCCCGATGCTGCGGGTGGCCATTCCCTATGGCCTGATCTCGGCCAAACAGGTTAGAAAGCTGGCTTTTATCGCCCGCAAGTATGACAAGGGTTACGTCCACTTCAGCACCCGCCAGAACGTCCAGTTCAACTGGCCGGCACTGGAAGACGTGCCGGACATTCTGGCCCACCTGGCCGAAGTTCAGATGCACGCCATCCAGACCAGCGGCAACTGCATCCGTAACACCACCACCGACCAGTTCGCCGGCGTTGCCGCCGATGAGTTGGTCGATCCGCGCCCGTGGTGCGAGATCATTCGTCAGTGGTCAACCTTCCACCCTGAATTCGCCTTTCTGCCGCGCAAGTTCAAGATTGCCGTGAATGGCGCCGAAGCGGACCGTGCCGCTATCGGTGTTCACGACATCGGCCTGAACGTCGTTCGCAACGCAGCCGGTGAGATCGGTTTCCGCGTACTGGTCGGCGGCGGCCTGGGGCGTACCCCCATGGTTGGCTCGCAGATCTGCGAATTCCTGCCGTGGCAGCACTTGCTGACCTACCTCGACGCCATTCTGCGTGTGTACAACCGCTATGGCCGTCGTGACAACAAGTACAAGGCGCGCATCAAGATTCTGGTCAAGGCGCTGACCCCCGAGGTCTTCGCCGAGAAGGTCAACGCCGAATGGGCGCACACCAAGGATGGCCCGGCCACCCTGACCCAGCAGGAACTGGAGCGCGTTGCCGGCCACTTCTCCGCCCCTGCCTACGAGCAGTTCAGCGGTGACGACGCCGACTACCTGGCCAAGCGTGAAGCCGAGAAAGGCTTCAACAACTGGGCCATGCGCAACGTCCAGGCGCACAAGGTGCCAGGCTACGCTGCGGTAACCCTCTCGCTGAAACCGACCGCCGTTGCCCCGGGCGATGCAGACGACAAGCAGCTCGAAGCCATTGCCGATCTGGCCGACCAGTTCAGCTTCGGCGAACTGCGCGTTACCCACCAGCAGAACCTGGTGCTGGCCGACGTGCGCCAGAGCGACCTGTACGAGCTGTGGCAAGCCTGCCGCAAGCACGGCTTTGCAACGCCGAACATCGGCCTGCTGACCGACATCATCTGCTGCCCCGGCGGCGATTTCTGCGCCCTGGCCAACGCCAAATCGATTCCGATTGCCGAAGCCATCCAGCGCACCTTTGATGATCTGGACTACCTGCACGACATCGGCGATCTGGACCTCAATATCTCCGGTTGCATGAACGCCTGCGGTCACCACCACGTTGGTCACATCGGCGTACTGGGTGTCGACAAGAAAGGTCAGGAGTTCTATCAGGTCTCCCTCGGTGGCAACAGCGGCCGCGACGCCAGCATCGGCCAGATCCTCGGCCCGTCTTTCTCTGCCGAAGACATGCCCAGCGTGATGACCAAGGTGATCGATGTCTACATCGAAAACCGCACCCCCGAAGAACAGTTCCTCGATACGTTCAAGCGTATCGGCATGGCACCTTTCAAGGAGCGCGTGTATGCAGCGGCTAATTAAGAACGGTGAAGTCGTCAACGACAGTTGGCACCTTCTCGACAAGGACGCCACACTGGACGGGCTGCCCAACAGCGACAGCATCATCGTCCCGCTGGCACTCTGGTTGGAGCATGCCCACGCGCTGAAAGCCCGTGACGGTGGTCTGGGTGTGTGGCTGGACAGCGACGAAGAAGTGGAAAGCATTGCCGGCGATCTGGATCAGTTCCAGGTGATCGCGCTGAACTTCCCGGTCTTCAGTGACGGTCGCAATTACTCCAACGCCCGCCTGTTGCGTGATCGTTACCAGTACAAGGGCGAGGTACGCGCCATCGGCGATGTACTGCGCGACCAACTGTTCTTCATGCAGCGCTGTGGTTTTGATGCCTTTGACCTGCGTGCGGACCGCGATGCCGAGCAGGCACTGGAAAGTCTGAAAGACTTTTCCAACTGCTACCAGGCCGCAACGGATCAGCCGTTACCGCTGTTCCGGCGCCGTGCTTGAGGCGCAGATAAAAAACCGGGGCAATGCCCCGGTTTTTTTTTGCCCGCAGGAAATAGCGGATTAGCTCAGATTGACAACTACCCGGCCGACCATATTACCGCCCAGGATGCGTTCAATCTCGGCAGGCAACTGATCCAGCGTCACCTCGCGCTCAAGATTGTGCAAATCGGTTTTCCACTGCAGCGACAACCGATCCCACATGGACGCCTTGACCACCAGTGGCAATTCAACCGAGTCGACACCCAACAGGTTGACGTTGCGCAGGATGAAGGGGAATACGCTGGCCGCAAACCCGCCGCCAGCCGTCATTCCACAGGTTGCCACGCTGGCGCCGTAACGCAGGGACTTGACCACGTTAAACAGGATATCGCCGCCAACGGTATCTACCGCGCCGGCCCACTGCTCCTTCAGCAACATCTTCTCGACACCCGCCGACAGCGCAGCGCGATCGATGATTTGGCTGGCACCCAGACCCTTGAGCATATCCACCTGATCGGCCTTGCCGGTCGAGGCAGCCACCTCGTAGCCGAGTGAAGCCAGCATTGCCACAGCAATACTGCCAACCCCACCCGTAGCGCCGGTTACGAGTACCGGCCCCTGGCCCGGCGCCAAACCGGCCTGCTCCAGCTTGTCGATACACAGCGCGGCGGTCAGACCTGCCGTACCCAGAACCATGCTGTCACGCAATGACAGCCCTTCCGGACGCTTGATTACCCAACCTGCCGGAACACGAATGTACTGACCGAACCCTCCGGAGGTGTTCATACCCAGATCGTAACCGGTGACAATGACTTCATCACCAGCAACCAGCTCAGGCACCGAGCTGGCCTCCACCACACCGGCCGCATCAATGCCGGGGGTGTGCGGAAAATTGCGGGTGACGCCCTTGTTGCCAGTGGCCGAGAGCGCATCCTTATAGTTCAGGGAGGAGTAGCGCACGCGAATCAGCACGTCACCAGCTGGCAGCTCATCAACGTGCCGTTGCTTGATCTCGCTGACATAACGGCCATCCTGCTCAGATACCACCAACGCCTTGAATTCAGACATATCCACTCCTACCAGAATCGTTGATTGTTGAAGCGCGATGCCCAGGTCAGCAACAACCGGTCTGCTGCCTGCGCCAGCCCGCCGGACAACCGGTCCTGCAGGCGCTTGCGCTGCTCAAACTGCACTTCAAACACATCGGCCTGTTTTATCCGTTCGCACAGGTACTGATCACTCGTTTTGATCTCATCGGCCAGGCCTCGTTCCAGCGCCTCACTACCAAACCAGACCTCGCCAGTGGCGACGGCTTCGACATCCAGGCTAGGGCGGTAACGCGCTACAAACTGCTTGAACAGGCCGTGAATATTTTCCAGATCATCCTGAAACTTCTCGCGCGCCTTGTCACTGTTTTCACCGAATACAGTCAGTGTGCGCTTGTACTCGCCCGCCGTCAGCATCTCGAAATCAATATCGTGCTTCTTCAGCAAGCGGTTGAAGTTGGGTAACTGGGCCACCACACCGATGGAGCCGAGCATGGCAAACGGCGCCGCCAGCACCCGGTCAGCGATACACGCCATCATATACCCGCCACTGGCCGCGACCTTGTCGACGGAAATGGTCAGCGGAATGCCTGCTTCACGCACCCGAACCAATTGAGAGGATGCCAGACCATAAGCGTGCACCATACCACCGCCACTCTCCAGCCGAACCACCACTTCATCCTGCGGCCGGGCCAGCTCAAGCACCGCTGTTACTTCGTTACGAAGGTTTTCCAGCGCGCTGGCCTTGATGTCACCGTGAAAGTTGAGCACATAGACCCGGCCCTTCTCATCATGATCGTCCTCTTTCGCCTTGGCCTTGGCCTGCTGCTTGAGTGCCTTCTGCTGCGCCTTGCGCGCACTCTTGCTGAGCACCATCAGACTCAACTGCTCCTGCATCCGCTGCAACCGGTCATTCAAGCGGTTCACGCTCAACGTACCTTCGGCGCGCTTGCCACGCGCCTTGGTGGCCGCGATCATTACCAGAATCACAACCACGATCACCAGCACCGTCAAGGCTTTGGCGAGGAAATAGACATACTGATCAAACCATTCCACAGTGCTCTCCAATGTCTGTTTCGACTGCTCTGGAGAGCAAGCATACAGGATCGCAAAGACCGGGGTGCAGGCCGCCCGAGGAAAATTCAAACGGGCGTATGATTTTCGGTTGACAGCCTCGCGAGCTTAGCCCTAACCTCCGTATACAAATCATTACAAGGCGGTAGATTGTGGGCAGTATTTACCTGATCAGGCACGGACAGGCATCGCTTGGCGCTGCCAACTATGACGTCCTTTCTCCGCTGGGAATTCGTCAGTCGCAACTATGCGGTGAGCATTTCCACCAGTTGGGCATGCAGTTTGATGCCTGCTATGCGGGTACTTTGCAGCGTCAGATCGATACCGGGCGATACGCGCTCGACGCCATGAATCAACCCAACCTGGTGATTCAGAATGACGCCGCCTTCAATGAATACCACTCCGATCAAGTGGTCGAAAGCTACCTGCCGCAGGTACTCGAAGCGATTCCTGACGCCGAATACTATCTGCAGAACGCAGGCCAGTTCCGCAAAGAATTTCAGCGCGTGTTCAGCCGCGCCGTGACGCTCTGGATCACCGATACCAGCGAACGCAGTGACTGCCCTTCCTGGCAAAGCTACGTTGATCAGGTAGCTGACGGCCTGCGCCGGGTCATCAGCGCCAATAGCGGCAGCGGGCAGAACATTGCCATATTCGCCTCGGGTGGCACCATAACCGCCGCCCTGCAACTGATCACGAACATGCCAGCCACCAGCGCATTCGAACTGAACTGGCAGATCGTGAATACATCTGTAAGCCGACTGCAATATCGCGCAGACAAGCTGAGCCTGGCGTCGTTCAACAGCCGAGCACACCTTGAGATCCACCAGCAACCTGAATGGATCAGCTTCAGATGATTCGCACGGCGCATCCCGCGCCCTGCCCTTAACCACCAAAGGAACCACCGATGACTACCGTTGCAGAAATCACCAGCCAAATGGAATCCAAGTTCAACTCAGCCGCTGCAGCCGGTCTGGATCTGGTATTCCAGTTCAACATCACCGACGACGAGAACTTCAACGTTACCGTCAAGGACGGCACCTGCGCAGTGGCTCAAGGCGAAGCAGCCGATCCGAACGTTACCCTGATCATGGACAAAGAAACCCTGGTTGGCGTCATGACCGGTGAAACTGACGGCATGCAGGCCTTCATGGGCGGTAAACTGCGCGCCGAAGGTGACATGATGCTGGCACTCAAGCTGGGCGAACTGTTCCCGGCCTGATCCGCATGAAGGCAGGCAGGTTGCCGCTGGTCGGCGCCTGCCTGGCCTCTGCACTACAATCGCTCATACCGCCCCTCACCTGCACCAGCACTCCGCAATCCTCACCCTATCAGCGGCAAACCCAACCCTGAAGAACGATATAACCCTATGTTTTTAATAGATTATTAAAAACAGGCATGACGATTGCTCTGCAAATACCAACTTGTATCCAAGATGGTATTCAGACATGACGCAACACACCCTCGGCTTCACCCTCTCCGACTGGCAACAGGCATACCAACAGGAAAAGCAGTCTCCTGCGGAATTGCTCGGCAGCCTGCGCAACGAACTGGACAGCAACGACAACGCCTGGATCAGCCTTATCAGCGAGGTCCAGCTGAGTGCACAGATCGCAGCGCTGGATGAGCAACTGCAACAGGTGGAAGGCAAACTCGAGTCGCTTCCGCTGTACGGCGTCCCCTTTGCCATCAAGGACAACATCGACGCGGCGGGCTGGAACACCACCGCAGCCTGCCCCGCGTTTGCCCACGAGGCAGATACTGATGCCACCGTGGTTGCCCGCCTGAGAGCGGCCGGCGCCATTCTGATTGGCAAGACCAATCTGGACCAGTTCGCCACCGGCCTGGTCGGCACTCGCTCCCCGTATGGTGCTGTCAGCAACAGCTTCAATCCCGATTACGTCAGCGGCGGCTCCAGTTCCGGCTCGGCCAGCGTGGTCGCCCGCGGCCTGGTGCCCTTTGCGCTCGGTACCGACACCGCCGGCTCTGGCCGTGTACCGGCCGGTTTCAACAATATCGTCGGCCTCAAGCCGACCCGTGGCTGGCTATCCAATACCGGACTGGTACCGGCGTGCCGCACACTCGACTGCATCTCGGTGTTCGCCCTGACCGTTGCCGACGCCCAGGCAGTCGCCACCATCGCCGGCGGCTTTGACCCCAGCGACGCCTACAGCCGCGCCAACCCATGCACCGCACCAGTCGGCTTGCCGGTCAGGCCGAAACTGGCCATCCCGGCCAGTCCCGAGTTTTTCGGTGACGGCCAGATGCAGGCTGCCTATGAAGTCGCACTGGAAAAGTGGCGCGCATTTGGCGCAGAGCTGGTCGAGGTCGACTTCACCCCATTCGCGGATCTGGCGGCCCAGCTTTATCAGGGCTCATGGGTCGCTGAGCGTACCGTCGCCGTCGGCGACATGGACCCGGACAAAATGGACCCGGTGGTGCGGAGCATTGTCGAAGGCGGTTACCGGTACAGTGCCTGTGATGCCTATCAGGCAGAGTACATCCGCGCCGAGCTGTCGCGCCGGATCAACCTGATCCTGGCCGAGTTTGACGCGCTGCTGGTGCCAACCTCCCCGACCATTCGCCGTATCAGCGAAATGGCGGATGAACCGGTGCTCTACAACAGCCAGTTCGGTACCTACACCAACTTCACCAACCTGGCCGATCTCAGCGCCCTGGCCATCCCTGCGGGCTTCCGCGAAGACGGCTTACCCGCTGGCGTCACCCTGATCGCACCGGCCTGGTACGATCACGCCCTGGCCGAGCTGGGCAAACGCTGGCAGCAGGCCCAGGCGCTCCCGCTGGGTGCGACCCAGAAGCCCTGCCCAACCGCGCCGCAGGCCAATCAGGCTCCTGGCAGCGTGCGGGTTGCCGTGGTTGGCGCTCACCTCACCGGCATGCCGCTGAACTTCCAGCTGACCAGTCGCGACGCCGTGCTGGTCGAACAAACCCTGACCTGCCCGGAGTACCGCTTGTATGCCCTGCCGGGCACTGTCCCACCCAAGCCGGGCCTGGCTCGCGTCGCGCAGGATGGCGCACAGATCATAGTCGAGCTGTGGGACATCCCGTTGGCCCGCTTCGGTGAGTTCGTCGCCGAGATCCCGCCGCCACTGGGGATCGGCAACCTGCAGCTGGCGGATGGTCGCTGGGTGAAAGGTTTCATCTGTGAACCGGCCGCACTGGCCAATGCCCGCGACATCACCGGCTTCGGCGGTTGGCGCGCGTTCATCGCCAGTCTGAACGCAGCCTGAGCGAGGCATCGCATGCAGCTAAACCAGCCCGCCAGGACGACAGCCCGGCGAGAAAATCTCGCCGAACGCATCCACAGCCAACTTAAGGAGGACATCCTGTCCTTTCGCCTGCTCCCGGGCGATCGCTTCTCGGAAAGCGAGATCGCCGAGCGCATGGACGCCAGCCGCACGCCGGTGCGCCAAGCGCTTTATCAGCTGGAGCGCGAAGGCTATCTGGAGGTGCGCTTTCGCAGCGGCTGGCAGGTTCGCGCCTTCGACTTCGCCCGGTTCGAGGAGCTATATGAGCTGCGTATCGTGCTGGAAATGGAGGCGGTACGCCGCCTCTGCACGGGCGACTCCGGACCGGTGGCGCACGAGGTACTGACAGAACTGCATGACCTGTGGGCAGTCCCACCGGCGCAGCGACATACCCAAGGTGATCACGTCTTCATGCTGGACGAGCGCTTCCATTGCCGGCTGGTCGAGGCCGCCGGGAACAGTGAAATGACCCGCTTGCACGCGGACATCTGTGAACGCATACGGGTCATTCGCAAGCTGGACTTTGAGCGCGCAGAGCGACTGGAAAAGACGTACCAGGAACACGCCATGATCTTGCAGCAGATCAACGCCGGCAACCTGCAGGCAGCCCAGCAACTGTTGCTTGAGCATATCGAGGCCAGCAAGGCCGAGGTGCGCAAGGTCACCCTGCACATGCTGCAGCAGGCTCGCCAGCAGGCGCTACAAGGTCCGGAGACAGCAACGCTCAGCTAAACTCACCGCGTATCCGGTTACCCCATTGATCAACACAATGAGCGGGCAACACCACCCCTGATTGATCCGCGGTTCTCTTGTTCGCACCCTGCCACTGCATTAGATTAGGCGGTCACGCCGTGTCGCAGACAGCTTGCCATAAGCAACTGACCGGCACCCACTGACAGCCTCGTGAGCCGGGGCAGCAAGACAACAAGGAACCACCATGCAAAAGACCCAACTGTTCGATCTGGACGGCAAAGTTGCCCTGGTAACCGGCGCCAGCCGCGGTATCGGCGAGGCCATCGCCAAGCTGCTGGCCCAACAGGGTGCACACGTGATCATCTCCAGCCGCAAGATCGACGACTGCCAGGCGGTTGCCGACGCGATCGTTGCCGCCGGCGGCAAGGCTTCTGCACTGGCCTGCCACATTGGTGACATGGATCAGATCGTGGCTACCGTCGCAGCCATCCGCGAGCAGTTCGGCAAGCTGGACATTCTGGTCAACAACGCCGCTGCCAACCCCTACTTCGGCAACGTGCTGGACACCGATCTGGGCGCTTTCCAGAAGACTGTTGACGTCAACATCCGTGGCTACTTCTTCATGTCGGTCGAAGCGGGCAAGCTGATGCGCGAAAATGGCGGCGGCAACATCCTCAATGTTGCCTCGGTCAACGGCGTGGTTCCTGGCCAACTGCAAGGCATCTATTCCATCACCAAAGCCGCAGTCATCAACATGACCAAGGTGTTCGCAAAAGAAACCGCCCAGTTCGGTATCCGCTGCAACGCACTGCTGCCGGGCTTGACCGACACCAAGTTCGCTTCAGCCCTGACTACCAACGACGCCATCCTCAAGCCCGCGCTGGAGCGCATCCCGCTGGCACGGGCCGCTGACCCATCTGAAATGGCAGGCACCGTTCTGTACCTGGTAAGCGATGCTTCCAGCTACACCACTGGCGCCGCAATCAACGTCGACGGCGGCATGCTTGCCTGATCCACCGGCGACACTAAAAAAGGCTGCCCTCGGGCAGCCTTTTTTGTCACCACACAGCGCTTACTGAAAGCGCTTCATCGCCGCCTTGGCCTGCGCATTCAAGGGTTCCGGCGTCAGCCCGGTAGGGCCGATATCGAGCGAGAAACGAGCTCCATCAACCAGCGGCACAAAGCGCACCTCAAACGCATCGGCCTGAACCAGCGAGCGCCCGCTCAGCCGATCCGCCCAAACCCAGACATCGCGCCACGCCGGTGTCGGGTTTAGATTCGCGGACAGTCCACTGCTGGCATCGCGCTGTTGCTCCAGCGCCAGGTAGCGGCCCAGTAGCCGGTGCAAACGGTAGCCATCTTCCAGTCCAATCACCGAAGCCAAACCCTGCCAGCGCAACACCTGCACTTCAATCTCCCACAGATCACCAGCCAGACTGACTTTCTGTTCACCTTCAGGCCCGGAGATCACCGCTTCATAGTGCTGAGGCGCGACTTGGGTAAATGTCAGGGTGCCCGCAGTCACCTTGCTCTCGATCACCCGAAAGTGCTGGACGTCCCACGCAGCCAGACCGACAACCGCCGCCAGTGCCAGCAACGCCAGCAACAGGTTGCCGCGCAGCCATCCGCCCAGCCAGTTCATTCGCCAGCCCTGTCTCAGCGCCAGCAATACCAGCAGCGCGGCAACAACAGCAGCAATCAGGGCCAGTCCTAGGAATTGCATATTGGCTCCTCGCCGAAATCAGGCCGGCACCGGCGGCTGATCGACGCCCGCCTGACGTGCAAGATAACAATCGATCAGCCATCGCGAGATGGTGCCGCGCGGCGGAATCTTCGGCAGGTCATCAATCGAGCACCAGTAGGCTTCTTCGATTTCTCCTTCCTGGGGAATAATCTCACCACCGGCATACTCGGCGTGAAAGCCCAGCATTAACGAATTGGGGAACGGCCAGCTCTGGCTGCCAAGATATTCAAGGTTGCAGACCTCAAGATTGACTTCCTCCTTCACTTCACGGTGCAGACACTCTTCCACCGACTCACCCGGCTCAATGAAGCCCGCCAGGGTACTAAAGAAACCCGGCGGAAAGTGCGGCGAACGCGCCAGCAACACCTCACGGCCACGCGTGATGAGGACGATGATGCAGGGCGCCAGCTTAGGATACTCACGCCGCTGGCAGCGCACGCATTCCATCGCCCGCTCCTCTTCGCGCGGCTGCATCGGGTCGCCGCAGCAGCCGCAGAAGCGGTGGCTCTGGTACCAGGCGTTAAGTTGCTGAGCAACACCTAGCAGACGAAACAACTGGTCGTCTACCTGTCCAACCAACGTACGCAAGCCATGCCAGCTCAGACCGGGCGTATCCAGGCTATCGCTCAGGTAAATCAGCTGACAGGGCCGACCATCCACCAGCCCAAGCGGCAGGCGATGCTCGACGTCACCGAAGTACATGGCCTGGTCGGGGTCGTGCAGCAGACTGCCGTCGTACATCGCGAACTGGTTCTGGTAAAAAACCACAACAATGCCATCGCGCTGCGACTCAACACTCAGCTGGGTGGCAGGTTGAAACACACGAAAAGATCTCATTCGGACGCATTCCCCGATACAGCGTATCCCAGTTCGGCCATACTCTCTTCCGCCAGCGCAAGCACATCAGCGGTCGTCACGGTCGCGCGCTCGGCGGACTCCAGATAGAACTCAATGCTGGTCAGCGCATCGGCCAGCACCTCAAGCTGAGCGTCGGCAGGCACCTGTTTGCGCTCAAGCATCGTTTCGCGAATGAAGCGTGCCGCCATGTTGATGATCCTGGCGGCACGGCCCATGCCCAGAAACACCAGACCACCGCGCACCGTTTCCAGTGACGGCGGAACATTGAGCAGGTGCATGGCATCGTTGCCCGATTCCATGTACGCGGTAATAGCCCGCTTGGCCAGTGCCAACCCGGCCTGAGACTCCTCGATCAGCACAATCCGGGCTTCCTTGAGCTCCAGCGGCTCGCCAAATTCGCTCTTATCACCCGACGTCGACTCGCCGCCGAAAAGCGAAGAGTCGAGTCGATTCACCGCCGTTTCAGCACGCAACACTGCATCAGCAACCTGCTCGAGCACATCAAGCCGCCCCGGTTGCCAGTCATCAAGGCGGCCGCTGATCGCACTGATGGCGTCCGATTCTGCCTTGAGATCAAGCATCGCCAGTGTCTTCCAGAGCCGATCCAGGCCGGAAGACAGGCTCTCCAGAGACTGATCGGAATCGCCGGCATTGCGCGCCAGCAGATCCAGCAGATCCTTGATCGCGTTAACTTCCTCTCGCAGCGCTTCGGCTACCGAGCGCATCACGTCAATACCGGGACCATGGAGACGGGCGAAGGCTTCGTTCAGCTCATACTCGGTAAATCCGGGATCAGGCAGCTGGTAGGCCGTACTGACCTCGACACAGCGATCACAGCTGGGATCCGCCAGCGCCACCATATAGAGCAGCTCGCGCAGCAACCCCTCATTCAGTCGGTGACTGGCACCGGAAGCCAGTGCATTGCGAATCTCGCGATCCAGCGCAGCAAACAGCTTCTTGCGCATCGGCGTCAGATTCAATGGCGTCTGCTCAAGTGCTTCCAACGCCGCACCAGCGACCCAGCACAATGTCGCCATACGCGAGTTCAGGCCAGCTTCGAAACGAGACAACGAGCGCTGCATCAGCGGAATCGAAGCAGCCAGCCCGTCATCACGCAGCAACCCCAGCAAACCCAGTTGATACATCTGCCGCAGGCGGCCGAACACCTTGGCATCACCAGCTTCATTCGAGCCTGGACGGAACCCGGCAGGCAGGCCAGCAACCGGCAATGGATAAAAGTGACCGTCAGGCAGCGGCGGTACACCCGAGCGGTGTGCGCGCATCTGGTTGATCATCGGCAATAGCAGCTCGGGGCGTTCGCCCCCTTGCTGCCGTGCCTGATCCAGATAGCGCTGCAAGAGAAACAGCGCATCACACAGGGCGGATAACGGCGCATTGCGTTCATCGCCGTCATGGACAGGAATGTCCATCGCCAAGCCAATCATCTCGTCGAGCAGCAGCGCTGCTCCTTTGAGTTCGATCAACGCCAGCGTACCGCGCAGCTGCTGCAGCCCTTCTATTGATTGCTGCAGCAGGCTGCCGTTCTGGCGATCTTCGAGGAACTGTTGCAGCAGGTTTTCCACTTCACCCATGCTGGCGAAGAGTTCGTCCCTGACAAGATCCAGTGAAGTGGTACCGGTCAACATGGCATTCAGTCTCCCACCATCCCTGCGTAGCGCGATTGTCGATCAGTCTGCAAACTTGGGGGCTTGCTTGCTCATATGCGCCATGACCGCAGCCTTGAGGTCATCGGACTGCAACATCGCGGCGTTCCAGGTGGCGATATAGTTCAGTCCATCCTCAACACTGTGGTCACGGCTGAAGCGAATCATTTCCTTGGTGCCGCGGATAGCCAGCGGCGACTTCGAGGCAATTGTCTGTGCCAACTCCATGACCCCGGCGATCAGCTGAATGTGATCGCTCCAGGTTCGATTGACCAAGCCGATACGAGCAGCCTCGTGGCCATCGACCGCGCGACCGGTATAGGCCAGTTCCCGCATCATGCCATCGCCAATGATGCGCGGCAAACGCTGCAGCGTCCCCACATCAGCCGCCATTCCCATATCGATCTCCTTGATCGAAAAGCTGGCGTCCTCGGTGCTGTAACGCATGTCGCAGGCAGAAATCAGGTCAATAGCGCCGCCGATGCAATAGCCATGAATGGCGGCAATCACCGGTTTACGGCAACGATCAATGACATTGAAAGAGTGTTGCAACTGCAGCACATTGCGGCGAATCGCCTCGGCCTTGCGCCCGATATCCTGGTCCATGCCGCTGGAGGCCTCGGCCAGCATCTGCAGATCGATACCCGCCGAGAAGTGCTTGCCGGCGCCGGAAATGACGGCACAACGCACCTCCGGGGTTTCGTCGATCCAGTTGAACACCTCGATGATCTCCAGCCAGAACTCACGATTCATGGCGTTGATCTTTTCCGGACGGTTGATCTGAACATGAGCGACCTTGCCCACCTGTTCCACCAGCAGCGTCTTGTAATCCGGCATATGCGACCTTTTTCTTGTAGGTAACAACAGGCGTCCGACCCGAATCTGATCCAGGTCAGACACCTCCTTGGAATAATTGCATTAACATGACTATATCAAGCTAACAGTTAAACTCCATAACCAAATACTCAGCAAGCGCGCCTAAGATACTGAAAATGCGACGCGCTTGGACTACTGGGCCGCGCCCAAAGTAGGGCTAACAAAGACCTGCGACGGGGCAGCCATTACGGCACGGGTGGTTTATGCTTGCCGCGAGCCGATGAGAGCACGTCGAACAGCCCCTTGCCGCCAGGAGCGGTACGCAGGGAGTTGTTCGACGCACTTTCCCCATTGAAACAGGACTTTCAACATGTCTGAAGCCATCCTACCGGCATTGGCGCACAACTTTCTGGGCCAGGCGCCCGGCTGGTATAAGCGCACGATTATCGCCTTCCTGCTGCTCAATCCACTGGCGATGTGGCTGCTTGGCCCCTACCTGACGGGCTGGCTCCTGATCATCGAGTTCATCTTCACGCTTGCGATGGCGCTCAAGTGCTATCCGCTGCTACCCGGCGGGTTGCTTGCCATGGAAGCCCTGGCCATCGGCATGACCTCGCCTGAAGCACTCTACAAAGAGGTTTTGGGTAACTTCCCGGTGATTCTGCTGCTGATGTTCATGGTCGCCGGCATCTACTTCATGAAGGATCTGTTGCTGCTGACCTTCACCAAGCTGATTCTCGGTGTACGATCAAAGTCAGCCTTGGCCTTGCTATTCAGCCTGGTTGCCGCGGTATTGTCTGCCTTCCTCGACGCCCTGACGGTAACGGCAGTCATCATCACCGTGGCGGTCGGCTTTTACGGCGTTTACCACAAGGTCGCCTCAGCCGGGCCGAGCGATGGCGCCAGCGTAGACCCCGATGAGAACCCGCTGCACCGCGAGCACCTGGAAGAGTTCCGCGCCTTTCTGCGCAGCCTGCTGATGCACGGTGCCGTAGGCACGGCACTCGGCGGCGTCTGCACCCTGGTTGGCGAGCCACAGAACCTACTGATCGCGGGGGTAGCAGGCTGGGACTTCATTCAGTTCTTCAAACTGATGGCACCGGTCAGCATGCCGGTTCTGGCCGCGGGTCTGCTGACCTGCCTGCTGCTGGAAAAAACCGGTTGGTTCGGCTATGGCGCCCGCCTGCCACGCCCGGTTCGCAAAGTCCTCGAGGACTTCGCCACAGCAGAACAGGCCAAACGCAAGGCACAACAGAAAGCCGCCCTGATGGTGCAGGCCATTGCCGCCATTCTGCTGGTGATCGGTCTGGCGCTGCATTTGGCCGAAGTTGGCTTCATCGGCCTGATGGTCATCATTCTTATCGCCTCGTTCAACGGCATCATCGATGAACACCAGATCGGCAAGTCCTTCCAGGAGGCCCTACCCTTCACCTCGCTGCTGGTGGTGTTCTTCGCCATTGTCGCGGTCATCCACGAGCAACACCTGTTCAGCCCAATCATCCATGCGGTGCTCGCGCTGCCGCCTGAGCAGCAGCCCAGCATGTTCTTCATTGCCAACGGCGTTTTGTCGATGATCAGCGACAACGTCTTCGTCGCTACCGTCTACATCAGCGAGGTCAAGCAGAGCCTGGACGCTGGCGAGATCACGCTGGAGCAATTTGAGCGGCTTGCCGTTGCCATCAACACCGGCACCAACCTGCCAAGCGTCGCCACACCAAACGGTCAGGCGGCGTTCCTGTTCCTGCTGACCTCGGCGATCGCGCCGCTGGTTCGACTGTCCTACGGGCGCATGGTCTTCATGGCGCTGCCCTACACTCTGGTACTGGGTGGTGTCGGCTTGCTTGCGGTTACTTACTGGCTCTAGAAAGCAAAAAGCCCCGCTGAAATCAGCGGGGCTTTTTGCTGCTGGCGTGGTCGCTCAGATCACTGCTCGGGCGCGCCGCGCCAAAGGGCAAACCCGGCTGACTTTTCTACCGCCGCCAGACGTTGGTCATGCGCTTCCAGCTCCTCAGTGCTGGCGCGCAGCACCCGCAGCTGCTCACGCAGTGCCGGGTCGATGCGCCGAATCGCACTTACGGCGTTGCCATCTCCGCCCTCTCCCTGACCATGCGCAGCCAGTGACAGCGCAGTCTGGCCACCGGTCATGATCAGGTAGACATCAGCCAGAATCTCGGCATCAAGCAAGGCGCCGTGCAGCTCACGCTGAGAGTTGTCTACCCCGTAGCGCTTGCACAGGGCATCCAGACTATTGCGCTGCCCCGGGTGCTTCTCCCGCGCCATGGCCAGAGTGTCGAGCACGCTGCAGTGATCGGCAATCAGGCCATGCCCGCGATTGAGCCGGGTCAGTTCACTGTCGAGGAATCCAACGTCGAAGGCCGCGTTATGGATGACCAGGCGCGAGCCGGTAACGAAGTTCATAAAATCGTCGGCGATGTCGGCGAACACCGGCTTGTCGGCGAGAAAATCCAGCGAAATCCCGTGAACCGCCTGCGCACCTTCATCAATATCGCGCTCAGGATTGATGTAGACATGGTAGTGCCGGCCGGTCAGACGGCGATCAATGACCTCGACGCAGCCGATCTCGATGATCCGATGGCCTTCCTTGTGCTCGATACCCGTGGTTTCGGTATCCAGTACCACTTCACGCATGCTTAGCCCTTCCGCTCGTTCAAGACGTGTTCGACACCCAGGTTGGCCAGTTGGTCGGCCAGCTCGTTCTCCGGGTGCCCGGTATGGCCGCGCACCCAGCGCCATTCCACTTCATGCTGGCTGACCAGCGCGTCCAGCTGCTGCCAGAGATCCACATTCTTGACCGGCTGCTTGCTGGCGGTCTGCCAGTTACGTTTTTTCCAGTTCGGCATCCATTCACGGACACCTTTCATCACGTACTGCGAGTCTGTCGTCAGAACGACGGCAGCAGGCCGTTTGAGCGCTTCCAGGCCGCGAATGGCAGCCGTCAGCTCCATTCGGTTATTGGTGGTTTCCAGCTCGCCACCATAAAGACGCTTTTCATTCGGGCCCAAGCGCAGCAAGACCCCCCAACCGCCGGGCCCAGGGTTACCCTTGCACGCCCCATCGGTATAAATTTCGATTGTCTGACTCATCTACCATCCCGTTTATGCGCCCGCCGACTCCCCGCAGCCAAAGGCGGCATCACCAGCGTCGGGAACCCCCTTCCACGCTCGCGCTGGGGTGTCACGCCGAGCATCTGGCGCCGCGCCAGCAGGCAATAGAACCCACCACCCGGCAGACAACGACGTTGCCCCAGCGACTCCATGAAATCGAGTCGCTGTAACCAGGTGCCGGAAGCGAGCGGCGGACGATAGCACCCATCAATGCGTTTCTCCACCGTAAAGCCAAGCAGCTCAAGCCAATCGACTAAACGCGCCGGGCTGACAAAACCGGCCTCACCAAACCAGCCCCTGCCAAAGTAGTGCTGCCAGCCCCAGGTGCTCCAAGGGTTGAAACCGAAGATAAGTAGATGACCGCCCGCGCGAACAGTCTGACTGGCCTCACGCAGCAAGGTCCGGGGAGACAGACTGAAATCGAGACCGTGATGCAGAACCACGACATCCAGCGCCTGCGGCGCAAAGGGCCAGAAAGCCTCATCAACGGCAATGCTCTCGCCCTGACCGAGCATATCCAGATGCCAGCAGTGGCGCAGCACCTTCACCTCGGGTGCCAGCAAGCCGGGCGCCAGTCCGTACTGCACCAGATGCTGACCAAAGCAACTGGGCAGCAATTCGCGCTGCGTAGTGCACTCAGCCTGCAGCAGCATCTGCCCGGCCGGCTGCTCCAGCCATTGTCGCGCCTCCTGCAGCAGTCGCAACATGTCGGCCTGACTGATCGAGCGCTTTGCTTCGCTGATCTCCATTACCTCTCCACGGTACTTGCCATCGGCACAATTCGCTAAGATAGCCTTACACGTTAAGGAAAAGCTGCCTCATGTCCACCTTTATCGCGCTACCCGCTTTCAATGACAACTACATCTGGCTGCTGGTCGACGAGCAGCGCCAACAGGTTGCCGCTGTCGACCCCGGCGATGCGAAGCCCGTCATCAACTGGCTGGGACGCCACCCCGAATACAGCCTTTCTCATATCCTGATCACCCACCACCATCCGGATCATGTCGGTGGTGTCAATGCTCTGAAAGCCGGCACCGACTGCAAGGTGTGGGGCCCCGAGGCTGAAGCCATTCCCGGCCGCGACCGAGCGCTCAATGACGGCGACACCATCAACTTGTTTGGCCAGACGCTTGAGGTTATCGCCGTGCCCGGTCATACCCTCGGTCACATCGCCTATTTCTGCGACAACGCAGGTGACCCCTGGCTGCTCAGCGGCGACACCCTGTTTGCCGGCGGTTGCGGCCGGCTGTTCGAAGGCACGCCTGAGCAGATGCACCACTCCCTGTCGCGGCTGGCTGCACTGCCGGATAACACCCGCGTCTACTGTGCACACGAATACACCCAGGCCAATCTGCGTTTCGCCCGTGCAGTCGAACCGGACAACGCCGACATCAGGGTGCGCCTGGAAGTGGTCGACGAGTTACGCGCCGCAGGTCGCATGACACTGCCCACTGATCTGGCATTGGAAAAGCGCACCAACCCCTTCCTGCGCTTCAACTGCGACGCTGTGACGCAGGCAGCCAGCGATCAAGGCGGTGTCTCCGTGGCTCCCGGGGTAGAGACCTTCGCCGCAATTCGAGCCTGGAAGGATCGCTTCTGACCAATCGTGCCTTGACCCTCCCTGAGGGGCTCCATAGAATCGACCTCATTTTGGGGGTCGTTCATGCGTCGTGTGGTATCTGCCATCTTGCCCAGAGTGCTGTCAGCAGCGTCCCTCGGTGGTCTGCTGCTGATTGCCGGCTGCCAGACCACCGAGATCAGTGGCCAGCGTCAGGGCGATGCTGACTACAGCGTTGCCAGCACCCCGAAGGTACCCTCTCCGTTCCTGACGCCCAGCGTCGAGCCTGCCCCCCCCGAGCTGGTGCCTGAAACCAAGCCGCACACCCTCTGGGGACGCATTCGTGCCGGCTTCCGCCTTGACCCGGCCGCCATCGACAACCCACGAATTGATCAACAGCGCATCGTCTTTGCCAGTCAATCCCGTTACTTCGAACTGACCTCAGCTCGCGCCCAGCGCTATCTGTTCTATGTCGTTGAACAGCTCGAAAGCCGCGACATGCCGCAGGAACTCGCCCTGCTGCCCTTTATTGAAAGCGCCTATAACCCTCAAGCGATCTCCAGCGCACAGGCCGCTGGCCTCTGGCAGTTCATCCCGTCTACTGGCCGCAACTTTTCCCTGCGCCAGGACTGGTGGTACGACGGTCGCCGTGACGTAACGGCCTCAACCCAGGCGGCACTCGACTACCTCAGCCTGCTCAACGAGTACTTTGACGGCGACTGGCTGCTTGCGCTGGCCGCCTACAATTGTGGAGAAGGCTGCGTTGGTCGCGCCATCAAGCGCAATGAAGCCCTCGGCCTGCCAACCGACTACTGGAACCTGCAGTTGCCGCGCGAAACCATGAACTACGTGCCCAAGCTGCTGGCACTGGCGCAGATCGTCGACAGCCCTACCGCTTACGGCACCGTGCTTCCCAGCCTGGCCAACGAGCCCTACTTCGCCGAGGTCACGCTCGACCAGCAGATCGACCTGCGCAAGGTCGCCGAATTGGCCGACGTTTCCACCGACGAACTGCTGAGCCTCAACCCGGCGTTCAACCAGCGGGTCACTGCGCCCAACGCCGAGTACCAGTTGCTGATTCCGGTAGACCGTCTTGACCAGTTCACCGAGGCTCTGGCCGAACTGCCAGCAGACCAGCGCATCAACTACCAGCACTACCGCGTGCGCAGCGGTGACACACTGTCCCAGATTGCCCGTCGCCATCAGCTCACTGTCAGCGCCATTCGTGATGTGAACGACATCAACGGCAGCCTGCTGCGGGTAGGCCAGACACTGATGCTGCCGCAGTTCAGCGATGCACCGGCCAGCACCTCCACCGAGCAAGCGATAGCAAGCAGCAACCAACGCAGCTACCGCGTCCAGGCAGGCGACAACCTGTGGAACATTGCACGTGCCCACGGCACTACCGTCGACCGCATCAAGCGTGACAACAATCTGCAAAGCAACGCCCTGACCGTTGGCCACACGCTGATGCTGGCCAGCAACGCTGCAAGCCAGCGCAATGACGCCGGCAATGACGGTCGGCGTGTGGCCTACACCGTCAAGTCAGGCGATTCGCTGTACACCATCGCGCAACGCTTCAACATCCAGGTGGAGAAGATTCGCGACTGGAACCAGGTTGGTCGCTATCTGCAACCTGGCCAGCAACTGACGCTGTTCGTCCGCTGAGCGGCCGGGCTTTCGCCCGGCCCTGCACAATGGTAGCGTTGGCACATCGCTGACGGTCACCTGCGCCTGATACCCAGGGCCGTCAACCAACGGCCCCTGTATCGCACGGACTTAAATGCCTCTGCTGTTCCGAACTCTCTGCTGTACCTTACTGCTGGTCACCGCCCTGCCAAGCTGGGCTACCCTGTATCGCCAGCATGGCTACTCGCTGTATGGCCAACCACACTATCCGGAGAACTTCGAACACCTCGATTACGTCAATCCGGGCGCGCCGAAAGGCGGCACCTTGCGGGTGATGGGCAGCGGCACCTTCGACACCCTCAACCCCTACACTCTGAAGGGCACCAGCCCGATCAACACCGGCGACTTTGCCCAACTCGGCATCAGCGAGCTGAACGAGCCGTTGATGGCTGGCAGTGGCCTTTACGACCCTTCCGGCGACGAACCCTACTCCGCCTACGGCTTGATCGCAGAAAGCCTGGAGTTTGCCGACAACCGCAGCTGGGTCGTGTTCAACCTGCGCCCCGAGGCCCGCTTTCACGACGGACAGGCAATCACCGCAGAGGACGTGGCTTTTTCCTACCGACTGCTCAAGGAGCAGGGCCACCCGAACTATCGCTCGGTACTGCAGGATGTCAGCCGCATCGACATTCTTGGCGAGCGCCGTATCCGTTTCGTCTTCAAGCGACCTGGCAACTCCCTGCTTATTCTGCGCCTGGGTGAACTACCCGTCCTGCCTGCCCACTACTGGCGGGACCGCGACTTTGCCAGCACCACCTTTCAGCCCGGACTCAACAGCGGCCCTTACCGGGTAACCAACGTCGACCCCGGCCGCAGCGTGGTCTACGAACGGGTGAGAAACTACTGGGGACGCGACCTGCCAATCAATCGCGGCAAGTACAACTTCGACCGCATGGAAGTCGAGTTCTACCGCGACAACAATGTCGCCTTCGAGGCCTTCAAGGCCGGGGAGTTTGATCTCTATATCGACCATAAGGCGAGCAACTGGGCCAACGCCTACCAGTTTCCGGCGGTCGACAACGGCGACATTCTCAAACGCGAGATAACCCACGAAATTCCGAGCCCGACCCAGGCTATGTTTTTCAACACGCGACGTACACCGTTTGACAGTCTGCCGCTGCGCAAGGCGCTGGGAATGCTGTTTGATTTCGAGTGGTCCAACCGGGTGCTGTTCTATGGTGCCTACCAGCGCTCACTCAGCTACTACCCCAACAGTCCCTTCAGCGCGACCGGAGTCCCGGCCGGCCAGGAATTCCTGAACCTGTCACCCTATCGGGATCAGTTGCCACCGGAACTCTTTCTGCAGCCCTTCAGTCTACCTGTGACCGACGGTCGGGGAATCCCACGGGAGACACTGCGTGAGGCCGTAGAGCTGTTTGCCGAAGCGGGTTGGAAGCTGCGCCGAGGCCGGCTGGAAAATGACGAAGGTGAGCCGCTGCGCTTTGAGATGCTGCTGGTCAACTCAAGCCTGGAACGAATCCTGCAGCCTTACAGAGCCAATCTGGCTCGACTGGGCATCGACATGCAGATACGTACCGTTGACCGCGCGCAATACAAGGCACGGCTGGATCAGTTCGATTACGACATGATCCTGACCACCCTGCCGCAAGGCCTGTCGCCCGGACTGGAGCAAATCGGCTATTTCCATTCCAGTCAGCGCAACGTAAAAGGTAGCCGCAACTATGCGGGCATCAACAATCCGGTGGTCGATGAACTGGTCGAACGCCTGGGTGCCGCCAGCAGCCGCAGCGAGCAGGTTGCCGCGGCGCGCGCCCTCGACAGGGTACTGCTGTGGAACCACTATACAATTCCGAACTGGTATATAAACTACCACCGCATTGCCTACCGGAACTGGCTGCGCACGCCGGACATACCGCCGTACACGTTAGCCATTCGCAGTTGGTGGAAAGACCCGGCAAGCAACTAGAAAAACAAGGGATCTGAATGCAACACTCGCTGAAATCCTGCTGTCTGGCGCTGCTGGCCTGTTGTGCCAGTGCACTGCACGCCGCCCCCCAGCACGCACTCACGCTCTACGATGAAGCACCCAAGTATCCTGCCGATTTCAGCCACTTTGACTACGTCAACCCCGACGCCCCCAAGGGGGGTACACTCCGGCTCCCCGGTTTCGGTGGGTTTGACTCGCTGAATCCCTATATCAGTCGCGGCACCTCTGCCGACCAGCTCGGCCTGATCTACGACACCCTGACCTTCCACTCGCTGGACGAGCCCTTTACCGAATACGGGCTGGTGGCCGAAAGCATGGAGAAGGCCGAAGACGGCACCTGGGTTCGCTTCAAACTGCGCCCGGAAGCGCGCTTCAACGATGGTGTTGGCATTACCGCCGACGATGTGGTGTTCACCTTCAACACCCTGATCGAGCACGGTGCCCCGTTTTATCGGGCCTACTACGGTGGCGTGGACCGCGTGGTTGCCGATGACCCACACAGCGTGACCTTCCACTTCAAGCACACCGGCAACCGCGAACTGCCACTGGTGCTCGGCCAACTGCCCGTGCTGCCCAAACACTACTGGGAAGGCCGCGACTTCAGTAAAGGCTCGCTGGAACCCCCACTGGGGAGCGGCCCCTATCGCATCGGCCAGGTGCGCCCCGGTCGCAGCATCAGCTTCGAGCGCGTCGAAGACTACTGGGCCAAAGACCTGCCAGCCCAGCGCGGCTTCTACAACTTTGACCGGGTAGTCGTGGACTACTACCGCGACAACAACGTAACTCTCGAAGCCTTCAAGGCAGGCCAGTTCGACTTCAACCGGGAAATGGCGGCCAAGAACTGGGCAACCGGTTACAGCAGCCCGGCACTGGACGCCGGCCAGATCATCAAGGAAGAAATACCCAACAACAACACCCAGGGCATGCAGGGCTTTGTCTTCAACATGCGCAAGCCTTACTTCGCCGACGCCCGGGTGCGCCAGGCGATCGCCCTGCTGTTCGACTTTGAATGGTCCAACAGCGCATTGTTCCACAATGCCTATACCCGCACTTCCAGCTACTTCGACAACTCGGAGCTGGCTGCTCGTGGCGAGCCCGGGGCTGACGAACTGGCCCTACTCGAACCACTGCGCGATCAACTCCCGGCCGCCGCCTTCGGCCCAGCCTGGGAGCCACCAAAAACCGATGCCAGCGGCACCATCCGCGAGCAGCGGCGCGCGGCGTATGCGTTATTGCAGGAGGCTGGCTGGCATATCGTTGACGATCAACTGGTAAACGCCGAAGGCGAGCCCCTGCAATTCGAGTTCCTGCTGGTTCAGGCCGACTTTGAGCGCGTGCTCTTGCCGTTCAAGCGCAATCTGGCCTCGCTGGGCATTAACATGGAACTGCGCCGGGTCGATGTCTCCCAATACATCAATCGCCTGCGCTCGCGGGATTTCGATATGGTGGTCAGCAGCTTCGGCCAGTCCAACTCTCCCGGCAACGAACAGCGCGAATACTGGCACTCATCCAGTGCCGACAATCCCGGCAGCCGCAACCTGATGGGGCTGAAAGACCCTGCCGTCGATGTACTGGTTGAAGGCCTGATACAGGCCGACTCACGCCAATCACTGATCACTCACACCCGCGCCCTGGATCGCGCCCTGCGCTCACTCCACCTGCTGGTGCCCAACTGGTACACCAACGTCTACCGTGTCGCCTACTGGAACAAGTTTGACCATCCGGCCCAGTCGCCAAAGTACGACCTAGGCCTGTTCACTTGGTGGATCGACCCGGATAAGGACGCACGCCTGCGTGGCGAACTGGAGCAAGTCGAACAGCAGGCCCCGGAGCTGGCTGATCCGGCCAGCGCACCCGACGCAGAGGCTGAATAAGCATGCTCGCCTATATCGTCCGTCGCCTGCTGCTGATCATCCCTACCCTGTTCGGCATTCTGCTGATCAATTTCCTGATCATTCAGGCCGCCCCCGGTGGCCCGGTCGAACAGATGATTGCCAACCTGGAAGGCTTCGAAGGCGGTGCCACCAGCCGCGTATCCGGGGGCGGCAGCGAGGTTGCCAGCGGTGGCAGCTACCGTGGTGCACAGGGCCTGGACCCGGACATCATCGCCGAAATTGAGCACATGTACGGTTTCGACAAACCGGCTCCCGAACGCTTCTGGCAGATGATCAAGGGGTACCTGCAGTTCGACTTCGGCGATAGTTTCTTCCGTGATGCCAAAGTGACCGACCTGATCATCGAGAAGATGCCGGTGTCGATCTCGCTGGGGCTATGGACCACCCTGCTGACCTACCTGATTTCGATCCCGCTGGGCATCCGCAAGGCAATCAAGCACGGCTCGGCCTTCGACGTCTGGACCAGTTCGCTGATCATCGTCGGCTACGCCATTCCGGGTTTTCTACTCGCGATCCTGCTGATCGTGGTGTTTGCCGGCGGCAGCTATCTGGACTGGTTCCCACTACGCGGGCTGACGTCCAACAACTTTGACCAGATGAGCACCGGAGAGCAGATCCTCGATTACTTCTGGCACCTGGTGCTGCCGATCTTTGCCATGGTGGTCGGCAGTTTTGCCACCCTGACCATGCTGACCAAGAACTGCTTTCTCGACGAGATCGGCAAGCAGTACGTAGTCACTGCCCGCGCCAAGGGCCTGTCCGAAAACCGGGTACTCTACGGCCACGTATTCCGTAACGCGATGCTACTGATCATTGCCGGGTTCCCCTCTGCGCTGATCAGCATTTTCTTCACCGGCGCGCTGCTGATCGAGGTGATCTTCTCGCTCGACGGCCTGGGCCTGCTTGGTTTTGAAGCAGCCATCAACCGCGACTACCCGGTCATGTTCGGCACCCTGTACATCTTCACGTTGGTCGGTCTGGTGGTAAAACTGATCGGCGATATCACCTACACCTTGGTCGATCCGCGGATCGACTTTGACAGCCGGGAGGGTTGATATGCGCCTGCTTACCCTCTCCCCGCTCAACCAGCGCCGCTTTGCCCGCTTCCGGGCCAACCGCCGCGGCTGGTGGTCACTGCATATCTTTATGGTGCTGTTCGTACTCAGCCTGGGCGCCGAACTCATCGCCAACGACAAACCACTCGCGGTCGGCTATCAGGGCGAGTTGTATTTCCCGGTATTCAAGCGCTACCCGGAAACCGCCTTTGGTGGCGAATTCCCGATCGAAGCGGACTACCGCAGCCCCTACGTCAAACAGCTGATTACGGAGGATGGCGACGGCTGGATGCTCTGGCCGCCAATCCCGTATCACTACGACACCATCAACTACGACCTGCGCGTCCCGGCACCGGCACCGCCGTCGACCGACAACTGGCTGGGCACCGACGATCAGGCCCGCGATGTGATGTCACGGGTGATCTACGGCTTCCGCATTTCGGTGCTATTTGCCCTGACCCTGACCATCCTCAGCTCCATCATCGGCGTGATTGCCGGTGCAGTTCAGGGCTTCTACGGCGGACGCATCGATCTGATCGGGCAGCGCTTTATCGAAGTCTGGTCGGGCCTGCCGGTGCTGTACCTGCTGATCATCCTCGCCAGCTTCGTACAGCCGAACTTCTGGTGGCTGCTGGGCATCATGCTGCTGTTTTCCTGGATGGCGCTGGTCGACGTGGTGCGCGCCGAATTTCTGCGCGGCCGCAACCTGGAGTATGTGCGCGCCGCACGCGCGCTGGGCGCCAGCAATCAGACCATCATGTTCCGCCACATCCTGCCCAACGCCATGGTCGCCACGCTGACCTTCTTCCCGTTCATTCTGACCGGCGGCGTTATCACCCTGACCTCTCTCGACTTCCTCGGCTTCGGTCTGCCGCCGGGTGCGCCGTCGCTGGGCGAGCTGATCGCCCAGGGCAAATCCAACCTGCAGGCCCCATGGCTGGGGATCACCGCCTTCGTCGTACTGTCGCTGATGCTCAGCCTGCTGGTGTTTATCGGTGAGGCCCTGCGCGATGCCTTCGACCCAAGGAAATGAGATGAGCGAACAACCGTTGATCAGTATCCGCAATCTCAGCGTCGCCTTCCGTCAGGGCAACGATCAGACCATGGCGGTCAAGGATGTCAGCTTTGATATTCGTCCGGGCCAGACGCTGGCACTGGTCGGCGAAAGCGGCTCTGGCAAGTCCGTAACCGCCCACTCCATTCTGCGCCTGTTACCCTACCCGACCGCATCACACCCGAGCGGCGTCATTGAGTTCAGCGGACAAGACCTGCTCAAAGCAGACGAAAAAACCCTGCGCAAGGTACGTGGCAACCGCATCTCGATGATCTTTCAGGAACCGATGAGTTCACTGAACCCACTGCACACCGTGGAGCGCCAGATCGGTGAGGTTCTGGCGCTGCACAAAGGCCTGAACAAGCTCCAGGCGCGTGAACGCACACTGGAGCTGCTGGATCTGGTGGGCATTCCGGAGCCGCGCAAGCGATTAGGCGCCTACCCGCACGAGCTGTCCGGCGGCCAACGCCAACGGGTGATGATTGCCATGGCGCTGGCCAACGAGCCGGAACTGCTGATTGCCGATGAACCGACCACAGCACTCGACGTGACCGTGCAACTGAAGATCCTTGAACTGCTGCGCGAACTGCAGCAGAAATTGGGCATGGCATTGCTGCTGATCAGCCACGATCTGAATCTGGTGCGTAAAATTGCCCACCGGGTATGTGTCATGTACCGCGGTAACGTCGTCGAAGAAAATGACTGCGCTACCTTGTTCAACTCTCCGCAGCACGAATACACCCGTCAGCTGCTCGCAGCCGACCCGCGTGGAGAGCCGGTTGCCGTTGATCCAGACGCCGCCGAGATTCTGCGTGCAGAGCAGTTGCGAGTCTGGTTTCCGATCAAGAAAGGTGTGCTGCGCCGTACGGTAGACCACGTCAAGGCCGTCACCGACATCAGTTTCAGTCTGCCCCGGGGCCAGACGCTGGGCATCGTTGGCGAAAGCGGCTCGGGCAAGACGACGCTGGGTATGGCGCTGCTCAGACTGATCGACAGTCAGGGCCTGATTGAATGTGACGGCACGCGGATCGATGGTCTCAGTCAGCAGCAGGTTCGTCCGCTGCGCCGCGAGCTGCAGGTGGTGTTTCAGGACCCGTATGGTAGTTTGAGCCCGCGCATGTCAGTGGGTCAGATCATCAGCGAAGGGCTGGAGATCCACCGCATCGGCACGGACGAGGAGCGCGAACAGATGGTGATTCAGGCGCTGGAAGAAGTCGGCCTGGATCCGGAGACCCGCCACCGCTATCCGCATGAGTTTTCCGGCGGCCAGCGGCAGCGGATCTCGATTGCCCGGGCACTGGTGCTCAAGCCCAAGCTGATCCTTCTCGACGAACCAACGTCGGCACTGGATCGCACCGTGCAGGGCCAGGTGGTTGAGCTGCTGCGCAGTCTGCAGCAGAAGTACAATCTGACGTATTTGTTTATCAGTCACGACCTGGCAGTGGTCAAGGTTCTCAGCCATCAATTGATGGTGATCCGCCAGGGCGAAGTAGTCGAACAGGGACCGGCAGGCGAAATCTTCGCTTCACCGCAGCATGACTATACCCGTCAGCTGCTGGAAGCGGCCTTTGCCCTGCCGCAAACCGATAACAGGGCCGATACGGCCATGCACTAAACAGGAAAGTACTATGGGATTTCTCAGCGGAAAGCGCGTACTCATCGTTGGCGTAGCCAGCAAACTGTCCATTGCCTCCGGCATTGCCGCGGCCATGCACCGCGAGGGCGCCGAACTGGCCTTCACCTATCAGAACGAAAAGCTGAAAGGCCGGGTTGAAGAATTCGCTGCCGGCTGGGGCTCCGGTCCTGAGCTGTGCTTCCCGTGCGATGTCGCCGATGACGCCGAAATCGAGCAGGTGTTCGTCGAGCTGGCCAAGAAGTGGGACGGTCTGGACTGCATCGTGCATTCCGTTGGTTTCGCCCCGGGCGACCAGCTGGACGGCAACTTTGCCGAAGTCACCACCCGCGAAGGCTTCCGTATCGCCCACGACATCAGCGCCTACAGCTTCGTCGCTCTGGCCAAGGCCGGTCGTGAAATGATGAAAGGCCGCAACGGCAGCCTGCTGACCCTGTCCTACCTGGGCGCCGAGCGCACCATGCCAAACTACAACGTGATGGGCATGGCCAAGGCCAGCCTGGAAGCCGGTGTTCGCTACCTCGCCACCAGCCTGGGCCCGGAAGGCACCCGCGTCAACGCGATCTCTGCCGGCCCGATCCGCACCCTGGCCGCTTCCGGCATCAAGAGCTTCCGCAAGATGCTGGCCCACAACGCCGCGCAAACCCCGCTGCGTCGCAACGTCACCATCGAGGAAGTCGGCAACGTCGGCGCCTTCCTCTGCTCCGACCTGGCCTCCGGCATGTCCGGGGAAATCACCTACGTTGACGGTGGTTTCAATATCACCGCCATGGGTGGTCTGGAGGAGTAAGGGGCTACAGCCTCAGCCCGCATTACGGGCAATAAAAAACCGGGCCAAGGCCCGGTTTTTTATTGCCGAAGTCCTCAGTCCTCCGAGGTCGCTCCAATCTTGTGGATCGACAGATCGGCTCCCTGATATTCCTCTTCATCGGTGAGGCGCAAACCGGCAACCGTCTTGATCACGCCGTAGACCAGCAGGCCACCGGCAAAGGCAACAACAACACCCGCCAACGAACCAATCAGTTGCGACAGGAAGCTAACCCCACCCAAACCACCCAGCGCCTGGGTGCCAAAGATGCCGGCCGCAAGGCCGCCCCAGACGCCGCACAAACCGTGCAACGGCCAGACACCCAGGACGTCATCGATCTTGAAGCGGTTCTGGGTCAGGATAAAGGTCCAGACAAACAGGCCACCAGCGACCGCACCGGTTGCCAACGCGCCCAGCGGGTGCATCAGGTCGGAGCCGGCGCAGACAGCGACCAGGCCGGCCAACGGACCGTTGTGAATAAAACCGGGGTCAGCACGCCCCACCAGCAGCGCCACCAGGGTGCCACCAACCATCGCCATCAACGAGTTGACTGCCACCAGACCGCTGATCCCCTCCAGCGTCTGCGCCGACATCACGTTGAAGCCGAACCAGCCAATGGTCAGAATCCATGCGCCCAGCGCCAGAAACGGAATATTGGAGGGCGGCATCGCGACGACGTGACCACCGCGATAGCGCCCGTTACGCGCCCCCAGCAGCAATACCGCCCCCAGCGCAATCCAGCCACCAACAGCATGCACAACAACCGAGCCGGCAAAGTCATGGAAGCCAGCACCAAACTGCGCTTCCAACCAGCCCTGGAAGCCAAAATTGCCATTCCAGACGATGCCTTCAAAGAACGGATACACCACGCCAACAATCAGCAACGAGGCGCATAGCTGCGGCGCAAACTTGGCACGCTCGGCAATACCACCGGAGATGATCGCCGGAATGGCGGCGGCAAAGGTCATCAGAAAGAAGAACTTCACCAGCGCATACCCGTTGTTTTGGGCCAAGGTTGCCGCATCGGAAAAGAAGGTTGCGCCATAGGCAATCCAGTAGCCGACGAAGAAATAGGCAAGGCACGAAATTGCAAAATCACTAATGATCTTGGACAGTGCATTGACCTGGTTCTTTTGCCGAACCGTACCCACTTCTAGAAATGCAAAGCCGGCGTGCATGGCCAGAACCATGATCGCGCCCATCAGAATGAACAGGGTGTTTGCACCGTGGATCAGGGTTTCCACGGCGCTGTTAAGGTTTTCCATTCAAGCAGCCTCTATCAAATCAGAAAAATGCACCCGTTACGTGCGCAAAACCAAATATCGAACCAATCCAGTGCACATCGAATTTTCCGATGCAGATGGACCTGTCGAGCGCGCACGCCGAGCAATCTGAAATAATTTTTATTTTTCAAATAGTTGTATGCCATTTTCGACCAAGAACCGATAAAGTCAGCACCAAATTGATGCAACAGAAAAGACATAACTCCCTGCAATAGTGCAATCGTCATACCAAAAGCGCAGAATCATGCACTGAAAGCGCACAATGACAGTGTTGTGACAGCGAGAAGCTGGCCCGACATCCGTAAACCGGCTGTTACAGGTGGTTTGGCTATAATCTTGCATACCATCAGCGCTCGATGTCCCGACCCCGGAGAAGAACGTGTTTACTGGACAGCCACTGCCCTACTTCCAACCCCTGATCGATACTGCAACAGGCCGTATCGCCGGCTACGAGGCGCTGGCACGCCTGCGCGACGATGAGGGCAACATCTGCAGTGCTGGTCCGCTGTTTACCGACCCTGAGGTCTCCCAAGCCGAGCTGCTGGAACTGGACCGCAGCATTCGTCGCCAGGCCCTTGAACGCTTTCGCGACACCCCCGAGGGGTTCCTCAGCCTGAACATCTCTCCCGCCTGGGTCAGTCAGTTGGAACCGGGCCAGCCGTTGCCTAGCCTGCAGCTACTGGAAGAGCTGGGGCTGCCAACCGATCAAATCGTCTTCGAGATCACCGAGCTGCAAGGCAGTATCGAGCAGCTGCGGGATGTGGTGCAGCGCTACCGCGCAGCAGGTATTCGCATTGCGATTGATGACTTTGGTGCCGGTTACTCGATGCTTGATCGGGTGCTGGCTCTGGAACCGGATATCCTCAAGCTGGACATCCAGCTGTTCCGCCAGGCCGCGGCAGGCAACAGCAACAGCGGCGACTTTGTCCGTGCGCTTGCGCTGATGGCAGAAAAGAGCGGCTGCTGGATCATCGCCGAAGGGGTAGAGACTGAGCAGGAGCTGCACTTCGCGCTGGAATGCGGCGCCCGCTACGTGCAGGGTTATCTGTTTGGCCGCCCGGAAGAGAACTTTCTGCCCAGCGATGCCGTGCAGCAACAGTTTTCAACCATGCGCGACCACTACGTGCATGCCAAGTTGGCCGAGCGCGAGAAGTTGGCGGGCCTGCGAACGTCGCTGGCCGAGCTGTTCGCCGAGCTGCGCCTGTGGCTCAGTCGCGGCGCCCTGCCTGCACATCTGCCCAACCCGCGGAACTATCCCTGGCTGCTGCGCTGCTTCCTGTGCGATGCCGAAGGCACACAGATCTCACCCAACTTCGATTGGCGCGGTGACGCCTGGCACACCGACCCTCGCTACCTTGATCACAACTGGTCATGGCGGCCGTACTTCTATCAGATTCTCGCTGAAGCTGGCGAAGACAGCCGCGTGATCCTATCGAACCGCTACCGAGACGCCACGACCAACCAGTATTGCATGACCTCAGGGCTGTTCATCGATGACAGCCGCCACCTGCTGCTTGTCGACATCGACACGTCATTCCTCTGACCGCCGTTCACTGCCGCTCACGCGGCAGTGAAAGCACCACCAGAAGGCCGCCCTCAGGTGCCTGCTCCAGTCCGAGGGTTCCCTGATAGGCAGCGACAAGATCACGCACGATGGCCAGACCAAGGCCATGTCCCGGCGCTTGCTGGTCCAGCCGAGTGCCACGCCCCAGCACCTGTTCACGTGCAGCGTCATCAATACCAGGGCCGTCATCAGCCACCTCCAGCCGCAGCTGTTCAGCATCCAGCTGCCAGCTCAGCCGTACTCTGGAAGCCGCCCACTTGCAGGCGTTATCCAGCAGATTGCCCAACAGCTCAAGCATGTCCTCTCGATCAAATGGCCAACGCGCCTCTGAATCACCATCAAGCGTTACCGTAGGTGTGCTCGGGTAAAGGCTGGCCAGCGTCTGCACCAGCGCGGGCAGGTCTGTAGCGGGGTCAAAGCGCTGACCGCGTGACTGATCCGGAGCCAACCGAGCACGCTGCAGACTGCGCTCCAGCTGGCCACGCATACTTTGAAGCTGCTGTTGAAGTTCCGCCAGTTGGTCCGCCGGCAGTCGCTCAGCGAGACTGTCGAGACGGCTCTCAATAACCGCCAGCGGGGTTTTCAGCGCATGACCAAGATCACCCGCACTATTGCGCGCACGTGTCAGCAACGCCTCGATCTGTCGACCCAAATGGTTGATCTCAGCAACCAGCGGCTGTAATTCGTCCGGCACCTGCTCGGTCAATTGCAGTCGCTCGCCGCTGCGCCACTCGGCCAGCTCCTGCTGCACCCGCCGCAGTGGCAACAGCGAACGACGTAACAGCCATTGCTGCAGCAGTACCGCAAGCAGAATCACTGCCACCGCCAATCCGCTGATCCACCAGCTGGCCCGCCGGAACTCGCTGAGCAGCGGTTGGTAGTCGACGGCAACACTGATGGTCACCAGCTCACCCGCCTTGCGATACTGGCCAGACCAAACCAAAAGCTGCTGGCCCTGCGGCCCCTGTAACAGCTCACCTTGCAGGCCGTCGCCGGATAGAGGCAAACGGTGATCCCAGAGTGAGCGGGAACGCCATTTCTCCCGCCCCTGCACCACGAAGTAGCGCCCGGAATAGGGCCTGCGGTAATCCGGGTCGACCTTATCCATGTCGAGATAAAGGCCGTCGCTGCCTTCCGTCAAGGCGGCCAGCAAGCTGTCGGTCTCGCGCTGCAGCAACAGTGTGATGTAGTTGCGCTGGGCCCGGTCATACAACCAGGCGCTGCCTTGCACAATCAGCAGCACACTGCATAGCAGCAGAGGCACCAGAGTTACCGCTAGCCGGCGACTGATTGACCGCATCACGCCACTCCGACCAGAACGTAGCCCTGGCCGCGGCGGGTTTCGATAGCCTCGCGCCCAAGCTTGCGACGCAGATGGTTTATCAACACTTCGATGACATTGGAATCGCGCTCGTCCTCATAGTCGTACAGGTGCTCTGCCATCCGCGTCTTGGACAGCACCTTGCCCGGATTTAGCATGAAGTAACGCAGCAGCTTGAACTCACTGGCCGACAGACTGATCGGTTCAGCTGTGCCCAAGGTCACCTGCTGGTGGGCTTCATCCAGCCGCAGACCAGCCGCACTCAGCAGCGCTTGTGGCTCACGACCGTGCGCACGACGCAGCAGAGCCTGCACCCGTAGCAGCAGCTCTTCGTTGTGAAACGGCTTGGTCAGGTAGTCATCCGCGCCAGCCTGCAGGCCCTCGACTCGCTCGGTCCAGCGGCTGCGCGCCGTCAGAATCAGCACCGGCAGGGTGCTACCGGCAGCACGCCAACGGCGCAGCACCTCCAGGCCATCCAGGCCGGGCAGTCCCAGATCCAGAATGGCCAGGTCGTAAGGCTCCTGCTCACCCAGCAGCGCTGCATCGCGACCGTCTGTACGCCAATCCACCGCGTAACCCGCGCGCTTGAGCACCGTATTCAGGCTGTCTGCCAACGCGACATTGTCCTCAACCAGCAGCAGCCGCATCAGTCAGTCGTCCTCTTCCACATCGAGCAGCTCTCCGCTGACCGCGTCATATTCCAGTTCCATGATCCGTCGATCACGGGTCACGACTTCCAGTTCATAGATAAAACGCCCGTCATCGAGTTCCAGTTCGGCCTCCAGAAAGTGGCCGGGAAATCGCATCAGGGCGTCTTCGATAAGTTGTGGCAGCGGCAGAATACGCCCCTGCTCTGTCAGCAACAGCACCTCGTCCTGACTGAGGTCCCGCGCTGCTGCCACAGCGGGCAGCAGCGCCAGAGAACTTAACAGCAGGGCTGACAGGAACGACCTGTCAGTCGTCGCGACGGTGTTCGAGCACGTCGCCATTGGACGCATCCAGGTCAATATCCCACTCCTGCCCTTCGGCATCGCGGATTTCGACTTCGTAGACATAACGGCCATAGTGCTTATCCAGATCGGTGTCAGTGATGGTACCCGGCTGTACCGACAACGCCTTTTCGTTCAGGCTTTCCAAGGATTGAATGGTACCCTGTTCTACCAGCGTACCGACTTCATCCATACGCACATCGTCATCAGCCAGCAGCGCAGAGCTGCCAAGAGCCAGGATGGCAGAACAGGACAGGGCGACAAGTTGTTTGTACATGTTGATTTCCTCCGTTGCGTTTAGACAGTTTCAGACTATAGCGTTGAGCTGAAACCAACCTTAAAATTGGTCGCGCACTCTAAGGGACTCTGTACCACATGACAGCTATTCATGTTTCTGCTCCGGCATTGACGCTCCGGGCAGGACACCGTGCCATCGAGCATATCCGCGCAAACGGCCTGCAGCCAGCAGACGTACACATGATTCCGGGCGCCGCCGGAGGCCCCAAGGCACTGGGTATTCAAGGGCTGGATCTGGCGCTGTTTGGCGAATGGTTGCCCAGGGCGCCGCAACCACGCAGCCTGATCGGCGCGTCCATCGGCAGTTGGCGTTTTGCCAGCGCCTGCATGCCTGACCCGGTGCATACCCTGCGCCAGCTCGGCGAGCTGTATACCGCCATGCGCTTCCCCAAGGGTGTGACCATCCAGACCATCAGCGCCGCCTGCGGCGAGATGATCGATGAGTTGCTGCAAGGTCAGTTCGAGGCCATCCTCAGCAACCCCAACTACCGTCTCAACATCGTTGTCGTAAAGAGTCTTGGCCTACTGCGTCACGATTCCCGCGCCCGCCTCGCGCTTGGACTCGGCGGCGTGATCGGCGCCAA
Organism: Halopseudomonas oceani; assembly: GCF_002903165.1. Lineage (GTDB taxonomy): Bacteria > Pseudomonadota > Gammaproteobacteria > Pseudomonadales > Pseudomonadaceae > Halopseudomonas > Halopseudomonas oceani. Next base: position 254,053 of record NZ_PPSK01000004.1, read on the forward strand.
CCTGCTGGGTCGCCGTCACCTTGGTCGCTTCTTCGAGCGGGTGATCCTGCACGACCCGCGGCAGTTGCCGGAGCTGGAAGAGTTGCATGACTTCACCAGCGCACATGTCGAGCTGACTCCCGATAACCTGCGCTCGGCGCTGCTGGCGTCCGGATCCATTCCAATGGTGATGGAAGCGGTGCGCGAGATTCCCGGTGCCGCGCCCGGTGTATACCGCGATGGAGGCCTGCTCGACTATCACCTCGACCTGCCTTACACCGCACCCGGCGTTATTCTCTATCCGCACTTCATCGATCGTGTGGTGCCCGGCTGGTTTGACAAGACCATTCCCTGGCGCAAGCACAACGCCCAGCAACTGCGAGACGTACTGCTGCTAGCGCCCTCACCCGAGTATCTGGAACGCCTGCCCCACCGCAAGCTGCCGGACCGCAAGGACTTCAACCGCTACGTGTATGACAACGACGGCCGCGAGAAGTACTGGCGCAAGGCAATGAGCGAAAGCCAACGCATGGGCGAAGAGTTCCTCGAACTGGCCGATTCCGGACGCCTGATCGACCGACTCAAACCGCTGTGAGCCAACCGCACGAGGCTATGCCCTGCCCGCTCTGCGCGGCACCTGCTCACTGGCTGCTGGATGACCGAAAGCGCAGCTACTGGCAGTGTGAAAAGTGCCTGATGGTGCATGTACCAAAACGCTGGCAGCTGAGCGCCGAGCAGGAAAAGGCCGAGTACGACCGCCACGAGAATCACCCCGACGATCCGGGCTACCGACGTTTTCTCTCCCGGCTGGCCGAGCCGCTACTGCAGCGTCTGCCAGCCGCCAGCAGTGGACTCGATTTCGGCTGCGGCCCAGGCCCCGCGCTGGCCGTGATGTTGCGCGAGCACGGCCATCAAGTTGCCCTGCACGATCTCTACTACCATCCCAACCCCGAGGCCCTGCGCCAGCAATGGGATTTCATCACCGCAACCGAGGTAGTCGAGCATCTGGCCGCTCCGCGTGAGGTGCTTGAGCAGCTGTGGCAGTGCCTGAAACCAGGTGGCTGGCTCGGCCTGATGACCAAGCGGGTCAGCAACCCCGAGGCCTTCAGAACCTGGCACTACAAGAGCGACCCAACCCACATCAGTTTTTTCAGCGAACAGAGTTTCCGCTGGCTGGCGACGCGGTGGCAGGCAGAGCTGGAGGTGATCGGCGCGGATGTGGTGCTGCTACGTAAACCGATGCTCAACGCAGGCTGAAGCGCTCAGTAAATCCCTGCGGGTCCGCCTGAAAGGCACGAATGCACGTCTGGCAGACGCACACGCGGTTGCGCAGCGCGGCCGGCACCAGTACCAACATGGCTTTAGGCACCTGCAACGTAAAACACCAGCAGGCACCGCTGTCCGCTGTACAGGCGTTGCTACCGCCGCAGAATGGACACGCACCGGAGTTAGCGTTGCCCCTCATTAGCGAGCCACACCGTTGACCGGTCCGGTCGGGCTGGGGCAAAAGCACGCCGCGTTACGTGGCAGAGGCGCAGCCAGGTGGCAGGCGCCGATCGGCGTCGCACAAGCACTGGCCGGCAGATACGGAGTGAAATCAAAGGGTACTCCTGCACAACGGGCAACGGTCTGTGCGCGTTCAAGGCCGGATGGATAGTTGCCCTGCATCAGCGGCCCCTGACTGGCGAACTGGTGGATAGTACGATTCAGATCGGCGTACTCACGGGTCTGTGACAACGCTGCCGCTGCCCAACAGTCAGCTTCCAGCTCCTGCGCCCGGGTAGCCCAGAACTGCTGAGTCCGAAACCACATCCCCTGCGGCGTCACGTGGCCGCTGCGGTGGTGACCACACTCATGGGCCAAGGTAAATACGCGGGACATCGTCCAGTTCGCCATAATGCCCGGATCGGCATAGATAACCGGCCCCTGAGCATCCATCGCCGCGGAAGCCATCTGTGGATTGGGCGTCACAATGACGCGGATACCGCAAAAGGCATCCCAACCGGCAAACATCGCTTGCGCCTGCGCTCCGCCGGCGAGCAGAAAAAACAACACAATCCAGGCAAGTTTTCCAGCCATCCCTGACGCCTCGAGTCAGCGAGCCAAGCGGCTCAACAGGTTGTTCTTCACCGCCGGCCATTCGCTGGCGATGATCGAGTAGACCACCGTATCGCGAATCGACCCGTCAGCCAGAATCTGATGGCTGCGCAGCACGCCATCCTGTTTGGCCCCCAGACGCTCTATCGCGGCTCTTGATGCCTGATTGAAGAAATGCGTACGAAATTCGACTGCGATGGCCCCTGCGTTCTCGAACAGATGCCCCAATAAGAGTAGCTTGCTTTCGGTATTGATCGGGGTACGCCTAGCTGCATCGGCATACCAGGTGTAACCAATCAACGCGCGACGATTGACGGTATCGACATCATAGTAACGGGTACAACCCACAATCTCTCCACTGGCCAGACTCCGCACCGCATAGGCAAGATTGCCCTGCTCTGCGCCCAGCATCGCCCGCTCGACGTATTCAGGCATCGCAGCAGGCTCAGGCACGCTGGCATACCAGAGCTTCCAGCCCTCACCGTCGGTCACCGCCTGCTGCAGCGCAGCGGTATGCTCCCGCTGAAGGGGCTCAAGTAACACATGCTGACCCTGCAACGGGCCCGAAGGAATAAACATGCAAACTCCCGAAAGACGGATCAGCGGCTGCCGATAACCCGGCGAGCGCCCTTGAACGAGCGCTGCCAGAAAGAGGAATCCAGCTCATCGACCCGCACGACACCACCGGTGCTGGGCGCATGCAGGAAGCGCCCCTCGCCGATGTAGATGCCTGCATGGTTGACCCTGCCGCCGTTCATTGCAAACAACACCAGATCGCCCGGCGCCAGCGCATTCTCTGGCGGCCTGGAGACCTTCATGTTGTAGAGATCAGACGTCGTGCGCGGCAGGCTGACACCGGTTGCTTCGCGGTAGACGTACTGGATCAGGCCGCTGCAGTCGAAGCCGGTCGAAGGCGACGTGCCGCCCCAGCGGTAGGGCGTGCCAACCAGACTGAAGGCCTGAAATACCACATCGTTGCGTGCCACTTCATCGCTGTCAGGCAGCGACTGAACCGGGGTTGGCAAGGAGACGCTGACCGGCGCCTTGGGCGCACTGGAGCACCCTGCCAATAATGCAGCAACAAGCAATGTCAGCAGTCCAGCGAGCCGCATCCGGCCACCTCCAGCACAGGGGTTCTGATCAAAAAATGCACCGGGAACGACCCGAGGTCAAGAATTTACTTTAACTTCATATGGCAAGCGATCAGCTTTTATGAAGATTCAGTGATTTACTGTGAGCGCCAGCATCATTGATAACTGACACAGTGGCCTGCCGCTTTCAGAATGCCACTGGTTGAACGCCGCCTGTGCCGCGGCCTGATCCCGCTGACTGGTCGGCGCCTTGTCGATAATGCCCTGCGCCTTGAGCGCGGCAACCACGTCATCGGTGGCAACCCAGGTATCCTTGCCGACCATTCGCAGCAACCGCGGTGCCGACTGGCCGCCAAGCTGGGCGCCGCGCTTGGCCAGCAACCGCCAGAGGCCAATGATGTCCTCAACCGGCCAATCGGCGATCAGGTTACCGACCGAGCCATACTCGGCGCGCAGATCGAGCACCAGTTGGGCATTGCGCGGCACACTCCGCAGCTTGCCCAAGTGACGGATGATCCGAGTATCAACCATCAAACGCTCAAGGTGCTCAGCACTCATCAGCACCACTTTTTCCGGATCGAAGCCGAAGAACACCTCTTCAAAAGCGGGCCATTTGGCATCGACCAGACTGTGCTTGAGGCCTGCCCGAAAGACACGCAAGGCGATCAGTGAAAGATAGCGGTCATCGCTGATCGCACGTAGCTGCTCGGCCGCCTTCGGCTGCGGCAAACGGGCTTCCAGTGCCTCGGCAGAACCAAAACGGTTGAGGCAATACTCGTGCAACCAGCGGTAATCCTGCATCGGCTAATCCTGAAATCAGAGGTTCATTACATTCAGGACGCGGGAAGCGGCCTGCTCGTCGATACGCAGGCCAGCAAAATCAAAGAGCGCGGTGTCGGCTAGCTGCGACGGCTGGACATTCTTCAGGGCGCGAAAGATATTCTCAACCCGCCCCGGGTTAGCCTTCTCCCAGCCCTGCAGCATGTCCTTGACCACCTTGCGCTGCAGATTTTCCTGCGAGCCACACAGATTGCACGGAATGATCGGGAAGTTCTGCAGAGTCGCGTAGGACTCGATATCCGCTTCGTTGCAGTACGAGAGCGGGCGAATCACCACGTTGCGACCGTCGTCCGAGCGCAGCTTTGGCGGCATCGCCTTGAGATTGCCGCCAAAGAACATGTTGAGGAAGAAGGTCTCAACGATGTCGTCGCGGTGATGCCCGAGTGCCATCTTGGTCGCACCGATCTCGTCGGCGAAGGTGTAGAGGTTGCCACGGCGCAGGCGCGAGCATAGCGAACAGGTCGTCTTGCCCTCCGGAATCTTTTCCTTGACGATCGAATAGGTATCACGTTCGAGGATGTGATACGGCACGCCAATGCTGTCCAGATAGGCGGGCAGCACCTCTTCCGGAAAACCCGGCTGCTTCTGGTCCATGTTAACCGCCACCAGCTCGAACTTGATCGGCGCGACCTTCTGCAGGTACAGCAGCATGTCGAGCATGGTGTAGCTGTCCTTGCCGCCGGACAGGCAGACCATCACCTTGTCGCCGTCCTCGATCATGTTGTAATCGGTCACTGCTTCGGCAGTCAGGCGACGCAGACGTTTCTGCAGTTTGTTCTGGTTGACGCTCAGGTGGCTCATGGACGGGGTACCGGCTCGGCAAAAACGCGCATTCTACTGAAATCTGCTGTACATAAAAACAACAACCCCCGACAGCAGCGCTGACGGGGGTTGTTGCTGGCTCAGGCAGGCCGGATCGATCAGCGCAAGTAGACAGGCCCTACGCCGAAGCCCCAGAAGATCACCGAGGTAGCGATCATGGCGACCAGCACCACGAGCCCAACCGCGAGTACGGAGCTTGAGAACAGAAATCCCTCATCACTGGGGATCTCCATGAAAATGGGAATGCCCTGATACAGCAGATAGACCGTGTAGGAAATCGCAGCAGTCCCCACCAACATGCCCAGCCACAAACTCGGATAGAGCGCGGCGAGACCGGCAACAAACAAAGGCGTAGCGGTGTAGGCCGCAAAGATCACACAGTCGTTGAAACTCGGGCTAGCATCATAGGTACGCGCCATCCAGTGAATGAAGGCGCCCATCACGGCAACGCCAGCCAGCATCGCAACGTACGACAGTACCGTCAGTTGCAGCGCACTGGCCTGCGTCAGTTTGACGGCGTCTTCCGTACCGATCGCCCACCCCACCTGGGTGGTGCCGATATAGGCTGAGACGACCGGAATGGCGGCTAACACCAGCACGTGGGTAAGATACATGTGCCCAATGCTTTCGTCCTCGCCCTTGATTTCTTTCCACTCCTCGTCGGGATGAGTGAACAGCCCCACTACGTGATGGATCATGGTCTGACCTCCTAATTATTATTCGCCTCCGCGCAGCATCCGCCGCCGGAGAGGGCGGGCGCGGGTCTTCCCCGGGCCCTGACTTGACTATAGTCAAAAAGCGTTTGAAGTAAGCGGGTTTGCTTAGAGAGATTGGCGACTTCAGTTTTTGCCGTAATAGCGTTGCAGAATTAGCATCGCCTGATTGATCTCCTGCGCGCGAGCGGTACTGCCGCCGCGATCAGGGTGGTGCTGACTGAGTAGCCGCCGGTACTGGCGTCGACACGCCGCAGCGTCAGCGCCCTCCTCGAGTTCAAGGACAGCCAGCGCGGCGCTGACCTCGGGTTCGGAAACGCTGACCCGGCCCCGCCAGAAGCTGTCAATCAGCCGCTCCACATCATCCCGGTTGGTATCGCGCCAGTGATCCCAGTCCAGGTAGTAGCGTCGCAGCGGATCATCGACCTGCAGCCCGGCCATACCCGGCAAGCGCGGTCGCAGCTGAATTTTCAATGCATGAATGTCCAGCGCCAGCCCCTGCTGAGCCACCTGATCGGCCAGCCGATAGAGCTGATGAAACAGCAGAAAGTGCAATCGAAAGAGCTGCAGCGGATCGCGCAGCGCGCCGGGTTCGGCAAACAGCGACGCCGGAAACTCTGTCGCCAGCGCCTGCAGCAGCGCATATTCGCTCTGCCCGGCCGGATGAGCGTGCAGCAGCCGCAGCAACACATCATCAAAGTCCGCGGGTAAGAGCATGTCTGGGTGCAGTTCAATCATGGACCGAGTGTAACAGAGAGCCCTTTTCCGGCCGTTACTCGCTGTCATCACTTTGCCATCAGAACGACAATCTCCTGTCATCGCCATTACGTATCAATGTCATCTCCCTATAAACCAACAACAGGCAGTTGACGATGAAGAAATGGATGATGGCAGCGACCAGCGCCGCCCTGCTGGCAACCCTGGCTGGCTGCAAGAGCAGCAGTGATAACAACGACGCGCCCGCGGTGGTGACCCCCGAGAGCATCACGTTGAGTTACCTGGGCCGCTACAGTGCAGGCATCTTTGGCCAGAGCGCAGCCGAAATCCCGGCCTTCGACCCGGTCAATCAGCGCATTTTCATCGTCAACGCGCAAAAAGGCGCCGTCGACGTGCTCGACGCTGCAGATCCAACCAACCCGGCCCTGCTGCAGGAGCTGAACGTCGAGGCCATCACCCAGGGTGCGGTGGTCAACAGCATCGCTTACAAAGGCGGCTATCTGGCGGTCGCCGTTGAAGCGCCAACCAAAACCGACAACGGCTGGGTCGCCTTGTTTGACGCCACCAGCCTGGAAATGCTCGGCTATGAACAGGTCGGCGCCCAGCCGGACATGGTCGCCTTTACCCCGGATGGTCAGTACGTGCTGACCGCCAATGAAGGCGAACCGAACGATGACTACAGCGTTGACCCTGTCGGCTCCATCAGCATTCTGAGTGTCTCCGACGAAGGGCTGGTTCAAGTTCGCACCGCCGACTTCAGCGCCTTTAATGCCCAGGTCGATGCCCTGCGCAGTGCCGGGGTCCGCATCTACGGTCCGAATGCCAGCGTCGAGCAGGATCTGGAGCCCGAATACATCGCGATCTCCAGTGACAGCAGTACAGCCTGGGTATCACTGCAGGAAAACAACGCCCTGGCCAAGGTTGATATCGCGACGGCTACGGTCACCGACATCCTGCCACTGGGCTACAAAGACCATGGCCTGGAAGCAAACGGCCTGGACGTGAGTGACTCCGACGACGCCATCAATATTCAGAGCTGGCCAGGCGTGCTCGGCATGTATCAGCCCGACAGCATCGCTGCCTATGAGGTTGGCGGCGCAACCCTGCTCGTCACGGCCAACGAAGGCGACTCCCGCGCCTGGGGTGAAGATAACCAGGACTACTGGGACGGCGATGACAGCAAGGGCTTTGTCGAGGAGTTTCGCGTCAAGCATCTAGTTCACGCCAACGGTTTTGACCGTCGTGCTGGCGACGACCTGCCGCCGCAACTGCGCGCACTGGCCGCAGGCGCCCTGCTCAACCCGACCACCTTTGCCTACTGCGGTGCGACCGCCGCTGATCCGGGCGACTGCCGTGCCGATGAAAACCTCGGGCGCCTGACCGTGGCCTGGACCGACGGCTACCGTAAGGACGTCAACGGCAATCCGGTACTGTTTGATGCCGCAGGCAACGAAAACCTCGCGGGTGACCGCCTGATGTACGACAACCTGTACGCTTACGGTGCCCGTTCGTTCTCAATCCGTGACGCCGACGGCCAACTGGTCTGGGATTCCGCCGACAAGATTGAACAGTACTTCGCCAGCGCAGAATGCATGCTCGGGGCCAACCGCGACATTCCCTGCACCGACTACTTCAATGCGACCCACGACGAAGGCGACACCTTCGACAACCGCAGCGATAACAAGGGGCCGGAACCGGAGGGCGTGACCGTCGGTAAGCTCGGCAACAAGACCTTCGCGTTCCTCGGTCTGGAGCGCGTCGGCGGCGTCATGGCCTGGGATATCACCGACCCGGCTGCCCCGTTCCTGGTTGACTACCTGAACACCCGTGAAGACTGGACGACGGAAGATCCGTCCACCGTGCTGGCCAACGCGGGCGACCTCGGGCCGGAAGGTCTGGTGTTTATCCCGGCGGAAGATTCACCGAACGGTGAGGCACTGCTGGTGATCGGCAACGAAGTCAGCGGCACCACCGCGGTCTATCAGGTCAATCAGGTTTTGAACTGAGTAGGCAAGGCCGGAGCATTCTGGCCACCGCAACACACCCTGCCGACCCGATATGCGGTCGGCAGGGCTGGCTTCAGGCCACCTCTCCTACTCCTTCCTGCAGCAGCAATTGGCCGTCCTGCCCCTGTCGCACCGCCTGCAGGAACTCATCACCCCAGCGACGAATATCGTTGTACTGCACCACGCCGAACAATTCGCGCAACCGTGCCAGGCGTTCTGCCTTGCCCAGCGTCAGACCGATATAGAGGGTATCGCGCAGGTCATGCGGATCATGCGGATTGGTCAATAGCGCCCCATGCAGCTCCGCTGCCGCGCCAGCAAACTCCGACAACACCAGCACACCGCTGCCCTGACACAAGCCCTGGGTCGCAACGTACTCCTTGGCAACCAGGTTGAGGCCGTCACGCAGCGGCGTGATCCACATCACGTCGGCCATCAGGTAGTAGGCCACCAGATCCTCGAACGGCACCGCGCGGTAGAAGAACTGCACCGGCGTCCAGCCAACTCGCGAAAAGCGCCCGTTGATACGACCAACCGCCTGCTCAATCTGGCTGATCAGCTCGTCGTAAATGGTCATCTCGCGGGCCGCTGGCACACAGATGGTAATCAGACTGACCTTGCCGACTAGCTCCGGGTGCGCCTCCAGCAACGCTTCAAAAGCCAGCAGCTTGGCGTAGGTACCCTTGGTGTAATCAAGCCGCTCAACCGACAACACAACGCGAATACCTTGCAACTGATCACGCAGCTCAGCGATCAGCTGTTGGCAGTGGTCGCTGTCGATCACATTCTGCACCCGGCCAATGTCCAGCCCGACCGGATGGGCACCCAGACCAATCTGCCGACCATGCACGCTGATGCGGGAGGTCATGCGATCCAGCCCAACCGCGCAACCATAGGTGAGATAACGCGGCGCACAGCCCCTCTCTTCCAGCACCTCCAGCGGTGCCACGCCACGGGCGACATCGACGAAGTTCTCCGCCTGACGGGGAATGTGAAAACCGATGTAGTCACACTGCAGCAGGCTGCCGATGATCTCGCGCCGCCAGGGCAGCACGTTGAATACGTCGGCCGAGGGGAAGTAGGTGTGATGAAAAAAGGCGATATTCAGATCCGGGCGCAGCGGCCGCAGGAACGCCGGTACCATCCACAGGTTATAGTCATGCAGCCAGACCACGGCGCCCTCTGCCGCTTCCGCCGCCGTACGTTCGGCAAACAGGCGGTTGACCTTGAGGAATACCGCCCAGTCTTCCTCGCGGAACACCGCTCGTTCCCAGAAGGTGTGCAGCGTCGGCCAGAACGCTTCCTTGGAAAAGCGCTTGTAGAACACGTCCACATCGTCCTTGCTGAGCGCGACCCGCGCCGCCACCAGATTCGGGTAACGCTCGGCATCTACCTTGGTATGCACCTCGAAGGCCTCGCGCTGACGCGGGTCGTGAATCGACCAGGCCACCCAGGAGCCGGGCTGGTCGCCACCAAAAAAGCTCAGCAAGGTCGGCAGAATGCCATTGGGTGAGGTTGGCGGGCGGCGCACCAGCTTGCCATCCTCGATGACTTCTTCGTAGGGCAGACGGTGGTAGACCATCACCAGGTCCGCCTTGCCCTTGATCTCCAGATCCCGCAGTTCGGAATCCACCCCCAGCGGGCCAAGAAAGCCGAAGTGTGAGACCGCTTCCAGAATCCCGCCGCAACCACTCAAGCGCGCATGCAGCACTTTGGCCCGGTCGGCGGTGGCTTCCAACAGCCCTTGCTCGGACTCGCCAACACACACGCCCATGAAGCCCTGCTCGTACATCGACAGATCATTCAGGGTGTCGCCGGCCACCAGTACCCGTTCCATCGACTCACCAAGGTGCTCGACCAGCCGGCGCAGGGTGCTGCCCTTGTTGACGCCCAGCGGCAGACAATCGAGATACATGCCCGCCGAGAACAGCAGATCGCAGCCCAAATCGGCCGCCGCCTGTCGGACCCGATCGGTCACCGCGCCCGGTTCACAGAACCAGGAGCAGCGCCGCTGCTGCGGCACCTCCTGGCGATCCAACCCGGGGAACATCGCCATCCGCTGCGCCACAACCTGCTCTCCCGGCCAGCGCTGCTCAATCTCACTCTGAACCGGATAGACCGGCTGCAGCGTTTCACCATCGACCACGGTCGCACCCACATCACAGATGATGTAGTCCGGCCGTGGAATGGCGGGATCAGAGAGCAATGGCACCACGACCTCCAGCCCTCGCCCGGTCACGAACACCAGAGTGATACCCGGGTGTGCGTTGATCAGTTGATACAGGCGCTGCCGGTTGTCCGGATCGCCTGCCAGAAAGGTTCCATCAAGGTCGGTTGCCAACATCATGGGCATCATCTCCATCTTGCTGCTCGGATTCATCGCGGGCGACCTCCCGGCCGTCCACGGTTTGATTGCTGCCTGCTACCTCTTCACCACTTGCCTCTTCCAGCATCATTTCCAGTACCGCTGTCGACGTACGGACCATCGGCACCTGATGCGCCGCGCCATCAACGATGCGATCGTCGCCCTGGCGTAGCTGGCGCAAGGCATAGACGGCAATCAGCGAGAACATCAGGGCAAAGAACAAGGGCAGCGCCTGCGCCGCCGTGATGCCCATCAGGGCGCCAGCCAGCGCAGGCCCAACGGCCGCGCCAAGACCATGCAGCATCAGCAGCGCGGCGTTGCCTGAAAGAATATCTTCCTGGTGTAAATGATCGATCAGATGGGCCACCACCGCCGGGTAGACCGAAAAGGATCCGGCGCCGAAGATCGCCGCACCGACCAGCAGCCACAGTCCGAACGGACCAAGCAGCGCCATCAGCACCCCGCCCACCGCCGCTACGCTGGCGATAACCGCCAGCGCCCGACGTCGGTCGATGCTGTCGGACAGCCGTCCCATCGGCCACTGGGCCAGCGCCCCGGCAAGGATGACCAGCGAAACAAACCCGGCAATCTGCGCGGTGTCCATCTCCATGCGCGCGGCATAGACCGCCCCCAGGCCCCAGAACCCGCCCATACCGAGACCGGATAACACCGCGCCAGCGCAGGCCACCGGCGCGGCCTGCCAGAGGCGCTTGAGCGATAACGGTGGATTGTCCTGAATCAGCGGTTGCGAAAGCCGGGTCGCCGAAACGGGCATCACCGCCAGCACGATAAAGGTCGCCGCTACCGCAAACAGGGTAAAGGTCAGCGGGCTGTCCCAGTTCAGCATCTGCTGGGCCAGCGCCAGCGCACCAAGGTTGACCGCCATGTAGCAGGCAAACACCTGCCCGCGGCGCTCCGGCGGAGCCTGGGTATTCAGCCAGCTTTCGATCACAGTGTAGATACCCACCAACGCGACACCGGTTATCACCCGCAGCAGCAACCAGAGGCCGGGTTGAATCCACAGCAGGTGAATCAGTACGCAGGCCGCTTCGGCGGCAGCGAGAAAGGTAAATGCACGCACATGCCCCATGCGCCGAATCAGCCGCGGACATAGCCAGGTGCCGAGAATGAACCCGGCGAAATAGGCTGAGCCGAGCAGGCCCAGAGTCTGATCACTGAATTGCTCGGCACTCCCCCGCAAGGCCAGCAGGGTGTTGAGCAGTCCGGTACCCAGCAGCAGCAACGCTATGCCGCAGAGCAGTGCCGCAATGGGCAACAAAAGCCTGATCATGGAGCCGCGTCTCCCAAATGGTGGATCGGTTCCAGGCAGGGTATGTGGGTGCAAATAGGGGTCTTTCTGACCCGCGGATATTTATATTCAGCTGTAAACACCCTACCCCAATCCGCCCCCGATGACCAGCGCCGGGCTCAGGGTGATATTCGCCGGTTTGCGCGCCCGGACCATCGGGTTACACTCGTCGAAAGGTTCACCCGTTGAGACCCAGAGTTCCCTATGGCCACACTGAAAGATAACGTTCGCACACTCTGCACCCCGCTGCTGACGCCGTTGGAAAAGGGTGATGCGCCCTTTCACTACGCACCCAAGAGCCGCCTGATTCTGGTCATCATGTGCACGCTGTTCCTGACGATCGCCATCGGCCTGGCGGTGCTGCTGCCCTCCGGCAGCGATCCGTTCTTCATGCTTCCGGTCGCCGTGTTCGGCCTGATCGGTCTACTCGGGCTGCTGATCGCCTGGGTGGGTACTGATCGTGCCGTGTCCCGCCTGTGGAACAGCCGGCAAGGTTGAGTGCCATGAGTCGCAAGCAGCTACTGATCGTCGCCCACGCGCCCTCGCCTAATACCCGACGACTGGCTGAAGCGGCGCTGCGCGGTGCCAGCCATGCCGATATCGAGCAGGTGGACGCGCGCTGGGTACCGCCGCTTGAGGCGCAACCTGACGACGTGCTGGCAGCCGATGCCATCCTGCTCGGCACCACGGAAAACCTCGGCTACATGAGCGGCGCGCTCAAGGATTTCTTCGACCGCTGCTACTATCCGGTGCTGGAGGAGAAACAGGGACTGCCGTGCGCGCTATATATCCGCGCCGGGATGGATGGCACCGGCACGCGCCGCGCCGTCGAATCGATCGTGACCGGGCTGCGCTGGAACTGGGTACAGCAACCCCTGACCCTGCGCGGCGACTGGCAGGAGAAATTTGAGCAACAGGTGGAAGAACTGGGGCTGTATCTGGCTGCCGGTCTCGACAACGGGGTGTTCTGAGTCGATGGACCGTCTGATCGCCCGCACCGACGAGTGCTACCAGTTGGCCGAGCAGCACTTTCGCCGCCGTTTTCCGCGCCCAGACATTGAACTGGACTTGCGTGGTCAGCGCGCTGGCGTCGCCTATCTGGATCGCAACCTGCTGCGCTTTAACGGCCGCATGTACCGCGAAAACCAGGAGCACTTTCTACAGCACACCGTGGCCCACGAGGTCGCGCACCTGATTGCCCATCAACTGTATGGCCACCGCATTCGCCCGCACGGACGCGAGTGGCAGGGCTTGATGACCAGCCTGTTTGGCCTGCCGGCCAATCGCTGCCACAACTACGCGGTGCCCAGCCGCCGCGTCACCCGCTATCTGTATCGCTGCGCCTGCCCGGACCCGATGCCGTTTACCGCCCAGCGTCACGCCCGGGTGGCTCGCGGGTCGCGCTATCTGTGCCGCCGCTGCGGCAGCCAGCTGCACTTCACCGGCAGTCGTCAGCAGGGATAGCGTCTTCGGCCCTGCGCAGCACTTCCACATAGGGGCGCAGGCTATAACCGAGCTGTTGCTCCAGGCTGTCTGCCCATCGGCGCATTGCCGCTTGATCCAACGGCAATTCGCCGGCAGCAGGAATGAACAGAATGATGTTGCCCTCTTCCACTTCAGCCTGCAGATAGCGATCACCAAACAGCTTTTGCAGACGCTCTGCGGCATACGGTTTACCGGTGTGCCCTAGCTGCCACTGATTGACCACCATCAGGCCGCCCGGACGCAGTGCCTGGTGGCACTGTTCGAGAAAATCCATACGCAGCTGCAGCGCAGTAATCCCCCCTTCCATGTAAAGATCCAGCAGCACCAGATCGGCACTGGCCTGTTCATGCGGGACAACGTTTTCGGCGCTATCGATCAGTACCTCAAGCCGTGGGTCGTCAGGCAGACCAAACCAGCGCCGCGCCACCTCGACCACTCCTGGGCGCAGCTCCACGGCAGTAACCCGCCGGGGTTGCAGGTGGGCAAGCACCGCACTGACCAGCGACCCGCCGCCCAAACCGAGCGCCAGCGCCCGGTCGATGTCTTCGAGCCAGAATCCGGCCAACAACATGGCACGGGTATAGTCGTACTCCAGCCAGGCCGGGTCATCGATCAAGCCGCAACTTTGCTCAGTCGCTTCACCGAAATAGAGATACCGCAACTCACCCATCTCGCTCACCCTGATCAGGCCGAAATCATCCCGCAGGCGCGCGATTTCGCACTCCTGCTCGCCTGCCAAACGGCCACTGAACCATGCGCCGATCTGCTTGAAGCTGTCCAGAATCCCCATTGCTCGCCACTTCGCCCCTGTTGTCTGACGCTGTCACTATAGACGGCGCGCACAGTAGCAGTTTTGCTTCAGGTCTCGCGATTTTTTCCTCGTTCCTGCCGCCGAAAGCCGCGCCCACGCATTGAGCCCAATGCCGAAGAGCGCCTAAAATCACGGCGCGGACCGCGCCTTGCCAACCATCCACCCCCTCTCAGGTACACCACCATGCATGAACCGGGCAGCATCCTGCAGGTTGTAGTTGTGCTCCTGCTGGCCACTGTGATTGCCGTACCACTGGCCAAGCGACTGCGACTCGGCGCGGTGATCGGCTACCTGGCCGCGGGCGTGGTCATCGGGCCCGGCGCACTTGACCTGATTGCCCACCCCGAAGACATGAGCCATGTGTCTGAACTGGGTGTCGTACTGCTGCTGTTCATCATCGGTCTTGAGCTGTCGCCCAAGCGGCTCTGGGTCATGCGCCGCGCAGTCTTTGGTACCGGGCTGGCACAGGTATTGATCTGTGCCAGCGTCATGGGGCTACTGGCCTGGCTGGTGTTTGAACAGGCCTTCAAAACCGCACTGATTCTCGGCCTTGGCCTGGCTCTATCCTCCACTGCCTTTGGCTTGCAGCTGCTGGCCGAACGCCGCGAGCTGAACACACCGCACGGCCGGCAGGCCTTTGCGGTTTTGCTGTTTCAGGATATTGCCGCTATTCCACTGATCGCGCTGATTCCCTTGCTGGGTGATCAGGCTAGCGGCGCAGGCGACGGTAGTGCCCTGCTGCAAACGGGCAAGGTGCTGGGCAGCATCGCAGTCATCGTCATCGGCGGCCGCTATCTGCTGCGCCCCCTGTTTCGAGTGGTAGCTCGCACCGGGCTACAGGAAGTATCGACCGCCACCGCGTTGCTGGTGGTGATCGGCACCGCCTGGCTGATGGACCGGGTGGGCGTTTCCATGGCACTGGGAGCCTTTCTGGCTGGCCTGCTGTTGGCCGACTCGGAATACCGGCACGAGCTGGAATCGCAGATTGAGCCGTTCAAGGGCTTGCTGCTGGGCCTGTTTTTCATCACCGTCGGTATGCAGGCGGACCTCTCGTTGCTGGCCAGTAGCGGCGCCCAGGTGGCACTGCTGACCGGCATGATCATCGGTTTGAAGCTGCCGCTGATCTACCTTGTTGGCAGCCAGATTGCCCAGCTCGACAAGAGCAGTGCGCTGCGTCTTGGACTGATTCTCGCGGCTGGCGGCGAATTCGCCTTCGTGGTCTTTCAGCTCGCGGCCGAGCATCAACTGCTGAGCCCGCCCCTGCACGGTATGCTGGTGCTGGCAATCACTCTGTCGATGGCCGCAACACCGCTGCTGATTCTGGGCCTGTCATTGCTAATCAAGCCATCCGCCGCCCCTCGGAAACCGGTTCCCCCCGAGTATGAGCAGATCGAATCGAACAGCCCGCGGGTGGTGATCTCCGGCATGGGCCGCATGGGCCAGGTCATCGCCCGTATGATGCGCGCCCAGCGGGTACCCTACGTGGCGCTCGATACCTCGGTCGACAGCATCGACATGTCACGCAGTCTCAGCGCTGACATGCCGATCTTTTACGGCGACCCGCTGCGACCGGATATTCTCCGTGCCGCCCAGGTCGACAAGGCGCAGTTCTTTATCATCACCAGCAGCGATCCCGAGATTACGCTGCGCACGGCAGAGACCGTGCGTCGTCTCTACCCGAACATTACCATCATCGCCAGGGCCCGGAACCGCCAGCACGTGCATAAGCTGATCGACCTTGGCGTGCTGGCGGTGCGGGAAACCTTCCATTCCAGCCTGGAAATGAGCCGCCAGATTCTGACCGGCATGGGCCTAAGCCCTGAGCAGGCAGACTCGCGCATCGCCCGCTTCCGTCGCCATGATGAAAGCGTGCTGGCAGCTCAGCATAAAGTTTACGACGACGCCGCCGCGGTCATGCAAACCGCGCGGCAATCCCGCGCCGAGCTGGAAACCCTGTTCGATTCTGACCGTATTGAAGTCAACAGTGTGCAGGACGCTGTCGCACGCGGAGCAGAGGCTCCGTGACCGGCCGACAGTCCGGTCTGTTATCGGAACGCGATAGCCCCTAGAATGCGCGGCTAACTCAGGAGCAATTACATGGCCGACATCGGGCGATTCAACAAACTGCAGATCATCAAGCAGGCCGGCTTCGGGCTGTACCTGGACGGCGGTGAAGACGGCGAGATCCTGCTGCCCAACCGCTACGTACCGAAGGACCAGCCCACCGAGGTCGGCGACTGGCTGCGGGTGTTTGTCTACTTCGACAGCGAGGATCGCATCATTGCGACTACCGTCCGCCCGCGGGCACAGGTCGGCGAGTTCGCCAACCTCAAGGTGGTTGCCCGCAACCAGGTCGGCCTGTTCCTCGACTGGGGCCTGCCCAAGGATGTGTTGCTGCCCTTCGCCGAGCTGAAGAAGCCGCTGGAAGAAGGCCAGTACTGCGTCGCCTACCTGTACCTCGACAAGCACACCAGCCGCGTGCTCGCGACCACCCGGCTCGATCGCTACCTGGACAAAACCCCGGCCCGCTACAAGGTCGGCGACGCGGTCAACCTGTTGCTGGTCGAGCGCACGGACCTGGGCTACAAGGCCATTATCAACAGCGAGCACTGGGGCCTACTGCACCGCAACGAAGCGTTCAGACCGGTCAGGCTGGGCCGCAAAGAGCAAGGCTACATTCGCGAGATTCGCCCGGACGGCAAGATCAACCTCAGCCTGCAACCGGTTGGTGGCCAGGCAGCAGACCTGCTCCAGCAACAGATTCTCGAACGCCTGCACGCCAATGACGGCCAGCTCGCGCTGAGCGACCGCAGCAGCCCTGAAGCCATCAGCGACGCTTTCAGCGTCAGCAAGAGCAACTTCAAGAAGGCCATTGGCGGCCTGCTGAAAAAGGGCCTGATTTTGATCCACCCTGACCGTATCGAACTGTCCAGGGGCGACGAAGACTGACCCTCGGATTCTGCCCTGCACACGCAGGGCAGGTCACCTGCCCCGTCCCCATCAACAACTTCCCAGCCCCTGCTCTGACACCATCCAGCCCTTCCGCCGATCTCAACACCCTACAAACGGTCACCATTCCTTCGTGGTCCTGTCACGTTGACTCGCTAGTCTCGCGCTCTCCGCGCACGGCAGCCGCGCGCGACTGACCACTCCCGATACAAGGATGAACTGATGACCAACTGGAAAACGCTATCAGCGGTGCTGCTTGGCAGCGCCATGCTCACCGCCTGCAAATCATCCAGCGACAACAACGAACCGGCAGTAACACCGCAACAAGAGCTCGCCGCGCGGCTAGCGGCGTTCCCGCAGGAGGGCGTTGAGCTGCCCTTCAGCGTACTGCGCGATGACCTGATCGACGGCAAGACCATGGCTCCGTTCGAGGTGCGTAACGGTGGCTACGGCTCGGCCATGACTGCGCACCCGAGCAACCTGGGTGAGTTTTACGCCATGACCGACCGCGGCCCCAACGCGGACTTTGTGGGTGGCGCGTACGGCTCTGGCAAGTCATTCCCGGTCGCCGATTACACACCGCGCATCGGTCACTTCCGTATCACTGCCAACGGCGGTGTCGAGCAGTTGGCAACCATCCTGCTCAAACGCCCGGACGGCACCCTGATCACAGGCCTGCCCAACACCTCGGCGCTGGGCGGCACTGGTGAAACGCCCTACAACCCGGATGGCACGCCGATTGTGGTTGACCCCACGCAGCCCTACGATGCCGCGACCAACCCGATCAAGCTCGACGACTACGGCCTCGATGGCGAAGGGCTGGTGGCACTGCGCGACGGCAGCTTCTGGGCCAGTGACGAATACGGCCCACACATGGTTCACTTCGATGCCGAAGGCCGCGAAATCGACCGCATCAACCCGTTTACGGCAGATACGCGCACCCGCATCAACCTGCCGGCAGAGTATGCCTATCGCCGCGCCAACCGCGGCATGGAAGGTCTTGCGATCACCCCGGACGAAAAGACCCTGGTCGGCCTGATGCAGTCCACCATGGATCTGCCAACCAAGGCCGTGCGCGCGCAGACCATCACCCGCATTGTCACGGTGAATCTTGAGACCGGCGAGATCGGCCAGTATCTGTATCAGCAAGAGAAAGCCGCCAACTCAAACTCGGAAATGGTCGGCCTCAGCAATACCGACTTTCTGGTGCTCGAGCGCGATGGCAGTTTCCTCTACGGTGGACCTAAGGGTGCTGCTGGCGTCACCCCGAATGCGCAGAAACAGGTATACCGCATCGATCTGTCCACCGGCACCAACCTGGAAACTGTCACGCTGCAGGCCGGCATGGTGCAGGACCCGGATCTGGGGCTGACCATCAACGGCAAGACGCTGGAACAAGTCGTCCTCGATGGCGGCTGGGACGCCCTGGCCACTGTCGGTATCTACCCGGTAAACAAGACCCTGCTATTGGACATGGTTGTCGAAGCCAACTACCCGCACGACAAGATGGAAGGCCTGTGGCGCATTGATGAAGGTCATCTGGGTATTCTCAACGACGATGACTTTGCCACCTGGTCCACCGGCGGTGTGCTGGAGCAGAAGATGCTGGATGCAGCGACCATAGATGCAGGTCGTCTGTACATTCGTGAAGCGGATCTGTCGGTCGATTGAACCACGGATTTGATATGTACACAGGACAGCGGCCTGCCCGGCCGCCTGTCCTGGTGCAGCGCTAACGCATTCAAGCCGCCTGATGGAACGCCCGGTACTGCCCCGGCGTCAGCGCCGTGCGCAGCTTGAAGTGGCGCTGAAAATGCGCCTGATCGGCAAACCCAAGATCCAGCGCCAGATGGTTGAGGCTCACCGGTTCGGCCCGTAACCGCGCCCGCGCCTGCTTGATTCGTTCATCCAGCTGGAAGGCATGGGGTGCCTGCCCGTACAGACGCTTGAAACCGCGAATCAGTTGATAACGGTTGAGCTCCGCCGCCTCGGCCAGTTCATCAAGCTGCAGGTTGCAACCAAGCCGATCCATGATCAGCTCCCTCGCCCGCAGCAGCCCGTTCTGGTGTAGGGTATTCGCGTTTTCCTGCGGGTAAGCAAACAGGGGCTGCAACAGCTCGATCAGTCGCCCTTCTGCCTCCAAAGCACCATCACTGCGCTGCAAGCTGGCAAATAATTCATCAAACTCGGCACGCGCGGTGGCGCTACAAACATCTGGAAAGCAGCGATAGTCAGCGCTGCCGCCGAACGCCTCGCGCTGCAGCGCGCCCAGCCAGTTGGCATCAACAAACAACATCCGATACGACCATTTGCCTGCCGCCGGATTACAGGAATGCACCTCACCCGGATTAACCGTCACCATACTGCCGACGCCAATGCGTTCAAGGCGTTGACGGTTACGATATGCCGTATGGCCATGGTCAATGACGCCGAAGGAAAACTCATCGTGAGTATGGGCCTGATAACAGGCGCTGGAGCGGCTGGCCTGCCGCAGCTCAATCAGCGGCAGCGCCGGGCTACGCTGGAGAAACTGCTCTTGCAACATGCTCACCTCAAACCGGTTACGGCAACAGAATCAGCACCACACTAAGGATCAGCAGCAATGCCATCAACAGATTGAATACTCGCATTGCCCGCGCACCCGGTAAACGCCCACCAAGCAGATGCCCTAACAGCGCCCAGCAGCCGACCCCGAACAGGCAGACAAACAGTGACAGGATACAGAAGATCGCCAGCGGCTGCGCCTGGTTGCTGACGAACATGCTCAGGCCCGACAACGAAAACAACCAGGCCTTGGGGTTTAGCCACTGCGCCAGCGCACCCGCCCAGAAGCCCGGCACCGTGACATCTGCCATCCTCGGCAGCCCCGGTTCAGCACGGGCAATACGCCAAGCCAGATACAACAGGTACACCGCGCCGACCCAGGCCAGCCCCTGCAGCACCGCCGGGCTCTGCGCCAGGCTGCCGAGCAAGCCAAGCCCCAACAGCAATACCATCAGCGCGTAGCCAAGCGACGCACCCAGCACATAAGGCATGGCGCGCAGCATGCCGGCGCGCGCCGCGCTGCTGACCGTCACCACACAAACCGGGCCCGGCGCAACGGAGCCCACCAGAGTAAAGGCCAACATCGATAACCACAGCGACAGCATCATGCACCCTCATTACGTCAATCGGGGCATGCTGCGGCAAATAGCCGGATGTGTATTGAAGGAAATTGCGCGTACAAAAAAGGCGCCTTACGGCACCCTTTTTGCCAGGTCGGGCCAAGGCCCGACCGCCACATCACCTCAACTGTCCGGCCGCCCCTGATCAGGCTGACTGTAGTCGCATACGCCCTGCGGGAAGATGGCATTGAGTTGCGCCACCTCATCGGTATCAGGGACCCAGCTGCCATAAGTACCGTCAACCAACGCTGTACTGAGCGGCTTCAGCGCGCACTTGAAGACGCTGCCCTCAATCGGGCCACCGGCCTGCATGCGCGACGTCGTGTACGTCGGGAACTGCTGGGTGCAGGTCCCGGCCGGCTGCTCATTGATGATGCCATCCCAGACGCTGTCACCTTGGGCGATCAGGCTGCCATCGGTATTGAAGCAGCTGTCAACGGCGGTTGCCGGTCGATTCTCACCGATACTCAGTTCCGGGTTCTCGCGGATGTTGGTCAGCCACTGATCCAGCACCTCCAGCGCCATCCAGGTCTGATCAAAGTTGCGCTGCGGGCGCGGACGGGAAGGGTCTGAAGTATCAGTCGGTCTAGTGTCGGTAAACCAGATCACCTGATTATCAGCATTCCCCATGCGATTGATGATGCGCTGACGCGAAGAGAAGGACTGATGACTGTTATGCATATCCAGCACTTCCTCCAGGTAATGCCGCCAGTCGATCACCGGGATATTGAGCTGACCATCGAACACAATGCCCTGCTCATACGCAGCATTCATCGCCAGCGGGTCACCCTCGGTGCGCGGAGCCGGCGTCGTGCCATCAGCGCTCAGGTTCATGTTGCGACTGCTCCACGGATCGAAGTTAGCCGCCGTATTTGGCGGCAGAAACGGTGAGCCCTCCTGCACCATCTCGCTTGGCTGCTTCCAGCCACCAATCAGGGTATTGAGACGCAGGAACTCGGCAGGAGTGATCTGCCCCTTGCGCAGTGGCTCCAAACCGTACTGCACACCGACGTTGTCAAACAGCGTGCGCGGCTCACCCTGCTCGTCAACGCCATAGACGTTGCGCAGGTCATCGAAGTGCGTCCAG
This sequence comes from Halopseudomonas oceani, assembly GCF_002903165.1. GTDB lineage: Bacteria > Pseudomonadota > Gammaproteobacteria > Pseudomonadales > Pseudomonadaceae > Halopseudomonas > Halopseudomonas oceani. The sequence continues at coordinate 275,488 of NZ_PPSK01000004.1, forward strand.
TGCACATCAGCCATGATTTCCGGCGGCTGCATCTGATCCTGATAGGGAGCCTGGCCAAAGTGCGGATTCATGGTCAGCGGCGTCAGCCCGCGCCAGGCCGGGATGCACTCGGTCGAGCCCGGCGCACTGGCGAAGCCTAGCTGCGTCTTGGTGTCATAAAGCGGATCAGGGTAGTCATCCGTCGCGTTCAGCCCCACCAGCAGGCTGCGGTTCTCCGTGGTCTGCCAGCGCGTGTTGGTACGGTCGGTCGCGTCCATGTAGTACTCGAGCAACTCGCAGTCGCCCACGTGAATGGTCTGGGTCACCATATCCGGATAAGAGTACTGCGGCACCCCAGCGTCAATCAGACCCGGATGATTCTGCGAGTAGACATATTGCTGGATCGCACCACCCGAGCCACCAATAGCGACCGTGTATTCGGGCACGCCGAAGCGTTTGACAAAGTGCTCCTTGGTCATCAGTGCGGTCTCACCGCCCACCTGCAGGTTGTAATGCGTATCGGCACGCGTGCCGGTCGAGTAAATCACCGCGTAGCCCAGCCCCAGAACCTCCGGGGTTAGCGCATCATCACTCATCCGGCCCTGGCTGTGGCCGATACCAACACCACCTTCGAAGTGATACAGCAAGCGGCCATTCCACAGGTCGGTGCTAGCGGCATCATCGGCGTCGCTCCGATCAGCCAGGGTCGCAAAGCTGTAGATGAAACGGTTCAACGTGCCAACTTCACGGCGCACGACGAAGTCAACCGTACGGCCATCGGTAAGCGTGGTCGTTGCCATATCCGCCGGACGGCTGCGGTCCTCCGGCAACGGCGCGTAATCGCCTTCGGTGTTCATATACAGAAACTCAACCTTCGGCTCGATGGTGCAGTCGCGGCTATAACCAACCACTGTTTCGCCTTCATAGACCGGGTACCCACCTTCCTGGTTATCAACCAGCGGTTGAACTCCGACCTGCTGTACCACACTGCAGACGAAGGGGTATTGCTGCGGTCCGGAAAATACCGGACCGGTCTCGGGGTAAGCCGTCAGCGTCATACTGTAGAGCTGACCATGCTTGCTGTGGTGCAGCTCCAGGCGGTTCTCGCCCAACGTGAGACCTTCAACCAGAACTTCCAGTCGACCGTTACGCTCAACCATCCGGCTGGGCTCGATCTCGGTGTCGTTTAGCCATAGCTCCAGGTTATCGAGCTCGGCATCAACCAGTGCAAGATCACCTTCGATAGTAATCAGAACGTCGTCACCGGTGACCTGATCAACCGCGCTGGACAGCACGCCGAGCGACAGATCAGGACGGCTTGTGTCATTGGAGTCAGAGCCGCCGCCGCTGCTCAAACAACCAGACAGGGCTAACGTCAATAAACTGAGTGAAAAGATGGGTGCAAGTGTACGCAGATGTGCCATGGATCATCCCTCTCCGACAATGGGCTTTTTGTTGTTGATATAGCGCGCCCCATCCTAGGGCAGCCCGGTTTGTCGCAAACAGGTACAGATCTGTCAATCCCACTGATACAGATGTTGCCACTCACTGCAATTCAGCCGCGAGCCCCCCCAGCCGCCGGATCTTTTCTCGAACCTCAGGCGTCAGGGCGCTGCCGACGTTCAGACGCATGAAGTCAACATGCCGCGGGCCGACCGAAAACACACTACCGGGAAAGATATGAATGCCGTCATCGAGCGCCTGCTGGAACAGTTTGCGCGAATCCCGGTGCTCGGGCAGCCTCACCCAGAGCACGCATCCGCCTTCCGGCGGGTGTACCCAGGTGCCCGGCGGAAAGGCCTGTCGCACCAGTTCCAGCGCCTCGCCAACCTGCCGGTGAAGCGCCGCCCGGAGCTGGACCAGATGCTGGGCATATCCGCCGCTCTCGAGGAAGCGCGCCATGACCAGTTGCGGACCGGCAGCTGTGGTAATACTACTGATCTGCTTGAGTTCGCGCAGCCGGTCGTGAAAGCGACCGCCTGCGACCCAACCCAGTCGCAGACCTGGCATCAGTGATTTGGAAAAGGAGTTGCAGTAGATCACCATCCCGCTGTGATCAAACGCCTTGGCCGGCGGCGTGTCGCCACCGTAGGCCGTGTCGCCCCAAATATCATTCTCGATCAGAGGCACCTGATATTGGCTGGACAGTTGCACAAGCCGCCGCTTGCGCTCAGTGGACATGACATATCCCAGCGGATTCTGCACATTGCAGGACACAATGCAGGCCTTGACCTGCCCGCGCCTGAAGGCCTGCTCCAGCGAGTAAAGGCAAATGCCGTCGCGGTAATGGGTCGGCACCTCAAGCGCCCTGCGCCCCAGCACTTCCAGAGCCAGCAGGCTGCCGTAATAGGTTGGCGACTCTACCGCGACCACGTCACCTGGCCGGGTCACGGCGCGCAGAGCCAGTTCAATCGCTTCCATGCAGCCGTTGGTGACCAGGATATCGTTGTCGGCGATTGCCACTTCGTGCCCCATACTCCGCAACGCCAACTGGCGGGTCAGTAACGGCAGGCCATTGGGGTGACTATAGTCCCATAGGGTTCGAGTGTGACGCCGGCTGGCATCGCGCCACAACCGCATGACTTTCTCCACCGGCATCAGACTGGCATCCGGCAAGGCAATCCCCAGGTGCAGTGCCTGTGACAGTGCATAGGGCTCCATGTAGTGGAGAATCTCGTCGCTGAGCGACACCTCGACCGGCAACACCGGGAAATGGCTCAGATTGGCGCTCAGGCCTATCGCGGGCAGTTGCTCACGGACATAGGCCCCGGAGCGTTCCCGCACTTCGATGTAGCCATCCATCTCCAACTTGTGCAGCGACTGAATGGTGGTATTGACACTGACGCCGAAGGTCTTACTCAGCACCCGCACCGATGGCAGGCGTTCGCCCGGCGCAAAGCCGCCCCGGCGGATGCGGGCAGCCAGCTGTTCGCACAGGGTTTCATACAAAAATAGCTCTTGAGCCATGGCATTCCTTGCCCCACAGCGGAGATAGCTGCGATCGCGTGTGTTCTTGTAAGTATGCGGCGAGTGTAACCAGCCAGCTGCGCAGCTGCAAAGCAGACAGCCGATTGCAGTATACCGCGCTTGACATCAAGTCAACCTGAGGTTTTACAGTGCGCCGGTCTCCTCCACTGATGCTCTCCAAGGAATCTCTGCCATGCCGCAAACGCGCACCATGCCTCGCCTACAGGCGATCAATCCGATCGGTCTGTACGACCCCTCAGCCAATGGTTATTCACACCTGATGCTGGCACCAGCCAACGCGCGCTGGCTGTTCGTTGCTGGTCAAGGGGGCGAAGACGTCAATGGTACGTTGTCAGACGACTTTGCCGAGCAACTGCAGCAATGTCTGGACAACCTACAGCGGGCACTGACGGCCGGCGGTGCCCGTTTTGCTCAGATCGCCAAGCTGACAGTGCTGGTGGTTGACCACAGCGAAGCCAGATTGGCGTTGATCAGTGAAGCCCTGGCCAGTGCGGCGGGCGCTGATATGGCCCCGGCCTGCACCCTGATCCCGGTGCCGCGACTGGCACTGGATGGCATGCTGATCGAGATCGACGCCACCGCTTGCCTGCCGGCAAGCCCGGAGCAGGCCGCATGAGCACTAGGGCAAACGCCAGCGAAAACGGCTACCTCTCGACCGCAACCCTCTTGATGATGGCCACCGCCACCGGCCTGTGCGCAGGCGCCAACTACTTCAATCAGCCGCTGCTCTCCTCAATGGCCCATGCACTGAATATCAGTGAGGAGATGGCCGCTACAACCGTGACGCTATCCCAGGTAGCCTACGCCCTTGGCCTGCTGTTTCTGGTGCCGCTGGGCGACAAACTGGAGCAGCGCGCACTGGCCGTCGGCCTGATGTTATTGGCTGCCAGCGGGCTGGCGATCAGTGGCTGGGGTGGCAGCTTTTCGCTGTTGGTTGTCGGCACGCTGATCACTGGCGTGTTCTCGGTTGCCGCGCAAACGCTGGTGCCGATGGCCGCCAACCTGTCTGACCCGCTGCGCAGCGGGCGCGCGGTCGGCCTGGTAATGAGCGGTCTGCTGGCCGGGATTCTGTTGGCGCGAACGGCTGCCGGTTTGCTGTCGGAGATCGGCGGCTGGGAGACGGTGTATCAGGTCAGCGCGGTGCTGATGGTGCTGCTGGCCGGCGCTTTGTTGCGGGTGCTGCCGCAGGCGCGCAATCCCGCCCCTCAGAGCTACGGCGCGACGATGCGCTCGCTGCTCAAGCTGGCAGCCGAACACCCACGCCTACGCACCCGCTCCGTACTCGGCGGCCTGGTCTTTGGTTCGGTCAGTGCCCTGTTCTCGACTATGGCGCTGCTGCTCTCCGCGCCGCCGTTCGGCCTGAGCGATAGTCAGATCGGCCTGATCGGGTTGATTGGCGTGGCCGGCGTTGTCACAGCGAGCCTGGCCGGGCGCTTGTCTGATCGCGGGCTAGGCCAACCTGTCACCCTGATTGCCATCGGCATATTGCTGCTTGGCTGGATAGGTCTGTATCTCGGCAGCGGTAGTCTGCTGACCTTTCTGCTCGCGCTGCTGGTACTCGATGTTGCCCTGCCCGCCGTGCATATCAGCAACCAGAGCGTGATTTACAAGCTGGCGCCGCAAGCGCGGGCGCGCGTCAACGCCGTGTATATGACCTGCTACTTTATCGGAGCGTCCAGCGGCTCGGCACTGGGCGTTAGTGCCTGGAGCCACGCCGGATGGGCCGGCACCTGCGCGGTCGGCGTCGGCTTCGGAGTAGTTGCACAGGCAGTGCTGGCATGGGACCAGAGCCTCAAGCGAGCAGACTCAGCGCAACAGACTGAACAGCAATGCCAGCCCCAACCCCAGTGAGGTGAGCTGCCAGAACAGCACCGGGTTGCGCTCCAGCAGGGGAGCGCGTCCCACAGCAAGCATGGCAGCGCTGGGCTGACGCAGTTCGAAGACCAATTCCGAGAGGTCGTCAAAACGCTTGTACGGGTCCAGGCTCAGGGCACGGCGTAACACCGGGTCAAGCCAGGCTGGCAGGCTGCGCTGGGGCCCCAGCACCGAGCGGTAACGCAGCCGATGCTGCGCGGCGCGGCTTTGCGCACGAGCCAGTTCAGCACCATAGGGCAGTCCACCGCAAAGCAGTTGATAGGCAATGACAGCCAGTGAAAACTGGTCGGAGCGCACACTACCCTGCTCGCCCAGAAAATATTCCGGTGCGCTGTATTGGGCGGTGCCGAGACGCTCACACGGGTGCTGCACACCAGCCTCCAGCAGACCGGCAACCCGCACCGCGCCAAAGTCGATCAGCCGCACACAGCCATTGGGGTCGATCATCACATTCGCCGGACGCAGATCCTGATGCAGCATCTCTAGCCGGTGAAAGGCGCGCAGCCCGCGGGCAATTTGCTCGACAATGTCGCGCACCCGCTCCAGCGGTGGTTGCGGATTGTCGCGCATCCACTGGGCCAAGGTCTGGCCTTCGATGTATTCGCACAGGCAATAGAGGCAGGTGCGCGGTCGGCCCGCCAACGCCGCTTTCATCACATGGGGACTGTCGATGCGCCGGGCAATCCATTCCTCGGTCAGCAGCCGCTCCAGCTGGGCGCGATCATGCTGCTGCTCGACCGACAGCGCCTTGAGTACTAGTTGGGTACCGCTGACCTGCTCCTGCACCAGATAGACATGACTGCGGGCGCTGACGTGCAACTGACGGATCACCCGCAGGCCATCGATCACCTTGCCCGGTTCCAGCACCGGTGGCAGCGGCAGATCGGCAAACTGGCGGTGCAGTTCCGCCGCCTGCCCATTAGGCAAGCTGTCGATACGCAGCAATTGCACAGTCAGGTTATCGTCGCTGCCGTTGGCCAGCGCTTCGGCTACCAGCGCATCGGCGGCCTGCTGCAGGTCACCGTTACAGGCCTCGACCAACTCACTTACCCGCGCCGGGTCGATGAACTCGTAGACCCCGTCAGTCGCCATGAGCAACACTTCATCCGGCTCCAGCGCCAGTGTCTGATAGTCGATATCCACCCCGTCACTGATACCCAGCGCCCGGGTCAGCTGACTCTGCTCGCCGAGCCAGACGCGGTGATCGACCGTGAGCTGTTCGAGGCTGCGCCGGTGAACCCGATAGATGCGTGCGTCGCCGACATGAAACAGGTGCGCGGTGGTCGACTTGATTACCAGCGCGCTGAAAGTGCAGACATAGCCGCGGTCACGGTCATAGCGATACTGGCTACGCCTGCCTTGCGCATGCAGCCATGAATTGAGCGCACTAATCACCCGCTCGCCGGCCTGCTTTACCGACCAGGGGTCTGCGGTGCAATAGTAATCCTGCACAAATCCATTGACCGCGGCCTGCGCTGCTTCCTGGCTGACCGCACTGGAGCTGATCCCGTCGGCCAGCGCCAGCACTGCGCCCTTGGCGGCCAATTGCGGCCCGTCAGGAATCCGCGCTGCACAATGATCCTGATTGACCGCCTTGCGGCCAGCGCGGGAGCACTGCCCCAGCGTCAACCGCAACGTTGTCACCACCGGGCCGGCACGATCTGCAATCGACTCTCGCAACACCGCTTCAGAGCGCGCGGGTCGGTGCGGTGCGGACATGGGTCGTGTACAGGGTCAGACCGGTAAACGCCAGGCCACCCACCAGGTTGCCCAGCGCCGTGGGGATTTCGTTCCAGATCATGTAATCCATCACCGAGAAATCGCCGCCCATGATCATCGCCGACGGGAACAGGAACATGTTCACCACCGAGTGCTCAAAGCCCATGAAAAAGAACAGCATGATTGGCATCCACATGGCGATAACCTTGCCGCTGACCGACGTCGAGATCATTGCGCCAACCACGCCCATCGATACCATCCAGTTGCACAACATGCCGCGAATGAAAATGGTCAGCCAGCCGGCCAGACCGTACTCGGCATAGCCCAAGGTGCGCGCTTCCCCGATGTGCGAGATCTTTTCACCAATCGGCCCTGGTTCGGTAGAAAAACCCATGGTGAAGACAAACGCCATCATCAATGCCACGGTCAACGCTCCGGCAAAGTTGCCGACAAACACCAGCCCCCAGTTGCGTAGTACGCCATTGACCGTCACGCCCGGTCGCTTGTCCAGCAACGCCAGCGGCGCCAGGACAAACACCCCCGTGAGCAGGTCGAAGCCCATCAGATAGAGCATCACAAAGCCGACCGGGAACAGCATGGCGCCCACTAGCGGCGATCCGGTCTGCACCGTGATGGTGACAGCAAACACCGCCGCCAGGGCCAGAATCGCCCCGGCCATATACGCGCGGATCAGGGTATCGCGGGTCGACATGAAGATTTTCGACTCGCCGGAGTCGACCATCTTGGTCACGAACTCATTTGGGATCAGGTAGGACATGATTCAACTCTCCAGTTGGTAAAACGCAGTTTGGCCGACGGCTTCAGACCGCCAACCCAATCTCGACCCGGTCACCGTGCAGGCGGGCGGGCCACACTTGCAGTCGCTGGTCGGGGTATTCGATGCACTGGCCATCGGTCAGACGGAAGTGCTGCTTGTACAGCGGCGAAGCAATCACCAGCTCACCCTTGAGCTGACCGACGATGCCTCGGCCGATCACGTTGGCGCCGGATTTGGGGTCACGGTTGGCAATGGCAAACAGCTGGTTCTCGCTCGGCAAGTGGAACAGCGCTACCTGCTCACCATCGAGCCAGGCCACCACGCCTGAGTTGGTAACCAGGTCGTCACGGGCGCACAGCGGGCGCCACTGCAGAGCGGTTTGCGAAGATGTGCTGGAACGGGTCATTGCGCGGCCTCCTCGGCAACGGGAATCAGGTGCAGTTCGGAAGCCTTGACCGGGCGACGCTGGCCGCGCTCCCTGACGAAGTGAATATCCGGATCATTACGCTCGTCGTTGACGAAGGTGCGGAAGCGCTTGAGTTTCTCCGGATCACTGATGGCGTTTGCCCACTCACACTCGTAGCGGTCAACCACCAGTTGCATCTGGCTCTCCAGCTCGGCGCCGAGGCCCAGGCTGTCGTTGATGACCACGTCCTGCAGGTACTCCAGGCCGCCTTCCAGGCTCTCGCGCCAGACCGAGGTACGTTGCAGGCGATCCGCCGTGCGCACGTAGAACATCAGGAAACGGTCGATGTACTTGATCAGCGTCGCGTCGTCGAGGTCGGTCGCGAACAGTTCGGCGTGGCGCGGACGCATGCCGCCGTTGCCAGCCACGTAGAGGTTCCAGCCCTTCTCGGTAGCGATCACGCCCACATCTTTGCTCTGCGCCTCGGCGCATTCGCGGGTGCAACCGGACACGGCGAACTTGATCTTGTGCGGTGAACGCAGGCCCTTGTAGCGGTCTTCCAGAGTCAGCGCCATACCTACGCTGTCCTGCACACCGTAGCGGCACCAGGTGCTGCCGACACAGGACTTCACCGTACGCAGCGACTTGCCGTAGGCGTGACCGGTCTCGAAGCCCGCTTCGATCAGCTCACCCCAGATGTCCGGCAGCTGGTGCAGTTCGGCGCCAAACAGGTCGATACGCTGACCGCCGGTGATCTTGGTGTAGAGGTCATATTTCTTGGCAACCTGCCCCAGCACGATCAACTTCTCCGGCGTGATCTCCCCCCCGGCGATGCGCGGCACAATCGAGTAGGTGCCATTCTTCTGCATGTTGGCCATGAAGGTGTCGTTGGTGTCCTGCAGCGGAATCAGGCCCGGATTGGTGATCGGCTGGTTCCAGCAGGACGCGAGAATCGACCCCACTGCCGGCTTGCAGATATCGCAGCCGTGATGACCACGACCGTGCTTGCTCAGCAGTTCTTCAAAACTCTCGATGCTCTCTACACGAACGATGCCGTAGAGCTCCTGACGGGTGTGCGCGAAGTGCTCGCACAGGCTCTTGTCGACTTCGACGCCGCGAGCCGACAGTTCGTGCTCAAACACCTGCTTGAGCAGTGCCGCGCAACCACCGCAACCGGTCGCCGCCTTGGTGTTGGCCTTGAGTTCACCCAGATCGGTACAGCCGGCATCGACCTGACAGCACACCGCGCCCTTGCTGACGTTGTGGCAGGAACAGATGGTCGCGGTATCGGGCAGCGCATCGGCACCCAGCGTCGGAACGCCCTCGCCCACCGGCAGAATCAAGCTGGCCGGATCGGCCGGTAGTTTGATGCCGTTCAGGGCGTACTGCAGCAGAGTGTCGTAGTAGCTGTTGTCGCCAACCAGCACCGCACCGATCACCCGCTTGCCATCGGCCGAAACCACCAGACGGCGATAGCTGTTGGTCACATCGTCGATATAGCGGTAACTGCGCGCCCCTTCGGTAGCGCCGTGGGCGTCGCCGATGGAGCCGACGTCGACGCCCAGCAGTTTCAGCTTGGTCGACATGTCCGCGCCGGAAAACGCCTCGTGCGGACGCCCCACCAGACTGGCTGCCAGATTGCGCGCCATGCTGTACCCCGGCGCAACCAGACCGAATACCCGGCCTTGCCAGGACGCACATTCGCCGATGGCGAAGATGGCCCGGTCATTGGTGCAGAAGCCGTCGTCGATCACCACCCCGCCCCGCTCGGCAACGGCCAACCCGGCAGAGCGCGCCAGGGTGTCCTGCGGACGAATACCGGCAGAAAACACGATCAGGTCGGTTTCCAGTGACTCGCCGTCAGCGAAGTTCATGCGGTAGGCATAGTCGTCACCAGCGACGATCTCGCTGGTCGCGCGAGACAAATGCACGCCAACGCCAAGCGCTTCAATCCGTGCTTTCAACGCGGCACCGCCGTCGTCATCCAGCTGCACCGGCATCAGCCGTGGCGCGAACTCGACCACATGCGCTTCCAGCCCCAGCGACGTGAGCGCGTTGGCGGCTTCCAGCCCGAGCAGGCCGCCACCGACCACAACGCCCCGGCGCGCACCGCTCGCCGCCGCACGAATCGCATCCAGATCATCCAACGTGCGGTAAACCAGTCGTGAGTTACCCTCAGCGCCCGGAATCGGCGGCACAAAGGGGTAGGAGCCGGTGGCCAGAATCAGTTTGTCATAGGCGATGCGGCCGTTGGCGGTGACCACCTCTTGCTGCGCGCGGTCGATCTCGAGCACCGCTTCATGCAAATGTGCCTGCACGCCGTGCTCGCTGTAATAGTCCGCAGCGCAGAGCGCCAGCGACTCGGCATCACGCCCACCGAAGTACTCCGACAGATGGACACGGTCATACGCCCGCTGGCGCTCTTCGCCGAACACGTGCACCTGATAATGGGCAAGTGCACCCTGCTCGACGAGCTGCTCGATGCAATGGTGTCCCACCATGCCATTGCCGATGATGATCAGCGTTTCTTTCTTGATTGGGGCAACGAACGCATTCATGGCCTGTCCTCAGTCACGGGTCCGCGGTTACGCAGACAACAAAAAAGGCGCCTGCAACTGTCTCCAGTTGCAGGCGCCTTTGCCTTTGATTCTCAGATTGTGCTGCTCGGATCTGACGCTGTTTAACGCCTGCCCGAGCAATAAGCCTGGCTGTCATAGCTGGCTGTAAAACCCCGCAAGCAACCGCCGTGCCACATCCTGAATCCGCGCCAAGCACCTATGTAACGCACTGATATTTTTAATATTTAAACGAACATCTAGCGTCGTCTTGAACTATATCCGTTGCCTCTGCACGAACCAGTGCGGTGCAGTCCACTGCCACAGCGTCCGCAATGGTGCACTCAACGCTCCTCTCTTCTCGCCCGTTTGGGTGCTTGTTCAGCGCACAGCGGTGCCTAACATGCACGAGGCACAACAACAAAATGTCTCCTTTTGTTTCAATACGGAATTACGCCTTACTGGAGACGGCTCAGCACAACAACAAGAAGGAACGTACATGCACACTCTGTTCAAACGCGGCCTGGCCGCACTCGCCCTTAGCGCCCTGTTCAACATTCCCGCAATGGCCAGCAATCCCGGCATCAGCCAACCGGACACTATGATTCTCGGCGATTCGATCTTTGCCCTGTCTGGAGACATTCACGAGAACCTGGAAGCCGAGCTGGACGAAAACATCGATACCTACGCCCGCTCCGGCTGCCAGCTGACCGGCGGTAACATCCTCTGTTCACGCCTCTACTCGGTTGAAAACCAGTATGCGCGGGCCGACAAGAGTGGCATTCGCACGGTGATCTTCAACGGCGGCGGTAACGACATTCAGCTCAACAGCTGCCGTCCCTCGCTGAGCGCCTGCATGCCGTTGCTCAACGATCTGGAAAACCGCATCGCTGCGCTGGTGCAGAAGATGCGTAATGACGGCATCGAAGAGATCATCTTTCTGGGGTACTACAACGCCGTTGGCAGTGCCGAAGACCTGCACGATATCAACAACTACAGCATGAACTACAAAGCCGCCGCCTACCCCGGCATGGGCGTGAAATTTGTTGATGTACGCGCTGACTTTGCCGGCCGCGAGGCGTATTACATCACCCGCGATGGCATCCACCCGACCGCTGCAGGCTCGCGCGTGCTGGCCGACAAGATCCTGCAAGCGCTGGATTGATGTTTCGGGAGGGCCGGGGCGCCGGACACGACCTGTCGTGTTCCTACTGCGCCTGGGTCTCCTTTCAAACGCGGACACGGCATGCCGTGTCCGCTTGAGACCCGCCGCCTTGGCGCTCATAATGCTCGGCCCGCCCTCCTTGTTAATCTGCAGGCCTTCGCATGTTCCGCTGGTTCGAAAACCGTCTTGATCCGTTTCCCCTTGAAGAGCTGAGCGAGCCCCCGCGCAAGCTGCTGCCTTTCTGCCTGCACTTCACCCGCGGCGCCTGGCCCTACATCATCATCGCCTCGGTCCTGATGGCCGGTATCGCCATCACCGAAGTGTGGCTGTTCGGTTTTCTCGGCAATATCGTTGACTGGCTGTCGGCGCAGACACGCGAAACCTTTCTGCAGAACGAGGGCTGGAAGCTGGCCGGCATGGCGTTCATTGTGCTGGTCGCACTGCCGACGCTGATCTTCTTCAACAGCCTGACCACCCATCAAACGCTGATGGGTAACTACCCGATGCGCATTCGCTGGCTGGTGCACCGCTACCTGCTCAAACAATCGATGGCGTTCTATCAGGATGAGTTCGCCGGCCGAATTGCCACCAAGCTGATGCAAACAGCACTGGCCGTGCGTGAGTGCGTGATCAAGCTGATCGATGTCCTGAATTACATCGCCGTCTACTTCATCGGCACGCTGGTACTGGTCGGCATGGCCGACTGGCGTCTGACCCTGCCGATGCTGGCCTGGCTGGCCGGCTACATCCTGTTGATGCGCCACTACATTCCGATATTGGGTCAGGTCGCCAGCGTACAGGCCGACGCCCGCTCGGTAATGACCGGGCGGATTGTCGACAGCTACACTAATATTCAGACCGTCAAGCTGTTCTCCCACGCCCGGCGCGAGTCCGATTATGCGCGCGAGGGCATGAACGAATTCATGGTCACCGTGTACAAGCAGATGCGGCTGGTCACGACCCTCTACACCCTGCTGTACATCCTCAACGCGCTGTTGCTGCTGGGTGTGGCCGGAACGGCACTGTGGCTATGGGTGCAGGGCACCATCAGCGTCGGCGCTGTCGCTGTCGCGGTGGGCTTGGTACTGCGTCTATGGGGCATGTCGCAGTGGATCATGTGGGAGTTATCGGCGCTGTTCGAAAACATCGGCACCGTGCAGGACGGCATCAACTCGATTTCGCGGCCCCAGGTGGTCAACGACCTATCGGCTGCCCAGCCGCTGCGCGTAACGCAGGGTGACATCCGCTTTGAGGCCGTGGAGTTTCACTACGGCAAGGGTGGCGGCGTGATGGATCACCTCAACCTGCATATCCGACCCGGCGAGAAGATCGGCCTGGTCGGCCGCTCCGGTGCCGGTAAATCGACCCTGGTCAACCTGCTGCTGCGCTTCTATGACGTTGAGGCCGGGCGCATCATGATCGATGGTCAGAACATCGCCGAGGTCCAGCAGGACAGCCTGCGTGAACACATCGGTATGGTCACCCAGGATACCTCGCTGCTGCACCGTTCGGTGCGCGACAACATCCTCTACGGTCGCCCTGATGCGGATGAGCAAATGATGCTTAACGCCGCTCGTAACGCCGAGGCAGATCAGTTCATCGCCGGCCTGGAGGACGCCAAAGGTCGCTTCGGCTTCGACGCCCACGTCGGTGAGCGCGGCGTCAAGCTGTCCGGTGGCCAGCGCCAGCGCATCGCCATTGCCCGGGTCATGCTCAAGGATGCGCCGATCCTGATTCTCGATGAGGCTACCTCGGCGCTAGACTCGGACGTCGAAGCGGCCATCCAGGAAAACCTGAACCGGCTGATGGACGGCAAGACCGTCATCGCCATCGCCCACCGCCTGTCGACCATCGCGCAGATGGATCGGCTGGTGGTCATGGAGCAGGGCAAGATCATCGAGCAGGGCTCCCACGCCGAGCTGATCGCTCACGACGGTGTCTACGCCCGCCTCTGGGCACGGCAGTCTGGTGGGTTTATTGGTGAGGAGCTGGAGGAAGCTAGCGAGCCGGTCTAACCGCCGTTTGATTAAAAACAGTCCGTCTGAAGTCCGCTCACCGCTTCAGAGCTTGCTTATCCGCCGTCATCAAACCAGTTGATGCCGCCCGCACGGGCGGCAATCTGGGTCTAGAATCGGAGCAAAACAACAACAAGGAAGATCGCAGATGACGTTTCCCATGCGGGCACTTGCCCTCGCCGGGCTGTTCAGCTTGGCTCCCCTGGCCCTCGCCACCAGTTATTCCAACCCTGAAGTTATCGTCGCCTCCTCGCCGTTCAAGGGCGTTCACGGCCTAGCCGTCGACAAGCAGGGACGCCTGCTCGCCGGCAGCGTGGTTGGTAACAGCATCTACCAGGTAGACATCGACAACGGCAGCGTCAGTACCCTGATCGGTCCAGACGACGGCCAGGCCGACGACATAGCCATTGGCCCGAACGGTGAAATGGCCTGGACCGGCTTCTACTCCGGCCGCGTGCTGTATAGGGAAAACGATGACGCCCCGATTCAGGTGCTGGCGACCGATCTGCCCGGCATCAACTCACTGGACTTCAACGATAAAACCGGTGCGCTCTATGCCAGCCAGGTATTTCTCGGCGATGCGCTTTGGGAGATCGACCGCAACGGCCAGCAACCGCCACGGCTGATCGCCAAGGAAATGGGCGGCTTCAACGGCTTTGAGGTCGGTGCCGATGGCTGGCTGTATGGCCCGCTCTGGTTCAAGGGGCAGGTGGTGCGCATCAACCCCGCCGATGGCGAAATCAAGGTCATCTCCAGCGAGTTCAAGACGCCGGCTGCCGCCAACTTCGATTCCAAGGGGAACCTTTACGCCATCGACACCTTCAGCGGCCAACTCAAGCTCATTGATCAGAGCAACGGGCAAGCCCGAGTCGTCGCCCAGCTGGACAGCGCTTTGGACAATCTGGCACTGGACGCGCAGGACAACATCTACGTCTCCAATATGGCCAACAACCGCATCACCCGGGTCAACCCGCAGACCGGCGAAGCCCGGCAGATTGTCGGCGGCGAGCTGGCCGTCCCGGCGGGGCTGACTCTGAGTGAAGACGGCAAGACCCTGTATATCGCAGACGTCTTCTCGCTACGCGCCGTCGACACCGCCAGCGGCAAGGTGACTGACCTGCGCCGCGCCCACGGTTCAGACGCCGAGTACCCAATCAACGTCGGCCTCGGCCGTGAGCGGCTGCTGGTTACCAGCTTCTCGACCGGTACCCTGCAACTGATCAGCCGCAGCGACAACAGCACGCTGGCGATGGTGCATCATCTCAACGCCCCGTCGGCGGCCGTTGAGCTGGATGACGGCAGCATCCTGGTCAGCGAGATGGGAACCGGCAAGCTGCTGCGCCTCTCTGGCACGGACCTGAGCGATCGCAACGACGTCCTGACCGGCCTGCAGGGGCCTGTACAAATGATTCGCGCCGGCGACGGCATGGTCTACCTGACGCAAATGAGCGGCACCCTGAGCCGCTTCAATCCAGCCACTAGCGAACTGAGCAGTATTGCCGAAGGCTTGCGCCTGCCGGAAGGACTTGCCCAGCTGCCCGACGGCCGCCTGCTGGTGGCTGAGCCGAGCGCCCAGCGCCTGCTGATTATCGACCCAGAGACCGGCCAATCCGAGGTGGCGGCCGAGCACCTGCCGTTTGGCCTCAAGCCGGGCCCGGGTATGCCGCCAACCGGTATCCCCACAGCGTTGGCAGTCGATGCGGAGGGCCACGTGTACTTCGCCTCTGACATCGACAATGGCCTCTACCGGCTCACCCCGCAATAGCCGCTGCGGGTCGGTTCTGCCCTTGAGCCGACCCGCACCAACAACCCAAACGAGCCAGTTCCTGTTTGATGCAATGGAATTTTCTATCGCATCTTGTGGTCATTCGATTAGTGCATATTGAAATGGCTGCAAACAGGAGACATCCCGATGCCTTCAACGATCAAGACGCTGTTCGTATCAACCCTTATCACCGCCGCCGCAACCACAACACCGGCCGCGCTGGCTGACACCCCCCGTAATCTCGGCTGGATCGAGCAGGGGGTGATCGAACCGGCAGACATGACCGTCAAGTTCAAACTCGACACCGGCGCCCTCACCTCGTCCATGCACGCCGAAGACATCGAACGCTTCGAGCGCGATGGTGAGCAGTGGGTTCGCTTCAAGGTGGCGCTGGAAGACGTGAAGTCGGAGGACGTCGTCAGTGAAATCTTCGAACGTCCGCTGGAGCGGGACCTGCGCGTTCGCGGCGCCGGCGGCTCGGAAGAACGCCCGGTGGTGCGGATGGATGTCTGCATCGCCGGCGAGCGATTGAATGAAGAGTTTTCGCTGCGCGACCGCAGCAACATGCACTATCCGGTGCTGCTCGGCCGTCGCACACTGGACCGTCTGGGTAACGTCGACAGCTCACGCACGTTTACCGCCGAACCCAATTGCGTCTCCAGCAACGCCTGACCGAAAAGCAGCGGGCCTCACTCCGAGGCCTGCTGTTCTCCTCGCATCGCAACAATTTCATCGGCCATCCGCTCCAGCCCGGCGTAGAGTTCGGCATCGGCTCGGGTGATATTAATCCGCAGACAGTCACGATACTTACCTGAGGCCGAAAACAGCACACCGGGTGCAACCTGAACGCCGCGCAGACGCAACCTTTCGTTCAAGCGCACGCAATCCAACCCCTTCAGCTCTATCCACAACACGAAGCCGCCTTGCGGGCGGCTGACGGCACAGTCAGCCGGCAACAGTGCATGAATCCAGCCCAGAATCCGGTCAAGGTTGCGCTGGTAAGTGCGTACGACCTGGCGCAGATGGCGTTCGTAATAGCCTTGTTCGACAAACTCGGCGACGGCCAGCTGCGGCACCGTGGCCGTTGCCCCCGTCGAGACATATTTCATGTGCAGGGCCTGGTCCCGGTGGCGACCGGGGGCAATCCAGCCCAGTCGCAACGACGGTATCAGGGTCTTTGAGAAGCCGCTGCAGAGCAGCACTCGGCCATCGTCATCCCACGACTTGATCGTTCTCGGCCGCGGCGCAGTATAGGCCAGGTCACCGTAGACATCGTCTTCAACGATGGCCACATCAAAGCGCTGAGCCAATGCCACCAACGCCCGCTTGCGGGCATCAGGCATGGTGTAGCCGAGCGGATTGTTGTGCGTAGGTGTCACCTGGATCGCCTTGATTGGCCACTGCTCGAGCGCCAGTTCAAGCGCCTCCAGGCTGATACCGGTTTGCGGGTCGGTCGGCAACTCCAGCGCTTTGAGTCCGCATGCCTTAAGCGTCTGCATACTGCCGTAGAAGCTGGGGGAGTCAACGGCAACTACATCACCGGGCCTGGTGAGCGTGCGGATGGCTATCGACAGGGCCTCCTGGCAGCCAGAGGTGATCACGATGTCATCCTCGTGCAGCACCGTGCCCGAAGCGCCAGCCAAGCGGGCCAGCTGCCGGCGCAACAGCGGACTGCCCAGCAGCGAGTCGTAATTGTCCTGCTCGGAGCTGGGCCGCTGGTACAGTCGTGACAGCCCCCTGCGCAGGGCCTTGAGCGTGTCAGCGGTCGTATCCGGCGAGCCGCCACCGAGCAGCAGGCAACCCTGCTCCTGCGCCTCATTGACCAGGGCCAGCACCTGATCCCACTGCGATACTTCCAGCGGCTGCTGCGCCGGGCGGCTCACTGCCGGTAGCGTACCGGGGCGGTTGCGCGCCAACGCAAAATACCCAGATTTTGGACGAGCAGCTACCCACCCCGCCGCCTCAAGCTCCGCGTAGGCGGTCTGTACTGTCGATACACTGACCGCAAACTCCGTACACAGATCACGAATCGACGGCAGACGGTCACCCGGCTGATAAAACCCGTGCTCAAGCCGCCGACGCAGCGCTTGGGCAACCTGTTCATAGCGCTTCACTACAGCCCCTCCAAAACTCGACAAAACCAATACAGATAAACTTGAAAAAGGCAATACAGCGCGCGCAGGCGCCACATCTGTATCGACAAAAAGATTAAATCTACATCTGTATCGATTTTACTGCCAGCGCCAATATAGGTCATCGCACCTTTCGGAGAGTTGACCATGACCACAGGATTGCTTCAGCAACTGCGGACTGCACTGCGCCGCCGGCGCACCTGCCGCCAGCTGTTGCGGCTGGACGATCGCATGCTGGCGGATGTCGGTCAGAGCCGCGCCGAACTCGAGCACGAGTTAACGCGCCCGCTGCTGACATTGCGACGCAACCGCAGCGCAAAATGCCGTACTGCCCCTTACCATAAACGGTTGAATTGAGTAGGCTCCACGCTTTCACCAAGCCGGGCCGCCGATATGCAAGACACTCCCAACTCCGATCTCAGCAGTCGCTATGAACTAGCCTGCCAACTGGCGCGTGAGGCAGCACAGCGAGGGCTTCGGCTATACCGTCAGCGCGATTTGCTGGCAGTCGAGCACAAGGGCGGCTTCAGCCAGGATGTCGTCAGTGCTGCCGACCGCGAGCTGGAAATGTTCATCCGTGCCGAACTGATGAAGGCGTTCCCCGCCGATGGGTTTGTCGGCGAGGAGACTGGCGCAGAGCGACTGGATGCGCGCTGCGTCTGGGTCATCGACCCAATCGACGGCACCGCCTGCTTCCTGCATGGCCTGCACAACTGGTGTGTCTCCATTGGCCTGCTGGTCGATGGCGTGCCCTGCATAGGGGCGGTCGCCGATCCCAACCACGACGAACTGTTCCATGGCGGTCGCGGCTTCGGCGCCTGGGTCAACGATCAACCGCTGAGGGTGAGTGAAGCGCAGGACCTGCGCGCAGGCCTACTTGGCGTCGGTACCTTCTACGCCGAGGGCAAGCAGCATTTCATGCCGTTTCTGGGCAGACTACTGGATGCGGGCGGGATGTTCCTGCGCAACGGCTCTGGTGCGCTGATGACGGCCTATGTGGCAGCGGGACGACTACTCGGCTACTACGAGACCTGCCTGAAAAGCTGGGACTGCGTCGCCGGCCTGGCGCTGCTGGCCGAGTCCGGCGGACGCAGTAACAACTTCCTGCGCGGTGATGGGCTGCTCAACGGCAACCCCTACCTGGTCGCCTGCCCCGGTGTCTATGATCAGGTTGCCGCGATGATCGGGCCGTCGCTGGACGCAGACTAGACCGTCAAGTGAGCAGGTCAGCCTGTGCAGGGTCAACCTCTCCCGACACCGCTTGCTCCACCCGGTTACGGCCTTGCGCCTTGCCACGATAAAGCGCCCGATCGGCACGAGCAATCGCGCTACTGAAGCTCTCCTGCTCATCCAACTGGCTGATGCCGACACACAGGGTGACCTGCAAACCAGGCTGCAGATCACTCCAGTCAAGCGCTTGTACCGCAGCACGAATGCGCTCTGCGGCTGCAACAGCCTGGATTGGGTCGGTTTCCGGCATGACCAACAGAAACTCTTCCCCGCCCCAGCGACCGACGAAATCCTGTTCTCTCCCCTGGGTATGCAGCAGCTCAGCCACCCGCTCCAGAACCCGATCACCCAACTCATGACCGTGCTGATCGTTGATCTCCTTGAAATGATCAAGATCCATGAGCATCAGGCTCAGATTGCCGGGTTCGCGATGCTCACGGGCCAGCAACTTTTCGGTCAGCGCGACCATATGGCGACGGTTGAACAGGCCCGTCAGCGGGTCGGTGGTCGCCATGCGCGCCAGCCGGCGGTGCGCGCGGGTGACCGTTACCACGTAGTACATGGTC
Source organism: Halopseudomonas oceani (assembly GCF_002903165.1). GTDB lineage: Bacteria > Pseudomonadota > Gammaproteobacteria > Pseudomonadales > Pseudomonadaceae > Halopseudomonas > Halopseudomonas oceani. The sequence continues at coordinate 294,661 of NZ_PPSK01000004.1, forward strand.
AGGTAGGCGAACATCAGGAAGACGACAGTGAAATTGAAGATGTTCACGTACAGCAACGCTTTGGGCGCTATCGGTTGCAGCGGCTCTACAAACCACATCAACACATACATGCCGACGTAATAGGCCCACAGGCAGATTGCGAAAATCCAGGCGCTGCGTCGGTGCATGCTGGCAAACAACGCGGGGATGAACATCAACAGGAAGTAATGGAAGCCGCTGTCCCAGCCAATCAGCAGGGTACCCAGCGCAGCATGCACCAGTACCTCAATCCGAATCAGCATGACGGCCAGGTAGTTACGACGTCGGCGGAATGCCTGATAGGCGTAGACATACATGGCTACGCTGATGACGTTAACCCAGGCAAGAATCGGTGATCCGAGCCAGAGAAAAATCAGGAAAAAGCAAATGTCGACCGCTCCGGCCAACTGGCAACAGCGCATAGACAGATCCCAGAACTCGGGACGCTGCTCACTGCGGTGAATATCCGCCTTATTCTTATCTGGCATGCCTGGTTGTTCTCTCCTGAACCCGCTGACGTGATGGAAATGACAACTGACGCAAGGGCGCTGCTCCCTGGGCCCTGGCTAACACCAAGCTCTCATCGTGCGATCAGGCCCCCTATATCGGCAACCATGCGAATAAGATTAGCATTTGCTCCAAAAACGAAACAGGCCGCCCGAAGGCGGCCTGTGGACGAACGGTCAATCAGCCATTACTGGGGAAGGCAAACTGCGCAGCCTCATGGCTCGCGCGCTTGGGCCAGCGCTGGGTAACGGCCTTACGGCGGGTGTAAAAACGTACTCCGTCAGGGCCATAGGCATGCAGGTCACCAAACAGCGATCGCTTCCAGCCGCCAAAGCTGTGGTAGGCAACCGGCACCGGCAGCGGCACGTTGACGCCAACCATGCCGACTTCGATCTCGTCGCAGAACAGCCGCGCGGATTCTCCGTCACGGGTAAAGATGCAGGTACCGTTACCGTATTCGTGCTCATTGATCAGTTGCATGGCCTCTTCCAGGCTGTTCACCCGCACCACACACAGCACCGGGCCAAAGATCTCTTCCTGATAGATGCGCATCTCCGGAGTCACGCGGTCAAACAGGCAGCCACCAAGGAAGAAGCCCTGCTCGTGGCCGTCGATGCTCAGCCCGCGACCATCAACCACCAGCTCGGCACCGGCTTTAAGGCCATCTTCAACATAGCCGGTGACCTTGTCCAGATGCTGACCGGTAACCAGCGGTCCCATATCCAGACCGCAGGTGGTGCCTGGACCGACCTTCAGTGCCTTGATCTGCGGTACCAGTTTCTCGACCAGTGCATCGGCAATCTGATCACCCACACAAACCGCCACTGAAATCGCCATGCAGCGCTCGCCACACGAACCGTAGGCCGCGCCCATCAGTGCATTGACGGCGTTGTCCAAGTCAGCGTCGGGCATCAGTACGGCGTGATTCTTGGCACCGCCGAGCGCCTGCACGCGCTTACCGCGCTTGGTGCCTTCAGCGTAGATATATTCGGCAATCGGAGTCGAGCCAACAAAGCTCAGCGCCTTGACCTCGGGCGCGGCAATCAGCGCATCGACTGCCTGCTTGTCGCCATGAACGACGTTCAGCACGCCCTTGGGCAGACCGGCCTGATGCAACAGTTCAGCGATGAACAGCGTTGAGCTCGGATCACGCTCGGACGGCTTGAGGATGAAGCAGTTGCCGCAGACGATGGCCAGCGGGTACATCCACAGCGGCACCATGGCCGGGAAGTTGAACGGGGTGATGCCGGCAACCACGCCAACCGGCTGAAAGTCGCTCCAGGCATCGATATCCGGACCGACGTTGCGGCTGTATTCGCCCTTGAGAACTTCCGGGGCGGCGCAGGCGTATTCAACGTTTTCAATACCGCGCTTGAGTTCGCCGATGGCATCCTCAATGGTTTTGCCATGCTCGGCACTGATCATCTCGGCGATGGCGTTTTCATTCTCTTCCAGCAACTGCTTGAAGCGGAACATGATCTGCGCACGCTTGGCCGCCGGAGTACGGCGCCAGGCAGGGAATGCAGTTTTGGCCGAGTCGATGGCCTGCTGGATGACGGCATCATCTGCCAGCGGTACCTGACCACTGACCGCGCCGGTGGACGGGTTGAACACATCGGCGCTGCGGCCAGTACCAGCCACCGGATGGCCGTCAATCAAGTGGGTAACGTTGGTCATAATTTGCTCCTGAGAAACATGGCGCTGCCCACGGCGCAGGCAGCCGTAAAATGATCAGTCCAGCGTGTTCAACACACTGCCCACGGCATCAAACAGACGATCCAGATCCTCTGGCCGCGCATTGAAGGTTGGCCCGAACTGCAGAGTATCGCCCCCAAAGCGCACATAAAAGCCTGCTTTCCACAGCGCCATGCCAGCTTCGAAGGGGCGAATGGTCGGATCGGTGCCGCGCGGCGCCAGCTGAATCGCGCCCGCCAGACCGCAGTTACGAATGTCCAATACGTGACTCGCGCCCTGCAGGCCATGCAATGTACGCTCGAAGTGTGGTGCCAGCTCGGCAGCCTGTTGCACCAGAGCGTCGTCTTCGAGCAGCTTCAGCGTCGCCAGCCCGGCAGCGCAGGCCACCGGATGCGCCGAATAGGTGTAGCCGTGACCGAACTCGACCGCGTGCTCCGGGGCATTCTGCTGCATGAAGGTGTTGTAGATCTCGCTGGTTGCAACCACCGCCCCCATTGGAATGGCACCGTTGGTGATCTGCTTGGCCAGGTTCATGATGTCCGGGGTGACGCCAAAGTACTCGGCGCCGGTCCAGCAGCCAAGGCGACCAAAACCGGTGATGACCTCGTCAAAAATCAGCAGAATGTCATGCTGATCGCAAATTTCGCGCAGACGCTGCAGGTAGCCCTTGGGCGGTACGATGGCACCTGCCGAGCCTGACATCGGCTCGACGATGACCGCCGCGATATTGGAGGCGTCATGCAGCTCGATCAGCTTGAGCATCTCGTTTGCCAGCTCGACACCGCCGGTCTCGGCCATTCCGCGGGTAAACGCCATGCCCGGTTGCAGGGTGTGCGGCAGATGATCGGCTTCCATCAACTGGCCGAACATCTTGCGGTTGCCGCCAATACCGCCAAGGCTGGTGCCGGCGATGTTGACGCCATGATAGCCACGGGCGCGACCAATCATCCGCGCCTTGTTCGGCTGACCTTTCAGGCGCCAGTAGGCACGCGCCATCTTCACCGCCGTGTCGGCACACTCGGAGCCGGAGTTGGTAAAGAACACGTGGTTCAGATCACCCGGCAGCTTGGCAGCGATCTGCTCGGCCAGCTGGAACGACATCGGGTGGCCGAACTGGAAGCCGGGCGAGTAATCCATCGTCCCCAACTGCTGGGCTACCGCCTGCTGGATCTCGCTGCGCGAGTGTCCGGCACCGCAGGTCCAGAGCCCCGACAAGCTGTCGTATACCTGCCGTCCATCTGCGTCGGTCAACCAACTGCCCTTCGCCGCAACGATCAGGCGCGGGTCACGATGGAAGTTGCGGTTAGCTGAAAATGGCATCCAGTGCGCATCCAGCTTGAGCTGGCTGGCGAGCTGTTGTGTGCTGTGATCCTGCATGCAGTTGCCTCACGGGAAATCGGCGAAGGGCGCGTCTGCGCCGGTGTTTTCAATGGACATACGTTGCCACAGCAAAAGGTATGATAAAACATGACTTTTCATACCTTCAGTTTCGGAATGACTAAACAATGAAATCCCGTCGCCCTGCCCCGCTTGCCCAACTATCAGATATTGATCTGCGCCTGCTGCGGGTGTTCCGCACCGTTGTCGAATGTGGCGGCTTTTCGGTCGCCGAAAGTGTGCTGGGCATCGGTCGCTCGGCGATCAGCCAGCAGATGAGCGACCTGGAGCAACGCCTGGGCCTGCGCCTGTGCCAGCGCGGGCGCGCCGGCTTTGCCATGACCGAGGACGGCCGCGAGGTCTATCAGGCTGCACTGCAATTGTTCTCGGCAGTGGAAAATTTCCGTACCGAGGTCAACGGTCTGCACCAGCACCTGCGCGGCGAACTGAACATTGGCCTCACCGACAATCTGGTCACCATGCCGCACATGCGGGTTACTGACGCGCTCGCACGCCTGAAGACGCGCGGCCCGGACGTGCGCATACAAATCAGTATGTCTGCGCCCGGTCAGGTCGAACAGGGCGTACTGGATGGTCGTCTCCACGTTGGCGTGATTCCGCAGGTCGGGGCGCTGTCCGGGCTTGAGTATCAACCGCTCTACAGCGAACGCGCCGAACTCTACTGCGCCGTTGGCCACCCCCTGTTCGAGCTGGAAGACAGCCAGCTGACACTGGAAGCACTGCGCCAGCACGACGCCATTTCGCCCAGCTTTCGTGTACCAGCGGAGGTTCAGGAGCAGTTCCAGGCGCTGCGCTGCACCGCCACCGCTTCGGATCGCGAGGGCATCGCGTTCCTGCTGCTGACCGGGCATTACATCGGCTACCTGCCGGACCACTATGCAGCCCAATGGGTTGCAAGCGGCCGCATGCGCGCACTTGATCCCGCTCGCTATCACTACGATCTGGTGCTGTCCGCGGTTACGCGCAAAGGCAGACGCCCTCACCTGGTGCTGGAGAGCTTCCTCGAGGCGCTCGCCGGCGAAGCTATCCCTACCTGACCTCTCCGCCGACGGGAAAAAAGGCTTGACTCTTTTTAGATGATAAACGACATTTAATTTAAATTAATACCGTCATATAAAAGGAGCACCGCCATGAGCAGTCCACACGTTAGCGCCGCCCCCTCCTCTGCGCTTGATAGCGCCTGCCGCGCGTTCAGCGTGCCGCAACGCATTCAGCCGAGCAGTCTGGAACGCTCGGTTCTTGCACAGGCACAACACAGCACCTTCCCCTATGTCGACGGTGACATCTCGGTCTGGAGTCTTGGCCTCGGCCCCCGCGTACTGCTGGTGCATGGCTGGGACAGTCGCGGCTCGCATCTGGCAGCCTTCGTCGAGCCGCTGCTGCGCGCTGGATTTGCTGTCACACTGTTTGATCTACCCGCGCATGGCGACTCAGGCGGCAACCTGAGCAGCCCGGTGCACGCTGGCCGCGCACTGGCCGCACTAGCGGAACACCTTGGCGCTATTCACAGCGTGATCGCCCACTCGCTGGGGTCTGCCGCAAGCCTCTGGGCCTTCGCTCATGGACTGAAGGTCAGCGCCAGCGTTCACCTCTCCGGCCCCTCCTCGCTCAGCCCGATGCTTCAACTACAGGCACTGGGGCATGGCCTCACCCTTGAAGAACAGGGCGAATTCAGCCGTTGGGTCGAGCAGCATATCGGCATCCCGCCAGCAGAGATGGATCTGCCAGCACTCAAGCACGGGCTGCAGCACCCGGCACTGATCATGCACGATCCGTCTGACCGGGTTGTGCCATTCGCGGCTTCCGCAGACCTGCACCGCCACTGGACAGGCTCCGAACTGATCGAACTGGATGGTCTAGGCCACCGCCGAATCCTGACCGACCCTCAGGTGATTGCGCGCAGCTGCGCGCTGTTGAGCGGCACCCACAAAGCCGGAATACAGCCATGAGCACCTCTACTCGGACGCTCCTGCTGTTATCCGGGCTGGCGGCCGTCGGCACGCTGTCAACAACGATCATTCTGCCGTCGCTCCCGGCCATGGCTGTCTCGCTGAATGCCGCCCCGGCCGACATGGCGCTTACGTTGAGCAGCTTTTTTCTGGTGTTTGCTGTCGGACAACTGCTGGTAGGGCCGCTTTCCGACCGCTACGGTCGTCGGCCGTTGATTCTCGGTGGTCTGACGCTGTTTGTACTTGGCAGTCTGCTTGGCGCCGGCGCATCCGATCTGAACAGCATGGTTGCTGCCAGGGTCATCCAGGCCGCCGGTGTTTGTGCTGCCTCGGTGCTGGCCCGCGCCATTGCCCGCGATCTGTATGACGGCCAGGCGCTGGCCAAAGCACTGGCCTTCATCATGGTAGCCATGGCAGCCGCGCCAGGATTCTCACCGCTGCTGGGCAGCCTGATCGACAGTCAGCTCGGTTGGCGAGCCAGTTTTCTGCTGGTCGCCGGCGTCGGTGCCGCGCTGGCGGCAGGTTACCTTCTAGCTATGGCTGAGTCCCACGCGCCTTCTGCCCGCTTGAAGCTCTCCGTGGGCGTGATCAGCAAAGGCTACCTGCAGCTGTTGGGTGACCGCCGCTTTGCACTTCCAGCCCTGGCCGTCAGCCTGGTGATTGGCGGGCTCTATGCCTTCTTCGCCTCGGCACCAGTTATCATGATCCGCGGCATGGGCTACAGCGGCATTCAGCTCGGTCTGTTCTTTGCTGCAACGGTGTTCGTCGTGTTCAGCGCGGGGATGCTTGCGCCGAAACTGGCACAGCGCTGGGGTGCCGTTCAGGTGGCACTGGCCGGCGGCGCAGTGGCGCTGGTCGGTGGCATCCTGCAAGTGCTGTTCTACCAGAATCAGGATCTAATCCTGTTCAGCCTTGCAATCTGCCTGTTTCTGGCAGGCATGGGCGTCATCAACCCGCTGGGCACCGCCGTTACCTTACAGCCCTTTGGCGAACAGGCCGGCCTGGCATCCTCGCTACTCGGCTTCCTGCAGATGGCAATCGCAGCGATAGGCACCGGACTGGTCAGCGCCATCGCCCTGCCACCGGCACTGACACTCGGACTGCTGCTCAGCGCTACAGCTTTCTGCTCACTGGCAGGGTTCTTTTTGTACCCATCAAATACCCTACGACAGCCCGCCTGAAAGGCGACACGCCACACAGGAGACGCCGCCATCATTCGACGGCGGCTTTTAGCACACAGTACGACCACCTCCGGGCCGCCAGCAACGCTAGAATTAGTTGCGAAGCTGATCTGCGGCGGCAAGCAGCGCCTGCGCAGTGGCCTCCCAACCCAGGCAGCCATCCGTGATGGAAACACCGTAACGCAGCTCGCCAGACAGCGCCTGACAGCCATCGAACAGGTGACTTTCCAGCATCACACCACGCAGGCTGGTGTCGCCCGCGACGCGCTGAGCAACCACATCGGCCAGCACCTCAGGCTGACGCAACGGGTCTTTACCGCTATTGGCGTGACTGCAATCCACCACCAGTGCCGCCGGCATGCCCAGTCGCTCAAGCTCTGCGCGCACCTTGGCAACGGCATCGGCCTGGTAGTTCGGGCCGCTGCGACCACCACGCAGCACGATGTGAGTATCGGGATTGCCGACGGTTTCGACCAGCGCCGGACGACCGTGCATATCCATGCCGAAATGCTGGTGCCGATGCCGAGCCGAACGCATGGCGTCGCAAGCGACCGTCATACTGCCATCTGTGCCGTTCTTGAAGCCGACTGGCAGGTGCAAGCCGCTGACCAGCTCACGGTGGATCTGCGATTCACTGGTACGCGCTCCGATGCAGCCCCAGCTCAACAGATCGTCAAGGTAACTCGCCGCCAACGGTTGCAGCAGCTCGGTCGCAATCGGCAAACCCAATTCACTGATCGCCAGCATGGTGCGGCGCGACAGCGCCAGACCGGCGGCCAGGTCGCTGCTGCCATCCAGCTGCGGATCGTACAGCATGCCCTTCCAGCCGACCGTGGTGCGCGGTTTTTCGACGTAGGCTCGCATTACCAGCAACAGCCGATCCGCAACACGGGCCTGCAACTCGGCGAGCCGCTCAGCGTATTCGATTGCCGCATCAGGGTCGTGCAGGGAACAGGGGCCGGTGATCACCAGCAGGCGGTCATCCTTGCCTTCGAGAATGTCTCGGATGGCCTGGCGGTGCGCCTCAATGGCGTCAGCCTGACCCTGGCTCAACGGCAGGCGCTCGCGTAGCTGCGCTGGCGTCGGCAGAGTGTGGGTACGGCGGTTGGCGCTTTGCGTGGTCGGGGCTGCGCTGGCAAGTGCAGTTACGGTGGCGGTCATCTTTTGCTTCCTTAGCCGGGGCGGTCTTGCCGCCGCGGCGCTATCTGGGTGTTCGATCGATTAAATGTCGTGCAGTCAGTGAGCCAGTGCAAAATCGCCAGCTGCGGTAAGAGCGCGGGTTGTAAGTGCGTTGTGCGTACATGCCGATTCCTCAAATATGCAAAACCCAATAAAAAAACCCCGATCGGGGAGCCGACCGGGGTTTCTTGATTCTCTGGTGGCGACCCGTCAATTCAGGGCGCCTGTGGGTATCAGGCGCGCCTTTGGCTAAACCAATACCCAAAATAAAAGTAACCAACCGCCGCACGCGCAGCAACGACAGCACGCGAGGCGCTGGCGATAGGGAGCGGTGCAGAACAAAGTGTCATGGCATGGTTACCTTTAAACATTGAGTCGACTCTAACGGATCAGTTGCGCTGCGCGCAACCCCCTCAGCGGCGCTTCGGCGGGGCCAGACCATCCGACGACGTGACCACCTGGCCCACTGGCGGTCGCGACGGACGCTTGCCAGCCCTAGGCTTCTTCGACTTTGGTGCTGCCTTCTTGCCATCCTTTTTGCCGTCTTTCTTTTTCTTGCTGCCGACCGGCTTGCCGGATGCCTTGACCTTCTTCGGTCCCTTGAAACTGCCAGGCACTTCAGCCAGCAAGCGACGCTCGAACTGACGGCGCAGGTAACGTTCGATGCTCGACATCAAATTCCACTCGTGCGGGCAAACCAGCGAAATCGCCAGGCCTTCGGCACCCGCACGACCGGTACGACCAACTCGGTGCAGGTAGTCGTCGCCGCTGCGCGGCATGTCAAAGTTGACCACCCGATCCAGCTCAACGATATCCAGACCGCGAGCAGCAACATCAGTCGCGACCAGAATACCGTTGGCACCCTGTTTGAAGCGCTCGACAGCCATGTAGCGATCTTTCTGATCCTTCTCGCCATGCAGCACGTACACGCGCAGATCCAGCGCACGCAGCACACCATTGATGCGATCCGCCATCACCCGGGTGTTGGTGAAGACAATGGTTTTGCCCTCCCCCTGGTTCAGCATCAGCCATTTGAGCATGGCTTCCTTATGGGGATTGTCATCCGCGGGAATGACTTGCTGGGTAATGCTTGGGGTGTCATCACGAACCGAATTCAGCGCAAGAATCTGCGGCTCGGTCAGAACCGAATCGATCATCCGCTGCAGCCCTCGATTGCCTTTGGTCGCCGAGAACAGCATGGTCTGCCGCTGGTCCGGGCAGGCTGCAGCGAGCTTGCCAACATCCTCGGCGAAGCCCATGTCGAGCATCCGGTCCGCCTCATCAAGCACCAATGTCTGCACACTGCTCAATTCAAGATTGCCGGCAGTCAACTGCTCCAGCGCCCGGCCCGGTGTTGCCACGACGATATCCGGATTCTTGCGCAGGCGCGCAGCCTGCACGCGGAAATCCTCACCACCAGTGACCTGCTCAGCCTTGATGAACGTGAACTTTGCCAATGCGGCAATATCCTTCGACACCTGACGAGCCAGTTCGCGGGTCGGAACCAGAATCAGCCCCCGCGGGGCCAGCGGCTTGCTGTCGTCGGCGAGCAGTCGCTGCAGCATCGGCAGTACGAACGCAGCAGTCTTGCCGCTGCCCGTCTGAGCGATAACGTAAAGGTCCTTACCTTCGATCGCGGGCGGGATAGCTGCCGCCTGTACATCGGTGGGTTGCTGGAAGGAAAGCTCGGCGAGCGCCTTGAGTACGCGCTCGTGCAGATCAAATTGGCTGAACAATGAAGTCACTCTGGAGTTCGGAAGGAAACAAAGCGCAAGTTTAGCAGAGTGGAGCCGTCTCCTCGCCGTCGGGGCCGCGCAACGCATAAAAAAAGGGGATATCCGAAGATATCCCCTCAAACCCAAACATCTAAAGCAGCATCAGAACTTAGCGGATACCCGAAGCACGCAGGGCAGCCGGTGTGAACTGATTGTAGGTCGGCACATAGTCAAGGTCCGGAGCAGAAACCTCTTCGGTGTACATACCCAGTGCGATGTAACGACCTGCCAGCAGGTCATACAGCGTTTCCAGCGCATAACCCGGAATCTGGTAGTCGTAGTTGAAGGACATGTGACCTTCACCCACGCGCCACAGCGTGCCACGACCGTCGTAATGATCCGCCAGCGTGATCATCCAGGAGTCTTCGTCCACAAAGAAGTTACGCTGAGCGTAGATGTGACGCTGACCTTCCTTGACGTTGCCCTGTACTTCCCACACGCGGTGCAGCTCGAAACGGGTGTAGTCCGGGTTGACGTGACCAGCCTGCAGAACGTCGGCGTACTGAACACCACGCTGGGTCAGCTTGCCACTGTTGTACGGAATGAAGACTTCCTTCTTGCCAACCAGCTTCCAGTTATAACGGTCAGGTGCACCGTTATACATCGCGAAGTTGTCGGAAGTACGCATACCGTCGGAGGCGGTACCCGGGCCGTCGTAGGCAACCTGCGGAGCACGACGTACACGGCGCTGACCAGCGTTGTATACCCATGCCATACGGGGCTCTTTCAGCTGATCCAGGCTATCGTGTACCAGCAGTACGTTACCTGCCAGACGCGCCGGAGCGTTTACACGCTGCTTGAAGAACAGCAGGGTGTTCGGCATGGTCGACTCGTCGACGTCAGCCATTTGCTGCGGGTAGCCTACTTCTTCTTCCAGCTTGATCAGGGTGAACGACCCGTTGGTCTGCGGCATGGCCTGCATGTACCAGCGGTGGGCGTTCAGACGATAGCGGGTGTTGTGGTTCCAGATAACCTCTGCACCGGACTTCGGAATCGGGAACGCGAAGGTACCGTGACTGAAGTTGGAGATACCGTCACCGCCGTTAACCAGCTTGGCCTGACCGGCCGAAGCCTTGACCTGATCGTAAACGTCCTGCGGGTAGCCTACCGAACGGTGGGTTACATAAACCGGCATGCGGAAGGTTTCCGGATAACGCTCGAACATGGCGATCTGACCAGGAGTCAGATTGTCACGGTACTGCTGATAGTTCTGAGCAGTGATCACGAACTCCGGCTGCTCACCCTCATAGGGGCTTTCATAAAAGTTATCTTCGAGGCGCTTACCAGCATCTCTCGGCAGGCCACCAGTCCATTCCGGAATGGTACCGGCGGCGTTACCGGCCTTCTCCGCACCGATTGGTGTCAGGGAAGCACCCAGCTGATCGATTTCAGCCTGGGTCAGAGTTTGCGCCATTACAGAGGATGCCATCAGGCTCAGAGCCAGACCACCGACACCCATCAGAGTTTGTTGCATACGCATATTGTTATTTCTCCTTATGGCCTGTCTGATCAGAAGCTTACGCTGAAGCTGACGGCCGCAAAGTCGCGGTCAACGGCGGTGTTGTACTTGCCGTCGAAGAAGTTGGTGTAGCTAATGCTGGCGTTGTACTTGTTCGCGTAGTCTGCATCGAGACCGATGCTCACAGACTTGGCACCTTCAGTGAAGTTGGGGCCGTAACCGTCAACGTCATGCGACCAGGCCAGAGTCGGGCTCAAGTTAATGCCGGCAATCACGTTGCTGTAATCCAGCTTCGCACGAACACGGTAACCCCAAGACCAATCAGTGTAGAAACCGTCGTTTTCACACCAGCTGTTCTGATAACCCTCGGATGCATCGTTACCCGCTTGGGAGGAGCAGGTGCCATCGGCGTACGGGCTCTGCCCAAACAGTGAGTCACGACCGTATCTGGTGTCACCAGCATCATTGCCGATTCCACCGATGTAGTTGACACCAGCCTCACCTACCAGCGCCAGGCGGCTAGCGCCCAAGACACGCTCAATGAACCTAATCGCAGTAACCTGCGCTTGATAAAACTCTTTCCGGTCGTAACCTTGAATGTAGTCCTGCGCACCATATACAACGCCGCGATGGATGTTGTCAGAGTTCAACAGGGCAGTACGGCTCATGTCACCGGTGTTGATCTGCATCGGCATATTCGGACGGTAGCTAAACTCACCACCAAGGGATGTGCCTGCAACAGAGGTCTGGAAACTTACCCCGTACAGACGAATATCCTCGGGATACTCAAAGAAATACCCAGCACCGCCCAGAGCCCCGTCCAAACCTTGGACAATACCGGCCGGACCTTCCCCTGAAAGAACCCCGCCAAAGGTGTTACTGTAAATCGGGGTACGACTATGGTAGTTCATGGCGTAAAAGCCAAACTCGGAATCATTCAGCTCAGGCACGAACCAGCGCAGAGCGACACCAAATTGCCCTTCATCCTTGGCTTCGCGGTCCTTTTCTGATCGCACGATATAGTCAGCAAGAGCTGCCTGCCCAAAACCACCGGTACCGAGTGCAGGGTCGCCTTGAGGAAGGTCTGGACCAGAGGCAACCAAACGGTCTGTACACCCGGTCGCCAAAGTATCAGCACCGAAGAAGGTACCGCAGTTATCAATTGCGTAAGGGTGCCACTTCAACTGATAAAAGGCTTCCAGACTCAAGTTTTCGGTCAAGCCCTGGGAGATATACAGCATCTCGACCGGCAGCAGACCTTCCTTGATCTCGGCACCCGGACGACGGAAAGCAGCCACGTCGATCGGGTTGATGGAGTTGATGGAGTTACCGATAAAGGTGGACTCACCCCAGCTAACTACCTGGCGGCCCAGACGGACGTTACCTGGATTGTTGCCAATAAAGTAGTTGTGATACACGAAGGCGTCGAGCAGCGCTACACCAGCGCCCTTAACCAGCGGCGGACGGCCGGAGTCGTCGATGTCATAAAATTCCTGACTACCGTCTTTGGTCTCAAAGTCGTACCAGTACTTGCCGCGAACAAAGGCGCCAGAGTCTCCATAGCGCAGCTCGAGATCATGCACGCCACGGAAGATCTTGGAGAAAATATCGCCCTTCTCATAGTTCAGTCGACCATCGTCGGAGGTGCGAGCAACAGCTTTGCCACCTTGGGGCTTGCCATCAACAGAAGTGGCGTTATGAATAAAGCGCTTGTCAGCATCAGCCGTAGAAACGCTCATACCAATGGAGATCTGCGAGTCCAGTTGGCCCTGAACGTCACCAATATTGAAGTTAACTGCCCCAGCCGATCCAGAGAAACTGGCCAAGCCGATTGCCAGCGGCAACGCGGCAAGAGACCAAGCATGCATTTTTTTTGTCATTGTGCTGCTCCGTTAGATTTGAATCATGGGTTCGAGACGACGCAAGCCGTCTAGCACCGGAACCAAGTCTGTCACGAGATCAGAGCGCGATTTGGCCGATTCGGACGAGTTTTTTGGCCGAAAGGGACATTCACGCTCTGAATACCCTTGATCCAAAGCCCGCAATTATCCGTTGCATAATTTTGCACAATGGGTGTTTGTGTTTTATTGTTAACGCCACTTGCAGTCGATCAAAATAATAAAACAAAGGCGTCTTAAGCCAATGACTTCACAGAACCATGCTCTTTCTTCAGAGCGCGTGCACGAGCGCTGCTTCTGGGCGCAGGGGATAGCCCAGGGACTTGAGCTATACGGCAAGAGCGTCCGCGATTTACCGTCGGACCTGCGCCAGCATTGCAAGCTGACAGACCTTAGTCAGACCCACGTCAGTCAGAGCGACATGAATCGCCTCTGGAACGCCGCAGCCAAGCTCTCTCAGGATGAGTGCTTCGGATTGCGTATGGGCCGCCATTATCAATCCAACACACTGTCACTGCTCGGCCTCGCGGCCGCATCGAGCGAAACGCTGGGTGACGCGATACAGCGCCTGATTCGATTCATGCCTGTTTTCAGCAGCCAGGTCCAGCTGTATTCAGTTGAAGACGACCAATACCTGACCCTCTACTTTCAGCCCCGTGGAAACCCGCACCCATTGCACATGGAAGCGGTAATGAGCCAGTGCAACAAGATCTGGGAAGGACTGGGCATTGGCAAAGCCTCTCTGATGCTTGAAAGCCGACTGACAAGCGAACACGAGCGCAATCGCGATCTATGTGAAACCCTGCTTGGCAGTCGAGTGCGCCTGGGGGCCAAGCGAATGTCGTTCCGCCTCAATCGGGGCCTGCTACGCACTTCCTTGCCCAGCGCCGATGCCTTTCTGCGCAAACGCCTGGACGCCTCTCTGGAAGACATGCTCAGCGACCTGCCCAATCTGGACTTCGCCGAACAGGTCAAGCAGCGCATCCGCGTACTGGTATCCGAGCGTGAAGTGTCCGAAGAGCTGGTTGCCACTCCTTTTAACATGAGCCCGCGACACCTGCGCCGCAAGCTGAGTGAAACCCGTACCACCTATGAAAAGCTGCTGGATGAAGTGCGCATGGAGCTGGCGATCCGCCTTATAAAGGAAGGGAAGCTCAATCTCGGACGCATTGCCTTCGAGCTGGGCTTTCTCGACCCAAGCAGCTTCACCCGCGCATTCCGCCGCTGGACTGGCATGAGCCCAACCAGCTTCCGCAGTCAGGCCAATCAGACCGCGATACCCTCCTGAGCGACCCGGGGCAAAGACATCATGTCAGCGCCCCATCCTTCCGACGCCGCCGTTGGCGCAACCGCCCAAAGCAAATCCTTGAGCACCCACACCAGAGACAAGGCCCAATGCGGCCCATGAGCACGATCAGTGTTCCTCAGCAACGTGCCCCTTTGCGAATGGCAGGATGGCCGCCAGCAAAGTACAGGGCCCGAAGACAAAAAAAGGGAGCCTTTCGGCTCCCTTCTTTCTACTGCGACCAGCTTGACTCAGCGAACACCGGAAGCACGTAGTGCGGCCGGAGTGAACTGGGTATAGCTCGGGTCGAAGTCATACTGCGGCGCAGAGTTTTCTTCGGTGTACATACCCAGAGCAATGTAACGACCTGCCAGCAGGTCATACAGTGTCTCGATGGCGTAACCCGGGATCTTCTGCTGATAGTTGAAGCCAAGGTGACCTTCACCTACACGCCACAGGGTGCCGCGACCGTCGTAATGGTCAGCCAGGCTGATCATCCAGGAGTCTTCGTCAACGAAGAAATTACGCTGGGCGTAAATGTGACGTTGACCTTCCTTCACGTTGCCCTGAACTTCCCAAACGCGATGCAGCTCAAAGCGGGTGTAGTCGGGGTTGATGTGACCAGCTTGCAGCACATCAGCGTATTGAACGCCCGGTACGGTCAGCTTGCCGCTGTTGTACGGAATGTAGATCTCTTTCTTGCCAACCAGCGTCCAGTTGTAACGGTCAGGCGCACCGTTATACATGGAGAAGTTGTCAGAAGTACGCATCCCGTCAGAAGCGGTACCTGGACCGTCGTAGGCAACCTGAGGTGCACGACGAACGCGACGCTGACCGGCGTTGTAGACCCAAGCCATACGCGGCTCTTTCAGCTGATCGAGACTATCGTGTACCAGCAGGACGTTACCCGCCAAACGCGCAGGCGCACTTACGCGCTGCTTGAAGAACAGCAGGGTGTTCGGCATGGAGGAGGCGTCCACATCCGACATCTGCTCGGGGTAACCCACTTCTTCTTCCATCTTGATCAGAGTGAACGAACCGTTGGTCTGCGGCATGGCCTGCATGTACCAACGGTGGACGTTCAGGCGATAACGGGTGTTGTGGTTCCACACTACCTCAGCACCGGACTTCGGAATCGGGAAAGCAAATGAGCCGTGTGCGAAGTTGGAAATACCGTCGCCGCCATTGACCAGCTTGGCCTGACCGGCAGTTGCCTTGACCTGATCATAGACAGACTGCGGGAAGCCCACAGAACGCTGGGTCTGGTAGATCGGCATGCGGAAGGTTTCCGGATAACGCTCGAACAAAGCGATTTGGCCCGGAGTCAGGTTAGCCTTGTACTGCTCCAGGTTCTGAGCAGTGATCACGAACTCCGGCTGGTCGTCCTTATAAGGACTTTCCAAGAAGTTGTTCGGCAGGGACTGGCCCGCGTCGGTCGGCAAGCCACCGGTCCAGGCCGGAATGGTGCCAGACGCATTGCCAGCCTTCTCTGCGCCGATCGGCGTTAGAGAAGTACCCAGCTGATCGATTTCAGCCTGGGTCAGAGTTTGCGCCATTACAGAGGATGCCATCAGGCTCAGAGCCAGACCACCAGTACCCATCAGAGTTTGTTGCATACGCATAATTGTTGTTCTCCTGTGGTCAGTCTTAGAAGCTTACGCTGAAGCTGACTGACGCAAAGTCACGGTCAACGGCGGTGTTGTACTTGCCGTCGAAGAAGTCGGTGTAGCTGATGCTGGCGTTGTACTTGTTGCCGTAGTCAGCATTCAGACCAACGCTGATTGCCTTGGCGTCTTCAGTGAAGTTCGGGCCGTAGCCTTCCACGTCGTGCGACCAGGACAGGTTCGGGCTCAGGTTGATACCGGCAATGACGTTGCTGTAATCCAGCGTCGCACGGATGCGGTAGCCAGAAGACCAGGAAGTGTAGAAACCGTCGTTCTCACACCAACTATTCCGATACTTCGAGGTCGAAGTTTGAGCAGAAGCACACTGCCCCGCAACCACACCAGCAGGAAGAGAACCTTCATCTCCGTTGTAAGGACTTTGTCCGAACAGCGAGTCACGACCAAACTTAACATCTCCGAGACCACCGATGTAGTTCACGCCGGCCTCACCAACCAGTGAAAGACGGCTAGCACCCAGCACGCGATCAAAGAACTGAATGACACTAACTTGTGCCTGCCAGAATTCCTTGCGCTCATAACCCTGAATGTAGGATCCGAGGGCAGCGCCGTTGTAGTCGCGGTGGGTGTTATCAGCGCCAAGCTGCAGTGCAGTACGGCTCATGTCACCGGTATTGATCTGCATCGGCATGTTCGGGCGGTAACTGATTTCACCACCGACGGAGGCTCCAGCAACGGAAGTCTGGAAGCTCACGCCATACAGACGGATATCTTCTGGGTACTCGAAAAAGTAGCCAGCAGGACCAACCACACCATCGATACCGGGGACACCGCTGGCCCCTGGCACAGCACCGCCACCAGCGATGTTCGAATAGATGGGAGTGCGGCTATGGTAGTTCATTGCATAGAAGCCAAACTCCGAATCGTTCAGCTCCGGCACAAACCAGCGGAATGCCACACCAAACTGCCCTTCGTCTTTTGCTTCCTGGTCCTTTTTAGCGCGCACGATGTAGCGGCTAAGCCCCGGGTTATATGGCCAACCAGTGCTCAGGTTAGGATTACCCTGCTCCCAGTCAACGCCATTAACAACCAAGCGGTCTACACAGCCTTTTGCCAGGGTATCTGAACCAAAAAATGTACCGCAGTTGTCCAGAACGGTCGGAGCCCACTTAAGCTGATAGAAGGCTTCCACGCTCAGATTTTCGGTCAGGCCCTGAGAGAGGTAAAGCATTTCAACGGGCAGCAGACCTTCTTTCAGCTCAGCACCCGGGCGCCGCAGAGCAGCCACGTCAATCGGATTGATGGAGTTGATGGAGTTCTGAATGAAGGTAGACTCACCCCAGCTGACAACCTGGCGACCAAGACGAACGTTACCTGGGTTGTTGCCGATAAAATAGTTGTGATAGACGAACGCGTCGAGCAACGCTACACCAGCGCCCTTCTGCAGCGGATCACGACCGGAATCGTCGATATCATAGAAGCTTTGGTGACCGTCTTTGGTTTCAAAATCATACCAGTACTTGCCACGGAAGAAGGCACCGGAGTCGCCGTAGCGCAGTTCCAGATCGTGTACACCACGGAAGATTTTGGAGAAGACATCACCGGAACCATAGTTCTGGCGACCATCATCAGAGGTACGAGCCACAGCGTAGCCGCCATTTTCCACAGAGATAAAACGACTATCAGCATTCTGCGTCGACATGCTCACGCCAACGGACAGCTGAGAGTCCAGTTGAGCTTCGACTTCACCGATATTGAAAGCTACTGCGTTTGCAGAGCCAGAGAAAGTGGCCATGCCAATCGCCAGAGGCAATGCGGCAAGAGACCAGCCATGCATTTTTTTTGTCATTGTGCTGCTCCGTTTGGGTGAAATGAACGCACGCACCACAAGTGCGTGTTCAAGACCCACGCAGTCTGTCACGAGGCCAGCACGAAAGACTTGCCCCGAACGGCCAACATAATTGACCGCAGAGGACATTCACCCAGTGAATTGACGGTAAAAACAAAACACCAAGCAACCTCACAGGAATCGCAAAAACCGGTATAAAGGAGCCAAGCATCGGGAAAACAGCGATTTAGAGCGGTTAATGTCGGAAACTCTCAGCCATCAAGCACGTCGCAGCCTCCTGCCACGAGTACCGAACAGCTCGCAGACATACACCAGAACAGCTCTATGGCGCCGATTCTGTCGCAGTACATTCGTTGCAACATAATTTTGCTCTGCGGAATTATTAACGGGCTTTTCTACGGCCCGATTATCGCTATACTGCCGACGGAAAAAGACAAAACTCGATTTTGTCACAACAATAATGGATCAGTGTGTCGATGCTAGAACACTCAAGCTCAGATTCCTTCGCACGCGTACGCGAAAGTGCTTTCTGGCTGCGCGCCATGGAACAGGCACTCAAGCAGTACGGCGTTTCCCTTGGTGAGTCACAACGCCTGTCACCCTGGATCTCATTACCGGTCGGCCAACCTCAATTTGTAGATCAAGAGCTGTGTTCTCACGGCTGGAGTGAAGCTCTGCGGGTGTCGGAAGACCCTCATTTCGCTCTGCGCATGCACCGGGTTTTCGTCCCCACCCCCTTTGCCACGCTGGCCTTGGCCGCCGCTGCCAGCGAAAATATCGACGCCACGCTGTCGCTATTAAGCCGCTTCTTCAGCATTTTCAGCATCCAGTTGAAACTTGTTTGTGAACCGGACGAGGACGGCGTTGCACTGACGCTGCGTCCGATCGGCACGCCGCATCAGCAACACCTGGAAGCCGTCATCGGCTACCTAGCCCGCTACTTCAACCGGCTGGACCTGGACGATCAAGGCCTGGTTCGCAAACTTCAGCTGGTGCGCAGCGAAGAGGACCCGGACGGCCAACGCCGCCTGTTCGCTCGCAACAACGTGGTGTTTGGCGACAGCTACGCTCTCGTACTGGATCGCCGCCTGATGCACAAGCCGCTGGCAACCTCCAGCCCGTTCACATTACCCAAGCTGGTTGAGATTCTTGAAGCCATGCTGGCAGTGCTGCCCAGTAACGATTTGAGCGAACAGGTAAAAAGACGAATCCACTTATTGCTCGGCTCAGGTGACATCAGTGCCGAGCGTGTAGCCGCGCCGCTCAACATCAGCCCACGCCACCTACGCCGCAAGCTTAGCCAAGAAGGCACCAGCTACGAGCAACTGGCCGACGATGTGCGCAGAGAAGCCGCTATCCGCATGATCAGCGACGGCGACCTATCCCTGACCAGCATTGCCTACGAACTCGGTTTTCTCGACCCCAGCAGCTTCACCCGCGCGTTCCGCCGTTGGACCAACATGAGCCCAACGGCCTATCGGCGCGAGCTAAGCAAGCGCTGATCAGGCCTCCGGCTTAATAAACAGCAGCGTCATCCGGTCACTTTCACCCACCGCAAGGTAGTGCGCACGCTGTTCGTCGCCCAACCGCAGGGTCGGCGGCAATGTCCAGACGCCCTCCGGGTGCTCAGTTGTGTCGCGCGGGTTCTGGTTGACCGGGCTGACCGACAGCAACTCAAAACCAGCGCTGGCCGCCAGCTCGCGCACCTTCTCTTCAGTGACATAGCCTGACTCGATCATCTGCTCCAGCGAGGCACCTGCTTTCGCACGGTGCTCCACCACACCCAGCATGCCGCCCGGTTTGAGCACCGCAAAGAACTTGTCAAACATCACCTGGGCCTCGCCTTCTCCCGCAGCAAGCCAGTTATGCACGTTGCGAAAGGTCAGCACCCGATCCGCACTGCCCGGCTCGGAAATGGCCAGATCAGGGTCGTAATTCAGGGTGGCGAGTTGCACCCGGTCGTAACGCTCCAGATGCTCTGCCAGCTTCGCCTCGAACTGAGCACGGGAGCGCCGGAAAAAGCCGACGTCACTCTCCGGGTCAAAATGCGCGGCAATCAGCGTACCCTTGTCACGCAGAAGCGGCGCCAACACTTCGGTGTACCAGCCGCCACCGGGCCAGACTTCCACTACAGTCTGCTCGGGAGTCACGCCGAAAAAGGTCAGAGTTTGCTCGGGGTTACGGTAGGCGTCGCGAGTAACATTAGTGATGGTACGACCACTGTTGCCAACGGCGGCGCGAATCGCTGCCACCTGCGTCTGGTCAAGCTGTGGCGGAGTTGTCGCTGCTGGCTCCTGAGCCTGGACAGTGGCGGCGCTGAGCAGCAGGGCATAAGCTAGTTTTCGCATGGTCTTCCCTCTGTGCAAACGTGCTTTATGGCAGTGTGAATACGAGACTGAGATCAGCCGGCATAGTTCAGTCATGCATCAGAGTTCAGTCATGTAACAGATGCGCTTTAACTGCGTCTGTTACATAACCAACGAGGAGATACCGTGCGCGATACCCTGCCCCTGCTCAATACCCTGGACTTTCCGCCGCTGCGTCGTGGCGCGCTGGAAACGCTGCAGGTAAACCTGACCTACCGCTGCAACCAGCGTTGCCTGCACTGCCACGTCAACGCCGGCCCAACCCGCACCGAGGCCATGTCGGACGAGCTGATCGAGCTGCTGTGTGACGTCATTGACGCTCACCCGGTCAGCACGCTGGATCTGACCGGCGGGGCGCCGGAGATGCATCCGCAGTTTCGCACTTTGGTCACCCGCGCCCGCGCAGCGGGGCTGAAGGTGATCGACCGCTGCAATCTGACCATTTTGTCCGAACCCGACCATGAGGATCTGGCGCAATTCCTTGCCGATTCGGGCGTGGCGATTTCCGCCTCCCTGCCCTGCTATTCGCGCGACAACGTCGACAGCCAGCGCGGCGACGGCGTGTTCGAGCGCAGCATCGCCGGGCTCAGGCAGCTGAACGCGTTGGGCTACGGCCAGCCAGGCAGCGATCTGGAACTGAATCTGGTCTACAACCCGCAAGGCCCAAGCCTGCCGCCACCGCAGCAAGCGCTGGAAGCAGACTATAAACAGCACCTGCAGGAAGACTTCGGCATCCAGTTCAACCACCTGCACACCATCACCAACCAGCCGATTGCCCGCTTCGGCAGTACCCTGGTAAGTCGCGGCCAGTTCAACCAGTACATGCAGCTGCTGCGCGACAACTTCAGCGCGGACAACCTGCCCGGCCTGATGTGCCGCAGTACTGTCAGCGTCGACTGGCGCGGCTATTTATACGACTGCGATTTCAACCAGATGCTGGAGCTGCCCATGCCGGTACTGGCGTCGGACCGTCCGCACCTGCGTGATCTGCTCAACGCCGATCTGCCCGACCACCCCATCGCCACCCGCGACCACTGCTTCGCCTGCACCGCAGGACAGGGCTCCAGCTGCGGCGGCGTTCTCAACACAAACTGATCAGGGACAGGATTGCACCAAATGACCGCAACCAGCCTTACCGGCCTGTTTTTCTGGGGCTTTCTGATCGCCTACGGCGGCTTGATGTACTGGCTCTCGCCGCGCACTGTGACCATTGGCGGCTTCTTCAATGGTGAAGACAGCCAGGGTCGCCAGGCCTCGCCACTGCTGCTGACCACCAGCATCTTCATCAGCTGGATCTTCGCCAAATCGGTCACCAATGCCGCCAATCTCGGTGCCGAATTTGGTCTGGTCGGCGGCCTGGCCTACGCCACCTACTGGCTGTCTATCCCGCTCTGCGGGCTGGTGATCTACCGCCTGCGCCGACGTTTTCAGGCAACCAGTCTGGTCAGCTTTCTGACCAGTAACTACGGCCGCGGCGCTGCGCTGGCGTTCTCCGCGGCCATTCTGATTCGCCTGTTCAACGAGGTCTGGAGCAACACCGCCGTGGTCGGCGGCTACTACGGCGACAGCGGCAGCCCGGCGTTTATTGGCGCAGCACTGCTGTTTACCGCTGTGACGCTGGCCTACAGCCTGCGTGGCGGGCTGCGCAGCTCAATCCTGACCGACGCGGCGCAGGCGGCGATCTTCGTCATCGCACTGGTCTGGGTGCTGGGATTGGTATTGCCGAATCACAGCACCGCCGAGCTGACCAGCACCAGACACTGGGCGCTCAACGCCGGTGTGGATCTGTTTCTGGTCGCCTGCCTGCAGCTGCTTAGCTACCCCTTCCACGACCCGGTACTGACCGACCGAGGCTTTATCAGCGAAGAGAAATCCATGCTGCGTGCCTTCACCCTGGCTGGCGTGCTCGGGTTCGTTGCCATTCTGGCCTTCAGCCTGATCGGCGTGCACGCCACCCTCGGTGGCATCGAGGCCGGTGGTAACGTACCAGCGGCGCTGGCGAAAAGCCTCGGCGTTGGCGCGCTGATTGTGATGACGCTGGTGATGATCTCCGCCGCTGGCTCCACCCTGGACTCGACCTTCTCCAGCCTCGCCCGCCTCAGCGGCCGCGAGTTGCCCGCCCTGCTGCAGCGTGATCTGGGCCAGAAGGCGATTGGTGTCGGCATGGCCACCATGCTGGTGTTCGCCCTGCTCGGCAACCTGCCGATGCTCGCCGGCACCGACATTCTCAAGGCCACCACCATCAGCGGCACCATGGTCATCGGGTTGGCCCCGGTGTTCCTGTTGCACGGCTTCGTGCGGCCCACCCGTCTCGGCTTTCACCTGAGTTTCTGGACCGGTATCGGGCTGGGCGTTGCCCTCACCCTCGGCTGGATTCCGCAGAGCTGGGCTATTGGTGACGGTCGCTACGCGCTGCTGCTCGGCACCAACCTGTACGGGCTGATTCTGTGTACCGCCGGCTACCTGTTGCCCGGCATGATGATCCGGAGAGCCGCATGAGCAAGGGACACAGTTGCCCGGCAGACTATCGTCTGCCCGCCGAGACCTTCAGCGCCCGCGCAAACCTTGCGTGCGACGTGCTGTACGTGATCGGCGGGCTCTATGGTAATCGTCAGGCGCTGGACGCCATCGAGCGGCGCGTCGCAGGCGAACCCGGCGCAACAGCCGTGTTCAACGGTGACGCCCACTGGTTCGACCACGACCCGGCGGTGTTCAGCGACATCGAGCAACGCCTGCAACGGCACTCCCCGCTGCGCGGCAATGTAGAAACCGAACTGGCCCGCGCGGGCGACGACTTTGGCTGCGGCTGCGCCTACCCGGAGCAGACCGATGCCGTCACGGTCGAGCGCTCCAACCGCATTCATCAGCAACTGCAACAGACAGTGGACGGTATGCCCGGCATGGCGGAACAGCTCGGCAACCGCCCCGCCACCCTGATAGCCGAGGTCGCCGGCGAGCGCATCGCCATCACCCACGGCGATGAGCAGTCACTGGCCGGCTGGCAGTGCGATCATGCCCGACTGCAAAGCCCCGAACGCCAGCAGCAACTGGACCACTGGTTCGCAGAAAACCGCATCCGTGTGCTGGCCTGCAGCCACACCTGCAGCCCGGCCGCGCTGAGCAACGGCGAGTGGGCGGTGATCAACAACGGTGCCGCCGGCATGCCCAACTTCAACAACGGCCGCTATGGCCTGATCACCCGCATCGCACCGCGACCCTCTGCAGCAGCTATCTATCGCGCGCAGGTCGGGCCGCTGGTGGTCGAAGCACTGCCCGTCACTTACGATCAGCGCGCCTTTGCCGCTGAGTTCAAACGCCAGTGGCCTGACAACTCATCCGCTGCGCTGTCGTATTGGCAGCGCATCAACCAAGGAACCGACATGACGCCCGAACAGGCCTGCATCAAGGGCTTTACCCTCGCCAACACGCTTTGTGCGCTGGAGATGCTGTCATGAACCTGCGTCGTCTGTTGCTGCTGGCCGTGGTCGTGGCGCTGGTCGCGGGGTTCTTTGCCTCGGGTCTGCAGCAGCACCTGAGTCTGGACGCGCTGAAAACCCAGCAACAGGTCCTTGAACAGCAGGTGACCAACCAGCCAATGCTCGCCAGCGCCCTGTATGTGGGGCTCTATGTGCTGGTGACGGCGCTGTCGCTGCCCGGCGCCGCGCTGCTGACCCTGATCGGCGGCGCCCTGTTTGGCCTTGGCTGGGGTCTGCTGCTGGTGTCCTTTGCTTCCACCGCCGGCGCCACATTGGCGATGCTGATCAGCCGCTTTCTGTTGCAGGACTGGGTTCAGCAGCGCTTTGGCTCACGACTGGAACGCATCAACCAGGGCATCGACCGCGAAGGCGCGTTCTACCTGTTTGCCCTGCGGCTGGTGCCGGCGTTTCCGTTCTTTCTGATCAATCTGGCGATGGGCCTCACCCGCCTGCCCGCCCGCACCTTCTGGTGGGTCAGCCAACTCGGCATGTTGCCCGGCACCCTGGTTTACGTAAACGCCGGCCGCGAACTCGGGCAGCTGGACTCACTGGCCGGCATCCTCTCGCCGGGCCTGCTCGGCGCCTTCGTGCTGCTGGGACTGTTCCCACTGATTGCCCGGCGCCTGCTGGACGTGATCAAGGCCCGTCGCGTCTACAAAGGCTGGCAGAAGCCCAAACAGTTCGACCGCAATCTGGTGGTAATTGGTGCTGGCAGCGGCGGACTGGTCAGCGCGTACATTGCCGCAGCGGTCAAGGCCGACGTCAGCCTGATCGAGAAACACGCCATGGGCGGCGATTGCCTCAACACCGGCTGCGTGCCCTCAAAGGCGTTGATCCGCTCGGCAAAACTGGCCGCCGAGGTCCGCAAGGCGCCCGCGTTGGGCTACAGCCACGCCGAAGCAACCGTCGACTTTGCCGCGGTAATGGAACGCGTCCAGCGGGTAATCAAGCAGATCGAGCCACATGATTCGGTCGAGCGCTACACCGACCTCGGCGTCGACGTGATCACCGGTGAGGCGCGCATCACCTCACCCTGGCACGTCGAGGTAAACGGGCGCAGCATCAGCACGCGCAATATCATCATCGCTGCCGGTGCGCGCCCCCTGGTACCGGAGTTGCCGGGGCTCGACAGCGTGCCGATGGTCACCTCGGACACCGTATGGAAGCTGCGCCAGCAACCGCGCCGGTTGCTGGTACTCGGCGGCGGCCCGATCGGCTGCGAGCTGGCACTGGCCTTCCAGCAGCTCGGCTCGCAGGTCATCCAGGTTGAGCGCGGCAACCGCCTGCTGCCCCGTGAAGACGCCGACGCCAGCGAACTGGTGACGGTCAGTCTGGGCAGCGCAGGGGTCGATCTGCGCCTCAACCACCAGGCCGAGCGCTTTGAACTGCGCAATGGCACACCGACCGTTATCTGCCGCTCGCAGGACAGTGACCAGTCAGTAGAAATCGAGTTTGACTGCGTGCTGGTTGCCCTCGGCCGGGTAGCCAACACCCAGGGCTATGGCATCGAAACGCTGGGCCTGACAGTGCGCGACAACGGCACGCTGGAGACCAACGAGTATCTCGCCACCCGCTTCCCCAACGTTTTCGCCGTGGGGGATGTAACCGGCCCGTACCAGTTTACCCACGCGGCATCACATCAGGCCTGGTATGCCGCCGTCAACGCGCTGTTCGGCAGCTTCCGCCGCTTCAAAGTGGATTACCGGGTACTTCCGCACTGCACCTTTACCGACCCGGAGGTCGCCCGCGTCGGGCTGTCGGAAACCGAAGCGCAGGAGCAAGGGGTGAAATATGAGGTAACCCGCTACGGTATCGACGACCTGGACCGTGCTATTGCCGACGAAGCCGCAGAAGGCTTCGTCAAAGTCCTGACCGAGCCCGGCCGCGACCGCATTCTCGGCGTCACCATCGTCGGCGCCCACGCCGGTGAGCTGATCGCCGAATACGTGCTGGCGATGAAGCACAACCTCGGCCTGAACAAGATCCTCGGCACCGTACACAGCTACCCAACCCTGAGCGAAGCCAACAAGTACGCCGCTGGCCAATGGAAACGTGCCCATCAGCCGGAACGCCTGCTGCAATGGGTAGCACGCTTTCACGCCTGGAGGCGCGGTTGAAGCTGTCGATCATCATGCCGGTGCGCAACGAAGCTGCCGGCATCGTTGCCGCCCTTACGCCGCTGCAACCACTGCGCGGCGAGCTGGAACTCATTCTGGTCGATGGCGGCAGCATCGACGAGACCCTCGCCCTCGCTGCGCCGCTGGTCGATCAACTGATTCAATCAGAGCCGGGCCGGGCAACCCAGATGAACGCTGGAGCGGCGCTGGCCCACGGCGATTGGCTGCTGTTTCTGCACGCCGACACCTGCCTGCCCAACGGCTTCATCGGCCTGCTGCCGGAGCCAGGCAGCCCGCATCGCTGGGGCCGTTTTGACGTCCGGCTCAGCCCCTCCTCGCCGCTGCTGGCGGTGGTCGCGTGGATGATGAACCTGCGCTCACGGCTGACTGCGGTCTGCACTGGCGATCAGGCCATCTTTGTCGAGCGCCGCCTGTTCGACCAGTTTGGCGGCTATGCGCCTATCGCCCTGATGGAAGACATCGAGCTGAGCAAACGGCTGCGCCGCCAAAGCAGGCCGCTGTGCCTGTCCGAGCGCCTCACCACCTCCAGCCGACGCTGGCAGCAGAACGGCACCCTGCGCACCATCGCGCTGATGTGGCAGCTGCGGCTGCGCTACTGGCTAGGGGCAGATCCAAGCGAACTGGCCCGGCAATACAGTGGTCGACGCAATTAAACATGACCAGCAGCCGGCGGACGCAGCAGCCTGCCAGCGAAGAATCTATGCTGAAACACGGAACGACGACCTGCGTCACAAAAAAGCGCCATTGCCCGAGCATACCCGCCGGGCTGGCGAACATTTTGCAGGAGTCTAGGTCACAGCACCTAAGTGCCCCGCAAGCGAGAAACAGCCATGCAATTTGAATCCGCCTTCCTGCCCCTACTGATCTTCGCCAAGGCACCGGAGCCGGGCCAGGTGAAAACCAGACTGATTCCCGCTCTCGGCGCCGGCGGCGCCCGCGATCTCTACCTCAAACTGCTGCAACGCACCCTGACCCAGACCTTCGACTGGCCGGGGCAACGCTTCCTGTACGCCACCAATCCAGAGCACCCAGTACTGCGCGCATTGGCCAGCGAACATGGTCTTAAGCTGCGGCAACAGTGCGGTGAGGACCTCGGCGAACGCATGGCCAATGCCATTGCCGAGCATCCCGATGGCGCCCTGCTGATTGGCAGCGACTGCCCCAACATGGACAGCACACACGTGCTCGCCGCCTGCCGTGCACTAAATCGGCACGACACCGCGATCATTCCCAGTGAAGACGGCGGCTACGTGCTGATCGGCCAGCGTGAAGCCAACCCGGCCCCCTTTCAAAATATGGACTGGAGCCACGAGCAGGTCCTGAGCGATACCCGCCAGCGCCTTGAAGCCGCTGGCCTAAGCCTGTGGGTAGGCCCAGCGCTCTGGGATCTGGACACGCCCGAGGACCTAGCCCGTTTGCACGGCGAGCTGCGAGACACAACGCTGCAGAATGCAGTGTGAGGAATTTGTCTCGCCCGCACTAATAATGCATACCCCATGTTATTAGGTTGACTTATGCATACCTATTGCCACTGACGCTACATCGTTCTCCTTTGGCGCGGGTGACTATATGGTCAGCAGCATCGCACGCCCCCCAACGAACCATTGCCAAAGGATTCAACATGTTTGACCTCAGCCCCCGCGTACAGGACCTGAAAACCAAGCTTCAGGGTTTTATGGATGAGCACATCTACCCCAACGAAGCCGTGTTCTACGAGCAGGTAAAACAGAATAAGTGGGGCCACCCGGCAATCCTTGAAGAACTCAAGGAAAAGGCCCGTGCGCAGGGTCTGTGGAACCTGTTCCTGCCCGAATCCGAGCGTGGCGCCGGCCTCACCAACGAAGAGTACGCCCACCTGTGTGAAATCATGGGCCGCGTTTCCTTCGCCGGTGAAGTCTTCAACTGCAACGCGCCGGACACCGGCAACATGGAAACCATCGAGCGCTACGGCAATGAAGAGCAAAAAGAGCAATGGCTCAAGCCGCTGCTGGCGGGTGAAATCCGCTCCTGCTTCTCCATGACCGAACCGGACGTAGCCTCCTCCGATGCCACCAACATCCAGTGCGAAATCCGCCGCGAAGGTGACGAGTACGTCATCAACGGCACCAAGTGGTGGTCCTCCGGGGCGATGAACGAGCACTGCAAGATCGCCATCGTCATGGGCAAGACCGACGCCAACGCGCCGAAGCACCTGCAACAGAGCATGATTCTGGTGCCGCTGGACACCCCCGGCGTGAAGATCGTTCGTGACCTGCATGTATTCGGTTACGACCACGCCCCGCACGGCCATGCCGAAATCGAATACAACAATGTGCGCGTCCCGGTTTCCAACATCCTGCTGGGTGAGGGTCGCGGCTTCGAGATCGCCCAAGGTCGCCTTGGCCCGGGCCGCATCCATCACTGCATGCGCAGCATCGGCATCGCCGAACGCGCACTGGAAGCCATGTGCCGCCGTGCTGGCGAGCGCGTTGCCTTTGGCAAGCCGATGTACAAGCTGGGCAGCGTGCCAGAAATGATCGCCCGCTCCCGTTGCGAGATCGACCAGGCCCGCCTGCTGACCCTGCATGCCGCCCGCAGCATGGACAAGTTCGGCAACAAGGTTGCCCGTCAGCAGATCGCCATGATCAAAGCTGTTGCCCCGACCATGGCCTGCAACGTCATCGACCGCGCCATTCAGATCTTCGGCGCCAAGGGCGTGTGCCAGGACACCTTCCTCGCCTCCGCCTACGCCAAGGCCCGTACCCTGCGTCTGGCCGACGGCCCGGACGAGGTGCATCTGAACGCCATCGCCAAAATGGAAATGAGCCAATACCTGTAAGGGCAGCGTCAAGCCGCAAGCTCCAAGCCTAAAGCTGACCGTGCACTGGTTTTAGCCTGAGGTTTGAAGCTTGTGGCTCGAGCAAAGCGAGGTTCTATGAGCAAGCTGTTTGATCTGACCGGCAAGGTCGCCATCATCACCGGTTCGACCAAGGGCATCGGCAAGTCGATTGCCGAGGAATACGCCAAGGCTGGCGCCAAGGTTGTGATTTCCAGCCGCAAGGCCGACGTTTGTCAGCAGGTTGCGGACGAGCTGCGCAGTCAGGGCTTCGATGCGCTGCCGGTTGCCTGCCATGTGGGCGACAAGGCCCAGCTACAGAACCTGGTTGATCGCACCCTCGAAGCCTTTGGCCGCATCGACGTGCTGGTCTGTAACGCTGCCACCAACCCGGTCTATGGCCCGACCCACAAAGTCAGCGACGAGGCCTTCGACAAGATCATGGGCACCAACGTCAAGGGCACCTTCTGGCTGTGCAACATGGTCATCCCGCACATGGTCGAGCAAGGTGGTGGTTCCATCGTCCTGCTGTCAAGCATTGCGGGGCTGCGTGCCAGCGCCAATATCGGCGTCTACGGCATGTCCAAGGCGGCTGAAGCCGGCCTGGCCCGCAACCTGTCGCTGGAGTGGGGCCCGCAGGGCATCCGCGTCAACAGCATCGCCCCCGGCCTGATCCGTACCGATTTTGCCCAGGCCCTGCTGGAAGATCCGGACCGCCTGCGCAAGGTGGAAGAGAAGCTGCCACTGCGCCGCGTAGGCGAGCCGGTGGACATCGCCGGGGTGGCGCTGTTCCTGGCTTCCAGCGCTTCGGCGTACGTTACCGGGCAGACCATCGTCGCCGACGGCGGCGATACCATTGCCTGATAACGCCTGATTCACCTCGCTGTTCAACGCGCCAGGGTTCGCCCTGGCGTGTTATTTTTGCCTACTTGACCCATCAACAACAGGATCTTCAAAGATGAGCGGAGCGACCCTGATTGACGTATTGCCTGCCCACAAGTTCGACGAGGCAAAGCTCGCCAACTACCTGCAGGACTACCTTCCGGGAGCCAACCAGGGCATCAAGGTGCAGCAATTTCAGGGTGGCCAGTCCAACCCGACATTCCTGCTGGAAATCGCCGGCAAGCGCTACGTACTGCGCAAGAAGCCGCCGGGAAAACTGCTGCCGTCAGCCCACATGGTCGAGCGCGAGTTCCAGGTCATCAACGCCCTGGGCAAGACCGACGTGCCGGTACCAACCGCACGCCTGCTGTGTGAAGACCCAGAGATCATCGGCACCGCGTTCTACGTTATGGATTACGTCGAAGGCCGCGTCTACTCCCAGCCGCTGCTGAGCGAGGTAGCGCAGGAAGAGCGCATGCCGATCTACCAGTCCATGATCGAAACCATGGCCAAGATGCACAACGCCGACTGGAAGGCCATCGGCCTGGAAGGCTACGGCAAGCCCGACAACTACATCGCCCGTCAGGTCAAACGCTGGGGTGGCCAGTTTGAAGCCAGCCGCACCCACGACATGCCCGCTATGGACGCCCTGATGAAGTGGCTGCCGGAGAACATCCCGGCTGATGAAAGCACCACCATCGCCCATGGCGACTTCCGAATCGGCAACCTGATGCTGCACCCGACCGAGTCCAAGGTCGTATCCATCCTCGACTGGGAGCTGGCAACCCTCGGCCACCCGCTGTCGGATCTGGCCTACTGCTGCCTGCCGTACCACATGCCGGTCAACGTCGACGGCGCCAAGGGCATGGTCGGTGCCGATCTGAAATCCCTCGGTCTGCCGGAAGAGCAACAACTGCTGGATTGGTACTGCGAATACACCGGCCGCAGCGGTGTGCCGAACTGGAACTACTACATCGCCTTCTCGTTGTTCCGTCTGGCCGCCATTGTGCAAGGTGTTTACCACCGCGCACTGCAAGGCAACGCCAGCAACGCCGACGCCCTGGAAGTCGGCAAACGCGCCAGCCTGCTGGCTGAGCGCGGCTGGGAAATCGCCCAGAAGTAAGACCAAACGGGGCCGCGTCAGCTGCCCCGTTGCACATTCAAGCCCCACCCGTTTCCAACAATGAGGATTGCCAATGAGCAAACCCGTCAAGCGCGTACTGCTGACCAACGACGACGGCTGGCGCGGCCCGGGCCTGCAAGTGCTCGAAGAGATTGCCAACGAGATCGCCGAGGAAGTGTGGATCGTCTCGCCCGATCTGGACCAAAGCGGCGTGTCCATGTCCATCTCCGTCCACCACCCGCTGCGCGTTCACCAGTTTGAAGAACACCGGTTCAGCGTCAGTGGCACTCCCAGTGACTGCGTCCTGCTCGGCGTTGCCGAACTGCTGCCGGTCAAACCCGATCTGGTGCTATCCGGCGTCAACAACGGCGCCAACATCAGCGACTCGGTCGCCTACTCCGGCACCATCGGCGGCGCCCTTACCGGCACCCTGCTTGGCATTCCGTCCATCGCCCTCAGCCAGGCCTACATCCCCGGCAACGACGTACATTGGGAAACCTCCCGCCAGTACGGTGCCAACCTGGTTCGCCAACTGCTGGACGCCGGCTGGCCGGAAGACTGTGCCATGAACATCAACTTCCCGGCACGTGCACCAGAAGACGTCCGTGGCGTCGCCATCTGCCGCCCGCAACGCGGCAGCATCGGCGGCGTGAACATCGAGCGCCGGGAAGACACCCGCGGCGTGCCCTACTACTGGCTCGGCTTCCAGCGCCAGACCGACCGCATCACCGGCCGCCAGACCGACGTCGGCGCCCTGCGCGACGGCCTGATCGCCCTGTCCCCGGTACGCTTCGAACGCGACATCGCCAGCAGCTGGAAAGTCGACACCAGCGACATGGCCAACCAGTTGGGTATTGATCCGAACGGCGACAACGTCGCTGTAGCGGATGATCCGAGTATTAGTCATTAACGCAGCTGCAAGCTGCAACAGGGTGCGCAGTGCGACAGGCCAGTCAATTGTTTTCACGGCCTGTAACGCCCCTGCTGGACTTTGAGACAACCCGCGCAGGTCAACACCGCGCCAGCTTTGCTTGCAGCTTGTCGCTTGTGGCTTGCCGCTTTCGCCCCAAAGGAGTTTGAAATGCAACGCTTCGAGAACAGAATCGCCCTGATCACCGGTGCCGGCAGCGGCATCGGCCGTGCCACCGCCAAACGTCTGGCCAGCGAAGGCGCGCGCCTGATGCTGGTGGACCGCAACGCCGAAGGTCTGGAACAGACCATCAAGGAACTACCGGCCGGCGCCGAGGTGCTGCACCGCGCACTGGACGTCAGTGACGAAGCAGCCGTTGAGCAATGCGTCGCCGACACCGTGGCCCACTACGGCCGCCTGGACGTGCTCTGCAACAACGCCGGTATCGCCGGTGGTGACTACAGCATCGCCACCGATCAGAGCCTGGAAACCTGGCAGAAGATCATCAACGTCAACCTGTTCGGCGTCATGCTGTTCACCAAGTACGCCTCGCGTCAGATGCGCGACCAGAACGGCGGCGCTATCGTCAACACCGCCTCGGTGGCAGGTATTCGCTCCGGCGCTGGCGGTAACGCCTACAGCGCCTCCAAGGCTGGCGTGATCAACTTCACCATGACCGCCGCCTGCGACCTAGGCCAGTTCAACATTCGCGTCAACGCCGTCTGCCCCGGCCTGATCGAAACCGGCATGACCGCCCCAGTGTTCAAGTACGCCCGCGAGAACAACAAGGAAGAGAAGCTCGGCACCCGCTGCGAGCTGCGCCGCTATGGCCGTCCTGAAGAGATCGCCGGTGCCATTGCCTTCCTCGCCAGTGAAGATGCCAGCTACGTTACCGGCCAGGCCCTGGCGGTTGACGGCGGCAACACCGCGTCACTCAACCTGCCCGGCATGAAGTTCTAATGCCCAGAGGTCTGTCGCCCCCGTCACCCAACGGGGGCGGCTTGAGCCTGCCCTTCCCTTGCGCCATCATGGCCGGACGCACTCAACCACCGGCCGCCCCATGCTGTACCTCACCCTGCCACACCTGATCCCGGATACCCGCCATGCAAGGCCTGCTTGACCTTGGCGCGCCCGAGCCAGCGACAAAGCAGCAGATCGGCCCGGACGCCTGGCTGCTGAAAGGCTTTGCCCTGAGCGATGCCGACGCCCTGCTGGCCGCCATCGAGCAGATCGCCGCGCAGGCGCCCTTTCGTCATCAGGTCACCCCCGGCGGCTACACGATGTCCGCGGCCATGAGCAGCTGCGGCGCCTACGGCTGGGTGACGGATCGACACGGCTATCGCTACAGCCCGCAAGACCCGCAAAGCAACCAGCCCTGGCCCGCCATCCCCGCGCTGTTCGCAGAGCTGGCCGAGCGCGCCGCGCATAGCGCCGGTTTTGCGCACTTTGCGCCGGAAGCCTGCCTGATCAACCGCTACACCACCGGCGCGCGCATGGGCCTGCATCAAGACAAGGACGAGCAGGACTTCACCGCCCCCATCGTCTCGATCTCCCTCGGCGCACCCATCACCTTCCTGTTTGGTGGTCCCAACCGCAGCGACCCAACCAGCCGCTGGCTGCTGGAACATGGCGACGTGGTGGTCTGGGGCGGCGTCAGCCGGCTGTATTTTCATGGTGTCAGCCCGCTGGGCAAAAAGGCCAGCCATCCCACTACCGGCGCGGTGCGTTACAACCTGACCTTCAGGAAAGTACGCTGAACGCAGCGGGTACTCCGCCCGGTCATCCAACGCACTGCAGCTCGCCAGGCAGCGGCGCGCAGGGCTCCTCCCCCAGCATCTGCAGCACCCGATGAAGCAACTGAGCTGTCGCAGCCGCGGTCGGCTGCATCGGCTCCCGTAGTTCATTGGCCACCATCCCCTGCAGCGCCAGCGCGTATTTGATGACAGCAGGGTTGGGCTCAGCGAAGGCGATCTGTATCCAGGGCTGCAAACGAAAGAAAGTGCGGCGCGCGGCAAGCAGGTCGCCCCGCTCCAGCAGCCGGTGCATCTGCACAAACAGGTCGGTACGGATATGCGCGGCCGCCGATATGGCACCGACAGCGCCCAGGCACTGACTGGCAAACATCTGCACATCCTCACCAGCGAGCACGTTGACATTGCCGTCGACAACCAGCGCCATGGTCGTCTCCGCATCCCCACCGCAATCTTTGACCGCGACGATGCGCGGGTGACGCACGATGCGTCTCAGGGTCTCGCGCTCAATCCGCACCCCGGTGCGATAGGGAATGTCATAGAGCACCACCGGCACCGTCGCCGCATCGGCAACCGTTTGAAAGAAGCGTTCCAACCCCTGCTGAGAAGGGCGAATATAGCAAGGCGCAGGCACCAGCAGCCCGGCCAGAGAACGCTGCTGGACCTCATGCTGAAACGCCAGCAGTTCACGCAGGTTGTTGCCGCTCAACCCCATAACCACCTGCTGCGGAGGCGCCCACTGCAGCACCGCATCCAGCACCGCAAGCTGCTCGCCCTGACTCAACGCCGCCGCCTCGCCGGTCGAGCCGCAGACCACCAGCCCCGACACGCCATCGGACAGCAAGCGCTCCACCAGCCCCTGCAGCGCAATAAAATCCACCTCTCCCTCACGGAATGGTGTAACCAGCGCCACCCAGATCCCACGAAAATCAGACATGCAAAAACTCCTTGTGGCAGACCGTCAAGTCACCGTCAGGAGGCGTGGGGATCAAACGTGAGGGAGGTGTAACCTAGCGCATGTTGTCCTGTCAGCCCATCTGACGGGACAGCACGCCCCGGTCAAATGAGCGACTGTTTCTTGGATTTCTTGGCAACGGAGACGCACACGCCGACCGAG
Source organism: Halopseudomonas oceani (assembly GCF_002903165.1). Lineage (GTDB taxonomy): Bacteria > Pseudomonadota > Gammaproteobacteria > Pseudomonadales > Pseudomonadaceae > Halopseudomonas > Halopseudomonas oceani. Next base: position 329,054 of record NZ_PPSK01000004.1, read on the forward strand.
GCGAGAAGCCCAGGTGATAGCAGCGAATGGTCAAAGGAAGGGAACATGTAATGCCCGTTGCGTAAAATCCAGCCCGATAGTACGAAGCAGCAGGCGGAGCTGTCAACGCCGCAGTGCCAGCTAACGGCTCGCCCGCCCCGGCTCAGCTGCCAATCTCAAGCAACTTGATGCGCCCGCCGTCAAAGGCAAAGTGGTGCTGCAGCTCCACCGGGCTACCCGGGAAGTTGCCCGTCAGCCGCGCGATGACCACCAGCGCCTCACCGTCCTGCCAGGATTGTAGCGGCACCGCTACATAGCTGTACGCCTGTCGGGCAGCAAACTGCCACTCGACAATGGCCGCCAAACCCTGATGGGTCTGGTTTTCATCGCGTACCGTAGCGTCGTCGCAAAAACACTCGGCAAGCCGCGTCATGCCCTGCCCATTGCTGACTTCAAAATAGGTCTGTACGACATCCGGCAATGCAATACTCATGATGTGCTCTCCTCTTCCGCAAACAGTGCGGGAACAGCAGTCATCTTGCCGGGCCATTCTTAATTTGCTCAACTGGGATTAAAATAACGACCTATCCCAAAAAGCAGGATAATCCAATGGCGATTTCGCGTATCGGACTCAATGAACTGGAAGCCGCCCTAGCAGTCGCCCGGCGCGGCTCCTTCCGCCAGGCCGCTATTGAGCTCAACGTCTCGACCAGCGCCCTGAGCACCACCATCGCCAAGCTGGAAGCCGCCATCGACACACGCCTGTTCAACCGCACTACCCGCAGCGTATCGCTGACCGAGGCCGGCATCCTGTACCTGCAACAGGTGGGCCCGGCACTGGAAAACATGCGCGCCGCACTGGGCGAGGTGCGCACCCGTCACGCCGAGCCAGCCGGCGTGCTGCGTATCAATGCCTTCGCCAGCGCCGCGCGTTCGGCCCTGCTGCCGCTGATGCTCGACTTCCTGCAGCGCTACCCCAAGGTACACATTGATCTGGTGACCGAAGGCCGCCTAGTCGACATCGTCGCCGACGGCTTCGACCTCGGCCTGCGCGCGCGCAATCTCGTGCCCGCCGACATGATCGTGCTACCACTGGGGCAGGCCCAGCGCTACGCCATCGTCGCCAGCCCCGCGTACCTGAACACCCATGGCCGTCCAGCCTCGCCAGCAGACCTGCTAAATCACCCGTGCATCCGCATCCGCCTGCCCAACGGAGGCATCTACCCCTGGCACTTGGAAAAGGACGGTGAGCACATCAAGCTGGAGGTCAACGGACAACTCACCCTGGACGACGCCAGCGTGGTCAAAGCAGCCCTCAAGGCAGGCGCAGGCCTCGGACTACTGATGGAACAGGACGTCCAGGAGGAGCTGGACGCCAGACAGCTAGAACGCGTGTTGCAAGACTGGACACCACCCCGCCAAGAGCTCTGCCTCTACTACCCCAACCGCCGCAACCCTTCAGCGACGCTGAAGGCATTTATCGACTTGGCACGGGAGCACGCGCGCGGTGAGCAGTAACAGGCGCGGAAGGTCGCCCGTCCCGGCACCAACTGCAAACCAGCCTCAGAGTGTGCTGATACGGTATTCAAGCAGCTATATGAACGCCTGAAAGCCCAAGGAAAACCACCCAAAGTCACCCTGATTGCCTGCATACGCAAAACGATTGAGATGCTTAATACTGCGCTCAAGAACCAGAAACCGTGGCGTGAAAAAACAGCTTGATGTTGGGCGTTTACACCACAGTCACTTGTTAGCGCCGTGACACGAATAGCGCTAATCATCTTTGTCTTTGGTTTTTAAAGTCTCCACGTAATCTGCAATTCTTTTTAACTCTTTCGCAATCTCCAAGTTGCTTTCCAGCAATTGGGTGTTGATATTTTTTCCATTTTTAAAAGTCATTGCCCGCATAATCAACCAAAAGACAACTAGAAATATAACAAGCGGAAAAGCGGCAACAAAAATCTGCTCCAAAAATGGCTTCCCTGCTTCTTTCCCAGCCAATACTGGAGCACTAAATAAAGCCAAACCAACCAAGATCCAAGCTTTCATATATGATCCCCATTAGTGCTAACAACCAAAGCGGCGGCGCACTTATGCGGCCAGCTGATTTTGCTTGTTAACTATTTATGCCATTTTATTTGGATTTGTAGCAACCAGCATAAAAAAACTTATTACCGTAATAACCACTCCGATTAAAAACACAAAGAAATTATTCTTAGTCCTCTCCCAATTGACGAATACAAGAGGGGGATAAAAAAACACCCAAATGACCAATAACCCAATAAGCCAACCAACACTTTTCCGATAACCGATGATAAACGACCAAATATAGGACACACCGATCAAAATCATCCCCAAAACACCTAAAACTTCGCCGATTTCTCTCATAATTTCTCCTATATGGATAACACTGAGCACACCGGCGCCACGCCAGTGGCGTCCGGTGCTGT